>JAZSLV010000008.1:0-166638 GCA_045535555.1 Bacteroidaceae bacterium | reverse complement strand
ATAATGAAAAATATCAAAACTACAATGGCTATTCCTTTGATATTCAAAAGAATAGCCATTATTATTCCATTTTTGTCACAAGACAAAGATGGGCCTGTGTTAAAAACAAAAAAAGAGGATGACTACTTTTTAGTCACCCTCGTTTTTGTTGTAGGGCGTCAAGCGGAGAGGCTTGGAATATCAGAACTTGTTGAACTGGAGCCAGCGGTAGAAGGATTCGCGCCAGGTTCCGCTGGTGTTGCCGGGATCGTCGGGGCCGAAGGGGCCGGTTCCGTCGTCGTAGAGGTGCATCTCGGCATTGGCTCCCGCGCGTTTCCAATCAAAGTAGAGCGAGACCAGGCCGGCGGCTACGTTGTGATGGTCACCTCGGGTGGCGATGAAGAGTTTGGGTGCATTCTGCGGAACATCAACATCTATCAGTGAGGGGCCGTAGATGGTCGCCATGAATGCGGGCCGATGAGCGGCATCGGCACGGACAGTTGCTCCTATTCCGACTCCTCCGCCGGCGGAGAATCCCAGGTACCCTATCTTATCGGGATTGATATGCCACTCAGCGGCATGCTCGCGGACTATCTCCATTGCGCGTAGGGCATCGTTTATGGCGTTGTCTATATTCTTTACTCCACTCTCTGATGTGTCGGGATTGGCGTTGGATTTTGTTATCTTGGAGAACTCGGTTACGGAGGCGCTGAGAGCCTGACCTCCGCCACCGCCCATACGCATGCCGCCTGCACCGCCCATCATACGGGTTCGGTATTTTAGGCCGATAGCCGCGATGCCGCGCTCGTTGAGCCATCGGGCCATGTTTATTACGTCCGATCCCCATGAGTGAGACATCAGACCTCCTCCGGAACATAGTATGACGGCAGTACCGGTTGCTTTATCGGCATCGGGCAGATAAACCGTGATTGATGGGGTTACAACTCCGGATATGCTCTGGATGTTACCGTCGGGTCCGCGCGTTACGCGCTCGTTGTCGTTAACTCCTTCGCTGCCGGGCGCAACACCGTCGTAAAGACGTATCTCCTTCTGGGCTAATGCATTTGTGGCCAGTGCCAATGCCAATATTGCTATCAGTTTTTTCATATTGAGTTCCTATAAGCTTCCCAAAGGTATATTTTTTTCTGCAAAAAGGTTTGGATATTACAATTTGGGCGGTAACTGAAAACATTTGTTGTTTAATTGATTATATTTGCCTGTATGAAAAGACTGCATTTCAAGGTTGTGCTGTCAGTCATGATTATGCTGACGGCTCAAGGCATGGTATCAGGCGGGGCTATGGCTCAACAACCGGACCCCAACTTCTTTATATTTCTGGGTATCGGACAGTCCAATATGCAGGGCAAGGCTCCTATCAGGGCTCAGGATACTATATCTGACGCTGTCTTTACCAATGATGACTGGGCACGGTACAAGAAAATGATAATTGTAAACAGCGACCAGTCTAAGGTTGGTACATGGACAACGGCAAAACCTCCTATTGTCCGTCCCGATACACAAATTGGAGTTACAGACTATTTCGGCCGATATCTTGTAAAGGGTTTGGATGAACGTTACAAGATTGGTGTTGTGGTAGTGGCTGTTGACGGCTGTCAGATTGAGGCATTCAGCAAAAACAGAACTGTGGCTTCTGATTACATAACAAATTCATATACCGGTTCATGGGTTAAAGAGGCTGCTGCCCAATATAACAACTATCCTTACGGTAAGTTGGTCGAGATGGCTAGGAAAGCTCAGGAGTCGGGTGTCATAAAAGGTATTATTTTCCATCAGGGAGAATCCGGCGCCAACAATACTACCTGGCTGCGTGATGTATATGCTCTCTATACCAATCTGCTTGAAGACCTGAATTTATCCATTGATTCGGTTCCGTTCATAGCAGGTGAACCGTTGAGAAAATACAATGGCATGGCAGCCCCTGCATCGGGTGCGAGGGTGTATGTTGATATGTTGCCGGATTATTTCAAACAGCAGTCCGGCGGAAAGGATATAGCATATGTGGCCTCCTCAAAGGATCTGGATAATTATGATGAATATCATTTCTCGGCAGATGGATATAAGCAACTGGGAGAACGTTATGGAAAAATCATGCTTCCGCTGCTGATCAGGCAGGGTGCAGTGTCCAGTTCGGTTGTAATGGTTGCCGATTCGGGCAAGGAATTAGAGATTTATGACCTTTTGGGCAGAAAGCTGAAGGCTCCTCAGAAAGGCATAAACATAATAAACGGCAAGAAGGTTGTGATCAAATGATTCCGGCTTGGAATGAGAATATTATTTAAAGGACAAATATATTATTTATGAGTAACTATGATTGGAAGTTTTCCACGATAGGTGGAAAGAACCGCGTTAACATAAAGAGCGGTGAGGATATAAAGCATCTGGGTGAACTTGACCAGAAGTTGTGGACAGTTTTGAGTTCGCCGGTTGTTGGTTTGGAATTCGATGCCAAGACTCTCAAGATACTGGACAGCAACAATGACGGCCGTATTCATGTAAATGAGGTGGTAAAGGCCGCCGAGTGGATAACATCTGTAATTAAGGACCCCGATATGCTCCTCAAGAAAGAGGACACGCTTCCGCTCGATGCATTCAATACCGATAACCCTGACGGCAAGAGGCTGCATGCTTCTGCCAAGCAGATACTGAAGAACCTGGGACTCAAGAAGGACAGCATATCGGTGGCCGATGCCGATGACAGCGTGGCCATATTCGCCAAGACCGGCCTGAACGGTGACGGTATCATCACTGTGCAGTCAACCCAGGATGAGGAACTTATCAAGACTATCGAGGCTTGTCTGGCAACTGTTGGAGGCAAGGCTGACCGCAGCGGTCTCCAGGGCGTGGATACGGAATTGCTGGAGGCATTCTACAGTGCTTTGGCTGACTACTCTGCCTGGCAGAAGAAGGCCGCCGATGACAAGAGTATCTTTGCTTTCGGTGATAATACCGCTGCCGTTTACGATATCGTAAAGCAAATCAAGGCCAAGGTGGCCGATTACTTTATGCGCTGCAAACTGGCTGTATTCCATGCCGGCAGTGTGAACGCCCTTGACGTATCGGTTACACGTATCGAGACCATCAGCGACAAGGATCTGTCACAGTGCGCCGATGAGATTTCAAGTTATCCGCTGGCCCGCATATCGGCCAACAATACACTTCCTATTGACGGACGTGTCAATCCGGTTTGGCAGGCTACCATAAGCAAACTCAAGGCTTTGGCTCTGGACAAGGAGTTTGAGGGTGCATCCGAGATTACTGAGGAGCAGTGGAACGCATTCGTAGCCAAACTGGCTCCTTATGAGGCATGGCTGGGTGAGAAGGCTGGTGCTCAGGTAGAGAGTCTGGGCCTGGATCAGGTGAACGCAATACTCAAGGCAGACCGCAAGGCTGATCTGCTCAAGATTATCGATGATGACAAGGCTTTGGAGTCAGAGTCACTCTCCATTGATGAGGTTGCCAAGTTGCTTCATCTGTACAGGGACTTCTACACTTTCCTTTGCAACTTTGTATCGTTCCGAGATTTCTACGATCCCCAGGGCAAGGCAATATTCCAGGCAGGTGAGCTCTATATCGATGAGCGCTGCTGCGAGCTTTGTATCAAGGTGCCCGATATGGGACCGCACGCTACCGCTACCTCACTGAGCGGTATGTACATCCTGTACTGCAACTGCGTGAACAAGATAAACGGTGACAAGATGATAATAGCCGCCGTCATGACCGACGGTGATGTGTCCGATCTGCGTGAAGGTAAGAACGGTCTGTTCTATGACCGCGCCGGAGTGGAGTGGGATGCCACTGTGTTCAAGATCATTGACAATCCTATCAGCATACGTCAGGCATTCTGGTCACCTTACAACAAGATTGGCCGCTACATTGAGACAACTATCGAGAAGCGTGCCGCCGAGAAGGACAGCAAGGTTATGGCCGATATGACCGCCAAGGTTGACAATGCCGGTAAGGACGGCGCAGCAGGAGCAGAGAAGAAGAAACCGTTTGATATCGCTGCATTTGCCGGTATCTTTGCTGCCATCGGCTTGGCTGTGAGCGGCTTGGCATCGGCCCTGTCAAAGATGTCCGAATCAGTTGCCGGCTGGGCATGGTGGAAGTGGTTCATACTTGTTATAGTGATAATGCTCGTAATCTCCGGCCCGTCAATGATATTGGCATGGCTCAAGATCCGCAAGCGTAACCTGTCTCCTCTGCTCAATGCCAACGGATGGGCAATCAACGCCTCTGTCAAGGTTAACATGACATTCGGCGCTACCCTTACGGAGGTTGGCCGAAGCCCGCTTAAGGCAGAGCCCGATCCGTTTGCTGACAAGACTCCATGGTGGAAGAAACTAATCTATTGGCTTATTGGTATAGGTCTGGTATGCTGGATCTGCTACAGGACCAACCTGATCTATACAATCACTAAGAACGATAAGTTAAGATACGAGAAGAAGGTTGAACCCAAACAGGAGCCAGCACCCGAAACCACCTCCATGTTGATCCTAAACGCAGATAACTTCCAAGCCTGAATGGTATTAATCCTTCCGGAGCAATAAAATAAGGTCCCCGTTTGGGGACCTTGTTTTGTTGCGGAGGAAGGATTCGAACCCCCGACCTTTAGGTTATGAGCCTAACGAGCTACCTCTGCTCCACTCCGCGATTTCTGTTTTGCGAGTGTAAAGATAGTCCTTTTGTGCAATGCCTGCAAATCTTTTTGTGCAAATAAATGATTGTTACACATTTTTTGTACTTTTGTAACCCTAATTGAAATTATGGAGAATCCCAAAACACGACTTCAGTTCATCAAGGCCGCCAAGGACCTGTTTGTAAAGAAGGGTTATGATGAGACCACAATGATAGACATTGCCCAAGAGGCAGGTCTGAGCCGAAGGACCCTATACGCATATTTTGAAAGCAAGGTTGAGGTGTTCCAGGCCGTAATAAACAGCGAGGTTGAAAAAGTCCTTACACAATTGTCGGAAATAGCAAAGCAGAATATGCCCGCTCAGCAGAAAATCGTTGAGTTTGTGTTCGGTTATTTCAGACTCATCAAGGAGACTGTGGATAGAAACGGAACACTCAGGTCTGGATTTTTCCGTAACAGTTGGGGATTGGAGCATTTCCGCAAGGGATTTGACGTAAAGCAGAAACAAATGCTTCAGGATATCATTACCGAGGGCAAGACATCGGGCGCATTCAATGTGGTAAGCGTACGCCGAACCGCTGAGATAATGCACAATTGCATGCGCGGATTTGAGGCCCCTTACATCCGCGGTAAACTCTGGCAGGGTAATACCCGTGAGGAGATACGTTTTGAGGCTCGCCGTCTTATCTACGGTGCATTAGGTTACAGTGAATCAAAAAACAATCAATAGTTAATATGGGAAAACTTTCAGGAAAAACGGTGCTCATTACAGGAGCAACCCGCGGAATAGGTCTGGCCATGGCCCAGCTTTTTGCTGCCGAGGGTGCAGACATCGCGTTTGTTTATATCAATAGTGTGGAAAAGGCACAGGCCTTGGAGGGAGAATTAAGCGCAAACGGCATCAAGGCCAAGGGTTACCGCGTGGATGTATCAAGTTTTGAGGGCGCCGTACAGATGGTTGATGAGGTGGTCAAGGAGTTTGGCCGTATAGATATACTGGTAAACAATGCAGGCATAACACGTGACGGCCTGATGATGCGCATGAACGAGCAGCAGTGGGATGAGGTGATTGACACCAATCTGAAATCGGCCTTCAACTTTATCAAGGCTTGTTCCACACAGATGATGCGCCAGCGTTCGGGTAATATACTTTGCGTTTCATCGGTGGTAGGTCTGCACGGAAATGCAGGTCAGACCAACTACTCCGCATCAAAAGCCGGTCTTGTTGGTCTTACCAAGTCTGTTGCCAAGGAGTTTGCATCACGCGGTATCCGCGCCAACGTGATTGCTCCTGGTTTTGTTCTGACTGAGATGACCACAGGCAAGATCCCTGAGGAGAAACTGGCCGAGTGGTGCAAGTCAATTCCCCTACAGCGCGGTGCTCAGGTTGAGGAGATTGCCAAGGCTGCCCTGTTCCTTGTGTCCGATGACAGTTCATACATTACCGGTCAGGTTCTGCAGGTTGACGGCGGAATGAGCATGTAATGCAGGTTCTTTACGAGGATAATCATATCATTATTGTCTCCAAACGGGCTGGTGAGATAGTCCAGGGTGACAAGACCGGCGACGTTCCGTTGTCGAACATAGTCGCCGCGTACCTTAAGGAGAAATACTCCAAGCCCGGCAATGTCTTTGTAGGTGTGCCGCACCGTCTGGACCGCCCTGTAAGCGGACTGGTGGTGCTGGCCAAGACCAGCAAGGCTCTGTCGCGTCTGAATGAAATGTTCCGGGTGGGGAGTGTGGATAAGCGTTATCTTGCAATCGTAAAGAATATGCCCAAGGAGCCTGAGGGCAGGCTTGAGAACTGGCTGGTTCGCAACGAGAAACAGAACCGTTCATACGCTTATGACAAGGAGGTTCCGGGTAGCAAGAAAGCAGTCCTTAACTATAAACTGGTGTCCAGTTCAGTCAATTACAATCTGCTTGAAGTGGAATTGCTGACTGGACGTCATCATCAGATCCGATGCCAGTTGGCCAAGATGGGTTGTCCCATAAAGGGGGATCTCAAATATGGAGCAGAGCGCTCAAATCCGGACGGCAGCATATCGCTCCATGCTTTTCATGTCACTTTTGAGCATCCCGTATCGCATGAGATGATAGACGTTAAGGCTCCTCTGCCGGATGATTCTCTCTGGCAGAGTTTCAGGGAAGTGGCCGATAAACTCTGACTGTTATTTGGAAGCCGGATCCTGATAATCCTCAAGGACGTATGCCTTGATGATCTTTACGTCGGGGTTGGGACGGCGGTTGGTTCCTGTGGCCGGGACGTTTGATATGGCCTCTACCACATCCATACCTTCTATGATCTCACCGAACACGGTATAAAGGCCGTCCAATGAAGGTGCTCCGCCTATATTGGCGTAAAAGTCTGTCTGTTCCTTGGAATATGTGAATGACTTGCGGGTCTTCATAATGGCATCGGCCTGATCATTCAACTGTTCATTCAGTTTGCTTATCTTTTTCTTTTCACCGTATTTCTGCCAGGTGCGTATATCATCGGCATGCGGTTGTGTGAGTGAATCCTTTACTGCCTGACGATACCTCTTGTTTATGGTTTTCTCCTGGGTGGGCAATGTGTTGACCTTTACTTTTCTGCCGGTTATGATATAGAACTGCTGGCTGGTGGAATAGTTGAACTGCTTTGTGCTGGCCTGTCCCACTGCTCCGCGTTTGTGATAGAATTTCCAGGGATTTACCTCTGATTTTATGATATACTCTTCATCATCATCGTCAATACCGATTTCCTGATTGGGCTTGGCATTCTTGGAACTTACGTCGCCGGCCTGAATCTTGTATCCTTTCTGGACTCCAAAGAACAACTGGTCATCATAGAAACCCTTGCGTGCCAGACGTACCATATTGTGACGGTGAAGCGGGGTCTCGCGATATAGTTTTATGGTGAAATTACCCTTTGTGGTCTCAAAACGTACGTACTGGTCGGCATCAAGTATTATGGTGTCGGCATCAACCTCCTCGGCCGGAGCGGCAGGGGCGTTGTTTTTGCAGTTGGTGGCAAACAGCAATGCCATCACAAGAGGAATTCCTATAAGATATCTTTTCATAGCTCAAAGTGTTTTCTTGAGTGCGAATATAGCGAAATAATAGGTGGAAATGTGTTACCTTTGCGAATTAAAACGGAATAATAATCAAAAACAGCATATTTATGAAACCTGCACTCGTTGTTCTGGCAGCCGGAATGGGCAGCCGTTACGGTGGACTCAAGCAGTTGGATGCTCTGGGCCCCAGTGGAGAGACCATTATGGATTATTCAGTGTTCGATGCCATCCGCGCCGGATTCGGCAAGGTGGTGTTCATTATCCGCAAGGACTTTGAGGATGATTTCCGCCGTCTGGTGCTCAAGAAATATGAGGGTCACGTAAAGACCGAGGTGGTGTTCCAGAGCATAAACGACCTGCCCGAGGGTTTCAAGTGCCCCGAGGACCGTACCAAGCCCTGGGGTACCAACCATGCAGTACTCATGGCTAAGGACGTAATCAACGAGCCTTTCTGTGTAATCAATGCCGATGACTTTTACGGCCGTGACTGCTTTGCCGTTATGGGCAAGTTCCTGAGCAGTCTGCCAGAGGGTTCAAAGAACGTCTATTCAATGGTGGGTTTCCGCGTAGCCAACACCCTTAGCGAGAACGGCAAGGTGTCACGCGGTGTATGCGAGGTGAACGCACAGCGTCATCTTACAACCGTAGTGGAGCGCACCGAGATACTGCGCCGCGAGAACGGTGTATGCTATAAGGATGGTGATGACTGGGTACGCATTGATGACAATACACCAGTATCAATGAACGTATGGGGATTCACCCCTGACTATATGAAGTACTCCGAGGATTTCTTCAAGGGATGGCTCAAGGCAAATATCAACACTCCCAAGTCAGAGTACTACATACCGCTCATGGTAAATGAGCTCATCAATAACGGAACCGCAACGGTTGAGGTCCTTGACACCACTTCAAAGTGGTTCGGCGTTACATATGCTGATGACCGTCAGGGTGTTGTGGATAAGATTGCAGAACTTGTAAAGGAGGGCGTTTATCCCGCCAAACTGTTTGCGTAAGTGTTTTCGGTAGAGAATCTTAAGGTTGAGTTCGGGGCCCGTCCCCTGTTCCATGACGTCAGCTACGTGGTAGGTGACAAGGACCGTATTGCCCTGGTGGGTAAGAACGGTGCGGGCAAATCGACCATGCTTAAGATAATCGCCGGACTGCAGCAGCCTACATCGGGCACCGTATCCATACCCAAGGAGATGACCATAGGTTATCTGCCGCAGGTTATGAAACTGGCCGATACACGCACCGTCAGACAGGAGGCCGAGACGGCATTTGAGGATATCCATAAACTCAAGGCCGAGGTTGAGCGTCTGAACAACCAGATGGTTGAGCGCACCGACTATGAGAGTGAGGAGTATCACGCCCTCATAGACCGTTTTACCCGCGAGAGCGAGCGCTACCAGATGATGGGCGGAGGCAATTATCAGGCGGAACTTGAGCAGGCCCTGCTGGGTCTTGGATTCCGTCGTGATGACTTTGACCGTCCCACAAGCGAGTTCAGCGGTGGCTGGCGCATGCGCATAGAGCTGGCCAAGATACTGTTGCGTCATCCGGACGTGCTTCTGCTGGACGAGCCTACCAACCATCTGGACATAGAGAGCATACAGTGGCTCGAGGAGTTCCTGGCCAAGCGTTGCAACGCCGTACTGCTGGTGAGCCATGACCGCGCTTTCATAAACAACGTGACCACCCGCACCATAGAGATATCGTGCGGCGTGATATATGACTACAAGGTCAAGTACAACGAGTTTGTGGAACTGCGCAAGGAGCGACGCGAGCAGCAGTTGCGCGCATATGAGAACCAGCAGAAGGAGATAGCCGATGCCAAGGAGTTCATAGAGCGTTTCCGCTACAAACCCACCAAGGCCGTCCAGGTGCAGAGCCGCATCAAGATGCTGGAGAAGATTGTACCCATTGAGGTTGATGAGGTGGACAACAAGACCATGCGCCTTAAGTTCCCGCCCGCCATCCGCAGCGGCAACTATCCGGTCATCTGTGAGGGCGTGGCCAAGAGTTACGGTGACCACTGCGTTTTCAGCGGAGTTGATCTGACCATCAAACGCGGCGAGAAGGTGGCCTTTGTGGGCCGAAACGGTGAGGGTAAGACCACATTGGTAAAGTGCATCATGGGCGAGATTCCCTTTGACGGAACTCTTACCATCGGCCATAACATACAGATTGGTTATTATGCACAGAACCAGGCGCAGCTGCTGGATGATGAAGTGACTGTTCATGATACGATAGACAATGTGGCTACAGGTCCCATCCGTACCCGCATAAACGATATACTGGGCGCATTCATGTTTGGCGGTGAGGCCGGACAGAAGAAAGTCAAGGTGCTTTCGGGCGGTGAGCGCTCACGCCTGGCAATGATCAGGCTGCTGCTTACGCCCAATAATCTGCTTATACTGGATGAGCCTACCAACCATCTTGATATGGCATCAAAGGATGTGCTCAAGGAGGCTATCCAGGCATTCGACGGAACGGTTATCGTGGTCAGTCACGACCGTGAGTTCCTGGACGGACTGGTAAGTAAGGTATATGAGTTTGCCGACGGTAAGGTCCGTGAGCATCTGGGTGGCATCTATGACTTCCTCCAGAAGAAGAACCTGGACAATCTGGCCGATATAGGCCGCATGAAAGGCGCTCCGACAGTACTGGTTACGCAGGATAAGGCATCAGCCGGAAAGGATGATTATGAGGCCAGGAAGGAGCAGGAGCGTCGCAAGCGCAAGGTCCAGAAAAAGATTGATGACTGCGAGAAGGAGGTGGAGCGTATCTCTAAGGAGATTAAGGATATAGAAGAGTGGCTATCAACTCCCACGGGGGCGCAGAACCCTGCCATGTTTGAGGCTTACGGCAAGCTCAAGAATGATCTGGCCGAGGCTGAGAAACGTTGGGAGGAGGCCATGATTGAAGGAGAGAGTTTATAACATTTTATAATTATGAAAAAAGTAACATTATTAGCAATTGCATTTGCAGGAATGGCTATGATTTCTTGTAACAATTCCAAGCAGGGTATCGGTATCAAAATGGAGAATCTTGATACCAGCGCTAAACCCGGTGATGATTTCTTCCAGTTTGCAGACGGCGGTTGGAATGCAGCCCATCCGCTTACCGATGAGTATGCACGTTTCGGAAGCTTTGACCAGCTGGCCGAGGATAACCGTGAGCAGCTTAAGGGCCTGATTGATGAGATTGTGGCTGCCGACAATGAGGTGGGTTCAAATGCCCAGAAGATAGCTGACCTTTATAAACTGGTGCTTGATACCGCCCGCCGTGAGAAGGAGGGCCTGGCTCCCCTGAAGCCCTGGATTGAGAAGATCGAGGCTGTAAAGGACCGCAAGGAGATATTCCCGCTCATGACTGAACTGGACTTGAACGGTCTTGTGGGCAACTATTTCGGTCTGGGCATAGGTGCCGATATGATGGACAGCAAGGCTAACCTTGTAAGCATAGGTCAGGGTGGTCTGTCACTTGGAGAGAGAGAGTATTATCTTGATACTGATGAGGCTACCACCGCTATTCGCGAGGCCTTCAAGAAGCACATTGTACGTATGTTCACCCTCTGCGGTTTTGACGAGAAGACCGCTCAGAAGAAGATGGAGGATGTAATGCTCATTGAGACCCGTATAGCCGAGAAGTCTTACACCAACGTACAGATGCGTGATCCGGCTGCCAACTATCATAAGATGCCGTTCGAGCAGCTCAAGAAGGATTTCAAGGGTATTGACTGGCAATACTATTTTGACCAGCTGGGTCTTTATGACTGCGACTTTGTAGATGTAGGCCAGCCCGAGCCGATTCATGAGGTTGAGGCTATCCTTGCCAAAGTTCCCGTTGAGGCTCACAAGTCATATATGGAGTGGCAGCTTATTGACAATTCCGCATCAAAACTGACCAAGGAACTTGATGACGCCAACTTTGATTTCTATGGCAAGATCCTGAGCGGACGTCAGGAGCAGCAGCCCTGGTGGAAGCGTGCTACATCAACAGTAAGCGGCGTTCTGGGTGAGGCCATCGGCCAGCTTTATGTTGAGAAGTATTTCCCCGCAGAGTCTAAGGAGCGCATGGTTACTCTGGTAAAGAACCTGCAGATTGCCTTGGGTGAGCGTATCGATGCACAGGATTGGATGAGTGCTGAGACCAAGGCACGCGCTCATGAGAAACTGGATGCCTTCTATGTAAAGATAGGTTATCCCGACAAGTGGAAGGATTACTCAAAACTTACTATAGATCCCAGCAAGAGTCTGTTTGACAACCAGATTGCCATGTCTCATTTCTTCTGGCAGGACAATGTGGAGCGTAAGTATAAGAAGCCGGTTGACAACACCGAGTGGTTCATGACTCCTCAGACTGTCAACGCTTATTACAATCCTACCACCAATGAAATCTGCTTCCCCGCAGGTATCCTTCAGTATCCGTTCTTTGACATGAGTGCCGATGATGCATTCAACTACGGTGCAATTGGTGTGGTTATCGGCCATGAGATGACTCACGGATTTGATGACCAGGGCCGTCAGTTTGACAAGGACGGTAACTTCAGCGACTGGTGGGCTCCGGGTGATGCCGATAAGTTCAAGGAGCATGTTCAGGTTATAGTTGACCACTTTGACAATATCAAGGTTCTGCCTGACCTGAATGCCAACGGATCACTTACTCTGGGTGAGAATATTGCCGATCACGGTGGTCTGATGGTTGCCTATCAGGCATTCAAGAACGCCACCAAGGATGCTCCGCTCAAGACCATCAACGGTTATACCCCCGAGCAGCGCTTCTTTATGGCATATGCAGGCGTATGGGCCGGCAATATCCGTGACGAGCAGATCCGCAACCAGACCAAGAGCGATCCCCATGCGCTGGGCCGCTGGCGTGTAAACGGTACTCTGCCTCACATTGATGCATGGTACGATGCATTCGGCATCAAGCCGGGTGATGCACTCTATCTGGCACCTGAAAAGAGAGCTAGCATCTGGTAAATGATTAAAGGAGCTGGGATAAGGGAGGAATATCTGGACCGGAGCATGAGCCCCGGCCAGGATTTCTGCCGGTTCAGTTGCGGCGGTTGGCTGGATGCCAATCCTATACCTGATGACTTTCCCAGTTACGGTACATATGATGAGCTTGCCGAACTTAACCGTAAGCAGCTCAAGGAACTTATAGACGGCATCATTGCAAGGGATAATGCTCCCGGCAGTGATGCCGCCCGTATTGCTGACCTGTACAATCTGGTCATGGACTCCGACCGCCGTGACCGTGACGGTATGGAGCCGATGAAACCGTACATGGAGCGTATCCGCGCAATCAGCAGCCGCGAGGAACTGCTCAGCGCCATGCTGGAACTTGATCCATATGGCGTGACGGGATACTTTGACGTTGGCATCGGACCGGACCTTAAGGACAGCAATACAAACATTGTGGGCCTGAGTCAGGGAGGTCTTACACTTGGTGACAAGGAGTATTACACCGACCGTGACCTGCAGACCATAAACATACGCAAGGAATTCAAGAAGCATATGGTACGAATGCTGATACTTGCCGGTTACGGCCGGCTGGAAGCCCGTCAGAGAATGCGTACCGTTTGGCGGATTGAAAAACGACTGGCACGTGCGTCACGCAACAATGTCCAGTTGCGTGATCCGGCTGCCAACTATCATAAGTGGTCAATAGATGAACTCTACAGGCAACTGCCCGGACTGGACTGGAAAACGTTCTTCAGTAAGTTGGGCCTGGACGGAGTAGAGTGGGTCGATGTAGGCCAGCCGGAGGCAATAATGGAGGCCATCCGGGTGCTCAACGAGGAACCCATTGAGGATCAGAAGATCCTTATGGAGTGGCAGATGCTTGACTCCAACGGTACCCGCCTGGGTAAGATGCTTGACGATGCGGACTTTGATTTCTACGGCCGCACGCTGAGCGGTCAGAAGGAGCCCAAACCCATGTGGAAAAGGGCTACATCGGCCGTAAACGGAACACTTGGCGATGCTCTGGGACGTCTGTATGTGGAGAAATATTTCCCGGCAGGTGCCAAGGAGCGTATGATCGATATGTTCCATCGGCTTAAACGCGCGCTTGGACGCCGCATTGAGGCGCAGGAGTGGATGAGCGATGAGAGCCGCCGCCTTGCACTGGACAAACTGGATGCGTTCAGTTTCAAGATAGGATACCCCGACAAGTGGCGTGACTACTCCAATATGGATATTGACCCCGCCAGGACCCTTTTTGAGAACAGTGCATCCATAAGCCGTTTCTTCTGGGATGACATGGTGGAGCGCAAGTTCAAGAAACCGGTTGACCGTACGGAGTGGTATATGAATCCGCAGGAGATAAACGCCTACTATGATATATCCATCAATGAGATATGTTTCCCCGCAGGCATTCTGCAGTATCCATTCTTCAGCATGGAGGCCGATGACGCTTTCAATTACGGTGCCATCGGAACAATAATGGGACATGAGATGACCCACGGATTTGATGACGAGGGCCGTCAGTTTGACAAGGAGGGCAATATGTGCAACTGGTGGAGCAGCACCGATACACGTCGGTTCAACCGACGGGTCAAGGTACTGGTGGACTGGTTCAGTGGAATTGAGGTGCTGCCCGGCATCAAGGCCAACGGAAAACTTACTCTGGGTGAGAATATAGCCGATCATGGCGGCCTTACGGTTGCCCTGGAGGCATTCAGGGAGGTGTGTGATGATGAGGTCAAGTTGGGCTTTACCCCGCTGCAGCGTTTTTTCATAGCGTATGCCTGTACTTGGGCTGAGAACTGCCGCGACGAGATGGTGCTGCAGCAGACCAAGAGCGATGAACACTCGCTGAGCCGTCTTCGCGTAAACGGCGCACTGCCCCATATTGATGAGTGGTATGAGGCTTTTGGTATAACGGAACAGGATTCTATGTATATTGCACCCCAAAACAGGGTACGTATCTGGTAAATGAAAGAGGGAAGGACCATAGAACTGCTTGCTCCGGCCAAGAATCTGGAGTGCGGCATTGAGGCCATTAAGCATGGAGCCGATGCTGTGTACATAGGTGCCGGAAGGTTCGGCGCCCGTCAGGCTGCCGGCAACAGCGTGGAGGATATAGCACAACTGGCCGGTTTTGCCCATTTCTACGGAGCCAGGGTCTATGTGACCGTCAACACTATACTTAAAGACTCTGAGTTGGCCGATGCCGAGAAACTGATATGGCAACTCTACGAGGCCGGGACCGATGCCCTGCTCGTTCAGGATATGGCGGTTTTAAGGATGAAACTGCCACCCATAGCACTGCATGCCAGCACACAGTGCGATGTACGTTCAGCCGATAAGGTGCGTTTCCTGGCTGACTGCGGGTTTACCCGCGTGGTGCTGGCCCGTGAGCTTTCGCTCGCTGAAATTACTGAAATACATAAGGCATGTCCCGATGTGGAACTGGAGTGCTTTGTACACGGAGCGCTCTGCGTAAGTTACAGCGGACAGTGCTATGCATCGCAGTACTGCTTTGGTCGCAGCGCCAACCGCGGCGAATGCGCCCAGTTCTGCCGTCTCAAATTTGACCTGGTTGACTCTGACGGCAACACCCTGATTGCGGGTAAGCATCTGCTCTCGCTCCGTGATATGAACCGTATGGCATATCTGGAGGAACTCATGGATGCGGGTGTCTGCTCGTTCAAGATTGAGGGCCGGCTCAAGGACGTGCAGTACGTAAAGAACGTGACTGCCGCATACAATCAGGCTGTAAATAAGGTCCTGGTACGCAGAAGTGAGTTTGTCAGGGCGTCATCGGGCCATAGCGTTCCGCATTTCACGCCCGATGTGAACCGCAGTTTCAACCGCAGATTCACTGACTATTTCCTGCACGGCCGCACTGATGACATCTACTCATTCGGTACGCCCAAGTCAATTGGTGAGAAGATGGGTCCCGTCAAGGAGGTGGGCCGCGGCTGGATCAAGGTATCCGGTTTCAAGGCTTTCCACAACGGTGACGGAATATGCTTCTTTAACCGCGCAGGAGAACTGGAGGGCTACCGCGTGAACCGCGTTGAAGGCAACCGCGTGTTCCTGTTCCTGGAGGGGACCGATATGCCATCGATTACCGCCGGAACGGAACTCTATCGCAACTATGACATTGAGTTTGAGAAGGTGCTGTCCAGGGAATCGGCCACCAGGAAGATTGAGGTTGATATCCTGTTCCGGGAAGTTCCGTCCGGATATGAGGTGATTATGACCGATGAGGACGGTTATAAGGCATCGGCCGTAACTGAATGGAAGAAGGAGGATGCCCGCACTCCGCAGCAGGAGAATATACGCACCCAGTTGGGTAAAACGGGCAATACAGGTTTTGAGGTACAGAATGTGGAGATCAGGCTTGAAGGGGAGCGTTTTATCCCGTCGTCACTGCTGTCCGATCTGCGCCGTCAGGCAACCGCGGAACTTGAAAAGAGGCGTCTGGAATCTTATGTCCGTCCGAGCGTGGGGGCATCGGCCAATCCCGTTTATCCCGTCAGGAAACTGACCTATCTGGGTAATGTAATGAACGCCCAGGCCAGGACCTTCTATCAGGATCACGGTGTTGAATCCATCGATGACGCATTTGAAAAAAACACACCGGACAGCGGTGTGATAATGTACTGCCGCCACTGTATCAAAAACGCTATGGGACTTTGCACTAAGAACCCAAGACGGGATATGAAAGTGCATGAACCGCTCTGGCTGGTATCACAGGACGGACGGCGTTTCCGTCTGCGTTTTGACTGCTCAAAGTGCCAGATGGAGATAATGTATTGAAAAAAGACTTACCTTTGCTAACAGGTAAACCCGATTAACCTTATTATTAAACTGAATATTTATGAAAAGATTTGGAAAGTTTGTGATGATTGCCGCAATGGCAATGGTTTCTTACAGCGCATCAGCTGAACTGGAGCCCCAGTGGTCAAAAGGTACAATGATGGTTAATGCTGCTGTCGGTGTTCAGCCTTTTGGCGGAACAGTTTCTCTTGACTATGTCCTTGTTGATGAGTGGTGGAAGGGTCACTTCACCGTTGGTGGTGAGTTTGATTTCAGTGTACCTTACAAGCACGAAACAGCTATCGGTATTACTCCCCGTGCAACATACGGTCTTAATATTACTCCCGAGTTTGAGGTTCATGTAACAGCCGAGACCGGTTTCGGTATTCGCTCATGGAAGTATTGGAACGGTGAGAGAGATGTAAAGACCACAGACTCATTCATTCTTTGGGGTGGCTTTGCAGGTTGCCGCTACTTCTTTACAGAGAATCTGGCTGTATTGGCAGAGATTGGCGGTGAGGACTGGTTCCCCGCACTTCGCGCCGGTATCACCTATAAGTTCTAAAATGGCACAAAGGGGACAGTCCCCTTTGTATCATTTTTCACCAAGGGGCGGATTTTTCCGTCCCTTTTTTTATCTTCGCGGTGTTATGAGAAAGTTTGCTTTTGTATTGCTGCTGGCCTTGGCAACAGTTGCCGGTCATGCCCAGAGTACCGTAATCAAAGTGTCAATGGACAATGCCATCCAGACCAACGGGGGCCGATGGGAAGGATGGGGCACCAGTCTGTGCTGGTGGGCCAACCGCGTGGGCTACAATGAGACACTCACGCAGAAATCGGCCGACCTGTTCTTTGACGCCAAGAAAGGATTGGGCCTTAACATAATGCGCTATAACGTGGGCGGAGGCGATGACCCCACGCACCACCACATAACACGCACTGACAGCGATGTGCCCGGCTGGATGTACATAGACGCCAACGGAGAGCGCAAGTATGACTATACGGCCGATGCCCGCCAACTGAATGTGGTAAAGGCTGCCATGAAAGCAGCCGGACAGGATGCCTATCTGGAGATATTCAGCAACTCGCCCCCTTACTTCATGACCAACAGCGGCTGCTCAACCGGTAACTTCAAGGCCGAGGAGAACAACATCAAGGAGGATGAATACGATGACTTTGCCGAGTATATGGCTCATGTTGCCAACTACATGACACGGGAGATGAAGCTCAAGGTAAAGAGCGTATCGCCCATGAACGAGCCCAACACCAACTACTGGCCCGCCATGAACTACAAGCAGGAGGGCTGCCACATTGATGCCGGTGAGGCACAGTCCAAGTTGCTGGTACTGACCAAGGAGGCGCTGGGACGCTACGGTCTTAATGATATAGTCCTGACCACCAGCGATGAGACCAATCCCGGCAAGCAGATTGAGGAGATAAAGACCTTAACGCCCGATGCCCGTGCCGCCATAAACCGCATCAGTGTGCATACCTACGGCACAAACAGCATTCGCGAAATGGGCCAGTTGGCTAAGGACGAGAAGATAAATCTCTGGATGAGTGAGGTGGACGGCAACGGAACCGCCGGTCAGAATGCCGGTGAGATGGCTGCCGGCCTGTGGCTTGCCGAGAAGATAATCAACGATATTGAGGCCCTGGAACCATCGGCCTGGGTACTCTGGCAGGTAATTGACACCCACATAAGCAAGGAAGGCTATATGGGCCGCCGCGACGGAGGTCCTCTGCGCACACAGGGAGGCTACTGGGGTACCGCCTGCGCCAACCACGATACCGGAGAGATTCTGCTCACCCAGAAATACTACGCATTCGGTCAGTTCAGCCGCTATATCCGTCCAGGCTCCCAACTGATACTCTGCCCCACAGAACGCCGATCGGGAGTGAAAGCCCTCGCCGCCAAAGGTAAGAAGCAACTCACCATAGTCTGCACCAACACCACCGCCCAAGAGAAAGAGATATCTCTTGATCTGTCAGACTTCAAAGTAAAAGGAAACGTAAAACAAATCCGCACCAGCGGTCAATTCCAAGACGGAGAACACTGGGCGGAATCAGATTTGGGAAAGATCAAAAACTCAAAGTTGGAGGTGACGTTATCACCGAACTCGGTAACAACTTTCGTTATAAGCCTTTAGCTTTAGCTTCATTCCATAGAGCATCCATCTCCTTAAGTGTCATATCCTTGAGCTGTTTGCCTTGATTGTGGGCTGCCTCCTCAACGTAGTTGAAACGGCGGATGAACTTCTTGTTGGTGCGCTCCAGGGCGTCATCGGGATGGATCTTGTAGAGGCGTGCTACGTTGATGATTGAGAACAGCAGGTCACCAAGTTCACTCTCGGCTTTCTCCTTGTCGTGGGCCGATATCTCCTGCTTTAGTTCAGCATATTCTTCGCGGACTTTATCAAGAGCGCCCTCAGGGGTATCCCAGTCAAACCCCACATGAGCTGCTTTCTCCTGGATGCGGAAAGCCTTGATTGTGGATGGCAGTGCATCAGGGACACCGGCCAGAACACGTTTGTTGCCGCCTTTCTCCTTCAGTTTGAGCTGCTCCCAGTTCTGCAGTACCTGATCTGCGCCGTTCACATTGGTAGTACCGTAAATATGCGGATGGCGGAAAATAAGTTTGTCACAAAGCTTGTCGCAAACGTCCTTGAAATCGTAATCGCCGGTCTCGCTGCCGATCTTGGCGTAGAACACCACGTGCAGCAGGACATCGCCCAACTCCTTGCAGATATCGGCCTTGCTGTCCTTCATTATGGCATCGCAGAGCTCGTAAACCTCCTCGATAGTATTCTGACGCAGTGAATCATTGGTTTGGACACTGTCCCAAGGGCATTTCTCCCTCAGTTCATCCATTATGTCAAGCAGGCGCCCGAAAGCCTGCATCTTTTCCTCTTTTGTGTGCATATTAAATGATTTTGCTGCAAAGTTAAGAATCTGTTTTGAATTGTTCTGCTAAAAATAATTGTGTCAAAGCAATCTGTTGTCCCATTTTTGTCCCACCGGCTTTTTTGATTCTTAGTGGGTTAATGCATACTTTTGCCCTAACCATATCTGTGGCGATATATGAATAGGGTTAGGTTGGTATTCTATACTGTATTGATTGCAATAATCCCAATCAGTGTCGTTTCCTGTTTACAGGATAATGGCCGATTGCGGGAGGCTGAGTTGCTGATGGAGACTGACCCCAAGGCGGCGGATTCAATTTTAGTTTCTATGACGGAGCCTACATCACGTAGAGACCGTGCATGGTATGTTGTTCTCAAGACCCTGGCTGATTGCAAGAATGACAGGATTATCACATCGGACAGTCTGATACGTACGGCAACAGATTTTTATGGCTCTCTGCATAAGAATTATCGTGCTGCGGTTGCATGGTACACTCATGGATGTGTGTATACGCATTTGGGAAATGATCATTCGGCAATATATGCTTTTCTAAAGGCAAAGGACCTGTTTCCCGATACTTTGGTGCAATATTATGCACTTACGGAATATAAGTTGGGAACCCGGTATCAGAATATGAAGATGTACAATCAGGCAATGGTTCAGCTCATGAATAGCAGCATCAATGCCGATAGATTGCAGGATACAGTAACGTCATATAAGTCAAACCTAATGTTGCTTGAATGTGCATTGCGACTTGGAGAGGAAGATGCTTCAAATCAGTTTTTCAATACAATTTTGTCAAGGCAAGATTATATCCATGAAATATTTTCGGACGATACATTGTTTGACGGGACAAGACTAAGATATTACATAATAGGAGATAAAGGCGATTATTCATTGCCTGAGGGAGCTGATTATCCTTTCAAGGCAAAGATGTATTTAATGAAAGGAATATATGATTCGGCCTACTTCTATTACAGGAAAGCCTTGGAAAATACAACCTATTTGTATGGAAGACAGATTCTTGCCGATAATTTGACAAAGGTGTCTGTATTGATGAACAATCAGGATGAAGCCATGTATTGGCACGAATATTATGGCCGGCTTAGTGATTCCATAAGGATTGCAGAGAAAACGGATACTAAGGATATAACTGATCTGCAAAATGTACATCTTCAGGAATTAACTGAAGAGAGGATGTGGTATAGGCACAAACGCTTTATGATATTAGGATTCTCATCATTGCTATTGTTCGTGGCATTGACGTTACTTGCTTATATGATGTTCAAGAATAGGGAAAAGAAAAGGATAATCCTCAAGCAAGAGGATTTACTAAATATGGAACAGGAGATACGCAAGGGGAGTATAGCTATCCTGGAATCGCAGGTAAGGGAGCAGTCGCAGACCAATCCGCAAGCTCGGACAGCATTGCTTAATTTGTATGCCCATAGACTACAGACGGGCAGTGATTATTTCCGTAAGACTAATGAATATAAGAGTTTGCTATCGGCTGCATCCGGTAACATTCTGAGCGCCGAAGAAAAGGTCACTGCTATGGCTGCATTGGAGCAGTCATTCAGCGATACCATTGTGGATATGCAGACGGAATACCCGGGCATGGATAAGGAGGAGTCATTGACTCTGATTCTGTCATCACTTGGTTTTAAGAACGAACTGATTGCAGAACTGTTCGGCAATGTTACAGCCGAAGCCATTCGGAAAAGAAAGTATAGGTTTGGTAAGGCTAATCCCGATTTCTTTGCTTTGTTCCGTTAATCATTTGTCCCTTTTTTGTCCCAGTCTTAATAATGGGGTTATTGGAATTAATGCCTATATTTGAAAGTGTAAAACTAATTATTATGAGAAGGGCTTGTCTGTTTGCTTTTGCTATTGTTTCGGCGCTTGGTCAGGTTGTGGCCGGAAATGATGCGCTGATACGGTTTGCGGGAAACATTCATCAGTTCAATGAGTTGTTTCCACAGGAGAAGGTATATCTGCAGTTTGACAATACCGCTTACTTTCAGGGCGATGATATCTGGTTTAAGGCGTTTGTGGTAAAGTCGGCCAATCTGGACCGGACGGAATCAGGGGTGCTGTATGTGGATTTGCTGTCTCCCAATGGGGTGTTGCTCCAACAACAGAAACTCAAGATTGTAGCCGGACAGGCCGATGGACGCATACAGTTGGTGGATTACGCTACGGAGCAGGCTCGTGAACTGCGGGGAGTTCGTCCATATCCCAGCGGGTATTATGAGATAAGGGCTTATACGCAGTATATGCTGAATTTTGATCCGGACATTATTTTCTCACGTGTGCTGCCGGTGTATCAGACTCCCGATAAGGAGGGTGACTACAGTAATCCGGTCATAACATCGGACTCTACCATGTACAGCCAGAACCGCCCGCAGCAGGAGAGACTGCGTAAGGTAAATGTGGCGTTCTATCCTGAGGGCGGCAATATGGTGCGTGGCCTGCCTTGCCGCGTGGCGTTCAAGGCTACTGACGGTAACGGGGTGGGTATAAACGGTAAGCTGACAGTGGTGCTTGAGGACGGCAGTAAGGTTGTGGCCGAGAGCGGACATGAGGGTATGGGGTCGTTTGAATTCACGCCCGGCAAGAAGAGTGCGGATGCAACGTTTGAATATGGCGGAAAACGGTACTCTGTAACGTTACCATTGGCACAAAACAACGGCTATACAATGATGGCCGATATAACCGGCAGGAAGAACAGCCTGCATATTGATGTGAACCGTACAGCGTCTCGTTCAGAGGAGACTATAGGAATGACAGTTACCTGTCGTGGTGAGTTGGTGATGTTTGAGGAACTGCCCATGAAAGGTAATGGCGGAGATTTCTCTTTTGATACAAAGCAATGGCCGGCAGGAGTGTGCAGGATAGTGCTGTTCACTGACAAGGGCGAGGTGCTGGCGGCTCGAAGCGTATATAACGGCAATCTTAAGTATGTGCCGCCTACGATAGAGGTCAAGCCCGATAAGCGGCGTTATGATGCGTTCGGCAAGATGCACCTTTCATTGCAGCTTAAGGATAGGGACGGCAAGCCTTTCCGTGACCGTTTCTGCATATCGGTGCGTGATGCAAGTGATTATGGTACACAGTATGCCGATAATCTGCTCACTGATTTCTTACTGTCATCTGACCTTAAGGGATTCATTCATAATCCGTCATACTATTTTGAGTCATCGGACAAACAGCATCTTAGGAATCTGGACCTGCTATGCATGGTACAGGGTTGGGAACGTTATGACTGGGAATACATGACTGACAACAAGGTGTTTAAGGAGACACGCCGTATGGAGACCAGCCTGAGCCTTAACGGAATGATTATGACCAACCGCATTACCAGAGACCGCGCTATGGATGATGTCAAGGTATATGTGGCAGTTTCGCCACGTGACGGCGAGTATGTGGAATACGGTCAGGCTGTTACAGACAAGAACGGATACTTTGGGTTTGACATGAGGGATTTCTATGGCAAGGTTGATGTGACTATGCGTCTTACCAAAGCCAGGAATACAACAGAGCCAAGTGCCAAGATACGTCTGGAACGCGCCCAACTGCCTGCGCTTAGGGCATACAGTAAGCAGGAACTTTTGCCGGGCTGGTCAGTGAATAAACCATCTGTCAATACAACTAGTGCTACTGAATCTGCTGCAAGTGCAACGCTCAAGGATTATCCTGCTATAATAAATGAGTCAGAAGGTCTTGTGTTGCCCACAGTAAGGATTGATGGCGACAGGAAGTATGTGGATTATTTCACATTCAAGTCTTTTGATGTGGAGAAGGATGTAGATGCTGTACTGGATTTGGGTAACCACTCCACTGATTTGACAGGGTATCTGATAGATAAGGGATACTCCGTCTATAATCCCATAGATGTAAGTGCTATCTGGCTGTATCTGAATAGTGATGAGTATATCTATAACCATTATATCAACTATCTCGATTACAATTATGACACTCATCTGGCAGGTGAGGATTTCTTGCCGCAACATGTAGACTATGATCACTATATTTACCAGTATATGTATCCCGAGGTTTATGATATGCCGGAACTGGATATGCATTTCAGTGACAGGCTTCCTGACAACAACTATTTCCAGCTGAACGGGAATCCTGTTATCTGTTATGTGCATGATGACAGGGGTTTCTACACCAATGGTAAATACTCACAACCTTGGAGGATTGATACGCAGGATATAGAGAGTCTGCTCATCTTTGATGACCTTCACAGCATGTCTGAGATTGGTGATTACGCTCCCGATTATCTGAACTATCTTAAAAGCTACAGTGCTGTACCGACCATGATATCAAACAGGACAGGCAAATTCAGTGACCGCATGGTTCTGCTGGATATAAAGCTTAAGGATAATCACCGTATGACCGATAACCCGGACCGTTTCAACCTGGGCAAGAGAGTGACAACGATGCAGGGTTTCAGCCGTAGCCATGAGTTCTATGCTCCTGCATATCCCGATGGCGCCATTGTGGGTGATGTGGATTACCGCCGCACTCTCTACTGGAATCCCAATGTGATAGCCGATGAGAACGGCCATGTTGAAGTTGAATTCTACAACAACTCATATAGCACAAAGTTCAACGTTAGCGGCGCTGGTATCACTGCTTCCGGTATGCCCTACGTTTTGGATAAAGACTTCTAGTTTTTCCCTAATAATGAGGAAAAATGAGTACCTTTGCAGACATTTTTAGAAACAGAGGTACTTCTTTATGGAATTAGCAAGCAAATACAACCCCGCCGATGTGGAGGGTAAGTGGTACAAGTATTGGGAGGATGGCAAGTTTTTTCACTCTGAGCCCGATGGCCGTGAGCCTTACACTATAGTCATTCCGCCACCAAATGTGACCGGTGTGCTACACATGGGTCATATGCTCAACAACACCATCCAGGATATCCTGGTACGTCGTGCCCGCATGATGGGTAAGAACGCTCTGTGGGTACCCGGAACAGACCACGCATCGATAGCTACCGAGGCCAAGGTTGTAGGCAAGCTTGCAGCACAGGGAATCAAGAAGACAGACCTTACCCGTGAGGAGTTCCTCAAGCACGCCTGGGAGTGGAAAGAGGAACACGGAGGCATAATCCTCAAGCAGTTGCGCCGTCTGGGTTGCAGCTGTGACTGGGACCGCACTGCATTCACCATGGATGACCTGCGCTCAGAGAGCGTTATCAAGGTGTTCGTTGACCTGTACAACAAGGGTCTTATCTACCGTGGCGTACGTATGGTAAACTGGGATCCCAAGGCCCAGACCGCTCTGAGTGATGAGGAGGTAGTTTACAAGGAGGAGCACAGCAAGCTGTACTACCTGAAATACTACGTGGCCGATGCCGCCGAGAACCCCGTAAAGACCACAGGCGCAGAGGGTGAGATTGTACACAAGGATGCCAAGGGTTACTATGCAGTGGTTGCCACCACACGTCCCGAGACAATTATGGGTGATACCGCTATGTGCATCAACCCCGCCGATCCCAAGAACGGCTGGCTCAAGGGCCACAAGGTGATAGTACCTCTGGTAAACCGCGTGATTCCTGTAATTGAGGATGATTATGTTGACATTGAGTTCGGTACCGGTTGCTTGAAAGTAACCCCCGCTCATGATGTCAATGACTATATGCTGGGTGAAAAGTACAACCTGGAGACCATCGATATATTCAACGACAACGGCACCCTGAGCGAGAAAGCCGGCCTGTACATCGGTATGGACCGCTTTGCAGTAAAGAAGCAGATTGCCATAGATCTGGATGCTGCCGGCCTGCTGGAAAAGATGGAGGACTACACCAACAAGGTGGGCTACAGCGAGCGCAATCCGGATACCGTAATTGAGCCCAAGCTCTCCATGCAGTGGTTCCTCAAGATGCAGCACTTTGCCGATATGGCTCTGCCTCCCGTAATGAACGATGAACTCAAGTTCTATCCGCCCAAGTACAAGAACACATACCGCAACTGGCTGGAGAACATCAAGGACTGGTGCATAAGCCGTCAGCTCTGGTGGGGACACCGCATCCCGGCTTACTTCATGCCCAAGGGCGGTTTTGTAGTTGCCGAGACAATCGATAAGGCTGTCGAGCTGGCACGCGCCAAGAGCGGTGACAACAGTCTTACCGCTGCCGATCTGCGTCAGGACGAGGATGTGCTGGATACATGGTTCAGCTCATGGCTCTGGCCTATCAGCCTGTTTGACGGAATCAACAACCCGGATAACGAGGAGATCAAGTACTACTATCCCACAAATGACCTTGTAACCGGCCCCGATATCATATTCTTCTGGGTGGCCCGCATGATCATGTCGGGTTATGAGTACCGTCACGATATGCCTTTCCGCAACGTCTATTTTACCGGTATTGTCCGTGACAAGCTGGGCCGCAAGATGAGTAAGTCTCTTGGTAACTCTCCCGATCCGATAGGTTTGATTGAGCAATACGGAGCTGACGGCGTACGTATGGGGCTGATGCTCTCTGCACCTGCAGGTAATGACATACCGTTTGATGAGGCCATCTGCGAGCAGGGCCGTAACTTCAACAACAAGATTTGGAACGCGTTCCGTCTTACACAGACCTGGAGCGTGGCCGATATAGAGCAGCCCGAGAGCGCAAAGGTTGCTGTGGAGTGGTTCCGCAACAAGTTGAACAGCACTGCTGCCGATATGGATGACCTGATGTCAAAGTACCGCATAAGCGAGGCTCTGATGGCTGTTTACAAGCTGTTCTGGGATGAGTTTGCAAGCTGGTATCTTGAGATAATCAAGCCTGTTTACGGACAGCCCATAGACAGCAAGACATACGCTGCCACACTTGATATGTTTGAGCAGCTCCTTATGCTGCTGCATCCGTTCATGCCGTTCATTACCGAGGAACTCTGGCACGCTGTACGTGAGCGCAAGGATGGCGAGAGCATCATGAACCAGAGTATAGTAGCCCTTGTTAACGGTAAGGCCGATGCCAAACTGCTTGCTCAGTTTGAGGATGCCAAGCAGATTGTAACTGAGGTCCGCTCAGTGCGCAAGGCCAAGAACATCGGCCCCCGTGAGCCGCTGACTGTTGAGGCTGTGGGATGCAACCCGCTTTCTGCATTAGACAGCGTGGTTCTTAAGATGGCCGGACTTGAGGAGATTGTTGTAGTTGCTGCCAAGAGTGAGGGCACAGCCGCATTCATGGTTGGAACTCAGGAGTACGCTGTACGTCTGGGCGGTCTGATTGACGTTGAGGCTGAGCTTAAGAAGATGGAGGCTGAGTTGGAGCATCTGGAGGGATTCCTGAAGGGTGTCAACGCCAAACTGGCTAATGAGAACTTTGTGGCACACGCACCTGCCGCTGTCGTTGAGAACGAGCGTAAGAAACAGGCCGATGCCACTCAGAAGATTGCAACATTAAAGGAGAGCATTGTAGCTCTTAAGAAATAATGGAAGAAGAGAAAAAAACGGGTAAGACCGGACTGATAATAACAATCATCGTTGCCGTCCTGCTTGCAGGCGCTTCAGTGTATCTGTTCATCGACAGCCAGAGCAAGGGCCGTGAGATTGAGGAGATGACCCAGCTCTTTGAGATTGAGAAGGAGGAGATGGAGAATGAGTACTCCGGATTCGCCGTTCAGTACGATGAGATGAAGGTACATATCTCAAATGACTCCCTGATACGTCAGTTGGACCGTGAGAAGCAGCGTACCCAGCAACTTCTGGAGGAACTGCGTCAGACCAAGGCTACCAATGCAGCCGAGATAACCCGACTCAAGAAGGAACTGACAACTGTCCGTGCGGTAATGCGCACATATGTAAGGCAGATAGACTCTCTGGATCAGATTAACAAGCAACTGGCCAAGGAGAATACCCGCGTACGTCAGCAGTATCAGGAGCAGACCAAGGTCGTACAGCAACTTACCGTCGATAAGGAGAAGGCTGAGGAGAAGGTGGCTCTGGCATCACAGCTGGATGCGGCTGCCATAACCGTTACGCCTCACAACAAGCGCGGCAAGGATGAGTACAAGGTAAAGAACGTTACCCAGTTTGTGGTCAACTTCACTATCGTAAAGAACATTACCGTCAAGACTGGCGAGAAGATTGTTTACCTGCGCATAACCAAGCCCGACGGTGAGCCTTTGGTAAAAGATGCCAGCAACACGTTCAAGTATGAGAACGTTAATCTTGAATACTCAGCCAAGAAGTACATCGAATATACTGGCGAACAGCAGGAGGTTACCATGTACTGGGACGTTGAGGAATATCTTAGCGCCGGAACCTACAACGCATATCTGTTCGTTGACGGCGTCATGATTGGCGAGCAGAGCGTTACACTTAACTGATTTCTTTTGATGAGCACATTTCGCCAGCTCGGGGTATCAGGCCCGATACTCAAGGCAATTGAAGAGTTAGGATTTGAGAACCCCATGCCCGTTCAGGAGGCGGTAATCCCGTACCTGCTGGAGCAAGGCAGCGGTGATGTGGTTGCTTTGGCCCAGACCGGAACCGGCAAGACCGCAGCATACGGCATTCCGGTAATCCAGCAGACCGATGTGGACAGCAAGGATGCCCAGTTCCTTATACTGAGCCCCACACGCGAGCTCTGCGTTCAGATAGCCAGTGACCTGGCCGATTTCTCACATTACATAGAGGGGCTGCACGTTATCCCTATGTACGGCGGCTCGTCGATAGAGAACCAGATTCGCAACTTCAAGCGCGGTGCACATGTAATCGTGGCCACTCCGGGCCGTCTGATTGACCTTATGGAGCGCGGTGTGGTCAAACTTGATACCATCCGCACCGTTATCCTTGATGAGGCCGATGAGATGCTCAATATGGGTTTCTCTGAGGACCTTGAAAAGATTTTGTCATCGGTCCCCGCAGAGCGAAAGATGCTTATGTTCTCGGCAACCATGAGCAAGGAGATACAGGCAATATCCCAAAAGTATCTCAATAATGCCCGCGAAATAGTAATAGGTACACGTAATGAGGGGGCCGAGAATGTGGAGCATGTCTTTTATATGGTTCACGCCAAGGATAAGTACCTGGCTCTTAAGCGCATAGTTGACTATTATCCGTCCATATACGCTATCATTTTCTGCCGTACCCGCTTAGAGACGCAGGAGATTGCCGACAAGCTGATGCAGGACGGCTACAATGCCGACTCGCTGCACGGAGACCTGTCGCAGGCGCAGCGTGACCTGACCATGAACAAATTCCGCAAACGTCAGCTGCAGTTGCTGGTGGCTACCGATGTGGCTGCCCGCGGACTGGATGTGGACAACCTGACTCACGTAATAAACTTTGGTCTGCCCGATGACATTGAGAACTACACCCATCGTAGCGGCCGTACCGGTCGTGCGGGCAAGAAGGGCGTTTCAATATCTATTGTCAACCTGCGTGAGAAGGGTAAGATCCGTTTTATTGAAAAGGCCATAGGCAAGACATTCGTGCAGGGCGTGATGCCCACCGGCACCCAGATATGCGAGAAGCAGCTCTACAAGGTTATAGATGACCTGGAGCGCATTGAGGTCAATGAGGAGCAGATTGAAAAGTTCCTGCCCGAGATTTTCCGCCGCCTGGACTGGATGGACAAGAACGATATCATCAAACGTATCGTTACCCGCGAGTTCGGCCGTTTTGTACGCTACTATCAGGATGCTCCGGAACTTGAGGAGGTTACCCGCAATGATGTTGAAGGCGAGAAACGCAAGAAGAAAGACCGCCACCGTGCTCAGAAGGGCTATACCCGCTTCTTTATAAATATCGGCAAGAAAGACCACGTACAGCCCGTCCATATCATTGAGATGCTCAACCGCAATGTAGCCGGACGCGTGGATGTGGGCCGCATCGATTTGATGCAGAACTTCTCATTCTTTGAGTGCCCCGAGGAGTTTACCGAGGAGATTGTTATCGGCATGGACGGCGTAAACTACAAAGGCCGTCAGGTGCATGTTGAGGTGGCCGAGACACGCTCCGAGGGCGGTGATGAGAAGCCTGCACGTGTTGAGAAAAAGGCTCGTCGTGAAGAGAAACCTTCCAGAGAGCGTAAGCCCAAAAAGGAGGAGAAACCCCGCAGGGAAGAAAAGCCCCGTAAGGAGAGTAAACCTACCCGTGAGGAGAAAGTTTACCGTGAGGAAAAGACATCCCGCACTCCCAAGCGTGCTCCAAAAGTCCAGGTAGCACAGGACGATGATTTCTGGAACAATTTCGAGAACGAGGATTGGCACCAGTTCTTCCGCAGCGAAGGTGCAGGCAAATCCAAAAAGAAGTCATCGGCCCGCAAGGAGAAGGTGAACGGCCGCAAAGCCGCCCGCACCAAACCCTCCAGGAAATCCCGCCGCTAAAAAATTGACGCAAAGGGGTATTTCTTTCAGTCGCTTCGCTTGGTAAAAGCGTCCCTTCGGGCCGAGCGCGTTTTGCGTCACTTATGTTTAAATCAGACCAGGTTGAGTTCTGATATTTCGGTAGCAAAGGCCTTCATGGATTTTTCAATTTTGGATGCTGTCCGTTTAGACGGATGTCTTACGCCTGTGACATAATGGCTTAACTGGCGTTGGTTGATGCCGGTTATGCGTTCCAACCCTGCCAGTGAAAAAGCGTATGAGTAGTAATTAAGGAATGAAGCCACATCATACTGGAAAACAAACTTTATATCCGGAAAAGGTTTCCCTTGTGATGAGTAAATACGCTTTATGTCTTCAACGCCAGCCATGAAATCCTCTTCGGTTTCACGTGCGGTCTTTCCTTCTCCTATACAGCCAAATTCACAGTTGTTACTGGAAATATATGCTGAATAGTCGCCCTTGACACCTCTTTCAATTGTTACTTTTACTGTTTTCATTGTGAATCATTTTAATCCTGCATCTTTAAGAATACTTTTTAAAGTACCGGGTTTGACCTCTTCTGATTTGTGATGGCTGGTCTGGAAATACCTGTCGGTTTTAGGGCTATACCATGTGGGATGTCTCCCGTTCTCATCACATAATCTGCAACCCGCTTTCTTCAGTAAGCGTTCCAGTTCGTTGTATTTCATCGCAAAGATAGTAAAATTAATATCATTATAATTGTGTTTTTTATGTAAAAGTGTTCAGGGCTTTGCGCAAACAAGGTCTCAAAACACGTTTTTCACATAGCTAATGTAGTGAATAATGCGCTTTGTTTATAGAGAGTGTCAAATAATTAGACGATTTTGGGGCGGAAAGTGCGATTTTGGGATTTTTTCTTGGAGTATGCTGCGTAGAGGGGATAATTTTGGAGCAGAAATAAAAACCAACAGTCCAGATATGTTTATACATTATCTCAAATCCTCTTTCCGATACATGCGCAGGTTCGCCATGCAGAATATCATCAGCATGGCGGGCCTTGCAGCCGGTTTCGTGGCGTACGCGTTTTCATCTCTATGGACCGGTTACGTAAACTCCTATGACACTTTCCATAAGGATGCGGACAGGATCTATACGTTTGTGATACATGAAGACGGCAAGACAACGATAGGAAACGAGAGGGCCCGTTCAGGAAACGGTGACATGTTCTATATTTTGTTCCGTCAGTTTGCCGAGAGGAATATGCTTGACTCTCTGGGTATTGAGTCAATCGTTTACTATGATATAGATAGATTCACTGTAAATAACAAGATTAACAGGTGCCTATGTGTTGATTCGGCATTCATTGATTTCTTCAATCCTGTCCTGATATCTGGCGACTGGTCGTTTCTAGATGATTTGGGTAAAGTCGCAGTATCCAGATCATATGCAGAAAGGGAATTTGGAGATGATTATCCGATAGGTAAGATTATTACTGATCACGTTTCGGATTATATAGGTGACAAACATTATACAATTGGAGCGGTAATTGATGATTATGACCATTCTATCATCGGGTTTGATATGATGAAAAAATGGGACGGTTACTCCATCTTTGAATACAGATGGCTGTTCTTTAAACTGCTGGATGGAATAACCGTACAGGATATGCTTGACCGATGCGAGCACGCATTTGAGGATATGTTTGGGGAAACTATGACTTTTGTGATGCGTGGCAAAAGGATTATCCCGCTCAAAGAGGTATACAAGAACCTTGAAGATACTGATGAGGAGACATTTGTGAAATATGACGGCCTTGAGCTGTTATCCAAAGCAAGTCTTCTGATATTGCTGTGTGCCATAGTAAACCATTTTACTTTCTTCCTTAATTATCTGCGTGGCAGGAGACGTGAAATGTCTTTACGCAAGGTTTGTGGCGCATCGACAGGCAGCATTGCTATGCAGATGATTCTTGAAAGCAGCATTCCTGTGTTGGTGTCGTTATTGGTTGGGTTATGGGGTGTAATGATACTTAAAAAACCATATATGCATCTGGCTGACATAGGAATAACAGACTCCTATTATCATAGGGGTTGCGTATATATCATGTTGTCAGTACTGACGGTATCCATAATCTTGAGTCTGATTGAGGTATTTGTCATGAGCCATCGGACTATGCAGACAAGCATCAGGCAAAACAATGACAAGGCATTCCGTAGATTAGGTGTAGGAATTCAGATTGCATCTGGTATGATACTCATGTTTGCTCTGGTTGTTATGTATCATCAGTTCAGTTTTATGGAGAATCTCAATTGGGGAACACAGAGAAAAAATACTGCTATTGTCTTTTTTCCTAAGGAGAGTATGTACACTAATGATGGCAGACAATACTGGGGTGATGTCTATCTGGATGAACTGGAAAATAAATATGGACTGAAAGAAAGGATATCTGCCATACCGTGTGTAACGGGTGTATATATGAACTTTGCCGATATGTCAGTGTCTCATTTCGGAAACTCGGCCAGCGTTGGTCTGAAAGATGTTGATGACTCTCTTTTCCCTGATGTTTATGATTATATATATCCGGGTCTTATAGACCGCCTTGGTCTGACGGTACTGGAAGGGAATATTCCGCAAGAGGGACTCAGGGATGATGAAGTTGTAGTTACGGAGAACATTCTCAAGGCATTAGGCAAAAAGAATCTGGAGGAGATGCCCGGATTATATATCGCTTTGAGCGATACCGCAAGAGCCAACAAACCTTTCAATGTGGTTGCTGTGGTAAAGAATATTCATCTGAATAATTTTGATGAAGTACCCTCATTTATATTGTTGTGCGGATTCAGGAATAAGTATCTTGTTCCCGAATTTTCATACGGAGCGAATCGTGCCGGCGGATCAATATGGGGAGAACTTTCAGTACAGTATCGGCCGGGTACCAGAAAGGAATTGGAATCATCAATAAAAAAGATGATGGAAGAGTTGGATATAGATTATAAGATAGAATATCCTGCGGATAGTTTCTTCAAGCATCTGTCAAAAGACAGAAACCTGTCAAAGGTATTGTCCATACTGTGCCTGATAAGCATATTCATTGCCTTGTTCGGAGTGTTCTCGCAGATATCGCTTTCATGTATGGAGCGCAGGCGTGAGATTGCCATCCGCAAGACTCATGGGGCAAAAGTAGGGGAGATTCTGGCCATATTTGTCCGTGAATACGGAACCATATTCCTTGTGTCATCGGCGGTAGCTATGGCATTGGGTTATATGGTGATGCACCGCTGGATACAGCAGTTCTATTATCAGGCTGCCATAAGCTGGTGGATTTACCTTTCGGTATTTGTCTTTACCGCACTAGTCATTGTTGCCACGGTACTTAACCGCGTGCTCCGTACCGCACGTGAGAACCCTGCCGACGTGATCAAGAGCGAGTAACGCCAGCAGACTCACAGGGTCGATGAGCGTGGGACGCTTTGGCGGGTGCGGTCAAAAGCAGAGAGTATGAGGGAGATGACAGGGAATGTGGCTCCCACCAGGCATACTCCCGTCCATCCGGCAAGGCTCCAGCTCTGTCCGGCTAGGAAGGTGGCCAGGCTGCCCACTACAAAGAATGTGGTCATGAATATGGTGTTCACGCGGTTGGTGGCCTGCGGCAGTTGCTGGAGCGATCCACTCTGGTTGCTTATCTGCAGGCATTGTGCCCCCACATCAACCAAAATAATTGCAGCAATAAGGCCCGCATAGGTGTGGCCGTACAGGAACGCTACAACCCACGCCGCAAGTTGGCTCAGTGAACCTATTACAGACATTCGTCGTACTCCCACTTTAGGCACATACTTGCCAACTCCGCTGGCCGCCAGCGCTCCTGCCACTCCGCAGATGCTTAGCATACCAACCTTGTCGCTGCCTGCCAAGAAAGGCGGTTGGGCCAGATGGAATGCCAGGCAAGCCCAGATGGGCAGAAGACTGCCGAATCCCATTGACGCCCGGAAAGAGTACAGGCGTATTCTAGGTTGCGTTACGAATATGTGCCCCACGGTATGCATAAGTTCCCTGTAGGTACCTTTAAACGATTGCGTGGCCTGAGGCATCATGAACAGGATTACCGCAAGCCCTATTATCATCAGGGCGCAAACAATGTAGAACATTCCTCTCCAACCCAGCCAGCTGCCTATGTATCCGCTTATGAATCGGGCCGACAGTATTCCGGTTAGCAGGCCCGACATTACCAGACCCATGTTGCGCGACTTGTTCTGCGGCTCGGAGTAGAGCGTGGCCATAGGAACGAACAATTGCGGCACTATGGAACAGAGCCCCAGCGTTAGTGACGATACCCACAACAGCCATACATTACCGGCAATAGCCATAAGGAAGGCCGATACCGCCGCAAGCAGCATTGCAGTGACGGTAATACGGCGCACCGGGAGCATATCGGCCAAGGGGATAATAAAGAGTAGTCCCAATGCGTAACCGGTCTGGGTGAAAACGGTAATCAGGTTGGCCTCTACCTGGCTGATGCCCGTATCGCGGCAGATAAGTTCCAGAAGCGGCTGGTTATAATACAGATTGGCCACAGTGACTCCGGCCAGCACGGCCATCATAAGCAATATGTGGCGCGGAATACCTTTGTCTGGTTGGAACTGAATCATATCGTGATCTCGTTAAGAGGTTACAAATTTAAGCAGATTCTGAATGATTCTAAGGATAATGACTATCTTTGGAGAAATAAGTTACTAACCATTCATTATGAAAAAAATCTGTTTATTGGCCGTTGTTATGGTGGCTGCTGTGATGATGCAGTTTACCGCTTGTGATTCATCCTCTGACAATGAACTAAAGCGCGGCAAGCCCAGTAAGGAACTGGTGGCTGCGGCCGATGCTTTTTACGAGGCTACAAAGACCGAGCCCAAGGGTAGGGACCATATCAACTTGCACAGCATCATGGTGCTTAAGCACGGCAAGGTAGTGCTGGAGCGCTGGTATAACGGTGAGAGTGCCGAAAAGCCGCATACCATGTGGTCGGTTAGCAAGACCTTTACGGCCGCAGCCATAGGATTTGCCATTGATGAGGGACTTATAAAGGTTGATGACAAGGTTATCAAGTATTTCCCGGACAAACTCCCGGCTCAGGTGAGCGATAATCTGGCCGCAATGACCATACGTGACCTGCTTACAATGACCTGCGGACATGATGTGGCCATAAACTTCAATACTTATACCGCTCCGGATTGGGTTGAGGGATTCCTGGCAGAGCCGGTTACCCACACGCCCGGAACGTATTTCGTGTATAATTCGGTGGGCACTTATATGCTGTCGGCCATAATAACCAAGGTGACAGGGCAGGACATGAATGACTATCTGGAGCCTCGCTTGTGGCAGCCATTAGGCATAGAAAAGCCTGAATGGGACAAGAGCCCGCAGGGAATGAGCTGCGGCGGATGGGGTCTGCACCTTAAGACCGAGGATATGGCCCGCATGGGACAGTGCATGCTGCAGAACGGCAAGTGGAAAGGAAAGCAGGTGATTCCTGCATCGTGGGTCAGGGAGATGTCAACATATAAGGTAGAATCGGGTCCCGCAGGAACGCGTCTGGAGGATATGCCGCGTCTGGGTATAACCAAGGATAACAACCAGTGGGCCAAGGGCTACTGCTATCAGATGTGGATATGCTCCGATAACGGTTACCGTGCCGATGGAGCCAACGGCCAGTATTTCATGGTATTCCCCGATAAGGATGCCGTGCTGGTGCTCACCACAGACTCCAACCTCTACCAGCCCTATATGGACATAATCTGGAAGTATCTGATTCCCGTACTTTAAAACTCCGCAAAGGGGCCGTTTCCTAATGCGTCACATGAGCAATATGAGGCGCGGAATACCTTGGTCGGGCAGGAACTGTTTCATCGTAGATTCTGTTATCAATTTCCATTCAGAATCCACTGCTTGTAGAACGGGTCTTCCAGTTCGTATCGGTCTGAATAGATTACATATCCATCTTTCTGCAGCCGTTTCAGAGCACTGTAAACCGTACTGGTGGGGTAGTGGCCTGACTGTAATGGTTGATCCGATGCCAGACGTTGCATAATCCATTTGTTAGTGCGGTTAAAGTTCATCCATAGGCGCTCATAGTCCAGACTATGAGTTCTTACAATATAGGCTATCGCTTCTGTTATGGGATCATCTATGTCCGGCTGCAGTACACCTATCTGCCATACGCTTGAAGCTAATTGTTGCGAGTAATACGGATGGCATCCTGTGTAGTCCAGGATTTTGTCCGATAAAGATTCGCAATTATCGGGATAACAATATGCCAAACGTTCAGAGAGATAACGATGGAAATCCTCACGTGGCAACTTGCCCAAACGCATCAATTCGCCAAAATGATAGAATGGTGACTTCTTGTTCTCAAAAATGTCAGTCATCATACTTTCTTGGCTGCCCAACAATATATAATTGATGTGTTTTTGCTCTTGCATTATGGAACGCAATTGTTTATCCAGTTTTGGAGCAATGTCACGTATCTCTTGAAACTCGTCCAGAACCACAACCAAACGGTCACTCTCAGAATGGGCGTTCTCAATCAGAGTTAATACATCCTCTATAAGAACAGTACCGTCAGCGCCCGGCTGGAAAGAAACATCCATCATTCCTGTAAGAGGGTTGGTTGAGATTGTAGGTATGATGCGGAAATGAGTAATCAAGTGACGGACCCGTTCCAGCGGGTGAATCTTGAAAAACTCCCTTAGCAGTTTGGCGGACAAATCCGATACAGATGTTACTTTCTGTAGGTTCAATGTGATATGCTTGCGTCCGCTTTGCCTAACTGCTTTTGTCACAACGCTGCTCTTTCCAAAACGGCGCGGGCTGATTATAACCAGATGGTTGGCACTTTGGATAAACTGTCCTATGTAAGCAACCTCCTTCACCCTATCTGTAAAATAGTTGTCCTCAACAATTGTACCGAACTTAAAAGGATTTTCCATACTACGCATTTTTTCGTTACGACTTTTTTCGTAATAGACTGCAAGAATACAAAAAAGAATTCAATAAAAAGACGATTTGTTCTGTAAGATTTATCTCAATGAGTGGCGAGTGTCAAAAAATTAGACGATTTTGGGGCGTAAAGTACGATTTTGCCCTTTTTTCTTGAAAAGAGGTGGCGGGAGCGGATAATTTTGAGACAGAATTAAAAACCAACAGTCCAGATATGTTTATACACTATCTCAAAATAGCGCTGCGAAACATACGCAAGTATGCGTTACAGAATACAGTCAGCATTCTAGGGCTGGCTGCAGGTTTCGTATGTCTCAGTCTTTCTGCTTTGTGGATTCATTTTGAGGAATCATTTGATACTTATCATAAGGATGCTGACCGGATTTTCACGTTCTCAAGTTATGAGCATGAGGACGGTACGGAGAGTTATGACGGTCATGTGAATTACTATGACCATGATCGCTTGTACAGTTACCCTGAGATAGAGAAGATTTCAAAATTCGTAATTAATGAGCATGAAAAAGAGAACCTGACGGAACTCAAGATTGATACAGCGTTCCGCTCCATATTTGACCTGCCTGTCATATCCGGTAATGAAGGGTTCATGCGGGATACAAGTTTCATAGCCATCTCTTCAACATACGCTGACAAGGCTTTCTACGGACAGGATCCTATAGGTCATGAACTGCTGGGTAAGACCATAGCAGCGGTGGTAAAAGACTTTGGGCGCATGTCGGCCATTCAATTCGATATACTGTCCTGGCATGATTTCAAGAAACCCGTAAAAACACGTGAGGGCTATTGGAATCATAGCGATTTAACGCGCGATGACCTGTTTCCAAGCGTTTTCATAAGGATTCATAAGGGGATTGATGTGAAGGCTTTTGCTGAAAAAGTGCGCAACAGTCTTGATGAAGACGAGCATTCTCATTATGAATTGTTACCTATAGGTGAAATGCACAGGCAGATGGCCAAGACCGATATGTACGTGAATTATGCACATGTAAAGGTGTTCAGTCTTTTCAGTCTGATGCTGATGCTATGTGCCATAACCAATTTCCTGTTGTTCTCACTCAACAGCATCAGGACGCGCCGCAGGGAGATGGCCCTTAGAACCGTTAACGGAGCAAGCGGGAGTTCACTTGTAAGGATGCTTGTTACAGAACTTGGAGTGATTCTTGCTGTTGCCATGATTATTGGACTGATATCAGTACAATTTATAAAGCAGCAGTTCATAAAGATGGCCGATATACAGATGACCGGAGGATACGTGACCGCCGGCAGTGTTGTTGTGATGATTCTGGTCCTGGCGGTATCGCTGCTGATAAGCATCCTTGCAGTAAGGATTCTGCGTAAGAGGACCGTGCAGAGTTCAATTACCTCAACCCTAAACATCAGGTTCAGGAAGGTGAGCATAGGAGTTCAGACATTCACAAGCGTGATGTTCCTGTTCATTGTCATTGTGATGGCCCGACAATTCAAATTCCTGCGTAACAATGAATGGGGATCAAAGATAAATGATATGGCAGTTCTGTCAATTGACAATCCGGTGAACGGTTGGGCAGGTTATTTGGCTATAAGATATGCATGGTATCCGCCAGATGATGATGAGCAAGATGTACCTGAAAAAGATGACCACATGAAAGAGTTCGGGTATGAATATCTGGAGCGGCTTGACGGTCAGTTTGGCTTGACCGCCCAATTGAGGGCAATTCCAGTTGTAACGGCCTTATACCGGAATTTCGGTGATATTGAGAAGATGCATTATGACAGCGAGATATTGTGGCGGGATGCTACAATTAACGGACGTGACAACCTGGATATCAGAGCCATTGATATTGTGGAGCCTGAAAAGATGGAACTGCTTGATTTAAAAGTTATAGAAGGTGCTATTCCTGACCGTCCCCTTCAGAATGATGAGATAGTGATTACAGAGAACGTGAAAAAAGAACTAGGGCTTGCTGATATAAATGAAGAGCCGACCATTTCAATTGAACGTTCATACTGGTCAATGGGGTTTTCCGGCTTTGAGGAGAAAAAAGCATACAATACTTTCCGGGTAATAGCAGTAGTAAGTGATATTTATCCATACAGGTTTGATACGGCTCCCTTAATGTTCATATTATGCGCACCGCACAACCGTCGCCTTATGTCTCCAGTAGGATCATCGGGCTGGACAGTAGCTCATATCACAATGACATACGAACATGGCATGAAGGATGTGTTAAGGAATGATGTGGCGCGTATCATGGATGAGGCGGGCCTTGAATATGAACTGACATTCCCTGAGGACCGTTTCTTTGAAAGTCTTGTCAGCCAAGAGCATCTTAAGAATCTGGTGATGGGATTGGGTGTACTCTGTATTCTCATTGCCATATTCGGCACATATTCCATGATTGTACTGGCTTGCCGTGAACGCCGGCGTGAGATAGCCGTGCGTAAAGTTCATGGAGCAAAGGTGGGTGACATAATAGGTATATTAGTCCGTGAGTACGGCGGTACACTCCTGATTTCAACCATGCTGGCCTTCTCTGTAGGTTACATATTCATGCACAGGTGGATTCAGCAGTATGAGCGACAGATTACCATAAGCTGGTGGATTTATGCGGTCATTCTTGTTGCTATGGTTATTGTCATCAGCCTCACGGTTGGCCATCAGGTGCTCCGTACCGCCCGCGAGAATCCGGCCAATGTCATCAAGAGCGAGTGATGCAGTAAGACCACTCATCGGGATGTGAATCCGATGGGTGGTTCGCAGATGCTGTGTCCCTGGCTTTCGGCCAGATGGATTATCTGCAGCATCTCTGCTGGTGTGACTACGTGTCCGTTTATGGGAAAGTGTTTCAGATTCCCTGTTATCATGTATGAACCGTCAACACTCAGGGATACCTCATAGAATACTATGTCATCTGGGTCCGGGAATGTTTCATTTGATTCTTTGCGGTCACACATGATTCCCATGTCCGTAATAAAACCAACCAGGTCACAAACTGTTTGTTCCGAGATATTAAACTTACGCCTTCTTAAAACGGTATTATATTCTTCAATTATATCTTTTTGAAGAAGAGGTACTATTATTCCTTCTTTGACCAGTTCAATGATCTTTACGACCGAAGAATCTCGGTTTTTAGTTAGCAGATAAGAAACAAGGATGTTTGTATCAATCACGGCAAGGTATTCCATAATGTGCTTTTTATTGTTGTATGTTATTGTTCATTTGACGGCGTTCCTCTCGGCATTTCCTTATCTCCTCATCAATTTCATCCATTGTTAGTTCCGGCAAATTGTTCTCTGCCTTATACCTTTCTATTCTTTCGAACGTTTCACGTGCTTGGCGAAGTTTGGTCTCGCGCTCAGATTCCACCTCGAACGGTATTCGTTGCTTCTTGATTACCGTCCTGGCAAAAATGTTGAATGCGGTATTGGAACTCATGCCAAAGTCCTTGCAGAGTTCATCAAACTGCTTTTTCACCTCAGAGTCCATACGGACTGTAAATGCTGTCTGTGCCATACTTATTACTGTTTGGTTGCAAATATATTAAATATTGCACCGTATTGCAACCAATAAGATTCTTTTTTTAGTCTTTTGCCAAAGTGTCCCACATCGGCCCCACTCACAAGGCTTGTGGGGCACATCAGTGTGTTACACACCCTCCAGATTAAGGTATGTAACACAGCGAGCGGTGTCAGGAGGCTCACAGGGCCGATGAGCGCGGGACACTTTGGCGGGAAAAACTGGCGGGTGTCAAAAAATTAGACGATTTTGGGGCGGAAAGTGCGATTTTGCCCTTATTTCTTGGAAAGAGGTGGCGGGAGGGGATAATTTTGGGACAGAAATAAAAAACAACAAGTCCAGATATGTTAATACATTACTTTAAAATCGCTATCCGCAACATCCGCAAGTTCGCTCTGCAGAACACAATCTGCATTCTGGGTCTTGCAGCAGGATTTGTTTGCTTCTGCCTTACTTCCATCTGCGTTCATTATGAGAATACGTATGACACATTCCATAAAGACTGGCAGAATATCTGGTCTTTCGATGTAAGTGATGCAGATAAATCGGCTAGTCTGCACAGTGACATCAGGCCTTTTCAGGCATATATTAAGTCATTTGATGATATAGCCAGGTGGTCGGAAGTGGAGATGGTAGTGCCCTTTGAAAGATGGGGTGGTGCCGGTGGAACAAAACGTATCATCATAATCAATGAATCATTCACCAGATTGTTCAACCTGGAACTGGTGAGTGGGGATATGAGCTTTCTTAATGACCCTAGCCTGGTAGCCATATCGGAATCATACGCAAAAGAGTGTTTCGGTGATGAGAATCCCATTGGTAAGGCCATAGATGATATTGGAAACAACCGTCGGTTCTTTGACAGCGGAATCCATTATGTAGGAGCGGTTATCAAGGACTGGAAACACTCTTTCCTTGATTTTGCCATGCTGGTTTGTGAAGAGTCTCAGGGACGCCGTCATTATGGAGAGGTCACGGATGTTCTGGTTAAGGTTAAGCCGGGATGTGACCTTAATGCTCTTGCTGATAAAGTGAGTAACTCAATCCTTGAATACAACAGCCATTATAAGAGAGAATATGTTCCTGTAAATATCAGTGGAATACATAAGATTCTAAGGGGCAATCTCCTTGAAATGAGTATGGACAGTGTCACCATTATCTCGTGGACAAGCCTGTTGCTTATAATCTGCTCAATAATCAACTATCTGATATTCTTCCTGAACAGCCTTGCTGACAGGCGCCATGAGATGGGATTGCGTGTGGTTCATGGCTCAACGCCGGGGGAACTTACCGTAATGCTGTCAGTAAATATATTTGTGGTACTGGCAATAGCGTATGCCATAGGTATTGTGGCCGATCTGTTCCTTGTGGGGCCCTTCTGCACCTTTGCAGGCTTTGATCTGCCTGAATCCTACTTTATAGGTGGCAGTCTGCTGTTCATGCTCATTATACTTGTATTCTCAGTGATGCTTTGCACTGCGTTGTCACACCTGGTAAGCAGGAGATTGTTGCATGAATCAGTTGTAAATAAGCGTTCGTCAAACGTGCTGTCACAGGTGAGTGTCGCCGTACAGCTGGCATTCAGCATATTCTTTGTCTTCTCTACCGTATGTATCAGTCATCAGTACCGGGATATATTCAAGAAGGATTGGGGGCTGGCTACAAAGAACAGGGCGTTGCTTGAGATGGGCCAGAAATATGTCTATGATGAGAACGGATTCAGAGAGGTGGATACATCTGGGTTTATAGATCAGATAAAGTGCTTGCCGATGGTAGAAGAGGTTATTGCTGATGGCACTCTGCTTATGGGCGGCGTAAATATAGGCTTGTCTGACGGCTATCTTTCAGTGGATCCGGATGATGAAGGTATAGCGGCTTGTACCGACGGCGGAATACAGGAACCGTGGAGACCGATTTACGGCTTTACCGTAGTGCAGGGTGAACTGCCGCAGCGCAGGCTGAACTGGGAGAATGAGATTGTAATAACGGCCGATGTGGCCAGGCAGCTTGGACTTGAGGACGCGGTTGGCAAGTCTATATATCTTCGTCCCAAATGGGGCGCATGGGATGCTTCCAACAGACCCAGGGAATTCAAGGTGATAGCTGTCTTGAAGGAGATGTATTTTGCTGGACCTCTTAAAAGACCCTTACCCTTGTATCTGATAAACGGTTCATCGTCATATGCCACTCTTTACATTCAATACAAGGAGGGAACCCGTGCTCAGTTGGAACAGGAGATTGACAAGATGGGTCTTTCTGGTAGGCTACTGTTCTCGGAGGATGAATTCCTGGAAAGAAGAGTAGAGAGTACAATGAAACTGTTTCCATTGTTGCTCATATTCTCAGCTATATGCATACTCATATCCGTTTCGGGTGTATGGTCTGTGATTATTCTGTCCTGCCGTAGACGTCGCAGGGAGATTGCCATCCGCAAGACATTCGGCGCCAGGACATGGGATGTTTTCTCCATATTCCTGTGGCAGTACGGCGTGATACTGGCTGTGGCCTCCGTTCCTGCATTCGGCTTGGGATTCCTGTTCATAAACCATTGGCGGGGGCAGTTCCAGCAGCAGACCGTGGTAAGCTGGTGGATCTATGCCTTAGTCCTGGCCGGAATGGCTGCCCTTATCTATCTTGTGGTAGTATGCAGCGTTCTGCGCACCGCACGCGAAAATCCTGCCGATGTCATCAAGAGCGAATGACAAAACGCTATAGTGTCAAAAAATTAGACGATTTTGGGCCGATAGGGACGTTTTTGATGTTTTTTCTTGGAGAATGGAGTAGTTGAGGGATAATTTTGAGTCAGAAATAAGTAATCAATAACCTAATAATTTGAAATATGATTGAAGTACAGAATTTACAGAAGATCTTCCGTACGGAGGAAGTTGAGACCTGGGCACTGAATGATGTATCGTTCACGGTTGCCGACGGTGAGTTTGTGGCCATCATGGGCCCGTCAGGTTGCGGTAAGTCAACCCTTCTTAATATCCTTGGTTTGCTGGACAACCCCACCAAGGGCAGTTACAAGCTGCAGGGGGTTGAGGTAGCTACACTTGATGAGAACCATCGCACAGACTTGCGTAAGGGCGTGATTGGTTTTGTGTTTCAGAGCTTTAACCTGATTGATGAGCTTAACGTGCGCGAGAACATAGAGCTGCCGCTGCTCTATATGGGCGTTCCCGCCAAGGAGCGTCGCCGCCGCGCCGAGGAGGTTATGGAGCGCATGAACATATCGCACCGCGAGAAACATTTCCCCAACCAGCTGAGCGGTGGTCAGCAGCAGCGTGTGGCTATAGCCCGTGCCGTGATTGCAGGCCCCAAGCTGATATTGGCCGATGAGCCCACCGGTAACCTGGACTCAGTGAACGGTCAGGAGGTTATGAACCTCTTGAAGGAGCTCAACCAGCAGGGAACCACCATTGTAATGGTAACCCACAGCCGTCACGACGCATCGTACGCCAACCGCATTATCAACCTCTTTGACGGAAGCATCGTAAAGGAACTCCCGCTGTAAAAACTGACGCATTGTTAAATGAGGTGCACCCCAAAAGTTTTGTGTCTAACTTTTGGGGTTCATATCAAAACGTCCCTTTGCGTCCGCCGCATAATGAAACTCAATCCTGTAGATTATATCGCAACTGAATAAAAAATCCTTGACTATGTTTTTGCATTACATTAAGACCGCATGGAGGAATATCCGTAGCAACTGGGTATACAGCTTGCTGAGTGTGTGTTGCCTTGCTATCGGCACGACGATGTTTGCCACTCTTTTCTATGGCTTGAACCATAAGTATTATGAGTACAACCGCCGTCCGTTGTATGACCGCAGCGCGATAGCTTATGAGGATATACCGGACGATGAGAATTATAGCGTTATACGCGGTCTTGTCAGAAAAGGAATGCGCATGCCAATCAGTTTTGAGATGATGGCCAAGTTGGATCTCCCGGAGATAGAATATGTATCGGGCGAGTGTCAAGGTGATGTTCCGGCTAATTTTGAAGTTTCTGATTCGGAGCGGGTCTATCTGAATGGCGCAGTCAGAGGCAAGGAGGTCTGCGGAGATTATTTCAAGTTCCATAACCTTACGCTTCTGTACGGTGACAGGGTGCCGCAGAACAGCAATGAGATTGTGGTTACTGAGTCATTCTTAAGGAAGATAGGTTATGGCAAGGATATCAGCCAGTGCCGTATAAAGGAATCGCACCGTAACAGGGACTACGTGATAGTCAATGTGGTTAAGGATGATGTGTGGAGCCGATACGTGAACCAGGAGATATTCTTTATGCTGGACAGATACGCACTATCGGTATTGATAAACCCCAACAGCATCACTTGTAATGTAGTGCTCAGAAAAGGAGCCGATATAAACGAGGTAAACAGACAGCTTTCAACATCATACATTCAGGAGAACAACAGGTATGTAGTACAGTTGTATCACTATGATCACAGGCCCGATGATCCTCTGCTGAGCATATTGAGCATAATAGTGCTGGTGGTGGCCGCCGCCAACTTCTTTAAGCATACGGTTATGCTGCTCAGACAGCGCGGAAGGGCTAACATAATCCGATACAGTCTTGGTGCCGGAAGCGGCAGCCTGTCGGTCATGATGCTGACAGAGATGCTGACAGTACTGCTTGTGTCACTTGCCATAGCTCTATATCTGTCTTTCCATGTATGTGCATGGCTTAACAGCGCAGCTGAATTTCTGGGTTACATATATTTCAATTATACCGATGTGGCAGTACTGGATATAGTGGGTATTGTCATGGTGGGAATTACGGGTGCCGTTGTGTGCCGGATATCGGCCGTAAGGCAGAACCGTCTGCTCAGGCAGAGGATCGTGGCCCAAAGAGGTGGCAGTAAGATGATCAAATATATTGTCATAGGGCTTGAGACTATTGTAGCCGTGTGCGCCTTGTCGGTTGCGCTATATACGTGGATGAATGTTCCAAGACCTTACAATCCTCTGCCAAGCCAGGTGAGCAGGAGAGTGTTCTATGTGCATCATGAAGAGGGTGGGAACGAGAAGGAATACTATCAGAAACTGAAGCAGTTACCCCAGGTGGATGAAATCATTCCAACCAATGGTTCATGGAATGATTATCCCGGATTCACCCAGATCAAATCAGGAAACAGTATGTGGCATTTCTCGGTTCTCGGAAACGATATCAACTATTTCCGGTTCTTTGACATTCCTGTTGAATGGTTTGATGCTGTGCCTCCCAGTTCCGGATTCCTTCTGGACCGTAAGACATATGAGCAACTGCAGCGGGATGGCGTGGATATAGAGTCGTTGGAATACGCAGATAACAATCATTTGGATAAGAAGATACATGTATCCGGAGTCTTTGACCACCGCATATGTGAGGACCTGACCGGTTATTCGGAACGTGTAAACAGCAAGCTGACGGTTGGAACACAGGTTACCGTATATACTGCGTTCCGATATTGGGATCATTCGAATATAAATTATTTCAGAGAGTTCTTTATCAAATTCAATAATTCTTTATCTCCCGCACAGTGCGAATCCATTATCAGGGATGAGTGGGCCAAGATGTATCCCATGTCGTCCGGCGGTCCTGAGATAAAACGCCTTCCGGAGTATGTTGATGATGAGCTGAAGTATCGTGTGCTGGCATTCAATCTGGGCAGCATAGTCTGTATCCTGCTGGTAATACTGAGCGTGTCGTCGTCCATATCGGCCGATACCGGCATGCACCGCAAGGAGGTGGCCTTGCGTAAGGTAAACGGCGCCAAGGCTCACGATATAATGGCACTGTTCATCAAACCTTATTGTGTGATACTGCTCTTGGCTTCAATTATAGGAAACCTGGTAGCGGTGGTTCTGATCAAAAAGAGTGATATAGGTTTTGGCGGAGACTTTCTGCTTATATCACTAGTGTCTCTGATACTTATGGCGCTGATTATCATGCTCTCCATATGGAGAAGGATTCGCACCATCATGCATACCAATCCGGCCGATGTAATTAAAAGCGAGTGACGCAAAGGGAAACGACCCCTTTGCGTCATTTTTTCATATCTTTGTGGTGTTATGACGGATGCTAAGATTCTTGTGATTGATGATAATACGGCGGTGCTGAGCACGCTTAAGATTGTTCTTAAGAGCGTGTTCAAGACTGTGGTGGCGGTGAGTGACCCTCAGCTTATCCCAGCCCTGATAAGTGCAGGCGATGTGGATGCGGTGCTGCTGGACATGAACTTCGGGTCCGATAAGCTGGACGGGCAGGACGGCCTGTTCTGGCTGGACCGTATAATGAGCCGCAGCGGGCTGGACAATCCTCCGGCTGTGGTCATGATCACGGCGTTCGGCGATGTGGGCCTGGCTGTGACATCGCTCAAGAAAGGGGCGCTGGACTTTATCCAGAAGCCTTGGGACAACAATGACCTGATACGCAAACTGCAGGAGGCTATAGCCAAACGCGATGCACTCTATGCCGAGAAACAGAAGAATCCCGCTGCTGCCGAGGCCACTGAACAGCAGGAGGTACCCAGCTCACTCGATGAGATGGAGAAACTAACCATCCAGCGGGTGTTGGAGTCAAGCGGGCGCAACCTTACCACTGCTGCCGAGAAACTGGGCATAAGCCGTCAGACACTGTACAACAAGATGAAGCATCATGGCATCTTATAGCCGGCATTACACTCTGCATGTGACGGCATCGGTCGTGATGATAATGGCTCTGCCGGCAGTTGGCGTGTGGCTCTGTTTTAAAGGCTACGCGCCGCTGGCTGTACTTACGGGCATACTGACCCTTGCCGCTGTATTCAGGCTGATAAGACTGCTGCGCTACCCCATATCCCAGACCGAGATGATGGCGCGGGCCATAAAGAACAATGACCTGATGCTGCATATCCCTGAGACCGATGATGTGCTGCTGCGTCAGGCATCGGCCGATATGAACCGCATACTGGTCTCATACCGCCGTGACCAGAATGAGCTGGAGACCCGCAAGAACTACTATGACCGCATTCTGCGCGTGATGACGCACGAACTGCGCAACACCGTGACTCCAATTGTATCTCTTACAGATTTTATGATTGAGAACCCCGATGCCCAATCTGAGGAGGACCGCCGGGAGGCTATTGGCATAATCAACAGCCAGGCCCACAACGTCTGCTCATTCCTGGAGTCATACCGTCAGCTTACCGTGCTGGCACAGCCATCAATGACCGATATCCCCGTATCCCGCATTTTCAGCAACCTTCAGACTCTGCTCAAGGCCGAGCCGGGTGCGGACCGCGTGCGTTTTGAGCAGGCCGGCGATGTTATTATCCATGCAGACTCCAGCCTTATCCCGCTGGCGCTGATAAACATAATCCGTAACGCCATCCAGGCAACCGATGAAGTGGAGGACGGCCGCATTACCGTGATGGCATCGGCCCCCGGAGGCAAGCCCTGCATAACCGTAACCAATAATGGTCCGGAGATTCCGGAGAGCCGCATTGAGGAGATATTCATGCCCTTCTACTCCACCAAGAAGAGGGGCAGCGGCAGCGGTATAGGCCTTGCCCTCTCGCGCCAGATCATGCAGCTGCATGAGGGTACGCTTACCTGCTCATCGCACTATCCCTATACCACATTCACTCTCCAGTTCAATTGAAACTGCCCTGAGAACAAGTCTGATGAGTCTAATCTTGCTTCTCCTTAAGGAAACGTTTAATAAGGAACGCAAGGAAATAGGGGAACGTGTAGAACTTACCGTTCCAACCTATGTTTTTGTAACCCAGTTTGATTCCGTATCTGATATCGGGGTATGAATCCCAGTCTATCAGATTGTTGAGGGATGCTGTTGCACCATCGTTGGCCTTGACCTCAACAGGGATAAGTGAATTAGTATCACGTACAAAGAAATCCATCTCAAGCGACGGATTGTCATGCTTGTAGAAATAGAGTCCTTCGTACCCCGATTTTATCAGCATTTCTCCAACAACATTCTCATATATGGCACCTTTGTATGTGCCAAAATTACGATTGGCACGCAGATCCTCTTGTGCCTCCTCATCAAGTGAGGCAATCAAGAGCCCTGAGTCATGATAATATACCTTGTAATTGTTTGCATCATAGTTGCCCTTTAACGGGAGCTCTGCATTGTTCAGGCAATATGCTACGTTTATTACGCCAGCCTCTTTGAGCCAGTCCACAGAGCCTACGTATTCCCGGTTGCGGGCTCCCTTGGCAACTTTGGTAATCTGGTATTTCTTGTTATCCTTGGCCAAAAATGTGGATATATGCTTATAGACGGCCAGAATCTTGGCCTTGTCGGTCTCCTTGGCATATTTGGTTATATCCTCCTCATAGTCTTTTAGCAGTTGACGCTGGATTTTGAGCGTTCCGCCAAAATGGCCGTTGTCAATATATGTCTTTACAACTTCCGGCATTCCTCCTATGGTCATGTAATCACGGAAGATGTCCATCATGGTGCCCATTTCAAGACTGGAGAATGGGGTAAGGTGGAGCATGTGGGTGTAGAGACTGTCAATCTGCTGCTGCGAATATCCCTTTGCCCACAGGAACTCCTCAAAGTCCATGGAGTGCATATCATAATCCTCCTTGAATCCCACAGCGTTTGATTCAATCTCCTCATAGTAAATACCCATCAGAGAGCCGGAGCAGATAACATCAAACCGTCCGTCCTCACAGAAAGACTTGAGTGATGTGGCGCAGTCTGGGCATTTCTGAAGCTCATCAAAAAACAATAGGGTCTTATGCGGGATAATCTTCCATGATGGCTCCAGCAGAGTGATGTTCCTGATGATGGTATCCACCTCATAGCCGTCATTAAATATGGCTCTGAATTTCTTCTGGAGCACAAAGTTGATTTCAAGCACGGACTCATAGTTGGCCTTAGCAAACGCGCGTATAGACTCGGTTTTTCCAATCTGTCTGGCACCTTTTACTATAAGCGGTTTGCGTTCAGGATTGTTTTTCCAGTCTTTGAGATAGTTATCTATCTTTCTTTTAAGTAGTTCCATAAGCAAAAATCACAAAATCCGATGCAAAAATACTGAATAAATCACATTTTCAACATAGAATTTGGCTTAAAAATCACATTTTCCGAAAACGACCCTAATGCTTCACTCGCTCTTCAGTTGAGCACTACTTCATCGGCATCGGATATGCGGTCGTAGCCGGTTATTATGATTTCGTCGCCGGGGTTGAGGCCTTCAAGTATCTCAAAGTGGCGCGGGTTCTGACGGCCTATGCTTACGGGTACGCGGACGGCGTGGGTGTGCTGTGCGTTGACCTTGAATACCCAGCTGCCGTGGGTGTAGTTGTAGAAGTTGCCCTTGGGCACTATTATGGACTGCGCCTGGCCGCCCATCTCTATGCGGGCCTGATAGGACTTTCCTATGCGGGCGTTATCGGGCATGGAGTCCGTGAATACCAGATAGATATCAAATGATCCGCTTTTGATTTCCGGTACGGTGCTGCTGATGGTCATGGGGTAGGTCTTTTTCTCGTATGTTATGGTGGCGGGCTGGCCCACGGTGATTTTATCTATGTAGAACTCGTTTATGCTCAGGCGCATGCGGAACTGGTCCATGCGTTTGATGTCGGCAATGGCGGTGCCGGAGCTTATGCGCTGGCTGGGCTCCAGTGAGAGTCCGCTCAGCTGGCCGTCGGCAGGTGCAGTCACTATAAGGTCGTTCAGACGTTCCTCGGTCTTGCGTAGCTGGCGCTGGGCTTCGGCCAGTTCATCCTGCAGGGACTCCTGACGGATTGCGTTCAGAACGGAGTCCTGACGGCGGCTCTCTAACTGCAGGCGTACGGTCTCCATCTTGTAGTTGTACTCCTCATCGGCCACATCAAGCTGTGCGCGGCTGCGTATTCCCATACGGAACTCCTCCTGTGCCAGGTTGTGCTCCTTTTCCAGACGTTTGAGCTCATACTTGGTCTGCAGTATGCTCTGAGCCAGGGACAGTCGGCGCTGGTCCATCTCAATCATGCTGGTGCGGTAGGAGCGGTTCTGCTTGCGCCAGCTCTCCCGTGCGGTCTCTATGGTACGCTGCAATTCGGGGTCGCTCAGAATCATGAGCGTATCACCTTTATGTACCAAGGCACCGTCCTGAACCAGCACGCTCTCCACAAATCCGCCTTCACGGGTATAGACCTTGATGGTCTGGATGGGCTGGAGGGTACCTTCGGCATTCACGTATTCCGAGAACTCGCCGCTCTGGACGGTTGCGGTCTGCACGCTGTCAGAGTTAATCCTTATTATCTTGGGGCCGGTTGATACCTTGATGAGCATCCCTATGAGACCTGCGGCCAGAATGCCGGCCACTATGTGTATGCGGTATTTTACATACCATTTCTTGGGTGGTAACTTAACGTCCATATTCTACTTGCTGTTCTATAAGTTCATTATTATTAAAGTCAAATGCTGTGAGGCTGCGGATAGTGTAGTATAACTGCCAGTAACGGCTCAGGGCCGATACGTAACCCCTGTAGGCCGAATCCTTGGCGGTTATGGCCGAGTTCAGGTCCAGTATGGTGGAACTGCCGCTTACGTACAGATGGCGCGCCACCTCATAGCGGTGCTGGGCAGTCTGCATGGTGCGGCGGGCTATATCCACCTGACGCTCCTGGAGGTTAAACTGGCTCACGGTGCGGGTGACCATTTTCTCAAAACTCACCTCATTCTGCTCTATATGCATACGGGTAAGTTCCAGGTTGTTCTGTGCAATCTTTACGCGGCCGCGTGCACGTCCCCAGTCAAGAATGGGAATGCTGATGGATACGCTGACTGACTGCTCGTCATTAAGGTTACGGAAACTCTCGGGCAGTTCGTCGGCTGTCTGAGCCAGTCCCAGACGCATATAGATGGATGCTTTGAATCCTGCCTGTGACTTGTAATATGCCAGATTGCTCTCGCTGTTAAGACGGCTCAGTTCCATGCTCTCTATATCCGGGCTGTTCTGACGGGCCAGCTCCATAGCCTGGTCAAGCGGCACCGTAAAATGCGGAATGCTGTCGGTGGTAACAACCTCTATCTGCGTGTCTGATGTCAGGTTAAGGAAGTTGCGCAACTGGTCAACCGCGTCATCGAACGACATCTGCGATGACATTATGCTGGTCTCGCTGTTCAGTTTGTTGAGTTCCAGCTGGAGCAGTTCGTTCTCGGTTATGGTGCCTATGTTGTATCGGCCCAGTCCGTAGGTGTAAAGGGTATCGGTAGCCGCATGGTTTAGCTGGGCTATCTCCAGTTCCGTCTGGGCCGATACCAGATTGAAGAACACCATTGCAGCCTGCGATGCCACCAGCTCCATGGTCTCGGCATACTGCTTGCGTGCCCTACGATACTCTATAGGCTCGGTCTTGCGGCTCCATTTGAATGAGTTGTAGCCGTTAAGACTCTGTGAGAAACTCAGTTGCAGAGGCTGAGAGTAGTAGCTGTGTGTGGGGTTGTCGCCCAGCTGGTCCAGCCGGCTCAGACTGCCGGACAGTGAGATGGTACCTCCTGTAAACCACACGTTCTGTGAAAGGTCAAGCGACAGGTTGTTGCGCATGCTGTTGCTCTGCGCATATTGCTCGGTGCCGTCGGGCAGAGTCACGTAATTGGTGCTGTGATTAAGTGACGGCGATGACGACAGTGACAGGGTGGGGAGCATGCTGGCCCTGTAACTGCGGTAACTGAGCCAGGCCGACTCAAAAGTGTTGCGTGCCTGAACCGCCTGCGGTGATGACTCCTGAGCCATACGGATAACCTGGCTCATGGTTAACCGAACCGTATCGCCACCGGCGGCATTGCCGGCGGCCGATACGTTCAGCAAAACAAGGAGGAGCGATATTTTGATTAGCTGTCTCATACTTTTTTGTTTTATTGACAGCCCAAAAGTACCGCTCCCCCTTGCCTTACTCCAAGAAAGAATTTAAGAATCGTCCTTTTTACATTAAAATCGTCTAATTTTTTGACACTCACTCGCTCTTGATCACTTCCGATGGGTTGGTGCGCATAATCCTGCGCAGTTTCCAGACAGTGGATAAGGTGATGACAAGAGCCGTGATAAACAGAACCAACGGTATGCGCCAGGTCAGGAGTGGAGTATACTGCAGTCCCGGCAGCATCTTGGTGCAGGGATATCCTATGCAGAACGCTATAAGCATCACCCAGACATACGGGCGGATGAACATGCGTGCTATATCCCGGGCTTTTGCTCCGTGTATCTTGCGTAGAGCCACCTCTTTGCGACGTGCTCCGGTATCGGCCGATATAACCGATATGATGCTCAGCAAAACCATTAGTACGCCTGCCAAAGCTGCCGTAAACAGCAGCATGATCATGATTCTGGTGTTGTGGCTTGTACCCAGCCATTTGCCTCCCATAGTGCCGATGCAGTCGTCGTTGAAGTTGCCTATCTGCTCCTGACAGATCTTTTCAATACTGGATTTCATGGCTTTCATATCGGCTCCGTCACGGAACTTTATAAAGAGGTAATGACCTGAATGCTGACTGTTGAACGGTCCTGCAAAATAGCCGTCATACGGTCTTCTGATGAATCCCATTCTCTCTTTGAATACTCCGGCTATGCTGTGAGTTGTCCTGATGGCATCCTCATAATGATAATCATCCATTACCCAGATGTGCAGGACTTCAGGAATATTATCACCCATTTTATTCCATAGTTCTTCCGATACAAACACGCCATCCATTGACCTGTCATAATCCATATGCCTGACCGGTATCTTGAAGAAACTGAAATAATTGGTGTCACAGAATATGAATTCAGTACTAATAGTACTTACCGCCCTGCCCTGAGATTCATCATAATGGTTGAATTCTTCAACATCGGCCCTGTTGAACCAGTCACCGGTGGGATAAAGCGGCATCTCGGTCGTGAGTATATCATCAACATCCGCTATGCCCCTGATTTTGGTCTTAATGTTGTCCCTGTGCTGATCAAAAGAACCGTTACGCATATCAAGAGTAAGGATATGCTTAAGTTCATTACGCGAAAGCGGGCAGTATGGCCTGGGCACGGTTTCAATCATCGTAATGGTTCCGTTCAGGGTCATTACGGAGATGGCAATTTCTATTGTAAGAAGTGCATATTTAAGCAGATTCCTCTCTCTTTGTGACAGGGCGTTCTTCTTTTCGGGAACCGATACGTTGACATATTTGATTACAATGGCCACAACCAATATGCAAAGCAGGAATACCACTGTCGTCATCATAAGTTCAAGCATAATGATATACGGCAGATGATAATAGACAATCCGGGTGTCAAGAGTGTTGAGGAAAGGTGTAAGGAACAGTGTGGATATGATTGCAATCAATAATGCCGGCAGAAGGGTTACAAGAACCTGGCAGCCAAGCATCTTTGTCAGTCCGTTACGGGTTGACCCCAGACATATCCTGAGACGGTTGTCATGCCAATGCCTGATGAATGAGGTTATAAGATTGCTCAGATAACAGACTATTCCTGTAATCAGCACAAGAACTGACAACAGGCGTTTCCATATATCGGTCTGATTTTGCTCCCTATCCTGTAAGGGACATACCTGCGGCACAATAAGTCTTGTGTTTCCTTCAATTCGCCAGGGAAAAGTGTTCTCCTTTAGCATGCTGTTGGCCTGGTCTATACTGTATCCTTCCTTAAGCACTGCCTGAACTTTCTGCAGTCCATCTGAGTAATAAAAGATATCAGCCTTTATCCGTCTGCTCCATTTGTCATCCTTAATGACATTGACAATGTGCAGTTGGGTATCATGGCTCGTGTTGCCGTCAGGGGTACAGTATTCCAGAACGCAACTGGCCAAATCTCCCTTTACATTAAGTCTCTTAAGTAGTGACTCCTTGACAACTATCTCCCGGCGGTTCTGAGGCAGTCTGTCGCCATACAGAAGCGTCATGCCCTTATACTTGAAATAGTTGGATGTAATCCGGTCAAACTGTCCTGTTACTGCTACCTGTGTGCCGTCAGGCTCGGTAAGCACCATCTCGGCATAGGTATTGCCTTGGCTGGAATAGTCGCCGTATTTCTGGTCAAAGACACTTGCAAATACGCATTCAATGGCAGGCGAATCATAAAAACGTGATTCTTTAGGCCGGTAACATGCAACAGTGTCCGGTTGACCGTCCTCAAAGCACTGCACTAGTGTTGCCGCTACAATGCGGTCACGTCCGGGCAACCTGTTTTCAAACAGCAAGTCATTGTCCACCTCATATTCAAGGATTGCAAAGATTATTGTTCCAACAGCCAGACAGACTATGGAAATAAGATTGAATACGGCATTTACCTTCAGATTCCTGAGAGCCGTTTTCAGATAGTGAATAAACATATACAGGACTTTTTGAGTAATGAACTCAAAAATATCAGATAGGATAATGTATTTGCAAGAAAAAAGGGCAAAATCATCGATTTCGCCCTAAAAGTGTCCAATTTTTGGACAGTTTCTTAGAATGACAGGTTGACGCCGGCCATGAATGCTATACCTGGCATGGGGTATCCGGCATTGATCTGGTACTTGGTGTTGAGCAGGTTGTCGCCGTTCACCCAAAGCTGGATCATATCGGTCAACTGATAGGATACGCGTGCATTCCAGAGCAGGAAGTCCTCCTTAACATCGGGACCCACAGCCGAGTAGAGGCCGTTCACGTACTGCAGACCGGTGCTGGCATGCCAGCCGTTGCTGGTGTACGAGCCGCCCAGATAAGCCTTGTGCTCAGGTGCGCCTACAATTGGAGTCTCCATCTTGAGGTAACTGTAGTTGCAGTTGGCTGCGAATGACTTGGAAATCAGGTATGATGCCTCAACCTCAACACCTGTATTCTTGAGTTCGCCGCTGTTCTGGTTGAGCATTGGAGGCGGAGCGGTGGGATTGGGCAATGTCAGAATAATATTCTTGGCGTCCATGTGGAACAGATTGATTCCATAATACAGTTTGCCGCTTAGAAGCCTCTGTGAGAATGAGAGCTCATAGTTCCAGAGTGACTCGGCCTCAAGGTCGGGGTTATGAGGAGGATACATGTACATCTCCCTTATTGTAGGATAGCGGAATCCCTTGCCTACAGACAGTTTAACCTCGGCATTGGCTGGCAGATGGAATGCGGCACCGGCCTGTGGTACCAGCTCGGTACCTGCCTTTGAGTGGTGGTCCACACGCAGTCCGGCATTCAGGGTAAGCAGTGAACCTATCTCCTGACGCATCTCCAGGTATCCGGCAAACTCATCTTCACGCTCATCGACCTGAGGTACATCCGTACCGGCGGTAGGTCCGTCAACAAAATGGTTATCGGCCTTGCCACCATAGCGGTAGTAGTCAAATCCCAGGGTAATGCGGTTGCCGTCAAACAGGCTTGCGCTCTGCCAGGCCGATGCTCCAAGCATCTCATCATAAGAGATGAAACGGAACAGTTTGGGTGTGGTGCCGGGTGCATATCCGTCGTTGATCCAGTGGTCGCCCCAACTGTAGAACAGGCTTACGGCACCCTGTGTGCGTGCGTAATTGTTTTCAACAAACAGGGCTGTGGTACCGCGGGTTATCTCCTGATCGGCATCTATCAGCGGAGCGCTTTCAGAACCCGGCTGTGAGGCCTTGAAACGGGTTACATCCACGTTGGCCGATGCATTCCAGTTGTCTGATATATCATATCCCAGCTTGGCATAACCGCCAAACTGCTCAAAGTTCATATTGTCGCGGTGTCCGTCTGTGCGGTTGTATGAACCTGATGCCACTGCACTGAACTTACCCTGACGGGTGCTGGCGGTGAACTCGGTCTCGGCTGTGTTGAATGACCCGTAACCGGCATGAAGGCGTGCGTGTGTGCCCTCCTCTTTCTTGGTTACTATGTTGACCACGCCGGCCATTGCACCGGATCCGTACAGGATTGATGCGGGACCGCGCAGAACCTCGACCCTCTCGGTCATGAGAGACTGGTATGAATCGGCTATGGGGTGTCCGTAGATGCCGGCATAGTTGGGATGTCCGTCTATGAGAACTATCATACGTGCTGCGCCGCCGGTCATACCACGCATGGATATGTTACCTGCAGCACCGCCCGATACGCCGTAACCGGCATATCCGCGCTGTGTAATAAAGAGTCCCGGGACCTGCTCGGTAAGAAGTGGCAGCAATGAGGTACGGTTGGTCTCTTCAATTGCAGCGCGGTCTATCACATTCACGGTCTGTGACAGTTGGCGCACATCGGTTGCGGCACGTGTACCGGTTATTACAACTTCCTGTAGAGTGTCTGGAATTTCAATTGCATGAGCGGCACTGAATGTCATGGCCGCAGCTGCGAGAATTAATGTGAGGTGTTTCATTACAGATATGGTTAGTTTGTTATCTGCAAAAATACACCTGTGGCACGAAATTACAAAATCGTAGCACGATTTTTTAATCGGCCCGGCTCATAAGGAGCTTGCCATGGCGGATGCCCTTGATGGATGTCATCTCATCGGCCAGGGCGGTAAGCAGACGGGCCTCACCCATGACGGTGCACACGTGCAGGCAGGTACCCTCACTTATATAGTGCTGCTGTGACGAGAGCACAAGATTCTGGTGGCGGATCTGTATATCCGATATGCGTGCGGATATATCGGTCCGCTGCTGGTCATATATTATAAATATGGTGCCGGCCACAATGTGGTTGCACTGCCATTTCTTCTCCGCCAGATTCTTCTCTATCAGGAAACGTATGGCCTGGGATCTGTTGGCATAACCGTCCTCCTTTACCAAGGTGTCAAGTTGCTCCAGCAACTCATCCTCCAGTGAAACTCCGAATCTTTTCAGTGCCATAACAATACGGTTTTTATTCATTCCAAAGTTATACATTTTGGACAACTTTTTTGAAAAAAATTTTGAAAAGTTTTCCAAAAGTGGAAAGAAAGTATTTCTGAAAGGGCTGTTGAAAACTTCTTTGAAATTAGTGCTTTTTTGTTATCAATAACCCGCACCAACTTATCTTTTTTATCATATCTTTGCTAGCGTCATTGGTTGCCGTAGGGGTTATCCCCTGAAGGCGTAATTTGGAATCCGGTGAGAATCCGGGACAGTGCCTGCTGCTGTAAGTCCTTGATTATAAATCTTGTGCACTCTCTGCCACTGGCCGATGAGGGACCGGGAAGGCGCATGGGACGGGATAAGTCAGAAGACCTGCCAATGATGTTGGGCCCTTGGTTCTTGCAGGACTACAAGGCCGGGGATTTTGAGGGAGTTATCCTGATCATATAGTACAACTTTGTGGAGCGACAAGGTCACTCTGCTATGCTGAATTGATGAATACTTTTAGTTGTTTATGGAGACATATATTGTAAAACGTGATGGCAAACACGAGGTGTTTACCATTGACAAGATTAAGGCCGCTATCTCCAAGTCTTTCCTGGCTTCAGGCGCTTTTGCAACTGAAGAGGTTATGACCGGAATTCTGAGCCATCTGAATATCCAAAGCGGTATCAGCGTGGAGGAGATCCAGAACCAGGTGGAGGTTGCTTTGATGGCCGAGGGCTACTATCAGGTTGCCAAAACGTACATGCTGTACCGCAACCGTCACGCTGAGGACCGTGAGACTAAATCAAAACTCGAGTTCCTTATGGGCTATTGTCAGGCTGCAAACGCTGCCGAGGGCAGTAAGTTTGATGCCAATGCAAATGTTGAAAACAAGAACATCGCAACTCTGATAGGTGAGTTGCCTAAAAAGGGCTTTATCCGTCTTAACCGCCGACTGCTGTGCGACCGCATCCGCCAGATGTTCGGTAAGGAAGTGGCTGATAAGTATATCAGCCTGTTGCACCAGCATTTCATCTACAAGAACGATGAGACCAACCTGGCCAACTACTGCGCCAGTATAACCATGTATCCCTGGTTGCTTGGCGGCACCAAGTCAATAGGCGGTAACGCTACACAGCCCACCAACCTCAAGGCTTTCTGCGGAGGTTTCATCAACATGGTGTTCATGGTATCATCCATGCTGTCAGGTGCCTGCGCTACCCCTGAGTTCCTTATGTACATGAACTACTTCATTGAGAAGGAGTATGGTGAGGACTACTACAAGCGCGCCGATGAGATTGTAGACCTGAGCATAAAGAAACGCTCCATAGATAAGGTTATCACTGACTATTTCCAGCAGGTGGTTTACTCAATCAACCAGCCTACCGGTGCACGTAACTTCCAGTCAGTGTTCTGGAACATCAGTTACTATGATCGCTACTATTTTGAGTCTCTGTTCGGTGAGTTCCGCTTCCCGGACGGATCGGCACCTCATTGGGAGTCTCTCTCATGGCTGCAGAAGCGTTTCATGAAGTGGTTCAATCAGGAGCGTCTGCGCTGCGTGCTCACATTCCCTGTTGAGACCATGGCTCTTCTTACCGAGAACGGTGATGTCAAGGATAAGGAGTACGGTGATTTCACTGCTGAGATGTATGCCGAGGGCCATTCATTCTTTACATATATCAGTGACAACGCTGACTCTCTGTCAAGCTGCTGCCGTCTGCGTAATCAGATTACCGATAACGGATTCTCCTATACACTGGGTGCAGGTGGCGTAAGTACCGGTTCCAAGAGTGTGCTCACCATCAACCTGAACCGTTGCGTACAGTATGCACAGCGCATGGGTATTCCTTATCAGCAGTATATAGAGGAGGTTGTTGACCTTATGCACAAGGTTCAGTTGGCTTATAACGAGAACCTTAAGGAACTGCAGAGCAAGGGTATGCTTCCGCTGTTTGACTCCGGTTACATCAACATAGGCCGTCAGTATCTGACCATCGGTGTCAACGGTCTGGTAGAGAGTGCCGAGTTCCTGGGCATCGAGATCAGTGACAACCCGCGTTATACTGAGTATGTTCAGACTGTTTTGGGTATCATTGAGAAACTCAACAAGCACTACCACTCAAAGGGTGTCATGTTCAACTGCGAGATGATCCCTGCAGAGAACGTGGGCGTAAAGAACGCCAAGTGGGATAAGGAGGACGGCTACGTTGTACCGCGTGACTGCTACAACAGCTACTTCTACAAGGTTGAGGATAACACACTGAACGTGATTGACCGTTTCCGTCTGCACGGTGTCAAGTACATTGAGCACCTGACCGGCGGATCTGCTCTGCACTGCAATCTTGAGGAGCACCTGTCAAAGGCTCAGTACCGCCAGTTGCTGCGTGTGGCTGCACAGGAGGGTTGCAACTACTTTACGTTCAACATACCCAACACCATATGCAACGAGTGCGGCACCATTGACAAGCGTTATCTTAAGGAGTGCCCGCACTGCCACTCAACTAATGTTGACTATCTGACACGTATCATAGGCTACATGAAGCGCGTAAGCAACTTCTCTGCAGCCCGCCAGGTAGAGGCAAGCAAGCGTTATTACGCTACTATGTAAATGAAAATTGCATCATACGACATAGTTTTCCAGGATGTACCGGGAGAGGTTACGCTATCGCTTAACCTCTCCCAGTGTCCTAATCGCTGTCCGGGTTGTCACAGCCCGATGTTGCAGGAAGATATAGGTTTGTTATTGGATGACGACATGCTGGACGGACTGCTGGAACGCTATGGACATGATGTGACGTGTGTATGTTTCATGGGAGGCGACCGCGAGCCGGGGGAGGTAATGCGGTTGGCCGACCGTGTACATGCCGCGGGTATAAGGACGGCCTGGTACTCTGGCCGTCAGGAACTGCCGGATTGTTTCCGGAAAGAATCTTTGGACTATGTCAAGGTGGGACCTTACATAGAGAGTAGGGGGCCGCTCCCCAATCCCGATACCAACCAGCGGATGTATAGGATTGACAACGGGGATATGATTGACATTACGGCAAGTTTCAGAAAAAAAAGAGTGGGTTTATAACTCACTCTTTTTTTCTTGACTCGTGATGTCTCAGTTTCCTGATCTGTTGAATTGCGGTCTCTGTTGTTGGGGTTGACCGGGTCTTTGCTGTCCTTGTTGGAACTGGTGTCCGCGGGATTGTTGTATGTCTTTTAGTATTTGGCTGTTGAATTGCTCCTCGGCATTCTGAACCTTGAGAATCTTGGAGGCAGGAAGAACCTCTTTAAATTTTTTGAGATACTCTTTCTCAAGTTCAGCTATCTTGATGTTGGTTTCTGCCTGGGCCTCAATTGCCTTAAGACTCTGTTCCTCGGATGCTCCTGCAGCAGCTGCCTCACGCATAAAGTGGCGGGTCTCACGGCTGAGTTCACGCTTTTTCTGCTGCAGCTCATTGTACAAAGGGAAGAATGCGTTTGATTCTTCTTCTGTAAGGCCGGCTTTCTCTGTAAAGAACGCTTTCTGCTGTTTCCAGTATTCAGCTGCAGAGAACTGACCGCTGTGATTGGGCATGGCCTGTTGGGGAGCTGCGTTACGTTGCCATGTCTGACGTTGTTGGCCCCAACGATGCTGTCCGCTCTGCGCCGACTGATTCTGACCGGATATCGGACACAATACTATTATTCCTAATATGAAAAGAATGACCTTTTTCATGACCGTCAATTGACATCAACAAGAGTGTAATACAATGTACAGTCATCAATCATGGCTGTCTCAAGGAATGAGTCTATATACTCATCCGAGTAGATTGTGGTCTCCTGGGCAATATTTGCAGAACTGTTACGGGAATTGATACCCACCGCAGCTTTGATGCAGAAGAATATGCCTGCAAATGCGGCGGCAGCATACAGATAAGGTCTGATGCGCATCCAGGGCGTAACCTTTATGGTGGTGGAGTAGATTGATTCCTGCTCGGGCAGGGCGGACATAATGTTCTGCGTCAGGTTCTCAAAGTAACCTTCCGGAACAGTGAACGGCCTGCGGGGCTCAAGTTCATCAATCTTGTATAATCTTTCTTTTTCCATCCGTTGTTTTGACTGATTTACAGAAAAATGGTTTAATCAATTTTGTTGAAATACTCCTCTATTTTCTTCACGGCTATATGAAATGAGGCTTTAAGGGCTCCTACGCTTGTTCCCAGCACCTCCGAAATTTCTTCATATTTCATCTCATTGAAATACTTCATGTTAAACACCATGCGTTGTTTGTCGGGGAGTGTGGCGATGGCTTCCTGGAGTTGACGTTCGGTCTGGTCTCCGTCAAAATACGGGTCACTCTCCAATTGGCCCGCAAGGCTCAGTTCGCCTTCATTGTCTGTCTCCAACGGGAGATTGGCTTTCTGCCTGTTCAGAAAGGTGAGAGTCTCGTTTACGGCTATGCGATATAGCCAGGTTGATATTCTGGAATAGCCCATGAAAGAATCAAGGTTGATCCAGGCTTTGATAAAGGTATTCTGGAGAATGTCATTGGCATCATCATGTGAGAGAACCATATGACGTATCTGCCAGTATAACTGTTCGCTGAAATTATTGACTATGGCTTCAAAGGCACGACGACGGGAAATATCATCCTCATGGAGCATCTCCAGTATCCTGCGTTCATCGTATGCCATCATTGCCATAATCAGATAGAAACGGTAAGGTTCTCCTTAGCCAGGATAGTGTTGGGGAATGTTTTCTGCGCCTCTTCAAGCAGTATGTTTTCATCTGTGTAGCGTGCCGAGAAATGGCCTAGCATGAGTTTGCCTGCCTCTGCCTCAAGTGCTGTGCGGGCAGCATCGGTTGCCGTGCTGTGGAAATGCTTCTTGGCTCTGTCGGCATCCTCATCGGAGTAGGTGCAGTCGTGGTATATCATGTTTGCACCTTTAATGACCGGAATCATGGATGGGTTATATGCGGTATCACAGCAGTAAGCGTAACTGCGTCCCGGGTCAGAAGGCTTGGTCAGTCGGTCATGGGGTATGAGCGTGCCGTCGGCGGTAGTAAAGTCACCACCTTCCTTGATGCGGTTGTAGTCCCACTGAGGAACACCGTAGAAATCGGCGGCAGCACGGTCCAGATGGTCCGATGTGGCTTTCTCGCAGAACAGGAATCCTGCACAGGGAACGCGGTGTTTAAGCGGGAAAGCGGTTACGGAAAGTGAACGGTCATCATAAACGACTGAGGTCTTGGCCGGGTCAAATCCCTGGAACTCTACCTGGAACTCCAGGTCGCGGCAATAGAAATCCATCTCCTGACGTAGCATAGGTTCCAGTTCCTGAGGTGCATGTACAAAAAGAGGGGCTGTACGTCCCAGCAGTCCGAATGACGATATCATGCCCAACAGTCCGAAACAATGATCTCCGTGCAGGTGGGATATGAAGATATGGTTGATACGGGCAAACGCCACGCGTGAGCGGCGCAATTGTATCTGTGTTCCTTCACCGCAGTCTACCATGAACAGTTTGCCGCGAATCTCTACGACCTGCGACGATGTGTAATGCTTGGGGCTAGGAGTGGCCGAGCCGCATCCCAATATGGTGACTTCAAACTTTTCCATATCAGCGGGCTAAAGGTACAAAAAAGGACCGCACACGCGTGCGGTCCTTTTATTAAATAATGTGATAATCAGGGATTACTTGTTACCACCTTCCAGCTGCTCCTTGAGAGCTGCAAGAGCGTCGATGTCACCGAGAGTGGTTGAAGCAGCCTGGTTCTGGATAACCGGCTCCTCTTTCTCCTTCTTGGCACTAGCCTTGCGGGCAGCCTTCTTCTCGGCCTTGGCCTCTGCCTTGGCGATATCCTCGAAGATACGGCTGTGTGAGAGGATGATCCTCTTGGAATCCTTGTTGAACTCGATAACCTTGAACTGGAGAGTCTCACCCTGCTGAGCCTGTGAGCCGTCCTCCTTTACAAGATGCTTGGGAGTAGCAAAGCCCTCAACGCCCTCGGCCAGAGAGATAACTGCACCCTTGTCCATCATCTCGGTAATCTTACCCTCGTGGATTGAATCAACGGTGTAGATTGACTCATATGCATCCCAAGGATTCTCCTCAAGCTGCTTGTGGCCAAGGCTGAGTCTGCGATTCTCCTTGTCTATCTCAAGAACTACAACATCGATAGGAGCACCGATGGTTGTGAACTCTGACGGATGCTTAACCTTCTTGGTCCAGCTCAGGTCGCTGATATGGATCAGACCGTCAACACCCTCCTCAATCTCAACAAAGATACCGAAGTTTGTGAAGTTGCGTACGGTAGCTGTGTGCTTTGAACCAACGGGATACTTCTCCTCGATGTTCTCCCAGGGATCCTGCTTGAGCTGCTTGATACCCAGAGACATCTTGCGCTCTGCGCGGTCAAGTGTCAGGATAACTGCCTCAACCTCGTCACCAACCTTGATGAAGTCCTGAGCTGAACGCAGGTGCTGGCTCCATGACATCTCTGAAACGTGGATCAGACCCTCTACGCCCGGAGCAATCTCGATGAATGCACCGTAATCGGCCATAACGACAACCTTGCCCTTGACAACGTCGCCAACCTTGAGGTTGGGATCCAGAGAATCCCATGGGTGCGGAGTGAGCTGCTTGAGACCAAGAGCGATACGCTTCTTCTCGTCATCGAAGTCAAGAATAACGACGTTGATCTTCTGGTCAAGCTCAACGATCTCCTTAGGATCGCTTACGCGGCCCCAGCTGAGGTCTGTGATATGGATAAGACCGTCAACACCGCCCAGGTCGATGAATACACCGTAAGAGGTGATGTTCTTAACGGTACCCTCAAGTACCTGACCCTTCTCAAGCTTGCTGATGATCTCTTTCTTCTGCTGCTCAAGCTCCTCTTCGATAAGAGCCTTGTGTGAAACAACTACGTTGCGGTATTCCTGGTTGATCTTGATAACCTTGAACTCCATGGTCTTGCCAACGAATACATCGTAGTCGCGGATGGGCTTAACATCGATCTGTGAACCGGGCAGGAAGGCCTCGATGCCGAATACGTCGACAATCATACCACCCTTTGTGCGGCACTTGATGTAACCCTTTACGATCTCCTGTGACTCCAGAGCCTCGTTCACGCGATCCCATGAACGTGACTCACGAGCCTTCTTATGTGAAAGAAGAAGCTGACCCTTCCTGTCCTCTGTGTTCTCAATGTAAACCTCAACTTCATCACCTACCTTGAGGTCGGGGTTGTAGCGGAATTCGCTGATGGGGATAATACCATCGGACTTGTAACCGATGTTTACGATAACCTCGCGCTTGTTGATGGCTGTGACTGTACCGATAACAACCTCGTCGTCGGCAACCTTGTTCAGAGTTGTGTCATAAGCCTGCTCGAGCTGCTCTTTTGACATGCCTGCTGCGGCACTTCCGTTTTCAAAAGCATCCCAGTCAAATTCCTGAAGGGGAGCTACATTCTTAAAATCTTCCATTTAGTAAAATTTGTAACTAAAATAAAGTTGGACAATATGTTGTAAACACGCGCCAAGGGCACTGCGGCTCTTGGCGGGCGCAAAGATAGCACTTTATTATTTAAATAAAGCCAAATCAGTTCAAAATTTAAAGTAAATCTGCAGGATACGTTCAGAATCCGGACTCCAGGATGTAGGGTACGCCGGCCGATGTTATACCTGCCGCCTCTATGCTGAAGCGTTTTGTTACCGAGTTGTTATAGAACTCCACCTGTGCCTTGCCTTCTTCATCGGTTATGACATTGGGGTTCCAATACAGGGTTCGGCGGTAATCCACGTCACCGAATATCGGTCCGTCGGGGTACTCGGGTGAGTAGAAACTGTATGGCCTGGAATATCCGTCAACGGTGGTGATTCGCTTGTTGATGGTGAACCTTTCATCACGTGAACTGAGTTCGCCGTCCTCTTTCATCTGAACATCTATCAGCACCATTCTCTGATACAGGCTGTCGCCCATTATGGTCTGTATGGTTTTGTCAAGATAGTCCTGATAGAGAGGACACTGGGCAAGGATGTTCATGAGATACATCGGCCGGTCAAAGATGATGATGCTCTTTATGTCTTTTGTATCGACCGATCCGGGACTCTCATAAATGCCCTGATAGAGGTATCTCTTGTTGTTGTGTATGTAGAAGAACGGAGCCCATCCGTTGATATATCCTATGTTCCCGCTGTCGTCAAGCACTACCTCATAGCCCTTGTCAATCAGGTAACCGAACAGGTCGGTAGAGTAGTCACCCTTGTCAAGTTCCAGTTCCACATCCTTGGGCACATCGAATGCACTGAATGTAAAGTAGTCTATGTACATGCGTTCCTCGTCGATGTCCACGTCGGGCAGCAGGAACCCCGTCTCAACATTGATGACCGTGGGGAATTCCGATTCACCTTCAGTTTTCTGGGCGGCCTTTTTTGCTGAACCCTTAATGCCGGTAAATACCAGCTCGCCAGGAGTATATGCCCTTACTGACGGTATGGTGGGGCGGTCAATCTGAATTCTGGCACTGGTGCCTATCAGAGGTTCACGATTGGTGTTGGCGCTGATGGAGAATTTGGCTTTGTCGTAGAATTCGGCTCCTATGTCAAATCCGAAATAACCCGTAGAATCGGTAGTGTATCTGTAGATTTCAGTGAGTGTCTTGTCTTTGGGAACCAGCGATGCGTTAACCTCGATGCCTTCCATCTTTTTCTTACCCGACGGGTTCAGGATCCATCCGTTAAGCGTAAGACTCTCTTCCATACGGTGCTTCTCCGAGAACTGCTTCTGGCCGGTCATGAAATCCCAATCGTAGCGCTCCCAACCTTGGACAAGGCAAAGCAGGTCCAGTGCCTGGTCACGTTCGGGATCATCGGAATCAAAATACCATGAAGGGTGTTCTATGAAACCTTTAAGGTCCGATGACAACAGCATGGCAGTACGCAGGTCATCGGTATAGGCGTTGTTCTGTGTGCGCGCATCATGTACGGAAAGGCAGAAACGGTCACGGAACGGATTGCCCCTGTCATTAAGTGTAAAGTCCAATGTTATCTTCTCAAAAGGTCCGTATGAACTCTTGTCGGTAGTTACCTCGATGACAGGTGCTTTGGTAACCTGGCTGCGATGGTAGAATGAACGGCTCGCGTAGTTGATACCGTTCTTGTCAAACAGGTAGACACGGCAGACTCCCTCGGGGACGCCATGGAGTGATATGATCCTTTCGGACTGGGTGGAGCCGGCCTGGATGGTACCAAAGTCCATGAGTTCGCCACGGCAGGTAAGTCCCAAACCCAAAGTCATGCCCGAAAATCCTTCTGAACCGTCAACCTTTATGATTATGCTGTCCGAACCCAGCGGGTCGACTGTCATTACATAGCCGAACGGCTCCGGTTCAGGCAGGTCAAATGTACGTGTGGTCCCGTTTGCGTTTATTACAATCCGGTTACGTCTTTCGTGCGGAGTGAAGGTGAACCAGCCCATACCGTTATGGATTGTGCTGAATGATATGTCCTTTCCTTCGATTTGTCCGGTGGCGTCTGTGCCGAAGCCGGTGTCATCCGTAACCTTGAATGCTATGCGGCAGGGTTTGCCCATTATCAAATGACCGCCCTCAGGGTAGAATGAGGCGTTGATGTTGCGGAGTTTCTCTGTCTTGGGACGGATCTCGGGTGTCTCGGAACGTTTTATGGTGATTACCGGACTTGACTGGTAGTAGTCTCCCTCTTCCTTTGGGAGGTCATATACAGCCAGAACCCTTGAGAATAGTATCTCGTTGCTGAAATTCAGCATGTAACTTGTGTAGGCGCGGATTTCATAGAAACCGCTGGGGTAGTTGACTACTCCACGTTTCTCGCGTGCCTGTGATGTGGAGCCGTCCATGAGTACGAACGAGCCGTCGGCCTGACCTGCCACTATCTTGAGTTTCTCCTGCTTGAGAAGGACTCCGGTAGGTGACAGCAGGTCAACATAGAGAACCTTGCTCTGAGCGCGTCCCAATGTGGAGGCGTTTGTGACGAATGCCTTGAACCATATGGTTTCACCGGTGTAATATGATGTGTTGTCAAACTGTAGGTATACTTTCTCCTGGGGGAACAATTCGTTGAACTGGTGAATGTTACCTGCAAATTTCATCAGAGAATCAACCGTGGCGGATTGTCCCATACATGGGGTTACGGCGATTAAGGCAGTGAACAGCAACAATACTAATCTGGTAAGCATAGGTCGTACTATTTGTTTCTGCAAAAATAGTAAAAATGTGGGATTTTGATTATTTTTGCAATCCGTTATGATATACGGATTTGACAACGACAAGTATCTTAGGATACAGTCCGAACATATCAAGGAGCGAATCGCTCAGTTCGGAGACAAACTTTATCTCGAGTTCGGAGGCAAGCTCTTCGATGACCATCACGCCAGCCGCGTGCTCCCCGGTTTCCAGCCAGACAGTAAACTGCGTATGCTAAAGCAACTCAGCGATTATGCCGAGATTGTGATAGTGATCAGTGCCGTTGACATTGAAAAGAACAAGGTTCGCAGTGACCTGGGTATCACCTATGATATGGACGTCCTGCGTCTGAGGGAGGAGTTCCAGAGCCGCGGCCTCCTGGTCGGGTCGGTGGTAATAACCCACTACAACGGTCAGGCCAGTGCCGATGCTTTCCGCGAGCGCCTCAAACGCCTGGGTATTGTCACCTACGTCCATTATATCATAGAGGGTTACCCAAACAATGTTGCCCTGATTGATTCCGATGAGGGATTCGGCCGTAACGATTATGTCGTGACATCCCGTCCTCTGGTGGTGGTTACTGCCCCCGGTCCCGGAAGCGGCAAGATGGCTGTTTGTCTGAGTCAGCTTTTCCAGGAGCAGAAGCATGGAGTCAAGGCCGGTTACGCCAAATTCGAGACATTCCCCATATGGAACCTTCCGTTGAACCATCCCGTAAACATAGCCTATGAGGCGGCCACTGCCGATCTGGATGACGTGAACATGATTGACCCGTTCCATCTGGAGGCATACGGCAAGACCGCTGTCAACTATAACCGTGACATTGAGATATTCCCCGTACTGGATGCTCTGTTCAAGGGTATTTATGGCGAGAATCCGTATAAGTCACCCACCGATATGGGTGTGAATATGGCCGGTTTCTGTATCAGCGACGATGAGGTGTGCTGCCGCGCAGCCAAGGATGAGGTGATACGCCGTTACTATACAGCACTTGGCGATATGGCCAGCGGCAAGACTAATGAGACTGAGGTCAACAAGATAGCCTTGCTCATGAACAAGGCCGGAATCACCACAGCAACACGCCGTACCACCGTAGCAGCCAAGGAACGCCAGGAGGAGACCGGAGTACCGGCTGCCGCCATGGAGTTGTCCGATGGTACCATCATAACATCCAAGACAACCGCTCTTCTGGGTCCGAGTGCCGCACTGATACTCAATGCCACAAAGCACCTGGCCGGCATAGACCATAACGTCAAGCTCATTCCGCAGAACATGATTGAGCCTATCCAGAAGACCAAAGTGGATTATCTGCACGGAAACAATCCGCGTCTTCATACCGATGAGGTCCTGGTTGCCCTTTCAATTCTGAGTCAGCAGGATGAGAACTGCCGCAAGGCGTTGGATATGTTACCTGAACTCAGAGGCTGCCAGGTTCACTGCACGGTCTTGCTCAGTGAGGTTGACCGTAAGATATTCCGCAAGTTGGGTGTGGGCCTGACTTGTGATCCCGTCAAGAAAAAATACTTCCCCAACGGCAAGTGATATGGACGAAAGGGATGACCTGTTGACTGATGTGATGCAGGTGGCAACCGAGGCCGGGCATATAATGCTTGAGAACGGTGCCGAGATCTTCCGTGTGGAAGAGACCATGGAACGCATCACCCGTCACTACGGAGTGGATTCAGGTCATTTCTTTGTGCTGAGCAACGGTATCCTGACATCGGGCGGCAACCGGTACTCGAACGTGGAGTTCATTCCGTTCAAGGGTGCCCAGTTGGAGAAGGTAGTTGCGGTAAACCGCCTTTCACGTGCCATAGAGAAGGGCGGCTGTTCCATTGATGAAGCCCGTGAGCGCCTGGCTGAGATCAGGAATATGAAATCCAAACCGTTCCTGGAGCAGGTTATGGGATCAGCTGTGGGCAGCGGAGCATTCTGCGCCATATTCGGCGGAAGTTTCCTGGATTGTGCCGCATCATTCGTGGCAGGTCTGCTGCTCTATGTGTTCGTGCTTCTGGTAAGCCGCCGGGGAATGTCCAAGATTGTAACCAACATCCTGGGAAGTATTCTGGCTACGAGCCTTTCGGTAGTGTTCATGAACATAGGATTCGGCGAGCATCCCGGTAACATGATAATCGGCTCACTTATCCCTCTAATTCCCGGTGTACCCTTTACAAACGGTATCCGCGACCTGGCAAATGAGGATTATATAGCAGGTTCTACAAGAATGATAGATGCGCTTACCGTGTTTTTCTGTATCGCAGCGGGCGTGGCTCTTACATTCCTGGTGGACGGCCGTATTGAGCACGGTATCATAGTGCTGGACGGAATGCAGACCAGTGCCGAGACATCAGGGTGGATTATCCAGGCTATTGCAGCGTTTGTGGGAACTGTTGGATTCGCGGTGCTGTACGGAGTTCCGCGCAGTGAATACATTCATGTGGGAGTTTGCAGTACGGTGGGTTGGATGGCATATCTGCTCATGCTCCGTCTGGTGGGTGCCACCGTCATAGAATCCAATTTCGTGGCCACTGTCGTAGTGGTTCTGGTATCAAGATTCATGGCGGTTGACCGCAAATGTCCTGTTATTGTATACCAGATATGCGGTGTGTTCCCTCTCATTCCGGGTGCCGGTATCTTCTGGACCGTATATTACATCGTAAACAAGGAGTTGTCGGTGGCAGTTACCACCGGCTTCACCGCTCTGGGAGTAGCCGTAGCCATTGTGCTCGGTATCATCTTCATGACAAGCCTTCCGGGGCGTATGTTCAAGATAGCCCAAAAGAAGGCATGATGCGCGTATCTGTTTTTGATGATATGACACTCTGTACCGATGCCCAGGTGGAGAGCATGTTGCCGATGGTACCCGAACCCCGTCGCAGTGAAGCGCTCAGGTTCAAGCATACGTTCGGCAGGTTTGCATGTCTGAAATCATATCTTATGCTTGCCGAACTTTTAAGCAGTGAGTTCGGACTGGAAAAGTTCAGTATCGCTTGTGGTGAGCATGGGAAGCCATATCTGACAGATCATCCCGATATCCATTTCAATATCAGTCACTGCCGTAATGCAATTGCGGTGGTAGTCAGTGATAATCCGGTGGGAATAGACGTGGAGTCTTTCCGTCATTTCAGTGACGGGCTGTTGGACAAGACCATGAACCCCGAAGAGAAAGCCGGAATACTTTCATCCGAATCACCCGAGGAGGCATTCGCAGCCTATTGGACATGCAAGGAGGCTGTATTTAAAATGCAGGGTACCGGAATAACCGATAACCTGCATAATATACTTTCGGGCGGTGTAACCACCGGCACCAAGATCAACCGCGAAAAGGGTTACGCCTTATCTGTTGCGTGGTAATCGACCAGACCGCTCATGGGGCTGGCCTCAATCTTTCCTATGGTCATTCCCAGCGAATCGGCCGTTTCCCTCAATTCCTCAGCAAAACAGCCTGCAAGTGAGCCTACAAAGTGCACGGGCAACCACGGCTTGTGGTAGTTTATCACGTTGCGGGTAAAGAATTCAGAGAAACACTGTATTATCATCTTGTGAACCTCAGGTATGGCGCGTTTCTCATATACGAACGGGGCGAAACCGGCAATGAACCTGTTGGGCAGGGGCTTGCGGTAAACGCTCTCTATGATGCTCTCTTTGGTAAGTGAGTAACGTTCCAGAAACTCCTTGGCCACGGCCTCGGGCAACTGACGTTTCAGACAGTCACCAATGAGACGGCGTCCCAATGCGGCACTGCTGCCTTCATCACCCAGGATATATCCCAATGATGGTACCTGGTCCACAATCTCCTTGCCGTTGTAAAGGCATGAGTTGGAACCGGTGCCAAGTACACAGGCTACACCATCAGAGTGTCCGCAGAGTGCGCGGGCGGCTCCCAGCATATCGCTGTCAACCTTAATTTCGGCGTTGGGTATGAACTCCTTGAGAATTGCGGCCATCTGTGTGCAGATAGACTCTGTAGCGCATCCTGCACCGTAGTAGAATACCTCTGTAATGGCAGCCAGGTCTATGTTCTGTGTATTGGGCAGCAACTCGTTGCGTACTATGTTCCTTATCTCCTCTTCACTCTGAAGGCAGGGGTTGATACCCTGTGTCTTGATGCTCTTTAGGTCATAGACGGCATTGAAGAATCCCCAATCAGTCTTGGTGGAGCCGCTGTCAACTGCTAATCTCATTGTTTCTTTCCAAAATCAGGTTCATATTTTATGATGGCCGAAACCACGCATGTGACGGCGCAGCAGGCAATTACCCAGATAAAGAATGTGCGGTAGCCCATATGTTCCTGGAGTATACCCGATATCATGCCGGGCAGCATCATGCCAAGTGCCATTATTCCGGTGCTGATGGCATAGTGGGAGGTCTGGTGCTCTCCACGCGCAAAGTACATAAGGAACAGGGTGTATGCCGTGAATCCGAATCCGTATCCCATCTGCTCTATGAATATGCAGGTGCTTACCAGAGCCATGTTCTGTGTTGGCAGCCAACTCAGATATACATAGACCAGATCCGGAACGGATATGGCGGCCACCATATACCATATGCATTTCTTAAGGCCGTAATGCGAAAGGGTTATTCCGCCCAGGATACCACCCAGCAGGAGCCCGATGACACCCAGGGTTCCTTGTGCAAAACCTACCTGGCCTGTTGTAAGTGCCAGTCCTCCGGCGGATGCGTCATCAACCAGGAAAAGAGGGGCAATCTTGCCCAACTGTGCCTCGGGGAACCGGAACAGCAGTATGAACAGCAATGCTGGCAGGATATGCGGCTTCTTGAAATAACTCACAAAGGTCATTCCGAACTCCTTGAGGATATTCTTGCCCGATATGCCGATTGTGCAGTCTGCAACCGGGTGGGGCAGTATATAGGAGTGGTAAAGCCAAAGCAGTATCATCAGTCCGCCGGCCACCATGAATCCCAGACTCCAGGCGCGTACGGTTGACCCGAACAGTTTCTCAAACTGTCCTACCAATATGAGGAGTCCGCCCTGGCCGGCAATCATTGCTATGCGGTATGCAGTGTTGCGGATACCTACAAACAGTGACTGCTCGCCGTCATCCAGACCGAGCATGTAGAATCCGTCAATGGATATGTCATGAGTGGCCGAACTGAACGCCAGCAGCCACATGATGGCAAGTGACCAACGGAAAAAGTTTGTGGTGTTGAGCGTAAGAGCCACTCCGGCCAGTCCTGCTCCCAGAATGATCTGAGTGAGCAGCAGCCACCAGCGCTTGGTTTTGACCAGATCCACAAACGGGCTCCAGAAAGGTTTTATTACCCATGGAAGGTAAAGCCAACTGGTGTAAAGGGCCACATCGGCATTGCTTATGCCCAATTGCTTGAACATGATGGCCGATACGGTCACCACCAACACGTAAGGTAGTCCTTCAGCAAAATATAGTGTGGGCACCCATGCCCATGAGGTTCTGGGTTTTGCCATTATTTAGCGGGGATAGCCTCCTTGAGTTTGTTAATCACCTCTTGGCGAGCCTCGGGGGTGGGGTTGCGCTTAAGTGTTGTGCCTTCAACCATATTCAGGTCAGGATACTGCTCCTTGAGTTTGTTGTATGAGTTGGTCAGATTGCTGCTGCCTGAAGTTGAGAATATGATTACGGTCTTGCCCTTAAGGTCATTGCCCTCAATGAATGAGTTGATGATGTTGGGTGCTGCATCGCCCCAGATGGGGAATCCTACAAACACTACATCGTAACTTTTCAGTTTGTCGGGCTTGGCCTTTACCTCGGGGCGGAGAGACTTGTCGGCCATCTCCTTGAAAGCACGTGCCTCACGGTTACCCAGGTTTACATCATCGGTGGTGTAAGGCTGGGCACCCTCTATCTCAAAAAGGTCGGCACCGGTGGCTTTGGCCAGGTCCTGTGACAGTGACTTGGTTGTTCCTGTGGGCGAAAAATAAGTGATCAATACTTTGGGATCCTTGGCTGAGCAAACGGTCATGAACATGACTGCCAGCAGTGATAAAACAGTTTTCTTCATAATATTGTTCATTATTGATAACAACTGCGAATATATAAAAAAGTGATACTTGATGCAACGGCCCCGCTCAGAAAGTTTCCGGGCGGGGCCGTTGGGCTACTATAGAAAAAATTGGCTTGTTATTCCGTCAGTCTGCCGCTGTATGATGTGGGAGTTGAGCCGAACTTGAGTGAGAATGTAATCTCATCGTTCAGGATCTCACCCTCAAACTCGGTGACAGTGTAGTTGGGGAAGGGGTTACCCATTGCCAGAGGAATGGTGCTGTCTGCGGAGAGAATGGTTACATCGCCGTTCTTCTGTACTGTAATGCCCGGAATGATGATATCCATGGCAGGCATTCTCTGAGCCAGTTTGGCTTTGAAAATGGTGATAGATGTAGAATCAGCCTTATCGGAAGGGTTGATACTGATCCTGGTGTCGGGAGTCTCGCAGTCTCCGCTTGATGCGTTTGCAAGCAAGGTGCCTGAATAGAATACGGTGTCGTTGCTTACTGTTACAACATCTTCCTGCTTAACATCGTCGTTTTCAGTTTTGTCACAACTAACCAGAACTGCTGCCATTGCAGCGAGAATAAATACTGTTTTCTTCATGTTTTTATAGTTTTAAAGTTATTCCTGTCATAATAATGCGGGGTTTGGCCGATGCAAAGAACTCGTTGCCCATGGATTTGAAATAGAAACTCCTGTGGGTCTCATCGGTCAGGTTATCGGCCCTGACAAAGAACTCCCAATTGTCGTCCTGGAGCGCTATCCGTGCGTTTGCCTTGAGATGGAACGGTTCTTTCTGGGTCCCGGATTCGTTCCAGCAGAACGGACCTTCGCCGCGAAGGGATGCGTCCAAGTCAAGTATTTTGTTTCCTATCTTGAAACTGTATCCTGCATTAAGGAACAGCGTGTGCTCCGGAACATAGGGAAGACGGTTGCCGGAGTAGTCCTCATTACCGTCATTGAAACTGACAAACCGGGCATCGCACCATGACCATGACAGCTGTGAACGGAACTGTCCGGGAGTCCAGCCTAACTGGGTCTCCACGCCCATGCTACGGCTACGGCCGGCATTGGTCATCATACGTCCGGTTGACATTCCGGGAGGGAATACAGTGAGTTGCTGGTTCCTTACATCCATATAATAGGCCGATGCCTCCATGCTGAATGACTCGTGACGAATGCGTGTTCCCAACTCCATGTTCCAGGCGGTTTCCGGGTCATACTCCGTATTCTTGGCATTGACCGATACGAACGGCCTGTCCAGATAGACACCCATGTCATTCATGGTTGCGGTCATGGTCATGTTCTGCAGAATATCTGAGAATATCTGTGTGTTGAATCCGCCTGCACGGTAACCCTTGGAGACTGTTGAGAACAGTTTGATATCATCCGATACCTTGAACAGTGTAGACAGTTTGGGCAGCACCTCAAAGTGACTGTGACTTACCGTTCCTTTATAGGGAATGGACAGGTCCCTGTCGGCTGTCATGATGGGCTCAAAACGGTAGTGCATGCGTGTGATGCAGTCATAATCCATGTTGCCTCCCTCATAGTCAAACCTTACTCCGGCAGTTATGAGCCATCGGTCAAGGTCAAAGACCGACTCGTGGAAAAGGGCTGCGTTCCAGCTGTCTATCATGAAGTCCGAGTTGACCGGCATCGTCTGGTCGGAAATGGCCAGATAACCTATGTCTGTGGGGATATGGCTGTTGGCGTTGTTCAGGATCAGGGTCTCTATTCCGTCACGCTTGAAAGTGACGGGAGCGTTCATCTGATTCAGACGGTAGAATCCGAACAGGCCTGTCTGGGGCTGCCATTTGGCTTTTTCATCGGCTCTGCGGATTGTAACCTCCATTGTGCCGGCACCGCTCAGCTCTTTCTGCTGCAGTGTGAATATTGATTTCTCGGTATAATCCTGATCCATGTGCATGTCATCGGCCAGCAACTGGAGCGATGCGGTGGCATCTGTTATAAGAATATCTCCGTGACTGTGCATCCTGAAACCCTCAATCACCGACACTCTTTTGTAACTGCCTTCATCATTGTAATAAACCGGATACTGCGTGCCGTCCTTCCAGAGGCCGTATGCAAAACCGCCTTCCTTTGATATGTTGGCCGACAGTATATTGGTCAGGCTGAGACGCTCATTGCAGATACTCATCCATTTCCAACGCATAGCCAGACCGTCATAAGGATCGCAAAGGCTGTTCTTGAAAGTGTTGGTGTGATAGCCGTCGGTGTGGCGGAATGTGGCTGACAGCGCACTGTTGCCCGTTGTCAATGAAACTCCGGTTCTGACTGTATTTGCGGTGCCGTATTCAACATGGACGGTGGGCTGGTAATCATCATAAGGTGAGATGGTAGAGAGCGACAGTACTCCGCTCATGGCGTTGCGTCCATAGAGTGTACCCTGAGGTCCGTGCAGCATTGTGGCACGGCTTACTCCTTCCCAGTCAAAGTCATAGGCGTTCTTGTCAACGATGGGTATTCCGTCAATGTAAAGACCCATTACAGGATTCTCCATCCTGGAGCCGAGCCCACGCATATAGATGGTTGATGTGAGTGATGCTCCGTATTCAGGAATCATCAGTCCCGGTACTACCGATGACAGGGAATTAGGACGATATATGCCGTTCTTTTGCAATGACTCATAGGAGATGGACGATACGGACGAGGCAACTCTCTCCAGAGGTACCTGTTCTTTGAGGGCAGTAACGTTTATTATGGGTAGATTCTGCTCCAGAACATCTTCAATGGGCGATATTGCTGCAAAAAGGGATATAAGAACCATCGTTGTCATAGCGGTTGCAAAGGTCCGCAAAAACAACTTGGCTTTTTAGAACGGAAAGTGCAATAATTAGGATTATCCTTGCATGGTTTTGCGGAAACCGGATGGAGTCTGACCGGTCTCACGCTTAAAGAAACGGGCAAAATATGACTGGTCTTCCAATCCTACAGCCGTGGCCACATCAATGATGGGAAGGGATGTCTCGGACAGCAGTTTCTTGGCTCTGACTATACGCACCGCATCTATCCAGTCGCCTACGCTGCGGCCGGTGCTTTGCTTTACCTGACGGCTCAGATAGTTTTCGCTTATACCTGCCTGAGCGGCATAGTCAGATATAGTACCGATGCTGAGATCGGGGTTGAAAGCCGATTCAAGGAACCTGTTCACTATGTCGGGAACAGCAACTGTCTTGCCGGACTTGATACGTGACAGGAACAGGTCCATGGCTTTGTCTATGAAAATGTCATCACCTTTTTCAAAAGAGAGGAGTATCATGTTGAACAACTCTCCCATAAAGACCCCTTCGTCAAACCAGAAAGCCTGGTGAACCGGCTCGGTAAGAAAACGCAGCGGCTTGGTATCGGAGAGCATTGAAGTTGAGAATGCTCCCGTGTAACCTGCCGCATCATGATAATACCTTATTGAAAAGGGGTGTTTGGCCGGTATGATCAAAGCATGTCCTGTCTGGCAGAGGTACGGGTTGCCGCCGGTCTCAATCAGGACCTCGCCCGATGTTACATATATGAATCCTATAAGAGGCAGTGTGGCCGATGGAATTTCGGCCGGTTTGTCAGGATTATGTGAATTCAGCCTGCGGATAAAGAACCTGCAGGCTGAATAATCCATACCGGGTGTAGAGTGTGGGTTACGGGGCATTATTTTAGGGCCTGTTCCACGGCAGCCTCTACATCGGTCATCTTGTCACCGGGCTCAAAGCGCTTCATTACCTTGCCGTCAGGGGATATCAGGAACTTGGTGAAGTTCCAGCGAATGTTGTTCTTGTTCTCGGCATTTGCCTTTAGCCAGGTATAGAGAGGAATCTCATTCTCTCCGTTAACCTCTATCTTGTCAAACTGGGCAAACTTGACGTGATAGTTGGCCGAGCAGAACTCCTTGATCTCGGCTATCGTACCCGGAGCCTGCTGACCGAACTGGTTGCAGGGGAAATCCAGTATCTCGAATCCTTTCTCGTTGAATTTTTCATAGATATCCTCCAGGTCCTTGTACTGCGGGGTGTATCCGCAACGGGTGGCGGTATTGACTATAAGCAGCAGTTTTCCTTTGTACTGCTCCAGACTTACCTCGTTACCCTTGTCATTCTTTACCTTGAAAGAGTAGATGTTCTCCTGAGCCGAAACAGTCATCACGGCCAGAAACAGAATGATAGTTGTGATTACTTTTTTCATATATGTCAATGTTGTAATTCGTTGCGAATATAATGAAAAACTGACAATGCCGACAACCTGGAGAAAGAGATAGATATAACAGGTACGGTCTATGACGTGAATGACAACTCTCCTTTTATGCATATCTTTTGATATGCTTTCTTAAAACAGCAGGAAAATCTTACCTTTGCAGCATGAATTTCAGTGGTATCATAGTAGGGGCGGCGGTGTTTTTCAGCATCGGATTGTGTCATCCCGCCGTCATCAAGATGGAATATTATTTCGGAAAGAAAAGCTGGTGGGTTTGGCTCGCAGTAGGCTTGGCCTGCTGCGTGCTTTCCATGCTGGTCAAGAATCAGACTTTATCCACCATAATCGGTGGTTTTGCCTTTTCCTGTCTTTGGGGAATCCTTGAGATGTTCCAACAGGAGAAGAGGGTTCTGCGCGGCTGGTTTCCGGAGAATCCTGCCCGACACGATTATTACGAGTCCTTAAGACGCAAGTCAGACTGATTGCAACCCGATTGCAAACGGATTGTCTTATCTTTGCATCAGACAATAGAAAGATAAGATTATGAATCCTGTATTTACTGCGCTTCTGATTCCGTTCCTGGGAACAGCCCTGGGATCGGCGTTCGTGTTCTTTATGAAAAAGGAGATGCCGGATCTCCTGCAGAAAATACTGCTGGGTTTTGCATCGGGAGTGATGGTGGCGGCATCTGTCTGGTCGCTTCTTATTCCTGCTATCGGGATGGGAACGGGTGGTAAAGCCGTGGTGTCACCTACAATCGGATTGTTGGCAGGTTTCGCTTTCCTGCTGTTTATAGATTATATAACCCCTCATATACACCCGGTAGGCGGCCCTGAAGGTCCTGAAAGCCGTTTGTCCCGCACCGCCAAACTGGCACTTGCCGTTACTATTCACAATTTCCCTGAGGGAATGGCCGTGGGTGTGGCCATAGCCGGTGCATTGACTGCCGATTTCAATATGGCGGGGGCGCTGGCGTTGTCGCTGGGTATAGCAATTCAGAATGTCCCCGAGGGAGCTATCATATCCATGCCTCTGAGGGCCGAAGGTAACAGCCGCCTCAAGGCGTTCGGTATAGGAGCCGTGAGCGGAATTGTAGAGCCGATAGGCGGTGCATTGGTGCTGTTGCTGGCATCGGCTGTAATAGGCATCATGCCGTTCATGCTGGCTTTTGCGGCGGGAGCGATGCTCTATGTGGTGATAGAAGAACTTGTCCCCGAAACATCCAAGGGGGAACATTCCAATATAGGAACGGTAGGATTTGCCCTGGGATTTGCCCTGATGATGGTGCTTGACGTGGTTCTGGGATAAAAAAAGCCAAAGGGTGTTTATGCCCGATGGCTTTTCTGTTTTATAGAAGTAACTACGTCAGAATCTGAAATAAAACTCAGCCCAAAGCTCGTTCCAGTGTGATGAGGTGGGGCGGTTGTCAACGTAGTTGTACTGCAGCTGCAGCATCAGGTTCTTATGTATCTGGAAGTTGGGCGCAATGGAGTATATGGTTTTCATTGATTCCTTTGATGCCTGGCTGCGATATACATCATATTTGGCATATACCTTGAACCAGTCATTTACGGGAACTCCTACTGCTGCATACCATCCGTCTGCCTTGCCTGAGCCTGAGAATGTGCTGTCGGCGGGATTGTATTCGCTGATCTTGTGACCTTTTGAGTTGGCATACTCAGCACGTGCGCTCCATGAGTTGTGCTCGTATTTGGCAGATAAAGCCCAACGGTTGCGGTCAACTGTGGCTCCGTTTGCGGTATAGTCACCCAGCCATCCGAATGCACCTATATATAGGTCCTTGATGGGCTGAACCTGAAGGCTTCCTATGAAATCCTTGCTGGAGTTTGCATCGGCCACATTGATACCCTGTCCGTTCATGAGCTGCAGCTGATAGTGGATGAGACGGTAACCTCCGTCACCCATGGGCAGCAGGTCACCCTGAATCTGGATTCCCTGGTCGCGTCCGCCGTTTGAACTGGCCTCACCGCAGTAGTCACCCATACCAGCGAACATCTTGGTAACCTGTGAATAGTCGCCAAAACCTACGTCCCAAGGGTTAAATGGGTTCTCAAAAAGGAAGGCGCGCTTGTACTGACCAACCTTTACTGCAAACTCTTTCCAATGGGCCCACTCTACAAAGTAGTCTTTCATGTGGAATGATGCGTTGTTGAACTGGACCTGAACGCGGTACTTGAAATCAGTCAGTATAGAGCCGTCAACATATACACGAGCCATACGCTGGCTGAGTCCGTTGTTCTTGTTTGCGCCGTCCTGATCGGTCAGGGCATATTTGGCTACTACAAAACCGCCAACCTTGGGGCCGGTGGTGTAATCTGTTATCTTGCGTCCGTACTGGACATCCTCGGCCATTGAAGGGATTATGGCAAGGCATGTTGAAATCAATGTAAGGAAGAGTTTCTTCATAAAAGTACTATTTCAATTGTTGTATAAATCAAACTGTTGTGAACGGGAATATCTTGGTGAGCCAGAAGAATCCCAGTGTGAACCCTATGGCGCCGATGACAATTCCCACCTTGGCCATATCCTTGGTGTTCACCAGGCCGGTACTTGAAGCGATGGCGTTAGGAGGTGTGGAGATGGGGAACAGCATTGCTATTGATGCGCAGACGGCGATGAATGAAATCATTGCGTGAGTACCGCCGAATGACAGGAATGATGCGTTGTTGGTGGCAGCGGGATCGGCCATACCCTCGGCAACCACTATCAGAATCGGGATAAGGAGGGCGGCAGTAGCCGAGTTGCTGATGAAGTTGGAGAGGAAGTAGCAGACCAGACCTGCAATGATGAGTACTGAAAGCACGCTCATTGAACCGAAAGGTATGGCGTTGATCAGGGTCTTGGCAAGACCTGTGCCCTGCAGTGCGGTGCCCAGAGCGAAACCTCCGGCAACCAGCCAGAGGACTGTCCAGTTAATCTCCTTGATATCCTCTTTTGTGAATATTCCGGTCATTGTGAGAACACCCAGCGGAATGAGTGCCACTACGTTTGAGTTGATACCGGTAAGGCTCTCGGTTGCCCACAGAAGTATGGTGCCGATGAAAGTGATCCATACTACGTATGTCTTCCAGTCTACGGGACGCTTGTTGGCGGGAATGTCAAGAACCAGTTTCTTGGTCTTGAAGGGGAACATTATCTGAAGCAGAACCCATGCTACCAGGATCATGATGAGTACGTAAGGAATCATTCTCATTGACCACTCGGAGAATGTAACCTCATAACCTGCTTCTGTAAGGAAACGTACGGCAGTAGCATTGGGAGGTGTGCCGATAGGTGTGCCGATACCACCGATGTTGGCTGCAACCGGGATTGCAAGTGACAGACCTATGCGGCCCTTGTCATCGGACGGAAGAACCTGAAGCACAGGTGCCAGGAAAGCCAGCATCATAGCGGCTGTGGCGGTGTTGGACATAAACATTGAGAATACGGCAATAACTACCAGGAAACCCAGAAGAACCATCTGAGGCTTGGTTCCGAAAGGCTTGAGAAGTATTCTTGCCAGAGTGACGTCCAGTCCGTATTTCTCGGCCATTATAGCCAGTACGAAACCGCCCATGAACAGCATCACGACAGGGTCGGCGAATGAAGCCATGAGGCTCTTGTAACCTACCAGCGTGCCGTACTTGGGATCACACAGGAATCCTATTCCCTTGTCCGAAATGGTAAGCAGTGTAAGCACAATCAGAAGTAGTGATGTAGTCCAGTTGGGGATGATCTCGAACATCCACATCAGGGCTGCGAAAACAAACAGTGCGATGACGCGCTGCTGTACTACTGTAAGAGCTTCAATACCGTAAAAATCCACGGGTACGAGCCAAAGGAAAAGGGTCACTGCCAGAACTATGGGCAGGAGGATGCACATCTTAACATTGATCTTCTTGTCACTCATATTGAGAATTATTTTTATCTGCTGGTTGTGTTCTTTAATAGAGCGTGCAAAAATACTCATTACGCGTACCTTATCTTTATCGGCATGAAATGTTATTTTCTATATGATTATTCGCTGATATCGATAAATAACGGTAACTTTGCCTAAACTAAACGAACTGAAATGGAACTCAGACAGTTGCGCTACTTTGTTGAGGTGGCCAGACTCAACAGTTACTCACTGGCATCAAAGACCCTGTTCATCACCCAGAGTACCATCTCGCAGCAGATACGCAAACTGGAGGAGGAACTCGGCGTGGAACTTCTTACCCGTGATACCCGCCATGTGGTACTGAGTGATTACGGTGAGCAGTTTTATCCCTGTGCGCTGCAGGTGCTTGAGGATGCAAGGGCGGGCAAGGACCGTATCCGGGATGTCGTAAACCTGAATGTGGGTACTCTCAGCGTGGGCTCCACATATGCATTCAGCCTGCTTCTTAAGCAGTCTGTGCTGGATTTCTACCGTGAATATCCTCATATCAAGCTCAACATCATAATCACCTCAAAGGAGGAGTTGCGGCAGAAACTTCTGGACCGTGAACTGGACCTGGCCCTTACATATAAATCCCCGTTGGGTGAGGACCGTATAGAGTCACATCTGCTGTTTCAGAGCCGCCTTTGCCTTATAGGCCGTAAGGGTACTCTCAAAGGGGTGGGTAATGAGGTAAGCGTTCAGGATCTGGCTCGATTCCCGCTGGCTCTGCCTTCAAAGGGACTGCAGGCCAGGGATACTCTGGAGTCTATCCTTTATGCTGAGGATGTGGACCTGGATATCCGCCTGGAAATCAACAGCGTACGTTCGCTCCTGGACCTTGTCAGCAACAGCCCGCTCATGACTATGCTGTCCGAGGAGTCAATCCATGATTTCCCCGGCCTGGAGGCAGTTCCAATAGTGCATCCCGATGGCAGGATGGACGGCTGCTACCATTTCCTTAAGGGCACATACCATAAAATGTCCGCCCGCAAATTCGTGGAGATTCTGATGCAGCGCAACTTGTCCAACCGTAATCTCCGGATACTCTGAGTTAAAACCAATTTATCGTTTTTGCCTAACAATTTTATAGAAACAAATAAATTTCACCGATAAAAACGGATTGTCTTTCTGCGTAACTTCGCCGCGAAATAGAAAAATTATGCAGAAAACATTCTTAGGTTCTGAACTTGTAAAAGAGAAAGACAAGAAGAAAGCACAGAAAAAGGCTGTAATGCCTGTATCCTTGCGTGCACTCAAGGTCCTTTTGGGAGTAATTGTCGGACTGGTGGTCTGGAATCTCCCCTCAAGCGTATTCGGTATAGACAATCTTACGGTAATAGAGCAGCGTGTAATTGCCGTATTCTGTTTTGCCACCATTATGTGGATTACAGAAGGTATTCCGTCGTGGGCTACATCGGTTGCCATAATCGTGGTCCTTTTGTTTACGGCAAGCGACAACAGCCTGAGTCTGTTCAGACTGCATGCGGCCGATAATCCCCTGTTCGGCACGCTTATGTCCAGCAAGAAGATCATGGCTTGCTTTGCCGACCCTGTAATAATGCTCTTTATCGGAGGTTTCATGCTGGCATTTGCTGCTACCAAGGCTGGATTGGATATCAAGTTGGCCAAGGCTTTGCTCAAGCCTTTCGGAACAAAATCAGAGAAAGTACTGCTGGGATTCATCCTGGTTACCGGAGTGTTCTCAATGTTCCTGTCCAACACCGCAACGGCAGCCATGATGCTTACGTTCCTTACGCCGGTCATCAAATCCTTGCCTGCAAACGGCAAAGGTCGTCTGGCTTTGGCCCTGGCCATTCCGGTAGGTGCCAACCTGGGCGGAATAGCCACTCCTATAGGAACTCCTCCCAACGCCATTGCCATCAAGTTCCTCAATGATCCCAACGGCATGGCCATGAACATAGGTTTCAGTGACTGGATGATGATAATGCTCCCGCTTACCATCGTGCTTCTGGTTCTGGCATGGTTTGTCATTAAGATGCTGTTCCCCTTCACTCAGAAGAAGATTGAACTCAAGATAGAGGAGCATCCCACACGTGTTCTCAAACCGTGGCAGGAGATAACCGTATATGTGACATTCGCCCTCACGGTTCTGCTCTGGATGAGTGATAAATGGACTCATGTTGATGCCAATGTGGTAGCCATGCTGCCTGTAGGCGTGTTCTGCGTGACCCGTATCATCACCAAGTATGATCTGGCCGAGATCAACTGGTGCATCCTGTGGATGGTGGCCGGCGGTTTCGCACTGGGACTTGCCCTGCAGGATTCGGGCCTGGCCAAGCATCTGGTTGAGTCCATCCCGTTCAATGAATGGCCTCCTGTAATAATGATAGTCGGCTCCGGCCTTATCTGCTACGCTCTGGCCAACTTCATTTCACACACTGCTACAGCCAACCTGCTCATTCCTATTCTTGCTTTGGCAGGAATGTCGGCAGCACAGAATCTGGAGCCGTTCGGCGGCGTTACCACTCTGCTTGCAGGTGTGGCATTGGGTTCATCACTCTCCATGATACTGCCCATTTCCACTCCTCCCAATGCGCTTGCGCACTCAACCGGTTTCATTGAGCAGAAGGATATGGCCAAGGTGGGAATCATCATGGGTGTGATAGGTCTTGTGCTGGGCTATACAGTGCTCGTGTTCGTGGGCAAATGGGGATTGTTATGATTATAAAAAGGTTATAAACTAAATAGGAAATGAAAAAATATCTGATCCTGTCACTGATTGCACTTACCGTCCTGGTATCCTGCAATAAAACACCCAAGTCACCGTATGTACGCAAGGTGGCTGATTATGCTCTGGTAACTCTTGAGACTCCTGATCTAAGCGGCATAACCGACAACGGCAAGGAGGTGCTCAACCTTTACCGTTTCATTGCAGATGAGGTGGATGCCATATACTGGGAGCAGTATTACGGCAATAAGGACTCACTGCTCAACGGCATTACTGATCCGTATCAGAAAACTTATGCTCAGATAAACTACGGCCCGTGGGACCGCTTTACCGGTAAATCATTCGTGGAGGGTTACAATGACTGTCTTCCCGGTGCCGGATTCTATCCCTCAGATATGACCCTGGGTGAATTCGGACAGTGGGACAATCCCGACAAGAACAGCCCGTACACGCTGATTCGCCGCAATGCCGACGGCTCACTCAAGACCGTATGGTTTCATGATGAGTATAAGGATCATATCGATAAGATCGTAAACTATCTCAAGGCCGCCGCCGATATAACCATCAAGCCCAGCGTAAAGGAGTATCTGCTCAAAAAGGCCCAGGCTCTTGAGTCTGATGATTATTATGAGAGCGCACTGGCATGGCTTGACATGGATGACAGCAAGATGGACCTGGTGATAGGTCCCAATGAGGCTGCCGATGACCAGCTGCTGGGTCTGAAGCGCTCATACGAGGCTTTCGTCCTGCTCAAGAACCAGGCCCGTACCGATGAACTGATGAAGTATGTTTCACGTATCAGCGAATTCCAGCATGAACTGCCGGGTGATCCACAGTACAAGACTTTCCAGCCCGGTGCAGGCTCAAACATATTCTCATGCAACGCTCTCTATTATGCCGGCAAGGCCAATGCGGGTGTCAAGGTGATTGCCCTGAACCTGCCGTTTGACGCCGATGTCCAGCGCGACCGCGGTACCCGTACAATTCTGCTTGAGAACATCATCAAGGCCAAGTACAATTATATAGTCAACCCCACCGGCAAGGTCCTGCTTGACGGTGATGCCGCAGAACATCTTTCATCGGATGCGTTCTTCTGGAACATCGTGTTCCGCGAGGTGGCTCACGGACTGGGAGTAAAGGAGACGGTTAACGGAAAGGGCAGCGTGGAGAACGCACTCGGCAGTGCCGCCCTTACCTTTGAGGAGATTAAGGCCAATGCCGCCGGAGTGCTTCTGGTCTGCAATCTGCAGAACCATTACGATATCCGCCATATCTTTACCAAGGAGGATGCCCTGACTACATTCTTTGCTTCGCTGATGCGCTCAGAGCGTTTTGGCGAGGGCTCTGCACTGGGACGTTCCAACATCATCATTTACAACTATCTGTATGAGGCCGGCGCAATCCAGCGCAAGGCATCGGGAAAATACTCGATTGATACTGCAAAGATGGAACAGGCTCTGTCAGACCTGACCGCACTGGTTCTCAAGACTCAGGCAACAGGCGATATCGCATTTGCCACCAGCTTTGAGAAACGTTATTCAAAGCGCAGCGATAGCTACAATGAGGATCTGATGTATCTTGGATTGGAGAAGATTCCCGCCGATATCCGATTCAAGTGATTTCGGCACGGATTACTGTGCCAGCCAGTAACTGTGATCGGAGTATTTGGCTGTCTGGGCCACACCGTCCTTGAACAGTATTATAACCGGCATACCGGTCTCCATCGGAATCTCGGTTCCGTTATGACGTACGTTTGACTGCTTGAAAGAGAGTCTGAAGACGTCATATCCGTCCTTGTGCTGGATGAATGTGACATTCTCGGCATTGAGTTTTTCGGCTTTTTCCAATACTTGCCCGGGTATAATCATAAGTCAACGCTTTCTATGTATAATGTTTGAAAGCGTAAAGATAGTGTTTTACTTGCAAATGTTTCAGTTACAGCGCCATGAAATAACGGCGGTCTGTTTCGGGAAGTTTTTCAATAGCATAGCGAAGCATGGTGCGGGGCATTGCGTGACAGCGCGGCTCCAGCCATGCTTTCAGTTTATCCGTATCACGCTTGCCGGCCTCACGCAGCAGCCAGCCCACCGCTTTATGTATAAGGTCATGCTTGTGATTCAGCAGTATTTCGGCGATGGCGTATGTATCGGCCGTCTCTCCGTGTCGGATGAACTGCATGGTGCTTACCATTCCGATGCGCTGCTCCCACATGGTCTTGCCGTTGCGGGCCAGGTCATAGAGCAGGGTGCGGTCCTTGTCCAGCAGCCAGGTGCCAAGCAGGGGATAGCATGAAAGGTCAACCAGATCCCAGTTGTTGATGTGGTTGGTGTGTGACAGATAGAAATCAACGCACTGCTGCTGCAGTCCGGGGTTCTTTTTGTTGTGGCTGAATATCTCTATAAGGGTCAGCAGCGCGGCCAGACGGACCTCATGATACTGGCTGGTCACGCACTCCTCAAGGTCGTCAAAACTTACCCTTGGCCAGCACTCCTTTACCACTCCGCGCGTAACGGGTACCTTTATGCCCAGGAACCTGTCACCGTAGCCGTACTGGCCGGGGCCGGTCTTGAAAAAGCGCATCAGACCCTCCACCTGGGAGGGGTCGGCATGGTTGGAAATCTGCTCAAGCAATATGTTCATAGATGCTTTTTACGATTTGAGCGGCAGTGGAGAGTGTTTCGGGCTTGCCTGCATCGACCCATTGTGACGGATCGCACTCCACCATCTGCAGATTAAGGTTTCCGGCATTGCTCACATAGAAATCGGTTATGCCGAATCTCTGCTCCGGTATGGCATCCAGCAGCGGCAGTACGCTCCCCGATATTACGTGTATGCCCTGGAATGCGTAGGGGGTATACTTTGTCTTGTCAAAGTCCGATAAAGGTGAGCGTACCTGGCCCGTCTTTTCATTGCTCCATCCGCACAGCGCTCCCTTATTATTAAAATAAAGGTATCGGGATGTGTTGCGGCGGGCGGTCAGAAGGGTGGCATCGGCACCGCTTATTATATGGGTCTTGTAAAGACTCTTAAGGTCGGTGTTTGAGAATATGTCTACGTTGTGGACCAGCAGGGGTGAGTCATCCTGCAGCAGATGCATGGCCTGCCGGATTCCGCCTCCGGTGTCCAGCAGCAGCCTGCTCTCATCGGACAGGGTTATGTCAAGGCCAAAGTTGCCGTTCTGCCTGAGGTACTCCTGAACCTTGTCTGCAAAGTGGTGTATATTGATTACAAAACGGTCAAATCCGGCCTCTGACAGGTGGCGCAACTGGTGCTCCAGCATTGTGCGGCCCTGAACCTCAACAAGTGCTTTGGGACGGTTTGAGGTGAACTCTCCAAGTCGTGTGCCCAGTCCGGCGGCAAGAATCAGTGCGTTCATAACTCTTTGCAGGTGCCTTGTTCGCGGTGCTCGAGCAGGACGTTTATGCGGTCACCGTACTTCTGTTTGAGATGTTCCGCCATATGATTGGCGCAGTAGAGTGAGCGGTGCTGGCCTCCGGTGCATCCGAATGATACCATCAGGTTGGCAAAGCCGCGCTCTATGTAACGGCCTACCGAGGGATCAACCATTCCGTATGCATGTTCAAGGAACTTCTGTACTTCACCACGCTCCTCAAGGAACTCTATTACGGGTGCATCGGCCCCGGTTATCTTCTTGTAGCAGTCATACTTGCCGGGGTTGTGCATGCCGCGGCAGTCAAATATGAATCCGCCGCCGTTGCCGCTGTCGTCGTGGGGCAGGCCCTTTCTGTATGAGAAACTCATTACGCGTACGGTGAGTTTTACGTTCTCCGGTGCGGGCTGCGGGTTGAACTGGGGCAGTTGAGTGATTTCACGCAGCAGCTGTGTAAGATAGGGGCATCCCTCTATATCCTGATGGAGCAGGTCACGTAGGTTGTCTATAGCGGCCGGAATGCTCTGCATGAAGTGAGGCTTGCGTTCAAAATATCCGCGGAATCCGTATGCGCCCAGAACCTGAAGCGTGCGGAACAGCACTATGTTATGAAGGCTTGCACGGAACTCCTTTGCGCTGATCTTGCGGTACGGTGCAAGAGCCTCCAGATATACATCTATAAGGTGTTGCCTGAGTGAGTCGGGATAGGCGGCGCGGGCCTGCCAAAGGAACGATGCCAGGTCATACTCAATAGGTCCGCGTCGGCCTCCCTGGAAATCTATGAACCAGGGCTCGCCGTCCTTGATCATCACGTTGCGTGCCTGGAGGTCGCGGTACATGAACGTATCGTAAGGCGCATCCTTTAGCAGCAGTGCGGCAAAACGCTCAAAGTCATCCTCCAGACGGGCCTCGTGAAACTCCGTGCCGACAGCCTTGAGGAAGTTGTATTTGAAATAGTTCAGGTCCCAGAAGATGCTGCGGCGGTCAAAAGACTCACACGGGAAACAGACTTTGAAGTCCATTCCCTGTCCGCCTTTGAACTGCAACTGCGGCAGCCACTTTATTACCTTTTCAAGAAGCTGAGTCTGCTCTGTGGTGTATTCGCCGCTTTCACGTGCGCTTTTAAGTGTATCGAACAGTGATACATCACCCAGGTCCTGGAGCAGATAACACATGCGGTCATCGGCCACAGCCAGAATCTGCGGAACCGGCAGTCCTTTTGCCGCAAGATCCCGTCCGATGCTCAGGAATGCCTCGTTCTCATCGGCATTGGTTCCCTCTACACCGACCACGGTCTTGCCATTGTAAGCAAAACGGTAGTAAACTCGGTTGGATCCGGCTGCAGTGAGCCTGGTAACGCTCTCGGCCTCACCTCCGGCATACTGCCTGAACAATTGTTCCAATTTGTCATTCATAACGACACCAAAATTACGTTATCGCCATCTCATTTCCAAGAAATTGCAACGGTTTTGCAGCGTCTGTTTCTTGGCGCGGACTGAATGTGCTGCTACTTTTGTACCAGTCAAATCAAATAAAAATGAGAAAGTTTATTGTTTCAGTATTACTGATGTTTCCGGTACCGATCCTTGCTGTTACGGCAACTCTGGTGTCAGCCGGAACCGTTGAGGTAGATGGAATATATTATCGTATTGATCCGGAAAAAGGAACTGCTTGTGTTACAGATAACAAGAATATTGTGCTACATGACAGTGTGATCATACCATGTGAGATTTACTACGATGATATTTCATACCGTGTGACGTGCATCGGGAACAATGCCTTTGAAGGGGAGGAAGAAATAACTTCTGTTATCCTTCCGGAGAGTATCACAGAGATAGGTGATTATGCATTCAAGTCATGCCTCAGTATGATTTCAATTAACATTCCTGAGAAAGTTACAAGGATAGGCGAGGGAGCATTCATGTATTGCGAGAGCCTTGAATCAATAATCATTCCGGAAGGAGTTACCACAATAGAGAAGGATACTTTTTCATGGTGTTATGTTTTAAATAAAGTAACCATTCCGGAAGGGGTTACAGTCATAGGAGAAAGAGCGTTCATAGGTTGCAGGTTGACATCTGTCATAATTCCTGAAAGTGTTTGTCTTATCAAAATGGCAGCTTTTAAAAATTGTATTTGTCTTAATTCTGTGAACATTCCTGAGAATGTGAGCAAGATATATCCTTCTACGTTTATGGATTGTCATTGTCTTACATCAATCAAGATTCCGGAGAGTGTGGTAACCATAAGCAGTGAAGCCTTCTCGGATTGTATAGCTCTTTCATCCGTCACTATGTCGGAAGGAGTAAAATGCATATATGATGCGGCTTTTGAAGGTTGCCGAAGCCTGACTTCAATTACTATACCTAAAAGTGTTGAGACAATAGGTATCGGTGCCTTTAGGGAATGCAGCAGTCTTAAGCGTATTGTTATTCACAAGAATGTACAGAATATAGGGGAAGTTGCCTTTGGAGAATGCTGTAACCTAAAAGAGGTGGTCATCAAAGCAAATCTGTCAAGCATCCCTGATGGCTTATTTGAAAAGTGTTCTGCTCTTAAATCGATCAGGATTCCGGATGGCGTGGAGAGAATTGGTATACGTGCTTTCTTTGGTTGCGTCAGCTTGTCTTCAATCAGAATTCCTGATAGTGTAAAAACCATTGAAGAGGAAGCTTTCCTAGGCTGCTGCAAGCTGAAATAGCACAGGGGAACACTCCCCAATGTGCCATTTTAGTAGAATCTGCCAAGCGTGGTGTGTGGGTAGTAGTGCTGCAGGATCTCGCGGTAGGTGTAGCCTTTGGCTGCCATCACGGCGGCTCCTATCTGGCACAAGCCTACGCCGTGACCCCAGCCGGCTCCCTTCAGGATGAATCCGTCCTGAGTCTTTTCAACTACGAACGCGCTGCTGAACAGGTGCGATTCTGACAGCGTGCGACGAATCTCCAATTCCTTTCCTATTGTTACTGTGCTCTTTGTGCCCTCAATCTCCAACTCGTATATACGGCCGGACGGCCCGCGCTTTATGGGGCGAAGGTCAACTATATCGCCTATATCCATGCCGGATTTACGACGGAATATGTCCGATATCTGAGTGGTTGTATATTCTACAGTCCAGCGGTAATAATCCGGAGTCTCCAGATCATAGCCGTTGAGAGACTCTGAGAGTATATTTCCATCGGCCGAGTTGCAGAATGACTTGGGCTCGGAGAGAATCCACTGGCGTGCGTTCTCCTCAACGGTGAGGTCGGGCAGTGCGCCCTCGTTTATGCTGCTGTCGCGCAGGGCAACCAGATAGGGCTTGTGCTCATCCTGCCAGCAGGTCTCAAACTCTTCGGTTATGCCTCCGCAGCATTTGCTGAAACGGGCATCGCACAGATGACCTTCACTTACCAATGTCTGGCCGAACGTGTCCTTTACGGCAGCCTGGGCTGCTGCGCTTATTATGCGTGTCCGGCCCTGATAGCGCTGGCAGTGGTCATCGGCACAGACATCAAAGAGGGTATGTTGGTCATGATCGTACCACTTTATGATACGGTTCAGGATATGGTCATTGCTTATGGGCTTGGCGGCATCAGCCTTATGATAGGGCGAACGGAGTTGTGCCAACACCCAACTGCGGGAAATCACGGCGTGGGCGCGCAGGAACTCTCGGCTGGCAGTGGGTTTCATCTCGGATGATATCACGCTGGTAAGATAATCCTCTACCGGCAGTATATTGATGGCTCGCACCAGACCGTCCTCAACGATGAACTTGAGCTGGCCTGAGAATGTCTGCTCCTCCTTGCGCTCCCAGTGGAAACCAATGCCGATGGTTACATCATGCAGGGTGAATGTGGCACTGTGGTCATTGGGCTTAAGCGTAAGGCTGTCTATAAGTACGCTGTTCCAACTGAGCCGTCCCTGGACAGCACTGATGCTCATCTCACCCTCAAAACTGCTGCGGCCGTCAGTGTAACTGTCATTGAGGCAGAACCTGATCTCACGGGCGGCCATTATGCCAACCCTTATCTTGGGTTGCTGCGGGGTGACCTGGCGGTAGATGTCAAGCACCTTCCTCTCGGTCAGTGACTCAAAATCCTCCTTGCGCGGAGTGATTACAAGACCGAACATGTCAATTCCTCCGGGGCTGACCAGAATCTTGCCGTCCTGGGCATAATAGCAGTCGGGGCGGTGCTTGCTGCGGGGTATTATGGCAGTTATGACCTGGCCGTCGCGGTTGAATGAGAGCACGTTCATACGGGGCTCGTAATCACCGTCATAGATGGTCATGCCGCTAATATAATCCCACAGTTTTGTGGGGTCAGAGCCCTTGATTACAATCACCGGGAATCCGAAAGGCTGTATTGTGATGGGCTCATCCTTGGCAGGAGGCTCGTTCTCACGCAGTTTGTCCAGTAGCGGAATTCCCTCTGAACGTCCTATCTGCATATGCAGGTGGTCCGGGGCCGATGCCCCGCTGCGCGGGCCGTTGTAGAATATCATGTAACCTGGCTCAAGTTGTCCGGCTATCTGCAGCATCTTCTCATAGCAGTCCTGGAATTTCTGGGGCCGATGCGCACGGCTTACCACACAGAAATGCTCGCGCAGTATGGGGTAGGGGTTGAGCAGTAACTCAAAGCCGTCGCCTGCATCAAACGATATCTGCTCTACCGGCCGGTTCTCCCTGCACAGGAAGCAGGGGCGTGCGGTTGTCTGAGCCGGCGCAACCTTTGCCGTGGTGGATATGATACGTGCGGGGTTGTGCTGCAATGCCAGGCCCGATGATGAAAGCACACGTGTCTGTACCTGCTCCAAATTGTCAAAAGCCTGTTTGGCGGCCGGCCATACGGCCAACTGCTCCAGGAGGCACTGGTCAAGGTGCTTGAAAATGTCTTCCATCAATTGCTGCGGTTAGATATGATACGTCTCTGCAACTCGGCGGTGCGGAGCGAGTCCTTGTAAAGATTGTTCGCATTAACCTTCTCGGGACTCAGGGCTGCGTCGCTGTTACCTTCCCAGCGGCGGCACAGGTAAAGCTCGTCAAAGATGCGTCCCAGACGGTACTCTCCGGCTATGCGGATGGCCATTGCGTAATCCTCTCCGTAACTTACGTTGGGGAACCCTATCTTACGTACTACAGGGGTGTAGAACGCACGCGGGGCGCCCAGACCGTTTATGCGCAGGGCGTTGTTGGGTCCGTTCTCATCGGTCCACTCACGGTGGTCAATTATTCCGGGAGGCAGGGTCTCAAGGTCAAAGTTGCACATGCGGTAACTGCCTATCACCATGGAGTAACCGCCCTCACGGAACTTGTCAACAACTTTCTGCAATGTGTCGGGGCCGCTGTAAAGGTCATCGCTGTCCAACTGGACTGCAAAACGGCCGCATCGCTTATCGTTTACGGCAAGGTTCCAGCAACCGCCTATGCCCAGGTCGGTGCGCTCGGGTATAATATGTACCAGACGCTTGTCGGCCTTGGCAAGGTCTGAGAGTATCTTAGTGGTGTTGTCAGTTGAGTGGTTGTCTACCACAATCACGTTGTACGGACCGTCCAGTTGCTGGCTAAGGGCAGATTTCACTGCATCGGCCACGGTACGCTCGCGGTTGCGGACGGGTATTATGACCGATGCCAGCACGGGGAAACTGCCCTGAGTGGCATCGACTTTGGCTCCCGCTCCGGGCTTGAGATAGCCGTCAATGAACTTTAGGTGCTCGGTGCAGGCGGCTTCCATCTCTATCTGGACATCACGGTTGCGCGGGTTCACGTAGTCAAACTGTTTCTGGCCAGATGTACGGAAATCAGTCTCTGCAATGGTGTAGAGAGGCTGCGGCATACGTACTATGGGCAGGCAGCGCTGGATTGCCAGACGTAGCTGGTAGAAGCCGGCGGTTTTGAATTCCTGACCCTGAAATGCCAGGTAAGCATCTATGGCTGCCGGGGTTATCAGCACCAGCGCACCAAAATCAAAGTCATCCCTCAGGCTGCCTGCCTGGATGTCTATGAGCGGTGCGGGTGCGATTGCATCGGCCCCCATCGTCTTGACGTAATCCGAATAGACCATGCCGGCTTCCGTGGAATCGGCATGCTCTTTCATCCGATTGGCTGCATCATCGGTTATTGTAACTTCCCTGCCGCTAAGATTGAGCAGGATATATTGGCCGCGATATGTTTTCAGAGTCTCTCTGACAAACTGCGTTGAACTGCCGTATTGGGGTAAATCAATGGTGTGAATCATATCAGCGAAAATAATGAATTATTTTAATACCTTTGTAATCTTTTAGGACGTAATACGGACAACATTACGTTTTTAGGGTAAAGAAACAGGAAAAATGGCTCTAAGGAATCTGGTTGGAATGACATTGGCACAGTTGCAGCAGGTAGCCGTGGAGAACGGCATGCCCCTGTTCACGGCCAAGCAGATGGCCGACTGGCTCTACGTAAAGCAGGTCCGCTCCATTGACGGCATGACCAATCTGTCGCTTAAGCACAGGGCCAAGCTGGCGGAGAACTATGAGGTGGGTCTGGCTGAGCCCTCGCACAAGGCTGCATCGTCCGACGGTACGGTCAAGTATCTGTTCCCCGTGCAGAACGGCCATTTTGTGGAGGCAGTCTATATCCCTGATGATGACCGTGCCACTCTGTGCATCTCCAGCCAGGTGGGCTGCAAGATGGGCTGCGTGTTCTGTATGACAGGCCGCCAGCACTATACCGCCAGCCTTACCGCAGGTGAGATACTCAACCAGATACTCTCACTGCCCGGAAAGGAGAACCTTACCAACGTGGTATTCATGGGTATGGGCGAGCCTCTGGATAATCTGGAAAACGTTTTGGCCGTCCAGGAGATACTCACGTCTGCGTGGGGATTCGGCTGGAGCCCCAAACGTATTACCATATCGACCGTAGGACTGCGCCGTGAACTCAAACAGCTTATTGAGGGCTGTGAGTGTCACATCGCGGTAAGCCTGCATGCTCCTACACCCGAGAAGCGCCGTGAGCTTATCCCGGCCGAGAAGGCGTTCTCCATGACCGAGATGCTGGAGGTGCTGCGCCGCTATGATTTCAGCCATCAGCGCCGTCTCTCATTTGAGTACACCATGTTTGACGGTGTGAATGACTCCATTGACGATGCCCGCCAGCTGGTAAAGACCTTGAGCGGACTGAGCTGCAGGGTGAACCTGATACGTTTCCATGCCATACCGGACAGCCCGTTGCGCCCGGTATCGGAGGAGAAGATGATTGAATTCCGCGACTGGCTTACCGGCCACGGCGTGTTCGCAACCATACGTGCGTCACGTGGTGAGGATATATGGGCAGCCTGCGGAATGCTGAGTACTGCAAAGAATGAACAATCCTAAAGATATAAGATCATGAAACAGTTTTTCCTTAAAGTTTGCATCGTGCTGCTGGCGGTAATGGTTACCGTATCTTGTGGCAACTCCAATAAAGGGGAACAGTCACAGAACGAAGGAGCGCAGACCGAGGCTAAGGCTCAGGTTAAGTCCGGTAATGTCAGGAAGGCAAAAAAAACCAAGAAAGCCAAGAAATCCAGAAATAGGAAATCGGTCTTTACTCCCACATCTGCCGGAGCACCTTATGAGGTATTGCTGGTGGCAGGTGAGGAGGATTTCCGTACCGGTGCCGTTGATTCGCTGTATGCCGTGCTGACCGATGACGTGGCAGGTGTGGCGCAGTCAGAACCCTGTTTCAAGGTGTCACGCATCAATCAGAGCGGACTGTCCAAGACCCTGCGTCTGTGCCGCAACATAATAATCATAAAAATCGATCCCTCTCAGTATTCCACACCCAAGTTCAAGTATCAGAGGGATGTATATGCCGCTCCCCAACTGGTGGCAACCATCCAGGCACATGATGCCAACCAGTTCAAACGTTTTGTGGCCGACAATCACGACATGCTAATAGACTTCTTTACCCGTGCCGAACTGAACCGTCAGATAGACATTCTCAGGGAAGACCATCAGCCTCATGTGAATGAGGAGGTAAAAAAGATGTTCGGTGCCGAGATATGGGCTCCGGTGGAGTTGACCAAGGTGATAACCGGCCGTCATTTCGTTTGGGCCCGTTGTGAAAGATTCGTAAAGAGGGTAGAGCAGGAACTTAACCTGGTGGTTTACTCCTATCCCTACCGCGATGTGAATACATTCACCGAGAAGTATTTCACACACAAGCGTGACTCCGTAATGAAAGCCAACATCCCGGGTCCCAGACCGGATACATACATGATGACCACCAGAGGGTTCAATATTGTATCGGACGAGACAGTCCACAAGCACTACGCACAGGTGGTACGCGGACTCTGGAACATAAAGGATTACGATATGGGAGGATCATTCGTATCGGTATCACGCGTGGATGAGAAAAACCAGCGCGTGGTTGTGGCCGAGGCGTTCGTTTATTACCCCAACCATCCCAAGAGGGATGTGCTCCGCAAACTTGAGGCCGCGCTCTACACACTGCGTCTGCCCGATGAGTTGGATCTGGAAAAGTTCAGTTACGATCTTGATGAAATCATTATAACCCCCGAAAATTAATAGACTTAAGATATGAGTGAAAGGATAGTTGTAGGCATCACCCAGGGTGATGTGAACGGCATAGGATACGAGGTCATTCTCAAGACTTTTGAGGATCCCACCATGCTGGAGTTCTGCACACCGGTAGTGTACGGCTCGCCCAAGGTTATGACATACCATCGCAAGGCAATAGATTCACCTATAAATTTCAATGTCGTTGACAGTGCATCCGATGCACAGCAGGACCGCCTGAATGTGGTTAACTGCAACAAGGAGGATGTAAAGGTGGATTTCGGTCTGCCTACCGAAGAGAGCGGACAGGCTGCTTTCCAGGCATTGGAACGCGCTGTACAGGAGTATCGCGAGGGCAAGATAGATGTGCTTGTGACCGCTCCGATAAACAAGAAGACCATTCACTCTGATTCATTCAATTTTCCCGGTCACACCGAGTATATCGAGGCAAAACTGGGTGAGGGTAACAAGGCCCTTATGATTCTTGTGAACAGTTCCATGAGAGTTGCTCTGGCAACCGTTCATGAGCCTATTGCCAAGGTGGCTTCTCTGCTTAGCAAGGATCTTATAAAGGAGAAACTCAGAATCCTGAACCGTTCTCTCAAGATTGATTTTGGAATTGAGATTCCCCGTATTGCAGTTCTGGCGCTCAACCCGCATGCCAGTGATGACGGTCTGATAGGCAGGGAGGAGAATGAGATTATCAAGCCCGCCATCGATGAGGCTGTAGCCGATAAGATTCAGTGCTTCGGTCCGTTCTCTGCCGACGGATTCTTTGGCAGCGGCGAGTACCGTAAGTTTGATGCCGTTCTGGCTATGTATCATGACCAGGGTCTCATTCCGCTCAAGGCACTTGATATGGATTGCGGCGTGAACTTTACTGCCGGTCTGCCGGTAGTCCGCACATCGCCCGATCATGGCACTGCATATGACATAGCAGGTCAGGGCATTGCCAGTGAGGCGTCAATGCGTGAAGCTATATTTGCCGCCATTGACATTTTCCGTTCCCGTCAGAACGAGGCCGAGATTCATGCCAATCCTCTTGGCAAACTCTATTTTGACCGTCGCGATGACAGCGACAAACTCAAGCATCTGCCTACGGATAAAGAATAATCCCCTTTTGTAGAGAATGCGTCTGGGCATAATATCGGCAGGTGAGGGCAGCCGTCTGGCATCCGAAGGATTCAGTCAGCCCAAGCCGTTGGTGCCCATATGCGGCATGCCTATGATAGAGCGTCTGGCCCGTATCATGAATGATTGCGGTGCTGAGCGTATAGCCATTATCGTAAACGGCGAGAATCCTCAGACTGTAGACCTGTTGAACCGTTTGGCTGTGGAACTGCCCATAGACCTGGTGGTAAAGAAAACTCCCACTCCCATGCACAGCATGATGGAGCTGGCTCCGTATCTGGACTCCGACCGTTTTTGTGTGACCACTGTCGATACCGTTTTCTCCGGGAGCCGTTTCCATGTCATGATGGATGAATTCGCCCGGACTCCTTTTGACGGACTAATGGGTGTAACTCCGCTCATTGATGATGAGAAACCCCTATATGTGGATGTGGATCTTGATATGATGATAAAAGGGTTTCATGATATGCAGGACGGTTGCCGGTATGTATCGGCCGGCATTTATGCACTCAAGGCTCCTGCACTTGATGTGCTTAAGGAATGTGTTGAGAGCGGACAGACCAGGATGCGCTATTTTCAGCGTCAGTTGCTGGAGGCGGGAATGCGGCTCAAGGCTTTTGATATGGGGCAGGTGGTAGATGTGGACCATGTGAGTGATGTGGCCCAGGCACAGGAGATAGCAAAACTATGAGATACCTTGGAGTAAGCCGTGCCGGGATGTATTCGCCTAACCGTGTATCGGGCGATACTGCTGTTTTCCGCGCTGTTGCATCGGAACTGGAGCGTCACGGGCATGAGGTGATCTGTATAAGCGAACAGGACATTACGGTCATACCTGACGATATTGACGGCATATTCCATATGGCCCGCAGTAGTGAGGCGCTGGAAGTCATAGGCCGGGCCGATGTACCCGTAACCAACACCGTTCAGGCTGTTATGAATTGCGGCCGTGCCCGTCAGACGGAGCTGCTTCAAGGCTCGGGTCTCATCCCGGAAAGCCTGATCTGCAAGACCGGAGGCGTACCTCAAGGCTGGAACATGTTCCCCTGCTGGATTAAGCGTGCTGACTGTCATGCGGTTGACCGTGATGACGTTCAGTTCGTGCAGGATGCGGGAGAGTGTAACAACGCCATGCTGGGATTCCGGGAACGTGGTATGAAGGAGTGTGTTCTGCAGGCGCATGTGAAAGGATGGCTGGTCAAGTTCTATGGAGTAAGAGAATTTGGACTGGCGGACTGCTACGCTGCGACTGAGAAAGAGGGTAAGTTTGGTCTGGAAAGATACAATGACCAGCCAGATCAGGCCTGCGTTGATATGGATGCGCTGACGGCTGTGGCTGAGCGCGTATCGGCCCTCTTGGGAGTTGACGTTTACGGCGGCGATGCAGTGGTTGGAGATGACGGAAAGATTACGATAATAGATTTCAATGACTGGCCCAGTTTCCGTACCTGCACTGTCGGTGCGGCACAGAAGATTGCGGACCTGATAATGAGCAAGAGATGACGGAGAAGAATAAAAGAGCGGTTGAGGCTACATTCAAGTCAAAGGACACCGAGGAGTGGCTGGATATATGGTTTACACGTCCCATAGGACTGGTCATTGCCAAGGCGTTCGGAGCGTTTGGAATACATCCCAACGTGATAACCATAATATCCATCTTTCTTGGCGCATTTGCCGGTTTCTGCTGGTGGCATGATTCGATGGGCTGGACCCTGCTTGGAATAGGCATGCTCATGCTGGCCAATTTCCTGGACAGTGCCGACGGTCAGTTGGCCCGAATGACCGGTAAGAAGACCCTGTGGGGTCGTCTGCTGGATGGATTTGCAGGCGATGTCTGGTTCTTCTTTATATACGTTTTCATAGCCTGGAGGCTTACTTTTGAATTGATTCCTTGTGGTAACGGCCGTTTTTGGGGCATATGGATCTGGATAATCATGCTGGTAAGCATGGTGTTTCACTCACGTCAGGCAGGCCTGGCAGATTATTACCGCAACATATACCTGCTGTTCCACGGTGATCATTCGGAACTCAATGACAGCCGTGAACTTGCAGCCGAGCAGCGTACCACCCACTGGCGTGAGCGCTGGTTCTGGAAGATCTGGCTATTTTTCTATCAGGGTTACACCCGCACTCAGGAGAGCATGACCCCGCGGTTCCAGAAGTTCCGTGCTGCACTGCGTGAAAAGTACGGTAATGAGATTCCGTCGGAACTTGGGAAGGAGTTTTGCAGCCGCACCTACCATCTGCTCAAGTGGACCAACATATCCACCTTCAACACCCGCGCAATTGTGCTCTATATTACACTTCTGGTGGGTATGCCGTGGATATACTTTGTGTTTGAGATAATTGTGATGAACATCATATTCATTGGCATGAAAGCCGGACATGAGCGTGTATGCCGTGATATGATGGATAAGATATGAAAAAAGGCTGGCGTACCATATTCTTCCTGTTTGGACTGGCAGCGGTTGTGCTGATGCTCCTTACCTTTGATGCGGACTGGAACCGCGTCAAGGAGGTGCTGTCCGATGCCGGAATATGGTTCCCGGTGATTGTCCTGCTCTGGGGATTCATCTATCTTATGAACGCCTGCTCATTCGGGCTTATCATCAATGACGGGACGGGCAGGAGAGTGCCGTTCAGAAAGGTCTTCCAGTTAACGGTTTCCGGCTATGCACTCAATTACGTCACCCCGCTGGGTCTAATGGGCGGCGAGCCGTACCGCATCCTTGAACTTCAGAGCTATGTGGGCGGGCGGAAAGCCACATCGGCCGTAATCCTTTATTCCATGATGCATATATGCTCCCATTTCTGCTTCTGGCTATCGGCAGTGGCACTCTATGTGGTGCTGCATTTTTCGGCCGATGGTTACGCACTGGATCTCTGGATGTGCATTATGCTGGGCGTTATGACGGTTGTGTTTGCGGCAGTGCTGTGGGTATTCTCACTGGGTTACCGCAAGGGATTCGTAGTCCGTGTATTCGGCCTTCTGAGTCATATCCCGTTTGTAAAGAAGTGGGCTGCCGGATATTTGGAAAAGCATCGTGCAGACTTGGAGGATGTGGACAGCCAGATAGCGTTCCTGCACACGCAGCGCCGCGCACCGTTCTGGTGGTCGCTGCTGCTGGAGTATGCCGCCCGCGTGGTATCGTGCCTGGAGTACTGGCTCCTGATTGGAATGCTCATGCCCGGATTCACGTTCTGGGACAGCATACTGGTAATGGCGTTCTCATCACTGTTCAGCAACCTGATATTCTTCTCACCCATGCAGATGGGTGGCTTTGAGGGCGGAATGGCTCTCGCAGCCGGCGGCATACAGGTACCGGGCGCATACGGACTCTACACAGCACTGGTAGCCCGTCTGCGTCAGGTGGTCTGGACTGTGATTGGTGTTCTGATAATGAAAATTGGTCGCAAGGATGATTAAGGGAATACTCATAGATTTTGGAGGAACCATAGACTCCGACGGCATCCACTGGTTCAATGCATTCAGTGACGCCTACGCCATAGTTGCCGATATCCCCAAGGAACTCCTCTGGAATGCCTACGTCCATACCGAACGTACTCTTGGCCGCAATCCCATAATCCAACCCACCGATACCTTCTGCAAGACCCTGCAGACCAAGATCGCCCTGCAGACAGAATATCTGCAGACCAAAGGCATAACCATCACAGCCCAGGATGCCATCCTGGATACCTGCTACAACAAGGTGGTAAAGCATATCTCCACCGTCTCCAAACCCGTTCTGGAAAGGCTTTCTGCACAGTACCCAATGGTGCTGGTAACCAACTTCTACGGCAATATGCACACCGTCCTGCAGGAGTTCGGCCTAAGCAATCTGTTCAAGGATGTTGTTGAGTCAAGTGTAGTAGGAGTCCGCAAACCCGATCCCCAGATCTTCCGCCTAGGAGTTCAGGCTCTTGGCTTGGAACCCCAGGAAACCGTAATGATAGGAGACAGCCCCGACAAAGACATCCTCCCCGCCCAATCCATCGGCTGCCAAACCATCCAAATCACCCCCTCCTCCCCCCTCAGCTCACTTCCCCTCTAACCTTAGGGAGCCAAAACGCACGTAGAGCCATTTTCTTCCCTAAGGTGCGCGGTAAATACGCTTGTACCTGCGCTACCCCCTGACCTTAGGGAGCCATAACGCACGTAGGACCATTTCCCTCCCTAAGGTGTGGGGTGGCGTGCAAAAAAAAAAGAGGATGACCCGGGAGTCATCCTCTTAATCACTTACTTCTTAAAGAGCATCGGAGCAAACTGATGCAGGGAGCGGCGCCAGGTTAGCCATTCATGGCCTGTGCCCGGTGACTCGTAGTATATGTGGTTGATGCCCAGACCCTCCAGTGCTACATGCAGGTCGTGAATGCCCTGGTACATGCCGGCGGGCTCATCGGTACCAATTGATATGTAGAGAACGTGATACTGGTCGTTGATGCTCTTGGGATACATGTCGGCATCGCGACGGTCATTGGGACCGCGGCCCGATCCGCTGAATCCGCCTATCCAGCCAAACATCTCGGGGTGGTCCAGACCGATGGTATATGACTGGAATCCGCCCAGCGAGAGACCGCAGATGGCGCGGTTGTCACGGTCGGTCAGTGTGCGGTAGTTAGCATCGAAATAGGGGACAATCTCCTCAACCATCACCTTCTCAAAGAATGTAAAGTCAAACATGTTGCTACGGCCTCTTGCGTTGGGATCATTGGCAACGGCATGCTCCATTACGATAATCATGGGCTCGGCCTCCTTGGCGGCAATCAGGTTGTCCATGATGTTGCCCAGCTTGCCCTGGGTGCCCCATCCGGTCTCATCCTCGCCGGCTCCGTGGAACAGGTAAAGCACGGGGAAACGGCGGTTAGACTCCTTCTTGTACTGCGGTGGCAGATATACCCAGGTGGTACGCTCAGCGCCTGTAAGCTTTGACTGATATTTTACTATCTCTATCTCGCCGTGCGGAACCTTCTTCTCCAGGTAGTAGTCCACACCGGCCTCGGGAACATCAATTCCGCTCTGCCAGTAGTTTGAGCCGAAGAACTCCTTGCTGTTGGGGTCCGATATGCGCTTGCCGTCAACGTTCATTGTGTAGTAGTGGAATCCCACAACCAGAGGATCGGTGGTAACTTCCCACATGCCGTCATCACCCTTTACAAGAGGGTAGTTCTTGCCGCCAACATTGACTGTAACGGTCTTTGCATCGGGAAAATCGTTGCGGAATGTTGCACTCAGATCTGGGTTGATCTTGGGATACTCGTGACCTTCAAGATTGGTTGTGGCGCTTGTGGGCTTGGTTATGACACCCACCTGCTTGGCTCCTCCGCAGGAGGCCAGTAAAACGGCTACAAACAGCAGTGATGAACTAATGATTCTCATAACAATCGGTTTATTTAAGGTAATCTTCAAAATAATCGGTAACCTTCTGCATCAGGTGGACCCGGTCGGTTCCCATCACATTGTGCTCATGGGTGGGATAGGGGAAGTAGTCCAACTGGACACCGGCCTTGATGCAAGCCTCAACAAAACTCAGGCTGTGCTCCCATACCACGGTGTTGTCAATGGCACCCTGGCAGATAAGCAGTTTGCCCTTGAGGTCTTTTGCGCGGGGAATCAGACTGGTCTTTTCAAATCCCTCTGGATTGGTTTCCTCAGTCTCCATGTAACGCTCGCCGTACATAACCTCATACCATTTCCAGTCAATGACGGGACCTCCGGCAACACCTACCTTGAATACATCGGGATAGTTAACCATCAGTGATATGGTCATGAATCCGCCGTAACTCCAGCCGTGAACGCCTATACGGTCCTTGTCCACCCAATCATTACTCATGAGCCATTTCATACCCTCCATCTGGTCAGCCATCTCGGCCTGTCCGCAATACTTGTGGATGGCCTTCTCATAATCAGCTCCGTGGTGCTGAGTGCCGCGGTTGTCCATTACAAATACCACATATCCGTGCTGGGCCATGTACATCTCCCAACGGCGCAACTGTGCCTGGAATGTGTTGGATACCATCTGTGAGTGGGGTCCTCCGTATACATAGAGGATGACGGGGTATTTCTTGGCCGGATCAAAGTCAATGGGCTTGATCAGGCGGTAGTGATTGTCGTATTTGCCGTCGGCACTCTTGATTGAGCCCAGTTCAATGGGGCAGTAGTTGAGGGCGGCCGTGGGGTCATCGGCACGGAACAGTTCCTTGGGTTTCTTGCCGTCAGTCTGGATGAGATTGACCACGCGCGGGGTGTTCAGTTCTGACCAGGTGTCCAGAAAATACTTGCCGTCGGGGCTGATCTGGCAGTTGTGCCATCCGGATTCCCTGGTGAGACGCTGGGCCTTGCCGGTCTTGATGTCGGCGCGGAACAGATGCTGCTCGGCCGGTGATACCTCAAATGAGTAGTAGTAGATGTACTTGCCCTTGATGTCCACAAGTTCCAGGTCGGCATCGGTCTTGACTATGCGCTTGGGCTCACCGCCTTTGACGCTGCCCAGGTAGAGGTTCCAGTAGCCGTCACGCACATTTGTCTGGTAGATGAAGTGCTCGGGGTCATCGGGCAGGAATGTGAGTGGGTACTGCGGCTCCACGTACCGGTCATCATGATCGGTAAAGAGCGTGCTCAGGAAACGTCCGTCAGCTGCATCGTACATGTTAAGGTGCATGTTCTTCTGGGCGCGGTCCAGCACCTGAATGAAGATGCGGTCGCTTGCCGGGCTCCATGTGATGTTGGTCAGATAACGCTCCTGGTCAAAATCGGTCACATCCATCCATACGGTCGTGCCTTTGTCGATATCGTATACACCTAAGGTGATGATCTCTGATACCATGCCGTTCATGGGGTAGCGTATCTCCTTCAAAGATCCGGTGCGGGTGGTGATGTCCAGCAGCGGGAAGAGTGTCACACGGCTCTCATCCTTCTTGTAGAACGCAATCTTGCGGCGGTCCGGAGATACGAATATGCCTCCGTCAATGCCGAATTCATTACGGCTTACGGTCTCTCCGCATACTATGCCCTTCTGGTTGAAAGCGGTCACCTGATGCTCTACGCTGTCGGCATCCAGGTACCATACCTCACCGTCGCGGCTGAAGGCACTGAAATAGTCCCTCTTCTTAAGCTTTGCAGTGGGCTCTCCCATGTTGCGTCCGCTGCGTGCATCGGTATGCAGTACATTCCACTCCTTGTCATAATATCTGTAGACAGAACCGCCTTCATCCCATGTGTAGCCGGGGTTGAATACGCCGATGCCTCGGCCCAGGACAGCCTCCTCCATAGTAAGCAGCCTGCGCTCCTCCTGCGCCTGCACTCCCAGTGCCAAAAGCACAGCAGCAAATAATATAATCTTTTTCATATCAGTTAATTCGTTCTACCTCACGTACACCCTTTATCTGCTTGAGTTTCTTGACCAGCCGGTCAAGTGATGAGAGATCACTGACCAGCACCGTAAGACGTCCCTGGAACAGGCCGCCGTTGGAGTCTATGCTGATGGAACGCAGCAGAGTATCGGGCTCCTTGTTTATTATTGATGAAATGTTTGATACGATTCCTATGTCATCCTGACCCACCACGTTCAGCGTGATGCTGTACTGGCTGCCGCTCTTGCCGCTCCAGCGGGCCTTTACGATGCGGTACGGGTAACGCTCACGCATACGCAGCAGGTTGGGACAACCGCTGCGGTGTATGCGTATTCCGCCGTTTATGCTCACAAACCCCGTCACGTCATCACCGTAAATGGGATGGCAGCAGCCCGCCATCTTGAAATCTATACCGGTCAGGTTCTCGCCTATGACCAGCACATCGCTCTCCTGGGCAGCCTTCTTCTCAGTCTCAACAAACGTCTTCTCTATGTCAAAGTCCTGCGCGCTGTGCACCTCCTGCTCACCCTGAGCATGCATCTCCTCATAGACCTTGAGCACGTCATCGACCGTAATTTCCTCCTCCATCAGAGCGTGGAAGAAAGGAGTCTGCCCCTTGTAGCCCATACGGACTATAAGGCGTGACATATCGCTCTCGTCAATCTCAATCTTGCGGTTCTTGAAACGGCGTTGCAGCAACTCGCGGCCTGCCTGTGCTTCACGGTTGCGAATCTCATTGATGCCCTGGCGAATGCGCATACGGGCTCGGGACGTCACGGCAATGTTGAGCCAATCCTGCTTAGGCACCTGTGTGGCCGATGTCAATACCTCGACCGTATCGCCGCTCTGCAACTTGTGGCTTATACGCACATTGCGTCCGCCCACCCGGGCACCCACGCAAGTAAGACCTATCTTGCTGTGTATGGAGAAAGCAAAGTCCAGCACCGTAGCCCCCTTGGGCAACTGGCGTACTTCACCGTTGGGAGTAAATACGAATATCTCCTCCTGATACATATCCAGCGCAAAGTCCTTGCGCATCTCATCAGGGCTGGTGTTATGCTCCAGAATCTCGCGGATGCCGGCCATAACGCTGTCGGCCGCACCCTCGCTCTTGATACCCTTGTAAGACCAATGTGCAGCCAGACCCCGCTCCGCAATATCATCCATGCGGCGGGTACGTATCTGAATCTCCACCCATCGGTTCTCAGGGCCGTTCACCGTGATGTGCAGTGACTCATAACCGTTGCTCTTGGGTACGCTCAGCCAGTCGCGCAGACGCTTGGGGTTGGGCTGGTACATATCGGTCACAATACTGTAAACCTGCCAGCACTGAGCCTTCTCCTTATCGGCCGGAGAGTCCAGTATGATACGGATTGCAAAGAGGTCATATATATGGTCCAGAGTGGTATTCTGGGCCTTCATCTTGTTCCAGATGCTGGATATGGACTTGGTGCGACCCTTTATGGTGAACTTGAGTCCGGCCTCCTCCAGCTTGGCCTTGACCGGGCCGATGAAAGCCTGGATGTAAGCCTCACGCGCCCGCTTGGTCTCGTTGAGCTGCCGCGCGATATCATCATAAATGTCACGATGCTCATACTTGACCGTCATATCCTCCATCTCACTCTTGATGGCATAAAGGCCCAGACGGTGAGCCATAGGGATATAGAGCAGACGGCACTCCTCAGTCACATGCAGACGGTAATCATTGTCATCGTTTCCGGCCAGCATCTTCATAAGAACATACCGGTCGGCAATAAGGCAAATGATTACGCGAACATCCTCGGCAAAAGAAACCAGAAGTTTGCGGAAATTCTCATCAGCAATGGAATCATGTTTGGAATAAAGCTCCTTGACACGGCACATACCTTGAATAAGCCCCGCCGCATCCTCACCGAACTTGTCGCGGAACTGCTCCGGAGCAATAAGCCCCTGCTGAACCATAGGATCAAACAGAGCCGTAAGCAGAGAAGCCTTCTTAAGCCCCGTCTTCTCCACAATCACGGTGCCTGTCCTGATACACCGTTCCAGAGTGTCAATTCCATGAGAATCTTTAGCGTACGCTCCCTTGGCAACACCCTCCCGGAGCAAACCCTTAAGCCTGCTCCAGTCCTCAGCTTCAAACAGCGGTCTTGCCGCCCGAACCAACTCCCTGTAAACCCCAAATTCCATACTCCCGCAAATATAGTCATTTTATCATTCTCTCCCCATTTGCAGTAGCAGGATAATCGGATTAGGGAGCATCGTGGAGAGGCGTAAGCGTAGCCCCCCGGAGGATCCCGTTAAGAACGGCGTTTGTTCGAGGAACGTTAGGCCCCGTAGGGGACTAAAAGGACGAGTTCGCCGTTTAGGGTCCGTAAGGGGGCGGAGTAGCCTCGGAGCGTTGTCTCCCTAATCCGATTATCCTGCGGAGGTTAAAAGAAAAGAAATAATCTGCCAAAATTTCCGTATAAACAGTAAAGTAAGTATTTTTGTCAGTCTATTAAGGATAACTATGAATATCGAAGAGATACAGAGAATGAAACAGAGGTTCCGCATAATCGGAAACTCACCGGAAATGAACCGTGCAATAGACGTAGCCATACAGGTTGCACCCACTGACCTCACGGTCCTGATAACCGGTGAGAGCGGAGCCGGAAAGGACGTATTCCCCAGAATAATACACGAGAACAGCCTCAGAAAAACCAAGAAATACCTGGCCGTAAACTGCGGCGCCATACCTGAGGGAACCATAGACTCCGAACTGTTCGGTCACATAAAAGGAGCATTCACCAACGCCATAAGCGACCGCAAGGGATACTTCGGCGAGGCCGACGGAGGAACCATTTTCCTGGATGAGGTAGCCGAGTTGCCGCTTGCAACCCAGGCCCGCCTGTTGCGCGTGCTGGAATCGGGCGAGTTCATAAGAGTGGGCTCCAGCACGGTTGAGAAGACCGATGTCCGTATAGTAGCAGCCACCAACGTAGACCTGCTCAAGGCAATAGAGCAGGGCCGTTTCCGCGAGGATCTGTACTACCGTCTGAGCACAATACCCATCAAGGTGCCGCCATTGCGTGAGCGCGGGGCCGATGTCCAGCTGCTGTTCCGCAAGTTCGCAGCCGATTGCGCCGAGAAGTACCGTATGCCGGCCGTACAGTTGTCCGAAGATGCCAGGCAGATGCTCATGACCTATCACTGGCCGGGCAATGTGCGCCAGCTCAAGAACATAACCGAGCAGATCTCCATCATGGCCACTCAGAGAGTCATAACCGCCGAAATGCTTCAGGAGTATCTTCCCGACCGCCGCACATCCATGCTGCCCATGCTTGCATCAGGCCAGCGTCAGGAGAATACATTCGAGAATGAACGTGAGATACTCTACAAGGTGCTGTTTGACCTTCGTCGTGATGTTACAGACCTCAAGGCTCAGGTAAACAGCATGTCGCAGAACCAGCAGACGGTACAGCAGCCCGTATCAATAATCACCCATGATGAGGGTACCACCGTCCAGAACGTTGCATCCCGCAAGAGTGCGCCTATGGATGATGATATCCAGGATACCGAGGTCTATGTGGAAGAAACCCTGTCACTTGATGAGGTTGAGAAGGATATGATCAAACGCGCACTTGCCAAGCACGGAGGAAAGCGTCGCGGAGCGGCGGCCGACCTGAACATATCGGAACGTACTCTATATCGTAAAATCAAGGAATATAATCTGGAATGAAGAACGCAAAACTCAAAACAGTCCTTTTTGTATTGATGTCCGTATATCTGATGTCAGGCTGCAAGGTGTCTTATAGCCTGACCGGTGCATCAATTGACTATAACAAGACCAAGACGATTACGATAGAGACATTCTCCAACCGTGCGGCATATCAGTGGGCTCCTATGGCTCCCATGTTCAATACAACCATCAGTGACAGATATAACAACCAGACCAAACTTCGTCAGGTGAGACGTGACGGTGATCTGTTGCTGTCGGGTGAGATTACGTCTTATGATCAGACCAACAAGTCAATATCGGCCGATGGCTACTCGTCAATGGTGCAACTAAAGATGACTGTCAAGGTCAAGTTCACCAACAACAAGAAGCATGAAGACGATTTTGAACGTTCATTCAGCGCCAGCCGCGAGTATGACTCGTCTCAGCAACTCTCAGCAGTTCAGGAGGAACTGGTTCAGCAGATGATTGATGATATAGTTGATCAGGTGTTCAACGCAACGGTAGCCAAGTGGTAATGGGGCAGACCAGGGATGAACGCATGATGTCCCTTCTGGATTCGTTTCTGGAGGGGCAGGGGGAGAGTGCCGATGTGTCCATGGAACTGGGCGCTGTTCCTATGGATTATGTATCGGCTTATCTTAATACACCGTCTCAAACTGAAAGTACGGCGGACAAGGCTATACGCTCCAAGACGGAACAGTTGCTGGATACGTTCCTGTCATCGGACTACAGAACGCCTTCATTCGCTCCCATACAGGAAGATTTGCCTGAAAGTGACCGGACGGATGAGGCCGATGAAGAACCCGAACCGCTTGATGATACGTATTTTACCGAGACTCTGGCACGTATTTACCTAAAACAGCGCCGATATGACAAGGCATTGGAAATTATTCGGTCCCTTTATTTGAATTTTCCGAATAAAAGCATTTACTTTGCGGACCAAATCCGGTATTTGGAGAAATTAGTTTTGATAAATCAAAAATAAAGATAGAAAATGTTTAAGGTTTTACTCGTCATTATTGTGATTCTGGCAGTGTTCCTTTGCTTCATTGTCACAATCCAGAATTCAAAAGGCGGCGGTCTGGCTGCCGGTTTTGCTTCATCAAACCAGATTATGGGTGTTCGCAAGACTACCGATATCCTTGAAAAGACCACTTGGACTCTGATTGCAGGTATAGCAGTCCTGAGTATCCTTACAGCATATGTGGCAAAACCCAAGGCTGTCAACGCAGGATCTGTTTATGACGGTGAGGCAGTTGAGAACCACATAGTCAATCCGGAGTCATCAACCACTACATTCGACGCTCCGATTGAGATCCAGGATCTCCCTGAGGAATAATCCCGGACAGACAGAATAATAAGCGGAGGCGATCTGATGACCGCCTCCGCTTATTTTCATATCAGTTTCCTGTAAACATCCATCAGCCGGTCGGCCAGCACTTTAGGACTGAAATTGTCCATTGCATACCTGTAACCTTTCCGGATCATTGACTCCTTCAGTCTGTCGTCGGTGAGTATGGCCGCCATACCGTCTGCTATCTGACTTATATCGTTGGGATCTACTGTCAGGGAATCCGGTCCTGCTGCCTCGGGCAGTGAAGATACATTGCTGGTTACTACCGGACAGCGGGAAAGCAATGCTTCAACCACCGGTAACCCGAATCCTTCATAGAATGACGGGTAGACAAGCAGGCGTGCGTTTGAGTAGAGATACCTGAGCTCCCGGGTGCTTACCTTTCCGTTGCCAAAGATAACAAGATCCTTAAGGTTGTGACTGTCTATATATGAGAGCACTTTCTGCTTGTATTCCCTTCCGTTGCCTATCACCACAAGCGGGATCTTAAGGTCATCGGGCAGCAATTCCATGGCTTTTATTATCCCCAACAGGTTCTTTCTTGAGTTGATGGAACCCACATACAGCATGTAGGGTATCCCGTTTACCTGCTCGCAGAGACTCTGCGGACATATACCCTGATCGTCGGTATAGTAGAGCGGGCTTACCGGCTGATATACTATATCTATTCTGGCCGGATCAACGTCGTAGAACCTGATGATATCCTCTTTGGTAGTCTGGCTTATGGCAATTATGCGGTCCGCCGTTTTGCATGCATGGCGCCATTTCAGGTGGTATGTAAACCGGTCAGGTGCGTGGTACATGTCGGGGAATGTCTTGAACGCTACGTCATGGATGGTAACCACGGATGGCGTTTTCAGTCCTGTCGGCAACTCGTTTGACAGGCCGTGAAAAATATCGGCTGAATCTTTTTTTACGGCCGATGCCAATCCGAACGTGCGCCATATGCTCCCCCTTAACAGACTGTGTGGCTGAATGGTGGTACAGTGTTCCTTGTCTGTGTATCTGCACGTGGTGTCGTTGAGTTTTATTTTGGGGGTGTATAGCAGATACTCGTTCTCAGGGTAGAATTCAGTGAGAATGTCAATGGTGGTACGGCTGTGGTTGCCCAGTCCGGTAAAGTTGTTGAACAGACGTTTGGCGTCGAATCCTATTCTCATACCTCATCCGGCGACCAGACCATGGAACTTGCCCCCAGGATAGCGGCATCGGACTCTTTCAGCGAGGAGTACAAGATCTGTATCTTACCTTTCCAAATCTGCATCAGGTTGTCATTCATGGCTTTGACCATATCGTCGTGGAAAAACTCACGGGATTTGGTCAGACCGCCGAACAACACTATGGCCTGCGGGGAACTGAACTTTACAAAATCACCCATGGCGCGGCCAAGTATCCGGCCTGTGTAGGTGAAAATCTCTTTTGCCAGACTGTCGCCCTGTACGGCGGCGTCATATATATCCTTTGATGATATCTTTTCCGGATCAAGATTGTTAAGAATGCTCTTTCCCGAATCCTTCTTGAGAAATTCCCTTGCTGTACGTGCTACCCCCATGGCGCTTGCGTATGTTTCCAGACAGCCTTTCAGTCCGCAGTTGCATTGGCGCCCATCCTGTTCCACGCATACATGCCCCAGTTCTCCGGCAAATCCGTCGTGGCCGTAAACCAGACGGCCGTGCGATATTATTCCGCTGCCCACTCCAGTGCCCAAGGTCAGCATAATGAAATCATCAATGCCTTTGGCAACTCCGTATGTGTGCTCGCCTCTGGCTGCAGCATTGGCGTCATTGGTGATTCTTACATGCAGTCCGGTAGCCTCTTGCAGATGGTCGGCCAGATAAACCACTCCGGGTTTGCCGTCGGCGCCGCGAGCCCATTTCAGGTTTGGAGCGTATCGGATGGTGCCGTCCAAACGGTTGGCATTGGGAGCGCCTATGCCTATTCCCGCAACTGTGCCGCGGTCTGCTGTCTGGCGTACCAGATCCTTGACCGTATTGGCAAGCAACGTTAGATATTCGTCAAAACTGTCTATAAGTGACGTGACCACACTTTGGCAGAGTATTGTCCCGTCATGTGTCACAACCCCGCATTTGGAGGACTGACCGCCTATGTCAATACCGATGGCAAGTTTTTGCATTGTCTGCTATTTACAACTCGGCCTTGATTCTGGTCCACTTGGCCAGGATATCACGATAGTATTGCTCAAGTTTGTTCCACTCATAGAAATAGGGATACTCAACTCCCTTTGAGTCCTTGTAGCACTCAACCGGCAGTTTGGCCTCCTTCTCATCAAGTAGAGCCCTTACAAGTATGGTTCCCTTCTTGTTCTTGAAGAAAATGAGTTGCAGGTTGCTGCCCATGTGTACTATATCGTAGTTGACCCACTTGTTTGCCAGGTCCTCAATATCCTTGGGGGCGTATGCGCAGTCGTTCACCTCCATGAGGCAGAGCAGTGGGTAAAGGGCTGTATCATGTCCGTAGCGCAGGTTGGCGGCAGGTGTGCCGTTTGTGAGAGCGGCATCGGCCTTGTCAAGGAAGTCCTGAAGCAGTGTGGCGTGGCCGTAAGGTACTATGTTCCGGGTCAGGTCGTTGTAACCGGATACTGAATACCAGTAGAGGTTGTTCTGCAGCCAGCAGTCATACCACTCGTCGTGTGTGAATACGTCATCCAGGTCAAATCCCAGATAAGTGTGGCTGCCCATATTGGCTGCTATGTCATAGATCTTGGTGTAAAGGTCGTTTGAACGGTCCGATGTGGCAACGCTGGTGCTGGTTGTCTCCTGACTTCCGCTGGCCAGACCCGAACGTGAACTTGAAGATGTCCTGGGATATCTGGTGATGAATGTGGTGTCAGTGAACAGGGCGCACATCAGACGCTCGGGATTGTTGTGCTTTGCATTGAACTCGTTCACTGCGGCGTTCCTTTCACGGCTGTTCTTGGCGCTGTTGATGGCACGGTCCTCAGAGTTCATATAACCGCGGTCAAAATCGCTGCAGTTGTAGTCAATGTTCATCTGGGGCAGTATGCTTGAGAACTCCATCATGGCAGCGGTCATGCTGGCCATTACACGATGTGATGTGGTGGAGCGGGCCACAATGGTAGTCTTCTTGTTGAATATCTCCGGGTAGTTGCGGACCATTCGACGGGCTATGCCGCGATGCTGCTGCTGACCTACTATGGTAAGGTCACCCAGATGTCCGTCGGCATCCTTTGCCATTATCTCAAGACGTCTCAGTACATCCTTTCCGAAATCGGTCAATACGCCTTTGTCATCGGCTGCCTTTAGTATGCTGTACGGGTCGTTGTATTGCGGTGTATTGAGCAGGTAACGTGAGCCGTGACGGCCGTAGTGACTCAGGTAGAAAGGCTTGAATCCTTTGGGCGCTTTTGAGTAGGTGACTCCCGGATCAACATATTGCAACATACTTCCTCTGAACTTGTAGAGGTTGCCATCGTTGATGTCTTGCTTCTTGGTGATTTCTGCACACAGGGTCAGCGGAAGGAGCAATGCCAGGCTGATAAGAATTGATTTCTTCATTTGTTTAGGTCAGTATGATTTTTAATGTTGCAAAAGTAAGGAAAAAGGCCTAAATTTGCAAGCTACTGCGCTAAATCAAAGACGCAAATTCAAAACTAAACATATATTGCAATGAACAGTAAAGAATTGATGAACAAGGCAGCCGACAATATCCGTATTCTGGCTGCGTCTATGGTCGAGAAGGCCAAGTCCGGTCACCCCGGCGGTGCTATGGGTGGCGCTGATTTCATAAACGTGCTTTTCAGCGAGTTCCTGGAGTATGATCCCCGCAACATGAAGTTCGAGGGTCGTGACCGTTTCTTCCTGGATCCCGGCCATATGGCTCCCATGCTTTACTCACAGTTGGCTCTCACCGGCAAGTTCTCAATGGAGGAGTTGGCCACACTGCGTCAGTGGGGCTCACCTGTAACCGGTCATCCCGAGCTTGAGGTTGCACGCGGTATCGAGAACACCTCCGGTCCTCTGGGTCAGGGTCACGTATTTGCAGTAGGTGCCGCCATTGCCGAGAAGCATCTGGCAGCCGTACTGGGTGAGGAGGTAATGAATCACAAGATCTACGCCTACATCTCCGACGGCGGTATCCAGGAGGAGATTTCACAGGGCGCCGGCCGTATTGCCGGTACTCTGGGTCTTGACAACCTCATCATGTTCTATGATTCAAATGATATCCAGCTCTCAACAGAGACTAAGGTGGTAACGTCTGAGGACACCGCCGCCAAGTATCGCGCATGGGGTTGGAACGTATATGAGATAAACGGAAATGATGTTGACCAGATACGCGGTGCCCTGACAATGGCTCAGAATGGGGGTGGCAAACCGACCCTTATCATCGGTAAGTGCATCATGGGTAAGGGCGCCCTCAAGGCCGACGGTACCAGCTACGAGCGCAACTGCAAGACTCACGGCGCTCCTCTGGGCGGTGATGCTTACGTTAACACCATCAAGGCTCTGGGCGGTGATCCCGAGAATCCTTTCCAGATATTCCCCGAGGTCAAGAAGCTCTATGCTGACCGTGCCAAGCAGCTCCGCAAGATCATGGATGCCAAGTATGCCCGCAAGGCTGCCTGGGAGAAGGCTAACCCCGAGAAGGCTGCCCTTCTCAAGGAGTGGTTCAGCGGCAAGGCTCCCAAGGTTGACTGGAGCAAGGTTGAGCAGAAGCCCGATGACGCTACACGTTCTGCATCGGCCGCTGTTCTGAGTCAGCTGGCTCAGCAGGTTCCCAACATGATCTGCGCAAGTGCTGACCTGAGCAACTCCGATAAGACCGACGGATTCCTCAAGTTTACCCACAACATGGTTAAGGGTGATTTCAGCGGTGCATTCTTCCAGGCTGGCGTAGCCGAGCTCACCATGGCTTGCTGCTGCATCGGTATGGCTCTGCACGGTGGTGTCATCCCCGCTTGCGGAACCTTCTTTGTATTCTCAGATTACATGAAACCCGCCGTACGTATGGCCGCTCTCATGGAGCTCCCTGTTAAGTTCATCTGGACTCACGATGCATTCCGCGTAGGTGAGGACGGTCCTACACACGAGCCCGTTGAGCAGGAGGCACAGATACGTCTTATGGAGAAACTCAAGACTCACAAGGGCAAGAACTCAATGCTGGTTCTGCGTCCCGCCGACAGCGACGAGACCACTCAGGCATGGAAGCTTGCTATGGAGAATACCACATCACCCACAGGCCTTATTCTGAGCCGTCAGAACATCAAGACCCTGCCCGCAGGTAATGACTACAGCCAGGCAGCCAAGGGTGCTTATGTTGTTACAGGTTCAGACGCTGACTTTGATGTAATCCTTCTGGCTTCAGGTTCAGAGGTATCAACTCTGGTTGCCGGTGCCGAGCTCCTGCGCAAGGACGGTATCAAGTGCCGCATCGTAAGCGTTCCTTCCGAGGGACTGTTCCGCAGTCAGTCAAAGGCTTACCAGCGCTCAATACTGCCCGGTAACAAGCGTAAGTTCGGTCTCACTGCAGGTCTGCCTGTAACCCTTGAGGGTCTGGTAGGTGCCAGCGGTAAGGTTTGGGGCCTCAGCTCATTCGGTTTCTCAGCTCCTTACAAGGTGCTCGATGAGAAACTGGGCTTCACTGCCGAGAATGTATATGCTCAGGTTAAGTCATTGCTCAAGTAATGATAGGAATTGCAAGTGACCACGCTGCTTTTGAACTTAAGCAGTTTGTTAAGCAGTATCTGGAGGAGAAGGGGCTGGAGTACAAGGACTACGGCACCTTCACCCCCGATAGCTGTAACTACGCCGACTACGGCCACGCACTGGCCCGCGGCATAGAGCAGGGTGAGGTAGAGAAGGGCATAGCCATGTGCGGCAGCGGAGAGGGAATCTCCATGACCCTGAACAAGCATCAGGGTATCCGCGCCGGACTGTGCTGGATCCCCGAGATTGCCCACCTTATCCGTCAGCACAACGATGCCAACGTCCTGGTAATGCCCGGCCGTTTCATCGACACCGACATGGCCCGCAAGATCATGGACGAGTACCTGAACACCCCCTTCGAGGGCGGTCGCCATCAGGCTCGCGTGGACAGCATCCCCGTCCATTGATCCTCTCGCCAAAGTGTCCCACAACAAGCCCCGCCACAATAGCTGTGACGGGGCTTGCTGTGTTACACACCCTCATCTAAGGCTCATGTCCCACACTCACCATCGTCAGAACCTATTCTGGCTGAGGTCACTGTGGGACACTTTGGCGGGACTCATTTGAATACAAAGTCAAGCAGGGTGCAGATGGATTTCTCCTTTGTGTCCGATGAGAACGTGAAGTATATGGCGTGCTTGCCGCTCAATTCACCCAGAGCGGGCAGTTTTACTGCAATCTCGGTGGGCTGCTGAGGCATATCGGCCTTGATTTGAATCTTGCCCAGTTCTTGGCCCTTCTGCGATGCCCAGGGGCGGTCGGCCATGATGGTGATTGTGCCGTCCACGCCTTCGGGTATCAGGTTGAGCAGCAGCTTTACGTTCTTGCGGCCGCTGGTAGCATCAAAGTTGAAGTACTTGTAACCTACAATAGATCCGTCGGTGTTGTTAACCACCGGGTTGGTGTTGTTCTCCAGTGCAAACGGCTTGTCAAACCTGCTGTCAGTACCGTAGGCCGATGCCACGTATGACCCGAAGAATGTGTTGTTGGGCCACTCATGAATGGCTGTCTTGGGGCCGGTGTACCAGCATGCCAGACCTGCCGAGTGACGCTCCAGCGGGTCAAGGCCGTTCAGTGAGAAGCCTTCGGAATTATATTCGCCTTCCGATATCTCCACCTTGCCGCCGGGACCCGGGGTTACTTTCACGGTGATGGGAGCAACCATGGCCTGACGCGCATACTCATCGGTTCCGGTCTGGCGGTGATAGAACACGTACCACTGTCCGTTTATCTGGCATATTCCACCGTGGGTATTGCCATCCACGGTGCCTGATGCTATGGGATTGCCCTTCTCATCGATCTCACGTCCGCGTCCGTCAATGACTGTGCCTCCGTAAGTCCAGGGACCCAGTGGATTGTCGCTGTATGCGTATGCCAGCGTGTAGTTTGATGAGGGTAATCCGAATTCTCCTTCAAGTGTGAATCGGCTATATATAAATATGTACTTGTCCTGTATCTTGCGTATTGAAGAAGCCTCGAAGAACTTGAACTCACCGTCCATGTATCGGCCGGGCACCATATCCTCCACGATCTGTGTTCCAGGCTTTACGGTAGCCATTGTGGCGGGGTCAAGCTCTGCTGCATACGAGCGCTCAAATCCCCAGTATCCGTAAACGCGGCCGTCATCATCCACAAACACTGCGGGGTCAAATGCCAGCACGCCGTCGGCACGGTTGGGGTTATCCTTGCTCCAGTTGCACACCTCAAACGGTCCGTCCGGGCGTGAACTCTTGGCAATCAAACCGTTGCGTCCGCCCTCCTGATCGTTGGGGTAGAGGTAGTAAGTCTTGGTGCCGTCGGGGGCGGTAACCAAAGTTACATCGGGGGCAAAAAGCACATCGGCCAGTCCGCGGCGGCTGATGGGCTGTCCGTCACGGTTCTTATCGACCTTGAGTATCTCGCCGTCATAACGCCAGTGGTGCAGGTCCTCCACGGGTGCCGACCACACCACAAGCTCGCGGCCGCAGTAATCGGTAATGCGGCTATCGTGTGATCCGTAAACATAGACTCGCTGCTTTCCGGGATTGTCCGGATCCTCAAATACGTACGGCTCACCGTCGGGGATGTGCTCCCAAAGCGGCAGATATGGGTTTCCTACTGTCATAAGTTCTTTCTGCTGGTTATCGGCTTTTCCTGAACAGGATATCATCATGGCGGCACAGCAGGCTATTGCCATGCACATCCACGCTTTGTTATGTCTCTTCATTTGGTAATGGTTGTCTTGTTTGAGGCATAAAGATAGACAAAAAAACGCTACCTTTACAGCCTATGAATAAAACTATTGCGTTGCTGTTTATCGGGTTGCTGCTGGGCCTTACCATATACGTAGGCTGGCGGCTGTGGCGAATCACCCCGGGTATGTGGGCCGTAAAGGCCGGAGTGCTGCTGGTGTTTCTGGTCTGGATGGCGCTGTTCTTTATCAGTTTTGTCCGCATAGAGAGGCTGCCGATAGGATTGGCCCAGATAGTATATAATGTGGGCAACCCCTGGCTCATATTCTTCTTGTATCTGCTGCTGGCGTTTCTGTTTGCCCGTCTTGGGCAGATATGCCGCTTACTCCCGGCCGATTTCCTAAAGAGCAGTCCGGAGGGGTTCTGCACTATAATTGGAGGTGTGGCGCTGCTCATGCTCATAGGCGGGCTGCACTATCACCATAAGTACAGGGAGGAACTTACCATCCACACAGACAAGCCACTGGAAAAGCCACTCAAGGTGGTTCTGATAAGCGATCTGCACTTGGGTTATCATAACCGCCGTGCCGAACTGGCCCGATGGGTGGATATGATCAATGCAGAGAATCCGGACCTTATACTCACAGCAGGTGATGTGGTGGACCGCAGTATCCGCCCGGTGATTGAGGGTAATTACGCTCAGGAGTTTCATCGGTTTAAAGCGCCTGTGTGGACCGTGCTGGGCAATCATGACTACTACAGTAACGAGCCTCTGGTGGAGCGGTTTTTCAAGGATGCCGGCATCCGGTTGCTGCGGGATGAATCGGCTCATTTTGGCAGCATTACCGTGATAGGCCGTGATGACCGCACCAACCCGCATCGCAAACCGCTCAGTGCGCTTACAGACAACATAAGCGGATTCAGCATACTTCTGGACCACCAGCCCTACCATCTTGAGGAGGCGGAGCAGGCCGGTATAGACTTCCAGTTCAGCGGTCACACCCACCGCGGCCAGGTATGGCCCATCTCATGGGTGACCGATGCCATGTATGAGAAATCCTGGGGCCACCACCAGCGCGGCGCCACCCGTTACTACATCACCTCGGGCATAGGCATCTGGGGCGCCCGCATTCGCATCGGTACCCGCTCCGAATACCTAGTCCTCACAATCGCAAAATAGTACAAAAGGGGACTGTCCCCAATTGTACTATTTTTGAAAATGATACAATTGGGGACAGTCCCCTTTTGTACTATTTTACCAGAATAGCGGGCCGGCAATGGTAAAGTATCCCTTTTTGCCGCTGTAGTATAGCTGGAAGGTGTTGAGGTAGAGAGTCACCCGGGCCGGGGCGTCGGCATTATTACCCACAAGTGTTCCTATGCAACTGATTATGTGATTGATATCACCTTTTGCGATATTCTCAGTTGTCATCTCTTTCCCCAATGCGCGTAGCTGCTGCATCGGAATGCGGAACTCATACATCAGTTCATTGCCGTCACATGAAACCGGCAGTTGCACTGTCAGGACATCATTCCGGATTGATTTATCGTCAATATCTACTGTCGTCTCGTACAGGCTCATACTCCGGGCATTTGCGGGAAGACTGAAACTTGTCTCTCCCAATATGTGGCGATAACGGTTGATATTCAATGTGCTGTCAGCCTCCTGGTCCTGTACAGCCCCCGGAACACGTCCCGTTAGCACTCCCGTTTCAATAAAGGCCGATACCGACTTGCGTGAGAACTGGCTCTTAAGATAGTCAATGCGGCTGTCAAGCCGGTGCGATACATCGGCATCAAGCGAGCTGATGAACTTGCCGTAAGCATCATCATCCATAGCCGTGCCGTCCCATCCGTTAGACTTAAGGGTGGAGTCTATCTTTGCGGTCAGGCTCTTTCTGACCGATGTAGATACGTTAACCGGGAGTAGAGTGAGCAGTGCAAAAGTCAGTACAAGCGATACCGGAATCCACAGAATCCCCGCATTCCGTTTCAGGATCAATACCACACAAACAGCGTAGCACCAAAGGTTGAATGCCACCAGATACACGCGCAATATGGTAATCCCGTAGTCCGATATGCGCCGTGCAATACCAATGCTCATAAGCAGCAACAGCGGCAGCATCAGTATGGGCATCCAGTGCGTTATTATCCGCACGGCTTTACGGTTCCAGCCCGATGCGCTCTTGTCGGCCCTGTCACGATAGGGATAGACCGCCATGAACAGTATTACGAATGCCAGCATCGATGCTGTGACCAGCCACGATACCCAGCCGTCGGGCAGCTGCCAGATGAACATTATCTTGGCGGCATAGCAGTAGAGAGTTATAAAGTAGGCAATTGCAATGGGTGTGAACAGCCTGGTTACGGAATTAACCAGCAGGCGGGATATCTCCATAGGCTCAGAGTCATGTTTCTGCTCTCCTCCGGGCATACCCTGTATCAGCAGCACCGGAGCCAGCAGGCATAGGCAGATTATGGCAATGTTGCTGTACCAGTGTGAACTTACAGACACCCCGAACAGTTTCTCAATACCCACCACCAGCAATTCCAATCCGCCGCACACAATGCCGCTTACAATGAAAGCTGTGCAGACAGCCCCTATGGAATGAAGGCTGAAATTCCAGAAAGCCACATCGGTCCTGTCGCTGAAGAATGAAAGCACAAGCAGCGAAAGCGTGAGCGTAACGATAAGAGCCACAATCACATAGATATAAGGTGCATAACCCAGCATGTCATGATTGCGCATCAGCAGAACGCTTACCCCGATCCATGCTATATGAATCAGGGCCGATGCCAGCCGGTACCCCCAACGGCCTCTATGCTCCTCAAGCCATAGTGAAAGACTCAGTGAAAGCGCAATACCAGTGGCCGGATACCATATCATAAAGAACTTCCACTCCTTGCTGATACCGTGATAACCCTTCCAGTCAAGAATCATCATGCACACGGTAAGCGCAATAGCAAACGCCACCGTCAGCGGGAACCTCTGAATCCCGCGCCTTACGGTATCGGCCAAACCTCTAATCTTTTCCTTTAAGCTGCTCATATATCTAAGGTCTTTAAATCAATGAATGCCTGTTACTATTGTCCACTCTCGGGAATCCACTGGCAAGTGAATCTCATACGCACGGTCTCCCTGCAGGAATTCCTTGGGAACTCCTCTTGATAGGAAAGTGTTTCTTACGGTATCATATGCGGTCTCGGCGGAGAATGCCCAGAATCTGAAATGGTATGTGTTTGTCTCCTCATTGAAATACCAGGGTTTATATTTTGTCTGGTTATTGCCGCTTCCCAAAAGATACTCATTTCTGCATGCGGTTCTGATTGTTTCATAGAACGCGGAATCAGGTGTGGTCATGAACTCCATTTTAAAAGTATCAACGTATTCAAATCTTCCTTTCTCTGGGTTCAATATGGTCTCTACCAGCCTGTAAGGCGGAAATTCAAAACCGGCATAACCTTCAACAATCTCCTTGTGTGACCCTGTGGGATCTTTCTTGTATCTGTTGATAGTTATCCTGTCATAAATCAGTATGAATAGAACCATGGCGGCGGGTATTATCAACAATGTCAATAGACACCCTCTGCATCCTCTTCTGTTATCAGCTTGCTTATGTTCGTTGTTATCTGTCCCCATTTTAAATCCGCGAATACGGTTTTATATCGATTCAATGTAGCTCAAAGACCATTACTTCTGATGCTTTGGCATTTTAATCCTTATTGAAATTGGACGGTTTACACAATAGGATTAAGAATATCATTCCTGTCAATGCGGTCATCCCTACCAATGGATAAATAAATGCATCTGTAAAATCCGGTGCAGAGCCGTCCATATTTGAGAGGGCACGGTCAAACAAAGCCAGAAAGGTTCCAATGCCAAGTGTTGCAGGTATTATGAGTAGCCATGGGTTTATTCCGGCGTCACGCAGGCGCCGTATCGTAACAGTGAGTGAAGGCAGGAACATCACGAGCCAGAATAGCCCCAAAAGGACAATTGTTGCGTGAAACACTCCCTCAGCCACAGGATGTCCTGCCGTATTGCCAAACAGAAATGCAATTACAGCCAGCACACAAACAACCGGAACCGATACAGCCAGCATAGCGAGTACCCATATCCAAAACTCCTTGCGGTCAGCTCTGCCCCTGAATTGGACGTACCGCTTAAATGTCTCAGCTAAAGTTTTCATATCGCTTATTATTTTAAACCAAGTAGTGAGCTGAGCGCCTCAATGTGGGCGCTGAAGGCTTTGCGTCCGGCATCGGTCACAGAGTAGGAGGTGTTGGGTTTTCGACCGATGAACTGCTTGACGGTCTCAATGTAACCCAGTTCCTCAAGAGCCTTGATGTGACTTGCCAGATTACCGTCCGAAACACCGAGCATGGACTTGAGGGTGTTGAAATCAGACTGGCCCGCTCCGGTCAGTACCGACATTATACCCAGCCTTACGCGGCTCTCGAACGCCTTGTCAAGATTCTCGATAGCGGTCATCGCTTTTACTTTTTACCGTCAAACCTTATATGGAACCAGATTCCCCACACGATATGGATAATTCCGAACCCGATGGCCCAGAACATCAGTCCCCATGGAGCAAAAGCCAATGCGGCAATACCCAGAACGATATCGGCATAACCGATATATTGGGTGACCGATACTTTAAAGGCAATAGGTGATATGACCACCATAGCCAGCCCGTAGAATACCAGCATGATACCGGGTACCATGTTCCAAAGCCCGTTCATAAGCGGAGTAAGGCATACCAGTCCGCCTACAACCATAACGGTGAAGAACTTGCCCAGCAGGTGCCGTGACCCCGCATCAAGCCTGAACTCCAGACCTTCACGCCTGGCCCGGCGTTTGGACATATCCCAAACGGTCTTGAAAGCCGCACAGAACACCACTGCGCAAACTCCTGCCACAATAAAGATTGATGCCCAGTCAGCATGTCTTACAGGATTTATCCAAGCCCCCCACAGTGGACTGAAACTTCCATATACCCAGAAACTGACAACCGCCGCACCCAGCAGGGCCCACAGTCCGACTACTACGCCTGCTGCTCCGTCCAGAAATACAACCTTCTGTGACCGCTCCATCAAATTCTTGATGTCACTGAGAGTCTCCTTAATCTCCTGTTCTTTCATAATTTGAATAAATAAAAGTACTTTGTAGTGCAAAGTAAATGCATTTATATCATACAACCAAACAAAATCAGAAAAACTTTCCCTTTGCACAAGCCGTACTATCCTCTTTGGGGACCATCAGTGAAGTGGCGTAAGCGGAGGGGCTTGGAGGATCCCGTTAAGAACGGCGCTTCGTTCAACGACCGTTAAGTCCCGAAGGGAATTAAAAGGGAGGCGTTCGCCGTTTAGGGTCCGGAGAGTTCCGGAGTAGCCACGGAACGTTGGTCCCCAAAGAGGATGGTACGGCGTTCTCCTCGGAGCGTTGTGTCCCCAAAGAGGATAGTACGGCGTTCTCTAAAAGAAAAGCCCTGCAAGCCGTTAGCAAGCAGGGCCTAAGCACAGGGAGAACCGTCCCCAATGTGTTATTTTACGGAGAGCTTGTAGATGACAGTGTGCTCATACTTCTCACCCGGGCGCAGGGTTGTGCTGGGGAAGAAGTCGTGGTTAGGTGAGTCAGGATACATCTGTGACTCAAGTGCTATGGCAGTGCGTGCACCGGTATATACCTGAAGTCCGGGATGGTTGTTCCAAACCTCCATGAATCGGCCTGACTTGGGAGAGTAGAGAGTGGCAACCTTCTCAACCTTACCGGCCTGCTCATGAATCAGGCAGAAGTTGTTGTCATAGTTGCGTACCATGCCCTCGGGTACCTGGCCAAAACCGCCGAATCCGCCACCGAATCCACCGCGGCCGCCACCCTGTCCCGGCTGGGGAGGAGCAGGTGAGTACTGACGGTCACCAATGCGTACCGGCTTCTGGAAATCGTAAGGAGATCCGTCAACCATACCCAGGTCACCGGTAGGTATGTTGCTGCGGTCAGTCTCTGTTATGAAAGCAGCGTTAATATAAAGCTCATGATCCATGATATCACCGTTGCCTACGCCGTCCAGATTGAAGTAGGTGTGGTTGGAAAGGTTCACTACAGTGGCTTTATCAGTGGTAGCCTCATAGCTTATCTGCAGGCCGCCGTCCTTGGTGATGGAGTAGGTAAGGGTAGTAGTCAGTGTGCCGGGGAATCCGTCCAGACCATCGGGCAGAACGCAACTCAGGACCAGCTTGTTCTTCTTAGCCTTTACAACCTTCCATGCGGTATGGTCAAAACCTTTGGCACCGCCGTGCAGTGTGTGCTGGCCGCTGTTCTTGGTGATGTTGTATTCCTTACCGTCCAGCGTGAACTTACCGTTGGCTATACGGTTGGCATAACGACCCAGAGCCGGACCCACCATACCCATGTTGTAACGCATGTACTGGTGGATGTCATCGTAGTGAGTTACCAGATTGGCATACTCGCCGTTCTTGTCAGGAGCGTAAAGGCCTACCACAAATCCGCCGTAGTTGATGATCTGTGCAGCCACCTTACCTTTCTTAATAGTATAAAGGGCTACTTTTTGGCCATCGATGATGGTATCATAAGGTGCTGTGGGCAGAAGCGGGAACTTGGGCTTGGCAGCGCTGGCCGACATGCAGCAAACCAAAGCAGCCAGTGCAAACAGTTTAAAAGATATCTTTTTCATAGTTTCATTAATTGGTTACTTAAAAATGGTACAAAAGGGGACTGTCCCCTTTTGTATCATTTCTTGAATTTGACAGCAGCCTCCTCAATGGGCAGACACTGCTTGTAGTTCTCAATGTAGGCGTTGAATCCTGCCACATCCTCAGGGGTAGGAGCGACCGATGTGCCCGTATCACCGGCAAATACCTGATCATCTAGGAACTCAGCCAGAGACTGTTTCTTCTTGTTGTTGATAAGGTACGATGCCAGGATAGCCATACCCCACGGACCGCCCTCGCCTGCAGTTTTCATGCAGGAGATAGGAGAGTTCAGGGCAGCACCAAGTATGCGCTGGCCTACGCCCGGAGTGGTAAACAGACCGCCGTGACCGGTTATGCGGTCCACCTTGATCTTCTCCTCGTTGAACAGGATATCGTTACCAACCTTGAGCACACCTATAGCACCGCTTATAATAGCGCGCATAAAGTTGGCCAGGTTGAACTTGTCATTAGCCGAGCGTACAAACAGCGGACGACCGTCGGCAAAACCGGTAACAGGCTCGCCCGATACGTAGTTGTAACTCATAATGCCGCCGCAGTCAGGATTACCCTTCAGTGCCACGTTGAAGAGGTTGGTAAAGAGCTTGCCCATATCAACGGGAATACCCATGATCTCCTCAAACTCCTTGAACAGGTTGACCCAGGCATTAAGGTCACTGGTGCAGTTGTTGCAGTGAACCATAGCCACGGGGCTGCCATCGGGAGTAGTCACGATATCAATCACCTCATGCGGTTTCTTAAGATCCTTCTCAAGCACGATCATTGAGAATGATGATGTACCGGCCGATACGTTACCGGTGCGCGGACGAACTGCATTGGTGGCAACCATACCTGTGCCTGCATCGCCCTCGGGAGGACAGATGGGAGCACCCGGTTTGAGATGACCCGATACATCCAGCTTGCGGGCACCGGCCTCGGTCAGCACGCCTGCATCCTGGCCTGCGTCAAGTGACTTGGGCAGAATGTCAAGCAACTTCCAGGGGTAACCCTTGGTGGCAATCAGCTTGTCAAACTTGGCTACCATATCGGCATTGTAAGTCTTGGTTTCGGGATCAACCGGAATCATACCCGATGCATCACCAACGCCAAGAACTCTCTTGCCGGTCAACTGCCAGTGTATGAAACCTGCCAGAGTGGTCAGGAAATCAATATGCTTTACGTGCGGCTCATTATCCAGAATAGCCTGATAAAGATGTGATATGCTCCAGCGCAGAGGAACATTGAACACAAACAGCTTGGACAGCTCGGCGGCTGCCTTTGCGGTGTTGGTGTTACGCCAAGTGCGGAACGGAACCAGAATCTCACCGTGCTTGTCAAACGGCATATAGCCGTGCATCATAGCACTGATACCAATCGCAGCCAGATTCTCAATCTCTACCTCGTACTGCTTGAGCACGTTCTTGCGCAGGTCAGCGTAGCAGTCCTGCAGACCGAACCAGATGCTCTCAACGCTGTAAGTCCACAGCCCGTTTACAAGCTGATTCTCCCAGGTATGACTACCCTGGGCAATCGGCTTGTAACTGGGATCTATGAGCACAGCCTTGATACGGGTCGAGCCAAACTCGATACCGAGAATGGCCTGTCCTTTTTCAATAACTGATTTGGGATCGTATGCCATAATTACTTGAGTGCTTTGTTGAGCATGTAATAAACCTCGTTGTTACGGAGTTGCTGCTTGAAACCGCTTATGGTGGTATTCTTGTCGATACCGATGTACTCTATACCGCACATCTCGGCAAAATCCTCCCAATACTCGGCAGTGATATCGTATGAGAAAGCACTGTGGTGTGTGCCACCTGCCAGTATCCATGCGCCTGCGCCAATTTCAAATGTGGGCTGCGGAACCCAGAGGGCCGATGCAACCGGCAGTTTGGGCATCGGTTTGGGCTCGATGCACTCAACCTCACTGGTGATAAGACGGAAACGGTTACCCAGGTCAACAACGGTTGCCTTGATACCACGGCCGGTCTTGGATGTGAACACCAAGCGGGCGGTCTGCTGCTTACGGATACCTATACCAAGGAAATGAACCTCCAGCTTGGGCTTGCCGGTAGCAATCAGCGGGCAGATCTCCAACATGTGGCTCTGCAGGCTTGATGTGCAGTCGGCGGCAAAGTTCAGGGTGTAGTCCTCAAGGAATGAGCAACCCTTGGGCATACCCTGGTTCATAACCCAGAGAGTACGCTGCAGGCAGGCTGTCTTCCAGTCTCCCTCGGCACCGAAACCGTAACCCTCCTGCATCAGACGCTGTGATGCCAGGCCCGGAATCTGGTCGAATCCGCAGAAATCAGAGGCGTCGATATCGGCATCACCCAGGTCATCAAAGTTGGTGGTGAAAGCTGTAGCGTTCTCATCCTTCAGGACGCGACGCAGGGCAATCTCAGCCTTGGCTGCGTTATGGACCTTCTCCCAATATACCTTCTCGCCGCTCTCATCAATCTTAATGGTGTAGAGCTTCTTGTACTCCTCAACCAGGGCGTCGGCCTCGGCATCGGTTACCTTCTTGAAGTAATCCATCAGTGATGATACGGGGTAGTAATCTACATGGTAACCCATGCGCTGCTCAAACTCAACGCGGTCACCGTCGGTAACGGCCACGTTGTTCATGTTCATACCGAACATAAGGCAGCGTACGTTATGTGCATCGGCACGGCCGGCAGCGGCACGGGCCCATACGGCAATCTGCTTCTGAGCCTCAACGCTCTTCCAGTGGCCTACCACAACCTTGCGGGCTACACGCATACGGGTGCATATGTGACCGAACTCGATGTCGCCGTGGGCGCTCTGGTTCAGGTTCATGAAGTCCATATCGATGGTGTCCCAGGGAATATCGGTGTTGTACTGGGTGTGGAAGTGGAGCAGAGGTTTCTCAAGAGCCTGCAGACCCTTGATCCACATCTTGGCGGGGCTGAATGTGTGCATCCAGGTGATGATACCTATGCACTTGCTGTCATTGTTGGCAGCCTTCATTACGGCCTCAACCTCGTTACTGCTGTTGGCAGTACCTTTATATACTATCTTGACGGGGATGTTTCCGCTCTTGTTCAGACCATCAACCATCTCCTTTGAGTGACCGTCCACTGCAACTACTGCTTCGCCTCCGTAAAGGAGCTGTGCACCGGTGACCCACCAAATTTCAAAATTATCAAACATAATATCCTTTTTTAAAGTGTTACTTTTTCTTCTGGCCGTAGTAGGCGTTGGGGCCATGCTTACGGCTGTAGTGCTTCTCAATCAGAAGCGGATTCATTGTCAGACCCGGATTCACCGACAGGGCCACGAACGCCATCTTGGCGCACTGCTCCATCACCTTGGCGTTATAGACCGCGTTGTCGGGTGATGTGCCCCATGAGAACGGACCGTGGTTCTTTACCAGCACGGCGGGAGTGTGGTCGGGGTTGATCTTGCGGATGTTCAGAATCTCATCCACAATCACGTTACCGGTCTCCAGCTCATACTGACCCTTTACCTCAGCCTCGGTCATATCGCGTGTGCAGGGGATATCCTTGTAGAAATAATCGGCATGAGTTGTGCCGATGTTAGGGATGTCGCGGCCGGCCTGTGCGAATGCGGTGGCATAGGTAGAGTGGGTGTGAACCACGCCCTGAATATTGGGGAATGCCCTGTACAGAACCAGGTGTGTAGGGGTGTCCGATGAAGGATTGAGGTCCCCCTCGACAACCTTACCGGTCTCGAGGGAGACAACAACCATATCACTTGCCTTCATCTCGTCATAGCTCACGCCGCTGGGTTTGATCACAACCAGACCTTTCTCACGGTCTATGCCCGATACGTTACCCCATGTGAATATTACCAGACCCTGCTTAACCAGATCAAGGTTGGCTTTGAAAACCTTCTCTTTAAGTTCTTCGAGCATGATATTACCAGAGGAAAATATAGAGGATAAGCAGAATCACGATAACACCCAGAGCTCCGATGTTGAATGTCTTGTCTGTGCGGAACAGAACCAGGTCAATACCTACAGCCTTGGCATCCTGAACCTTATCCTTGGCATTTGAGCGCAGGTAGAGTCCCAGAACACCCAGGATAGCAGCCAGGAAGAACATAGCTTCAAAGCCCCATGTGCGCAGAACAGGATCGATAACGCCGTAGATGGCGACTACCAGGCAGATTGCAGCGCAGATAAAGAGGATCTGTGACCACTTCATCTGAGCGTCGATGGTGTGCTGGTCAAGCTTATCGGCCTCAACATTGTGCTTCTTGCCATAGAGTGACATCGGAACGAAGATGGCAACCAGGCAGAGGAATACATAGCCCATGCGGAGCATGAACGGTACATCCGGCAGCAGGAACTTGAATGCGATAGAGAATACGAATGTTCCGATAGCGGCAACAACGGCAGCAGGACCTGAAGCACGCTTCCAGAGCAGACCCAGACCAAAGATTACCACAACACCCGGATATACGAATCCTGAGTACTCCTGAATGATCTGGAAGGCCTGGTCAGCACCACCCATGATAGGATAAACGGCGATCATGGCGATGATAAGAGCAGAAACAGAAGTGATACGGCCAACGTTTACAAGACGCTTCTCAGATGCATCCTTCTTGAAGTACTGCTTGTAGATATCCATCGTGAAGATGGTTGAAGTTGAGTTGAACATCGAAGCCAGTGAAGAGATGACGGCTGCACTCAGAGCTGCGAATGACAGACCCTTTACGAATACCGGAGTAAAGTTGCGGATCAGGAAAGGATAAGCGTCATCGGGTACTGAAATACCACCTGCCAACTGAGCGAACAACTCAGGCTGCTGAGTCTTGATATAGAATGCGCATACACCGGGGATACATACGATGAACGGGATCAGAATCTTAAGGAATGCGGCAAATACCATACCCTTCTTGGCCTCGTCCAGGCTCTTGGCGGCAAGACCCTTCTGGATGATGTACTGGTTAAAGCCCCAGTATCCCAGGTTGGTAAGCCACAGGGCACCTACTATAACTGCTATGCCGGGGATAGTGAAGTACGGATCCGCAGCAACCTTGACACCGGTACCTACTGCAATCTCAGCACCCTCCTTGAGAGGTTCAACGATTGATGAGCTTACATTGATGCCCTCAGCAACTGTAACGCTGCTGCCCTGGATTGCGGTAACAGTGGTCTCGGCAATACCGTTCACAATAGGATACAGATCTGCGTTGCGCTGTACTACCAGGTTGAAGTGAGTATCACCGTTGATACCTTTCAGTTTTGAGAATACTTCACCAAGAGCGGCCATTGCACCGCCTTCCAGGTTCAGTTTGTCAGCAATGACATCCAGAGCAGCGTAAGCGGTGATAAGACCACCACCAACCAAGAATGTAACCTGCATGACATCGGTCCAAGCCACTGATGACAGACCACCGTAGATTGAATAAACACCGGCAATCAGGTACAGGATCAGGATGATGATGAGACGTACGGGAATCTCTGTTGAGCCGATAAGGAGAACGCATCCGCGAAGACCCAGAATCTGCTCGATGGCCAGAGCACCCAGCCATGCTACTGATGTCAGGTTGATGAATACATACAGGAAAAGCCAGAAGATAGAGAATGCAAGACCTGTGCCCGGGTTGTAACGGTCACGCAGGAACTGTGGGATGGTGAATATCTTCTTCTCAATCATCACGGGGAGCAGGAACTTACCTACAACCAGCAATGTTGCGGCTGCCATAAGCTCATAGGCTGCGATTGCTATACCTGATGCGAAAGCTGAACCGGACATGCCGATGAACTGCTCGGCACTGATGTTTGCGGCAATCAGAGAGGCACCAACTGCCCACCATGTCAGGGTGTTACCTGCCAGGAAGTAGTCCTTTGAGTCTTTTTCTTTACCGTCTTTACTGCGGGACAGGAAGAATCCCAGGAAAATCAGAATTGCCAGATAGGCAACGAATACTACATAGTCAATCGGTTTGAAACCGTTGCTTGACAATGCACCAAGAATGTCTGTATTGTTCATTAGTTATTTAATTAGTTAGTTGATTTTTCGTGATTATTCAACGCCGAACTGATAGATGCAGTGGCTGTAATACTCCTGGCCGGGTACCAGCTCTGCGCTGTACCAACCGGGCAGATTTGACTTGTTGGGGCTGTCGGGGAACTTCTGTGTCTCCAGGCAGCAACCGGTACGCTGCTCCATCTTGTTGCCCTGCTTGTCCAGACCTGAACCGTCCAGGAAGTTGCCGGAATAGAACTGGATACCCGGCTCGTTGGTGTAAACCTCAACGTAGATACCGGTGATGGGGCTGTACAGTTTGGCGGCGCACTTGGTATCATCACCCTTGGTGTTGAGCACCCAGTTGTGATCATAACCGTTACCGTTCTTAAGCTGAACGTATTCGTAGTTGTTGATTTCCTTGCCTATAGCCTTGCCCTTGGTAAAGTCCATGGGGGTGCCTGCAACCGGCAGTATCTCACCTGTGGTCATGTAAGTGCTGTCGCAGGGAGTGAAATTGTCGGCATTAAGGGTAAGGATGTGGTTGGTAACGGGAATTGAGTGGTCACCGTTCAGGTTGAAGTAACTGTGGTTGGTCATGTTGACCACGGTCTTCTTATCGGTGGTAGCCTTCCATACAATATCAATGGCATTCTTGTCATTGAGAGTATAAGTGGCGGTGGCAACTACGTTACCCGGGAAACCTGCCTCACCGTCGGCTGAGTTCATAACCAGGGTGATGCTGTTCTTCTTAACCTCCTTGACATCCCAAACCAGGTTCTGCCAACCCATAGGAATGGTGATGTCGCAACCTCCGTGCAGGCAGTGACCAAAGTTGTTTTGAGGCAACTGATAGGTTACGCCGTCCAGAGTGATACGACCCTGGTCGATACGGTTTGCGTAACGTCCTACTGTTGAGCCAAAGTCGCTGGCCAGAGTGGTGTAATCCTTGATGTTTCCAAAACCGATGACGGCATCCTGCATGTTACCGTTCTTGTCGGGAACCATAATAGCCACTATACGGGCGCCGAAGTTGGTAACCCAAACCTCGCAACCGTTCTTGTTGCTGAGTCTGTACAGGTCAGTCTTCTTGCCTGTAAACTCCATCTGGAAGTCGGCCTTGTTGAGCACCGGAGCCTCCTTCTCGGAGCAGGCTGTCAGAGCCAACATGCCTGCCATGAGAGCGATAATACTTGATTTTCTCATTGTTTTGTTATTTAGTTGATTAATAAATTATTGCAACTTTCTTGAACCATCACCGATAGTGACGTCGTATATTTCGGGTACTATACCGTATTTGCGGGCATATTCGCGCTTGGCCTTGGATACGAACTTTTCATAGATGGTATCCCGTACCAGGTTGATGGTACAGCCTCCGAATCCGCCGCCCATGACACGGCTTCCTGTCACACCGCACTCCTGTGCCGTATTGACCAGAAAATCCAGCTCGGGGCAACTGACCGTATATTCACGGCTCAACCCCCAGTGCGTTTCGTACATTTTCTTGCCTACGGTATCGTAATCAGCGGCTTCCAATGCCTCACAAACAGCCATGACACGCTCTTTCTCATCAAGAACATATTTGGCACGCAGATAATCATCCCCGGTCAGGCCGTCCTTTACGGTTTCAAGCATCTGGTAGTTTGCGTCACGCAGCGTCTCTACACCGCCGAACTCGCGGTTCATCAGCGCTACGGCTTTCTCGCAACTCTCACGGCGCTCGTTATACTCGTTTCCGAGTGAGTGTTTTACCATGGAGTTTATCAGTACCAACTTGTAGCCTTGCGGGTCAAACGGGAAATACTCATACTCCAGCGAACGGCAGTCAAGACGGATAAGACAGCCCTGCTTGCCGAAAACCGATGCAAACTGGTCCATTATTCCGCACTTGACACCGCAGTAGTTGTGCTCGGTGGCCTGTCCTATCTTGGCCAACTCGAACTTATCCACACGACTGTCGGCAAACATCATGTTCAGAGCAAATGCAAAGACGCTTTCAAGTGCGGCCGATGAGGACATACCGGCACCGAGCGGAACGTCGCCTGTGATGGCTGCGTTGAATCCGCCCAGGGTTACGCCGTGCTTTTCAAGTTCCTTGCACACGCCGAAAACATAACACGCCCAATGTTCCTCGGGCTTTGAGGTGTCATCGAGCGTGAATTCTACGTAAGGGTGTTCTTTCTGGTCAAGTGCCAGCAGACATACCTTGCGCGATCCGTTACGGTATATCTCAATGGTAACGCCTTTGTCAACGGCACCCGGAAAGACGAATCCGCCGTTATAGTCGGTGTGTTCGCCAATCAGGTTTATGCGTCCCGGCGAAAAGTATAGGTCGCCGCTCGTGCCGAACTGCTGGCGGAACCTGTTTCTCAAAGTGGTTGTATCCATACTGTCGGATTATTCCACTCCGAAACGATAGATTGTTGTCTGTGTGTAGACCTCTCCCGGATTCAGAACCGTGCTGGGGAAATAGGGGCGGTTGGGGCTGTCGGGGAAATGCTCTGCCTCAAAGCAGATGGCGCAGCGCTTGGGCAGTGTCGATCCGTGGGCGCATGTACTGCCGCTGCACCAGTTGCCGGAGTAGCACTGGACACCGGGCTCGGTGGTGTAGCACTCCAGTGTACGGCCGCTTGCAGGGTCAACGCACTTTACTGCAAAACTCAGTTCACCCGGCTCGCGCTTGTTGAGTACCCAGCAGTGGTCATAACCGTTGCCGTTCTTGGTCTGAATACCCTGCTCAATGCGGTCACCCACTCTGTGCGGTGTGCGGAAATCAAACGGAGTACCCTCAACCTCGTCAATGGTACCCAGAGGAATTGCGGTATTGTCAATTGGAATATAATGATCAGCGTTGATGGTCATCTGGTAGTCCAGAACCGTGAGAGGGTTCTTCTTCATGCCGTTCAGAGTGAAGTAGGCATGATTGGTGAGACATACCACGGTCTTCTTGTCAGTTGTAGCCTCATACTCTATGACCAGTTCGTTTTCATCGGTCAGGCGATAGGTTACGTTTACGTCCAGATTACCGGGGAAACCCTCCTCGCCGTCCTTGCACAGGTAGTGCAGTTTTATGGTCTGGGCATCGGTCTGCTCGGCGTCAAAGATACGCTTGTGGAAACCGGTGGGACCTCCGTGAAGGCTGTTGGGGTCGTTGTTTATGGCCAGTGTGTACTGCTTGCCGTCCAGAGTGAACTTGCCGTTGGCAATGCGGTTTCCGTAACGGCCGATGAGTACGCTCAGGTATGTCTCCTCACTTTCCATGACGTGCTTGATGCTGTCATGTCCCCAGACCACGCTCTCCATTCTGCCGTCGCGGTCGGGCATCATTACGGCGCAAAGGGCACCTGCAAAGTTCGTAACTGCTATCTCGGCACCCTTCTTGTTCTTGAGTATGTAAAGATCTGTTTTTTTACCCTGGACTGTAGCCTGGAAATCCTCTCTCTTGAGGCCGGCCAGATTGTCTTTTACAAAGAAATCGCTCATATAGTATGATTGGCTTAATTGGTTATTATTAATAAACACGCAAATTAAGCCAATTTCAGATACTATTCCAAGCGATTCAGGTTAAAATTTCAGCCTTGTATGTAGAAATCCGGCATGGAGAGCAGGTCGGCAACCACGAACGTGCTGCCCCCTACAAAAATCAGGTCATCGGCCGATGCCTCACGCTGGGCTGTGGTGACAGCCTGAGCCACTGTGCGGAATACTCTGCCGGTCAGTCCGGCCTGTCGTGCCAGGTCCCTGAGCGTGCTGGCATCCATGGCCCTTTGGACCGATGCCTGCGTAAAGTAATAGCGTGCGTTCCGTGGCATGAGGGCCAGTACTTCTGTCACATCCTTGTCGCTGACCATGCCCATCACGATTCGCAGTTGGCCGAATCCCGGTTTGGCGGAGAGTTCCTCCAGATGTTTGGCTATGTATTTTATGCCATGGCTGTTGTGGCCGGTGTCGCAGATGATGTCAGGTTTTCTGCCCACTATCTGCCAGCGACCGCGCAGGCCTGTCATGCGGCACACATCCTTGAAACCCTTCCTGACGGCTGTCTCGGTGATACTGAACTTATGTCGCTTTAGTTCCTCCACGGCTGTCAGAATGGTATTTGCATTGTTCTCCTGACACATTCCTGCCAGTCCGCTCTCCAGTGCCGGCAGGGCTGCCGTTTCATAGACAACCTTTGACGGATTTATGTATTTATGCGAAATAATCTTACAATTATCCTGTGCGAAAATAACCTTCGTCCCAACCTCTTCGGCCTTACGGCAGAAAACATCACGGGTAATGTCGTTATGTTCACCTATCACCACCGGCACGTTTTTCTTCATGATGCCCGCCTTCTCAAAGGCAATCTGCTGCAAGGTTCCGCCCAGGAACTTCATATGGTCAAAACCTATATTGGTTATCACGGACAACACGGGCTTTACGATGTTGGTGCAGTCCATTCTGCCGCCCAGTCCCGTTTCTATGACGGCCACGTCAACCTCCTGCTCGGCAAACCAACTGAAAGCCATTGCGGTAGTCACTTCAAAGAATGAGGGATGCAACGGCTCCAGGAACTCACGGTTCTTCTCTATGAAACTGACCACGAATTCGGGACTAACCGGCTTGCCGTTCACTCTTATGCGCTCGCGGAAATCGGTCAGATGGGGCGATGTGTAAAGACCTGTCTTAAGGCCCGATGCCTGAAGGATTGCGGCCAGGGTGTGCGATACGCTGCCCTTGCCGTTGGTACCGGCTACATGGATGGACTTGAAAAGTTTGTGGGGGCATCCCAGATGACGGTCAATCGTCACCGTGTTGTAAAGGCCTTCTTTATATGCCTCCTGGCCTACATTCTGGAAAAGGGGTGTCTGTGTGTAGAGATACTCTACAGCTTCCTGATAAGTCATCAGTCTATATTAATCAAAATAACTTCTGAATTTGCGGAAAAGTTTCTCCTTGATGGATGGTGTGGGTTGGAAATGGTCAGATGTCTGGAACTTTTCCATAGCGGCCTTTTCATCCTTGGAGAGTGTTTCCGGTATATAAACGCTTACGTTTACGATCATGTCGCCGCGACGGCTGGAGTTGAGTTCCGGCAGGCCCTTTCCTCGCAGACGCAGCATCTTGCCGGGCTGTGTGCCGGGTTCTATCTTGAGCTTGACGGCACCGTCCAGCGTGGGTATCTCTATGGCTCCGCCCAGTGCGGCCTGCGGCACTGAAAGCAGCAGGTTGTAGACCAGGTCGTTCTCGTCACGCACAAGGTCTTTATGGGGCACCTCCTCAATCAGAACCAGAAGGTTGCCGTTGTAACCGTTGTGCTTGCCGGCATTTCCCTTGCCCTCAACGGATAACTGCATTCCCTCGGCGACGCCTGCAGGGATGTTAATCTCCACGATCTCCTCGCCGTAAACCACGCCGTCACCGCTGCAGTGCGGGCAACGGTCCTTGATGATCTTGCCTTCACCGCCGCAACGCGGGCAGACGGTCTGGGTCTGGACCATGCCGAAGAAACTCTGCTGGGTGCGCATCACCACACCTGATCCGTGGCAGTCGGGGCATGTCTCTGCGGCCGATCCGTCCTTGGCGCCGGTGCCCTTGCAGTGCTGGCAGGGAACCAGTTTCTTGAGCTTGAACTTCTTGGTTACGCCGGTATTTATCTCCTCAAGTGTCAGCGCTACCTTTACTCTGAGGTCCGATCCTCTGGACTTGCGTTCTCCGCTGCGGCCTCGCGTACGACTGCCGCCGAATCCGCTGAATCCGCCGAATCCGCCGCCTCCGAATATATCGCCGAACATGGAGAAGATATCATCCATGGACATGCCTGCACCGCCGAATCCGCTACCTCCGCCGAATCCGGATGCACCGTTCAGTCCGTCAAATCCGAACTGATCATATTTGGCTCTCTTGTCAGGGTCGCTCAGGACGCTGTAAGCCTCGGCTGCCTCCTTGAACTTCTCCTCGGCCTCCTTGTTGCCGGGGTTCTTGTCAGGGTGGTACTGAATGGCTTTCTTGCGGTAAGCCTTCTTTATCTCATCGGCTGTTGCGGTCTTGGGGACCTCAAGCACCTCGTAGTAGTCTCTTTTTGCCATATTGTTATTCTCCTACGGCCACTTTTGCATGGCGCAGAACCTTGTCGTTAAGTTTGTATCCGTCAATAGCACAGTCCAGTACCTTGCCTTTCAGATCCTCGCTGGGAGCGGGTATCATGGCAATGGCCTCATGGAAATCGGTGTCAAAAGGCTCGTTCTTGGGCGATATCTTCTGCAGGCCCTTCTGTTCCAGGATGTGCATAAGCTTGTTGTATATAAGTTCCACTCCTTCCTTGAGGGCATTGTAATCCTCTGACTTGGCGGAGTTGGCAATAGCTCTCTCCAAATCATCTATCACGGGGAGGATGTCGGTTACCACGCCGGCGCTGCCGTTCAGGATAATCTCGGCTTTCTCCTTCATGGTGCGCTTGCGGTAATTGTCAAACTCGGCCATCTGGCGGAGCAGACGGTCCTTGAGGTCGGCCGCCTCGGCTTCGCTCTTGGCGAGTTTGGTCTCTACGGTCTCTTCCTGAGGCTCCTGACTGTTCTCTTCCTTCTCTTCCTGCACGGTGTCGTTTTTCTCTTGTTCCGCGCCGTTCAGAACTTCCTTTTCCTGGTTGTTCTCGGATTGGAAATTTTCTGACATTTTATGTTTGTTTTTCTTACTCATCTGCATGTTGTTTCTGATAGCACCCTATATACAACAAACTTTGTGCCACGGCAACCGGCGGTGACACAGTGGCACATTAAAAATTTTTAAACTCACTTCATGGAGTCGGCACCGAAACAGAAAGGCAGAATTGAGTCGGTTCCGCCTTCAATCAGCATGGTGCCTTCCGTACCGTAAAGTATGTATCGGATAGGGCTTCCTCCCCGTTGTTCGGTCTCGGCCAGGACCTGACGGCATGCGCCGCAAGGCGTTATGGGCTGAGCCGTAAAGCCTTTGTCGTTGCGGGCAGCAATGGCCAGTGCCTTTACGGCCTTGCCGGGATATGTGTGACCGGCCGTGAACAGGGCGGTTCTTTCGGCGCAAAGACCGGAAGGATAAGCCGCATTCTCCTGATTGCTGCCTGTAACTACGGTTCCGTCGTCAAGCAGCAATGCTGCACCAACCTTGAATCCGGAATAGGGTGACCAACTTCCCGACGTGGCCTCTTTGGCTGCATTGACAAGCATCAGGTCGCTGCTGTCCAACTCATTCTGATTCAAAACACTCCATTCTATGGTACGGCTTTGTTTCTTCATATGTAAGGGGTCATTTATCCGACCGCTAAATTACTCATTTTTTCAGCATAATTCATTAACTTCGCATAACCATCTGTACAGTAATGAGAATACTCCGTTTAGCAACGCTTGCCATACCGTTTTTGCTGGCTTCCTGCTCTGTCATGCAACAGACTGCTGCGGTTCCCTCGCAGGCCCAGTCAAAGGATGCTTTCGCCAATTACATAGCCCGATACGGCAATCTGGCTGTAGACCAAATGAAAAAATACGGTATTCCGGCCAGTATAACACTTGCGCAGGGGCTGTTGGAGTCCGATGCGGGGCGGAGTACGCTCGCAGTTAAATGCAACAACCATTTCGGGATAAAATGCCACAGTGGCTGGACCGGCCGCAAGATGTATCATGATGACGATGCCCGTCAGGAGTGTTTCCGTTGTTATTCCGATGCCGATGATTCATATCGGGACCATTCGCTGTTCCTGGTAAACGGATCACGGTATCAGTCGCTGTTCAAACTGAGCGTTACGGATTACAAGGGCTGGGCAAAAGGACTCAAGGCTGCAGGTTATGCCACCAGCCCTACCTATGCCGATAAACTGATTGAGATTATTGAACGCTACGGCCTGGACCGTTATGACAAGAGCGGTGGGGTACGTCTCAAACCGGGACAGATTCCGCATCAGCCCATGCTGGTAAACGGTCAGCGCTGTGTGCGTCTGCGTGAGGGCGAGACTCTCAAGGACATAGCGCGTGAATACGGAATGCAACTCAGTCTGCTCAGGCGTTTCAATGAGGCCGAACGAAAGTTTGTACCCCCGGCCGGCACCCTTGTCTATCTGGAAAGAAAAAAGTCCCGTGCCGATCGTGAGCACAGGACTTATGTGGTTAAGAAGGGTGACAGCCTTTGGTCAATTTCCCAGCAGTTCGGAGTTAAGATGAAGCCTCTTGCAAATCGTAATCATCTGTCTCAGGATAACCCTCTCTCTGTGGGCATGACCCTCCTTCTTCGCTGATTATTCCATTTGTTGTGTGGCTTTCGCGATGGCCTTCTCCAGGTCGGCGCGGCTCATGGTGCCATCCAGACAGATGAACGTGAATGCGTCCTCTTCGGCTGCGGTCAGTATGAACTGGGTTACGGTCCTTTCGTTTCCCGATGTGTATATCCTCACCACTTCGCCCTTGTCCTTTATCTCCATAAGCATCTCAAAGTCATACTTCTTGATGAATTTGTTGACATCGGACTTCATTTCGGCGCAAAGGTCGGCGTCCTCACAGTCCAGCAGGTACATGGAGTTAAGGTTCTTTATGATGGTTCCCAGGTCCATGGAACTGCCTTCGCCCAGTTCCATGTTGGGGACCTTGCCCATCAGTTTGAACATGGACGATGAGATGTATACTGCACTCACTTCCTCGTGGTCGGAGTATTTGTTGTAAATTCCCTTGCCGTCCTGTGCCCAGGCGCCGGCGGTGAGCAGAAACATTGCTGCCACAAATGCTGCTATCTTTTTCATTTTAGTGCTTTTATCGTTTTGTCAATTACCGGTTCGGCTGCATCGGCAATCTCCAGACCGGTGTTCATTTTCTCTGATATGAATCCGAATACCTGCTCCATCTGCATATAAGCCATCTTGGGATCGTCAAAAGTATCCTTGGGAGTGGTGATCGAATCCTGGAATGAAATGCGCATGCCGATAGTTACGATAGCCACAGCTGCTGCGGGGTATGATATCATCCTTAGGATCTTTCTGTATTTCCTGTGGGGCTTACTGTCCGCCTGGACCTCGTCTTCTCCGGATGACATCTCAAGGGCACGTGCCGTTACGGCTATGTCGTGCTTGAGTGATGAGGGTACCTTGATGCTCTCGTCGGACGCTATCCGGTCAAGATCAAGCATACTCAGCTTTTCAATATCTTCCAATCGTTTCATATCTGGCTCCTTAATGACTTGCGGGCATTGCTTAAAAGCACCCTCAAAGTCAGGTTTGACATTCCTGTTCTCTTTTCTATCTCTTCATATGACAACTCCTCCAGCACATACATCTTCATCACGTCACGTTGGCGGGCGGGCAGCCGTTCTATGGCGACCAGAACCCTTTCCAGTTTTTCACGAGCATCATAGTCATCGTCAAACTGTCTTGACTCCGCTATGTCGGGCCCTGGTTCCATTGCCTGAACACGCTGTTCCTTGCGGAGACGGTCAATACAGAGGTTTTTCATCAGCGTGGTACAGTATGCTTTCATGTTCAGCACCGTGTCCAGTTGCTCACGGCTGTTCCATAGTTTAATGAAAAGATCCTGTACGGCATCCTCGGCATCGGTCCTGGACTCCAGAATATAGTACGCCACCCTGAATAGCCCGTCGCTAAGGGATTTGTATGTTTCTGTCAGGACTTCTGATGTCATCTGTTTTAACCGTTTCCGATATAATGACGCAATAACTCCTAAAGTGTTAATGCATCATTGCCGATTTTTTTTAAAAAAGAATGCCGGTCGTGCGCCGGCATGGATATTACAGTATTTCGTGCTCCTCCTTCATATCTATCTCATTTCCCTTGATGTCAATGAACCTGTATGAAAGGAACGGTAGGTTCTGGTCGGGGAGCAGGTTGATTCCCGGCCCGTAGCGGAAATACCACTTTAACTTGATTGAAAAGAGTCCCCTTGTAAGATATGCGTACACGTAAGGATGTACAAACAGGGTGAAATGACTCATTTTCATCTGGTTCTTGAGGCAACTGATCTTGTTTTCCAGCTGATCCGTGAACAGTATTGAAGGTCTTATGGTTCCTGTGCCGAAACAGGTGGGGCAGGTCTCGTCTACAGGGACATCCATGACCGGACGTACTCTCTGACGGGTTATCTGCATAAGGCCGAACTTGCTCAGAGGAAGGATGTTGTGCTTGGCACGGTCACGTTCCATGTTCTGGCACATACGCTCGTAGAGTTTCTGGCGGTCTTCGGCCAGCGCCATGTCTATGAAGTCCACCACTATGATTCCGCCCATATCGCGCAGACGCAACTGACGTGCCAGTTCATCGGCCGCTCCCAGATTCACCTCCAGTGCATTTTCCTCCTGTGTGCCTGCCTTGACGCGGTGGCCGCTGTTCACGTCGACCACATGCAGGGCCTCGGTATGCTCAATAATAAGGTATGCTCCGCTCTTGTATGATACTATACGGCCGAATGATGACTTTATCTGCTTTGTGATGGCAAAGTTGTCGAATATCGGCAGTTCACCTTTATACAACTTTACTATCTTGGTCTTCTCGGGGTCGATAAGTGATACATAGTCGCGTATCTCCTGATATGTCTTCTCGTCGTTGACGTGGATGGACTCGTATGACGAGTTGAGCATGTCGCGCAGGATCGCTATTGTACGGCTGGTCTCCTCGAATATCAGTTCGGGGGCCTTTTCGGCCTTCTGCGCTCTTGCCAGACAGTCCTCCCAACGCTGGTACAGTATTGAAAGTTCATTGTCCAGTTCCGCAACCCGCTTGCCCTCGGCTACGGTACGTACTATTACGCCGCAGTTCTTGGGCTTGATGCTGTGAATCAGCTGCTTGAGTCTTGCACGTTCCTCGTTTGACTTTATCTTTGATGAGACCGATACCTTGTCGCCGAAGGGGATAAGTACCAGGAAACGTCCTGCGAATGATATCTCTCCCGTCAGTCTGGGACCTTTGGTGGAGATGGGTTCTTTCGTCACCTGGACGATTATCTCTTCGCCTTGCTCCAGAGCTGTGCTTATGTTGCCCTGTTTCTCGTCAAACGGTACGAACTGGGCCTTTCCGAACGGAGCAAGTTTCTTGCGGTTGGCCCTTACCTGTTTGAGATATTTCTTTAATGACGCGAACTGGGGGCCCAGATCCTGGTAATGCAGGAATGCCTCCTTCTCGGACCCGACATCCACAAAGCATGCGTTCAGTCCGGGCATCAGCTTCTTGACACGTCCCAGATACAGGTTGCCTACCGCAAAAGAGACCTCCTGGGCATCTTTCTGATACTCAACAAGGTTGTGATCTTCGGTAATGGCTATCTGTATGCTGTCGGGCTGGACGTTAACTGTCAGTTCGCTTGTCATCGTTTGTGCTTATCTAACGTTTTAATAAAGCAAAGAACAAACCTGGCGAAAACATATTGCGGCAAGTTTGTTCTTTGGAAGTTTCTTTTACAGACCGGCTTATTTGCTCTTATGTCTGTTCTTTCTCAGTCTTTTTTTACGCTTGTGCGTAGACATCTTATGTCTTTTCTTCTTTTTACCGCTGGGCATAACTGTGATGATTTATTTAGTTAACTATTACTTTCTTACAGCAAGAGCGAAAGTCTTGGCCGGCTTGAAGGCGGGAATCTTGTGCTCGGGAACAGTGATTGTTGTGTTCTTGAGGATGTCACGGGCAGCCTTGGCGGCTCTTTTCTTGGTGATGAAGCTACCGAAACCTCTCAGGTATACGTTCTCATCGTTTTCGAGTGAATTCTTTACAACATCCATGAAACCTTCTACGCATGCCAGAACGTCGGCCTTGTCAATGCCGGTCTTCTTGGCGATTTCGCTAACAACTTCTGCTTTTGTCATATTCTCAATTATTTAAGTCTAAAATGTCGCTTTTTGTTTTCGAGTTGCAAATGTAGTTCTTTTTGGCGATACATAAAACATTTCATCCTAATTTGTTCTAAAAAAAACTTTTGTATATTTGCATTGAAATATTAATACCTAATTATTATGTCAGTTAACAAAGTAATTTTGATTGGAAATGTGGGTAAGGATCCGGATGTAAGATATCTGGACAACCATGTTTGTGTAGCTAACCTTACCCTGGCCACGACAGATCGTGGTTACACAGCTCAGAATGGCACCCAGGTGCCTGATCGTACCGAATGGCACAACCTCGTTTTTTGGCGCGGATTGGCCGAGACCGTTGAAAAATACGTTCACAAGGGCGACAAGCTTTATATTGAAGGTAACATCCGTAACCGCAGTTACGATGACCAGAATGGTATGAAGCGTTACATTACGGAGATTTATGTGGATCAGATGGAGATGCTTACCAGGCCTCAGTCCAAGCCTGATGCTCCCCAACAGCCGCAGCAAGCAGTTCCGCAGCCGGAATCCGGTGACAACGGAATGCCGTTCTAACTTAAACCGTCTGCCTTATAGAACCTATCGGTTTTAATATTCCATCAGCGGGGTCCGTCATTGCAATGGTGACGGCCCTGCTTCTTTTGTTTTTGTCCGGATTCGTATCTGCATCCGAGACATCATTCTTTTCACTTTCGCCCGATGAACTGAAGCGTATTTCGGACGATGACTCCCCCCGCTGTCGCAGGGCATCATCGCTTCTTTCTGACTCGGAGCGTCTCCTGGCTACGATACTGACCGCCAACAACCTGGTTAACGTGGCCATAATTCTGTTGCTGGACCTGGCGTTTTCGCAGATGCTGGTGTTCGGGGCCGAATGGATTGAGTTCCTGGTGCTTACCGTTATACTCACATTCATTCTGCTCCTTTTCGGCGAGATAATCCCCAAACTGTACTCTGCACACAACTCCCTTTCGTTCAGTCTCAGGGCGTCAGGGGTGTTGTCGGTACTTACCGTCCTGCTGCGTCCCGTATCATCGCTTCTTATGCGGTCCAAGGTCTTGTCGGACCATATCCAATCCAAGAAAAATCTCAACATTTCCGTAGATCAGCTGGAACATGCGCTGGAACTTACCGACCAGGAGGATATCCAGGATGAGCACCAACTTCTGGAGGGCGTTATCCGTTTTGGTGATGAAACGGTCGTGGATATTATGACATCCAGGATTGACATGATCATGCTGGATATAAAGGACAGTTACGGGGAGGTGATAAAATGTGTCAGGGAGAATTTCTATTCGCGTGTTCCCGTCTACTCCGGAACGTCCGATAACATTAAGGGAATTCTTTACATAAAGGATCTCCTTCCATACCTTGAGAAAGGAGACGGCTTCCGTTGGCAGTCGCTCATCCGTCCTGCATTCTTTGTTCCCGAGACCCGTAAGATAGATGATCTGCTTCATGATTTCCAGACCGGCCGGATCCATATGGCCATCGTGGTCGATGAATTCGGCGGCACATCAGGTCTGGTTACTCTCGAAGACGTGATAGAAGAGATTCTGGGAGAGATAAACGATGAGTTTGACGATGACTCCGTAAGTTACCGTAAGACAGGTCCCGATACCTATGTCTTTGAGGGGAAAACCCCGCTGTCCGATTTCTTCAGGACGGTAGGCCTTGATGAGGATGATTATTCCCAATTTGTGGGAGAGGCAGATACCCTGGCGGGATTCCTGCTGGAACTAAAGGGGGATTTCCCCAAAAAGGATGAGGAGCTTGTTTGTAAAGATCTGATTCTTAAGGTTATGGAAAAGAAGGAGCGTCGTCTTTCTGGTATTCGTGTAACAGTCCGCCGTAATTCCCGGAACCCCAGGGAAGAATAATTTTTTTACACTTTTTAATTTTTTATCCGTATGCACGCGCGTGTGTACTTTTTATTTAGTATCTTTGCCGTGATAAGCCTTTTTATCACAGAAGAAATACTCAATAAAACCGATACAGTTTATGAAGAAAACCAAAAGATCATTGGCGGTTTGCGGCATCATCGCGGCATTCTGCCTTGGTTCCTGTCTTTCCATGACTGATGAACTGAATCTTGAAAAGGAGATCAGTCTGGATATGCAGATAGGCCCCGGAGGTCTCTACATTCCTCTGGGAAGTCTGGATACTCTCTATCTTGATTCCCTGATCAAGCTGGATGGTGACAATTCTGTTCTTGATACTCTTGACGGCGGCCTTTTCGGATTCACTATGAAGGATTCCGTAAAAGTTGACCTGGACAAGATCCAGCCGGTAACCATTGATATAGAACCTCCCACGATAGATCCTCTTGAGACTGAGTTCAAGAATCCGGAAGTCAAGGATGTGAACATCCCGGTCAAGGAGAACTCAAACACTATTGAGATTTCCAGGATAGATGTCTCTTCCATCAACTCCAAACTGCCCACATTCAGCAAATCCGTTCAGGTGGGTCCTTATGACGTGCCCGGTATCGGAACAAACATCCAGTTACCCCCGGTTGTGGTCTCAAAGCAGAGCATGAACTGCAATTTCAGTTATGTGTTCCCGGATGACGTAAAGAAAATAAACAAAGTCTGGTTTGGTGAGCCCCAGGGTTCCAGGATCGGTCAGAAACTGACCCTGGAAGTTGACCTTACAGGTATCTACAACGTATTGACCGACCCGGTTGTCAGGGTTTCCGATCTGGAAATATCATTCCCGGATAACTTTGTACTGAGCAAGGATCCGGAACTGGATACATATATCCCCAGCCAGTATGTGACGGTGGCAGACAATGTCTTCAGCATCAATATGACATCCGGCTCCATAACCGGAATAGGTGCAGATCACAAACTGCCCGTTACATTCTATGTAAAGTATGCCGATTTCTCGGATTATACCGATGAGATTGATTTCAGCGGAAAAGTCCAGTATGAACTCTCTCTTAATATCGGAGGTCAGGCCGGAACAAGTGCCGCACAGTTCCAGGTAAGCGTTGACCTGAATGCAGGCCTCAAGATGGCCGATATCGAGGCTCAGACCCGCAGCCGTGAGATAGATATTGAAGAGGAGACAATCTCTTCAAGCTGCAGGGTTACCGGCCTGTCCGGCATCTCCAAGGTGAACACAATCACTTTCAAGCCCGATCAGAGCATGCTGTACTTCAGTATTTCAGATATAGATGTCAATCCTTTTGAATTCAAGGGCGGCGGTTCCAGCAAGATTCAACTCAGATTCCCGTCGGACTTTTCATTTGATACTGATTGGGTCAGGGATGAGAACGGCAATACCGTAGGCTCATGGTCTGGCACCCGTCTTACACTTGACGCCACAAAGGTGATCGGCCACACCGTAAGCCTTAAGGTTCAGGGACTTTCTGTCTATGAGAATGTAGATGAAGAGGACGCCTCAATCTCAATCAGTACTGAAGTTACCTACTCGGGTGTCATGGTTGTTTCTGAGAACGATGACATTAACCTGGCGGCTCTTGATGTTCTGGACGATAAGGAGCTTACAGTCCGCTTCTGGGGTAATTTCGTGGTTGACAACGCGGAAATCGAGACAGGTGAGATGACAACCGAGTTCAATGATTCAACCGTTATTGACATTGACCAGATGGTGGATCCCGCACTTGTAATGATCCAGCGCATAGATCTGGTTAATCCCGCCAGCGCTTCCATCAACCTCAGGTTTGAAGGTGTTCCCGGTACAGTAGAGGAACTGACATTCTCCAAGTTCACCATTCAGTTCCCCGAGTTCATAAAGATAGCTTATGTAGGATCGGACAACCGTATAAGGGTTAAGGGCAACGAGTTGCTGATAAACGGAGTACTTACCGATGAGCTGCACTCGGAAGAAGGCTTCAGCGTGAACGGTCTCCAGATTACAGGCATGTACTTTGATACACCTCTTGAGACGGTTGACGGCCGCCTGATCCTGCAGGGTAATAAGGTTCGTATAAACGGAGCCGTGACAGTAAACAACCAGAAGATCAACAACAGTCAACTGGATGTGATCAGGGTTATTCCCACCGTGGATTTTGAGCCTATCAACGTAAAGTCCGTATACGGAAAGGTGAATCCCAAGATCGATCCGGTCGATGAGTCCATAGACCTGGCACTGGGAGACGCAGGTGATTTCTTCAAGAATGACAAGAACAATCTGTCATTGAGCAATCCCCAACTCACTATTAGCCTTACCAGCACCATTACCCTTCCGATTGACATTGACCTGAATCTCTCGTCAAAGGATGCCAACGGCAAGTTTATTGCCCAAAATATCGGACCTGACATGGGCACGATCCATCTGCCCGCATGTGACACACTGGCTTCCAGCCGTACCACAACTCTTGTAATCTACAAGAATGACAGACCGGTATCACAGTCGGACGACACCATATTCGTCCGCATGAGCCGTCTGTCCGAACTCATGTCAACCATTCCCGATAAGATACTGTTCAATCTCACGGCCGGTGCCAACCAGTCTGTTGACCATTTCATAGACCTGACACGTCCGTTGGCCGTTGAGGGAGAATACAAGGTTTCCATACCTCTGTCATTTGACAGCCTGTACATAGAGTATGCAGATACCATTTTAGACCTGAGTAAGGATCTTGAGGATGTGGCCGATAAGATTGAGGCTACAGAACTGCAGCTGCTGGCCGAGGTTGAAAGCACCATACCTCTTGGTGTAAAGCTTACGGCTAAGGCATATGATAAGGACTGGAATGAACTCAGGGATGTCATCATCCAGGGTGCCGAGATAGAGGCAGGTTCAGATACCATAACAAAGAAGCCTCTTGTTCTTGACCTGTCAGTCAGAAAGGATGGACTGCAGAAACTTGACGCTATCGTCTTCACGGCCGCCGCACAGTCAGGTGAGAGCGGTGCGGGTATACGCAAGGGTCAGTGGCTGCTGCTCAAGAAATTGAGAATCAGATTCCCGGAGGGCATCAAGGTTGACCTCACCGATGCCACCGACAAAGACAAGAAATAACCCTCAAAAAGAGATACAGTTATGAAAAAGCATATAATCAGGAAGTCCTTTGCGGCAGTTTCAATGCTGTTGATATCGGCCGTTGCATTTGCACAAAGTGCAAGTTCTTCATATTTCCTTGAGGGTTTCAACCAGCGTTATCAGTTGAATCCGGCATTCGCTCCGGAGCGTCCAGTATTTATGGCTGTTCCCGCTTTGAGCAATATTCAGGTCGACGCCTCCAGTTCGGTGGGTCTTGCCAATTTCCTCTTTGAGTCTACATCCAAGCCCGGAATGCTTACCACATTCATGAGCCCCGATATTGATGCCGGGACATTCCTGGACGCCATGCCAAAGGCCGCTCAGTTCAATGTCGGACTCAATATGGATATTCTCGCTTTGGGTGTAGGTGCCAAGAACGGATTCACCACGTTCAACCTTAAGTTGAGAAACAACGAGCAGATCAATCTCCCCAAGGAACTGTTCGGTTTCATGAAGGCCAGCCTTGCCAATGGAGACTATCTTATTGAGAACATCAATATCAATACAATCTCCTACATTGAAGCGTCACTCACCCATTCACACAAGATAGGCGATAATCTTACCGTAGGTCTGGGACTCAAGTTCCTGGAAGGTATAGCCTATGCCGATCTCACCGTAAATGAAATTGATGCACAACTCCATGAGGATGAATGGCTGGTTAAGTCCAACGGTTCAATCAAGGCTTCTATTCCGGGTGCCCAGTACAAACTGGATCCTGATAATCAGACCTTTGACGGTGTTGACGGATTCAGTTTCAGCGTTCCGCAGAGTCACGGTTTTGCGGTAGACCTGGGTGCGGAGTATGATTTCAAGGGGTTGGTTGACGGCCTCAAGGTATCAGCCGCTGTCACCGATCTGGGATTCATCGGCTGGGCCAATATGAACACCTTTGCCACCAACAACAACGAGTATGTAAAGTTTGAGGGATTCAACAACTATGACTTGAGCGGTGACAACGAGGATGAGACTATGGACCAGATAAACGATGATTTCAATGACATGGTCAAGATGTATCAGACCGGAACCACCAATCAGAAAGAAAAGGTTATGCTTAACGCTACTTTCAGATTGGGTGCCGAGTATGCCCTGCCTTTCGTAAACTGGATATCGTTCGGTGAACTGCTCACTTACCGTTCCGGTTTGTGGCCTTATACCGAGTCCCGTACTTCAATCTGTCTTTCTCCATGCGGATGGTTTGACCTGAGCGGAAACGCAGTGCTTTCAAGTATGGGCTCATCCATGGGATTGCTGCTCAACCTGCACCCGGGAGGTATCAACTTCTTTGTGGCAGTTGACAGACTTAAGGCAGAATTCAATCCGCAGTTCATTCCGCTGCACGATTTTGGCCTTAATTTCAGTTTAGGTCTTAACTTTGCATTCGGAAAGAAACGCGATAAACTTGATGATTGAAATATCGGCCTTTGAATTAGTCCTCAAAGGCATGGCTATAGGATTTCTGGCAGCAGCCCCCACAGGTCCGTCGGGGGTGCTTGTCATTCAGAGAACACTCAACAAAGGCCGGTGGAAAGGATTTCTGACCGGCCTTGGAGTGTTAGTAAGTGATGCCGTCTATATCATGGTTACTATGATGTGCCTGTCGTTTGTTCTGGGTTATCTTGAGAATCCCACGATAGCGCTGGCGGTCAAACTGCTGGGATGTGCATTGCTGCTTATATTCGGCATAACAACCGTAAGGAATAATCCCCTTGCGGCATCCAAGGAGGTAAAGGTCCGCAAGGATTCCCTGTGGCAGATTATGGTCACGGGCTTTGCGGTGGCCATTGTAAATCCTCTGGTGGTGTTTTTTTATATGGGACTGTTTGCGTTCTTCTCACTTCCGGTGGATGATTTCGATACGGCGGTTAAGATGCAGACATACCTGTTCGTCCTTCTGGGCGATGTTTGCTGGTGGTTTACCCTGTCAACCCTTGTCAACAAGTTGCGAAACCGTTTTGATTTGCGTGGACTTTGGATAATCAACAGGGTTCTTGGAACCATACTGATAGTGGCCGCGGCAGCGTGGTGCACATCAATACTTATCAAATTGTAAGATGTTCGTTCAGAAAGAACTGAGAGAGAAGAATATTGCCGAGTACCTGCTCTACATGTGGCAGGTCGAGGATATGATCCGTGCCGCCGGACTGGACAGTGACCGGCTGTACGATGCTGTCATAAAGGTTAGCGGACGTTCCCAGGATGAATGCCGTGAGTGGAAACAGTGGTATGATGACCTTATAGAGATGATGCGTTCTGAGGGTAAGACAGAGAGAGGTCATCTGCAGATTAATGAGAACGTACTCATTCTACTTAATGACCTTCATCAGCGACTGCTGGAATCACATAAACAGCCGGAGTACAGAGACCTGTATTACAAGGCGCTTCCGTTCATCGTCGAGTTCCGCGCAAAGAACCACAGCACTGAGAATGAGGAGTTGCGTGACTGCTTCAATATGCTCTACGGGGTATGGCTGCTCCGTGTGCAGGGCAGGGAGGTAAGCGCATCGACAGCCCAGGCGGTGAAGGCGGTATCGGCTTTCATCGGGAAACTGGCAGTATTATACCGTGAGGATAAGGAAGGCACACTTGAAATTGAGTAATTATGATTGAAGAGATAAACAGAAGACGTACGTTCGCGATTGTATCGCACCCTGATGCCGGTAAGACCACACTTACCGAGAAATTCCTGCTGTTCGGCGGCCAGATTCAGGTTGCCGGAGCCGTCAAGTCCAACAAGATACGCAAGACAGCCACATCGGACTGGATGGATATTGAGAAACAGCGTGGTATCTCGGTTACCACATCGGTAATGGAATTTGACTATGAAGGTTACAAGATAAACATACTGGATACCCCGGGCCACCAGGATTTTGCCGAGGATACGTTCCGTACCCTGACAGCCGTTGACAGCGTAATCATTGTCATTGACAGCGCCAAGGGTGTTGAGTTGCAGACCCGCCGCCTCATGGAGGTGTGCCGTATGCGCAAGACCCCGGTCATAGTGTTCGTAAACAAGTTGGACCGTGAGGGTAATGATCCGTTTGATTTGCTTGATGAACTTGAGGAGGAACTTCAGATTCATGTACGCCCTTTGAGCTGGCCTATTGAGAAAGGAGCCCGATTCAAAGGCGTCTACAATATTTATGAGCAGAAACTTGACCTCTTTACGCCCGATAAGCAGAAGGTGACAGAGAAGGTCAATGTCGATATCAACAGCACCGACCTTGAGGCTCACGTAGGTGAGCGTGAGGCTGCTAAACTGCGCTCTGACCTGGAACTTATAGACGGCGTATACGAGCCTTTTGACCGCAGCCAGTATCTGAGCGGTGAGTTGGCACCTGTATTCTTTGGTTCGGCCCTCAACAATTTCGGTGTGCAGGAACTGCTCAACTGCTTTGTGCAGATTGCACCCAGCCCGCGTCCCACTCAGGCCCTGGAGCGTATGGTGGAGCCCGAGGACAGCAAGTTTACCGGATTCATATTCAAGATAACCGCCAACATCGATCCCAATCACCGCTCATCAGTTGCGTTCTGTAAGGTCTGCTCGGGTAAGTTCCAGCGTAACGAGCCCTACTATCATGTGAGATTGGACAAGACCTTCCGGTTCTCATCGCCAACCCAGTTCATGGCTCAGCGCAAGAGCACCATCGAGGAGGCATGGCCGGGCGATATCATCGGCCTTCCCGATACCGGTAATTTCAAGATAGGCGATACTCTCACTCAGGGTGAGAAATTGCACTTCAAGGGCTTGCCCAGCTTCTCGCCCGAGATGTTCAAGTACATTGAGAACGCCGATCCCATGCGTGCTAAGCAGCTTGCCAAGGGAATCGACCAGCTTATGGGTGAGGGCGTTGCCCAGATGTTCGTCAATCAGTTCAACGGCCGCAAGCTTATCGGCACCGTAGGACAGCTTCAGTTTGAGGTCATTCAGTACCGTCTGGAGCATGAGTACAATGCATTATGCCGCTGGGAGCCTGCAAGCCTTTACAAAGCCTGCTGGATTGAGAGTGATGATGAGGCCGAACTGGAGGCTTTCAAGAAGCGCAAATATCAGTTCATGGCTACCGATATGGAGGGCCGTGACGTCTTCCTGGCCGACAGCGGCTACGTGCTGCAGATGGCCCAGATAGACTTTAAGCATATCAAGTTCCACTTTACAAGTGAGTTCTGATGAAAGAGTATATTGAGGATGTGAAAAAAGCCGTTGAGGTGATGCGTGGTGGAGGCATTATCCTTTATCCCACGGATACCATCTGGGGGATAGGCTGCGATGCATCAAACTCTGCCGCCGTGCGCCGCATCTTTGAGCTCAAGCGCCGTTCGGACAGCAAGTCCATGCTTTCGCTCATTGACTCCGACGCCAAATTGGGCTATTATGTGCCCGATATCCCCGACGTGGCGTATGACCTGATGGATCTGGCTGAGAAACCTCTCACCATCATCTACGATAACGTTCGTCATATGGCTCCCGAGTTGCTGGCCCAGGATGGAAGCGCCGGAATTCGTGTCACAAAGGAGGAGTTCTCACAGGAACTGTGCCGCCGCATGGGTGGGGCGGTGGTGTCCACATCGGCCAATATCAGCGGTCAGCCATCGCCTGCCAATTTCAGCGAGATTTCTGATGAAATACGTGCGGGAGTGGATTATATTGTCGAATACCGCCAGACAGAACAGGCCCATTCGGTTGCATCGGGCATAATCAAACTCGGCTCTGGCGGATTGGTAAAAGTAATCAGAGAGTAATGAAAGAGAAAACTGATGAAATGGAGAGACAGACTGAGTCCCTGCTCAACAAGTTCAACCTGTGGCGCAAGGATCATATCAGTGAGCGTCAGTTCATTCTGCTGCTCAGTCTTGTGGTAGGTGTGTTCACCGCCTTTGCGGCTCTGTTGCTCAAGTACCTTATTTCTGTTATCCACGGATTTATATCCGGACATCTTTTTATCAGTCAGGAGAACTACTCCCTTCTCTTGTATCCGGTCATCGGTATCCTGCTGTCGGGTTTGTTCATCAGGTATATTGTACGTGATGACATAGGTCACGGCGTAACCAAGATACTGTATGCGCTTTCCAAGAAGAACGGCCGCATCAAACCGCACAACATGTACTCATCGGTCATTGCCAGTGCCATCACCATCGGAATGGGCGGATCGGTCGGTGCCGAGTCTCCTATCGTACTTACGGGATCGGCCATAGGCTCCAACATTGGCCGTATGTTCAAGATGGAGCACCGTACGCTGATGCTGCTTGTGGGCTGCGGATCGGCTGGTGCCATTGCCGGCATCTTCAAGGCTCCGATAGCCGGTCTGGTATTTGTGCTCGAGGTGCTGATGTTTGACCTGAGCATGGGCTCGTTGCTGCCGCTGCTGGTATCATCGGTAACGGCCGCCACCATATCATACGTCTTTACCGGGACCGATTCCATGTTCCATTTCGTGTCCGAACACGGATTCGACTTGGCGCGCATACCGCATGCCCTGCTGCTGGGAATTGCCTGCGGATTGGTGTCACTCTACTTCTCACAGACCATGCACTGGTTTGAGACCTGGTTCAAGAGATTCGTCAATCCATGGGTCAAGTTTGTCATAGGAGCCATCGTGCTCAGCGTACTCATATTCCTCTTCCCGTCACTGTTCGGTGAGGGTTATGATACCATCGGCATGCTGCTCAATGTCAATGAGAATCCCGAGAAAGTAATGGAGGGCTCCCTGTTCTACGGGGGTAACATACTGCTTTATCTGAGTCTGGTGGTATTGACCAAGGTCTTTGCATCGACCGCAACCAATGCGGGAGGCGGATGCGGCGGTATATTCGCACCCAGCCTCTTCCTGGGCTGTCTCACCGGATTCATTTACGGTACCATAATAAACCGTCTGTCACCCGGTGCCGATATCTCCGTCCAGAACTTTGCCCTGCTGGGTATGGCCGGACTGATGTCGGGCGTTATGTTCGCTCCGCTTACCGGAGTCTTCCTGATTGCCGAACTCACAGGCGGCTACTCCATGTTCCTGCCGCTCATGATGGTATCGGTCATGTCATATCTCACCATCAAACTCTTCCAGTCGCATTCAATCTACTCCATGCGTCTGGCACAGAAGGGTGAACTCATGACACACCATAAGGATCAGTCCGTACTCCTGCTTATGAGTATGGATAACCTCATTGAGAAAGAGTTCCTTAAGGTACGTCCCGATATGGACCTGGGCCAGTTGGTAAACGTAATAGCACGTTCCAAGCGAAACCTGTTCCCTGTGGTTGATGACAATGACTGCCTGGTCGGTGTGGTAAACATGGAGAGTATCCGCAATATCATGTTCCGTCAGGAGTTGTATCATCGTTTCAATGTCCAGAAACTCATGGAACTGCCGCCCGCCCGCCTGTCGGTCAAGGATCCCATGGAGACCGTCATGAAGAAATTTGATGAGACCGGAGCCTGGAACCTGCCCGTAGAGGATGAGGAGGGCCATTATCTGGGATTCGTCTCCAAGTCCAAGATATTCAACTCATACCGTAACGTATTGCTGGAACTCTCCGAAGAGTAATGTGATGATGAATAAGAAAGACCTCAGAATTGTATTCATGGGTACTCCCGAGTTTGCGGAGTTCACCCTGCGCCGTCTCGTTGAGGACGGCTATAATATAATAGGTGTGGTAACCATGCCCGACAAGCCCATGGGCCGTCATGGAAGCGTGCTTCAGAGCAGTCCTGTAAAGAAGTACGCGGTAGAGCAGGGTATACCCGTGCTGCAGCCCGAAAAACTGAAAGATCCCGCTTTCATCGATCAGTTATCGGCCCTTAAGGCTGACCTTCAGATTGTAGTAGCCTTCCGTATGCTGCCGGAAATAGTCTGGAATATGCCCCGCCTGGGCACTTTCAACCTTCACGGTTCGCTGCTGCCTCAGTACCGCGGTGCCGCCCCCATCAACTGGGCCATCATAAACGGCGACAAGGAGACAGGCGTAACCACCTTCTTCCTCAAGCATGAAATCGATACAGGCGATATTATATATAAGGAAAGCATTCCCATACTGCCCACGGACAATGCCGGTACCGTCCATGACAAACTCATGGAACTGGGGGCCGATCTTACCGTGCGCACCCTCGATGATATCATCGCAGACCGCGTCAGACCCATACCCCAGGATACCATTCCCGTCAGTGAACTGCGCCCCGCCCCCAAGATCTTCAAGGAGACCTGCCGCATAGACTGGAACCAACCCACCGCCCGCATAAACGACTTCATCCGGGGCCTCTCCCCATACCCCGCTGCCTGGACCGTCATCCGCTCAGCCGACGGCACAGAGCAGGACTTCAAGATTTACGCCGCCCAGCCCGTAACCGATGCTCCCATCCAAAAGCCCGGAACAATAGAATGTGACGGCCGCAAAAACCTGCTGGTATATACTGCCGACGGAGCCCTCCGCCTCCAGGAAGTCCAGATTGCCGGCAAAAAGAGAATGCCCGTCTCTGCCTTCCTCTGCGGCTGTAACATATCCGGTTGTACGTGTATTTGAAGCACTCCAAAGTGTTAAAATCCACATTTTGTTTTGGTTTTAAGAAATATTCACATTATCTTTGCCGCAACAATAACACAATTATTAACTAAAACCGAACTGCCTATAGACTGAACTTTACTCCAATAAACCAAGTAAAGAAGAAGTAATGCAGAATTTAATTCAGCTCACCGACGACCAGTTGGTAGCGCTCTATTCTAACGGAAACACAAAGGCGTTCGATACCCTTTTATCACGTTATCAGGACAAGTTATATTCGTACATCAACTTTGTTGTACGCAATCGCGACCTTGCCGATGACATCTTCCAGGATACATTCGTAAAAGCAATAGTAACCCTGCAGAAAGGTAACTACACCAGCACCGGCAAGTTCGGCGCCTGGCTAACCCGCATAGCACATAACCTCATCATAGACTACTTCCGTCAGGATAAGAATGAGAACACCGTAAGCAACGATGCCCAGGAGTATGACCTGCTCAACGATGCCAGTCTGGCTGAGGCCAACGTCGAGGATACGATGATCAATGAGCAGACCCTGCGCGACGTACGTCGTCTGGTTGATGCCTTGCCCGACAATCAGCGTGAGGTGGTATTCATGCGCTACTATCAGGACCTCAGTTTCAAGGAGATAGCCGATATCACCGGCGTGTCCATCAATACCGCACTCGGCCGTATGCGTTATGCGCTCATCAACATCCGCAAGATGTCGGTCGATAACGGAATAGCCCTGTCGCTTGCAGTATAACGCAGGTTCGGAATATTTTTTTTAAATATCACCCGGTTTACATACTATTTTTCAGAGGTTTGCGTTTTATAGGTGAACTAAACAAAGGACGCCTATGGATCAGACCTCTACTACTTCTTCTTTACTTTCCGAAAACTTCATCCGCGCAGCCGTCAGGAACGGTTCCTATGGCCAGCCGTCGCAGAAGACACTTGATTTTATCCGCAATTTCGCGGCCAGGGTGTGTAATGTCGCATAATATTGACTACTTTTGTGGCAGAATCCGGTTTGGGTTCCAATCATAATTTAGAACTATGAGCACAATTGTAGCACCCTCGCTCTTGTCAGCCGATTTCGGAGACTTGCGCAAGGACCTTGAGATGATCAACCGCAGTCAGGCGGATATGCTCCATCTTGATATCATGGACGGAGTATTCGTACCGAACATATCGTTCGGTTTTCCTGTTTTGAAGTATGTGGCCAAGTACTGCACCAAACCCCTTGACCTTCACCTCATGATAGTGGAGCCCGAAAAGTTCATGGATCGTTTCCAGGAACTTGGCGTTTCTACATATAACGTTCATTATGAGGCATGCACTCATCTCAACCGCACCATATTCGAGATAAAGAACCGCGGCATGAAAGCTGCAGTTACCCTGAATCCCTCCACACCGGTAAGCATGCTTAAAGATGTGATAAGTGATGTTGATATGGTACTGCTCATGACTGTCAATCCCGGTTTCGGAGGTCAGAAGTTCATTGAACACTCTATAGAGAAGGTTAAGGAACTGCGCAAGCTCATCGATGAGACCGGCTCCAAGGCTCTCATAGAGGTTGACGGTGGTGTCACCTTTGAAACTGCACCGCGTCTGGTTAAGGCTGGTGTCGATGTCCTGGTATCGGGCAACACCATTTTCTCCTCGCCAGATCCGGAAAAGGCAATCATGGAACTCAAGAAACTCTAGGATAGCAAGTGAAACTTTCGGACTGGCCCTCTTTAAGGCTGGTCATTCCCCTTATAGCAGGGATATACATATCGGATACCATTGAGAACACCCGGGCAGAGATGCCGGTCTGGTGTCTCATCGTCACAACCCTTCTGACAGCAATTATAGCACTGATATCAAGTGGCAGACATCCCCGTATTTCAGGGTTTTGTCTGTCGCTTTCGTTTGTGCTTGCAGGTGCTTCATCCTATGCCATTCAAATGAACAGGGTCAGGGTGGAGTGGCCTCCGCGTTATGCCGTATATAAAGGAGTTCTCAACTCCTATCCGCTGGAGCGTGAACGCAGTTACAGGCTTGAGGTAATGCTCCGGGACAGCCTGTACCGAGGCCATAATATATATCTCTACCTGCCCAAGGACAGTGCGGCCGCGTCTCTTGAACCGGGAACATTGATTTTATTTGACGGAAAGGTCAATAAACCCTCCAGTGAGGGGGCTGGGTTTGACTACGCCTCATATCTGCTCAGTCACGGCATCTCAGGCACACTGCGTGTACAGGCCAAGGACTGGCACTCCCTTCCGCCAGATGGCACCGAGGGACTGCGTATCCGTGCCGTAAGGTTTCGCCGTGCGGTCATCCGCAAGTATAGGGAATGGGGGCTTGAAGGTAATTCCCTGGCGGTCGTATCGGCCGTCTCGTTGGGCGAGAAACGTGCTCTGAATGACCAACTGCGTGAGGTATACTCCACATCAGGCGTAAGTCATGTCCTGGCTGTATCGGGTCTTCATGTGGGTATCATGTGCTGGTTCCTGTATCTTATCTTCCCGGCCGTTCTGTACCGTAAGGCCGAATGGCTGCGTCAGTTGCTGGTCATGGGCGTATTGTGGGCATACGCATTTGCAATAGGCCTGCCCGTTTCCATTACACGTACTCTCATCATGTTCTCCATTGTAGCCATATGCCGGGCGCTTGAGAGGGAGACATCGGCCCTCAATTCACTTGGCATCGCTGCCATGATCATGCTTGCGGCCAATCCGTCGGCCCTGTTTGATATGAGTTTCCAACTCTCATTCAGTGCTGTTCTCTTCATAGTTATCATCACTCCCATAATGCTCCAAATCTATGAGCCCAGCAATCCTTTGGGCCGATACGTATGGCGCGTGTCGGTTCTCTCGTTCGCTGCTCAGATAGGCACCGTCCCCATAGTGATGTATCATTTTTCAGGTTTCTCCACATACGTCATGCTGGCCAATCTCATTGTCGTTCCGGTAATGTTCGTGATAGTGTCGCTCTCCATGTCGCTTTGGATTGTCGGCTGGTTCCCTTTCTTCCGGGCAGTTGTAGTAACTTCGCTGACCTGGCTGGTCGATAACATGACCGGCCTTCTTACGCGCATATCGGCCCTCCCGTATTCACATCTTGAACTATCGTTGCATAGGGGGTGGGTTGTTTTTGTCATATACACCGTCGTAATACTGATCTGTTTGTGGTATAAGGAGAAACGTACCCACCGCCTTGTCCAGGCTCTTGCCTGCATCACGGCAGCCACCATTTTGGCACTCTTTTAAAACTTTGTGGTTTGAATCATATTGAGTACCTTTGCGGTGCTATGATTAAAAACATGTTATCCGGTATTGACGTAGCCGAGTTCCGCATCTGGATGGGGTGGGCTGACCGTTACGTGATACTGACCCACATGGGTCCTGACGGTGATGCCATCGGCTCTTCTCTGGCACTCTGCCGTTACCTCAGGAGCAAGGGTAAGGAGGCAGTGGTGATCGTGCCCGATTCCGCTCCCGATTTTCTTTCATGGCTTCCCGGAGCTGAGGATCTGAGAGTGTTTGCCGATGACCCCGATGCCAATGAGGATCTTGTCTATAAGGCCGATGTGCTCTGCTGTCTTGATTTCAACGTGGTAGGCCGTATCGGAAAGATTGCAGCCAGCTTTCTTTACTCCAAAGCAAAGAAATTCCTGCTTGACCATCATCCCTTCCCGGGTGCCAATTATACGGTTACGTTGTCTCATCCCGAGGCGTCGTCTACATCGGAACTGGTATTTCATCTCATCTGTGCTCTCGGTGATTTCAGCTTGATAGACAAGGAGATGGCCCAGTGCATCTATACCGGAATAATGACCGATACGGGAGCACTCTCTTTCAACAGTAACAGCAGTAATCTTTTCCAGGTGGTCTCCCATCTTCTTGACAAGGGCGTGGATAAGGATGAAATATATCGTCTTGTCTACAATAACTATTCGGAGTCACGTCTGCGTCTTCAGGGTTTTGTGCTGAATGAGAAAATGCAGGTGTTCCCTGATAAATCAACATCTCTCATCACGCTTACAGACAAGGAACTGCGTAAGTTCAAATACCGTAAGGGTGATACGGAGGGATTTGTCAATATGCCGCTTCAGATAAACGGCGTTCTCATGAGTGCGTTTTTCCGTGAGGATAAGGAGCAGGGAATCATCAAACTCTCCTTCCGCTCTGTCGGCACAGTGCCCTGTAACCGTTTCAGCAGTGACTTCTTTAACGGAGGCGGTCATCAGAATGCCGCCGGAGGTGAATACCGTGGTACCTTGGAAGAGGCAGTGGAACGGTTCCATAAGGGGCTTGACGAGTGGTCTCACTCGCAGGAGGATTGTATAAGACAACTTTTCAGACAGTAATATGAAGAAACTGTTATTCGTGTTTTTTGGCCTTACGGTTATTTCATCTCTCCTCTCATCATGCAAGGAGGAAGAGGAAACCTATGCCGAACAGAAAGAACGTGAGGCAAAACAGGTGCGTGCCTGGTTGGATTCACATAACATAGATGTCATCAGCCTTCAGGAATTTCTTAAGGATACAATAACCGATAATCCTGAGACAGGTCCGGATTCAACGCGCAACGAATATGTGCTTTTTGGAGATAACGGCGTTTACATGCAGATTGTCCGCCGTGGTGAGGGCCGTCAGATAGAATCAGGTGACACTTGGTACATGAACGCCCGCTATGTCGAGGTTTATCTTGGTTCGGGTGATACTATGACCATGAATCTCTATCAGCAGGATCCCGATGTGTTCTATGTAAAACGTAACGGCGATAACTATTCGGCATCATACAAGAGCGGTATCATGTCCAGGGCATATGGCTACTCTGTTCCCAACGCCTGGATAATGACAATGCCGTATATCAGACCCGGTCTGCTTAATGGTGCCGGTTCGGCCAAAGTGCGCATCATCGCACCTCATAATCAGGGAACCCAGAATGCGGCATCGTCCGTTTATCCCGCTTATTACGAAATTATAATAACAACGCAAAAATGGCAATGGTAAAGTCAATCTCCGGCATTCGCGGAGAGATAGGCGGTCCTGCCGGAAACGGCCTGACCCCTCTTGATATAGTTAAGTTCGTATCGGCATACGCAACATGGGTACGTGAAGGCAACCCGTCTGCCAGCCGTATCGTGGTCGGCCGTGACGCACGCCTGTCGGGCGAGATGGTACGTGAAGTCGTTTGCGGTACGCTCCTCGGAATGGGTTTTGACGTGACCGATATCGGCCTTGCCACCACTCCAACCACAGAACTTGCCGTAACATGGCTCAATGCCGATGGCGGTATCATACTTACCGCCAGTCATAACCCTCGTCATTGGAACGCACTCAAACTGCTCAACCGTGATGGCGAGTTCCTCTCGGCCTCTGATGGTAACCGTGTTCTTGAATTGGCCGATAAGGAACAGTTCGTGTATGCCGATGTCGACCACCTGGGCCATTATTCAACAGATGACACCATGAACCGTCGCCATATAGAGTCGGTTCTGGCACTTAACCTGGTTGATGTGGAGGCTATCCGCAAGGCCGGCTTTAAAGTAGCCATTGACTGTGTCAACTCTGTTGGTGGCATAATTCTGCCCGATCTTCTTAAAGCTCTTGGGGTAGAGAGCGTAGACAAACTCTACTGTGATCCCACCGGTGATTTCCAACACAACCCCGAGCCGCTCGAGAAGAATCTTGGCGATATCATGAACCTCATGAAAAAAGGAGGCCGAGATGTAGCCTTTGTCGTAGATCCCGATGTGGACCGTCTGGCTTTCATTGATGAGAACGGCGCCATGTACGGTGAGGAATACACCCTCGTAACCGTAGCGGATTATGTATTAAAACATACTCCCGGAAACACGGTCTCCAACCTCAGTTCCACCCGCGCTCTTCGTGATGTGACACGTCAGTACGGCGGTCAGTACAATGCCGCAGCCGTAGGTGAGGTCAATGTCACCACCAAGATGAAAGAGACCGGTGCGGTCATCGGAGGTGAAGGCAACGGCGGAGTCATCTATCCCGCTCTCCATTACGGCCGTGACGCACTCGTGGGTATCGCTCTCTTCCTCAGTCATCTTGCACATGAGGGCAAGACTGTAAGTGAACTGCGCAAGACCTATCCTCCTTACTTTATCGCAAAGAACCGTATAGACCTTAAACCCGGTACCGATGTCGATGCCATCCTGGCCAAGGTAAAGGGTATCTATGCAAAGGAGGAAATCAATGACATTGACGGTGTTAAGATAGATTTTCCCGATAAGTGGGTACATCTGCGCAAGAGCAACACCGAACCCATCATCCGTGTCTATTCCGAGGCCTCCACAATGGAATCCGCCAATGCCATAGGCCAGGATGTGATGGACGTCATCAATTCAATGATCTGATACGTTGGCAGGTATATACATACATATACCTTTCTGTGCCAAACGCTGTATATACTGCGGCTTCTTCTCGACCGTGCGTCAGGATGAAGCCGCACGTTATGTCGATGCGGTATGTCGTGAACTACAACTTCGCGCCGATTATATCGGGGATAAACAGGTCGGGACCGTCTATTTCGGCGGTGGCACTCCCTCCCGTCTCACTCCGGAACAGTTAGGCCGCATTATTTCGGCTATAGATTCATTGTTCGGACTCAATAACCTGTCGGAACTCACTGTAGAGTGTAATCCCGATGACATCACCCCCGGCTATATGGCTGCCCTGCATTCTTTGGGAGTCAACCGCATAAGTATAGGAGTGCAGACCTTCAATGATGATTTGCTGCGTTTCTTGCGTCGCCGTCATACCGCAGAGCAGGCTTTGGATGCAGTCCGCATATGCCGTGAATCGGGTATGACCAATATCAGCATTGACCTGATGTACGGTCTGCCCGGTCAGACACTTGAAATGTTCCGTACAGACCTTGATACGGCGTTATCGGCCGATGTAAGCCACATATCTTCATACTGTCTCTCGTTTGAGGAGAATACCCCGTTGCTGGCCATGCGTGAACAGGGCAGGATTACCCCTGCCGATGATGAACTCTGCTCACGGATGTTTGACCTCATGTGCAGGACCCTTCATGGCGGAGGCTTTGAACATTATGAAATCTCCAACTTCTGCCGTCCCGGTTTCCACTCCCGCCATAACAGCAGCTACTGGGACGGAACTCCCTACCTTGGGGTTGGAGCCGGAGCCCATTCCTACAACGGCTCATCCCGGCAATGGAATCCTTCGGATCTTGATGTCTATATGATCGGAGTGGAACAGTGTAATCCCCCGTATGAAATTGAGAATCTCTCGGAGACCGATATCTACAACGAGAAAATCATGCTCTCCCTCCGTACAGCCCGTGGACTCAACCTCGCCGGACTGTCTGATACGGATAGCGCCAAACTCCTTGAAAGTGCCCGCAAATACCTGTCGGACGGCTCTTTGGTCATCACTGACAATCATCTCCGAATCCCCGAATCAGGTATGTTTATAAGCGACTTGCTCATCGCTTCCCTTTTCTGTTGATTTATTTGGATTTGTTCCAATATTTAGATAAATTTGCGAGCCTTTGCTTTGAAGGCTTTACCCAATTAATTGCTAAATCAATATTACTAATATGAAGAATTATAAAACAGAAGACATCCGGAACATCGCCATCCTTGGCGGAGCCGGATCAGGAAAAACCACCCTGACCGAGAGTATCCTTTTTGAAGCAGGCGTAATCAAGCGCCGTGGTTCAGTCAACGCAAAGAACACCGTCAGTGACACCGCAGCAGTAGAACTTGAGTATGGCTATTCAGTATATTCAACAGTATTTGCAGTTGAGATGTTCGGCAAGAAGTTCAACTTCTTCGATTGCCCGGGTTCCGATGATTTCTCAGGCCAGGCTGTAACCGCCCTCAATATCTGTGACTCCGCCATTCTTGTAGTAAACGGTTCACGTGGCGTAGACGTTGGCCTTATCAACAGCTACCGTCTCGTCAAGAAATTAGGTAAGCCCGCATTCTTCGTAATCAACCACGTTGACAGCGATAAATGTGAATATGATAACGTTGTAGATCAGATTCGTTCTACATTCGGTACCACTTGCGTACCCATCCAGTTCCCCGAGCAGGCCGGTCCCTCATTCAAGAGCGTGATAGATGTTCTGCTCAACCAGAAACTCACATTCGCTGACGGTTCAGCAATGAAGGCCGAGGATATCCCCGCATCAGTTGCCGATAAGGCTCAGGCCATGCGTGATACTGTAACAGAGTCTGCAGCTGAGAATGATGAGGCACTCATGGAGAAGTTCTTTGATCAGGGAGAGCTTTCAATTGATGAGATCCGCGCCGGTTTCCGTAAGGGTATTGAGACCTGCGGTCTGTTCCCCATCGTCTGCACTGCCGCTGCTCCCAACATCGGTGTAAGCCGTCTCGTTGAGTTCCTGGGTAATGTAGCTCCCTCACCCCTGCAGGGTAAGGAAATCAAGGATGCCAAGGGTGACGTCGTTAAACTCGATGCTTCCGGCACATCCCTCTTCTTCTTCAAGACCACAATCGAGCCCCATATCGGAGCTGTTTCATATTTCAAGGTAATGTGCGGTAAGGCACATGAGGGACAGGACATGATCAATTCAGACCGTGGTTCCAAGGAGCGTGTAGCTCAGATTTTCGTAAGCCAGGGCAACAGCCGCGTACAGGTACCTGAGCTCCTTCCCGGTGACATAGGTTGCACTGTTAAACTTAAGGATGTACGTACAGGCAATACCCTCAATGAGGGCGCTGACCGTTCATTCAACTTCATCAAGTATCCCAACTCCAAGTACTCACGTGCTCTCAAGCCCGTAAACGAGGCCGATATGGAGAAGATGATGACCATCGTTAACCGTATGCGTGAGGAGGATCCCACACTCGTGATCGAGCAGTCCAAGGAGCTCCGTCAGGTAATTCTCTACGGTCAGGGTGAGTTCCATCTCCGTACCTTCAAGTGGTGCATTGAGAACAATGATAAGATGATGATCAACTTTGAGGAGCCAAAGATTCCTTATCGTGAGACCATCACTAAGCCCGCCCGTGCCGATTACCGTCACAAGAAGCAGTCTGGTGGTGCCGGTCAGTTCGGTGAGGTTCACCTTATCGTCGAGCCTTATACTGACGGCAAGCCCATGCCCGATATGTTCAAGTTCGGCAACCAGGAGTTCAAGATGACCGTCAAGGGCGTTGAGGAATATCCGCTGGAGTGGGGTGGTAAGCTCGTTTATGTAAACAGTATTGTCGGTGGTTCTATCGATGCCCGTTTCATGCCCGCCATCCTCAAGGGTATCATGCAACGCATGGAGCAGGGACCTCTTACCGGTTCATACGCACGCGATGTACGCGTAATCGTTTACGATGGTAAGATGCACCCCGTTGATTCAAATGAAATCTCCTTCCTGCTTGCAGGCCGTAACGCATTCAGCGCAGCCTTCAAGGAGGCAGGTCCTAAGATCCTTGAGCCCGTTTATGATGTTGAGGTACTTGTACCTGCCGAGTACATGGGTGATGTAATGAGTGATCTACAGGGTCGTCGCGGTATGATCATGGGTATGGAGAGCGAGGGTAACTATCAGGTCCTCAAGGCAAAGGTGCCTCTCAAGGAAATGTCTACCTATTCAACCTCTCTCAGTTCTATCACCGGAGGTAGCGGTTCGTTCGTAATGAGCTTCAGCAGTTACGAGCTCGTTCCTACCGATGTTCAGGACAAACTCATCAAGGAGTTCGAGGCTCAGCAGAAAGACGAGGAATAATAACGATAGTTGTTATTTTGATAACTTCAAAAGGCGGAATTACCACAATTCCGCCTTTTTTATCTAAAAATCGCACAAAAAATTAAGTTAATTGTTTGCGATAATAAAAACATCTGTATATTTGCTGACATGAAGAAACAAGTTGTTTGGATCCTTAGCGCAGTAATGTGCATCTCCTTCATAGTCCTGCTTTCTCTACAGCTTAGGTATATGAAGGTCATGACCACTATGCGTCATCAGGAGTTTGACAGACTGGTTAAAAGCAGTCTCTATGAAGTGGCGCATCGGCTTGAAGTTGCCGAGGCTCAGAGGTATCTCGAAGAGGATATCCGTGAAATGGGACGTAATTCCGACTTCGGAAACCTTCCTCCGGAAGGCTATTACAGTCAGACACAGGTCTTTTCGTTCCAAAACGGAACCTTCTCGTTTTCTCAGACCATTCAGCCGCCCGTTCAAGCGCCTAATCCTTCAACACAGACACCCTCTGTGCCTTCTACAACTCCTACAATGCCCTCATTACAGGTCCCTCGTTCACAGTCCGATGCCGGCATTGGAGTTTCCGAACGTTCCAGAGCGCTTCAACAGCGTCAGCTGGAGCATTATCTTGCAAACAAGTCTCTTGTTGATGAGGTTATCTACAATATGATTATCAATTCCAGCACCAGACCTCTGGCTCAGCGTATTGATAATACTACATTGCATGATGACCTTACAGATGTATTGGAGGCTAACGGTATAGAAATTCCGTTCCATTATCAGCTTACAACCAACACAGGTCGTGTCATCTATTCATGTAATTGTAAGGATTTCAATCCTACTAATCTGTTGGCAAATAGTTATGATCAGACCGTGTTCCGTAATGATAATCCCAACCGTATGGGCGTCATACGTGTGTTCTTTCCCACACTTGATGACTATATAGACAAGTCTGTCAACTTTATGTTGCCGTCGCTCATCTTCATAGCAATCCTTATGGTTACCTTCGCGTTCACCCTATTCGTGATCACTCGTCAGCGTAAGATAACAGAGATGAAGAATGACTTCGTCAATAATATGACACATGAGTTTAAGACACCCATATCAACCATCTCTCTGGCAGCCCAGATGCTGAACGATCAGGCTGTGTCTAAATCACCTCAGATGTTCAAACACATCTCCGGTGTAATAAATGATGAGACCAAACGTCTCCGTTTCCAGGTAGAGAAAGTCCTCCAGATGTCCATGTTTGAGCGCCAGAGCAACACTATGAAACTCAAGGAAATGGATGTCGATGAACTCATCAACGGCGTAATCAACACTTTCAAACTCAAAGTCGAGAATATCGGCGGCACTATCGATGCCCAGTTTGAGACTGAGGATCCGTTTGGCATGGTTGATGAGATGCACTTCACCAACGTCATCTTCAACCTCATGGATAACGCTGTCAAGTATAAGAGGGCCGATGTTCCGTTGCATCTCGAGGTTCGCACCTGGAATGAGCCCGGCAAACTCATGGTCTCCATCGCTGATAACGGAATTGGTATCAAACGCGATGACCTCAAGAAGATATTCGATCGCTTCTACCGTGTACATACCGGTAACCGCCATGACGTGAAAGGCTTCGGTCTTGGTCTGGCATATGTAAAGAAAGTAATAGTCAACCACAAGGGAACTATTAAGGCTGAGAGTGAACTTGGTAACGGGACCAAGTTTATCATATCACTACCGCAAAACAATGAATAACCTATAAAACTTAAGATTATGGAAGAAAAACTGAACATCCTGTTATGTGAGGACGACGAGAACCTGGGTATGCTCCTTCGTGAGTACCTTCAGGCCAAGGGCTACAATGCAGAACTGTGCCCCGACGGTGATGCCGGCTACAAAGCTTTCATTAAGAACAAGTATGACATCTGCGTATTCGACGTAATGATGCCTAAGAAAGATGGATTCACTCTTGCAAAAGAGATTCGCGCTATCAACTCAGATGTACCCATCATGTTCCTGACCGCCAAGAACCTCAAGGACGATATCTTTGAAGGTTTCAAGATCGGTGCCGATGACTACATCACCAAACCCTTCAGCATGGAAGAGCTCACACTCCGCATGGAAGCCATCCTGCGCCGTGTACATGGCAAGAAGAACCGTGAGGTTACCGTTTATCAGATCGGTAAGTTCACCTTCGATGCCAAGAAGCAGATCCTCTCTATCGGTGACAAATCAACCAAACTTACCACTAAGGAGTCAGAACTTCTCAACCTCCTCTGTGCTCACCAGAACGAAATCCTCCAGCGTGATTTCGCTCTTAAGTCAATATGGATTGATGACAACTACTTCAACGCCCGCAGTATGGATGTTTACATCACCAAGCTCCGTAAGCATCTCAAGGACGATGATTCAGTAGAAATCATCAACATTCACGGTAAGGGCTACAAGCTCATCGCCCCTGAAGCCGAGTGATATCGCGCACACGCACGTATATAAAAGAGGTGGTGCCAGATGGCTCCGCCTCTTCTGTTTTTGTTGTCGGTGGTCATATTCAGCGAGTTATATTTATTAACAAAAAATTCAGGAAAAAAGTTGTGTTTTTGTTTGGTGGGTAATGTAAGAACGTCTACCTTTGCATCCGCTTTCCGAAAGGAACAGCGCGCAAGAACGATCTTTGATACGATTTCATACAGACAAGTAGTACGACGGGCGTACTCATTGCGAGTATGTCCAAGGG
>JAZSLV010000011.1:0-45666 GCA_045535555.1 Bacteroidaceae bacterium | reverse complement strand
TATTGTATTGCCTACAAACCTAACTTGGCTTTCTATGAAAGCATGGGCGTGAAGGGTTGGATTGCGTTTGAAAAGACCGTAGAATATATCAAGACCAACTATCCCGACCAATTCATCATTGCGGATGCCAAGCGTGGTGACATCGGCAATACATCGGCCATGTATGCTCGCACATTCTTCGAAGAAATGAACATCGACTCGGTAACCGTAGCTCCTTATATGGGTGAAGACTCGGTGACTCCGTTCTTGACATACGAAGGCAAGTGGGTAATTTTGTTGGCACTTACCAGCAACAAGGGTTCACACGATTTCCAGCTCACTGCTGACCCGGAAGGCGAACGCCTTTTTGAAAAAGTTCTTCGCAAAAGTCAAGAATGGGCTAACGATGAAAACATGATGTATGTAGTAGGTGCAACCCAAGGACGTGCATTCGAAGACATCCGTAAGATTGTTCCTAACCACTTCTTACTCGTGCCGGGCGTAGGTGCTCAGGGTGGTTCACTCGAAGAAGTCTGCAAGTATGGTATGAACAGCACTTGTGGACTTATCGTAAACTCTAGCCGTGCCATCATTTATGCTGATAAGACCGAAAACTTTGCCGTAGTAGCCGGTCAAGAAGCACAGAAAGTGCAGGCACAAATGGCTGAACAACTGAAGGCTATCCTCTAATGATTGAAAGGAAAATCATCAACGACCCCGTATTCGGATTCATCCACATTCCGAAGGGGTTGTTGTACGATATTGTATGCCACCCCATCTTGCAACGTCTTACTCGCATCAAACAATTGGGGCTGGCTGCATCTGTCTATCCCGGTGCCCAACACACCCGTTTCCAACATTCACTGGGTGCCTTTCACCTCATGAGCGAAGCAATCACTTCGCTAACGACCAAAGGGAACTTTATTTTTGATAGCGAAGCAGAAGCCGTACAAGCAGCTATTCTTCTCCACGACATCGGACACGGTCCTTTCTCGCATGTTTTAGAGAACACCATTGTCAACGGTATTTCACACGAAGAAATATCCTTACTCTTAATGGAAAGGATAAATAAGGATTTAAAAGGGCAATTAAATCTGGCAATCCAAATCTTCAAAGATGAATATCCTAAAAAATTCCTTCACCAATTAGTCAGTGGCCAACTGGATATGGATCGGCTGGACTATTTGCGACGAGATAGTTTCTACACAGGTGTATCTGAAGGAAATATTGGTTCGGCCCGCATCATCAAGATGCTAAATGTTAAGGATGACCATCTGGTAGTTGAATCCAAGGGAATCTATTCCATAGAAAACTTTTTAACAACCAGACGATTGATGTATTGGCAAGTATACCTTCATAAGACATCAGTCGCCAGTGAGAAAATGCTAATCAGTGCTTTATTACGTGCCAAAGAGTTGGCCAGTCAAGGTGTGGATTTATTTGCCTCACCGGCCTTAAAATTCTTCCTCTACAACAATATCGACCGTGAAGGATTTTACAATAACCCTATCTGCCTTGACAACTTCATCCAGCTAGACGACAACGATATTTGGACTTCGTTGAAGGTTTGGTGTAACCATCCGGACATTGTGCTATCCACCTTGAGCCAAGGCCTGATTAACAGAAAATTATTTAAGGTAGAAATACAGTCTTCCCCCATTTCTTCAAGCCGGAAAGAATACATTCTAAAAAACATATCCGAAAGTCTAGGAATATCTAAAAAAGAAGCCAATTATTTTCTATCGACCTCAACGATAGAGAACAACATGTATCGCAAGGAAGACGACAGCATAGAAATTATTTACAACGACGGGACAACCAAAAACATAGCAGAAGCCTCTGACATGCTCAATATTTCACTTTTATCAAGGAAAGTAAAGAAATATTATGTTTGTTTTTTCCGTTTTTAATAGCTATACCACCAAATAATCCACAAAAAATACGGAGATTTCAAAAAAAATGCCGTAATTTGCATAATTAAAGTATATCTACGCGTTGTGACATAAAGTCAAAACTGTAGAACGATTAAAAACAGAAGATTAAAAAGTATCATGGAATTCTCAGCCAAGCAAATTGCGGAATTTATCCAAGGAACGATTGTAGGTGACGAAAATGTCACTGTACATACTTTTGCTAAAATCGAAGAAGGCATACCTGGAGCCATTTCATTTCTTGCAAATCCCAAATATACCAATTATATTTATGACACCCAATCAAGCATAGTATTGGTAAACAAGGATTTTGAGCCAGAAAAAGAAGTTAAAGCAACACTAATCAAAGTGGACAATGCCTACGAAAGTTTGGCCAAACTGCTCAATCTCTATGAAATGAGCAAACCGAAAAAAACAGGTATTGATCCTCTTGCGTATATTGCACCTACAGCAAAAATCGGAAAGGATGTATATATTGCTCCATTTGCATGTGTAGGTGACCATGCCGAAATCGGTGACAACACATTCCTTCACCCACATGCAACCGTAGGTAGTGGAGCAAAAGTTGGAAACGACTGCATACTTTATCCGCATGCAACCGTATATCATGACTGCCGTGTGGGTAATCGTTGTATTCTCCATGCTGGTAGTGTAATAGGTGCTGACGGATTCGGTTTTGCCCCTTCACCCGAAGGATATGAAAAAATTCCACAAATCGGCATCGCAATATTGGAAGACGATGTAGAAATTGGAGCAAACACATGCATCGACCGAGCTACCATGGGAGCAACCATTATCCGTAAAGGGGTAAAGTTAGACAACTTGATTCAAATTGCTCACAACGTAGAAGTGGGTAGTCATACTGTTATGGCTTCGCAAGTAGGTGTTGCAGGCTCCACTAAAGTCGGTGAATGGTGCATGTTTGGCGGTCAAGTAGGACTGGCCGGCCATATCAAACTTGGCGATAAAGTTAATATAGGAGCTCAATCTGGTATTGCTAACAGCATCAAATCCGGTTCTACCGTTATGGGAAGCCCGGCTTTTGAAGTAAAAAGTTATATGCGGTCATCTGCCGTTTATAAAAAATTACCTGAGATGTACCTAGAATTGAACAACTTGAAAAAAGAACTAGAAGAACTTAAAACACAATTAAATAAATAGGCCCATGTTAAAACAGAAAACTTTAGGAGGCAGCTTTTCCTTAAACGGGAAAGGACTCCACACCGGAGTAAACTTAACGGTGACCTTTAACCCGGCACCGGATAACCACGGGTATAAGATTCAACGAATCGACTTAGAAGGACAACCAATCATTGACGCCGTAGCCGAAAATGTAGGTGAAACGACTCGTGGCACAGTATTGGTTAAAAACGGTATAAAAGTCAGCACCATTGAGCATGCATTGGCTGCTCTTTACGCAGCTGGTATTGATAATTGTCTGATACAAGTAAACGGACCGGAATTCCCAATTCTGGACGGTAGTGCCAAACACTATGTCGAAGCAATTAAACGTGTAGGCATCACCGAACAGACTGCTGTAAAAGACTATTACATCATCAAATCTAAAATAGAATTCAGAGACGAAGCAACCGGTTCTTCCATCATCGTCTTACCTGATGAAAGTTTCAGTGTAAATGCTTTGATTTCATACGATTCCAAAATCCTTTTCAATCAATTTGCGACTTTGGAAGACATGGAAAAATTCCCTGAAGAAATTGCATCAGCACGTACTTTTGTTTTCGTCCGTGAAATTGAGCCTCTACTCGGTGCTGGTTTGATTAAGGGCGGTGATTTGGATAATGCCATCGTTATTTATGAACGTCAGATGTCACAGGAAAATTATGACAAACTGGCCGATGTCATGGGTGTTCCTCATATGGATGCCACACAGTTGGGTTATATCAACCACATCCCATTGGTTTGGGACAATGAACCCGCCCGCCACAAATTGCTTGACATTATCGGCGACTTGGCATTGATAGGTAAGCCCATCAAGGGACGCATCATCGCTACCCGTCCGGGACACACTATCAACAACAAGTTTGCTCGCCAAATCCGTAAAGAAATCAAGTTACACGAAATCCAAGCTCCTGTATATAATTGCAACGAGGCACCTATCATGGATGTAAACCGCATCCGACAATTGCTTCCACATCGTTACCCATTCCAATTGGTTGATAAAGTGATTGCCATCGGAGCCAACCACATTGTGGGTATCAAGAATGTAACAGCTAATGAACCATTCTTCCAGGGACACTTCCCCGAGGAACCGGTAATGCCGGGTGTACTTCAGATTGAAGCCATGGCTCAATGTGGCGGTCTGCTTGTCTTGAATTCGGTAGACGAGCCAAGCAAATATTCAACCTACTTTTTGAAAATAGATGGCGTAAAATTCCGTCAAAAGGTAGTACCGGGCGACACTCTGATTTTCCGCGTCGAACTGCTAGCACCTATCCGTCGTGGTATTTCTTCAATGAAGGGCTATGTATTTGTAGGAGAAAAGGTGGTTTGTGAAGCCGAATTTACAGCACAAATAGTAAAAAATAAATAAAAAGGTTCAAGTTTTGAGTTATGAGTTTTGATTTCGTTACTCATAACTCAAAGCACAGAACTTATAACTCATAATTCAATCCAATATGATTAGTCCATTAGCATATATCCATCCCGAAGCAAAAATCGGTGAGAATGTAGAAATAGGCCCATTTGTATTCATCGACAAGAATGTAGTCATTGGCGACAACAATGTTATTATGCCAAATGCTAACATCTTGTATGGCTCACGAATCGGTAATGGCAACCGAATTTTCCCGGGTGCAGTTATTGGTGCGATTCCACAAGACCTAAAGTTTGTAGGAGAAGAAACCACTGCCGAAGTGGGCGACAACAATACTATTCGCGAAAATGTAACCATCAACCGTGGTACAGCTGCTAAAGGAAAAACCGTAGTAGGCAGTAACAACCTTTTGATGGAAGGTGTACATGTGGCACACGATGCCATTATCGGCAGCGGATGTATCATTGGTAACTCCACCAAAATGGCCGGTGAAATCATTATTGATGACAACGCTATCATCAGTGCGTCCGTATTAATGCACCAATTCTGCCGCGTTGGCGGATATACAATGATTCAAGGTGGAACCCGTTTCAGCAAAGACATTCCTCCTTACATCATTGCCGGTCGCGAACCTGTTGCTTATTGCGGACTCAACATTATCGGGCTACGTCGTCGTGGATTTTCCAACGAACTGATTGAAAACATCCACAATGCATACCGGATTATTTACCAAAGCGGAAAAAATGTAAGCGAAGCCTTAAAACAAATTCGCGAGGAAATTCCAATGACTCCGGAAATTGAATATATCGTTTCATTCATTGAAAATTCTCAGCGAGGTATTATCAGATAACACACATAGATTATGGTTTATAGATTTACCATCATCTCTGACGAAGTGGATGATTTCATCAGAGAAATACAAATTGACTCAGAAGCTACTTTCTATGAATTGCATGAAGCAATTCTGAAAGCAGCTAAGTATAACAATGACCAGATGACTTCTTTCTTCATTTGCGATGAAGATTGGGAGAAAGAACAAGAGGTTACATTGGAAGATATGGGCACCAGTTCGGACGAGGACTGCTACATCATGCGTGAAACCCGTCTGAGCGAATTATTGGAAGACGAAAAGCAAAAGATGCTTTATGTATTCGATCCATTGACCGAACGTGTATTCTTTATCGAATTGTCTGAAATCAGTTATGGAAAGGATTTGACTGAAGCCGTATGTACCCGTAAAGAAGGCATTGCTCCGAAACAAACCATCGATTTTGATGAAATGATGGCGACTAGCGGTACTAACCTCGACTTGGATGAAAACTTCTACGGCGATCAAGATTTCGACATGGAAGACTTCGACCCGGAAGGTTTTGACATGGGCGGTGGTTCCGTTGACCCATACAGTCAAGATTATTAATTACCTTATTATTATAGGTATTCAATATGTGTCATTCTGAGCGTAGCGAAGAATCTGTATACATCCACGTTTATGTTACCAAGATTCTTCGCTATGCTTAGAATGACACTTTATAAAGAGAAATATGAAAAACACACTCATCGTCCTCATAGGCCCCACCGGAGTGGGCAAAACAGAACTCAGCCTTTCCATTGCCGAGCATTTCCATACATGCATTGTGTCATCGGATTCTCGACAATTATACGCAGACTTGAAGATAGGTACAGCTGCTCCTACCCCTAACCAACTGGCGAGAGTACCCCACCACTTTGTCGGTACATTAAAACTGACCGATTATTATAGTGCGGCTCAATACGAAGCCGAAGCCATGCTTAAGTTGGAAGAACTTTTCCGTGAAAAGAATATTGTGGTATTAACCGGAGGATCGATGATGTATGTAGATGCCATTTGTAAAGGTATAGACGACATCCCTACTGTAGACAAAGAGACCCGTGAGCTAATGCTTCGCCGATATGAAGAAGACGGTTTAGAGAAACTTTGTGCTGAATTAAAAATCCTAGACCCTGAATATTATAAAATTGTGGATTTAAAGAATCCCAAACGAGTAATCCACGCTCTTGAGATATGCTATATGACCGGAAAAACTTACACCTCTTTCCGGACACAAACTCAAAAGGAACGCCCTTTTCGTATCATCAAAATTGGCCTTACCCGTGAACGAGAAGAACTATACGAACGCATCAACCAACGAGTAGATGAGATGATGAAAGACGGTTTACTGGAAGAAGCCAAGAGCGTCTACCCGTACCGACATCTGAATTCCCTCAATACGGTTGGCTACAAAGAAATGTTCATGTACCTGGACGGAGAATGGACACTCGACTTTGCCATTGAGAAGATTAAACAGAACTCACGCATTTATTCTCGCAAACAAATGACCTGGTTTAAAAGAGACCAAGATATTCAATGGTTTCATCCGAATCAAACCGAAGAAATAATGAATTACCTCAACAATCAATTATCATGAAAAGATTACTTACGCTACTTGTATGCAGCCTTTTATTGATGTCACCCACCCTTGCCAACAAGGAGCAAGGCAGCTGGCATCAAAACAAATATTCCATGTTTATTCATTTCGGTCTCTACTCCGTATATGGAGGAGTTTATGAAGGAAAACCTGTAACTCGTGGGTATAGCGAACAAATCCAATCGTTCGCCGGTATTTTCAGTGATTGGTATGCCGATACTGCCTTGAAATTCAACCCTACACTTTTCAACGCAGATGAAATTGTCGCTTTAGCCAAAGAAGCCGGCATGCGTTCTATCGTATTAACAACCAAACATCACGATGGATTTTGTTTGTTCAAGACTTCTACTACTGATTACAATGCCTACGATGCCACTCCTTGCAAACGCGACTTTGTCAAAGAGTTGTCGGATGCCTGCCAAAAAGGAGGCATCAACTTTGGCATGTACTTTTCCATCATCGATTGGAATTATCCACATGCCTATCCCATCTCTAGCCACAACGCCGATTTCATAACTCCGCAACATCACGAATTCAACAAACGACAAATAACCGAACTCCTTAGCAACTACGGAAAAATTTCCGAACTTTGGTTTGACATGGGCTCCAATACCCCTCAACAGAGCCGCGAACTCTATGAGTTGGTACATCAACTACAGCCGAATTGTATGGTTAGTGGACGTGTTGGTAACGGATGGTACGACTTTGCTGTCATGGCTGACAACACCTATCCCGAAGGAGCTTTGCAAGCTCCTTGGCAATCAGCCGCTTCCATGTTTGACGAAACTTGGTCGTATCGTTCTTGGCAAGAGCGGGGAGATACACATTCCAAAGCCATGGAAAAACTTCGGAGCTTAATCAATGTCGTATCGCATGGCGGTAATTTCCTCTTAAACATCGGTCCTCGTGGAGATGGTTCCGTTGTTGAATTCGAAAGTGATGTTTTGAAAGAAATTGGGACTTGGCTGAAAAAGAACGGAGAAGCCATCTACGGCACAGAATCCTCCCCTTTCCGCGAACAATTTGGTTGGGGAACATCCACCCGAAAAGGGAACAAACTTTATCTGATTCTATCTGGACAATATCCGGCTAATGGAATCATTGAATTAAACTTGCCAGGATATAAACTACTCGAATCGGAAGGATGTTTGTCTTCAGCCTCAATGAAAGGAAACAAACTAACAGTCAGTTTGCCTAAAGACGCTTATAACAACCAAACAATCCAAGTCATAGGATTAACCTTTAACCATAAAGTGCTTCCACAAATAAGTTCTAACGCAACTCGTATTTCCAATTATAGCTACGACTGCTTCGACTATTATAGCAATTACCGAAGCACCGTCAGCTACGAATGGAAATTGCCGAAGAAGAACACTCAAAAGGTAGAACTGACTTATACCCCGGAAGAATTAGGCAAAGAAATAGCCTTGAATAATCAACACGTGAAATTAGAAGGAGGCAAAACAATAACCATGAAGATTGACCCAAAGACCCAATGGGGCAAACGATACATCTGCGGACCTGAATTCAATGTCTTCGACCGTGCCTCGACTATCGAGGCCAATCTTAACCAAACGCCTCTCCGAAAAGGTGGTGAATGGAAGGAGATTAACGACGAAAAAATAACACTTCCGGTAAATTTAATTGAGGATTTTTACTTGATGCAAACCGTAGAGTCACCGAAAGCCCAAGACATCCTGTTAGATGTTGCTGCCGGTAATGCCATTGAACTTTTTGTAAACGGCGTTTCTATAATGAAACATAACAACCCATACCGTTGCAAATATCGTGAAGAAAAAGTATTGGTACACCTCCAAAAGGGTAGTAATCAAATTATTATTCGTGCATATAACCGTTTTGAAAAGGAAACAACACTTTTGCTACGACCATCTGCTGAACAGGTCATTTATCAGCAGAGCGTAATCTTGAGTTCTCCAGCCGAACGTGTAAAAATCCATCGCACCGATTTGGCCACCCAACACACGGATACAGAACTTCATAACTTACGAATTAAATAGCAATCTCAAAAAGCAGTGTTCAAGTATTAGAGCGAGAACACTGCTTTTTTTCTACTAACAGATGTAATATTTTCCCTATCTTTGGTGTCATCTTAGTGAAGATGGAACAACATGCATTTGAAATAGAAGCCAAACGAATGCGACCCGCCTTACTGAAAATGGCGACGCACTACATGGAAGACACGGACGAAGCAGAGGATGTCGTACAAGAAACACTCATCAAACTCTGGTTTCTTCGCGAAAGACTTTCCCAATACCGAAGTATTGATGCATTGGCCATGATAATTACTAGAAATCTTTGTATCAATTTGAAAAGAAGGAAACATCTCACTACCGTGTCATTGGACGAAGGATGGATGATAGAGGGAGAAAGCGGCCCCGAACAAAAGCTGATGGACGATGAAAAGGGCAAAGAACTATTGGAACTCATCGACACCCTGCCCAACCTCCAGCAAGCCATCCTGAAGATGAAACACATAGAGGGATTCGAAGTGGAGGAAATCGCCCGTCTCACGGGAAGCACGGTAATAGCCGTGCGAACCAATCTGTCGAGAGCAAGAAAAAAAGTACGTGAACAATTCATGAGGAGAAACAAGGAATGGAAATAACAAACAAAAACATCGAGGAATACATCCATCGGTTCATGGAAGGCGAAACGACGAATTCCGAGGAACAAGCCATCTACCGCTTCTTCCGGAAAGGGAACCTACCTGAACACCTGAAACAATATTCAGATATGTTCGCCTGGTATGAAGATGGAATGCCAGAAGAAAAGGGTAAATATCGGCAACAAGCACCAAAACCCTTTTGGAAACACCTACCACTCGAAATATGGAGCATGGGAATTGCCGCCATGCTGGTCATCGGCATTGGATTGGGAATCGTACTCCCCACCACTGACAGACAAAGTGAAGAATGGGCATGCTACGAAGGAAGTTATGTAAAAGTTAACGGAAAATACATCACCGACCTAAAAACTATTCTTCCCATCATTCAAGAAACCCTGGCAGATGCAGAGGCTATTGAAAAAAGAATAGAAGAACGATTAACCAAAATCCAAAACATCGAGAAGAACATTAAAGAGAAACAAGAAATTATGTGCAATTTTTAAAACTATCACCGTTATGAAAAAAAGAGCTATCATGAGATGCCTGGCAATCATGCTATTAAGCATAAGTACATCCCCCATACTAGCACAAAAAAACATCAACAAATTAGTAGAAGAACTGGAAAAACGCGATAATATAAAAGTCAGCTTAGTAACCAACCGTAATCCTCAGACAAGAGGAATTACCAACCGAATAAAAACATTCTCTGCTACAGACGAGAACATGTTAAACGAACTGGTGAAAGCTTTTGAAAAAGATGAAGAATATACCCGAACAGCCATGAAAGAAGCTAAAAAAACAAATGGCATTCACGTGGTAGAATACACATACATCTTTACAAGCGAAGAAGGCAATTATAACTATAGCCTAGAATCCAGCTCGAAAACCAAAGGAAAATTTGAACTCACAATTATATTCAATCCTTCCCGTAAAAAGAAAGAAAAAGAATAGCTTTGTTTTTCAAGAAAAACGCCTTGACATTTTTTCAAAAACGTCAAGGCGAATTTTTAATTCATAAAGATCCGTTGAAAAAACACCTTGATGCATCCTGGCGTCTTCTATAATGACCAAACTCCGTCTACTTTCCGTTCTTGAAGAAATCCTCCGACTTCATCTTCTCCACCTGACGAGCCGCATGCTGATACCTGGTTAAAGCCCCTTCAATCGGTTTCCCATCTTCATCCAAGATCAAATGTTTATCCTCCGGTACAAGTTTCATGAACTTTTCATAAAAATAAATGGCGTTGGCATCATCACGACGCCATTCATAAACTTGGGCTATCTGATAGAAAATGTAGTAATCTTTATTGAGTTTATACAACTGTTGAAGGGCTTTTATGTGTTCATCCAAATCACCATTCGATTTATAACATTCGGCCAAGCCATCATATAGCCTAACCATCATGCTATCTGTAGGAACAACCAGTTCCATCGCCTTTTCCATGTATTCCACTCCTTCCTTTTTCCATGAGCTACGTGAAGATGCCTTCGCCAAATAATAAAGTACATTCACGTCATTCGGGTTCTTCTTGTGAGCCTCCAGCAGATTCTCTTGTGCCCCATACACCCAATTGTCGCCATAATGGCTGATTCCCAAGTAATACAAGGTGGTAAAACTACGGTCGCCCATCGTCTTAAGGGCTTCGTATCGTTTTACCGCCATCTTGTAGTCCTTGAGCATACAATAAGCTTTGGCATTCTGACGGTTTACATCTACATGAAGAGTATCTGAAAGACGATAAGTTTCCGTCACATCCACGGCATCGGCAAACTGATTGTTATTGTTAAAAATAGCAGCAATGTGGGCTACCGTCTGCCCATCGAGCGAATCCAAACGATAGGATGCATTATAAGCCAAAAAGGCATTAGTCAATTCATTGGGATCGCTCATGGCTATTCCTTCATAAGCCATACCCAAATACTTATATCCCGTAGCCGAAAGCGTATCTTTTGCCAACCAAGCATGAGAAGCATCGCGAGCTTTTTTATAATCTTCTATCGCTAATAATGTACGGATATATTGCTGACGGAAAAACGTATTTTCAGGCCGGATAGCCACCGACTTCTCATAGCAAATGGCAGCTTGATCGCTTCGGTTAACCAATCGATAGCAATCAGCCAATTCTATCAATGTTTTCACATCTGTGCTATCTGCTTTTAACAACGAATTCCATTCTTTCAACGCTTCGGCATACCGATTCATGGCACGCAATGCCTTTGCCCGCAATGGAGTTAAAACAGAATCGCCACAGGCAGGAGCGATACACGAAATAGGTGTTTCATAATCATATGCTTCGATGGCATTACGCATTTCGACATCAGTTTGTGCATAAAGTCCCCAAGGAAACAAAAACAATACAAACAGCATCAAATTCCTCATAATCAAAGCCCTCTCTTTTTCAGCTTAATCTCTATAACACCCAGTCTCCCAGCTTCACCATATTGTTTTATGGCCTCCTCGCCTTTCCAGATATACATACTTTCAATGGTTTCGGAATGAATAGTCCGAAGCTCGGACACCCTTTTCCTTATTCCATCGACCAGAACCAAAGGTTGATTTTCCTGACTTTCTGAGAAGTTTTTCACACTTTTAGTCTCAACTGCTTTCGCATTTAAAGCTAAATCATTAACTTTGACCTCTGAAATCTCCTTCAATCCATTGGAGACTTCAGAACGGGCAAAGGCTATCACCGAAACGGTAGCCAACGGAAGTACATAAAGATACTTCAAACGTGCCCATGGATTTGATTTTTTCTTGATCATCATAGTAATACGCTTTTTTAGTGAGCTATGATTTAAGCTGTTGGCCATAGAGTAGAGCCTTGTGCCAACAGCTTTTTTTATTAATAATAATTGGTATTCCTTGGCATGAATACCTTGACGGATAACATATTCATCCGCTTCGTATTCATGAATGGCCTTCAAATCTTTTTTTAACCACCAAACAGCCGGATTAAACCATTGCAAAAGAAGGCAGACATCCACTAGCAACAAGTCCCAGGAATGTCCTTTTCGGATATGAGCATATTCATGAGCGAAAATCGTCACTCGATCATCTTCCCAGTCCTTTTCAGACATTACAATGATACGCATCCAACTAAAAGGAGCAATGTTTTCAGGGTAAAGAAACAGACGGATTCCATCCGTCTGTTTCTCTATTTTACAATGTTGGAGCAAGAAAAACATTCTTCCCAACGAATACAGATAACGAACAAGCAGGAACAAGACTCCTAAGACATAAAAAGTACCCATGTCCCATGGAACATCTTCTTGCATCTCATGCTGATTCCACTCGGCCAACAGCATGTCCTCCAACGCCCAAACCGCCCGACTTATTCCCATAGCACCATCAGTAGCCACCTCAAGCGAAGGGAGAACCCACGAAAGCAAACATATGCCCAGTAATGTCAACCGATTCAAACGATGAAAGGTTTCACCGCTTAGCAACCAGCGATAAAATACATAAAAGGTTGCCAAACAGAGAGCCGATTTCAGCATGTAAACTAAGAAATGTTCCATTTGCTTATTCTAAATGAGCATCACTTTCCGTTTGCATTCTCCACTTCGCGAATCAACTCCTTCAGCTCATCCAAAGAAATATCCTCGTCCTGCACCAATGATGAAACGACTCCCAAATAAGAGTTGTTAAAATATTTACTGATTACATTCTTCAACGTCTTCTTTTTGAATTCATCTTTGGACACAGCAGCATAATACTGATAAGTCGAGCCAAACACATGATGACTCACGTACCCCTTTTCTTCCAATCCACGAACAAAGGTGGAAACCGTATTGAAATGAGGACGTGGTTGCGGATAAAATTCCAACATTTCCTTCACAAACAATGGCCCCTTCTCCCAAAAGAATTCCATTATTTGTTCTTCCTTTGTAGTCAATTTCTTCATCATAATCAGATACTATTCTTCTTCATGAAATCAATTATTTCCGAAATATAACCAAATGCCATACCCACAACGGTATCTGCTGCACCATAATATACAGCCACTTTATCGCCTTCATGCAAAGCCGCACATGGGAATACAACATTAGGAACATCTCCCTGCAACTCATAAGGAGCAGCCGGAGCTAAAAGATAAGGTCTTGTACGATAAAGCACCTTAGTCGGATCATCCTTGTCAATCAATGCAGCCCCCATAGAATAACGGAAACCATTACAAGTTGTAATAACTCCATGATAGAAAAGTAACCAACCTTCGTCGGTCAAGATAGGCACCGAACCGGCACCAATCTTTGTACATTGCCATGCACTTTCAGGGAACGGGGTTACTTTCATCACACAACGATGTTCGCCCCAATACTTCATGTCTGGACTGAAGCTGATGTAAATATCGCCAAACGGTGTATGTCCATTATCACTCGGACGACTTAACATCGCATATTTCCCGTCAAACTTTTGTGGAAACAACACTCCATTTCTATTAAACGGAAGAAATGCATTCTCACACTGATAGAATTCCTTAAAGTCAAAGGTATAACCAATACCAATCGTTGGGCCATGATAACCATTACACCAGGTAATCCAATAACGATCTTCAATCCAAGTAACACGAGGGTCATACTTATATTCCGACTCAATCATTTCTGTATTGCCGGCCTTGAACTGAATCGGTTCGTGATTAATGTCCCAATGAATACCATCCTTGCTAAAACCGGCAAATATATTCATCTGTACAGACTTGTTGTCACAACGGAACACTCCTGCATATCCATCCCCAAACGGCACTACGGCACTATTGAATATACTATTCGAAGTTGGTATGGCATAACGGCCAATCACCGGATTTTGCGAATAACGCCACATTACATCTTGACATCCTTCCGGACGGTCTTCCCACGGCATAACTAATTTTTCACTCATATATTCTATTTTTTATCATGATTAATTATTTGCTTTTTTCATCAGGATAAGTGAACGGCACGAAATAAGTAATCAAAAATGCCGGAATCGTTGCAAACAACGTAAAGACAAAAAATGATTCATATCCTAACCAATCACTTACAAAACCACTGATACTACCCGGCAACATCACACCTAGATTCATAATACCCGAAGCAAAGGCGTAGTGAGCCATCTGATGCTTACCCGGTGCCACCTGTTGCATCATGAAAAGAGTCAGTCCCACAAAACCGAAACCGTAACCAAAATACTCCAGCACAATGGCTCCACCAATCAACAACCCACTTTCCGGCTGATACATAGCCAACAAAGTATAAGCAACGAACGGCAAGTTGAATATACAACAAAGAGAAAACAAAGTCTTCTTTAATCCCCTATGAGAAATATAATATCCGGCCAATAAAGAGCCTATAACAAAAGCAGCAGCTCCATAAGTTCCGTAATACAATCCGATTTCCTGTTCATTCAGACCCAAGCCACCTACAGCACGCTCTGCCTTCAAGAACAAAGGAACAATCTTCATCACAAAACCTTCGGCCAAACGGTAGATAATAATGAAAGCAATGTAATACCAGATATGTTTTTTCTTAAAGAAATCACCGATAACTTCCAACAAGCGTTTGAGTGTTTCGGAAGCTGAAACTTGCTCTTGCTTAGAAGCCGCCCCACCTGATGGCAAAATACGGGCATGATAAAAGCCAAGTAGCAACATTACCCCACCTAAAATAAGCATTACGGTCATCCAAGCTTTCACGGTTGCTTCATGCTGAGCTTCAGCACCACTACCGCCTTCACCAAACTTAGTTAAAAGCCAACCGGCCAACCATACCAACCCACCGGACGCTACAATTTTGGCTATATTATAAAAGGCTCCTTGCCATCCGATATATTTCGCTTGTTCTTGCTTATCCAATTCCGACATATAAACACCATCGGCAGCAATATCGTGTGTTGCTCCACTAAAAGCAATCACAGCCAACAAGCCTATACAAACAGCAAAAAAAGAAGGTAATTGTAAAGCCAAAGCCACCAAAGCAAAACCGACCCCTGTCAGAAGTTGCGTTAATACCACAAAAAACTTCTTGGTCTTAAAGATTTCCAAAAACGGACTCCACAAAAACTTCAATGTCCACGGCATCATAATTAACGAAGTCCAAAGTGCAATCTGTGCATCCGAAACTCCCATTCCTTTAAACATCAAGACAGAAACCATGTTCAACACTACGAAAGGAAGTCCCATGGCAAAATAAACGGAAGGTACCCATGATATGGGATTACGATTTTTACAACTCATTTCTTATAGTTTTTCATTAGTAAAATTAAAAGGTTTCATTTTTCTACAAAAATAGAGAATAAAATCATTCCGCCAATCGTTTAATCGATTAAATATAAACAAAAAAAGAGTCAAGCTAAATTTAACTTGACTCTACGTAGCGGGACCCGGGATTGAACCGGGGACCTCATGATTATGAATCATGCGCTCTAACCAGCTGAGCTATCCCGCCATCGCCATATAAGCGGGTGCAAAGGTAATGCCGATTTTTGACACCTGCAACATTTTAAATGCATATTTTTGTTAGAAATTTATGCTGCATTCTCTTGGAAATTAAAGGATTTTAATATTTCTTTGCAATATAACATAAGTGAAGAATGCTATGGCAACAGATAAGACTATACCGGATAAGAAGAAAGTCGTTATTGAATATGGACTTAGTTCTCAGTCAGTACCAATGATATGGGAGGCTATCTCAACAGCTCCCGGTCTGACATCATGGTTTGCCGATGATGTGCGTTCCGATGGCAAGAATTTTAGTTTTATTTGGGGTAAACACGAATCCCGCGATGCGGAACTCATCAATTGCCGCCAAAACACCTATGTACGTTTCCATTGGCTTGATGAAGAGCCGGGAACATACTTTGAAATGCGCATTCTCAAGAATGATCTTACATCCAACTATTCACTTGAAATAACGGATTTCGCTGACCCCGATGCTGATGAGGAGGTCCGTAGTCTTTGGGATACTTCAATGGATGCCCTGCGTCGTTGCGGTCTGTAGAAACCTGAAATATTTCTAACTGGTCATATTACATGCGATTTTTTCCTACCTTTGCAATTTGGAAAATTTTGCATCTCATATGAGGCCGAAAAGACTTGATATCTTTATCTTAAAAAGCTTCCTGCTGCTGTTTGTGGCGGCGTTTGCTATTTGTCTTTTTGTCCTCCTGATGAATGTGGTCTGGCGTTACGCCGAGGATCTGGTGGGTAAGGGTCTCAACTTTGGCCTCCTGGCCAGTTTCTTCTGGGAGTTTGCGCTTACTCTTGTGCCTCAGGCGCTTCCGCTGGCTGTTCTGATGGCATCACTTATCACATTCGGAAACTTTGGTGAACGCCTTGAACTGCTTGCCATGAAGACTTCAGGCATTCCGCTCCTCAGGATTATGCGTCCTGTCATGATCTTTTCCGTATTGCTGGCGGGCGTGTCGTTCTATTTCCAGAATGTCACCGTGCCCCGTGCCGCCAAGAATCTTTATGCCCTCATATACTCCATAAATGAGAAGAATCCCGAACTGGAAATCCCCGAGGGTGTGTTCTACACCCAGATTAGCGGTTTCAATATGTATGTCAAGCATAAGGATTTCAATACCGGAACTCTTTATGATGTCACGATATATGACCATCGTGACGGTTATGAGAATTTGAGCGTGATAGTATCGGACTCCGCTTATATGGAGACTACTGCCGATAAGCAGCATATTTATCTGCATCTGTTCAGCGGTGAGCAGTTCTGCCAGGAAAAGGATATGAACAGTGAGGGGAAACCTTACCGTCGCGAGGGCTTCCGCGAAAAACATATCCTGCTTGAGTTCAATTCCGATATGAAGGAGGCTCCCGATGCACTGGTCAGTTCGCAGGCAATGAGCAAGAACATGAACGAGATCAAACACACCATTGACTCCCTGTCCAACAATCAGGACAGTGTGGGACGTGGAAATATGGCCGAGTTCAAAGTCACGGCGATGGCCACCTACCGGATGCAGAAATCGGATTCATTGGCATTTGAGAAATTGCCGTCCAAGATCATCAGCGCCGATAGCGTTTTTGCGGTTTCAAGCCGCAACCGGCAGGTCGATATCAAGAACGATATGCGCTCCAAGATTCAGACCCTGGCCAGTGACCTGGCTATCAAAAGTTCCAACATGTACTACGGAGACAAGACCATACGCCGTCACTGGATAGAATGGATGAAAAAGATAACCAATTCACTCTCAATCCTCATATTTTTCTTCATCGGTGCTCCCCTGGGTGCTATCATAAGGAAAGGAGGCCTGGGTATTCCGGTGATAGTATCGGTGCTGACTTTCATCCTGTTCTATATCACATCCGTATCGGGTGACAAGATGTACCGCGAGGGCGAATGGAGTATAATAGGAACCTGGTTCAGCGTGATGGTGCTCACGCCTTTGAGCGTTTTCTTTACGGTCAAGGCAAACGGTGATTCCACCCTGTTCCAGTGGGATGTGGTTCTGGAATTCTTCCGTTACTGGTTCGGTACCAAGGTAAAACGCAACATTGTACGTAAGGAAGTGGTTATCAATGATCCGGACAGGGCAAAGTGTCTTGCGACATTGTCTGATGTAAAACGCATGAGTGTGGAACTTGAAAATTCCGCTCTGCTCAATACTGTTCCCAGTTACCGCGACCTGTTCTTCGGTAGTGTCGATTCATCCCGAATGACTGCTTTGAGTGATGAACTGGAACGGCTTGTGTCGGAACTTGGCAACAGCCGTGATCGTGTGGAACTGGATTATCTTAACGGTTTCCCATTGCTCCAGAGCCATGGGGTGCAGCCTCCTTTTGAGAAAGCGTGGGCCGATAAGTTAGTGGGGGTTGTATTCCCGCTCGGCCTGCTGTTTGAACTCAGGGCATGGCTTTTTACACGCAAGCTTAAACGTCAGATGCAGAAGATATCACAGACGGCTGACAGCCTGATTGATTATATGACAAACAACAAACAAACAAGATAAATGGCACAGATTTCAGATCGAGTCAACAGACTCGCAGCATCGGCCACTTTCGCCATGCTGCAAAAGAGTAATGAACTGTCGGCACAGGGTGTCGATGTTGTAAACATGAGTGTGGGCGAGCCCGACTTCAATACACCTGATTACGTAAAGAAGGCTGCTGTTGAGGCTGTGGAGCAGAACTACTCCAAGTATTCTCCCGTTCCGGGTTACATGTGGCTGCGCAAGGCCTGCGCCGATAAACTCAAGCGTGAGAATGGTCTTGACTACGCCCCCGCAGAGATTCTTGTTTCAACCGGTGCCAAACAGTCACTCTGCAATGTCATCATGGCCATCATTAACCCGGGCGATGAGGTGCTTCTGCCTTCACCCTGCTGGGTAAGTTACCCTGAGATGGTTAAACTGGCCGGCGGTGTTCCCGTGGTTATCAAGGCCGGTATTGACCAGGACTTCAAGGTTACTGCCGCTCAGGTTGAGGCTGCCATCACTCCCAAGACCAAGGCTATCATGATCTGCTCACCCTCAAACCCCACTGGTTCGGTTTATACCAAAGAGGAGCTTGAGTCAATCGCAAAGGTTCTTAACAAGTACCCCGATGTATTTATCGTGTCCGATGAGATTTACGAGCATATCAACTTCATTGGCGGACACCAGAGTCTTGCCCAGTTCGTTGACAAGGACCGCATCGCAGTCATCAACGGCGTTTCAAAGGCATATGCCATGACCGGATGGCGTATCGGCTTCATGGCCGGTCCCGAGTGGCTTGTAAAGGCTTGCAACAAGTTGCAGGGCCAGTATACCAGCGGTACATGCTCGGTTGCCCAGAAGGCTGCTCAGGTGGCTTTTGACGGTCCGCAGGATGATGTTGAGAAAATGCGTCAGGTATTCCAGAAGCGTCGTGACCTGATTGTTTCTCTTGCCAAGGAGATTCCCGGTTTTGAGGTGAACAATCCTCAGGGCGCATTCTATCTGTTCCCCAAGTGTGACTCATACTTCGGCAAGCGTTACGGTGACAAGGTGATAAACAGCGCCGAGGATCTGGCTATGTATCTGCTTGAGGTAGGTCATGTTGCTACCGTAGGCGGTACCGCTTTCGGCTCACCCGAGTGCATCCGTTTCAGTTACGCCACCAGCGAGGACAAGATTGTTGAGGCTTTCCGTCGCGTTAAGGAGGCACTTGCAAACCTTAAGTAAAAATTACTCTCCAGTTAGGGAAATAAATTTCTCTAACTAGGGAGTTGGAAAAATAAAAAAGAGGGTTCCGTTTGGGGACCCTCTCTTTATTGTCTTTACCAGCGGAATTATTCTCCCGGGTGGATAGCCTCTGAAGGGCAGACACCGGCGCAAGTGCCGCAGTCTACGCACAGATCAGGGTTGATTGAATACTTATCGCCCTCTGAGATAGCCTCTGACGGGCACTCATCGATGCAAGTTCCGCAAGCGATGCAGTCGTCACCAATTACGTATGCCATAGTTGTCTTATGTTTTTAGGTTTTTGTGGAGACAAAAATACATACTTTTAGGTACTCCACCAAATGGCTTGGCCAAAATTACAATAACTTGGAGTTTTATTCGTTTTTATAGCGATGAACATGAACAGTAGTAATATCCGGGCGATACTTGCTGTCGTCCTGCTTCTGCTTGCCCCCTTGCAGGGTGCAGGCTCTCTTTTTGCGCAGGAACGCAAGATCCAGAACCGTCCGTTCCTGGATGACAGAGTATGGCATTACGGTTTTCTGGTGGGCTTTAACATACTGGATCTTAGGTTGGCCAACAACGGCAACGCTTATGTGAACCAGAACCATGATGTCGAGTATTGGTATGCCGATGTCCCCGAATACACTCCCGGATTCAGCGTGGGTGTGCTGGGTGAACTCAAGGCTAATGACTGGTTATCGGTCAGGATAATTCCTACCATGCACTTTGGTGACAAGAAGGTTGTGTTCAAGGAGCAGCGCAGCGGAAAGTTTGTAGAGCAGTATGTAAAGTCTACATACCTGTCAGTTCCGCTTGACCTTAAGATAAGCGCCGCCCGTTTCAATAATTACAGGCCCTATGTGGTAACGGGACTGGCTCCTACGCTTGACCTTACGGTAAAGAAAGGTAAGGAGTTGCTGGTCCGTAAGACCGATGTCATGTTCGAGGTGGGAATGGGTCTGGACCTCTATTATCCCTTCTTCAAGATGATTCCGGAACTCAAGTTCTGTTTCGGTCTGAACAATATCCTGGATAGGAACCGCACGGATCTTAAGGATGCCTCACTACTCAAATATAGTGATGCGCTCGATAAGGCTCAGAACGGCATGATTGTGCTCACTCTCTATTTTGAGTGATTTTATTTTGCTTAGAAAGAAAAAGATAGTATCTTTGCGCCGCTTTATGCGATCGCTGTCAAGGAAGAGTAACTTGGTATGTCGCTCTAGCGTATGATAAACTTTGAAAATTTCCAGAACAATGGATTTAATCAAAATTGCAGAACAGGCATTTGCTACCGGTAATGAAGGTAAGTTCCCTGCATTCAAGTCAGGTGACACCGTAACTGTAGCATACAAGATCATTGAGGGTAACAAGGAGCGTATCCAGCTCTATCGTGGTGTGGTTATCAAGATCAGCGGACATGGTGACAACCGTCGTTTCACCGTTCGTAAGATGTCAGGTACCGTAGGCGTAGAGCGTATATTCCCCATCAGCTCACCGGCTATTGACAGCATTGAGGTGAACAAGGTTGGTAAGGTACGTCGTGCCAAGCTGTACTACCTGCGTAATCTCACAGGTAAGAAGGCACGTATCCGCGAGAAGAGAGCACACGCCTGATTCCGGGATAACAAACAAAGGACGGCAGCCGCAAGGTTGCCGTTCTTTTTTATTACCTTTGCCCCATCAGACTGTATTAATGAGAATATCTTTCAGACATATATTGCCCTTTCTGGTAATGGCTTCTGTGCCGGTTTGCCTCGGAGCTCAGAATGACCTTGTCTTCAAGTTTGAGACTGCAGGCGCGGCGGGCGGGGGAGAGCATGCCCCCTTCTGGCATACGTCCAACCGTCAGGGGCTTTCGTCAACAAATCGCAATAACGCATATGCCCGTTTCGCCGCGTTTGGCGGTGTGCATCGGCCCTCTGGATTCGGAGTAGACTACGGTGTGGATCTGGGAGGCGGTGCCGGACTGGAAAGCAACCTGTTTGTCCATCAGCTGTATGCCGATGTCAACTTCAGGTGGCTGGGTATGTCGGTGGGTATGAAGGAGCGTTGGAACGACAAGAATTCCTTGCTGAGTACAGGCGCCCTTACATGGTCAGGAAACAGCAAGCCTGTCCCTGAGGTTCGTGCGGGCATTCCTGAGTTTGTAAGCATTCCGTTTACGGGTAACTGGGTCGCTCTCAAAGGTCATATCGGCTACGGACGTATGACCGATGACCGTTGGCGCCGTGAGCGTGGCGGAAACCTTTATATGAACGGTGTGCTGTTTCACAGCAAGTCGGCGTTCCTAAGATTCGGTGACAGTTCCCGATTCCCGTTGCAGGTGACCATCGGACTTGAAATGAACAACCTGTTCGGCGGTACAAGGTACAATGTGGCTGCCGGCACCGAGACTCCGTATCCATCAAATGCAGCCGCATTCTGGACTGCTTTGTTCCCGTTCCACGAGGTTGAGCAGCAGGGAAATGAGGATGGTGACAACCTGGGCAGCTGGCATCTGAACTTTGACTATGATCTTAACGACTGGCATATAGGCGCCCGTTACGAGCACTTCTATGAGGATCACTCTTCATGGCTGGGCATAGAATACAAGAATGATATGGAGGGTAACAAGGACTTCATATTCTTTGGGTTCAGACGTAACTGGTTTGACGGTCTGTTCAGCGTTGAGGTGAATGCTCCGGACAACATACGTTTCTTCCGTAATGCAGTCCTTGAGTTCATGAATACCCGCGGCCTCTGCGGTCCCATTTGCCATAGCGCAGCCTGCAATACAGACGGAATGTATGTGATTGAGGAGGTCGATGGTCGTGACGGAATGTACAATCACGGCATATATGATTCCTATACACATCACGGATATGCCATCGGTAACCCGGTTCTGATATCGCCTGTTTACAATGGCGCGGGCAACCGTTTCCGCAGCAACCGCGTGCAGATGTTCCACCTGGGAGTGGACGGTGGTATAACCGATGATATTGATTATCGTGTGCTGGCAACTACAACCCGTCACTGGGGCTGTTACGGTGCACCGCTCAAAGAGGTGGAGCGCGTCACATCGCTCATGCTGGAGTGTTCATACAAAATGGGAGGAACCTATGGATGGAAGTTCTCACTTTCAGGTTCCATGGATATTGACAGCGGCAATCTGATAGGTAACAACAAGGGTGTTATGCTCACAATCTCTAAACTCTGGAAAGTGCTATGAAAAGGAGGATATACATAACCGTTTTGTCGGTGCTGTCACTGCTGGCAACGACCGTTTTATCGGGATGCATGGAGAAGGCTTTCCCAAATGATGACCTTGATTTCTACTGGCGTCTTGACAGGATAGAGTACAGGGACGGAGTCAATTTCCAGGGTGCTCCGTGTGAGTATAAGGATGTTGATGGTATTATGTTCGGATTTGCGCGTCACATTGTGATGATTGAGGCACCCGGACTTTCTCAGCAGCATGGCATCACCACCGAGAACGGTGACTCCATTAAACTGGATTATTCAATATACAACAATCCCGCCCTTAAAGACCGACTTCAGGATTGCGGCCTGGACAGCGTGGTATCTGTGTTCAGGATTGAATATCCCGACCGCCGGCGTATGGTCCTTTCGGGAAAGAAGACCGTCTTGCGTTTCCGCAAGTGGTAAAAATCACTTTAGAATAGAACCGTCAAGCAGACGTATTGTACGGTCTGTCATTGCTGCGAGTGACTCGTCGTGGGTCACTATTACGAATGTCTGACCCAACTGGTCGCGCAGGCTGAAAAAGAGTTTGTGCAGTTCCTCCTTGTTCCTGGTATCAAGACTGCCCGATGGCTCATCGGCCAGTATGACATCGGGCTGATTGGCCAGCGCGCGGGCAACTGCTATTCTTTGCTTCTCGCCTCCGGACAACTCTGACGGCTTGTGATCGGCCCTGTCGGCCAGTCCCAGCAGTCCCAGCAGTTCCTTGGCTCTTGCGTTGGCCTGGCGCATACCCTGTCCTCCAATCAGCATGGGTATGGTTATGTTTTCCTGTGCGGTGAATTCCGGAAGCAACTGATGGAACTGGAATACGAACCCGATATGTCTGTTACGGAAGGCCGATATCTCCTTCTCGCTCATGCGGGTTATGTCCTGTCCGTCATAAAGAACCCTGCCGCCGTCGGGTTTGTCAAGTGAGCCCATTATCTGGAGCAGGGTGGTCTTGCCGGCTCCGCTGGGACCTGTGATGCTCACTACTTCTCCGCGGTCTATGTTCAGGCTTATGCCTTTGAGTACCTGAAGTGAACCGAAGCTTCGGGTTATATTGTCAAGTTCAATCATCCGTTGAATTATTAGTGATGCAAAAATATACGCTTTTGGCCGATTTTGCTCTAATATTTTGAGTTTTTATGCTTTTTATGATGTCAATTTTACGCGTAAAACACTAATTTTGCGGCCAAATTATTCAAACTATAACAGATTATCCTATGCGAGTAGCAATTGTTGGAGCCAGCGGTGCTGTAGGACAGGAGTTCCTGCGTGTGCTGGAAGAGCGTAATTTCCCGCTCGATGAGTTGGTTTTGTTCGGGTCATCCCGTAGTGCCGGATCCTATTACACCTATGGCGGTAAGAAGATCCAGGTCAAGCTTCTTCAGCATAACGATGATTTCAAGGGAATAGACATTGCATTCGTATCGGCCGGCGGCAGCACCTCCGAGGAGTTTGCCGAGACTATCACCAAGTACGGTGCAATCATGATAGACAACTCCAGCGCTTTCCGTATGGATCCGCAGGTTCCTCTGGTAGTACCTGAGGTTAACCCCGAGGATGCTCTGGTTCGTCCCAAAGGCATAATCGCCAATCCTAACTGCTCAACAATCATGATGATTGTGGCTCTTAAGGCTTTGAATGACCTTTCACCCGTCAAGAATGTTCAGGTATCTACCTACCAGGCTGCCAGCGGTGCCGGTGCAGCTGCCATGAAGGAACTTGAGGAGCAGTACCGTCAGGCTCTGGCCGGTGAGGAGGTAACCGTTAACAAGTTCGCCTATCAGTTGGCATTCAACCTGATTCCCCATATCGATGTATTCAAGGAGAGCGGTTATACCAAGGAGGAGGAGAAGATGTTCTATGAGACCCGTAAGATGTTCCACAACGATATCAAGTGCAGCGCTACATGCGTACGCGTTCCTGCGCTCCGCTGTCACTCTGAGGCCATCTGGGCAGAGACTGAGGAACCTGTTTCAGTTGAGGCTTTCCGTGAGGCTGTAAAGAACGGTGAGGGTCTTGTCCTGATGGATGATCCCAGCAAGAAGGAGTATCCCATGCCTCTGTTCCTGGCCGGTACCGATCCCGTTTACGTAGGACGTATCCGCAAGGACATTGCCAATCCCAATGTGATGTGCTTCTGGATTGTGGGTGACCAGATCCGCAAGGGCGCCGCACTGAACGCGGTTCAGATAGCGGAATACCTGATAAAACAGGGAGTAGTCAAGTAAAAAAAAGGCCCGCAAGCGCGGGCCTCTTTTTTTGTCATTGCTTTTTCATTTTGCTCTTCCACAGAGCGCTCATCTCTTCCAGGGTCTTGCCCTTGGTCTCGGGAACCATCTTCAGTACAAAGAGTGCTGACAGTACTGAGAAGCCGGCGTAGATAAGATATGTGCCGCCGATGCTCCACTCGCAGAGTGACGGGAAGGTTGATGAAATCACGTAGTTTGAAATCCACTGTGCTGCTACTGCAACTGCTACAGCATTACCGCGGATGGTGTTGGGGAATATCTCTGAGATAAGAACCCAGCAGATGGGGCCCCATGACATCATGAATGATGCGGTGTAGATGATGATGAATACCAGTGCGGCAACTCCGATGACATCGCAGAATGACAGGATGCTCAGTGCTATCATACCGATGGCCATGCCTATCGAACCTACTATAAGCAGAGGTCTGCGACCCCACTTGTCGACGGTCAGGATGGCTACTACGGTGAACAGGATATTTACAACGCCCATTACCACAGTCTGGATCATTGCGGCGTCACCGCTTGAACCCATGTTCTGGAAGATACGCGGAGCGTAGTAAAGAACCACGTTGATACCTACGGCCTGCTGGAAGAATGAGAGCAGAACGCCTACTATGATAACCAGGATACCGTATGAGAAGAGGCTCTCCTTCTTCTCTACCAGAGTGTCCTTGATCTCCTGAAGGATCTGCTGTGCGCGGCCCTCACCGTTGATACGGGTAAGAACTGCCATGGCCTTCTGTGTGTTGCCACGCATAACCAGATAGCGCGGAGTCTTGGGCACAAGCAGCAGAAGCAGTCCGAATGCGCCGGCCGGGAAGGCTTCGCTTACGAACATCCTGCGCCATCCGATGTTGACCATTGCGGCCTGAATGAGTTCGGGTGTATCGGCCAATCCGCTACGGATAAGGGTGTTGATGGCGTATACTACCAACTGGCCGAAGATGATTGCAAACTGGTTGCAAGAAACCAGTGTTCCGCGTATCTGTGCGGGCGCAACCTCTGCAATGTACATGGGGCAGATGGCTGATGCCATACCTACACCGATACCTCCCAGCACTCTATAGAGAATGAACGCCCACATAAGACCCTTGGTGGCCTCGCCGGGCTGGAAAAACTCAAAGTTGGGACGGAAAAGGAACTCCGGCATGTAACTGCCGAGGGCTGACAGGAAGAACAGCACAGATGCAAAAATCAATGCGTTTCTACGGCCTAATCTGGTGGCCATGATACCTGAGATAAGTCCTCCGATGATACATCCGATCAAGGCTGAAGATGTTACAAAACCGTGCATGCCGGTTGAATAGAACTCTCCAAGTCCGCTTGCGAAGAATTTCTGCAATGCCTGCTCGGCACCGGAAATGACTGCGGTGTCATATCCGAACAGAAGACCGCCGATGACGGCTACTGCGCAGATTCCATACAGATAGGCTTTGCTACCTGTCTCTTTGTAATTACTCATATTTGTTAGTTTTTGTTAGATTAGACTAGTTGGTGGGTCGGTCCGGAAGTGTCCGGAGGGACAGTTCAGCAAATATACAAATAGATAATCAATGGCGAATAAATAATACAAAAAAATATTAGCTGAGCATTTGGGCGGAGATAGTTGCGTGTAAGAAAAATTCGTTCATTGCCCATGGGTGGTCGCGTATCGGCACAGACTCTTTTGGGTATGTTGATTTGCAGTTCTCCCCAAGATAAGTTATATTCGCATGGAATTGATAACAACACAAACAATATAAACTACAATGGAACAGAACGGAAACGGACAGAAGCAGTTGCAGATTGAACTCAAGGAGGATGTGGCTCAGGGCGTTTATTCAAACCTGGCTATGATAACCCATTCCTCATCTGAGTTTGTGATGGATTTTATAAGTATTCTTCCCGGAATGGCCAAGGCTCAGGTCAAGTCTCGTGTGATCATGTCGCCCGAGCATGCCAAGCGCCTTCTGATGGCTCTTCAGGACAACGTCGCCAAATACGAGAGCGCTTTCGGACCCATTGAGATGAAGGCTCAGAAGGGAACTTACATGCCTCCCATTTCAGACTTCCACGGAGAGGCATAACAACACTGTTTCGGAACCAAAAATGAGGCGGATATTCTCGGGTATCCGCCTTTTTTGTCTGTTTTTTGCCGTTAAAAGTTCAAAAACTACCGGTTTTCGCTTGTGTTATAGAAAAATAGGCGTATCTTTGCACGCCAAAATTCTGGATTTACTATTTAATATATAATAATTAAAAACAAACAAACATGCCAACAATTCAGCAGTTAGTACGCAAAGGACGTCAGGTCCTGGAGGACAAGAGTAAGTCTCCGGCCCTGGATTCCTGCCCTCAGAGAAGAGGCGTTTGCGTAAGAGTTTACACAACGACACCTAAGAAACCTAACTCAGCCATGAGAAAGGTTGCACGTGTCCGTCTTACCAACCAGAAGGAGGTTAACTCCTACATCCCCGGTGAGGGTCATAACCTGCAGGAGCACTCAATCGTGCTCGTACGCGGCGGTCGTGTAAAGGATCTCCCCGGTGTACGTTATCACATCATCCGCGGTACACTTGATACCGCCGGCGTTAACGGTCGTCTCCAGAGACGTTCCAAGTATGGTGCTAAACGTCCTAAAGCAGCAAAGAAGTAATCATTAACAGTTTTGGTCAGTAGATTGAGGTTGAGTAAATGTCCAAGCGTGGACGTTGAAGAATCAAAAACGACAGCCCGAACAAAACAAACGATTTAAAATGAGAAAAGCAAAACCGAGAAAGCACGTCATCCTTCCGGATCCCGTATTCGGCGACGTTGCAGTGACCAAGTTCGTGAACCATCTCATGTACGATGGTAAGAAGAACACATCTTTCGAGATTTTCTACGAGAGCCTGGACAAGGTAAAGGCAAAACTTCCCAATGAGGAGATGTCTGCACTTGAGATTTGGAAGAAGGCTCTTGATAACGTAACTCCTCAGGTAGAGGTTAAGTCCCGCCGTATTGGTGGTGCTACATTCCAGGTTCCTACCGAGATCCGTGCTGACCGCAAGGAGTCAATCTCAATGAAGAACCTTATCTCATTCGCCCGCAAGCGCGGTGGCAAGTCTATGTCAGACAAGCTGTCAGCTGAGATAGTTGACGCTTTCAACAGCACCGGTGGTGCTTTCAAGCGTAAGGAGGATATGCATCGTATGGCCGAGGCCAACAGAGCTTTTGCACACTTTAGATTCTAATTTATAACACTGCATGGCAGATCAGGATTTACATCTCACGAGAAACATCGGCATCATGGCTCACATTGATGCCGGAAAGACTACGACTTCAGAGCGTATTCTTTACTATACAGGTTTAACACATAAAATAGGTGAGGTACATGACGGTTCCGCTACCATGGACTGGATGGTTCAGGAGCAGGAGCGCGGTATAACCATTACCTCAGCTGCCGTTACCACTCATTGGAAGTGGCAGGAAAACACATATAAGATCAACCTTATTGACACTCCGGGACACGTTGACTTCACAGCCGAGGTTGAGCGTTCACTCCGGGTTCTTGACGGCGCTGTAGCAGTATTCTGTGCAGTAGGTGGCGTACAGCCTCAGTCTGAAACCGTTTGGCATCAGGCCAGCAAGTACGGCGTACCCCGTCTGGGTTATGTCAATAAGATGGACCGCTCCGGTGCTGACTTCTTCGGAGTCATCACACAGATGAAGGAGATCCTTAAGGCTAATGCCTGCCCGATTGAAATTCCTATCGGTCAGGAAGAGTCTTTCAAGGGTGTTATAGACCTTATTAAAATGAAGGCCATCTACTGGCGCGATGAGTCACTCGGTGCCGAGTATACCGTTGAGGATATACCTGCCGATCAGATTGACGAGGCTCAGCAGTGGCGTGACAACCTTCTTGAGAAGGCTGCCGATTTTGATGACGAGATGATGGAGAAGTACCTTGAGGATCCTTCAACCATCACTCAGGATGAGATTCTCCGTGCAGTACGCAAGGGTTGCATCAGTCAGAAACTTGTTCCCGTTGTTTGCGGTACATCTTTCCGCAACAAGGGTGTTCAGCCTCTGCTTGACTACGTTTGCGCATTCCTGCCTTCACCTATCGATTGCGGTGGTGTTGACGGATTCCTGCCCGGTTCAGAGGAGGAGACCACTCACCGTGATCCCCGCTCTGACGAGAAGACAGCCGCACTTGCATTCAAGATTGCGGTCGATCCCTATGTAGGTCGTCTCATCTTCTTCCGCGTATATTCAGGTAAGGTGACAGCCGGAAGCTATATCTTCAATACCCGCAGTGGTAAGAAGGAGCGCGTAAGCCGTCTCTTCCAGATGTACTCAAAGAAGCAGATTCAGGTTGATGAGGTTGCTGCAGGTGATATAGGTGCAGTTGTTGCTCTTAAGGATATCCGTACCGGTGATACCCTCTGCGATGAGGATGCACCGTTGGTATTGGAGAGCATGGACTTCCCGGATCCTGTTATCAGCATCGCTGTCGAGCCCAAGACCGAGAAGGATATGAGCAAACTCTCTGACGGTCTGGCACGCCTGGCCGAGGAGGATCCCACATTCACCGTTAAGGTTGATGAGGATTCAGGTCAGACCCTGATCTCAGGTATGGGTGAGCTTCACCTTGATATTATTATAGACCGTCTTAAGCGTGAATTCGGCGTAGAGTGCAACCAGGGTCGTCCTCAGGTTAGCTACAAGGAGTCCATCTCACAGACAGTCCAGCTGCGTGAAGAGTATAAGAAGCAGACCGGTGGTAAGGGCCACTACGCTTGCATCGTCGTTGAAATCGGTCCTGCCGATCCTGATTGGAAGGGCGGCCTCCAGTTCATCGATGCCACCAAGGGTGAGGCTCTGCCCAAGACCTACCTGCCTGCTATCGAGAAGGGCTTTATCAACGCTATGAAGAACGGCGTTCTCATGGGTGCTCCTATGGAGTCTCTTAAGGTTACCGTTCTTGATGGTAAGTATCATCCGGTTGACTCTGATGCCCTCTCATTCGAGGTTTGCGCAACCAACGCGTTCCGTAATGCTTGCGTCAAGGCCGCTCCCGGTCTGACCGAGCCTATCATGGCACTTGAGGTTGTAACTCCCGAGGAGAGCATGGGTAGCGTTATCGGTGACCTTAACAAGCGTCGCGGTCAGGTTGAGGGTATGGAGACAAACCACTCAGGTGCTAAGGTCGTTAAGGCTCACGTGCCTCTGGCAGAGATGTTCGGTTACGTAACAGCTCTTCGTACAATCACTTCAGGTCGTGCTACTTCTTCAATGTCATATGAGCGTCATGCTGAGGTTTCCAAGGCTCTCGCCCGTCAGGTTGTTGAGGAGCAGGGCGGTAACGTTTCACTGTTATAATATATAATAGGTATAAGAGAGAACAGCGGCTTTCAGATAGCAAATGACTCTTATCGGGAGCCGCAAACAAATCAATAATAACAATTAAAACTTAAACAATGAGTCAGAAAATCAGAATCAAACTGAAGTCTTACGACCACAATCTCGTAGACAAGTCAGCAGAGAAGATCGTTAAAACCGTAAAGGCTACCGGTGCTATCGTAAGCGGTCCTATTCCACTTCCCACACACAAGCGTATCTTTACCGTTAACCGTTCAACTTTCGTTAACAAGAAGTCACGTGAGCAGTTCCAGCTCTCTTCATTCAAGAGACTGATCGACATCTACAGCTCAACTGCCAAGACTGTTGACGCACTGATGAAGCTTGAGCTTCCCAGCGGTGTTGAGGTTGAGATCAAGGTTTGATAACCAAGTGAGTAAAACAAATTATTTACAGTAACTTAATTTATATTTGAAATGCCAGGATTATTAGGAAAAAAGATCGGTATGACATCGGTCTTCGGTGCTGATGGAAAGAACGTTCCATGCACCGTTATCGAAGCAGGTCCTTGCGTGGTTACTCAGATCAAGAGTGTTGAGAAGGATGGCTATGAGGCTGTTCAGCTTGGCTTCGAGGATGCCAAGGAAAAGAACACCACAAATGCCCTCATGGGACACTTCAAGAAAGCTGGTGTAACTCCCAAGAGACACTTGGCCGAGTTCAAGGATTTTGACGGTTCACTCAATCTGGGTGATGTTATTACCGTCGAGTTGTTCAACGACGCAAGTTTTGTTGACGTTGTTGCAGTATCAAAAGGTCATGGTTACCAGGGTGTTGTTAAGAGACACGGTTTCGGTGGCGTAGGTCAGCAGACCCACGGTCAGCACAACCGCGGTCGTAAGCCCGGTTCAATCGGTGCCTGCTCTTACCCTGCTAAGGTGTTCAAGGGCATGCGTATGGCCGGTCACATGGGTAATGAGCGTGTGACAACTCAGAACCTTCAGGTTCTTAAGGTTATTCCGGAGCACAACCTCCTTCTTATCAAGGGTTCTATTCCGGGTTATAAAGGTTCAATCGTTTCAATCTTGAGGTAATGGAAGTAAGTGTATTAAATATAAAAGGTGAGGATACCGGCAGAAAGGTAGTCCTTAACGATGCTATTTTCGGCATTGAGCCCAATGATCACGCCATCTACCTGGATGTGAAGCAGTTCATGGCTAACCAGCGTCAGGGTACGCACAAGTCAAAGGAGAGAAGTGAAATCAGCGGTTCAACAAAGAAACTGGGCCGTCAGAAAGGTGGTGGCGGTGCACGTCGCGGTGATATCAACTCACCTGTATTGGTAGGTGGAGCTCGCGTGTTCGGTCCCAAGCCCCGTGATTACAGCTTCAAGGTAAATAAGAAAGAGAAACAGCTTGCCCGCAAGTCTGCCCTTTCATATAAGGTTCAGGAGAACGCTCTTATCGTAGTCGAGGACTTCAGCTTTGAGGCACCCAAGACCAAGAACTTTGTAGAAATCTTAAACAATCTTAAAGTTTGTGATAAGAAATCTCTGTTCGTCCTGCCCGAGAGCAATAATGTCGTAACTTTGTCGGCCCGAAATTTGGAGGGCACCAAGGTCGTCAACGCTTCATCAGTAAATACTTACAGTATCCTGAACGCTGACGCTCTTGTCGTGACTGAGAATGCGATTAATGTCATCAACGGTATATTAGATAAGGAGGCTTGATCATGGGATATATAGTTAAACCCCTTGTAACGGAGAAAATGAACTCCATTACTGAGAAGTTCCCCAACAGGTTCGGTTTCATCGTTCGCCCTGAAGCCAACAAACTGGAGATAAAGAAAGAGGTAGAGGACCTGTACAATGTCACTGTCGTTGATGTCAATACATCATACTACATGGGCAAGACAAAGTCCCGTTACACCCGCAGAGGTCTGTCAAAGGGCCAGGCTAACGCCTACAAGAAGGCCATTGTGACACTTAAGGAGGGTGATACAATTGATTTTTATAGCAACATTTAATAAAGATGGCAGTACGTAAATTTAAACCCACAACCCCGGGTCAAAGACACAAGATTATTGGTACTTTTGAGGAGATTACTGCATCGGTACCAGAAAAGTCTCTTGTATTCGGAAAGCTCGCTACCGGCGGTCGTAACAACGACGGTAAGATGACTGCACGCTACATCGGTGGTGGTCACAAGCGCAAATTCCGTGTCATAGATTTCAAGAGAAATAAGGATGGGGTTCCGGCAACTGTCAAGACAATCGAGTACGATCCGAACCGTTCGGCCCGTATCGCTCTGTTGTTCTATGCAGACGGAGAGAAGAGGTATATCATTGCACCTAACGGTCTTGAGGTAGGCGCTACACTGATGTCAGGTGAGAAAGCAGCTCCTGAAATCGGTAATGCTCTCGCACTTAAGGACATCCCCGTAGGTACCGTGATTCACAACATCGAATTGCGTCCCGGTCAGGGTGCAGCTCTCGTCCGTTCAGCCGGAAATTTTGCCCAGCTGACTTCTAAGGAAGGTGACTATTGTGTCATCAAGCTTCCTTCAGGTGAGGTTCGCAGAATACTGGGAGCCTGCAAGGCTACAATCGGCAGCGTAGGTAACTCTGATCATGCTCTCGAGCAGTCAGGTAAGGCTGGCCGTTCACGTTGGTTAGGACGTCGTCCTCACAACCGTGGTGTTGTTATGAACCCGCACGATCACCCGATGGGTGGTGGTGAAGGCCGTCAGTCAGGTGGACACCCGCGTTCACGTAAGGGTCTGTACGCAAAGGGTCTCAAGACCAGACATCCCAAGAAGAGCTCAACGAAGTATATCATCGAGAGAGCCAATAAGAAATAACTTTTAACCTGAGTAAAAAATGACACGTTCACTTAAGAAAGGTCCGTATATTTACAAAAAGCTCGAGGACAAGGTGCTTGCCATGAACGAAAGTGGTAAGAAGGTCGTTGTAAAGACTTGGGCTAGGGCATCGATGATATCCCCCGATTTCGTGGGCCATACCATCGCAGTTCATAATGGTAATAAGTTTATCCCTGTTTACATCACGGAGAACATGGTTGGACACAAGCTCGGCGAGTTTGCTCCCACCCGTACTTTCCGCGGCCACTCTGGCAACAGGAAGTAAACTTCATGTTTATTTGAAATAAATAAATAAAGATAATGGGAAATAGAAAACATTTGGCAGCCGAAAAGATCAAAGAGGCTAAGAAGACCCAGTACTTCGCCAAACTGAACGATGTTCCTTCATCACCCCGCAAGATGCGTCTGGTTATAGACATGATCCGCGGTATGGAGGTAAACCGTGCACTTGGTACACTGCGTTACTCAAATAAGGCTGCTTCTAAGGATGTAGAGAAGGTGCTTCGTTCAGCTATTGCCAATTGGGAGCAGAAGAATGAGCGCAAGGCCGAGGCTGGCGAGCTTTTCGTAACCAAGGCTTACGTTGACGAGGGCGTGACCCTTAAGAGATTGAGACCCGCCCCGCAGGGTAGAGGTTACCGTATCCGCAAGCGTTCTAACCATATTTCGCTTTTCGTGGATACTAAGGCAGCTGCAACAAGTACTAACGACAATCAGGAGTAAGAAATGGGACAGAAAGTTAATCCGGTTAGCAACCGTTTGGGAATAATCAGAGGTTGGGATTCCAGTTGGTTCGGCAAATATGACGAGCGTCTGGTTGAGGACAATGAGATCCGCAAGTATCTGAATGCCCGTCTGGCAAAGGCCAGCATATCCCGTATTGTCATTGAGCGTACACTCAAGCTCGTTACCATCACCGTTTGCACAGCCCGTCCGGGTCTGATCATCGGTAAGAACGGCTCTGAGGTTGACAAGCTTAAGGAGGAGTTGAAGAAGATCACCGATAAGGAGATTCAGATCAACATTTTTGAGGTTAAGAAGCCTGAACTTGACGCTGTAATCGTTGCAAACAACATCGCTCGTCAGGTAGAAGGTAAGATTGCATACCGCCGTGCCATCAAGATGGCTATCCAGAACACCATGCGTATGGGTGCCGAAGGTATCAAGGTCCAGATTTCAGGCCGTCTGAACGGTGCTGAGATTGCCCGCTCGGAGATGTACAAGGAGGGTCGTACCCCGCTGCACACTTTCCGCGCTGACATCGACTACTGCCAGGTAGGTGCTATCACCAAGGTAGGTGTTCACGGAATCAAGGTATGGATCTGCCGTGGAGAGGTTTATGGAAAGAAGGATCTTGCCCCCAACTTCACTCAGACTAAGGAGATGAGCCGTGGCGGCGAGCGTGGTGGAAAACCTTTCAAGAAGAGAAACAGAAGCAATCGCTGATTGCAATTGTCAAACTGAAACATTAAGATTGAATTATGTTACAGCCTAAGAGGACAAAATACAGAAGAATGCAGAAAGGCCGTTGCAAGGGCAATGCCATGCGTGGAAATCAGCTTGCTTTCGGTTCATTCGGCATCAAGTCTCTTGATACCTGCTGGATTACCGGTAGGCAGATTGAGGCTGCTCGTGTCGCAGTAACACGTTACATGCAGCGTCAGGGTCAGATCTGGATCAGAATCTTCCCCGACAAACCTATTACAAAGAAGCCTTTGGATGTACGTATGGGTAAAGGTAAGGGTGACGTAGAAGGTTACGTATTCCCCATCACTCCCGGACGTATCATCATTGAGGCCGATGGTGTACCCTTTGCCGTTGCCAAAGAGGCTCTCCGTCTGGCCGCTCAGAAGCTTCCCGTTACAACCAAGCTGGTTGTAAGACGTGACTATGATTTTAAGAATGAAAACTAATCAAGCCCGTTCATTATGAAGAATTCAGAAATCAGAGAGTTGTCAACTCAGGAGCTGATCGAGCGCATTGAGACCGAGTCAGCCAACTACAAGGTGATGGGTTTGAATCATGCCATTTCTCCGCTGGAGAATCCTTCTCAGATTGCCAAGCTCCGCAAGACAATCGCCAGAATGAAGACTGAGCTGAGAAAGCGTGAACTTAACAAGTAAAAATCAGGTTCTATGAATGATAGAAATTTGCGCAAAGAGCGCCAGGGTGTCGTAATCAGCGACAAGATGGACAAGACCATCGTGGTTCTGTCTGTCTTCAAGGAGAAGCACCCTATCTATGGTAAATTTGTCCGCAAGACAAAGAAGTACCATGTTCATGACGAGAACAACGAGTGCGGCATCGGTGATACCGTCCGCATTATGGAGACCCGTCCTCTGAGCAAGACTAAGAGATGGAGATTAACAGAAATCGTTGAAAAGGCTAAGTAATCATGATACAGACAGAATCCAGACTCACAGTTTGTGACAACAGCGGCGCCAAGGAGTGCCTCTGCATCCGTGTACTTGGCGGAACCAAGAAGCGTTACGCTACTGTAGGTGATACCATCGTTGTTACCGTTAAGAGCGTTATCCCTTCAAGCGATATGAAGAAGGGTACCGTTTCAAAGGCACTGGTAGTTCGTACCAAGAAGGAGATCCGTCGCGCTGACGGTTCTTACATCCGTTTCGACGACAACGCCTGCGTGCTTCTTGCTAATACAGGTGAAATCAAGGGAAGCCGTATCTTCGGTCCGGTAGCACGTGAGTTGCGCGCCGTGAACATGAAGGTGGTTTCATTGGCTCCTGAAGTACTTTAATCCAAAAAAGTAAAGAGTAATGAGTAAGTTACATATTAAAAAGAACGACACCGTATATGTCAACGCCGGTGAGGACAAAGGCAAGACCGGTAAGGTGCTGAAGGTGCTCGTTAAGGAACAGAGGGCCATCGTTGAAGGCGTAAACTTCGTCTCCAAGCACACCAAGCCCAGCGCCAAGAATCCTCAGGGTGGTATCATCAAGCAGGAGGCGCCTATCCACATTTCAAACCTCAATCCCGTAGATCCCAAGACCGGAGCACCTGCTCGTATCGGCCGTAAGAAAGACGCTGAGGGTAAGACAGTACGTTATTCAAAGAAATCAGGAGAGGAGATCAAGTAATGAGCACTACTGCAAATCTTAAGAAAGAGTATGCCGAGCGCATTGCTCCGGCACTTAAGGAGAAATTCCACTATACTTCTTCAATGCAGATTCCTGTCCTGAAGAAGATTGTGATCAATCAGGGCATGGGTAAGCTTGCTATTGCCGATAAGAAGATCATTGATACCGCTATCGCAGAACTCACCACCATCACTGGTCAGAAGGCTGTTGCTACCGTATCAAAGAAGGATATCGCCAACTTCAAGCTTCGTAAGAAAATGCCTATCGGCGTAATGGTAACACTGCGTCGTGAGCGTATGTACGAGTTCCTTGAGCGTCTCATCCGCGTGGCTCTGCCCCGTATCCGTGACTTCAAGGGTATCGAGAGTAAGTTCGACGGCATGGGTAACTACTCACTGGGTATCCAGGAGCAGATTATCTTCCCCGAAATCAACATCGACAGCATATCACACATCCTGGGTATGAACATCACCTTCGTTACATCAGCCAAGACTGATGAGGAGGGTTACGCTCTGCTCAAGGAGTTCGGTCTGCCGTTCAAGAATGAAAAATAAATTGTAGAGATATGGCAAAAGAATCAATGAAGGCCCGCGAGGTAAAGCGCGCCAAGATGGCTGCCAAGTACGCAAACAAGCGTGCTGCTCTTAAGGAAATCGTTCGCAAAGGTGATCCTGAGGCCGCTTATGAGGCTGCTCAGAAGCTCCAGGACCTGCCCTACAACGCAAATCCTATCCGTCAGCACAACCGTTGCAAACTGACCGGACGTCCCAAAGGTTACATCCGCATGTTCGGTCTTTCCCGTATTCAGTTCCGCGAGATGGCTTCTCAGGGTCTGATCCCGGGCGTACGCAAGGCAAGCTGGTAATTCAAATAAGCTAGTGAGTGTTAATTAAATATTGTCAGGGAGTCCTGATCAATTTAAAAACAATTTTATGACAGATCCTATTGCAGATTATCTGACGAGGCTTCGCAATGCCATTCAGGCAAAGCACAAGGTGGTAGAGATACCCGCCTCAAATCTCAAAAAAGACATCACAAAGATTCTTTTTGAGAAGGGTTACATCCTGAACTACAAGTTCGTTGAGGATGGACCTCAGGGGACCATTAAGGTCGCTCTGAAATACGACCCGGAAAACAAGTGCAACGCAATCAAGAAACTGGTGAGAATTTCTTCTCCCGGTCTGCGTCAGTACACCGGTTATCGTGATATGCCGAGAGTAATCAATGGTTTGGGTATAGCTATTATATCCACATCAAAAGGTGTTATGACAGACAAGGAAGCCGCACAGCTCAAGATTGGAGGTGAGGTTCTTTGCTACGTCTATTAATTGAAGGAGAGATACTATGTCAAGAATCGGAAAATTACCTATTCATATTCCTGCAGGTGTTACAGTAACCTTTCAGGATGGCGTGGTTGCAGTGAAGGGCCCCAAGGGTTCACTGTCACAGAGCATTGATCCTTCTATCAAAGTGTCAATCGAGAACGGAGTTATCACACTTGAGGAGAACCCCGATGTTCTTCAGGACAACCCCAAGCAGCGTCATGCCTTCCACGGCCTGTATCGTGCTTTGGTAAACAACATGGTTGTTGGTGTATCTGAAGGTTATAAGAAAGAGATGGAGATTGTTGGTGTAGGTTACCGTGTTTCAAATCAGGGTAATGTTATCACCTTCGAGCTTCTGCACTCTCACTCAATAGTATTGGTTCTGCCCGCAGAGATAAAGGTTGAGACCAAATCAGAGAGAAACAAGAACCCGCTCATCACTCTGGAATCATGCGACAAGCAGCTTCTGGGTCAGGTATGTGCCAAGATTCGTTCTTTCCGTAAGCCTGAGCCTTACAAGGGTAAGGGTATTAAGTTTGTGGATGAAGTACTCCGTCGTAAGTCGGGTAAGTCAGCCGCTGCCAAGTAATTAACATTTAAAGATGTAACATTATGTCAGCAAAAACAGAAAGACGAAATAAGATCAAGTTCCGCGTTCGCAATAAGATTTCAGGTACTCCTGAGCGTCCGCGTATGAGCGTTTTCAGAAGCAATAAGCAGATCTACGTTCAGATCATCGATGATCTGGCCGGTAAGACTCTGGCTGCAGCATCATCACTTGGCATGGCTAAGATGTCAGGTAAGGAGCAGGCAGCCAAGGTAGGTGAGCTCATTGCTCAGAATGCCAAGGAGGCAGGTATTACAACCGTGGTTTTTGACCGCAACGGTTTCCTGTATCATGGTAGAGTTAAGGAATTGGCCGATGCCGCACGTAAGAGCGGTCTCACATTTTAAACTACGATTGCTATGACAAATAAAGTTAAGGTAACAAACGATGTCGAGCTTAAAGACAGGCTCGTTGCTATCAACCGTGTAACTAAGGTTACAAAGGGTGGTCGTACATTCAGTTTCGCCGCTATCGTAGTTGTAGGTGACGGCAATGGTATCATCGGTCTCGGCTTGGGTAAGGCCAGTGAGGTTACAGCAGCTATCGCCAAGGGCGTTGAGGCTGCCAAGAAGGAACTCATCAAGGTTCCTGTACTCAAGGGTACAATTCCTCACGAGCAGACTGCCCGTTACGGTGGTGCCGAGGTATTCATGAAGCCCGCTGCTCCCGGTACCGGAGTGGTAGCCGGTGGTGCTATGCGTGCCGTACTGGAGAGTGTAGGTATTACTGATGTGTTGGCTAAGTCTAAGGGCTCATCCAACCCCCACAATCTGGTTAAGGCTACTCTCAAGGCTCTCTCAGAGATGCGTGATGCCAAGACAGTTGCCCAGAATCGTGGTATCAGTCTGAGTAAGGTATTTAACGGATAAGGAGGTTACAGATATGGCAACAATTAAGATCAAACAGACCAAGAGTCGTATTGGTGCTCCCGTAGATCAGCGTAGAACTCTTGATGCACTGGGTCTTCGCAAACTCAACAAGACCGTTGAGGTTGAGGACAATGCTTCAATCAGAGGTATGATCAACAAGGTTCATCACCTGGTAACCGTAATAGATTAATTATAAAAATTGAGAACTATGAAGTTAAATACATTGAAACCGGCAGAGGGCTCAACCCATTCACGTAAGAGAATCGGCCGTGGACCTGGTTCAGGTCTGGGCGGTACTTCTACCCGTGGTAGCAAGGGTGCCAAGTCACGTTCCGGTTATGCTAGAAAAATAGGTTTTGAAGGTGGTCAGATGCCTCTTCAGCGTCTTGTTCCTAAGTTTGGATTCAAGAACATCAACCACGTAGAGTACAAGGCTATCAATCTGGATATCATCCAGGCTCTGGCCGAGAAGAACAACCTCGAGAAGGTTACCGTTGCTGATCTCGTAGCAGCAGGTTTCGTTTCTTCAAAGCAGCTTGTTAAGATTCTGGGTAACGGTCAGCTCACTAAGAAGGTCGATGTTGAGGCCAATGCATTCTCAAAGAGTGCAACAGCTGCCATTGAGGCTGTAGGTGGAACCGCTATTAAACTTTAAATGAGATGAACGAGAATCTTCTGAAATACATCATAATCTTTGCGGTAGTTGTTCTTGTCGCCTATGTTGTCATCAAGAACTGGGAGACATTGAAGAACATCTCAAAGATTGAGGATCTCAGGAAGCGTCTTCTCACAACGGTGCTGTTTATTGCAGTTTATCGTCTGGGATCGCATATTCTGCTTCCCGGTGTCGATGCTGATATGCTGACTAATCTTCAGAGACAGACCAGTTCCGGTCTTCTGTCTCTGTTGGATATGTTCTCAGGCGGCGCATTCTCCAATGCTTCAATTTTCGCATTGGGTATCATGCCTTACATCTCTGCTTCTATCGTACTGCAGCTGCTTACCATTGCAGTTCCCAGTTTCCAGAAGCTTCAGAAGGAAGGCGAGAGTGGCCGTATGAAGATCAATCAGTATACCCGTTATCTTACACTGATCATCCTCGTCGTTCAGGGTCCTTCATATCTGCTCAACCTCAAGTATCAGGTTGGTGCAAATGTGATTCCTGTTGAATGGAGTTGGTTTATGATAACATCTACCCTGATCCTTGCAGCTGGTAGTTCATTCATCCTCTGGCTGGGTGAGCGCATCACTGACAAGGGCATCGGTAATGGTGTATCGTTCATCATTATGGTTGGTATCATTGCTCGTTTCCCGTCAGCATTCATGCAGGAACTTGCTTCACGTATGTCTGCTCTTGGTGCTACCGGCGGTGGTCTGGTTATGTTCCTCTTTGAGATTGTAGTTCTTCTTCTGGCTACTGCCGGTACAATCATGCTTGTTCAGGGTATCCGTAAGGTGCCTGTACAGTATGCAAAGCGTATCGAGGGCGGTCGTCAGATCGGAGGTGCACGCCAGTATATACCTCTTAAGGTTAATGCTGCCAACGTTATGCCTATCATCTTTGCTCAGGCCATCATGTTCATTCCTATTGCTATAGTAGGTACTGAGCCTTCTGGTTTCTGGTTGAGGTTGATGGATACAGACGGTTGGGTATATAACGTCATTTATGCAGTGCTGATCATTGCCTTCACAATCTTCTATACCGCTGTAACGGTTAATCCGCAGCAGATGGCAGAGGATCTGAAGCGTAACAACGGTTTCATTCCCGGCGTTAAGCCCGGCAAACCGACCGCTGATTACATTGACACTGTGATGTCACGCATTACTTGGCCTGGAGCTCTGTTCCTCACAATCGTAGCTGTCATGCCTGCATTCGCTCGTCTTTTCGGCGTCAATCAGGCTTTCGCACAGTTCTTTGGAGGTACATCGCTTATCATTCTTGTCGGTGTCGTGCTCGACACTTTGCAACAGATTGAGAGTCATCTTCTGATGCGCCACTACGACGGTCTTCTCAAGACCGGTCGTATCAAGGGCCGCTCAGGTTTGAACGCTTATTGATTGTATTGAAATGATATTTCTTAAGACTGAAGAGGAGATTGCGTTGATGCGGGCAGCTAATCAGCTGGTCGGCAAAACTCTTGGTGAAGTTGCCAAGCTCATCAAGCCTGGCGTGACCACCAACGAGCTGACGCGTGTCGCAGAGGAATTCATCCGCGATAACGGGGCTGAACCTACTTTCAAGGGTTATCCCAACCAGGATGATGTTCCTTTCCCGGCAGCTCTCTGCACATCAGTCAATGAAATGGTAGTACACGGAATCCCGAACGATGAACCCCTTAAAGAGGGTGACATCGTTTCGGTGGACTGTGGAACACTGCTTAACGGCTTCAACGGTGATTCAGCCTACACTTTTGCTGTAGGTGAGATAGCTCCCGAGGTTCGTGAACTACTTAAAGTTACTAAGGAGTCACTCTATCTCGGAATTGAGCAGGCTGTAGCCGGCAAACGCCTTGGTGATATAGGTTATGCCGTTCAGTCTCACTGTGAAGGTCACGGATATGGCGTTGTCCGCGAATTCGTCGGACACGGCATAGGCCGCGAAATGCACGAAGATCCTTGTGTTCCCAATTATGGTCGTCGCGGTTACGGCACACAGCTCAAGAAGGGCATGTGCATAGCCATCGAGCCCATGATTACTCTGGGAGACAGAAGGGTCTATATGGAGAACGACGGTTGGAGTGTACGCACTCGTGACCACAAGCCCGCCGCTCATTTTGAGCACACCATTGCGATATGCAACGGTAAGGCTGAGATCCTCTCCTCATTTGACTATATTGCAGAAGTTTTAGGAGATAAAGAATTTTAATATGGCAAAGCAATCCGCAATAGAACAGGACGGAACAATCGTTGAGGCATTGTCCAACGCAATGTTCCGCATCCAGCTGGAGAACGGACACGAGATTACCGGTCATATTTCCGGTAAGATGAGAATGCATTTCATCAAGATCCTTCCTGGTGACAAGGTTAAGGTGGAGATGTCCCCGTATGATCTGACCAAGGGTAGGATAGTATTCAGGTACAAATAAAACATAAGAATATGAAAGTTAGAGTTTCATTGAAGAAGCGTTCAGCCGACTGCAAGATTGTTCGTCGCAAGGGACGTTTGTATTTAATCAACAAGAAGAATCCCAAGATGAAACTGCGTCAGGGATAATTTCGAGTAAACAAACAAATTAATATATGGCAATAAGAATCGCAGGCGTTGACATCCCGCAGAACAAAAGGGGTGAAATCGCGTTAACCTACATTTTTGGTATTGGTCGCAGCAGCGCAGCCAAGATTTTGGCCAAAGCTGGTGTGGATAAAGACATCAAGGCTCAGGATTGGACTGACGATATGGCGGCCCGCATCCGTGAGGTTATTGGTGCAGAGTATAAGGTAGAGGGCGACCTCCGCAGTGAGGTTCAGCTGAACATCAAGCGTTTGATGGATATCGGTTGTTATCGTGGTATCCGTCATCGTATCGGACTTCCTGTACGTGGTCAGAGTACAAAGAACAACGCCCGTACACGTAAGGGTCGCAAGAAGACTGTTGCTAACAAGAAAAAGGCTACTAAATAATTGAACTATGGCAAAGAAAACAGTTGCAGCTAAGAAGAGAAATGTGAAGGTAGATGCAATGGGACAGTTGCACGTACATTCATCCTTCAACAACATCATTGTTACTCTTGCTAACAGTGAGGGCCAGGTAATTTCATGGTCATCAGCAGGCAAGATGGGTTTCCGTGGTTCCAAGAAGAACACTCCTTATGCAGCCCAGATGGCAGCCGAGGATTGCTCAAAGGTAGCTTACGACCTTGGCCTGAGAAAGGTTAAGGCATACGTAAAAGGCCCGGGAAATGGCCGTGAATCAGCCATCCGTGCCGTGCATGGTGCCGGTATTGAAGTTATAGAGATCATTGACGTGACTCCGCTGCCGCATAACGGTTGCCGTCCGCCGAAGAGAAGAAGAGTTTAATTTTAAAACGATGTAAATTATGGCTAGATATACTGGACCTAAAACCCGTATCGCCCGTAAGTTCGGCGAAGCAATTTATGGAGCAGACAAGGCTTTCGAGAAGAGAAAGTATGCTCCCGGTCAGCACGGTAACAGCCGTCGCCGCAAGACTTCTGAGTATGGCGTCATGCTTGCTGAGAAGCAGAAAGCTAAATATACCTATGGCGTTCTTGAGAAGCAGTTCCGCAATATGTTTGACAAGGCATCACGCGAGAGCGGTATCACTGGTGTAAACCTGCTGCAGGCTCTTGAGTCTCGTCTTGACAACGTAGTGTTCCGTCTTGGTATTGCTCCTACACGTGCTGCTGCACGTCAGTTGGTAAGCCACAGACACATCACAGTTGACGGTAAGGTACTCAATATTCCTTCATACCAGGTTAAGCCCGGTCAGATTGTAGGTGTACGCGAGCGCTCCAAGTCACTTGAGGTAATCTCTGATTCATTGGCAGGTTTCAACCACGCCAAGTATGCATGGATTGAGTGGGATGAGCAGGCTAAGGCCGGCAAGTTCCTCCACAAACCTGAAAGAGAGGATATTCCTGAGAACATCAAGGAACAGCTGATCGTTGAATTGTATTCTAAATAAAAAATAAGAGGTAAATGGCAATATTAGCATTTCAAAAACCTGATAAGGTTATAATGGTGGAGGCCGATTCCAAGTTCGGCAAGTTCGAATTCCGTCCTCTTGAGCCCGGATTCGGAATCACCATTGGAAACGCTCTTCGTCGTATCCTTCTCTCTACTCTTGAGGGTTTTGCCATCAATACCATCAAGATAGAGGGTGTCGAGCATGAATTCGCTACCATTCCTGGCGTTAAGGAGGATGTTACTAATATAATCCTTAACCTCAAGCAGGTTCGCTTCAAGCAGATCGTAGAAGAGTATGAGAGCGAAACAGTCACCATCAAGGTTGAGAATACCAAGGAGTTCAAAGCCGGTGATATAGGTAAATGTCTCACTGGTTTCGAGGTGTTGAATCCTGAACTGGTCATTTGCCATCTTGATTCAAAGGCCTCAATGCAGATTGAAATTTCTATCAACAAGGGACGCGGATACGTTCCTGCCGATGAGAACAAGGAGTTCTGCACAGAGGTTAATACTATTCCAATCGATTCTATCTATACCCCGATCCGCAACGTCAAGTATGTTGTAGAGCCTTACCGCGTTGAGCAGAAGACTGACTATGACAAGCTTGTTCTTGAGATTACTACCGATGGATCCATTCATCCCAAGGATGCTTTGAAGGAGGCAGCTAAGATTCTTATCTACCACTTCATGCTCTTCTCAGATGATAAGATTACCATTGAGAATGTAGATCTTGACGGCAATGAGGAGTTTGATGAGGAGGTACTGCACATGCGTCAGCTGCTTAAGACCAAGCTCGCTGATATGAACCTGTCAGTACGTGCTCTCAACTGCCTTAAGGCTGCCGATGTTGAGACATTGGGTGATCTCGTTCAGTACAATAAGACTGACCTGCTTAAGTTCCGCAACTTCGGTAAGAAGTCTCTCACTGAACTCGATGATCTGTTGGAAAGCTTGAATCTTTCATTTGGAACCGATATTTCAAGGTATAAATTAGACAAAGATTAACAATGAGACATAATAAGAAATTCAATCACCTGAGCCGTAAAGCCGCTCACAGGAATTCGATGCTGGCCAACATGACCATCTCTCTTATCATGCATAAGAGAATCGAGACTACTTTGGCAAAGGCTAAGGCACTGCGTGTATATGCTGAACCTATCATCAACCGCGCTAAGAAGGACGATACCAACTCACGTCGTGTTGTATTCAGCTATCTTCAGAACAAGGAGGCTGTAACCGAACTCTTCAAGGAGATTTCACAGAAGATTGCAGATCGTCCCGGTGGCTATCTGCGTATCATCAAGTTGGGTATCCGCAAGAGCGATGCTACAGAGATGGCTTTCATCGAGTTCGTAGATTACGATGAGAACATGGCTAAGACCGTGAAGAAGGCCGCTAAGACCCGTCGTTCACGTAAGCCGGCTGCTGAGAAGGCTGCTGCTCCTGCTGCTGAGGCTCCCGTAGAGGAGGCTCCTGCTGCTGAAGCTCCCGCTGCAGAGTAATATATACGTACGCGTAAATAAAAGAGGTGCAACCGTAAGGCTGCACCTCTTTTATTTTATTGTCTGTGGTCATATTCAGCAAGTTATATTTATTAACAAAAAATTCAGGAAAAAAGTTGCGTTTTTGTTTGGTGGGTAATGTAAGAACGTCTACCTTTGCATCCGCTTTCCGAAAGGAACAGCGCGCAAGAACGATCTTTGATACGATTTCATACAGACAAGTAGTACGACGGGCGTACTCATTGCGAGTATGTCCAAGGG
>JAZSLV010000012.1:0-6105 GCA_045535555.1 Bacteroidaceae bacterium | reverse complement strand
AAGTCGGATCGTAGCCATGTCGTTCTGTGAGCCAAGGAGTTGAATACAAATTTTGTCTTCCTAAGACCGCTTGGCCACCGAGTTTACCGTTTTGCCCGAAACGGTACCAAACGGAACCGTCCCCAATGGTACTGCTGACTTTGGCTACAATCTGACGCTTCATGAGCATAACTCGCATCCGGGTTTGGGTGAGGCCGGTAAGTACCATGATCCTACTCATGAGAATGCTCTGCCTAAGGGCACCACGTTGAGGTTTGCGCTGGCAGGACAGCAGAACTGCGGCAAGACTACCTTGTTTAATCAGCTTACGGGTTCCAATCAGCACGTGGGTAATTTCCCGGGTGTGACGGTGGACCGAAAGGACGGACAGATAAAGGGTTATCCGAATACGCTTGTGACGGATCTGCCGGGTATATATTCGCTGTCGCCCTACACTCAGGAGGAGACGGTTTCGCGCCAGTTTATCATTGAGCAGAAGCCTAACTGCATTATCAATATAGTGGATGCCACCAACATTGAGCGCAACCTGTATCTGACGGTTCAGCTCATGGAACTGGGCGTGCCTATGGTGCTGGCTCTCAATATGATGGATGAGCTGACGGGTAACGGCGGATCGGTCCGCGTCAACGAGATGGAGCGCATTCTGGGTATTCCGGTGGTGCCGATATCGGCCGCAAAGGGCGAGGGTATCAAGGAGCTGGTGGAGCACGCTATACATGTGGCTGAGTATCAGGAGGTTCCGGCTAGGACCGATTTCTGCACAAAGGATGATCACGGCGGCGCTGTTCACCGCTGCCTGCATAGCATAATGCATCTGGTTGAGGACCACACCGAGCGCGCGGGCATTCCGGCCCGATTCGCAGCCGGCAAGCTAGCCGAGGGCGATGCTCAAGTGCTTGAGGCATTGCAACTTACACAGAACGAGAAAGAGACCATGGAACATATAATTCTGCAGATGGAGGAGGAGCGTGGCATGGACCGCGCGGCCGCCATTGCAGATATGCGTTTCTCATTCATAGAGCGCCTGTGCTCACAGACGGTGGTCAAGCCGCAAAAGAGCAGGGAGTATGTCAGGAGCCGCAAGATAGATAAGGTGTTGACGGGCCGATGGACTGCAATTCCGATTTTCCTGGTTGTGATGTGCCTGGTTATCTGGCTCTCGATCGATGTTCTGGGCGCACCGCTGCAGGACTGGCTGGATCAGGGAATCCAGTGGCTGGCAGGCATTTGCGTGGCCGGATTAGAGAAGGCCGATGTCAGTCCGGCAATAGTTTCACTGGTTGAGGACGGTATTTTTGGCGGCGTGGGAAGCGTGCTCAGCTTTGTACCTATTATTATAATCCTGTTCTTCTTCCTGAGTCTGATTGAGGACAGCGGTTATATGGCACGTATTGCCTTTGTGACCGATAAGCTGCTGCGTAAACTGGGACTCTCCGGACGTTCCATAGTGCCTCTGCTCATAGGTTTTGGCTGTTCGGTTCCGGCTGTGATGGCTACCAGGACGTTGCCATCGGCCCGTGACCGTAAGCTGACCATACTGCTTACTCCGTTTATGAGCTGCAGCGCCAAGATTCCTATTTACGGTTTCTTTACCAATGCATTCTTTCCGGGTAAGGGCGGTCTGATTCTGGCCGGTCTGTACCTGCTTTCAATACTTGTGGGCGTTCTTGTTGCGCTCGTTACCAAGCTGTTCCGCAAGAATTACGTGGCTGCGCCGTTTGTTATGGAGCTGCCCAATTACCGCATGCCGGGACTCAAGAACGTGAGCCATCTGCTCTGGGACAAGACCAAGGATTTTGTTCAGCGTGCGTTCACCGTAATCTTTGTGGCCACTATCGTTATCTGGCTGCTGCAGACGTTTGATTTCCGATTCAACATGGTTGAGGAGGGCGAGGGCTCTATGATGGCCTGGGTTGCAGGTGTGCTGGAGCCGCTGTTCCGCCCGCTGGGTCTGGGTGACTGGCGAATCGTTACCTCTTTTGTGAGCGGATTCCTGGCTAAGGAGAGCGTGGTTGCTACGATGGAGGTGCTTGGCGTGACCGAGTCGCTGACTGTTGTCACTGCCGTTCCGATGCTGATATTCAGCCTGTTGTACACGCCCTGCGTTGCCGCCATCAGCAGCATCCGCCGCGAGCTTGGTGACAAGTGGGCCATCTACGTTGTTATATTCCAGTGCGCCATTGCCTGGGTTGTTTCCTGGCTTGGCTACTTAATTGCATCGGCCGTACTATGAATGCTTCCACAATTATAGCAATCATCGTCATTACCGCTCTTGTAGTAGCAGCGGTCATCGGCTCAATAAAGAAACGCAAGAAAGGAGACTCCTGCTGTGGTTGCTCCATGAAGGACTGCTGCAGTAAAAAATGATACAAAAGGGGACTGTCCCCTTTTGTATCATTTCATGAAAGCCTCCACATCATCGGGATGGTAGGGGATGATGTCGGCTCCTAAGACTCGGCAGCCGGTGGGGGTGATTAGGATGTCGTCCTCGAGGCGGATTCCTCCGAAGTCGCGGTACTGCTCTATTGCATCGTAGTTGAGGAAGTCGGTGTGCATCTTTTCGGCCTTCCATTTGTCGATGAGGGCGGGGATGAAGTAGATGCCGGGCTCATCGGTCATTACGAAACCGGGCTGGAGACGGCGGCCGCAGCGCAGGCAGTTGGTGCCGAACTGGGTGCTGGGGCGGACCTCATCGTCAAAACCTACGTAGATCTGGCCCAGGCCTTCCATATCGTGCACGTCCATTCCCATCATGTGGCCCAGACCGTGCTGCAGGAACATGGCGTGCGCTCCGGCGGCTACGGCATCATCGGTATTGCCCTTCATCAGGCCAAGGTCTTTCAGGCGGTCTGTCATGAGGCGGCATACGTCCAGGTGCATGTCCATCCATTTCATGTCGGGGCGGGCCTTTTCAATCACAAGGTCGTGGCAGGCCTCCACAATTGAGTAGATATCGCGCTGTTTCTGTGTGAATTTGCCGCTGATGGGCATTGTACGGGTGTTGTCGCTGCAGTAGTTGTTCACGGTCTCGGCGCCGGCATCGACCAGGAGCAGACGGCCGGGTTCAAGAGGCTTGAGCGACGGGTCACCGTGGAAGATTTCGCCGTGCATGGAGACTATGCTGCTGAATGATACTTTGGCACCGTAACTCATTGCTATTCCCTCCATTATGCCTCCGATGGACTTCTCGGTCACGCCCGGCTTGCAATGCTTCATTGCAGCGGTGTGCATCTGGTAGCCGATGGCCATGGCGCGCTCAATCTCCTCAATCTCGGCGGCCGATTTGATTGAACGCATGCTTACCACCGCTTTTATAAGGGGGACCGATGCGGCATCGCGGGTCTTCAGCGGGTGAATGCCGAGCATATCGGACAACAGGATCATGTGGTCGTGGCGGTAGGGGGGCAGGAAATGTATTTTTCGGCCCAGTTTGCGGGCATCGGCCACCATTTCGGACAGTTTGGAGAACGGGGCGCTGTTGGCTATTCCGCATTCCGCGGCCAAATCGGCCACCGACGGGACGAATCCGGTCCAGATAATGTCCTCAATATCAATGTCATCGCCCAGAAGCCATTCGTTGCCGTTGTCGGCATCGATCACGAGCGCCAATGCGTCGCGGTCCTGGCCGGTGAAGTACAGGAACGAGCTGTCCTGACGGAAGGTGTAGCCGTTGGCGGGATAGTTACACGGGGCGTTGTTGTTGCCCAGAAGGATGATCAGGCCGCTGCCCACTTTCTCTCTCAGTTCAGCGCGGCGGCTCGTATAAGTCAGTTTATCAAATAACATAGGTCACTTAGTTTTGTGTAAAGATACGCAGAATATTATTTTCCCGCACACCTTAGGGAGAAAAATGGCTCTACGTGCGCTACGGCTCCCTAAGGTGAGGGGGTAACGCAGGTACGAACGTATTTCCGGCTCACCTTGGGGAAGAAAATGGCCCCACATGCGCTACAGTTCCCTAAGGTCAGGGGGTGAGGGGGTGGTGGGGGTGCGGGAGTGTTTTTAACTTTGCGGGGAAATGGGAATCTTATATGTAGGAACCTGAAATGATTGATTTATGAAAAGGTGGGTTACTATTGTGGGTTTGATGCTGATGGTGAGCGGGATGGCGCTGGGTCAGCAGACTTGGAAGAACGAGACGCTGAAGTATTCTCTCCATATAGGACCGATAAAGGCGGGCGAGGCAAGATTCATTACCCGAAACACTACTTTTGAGGGCCGCAAGGTGGTCCGGATGGACCTGATTGCGCGCACTACGAGCGCTGCAGAGAAGATTTTCAGCATGAATGATACGCTCACGACATATCTTGAGGCCGATAACGTGCGCCCGGTATACTTCCGCAAATCGTGCAACGAGGGCGGTGACGTTTATACCGAGACGGCCCGATACACGTACGCTCAGGACGGACTCTGCAAGGCGCAGATGCGCAAGAACTATATGGACGGACGCGTAAAGGAGCGCACCGAGAGTAGTCGCACTGCGGTGTACGATATGGTGAGCGTGATGGGTTACGCCCGCGCCATGAACACATCGGGCATGAAGGAGGGGCAGCACATCGACTTCCGTCTGGTGGATGCGGCCGAGATCCTGGACGAGTGTCTGATTTATCAGGGCAAGGAGACGGTGAAGTTATCGGGCAAAAAGTATAACTGCCTGGTATTCAAACTCGTGGAGCCTTATATGGAGAAGGGAAAGAACAAGTTCCGCGACATCCTTACCATCTATATTACCGATGACAACGCGCGCAAAATCGTGCAGATGGATATCAAGTTCAAGGTGGGATCGGCCAAGGCAAAGCTCGCTGAATGATACCATTGGGGACGGTTCCGTTTTAACTTCGGGCATTAAACCTTATATATGTTTAAAGAATCAAAGTATAAACCTTAAACAATAGAATGCAAATGAGAAAACTTATGGTTGCCGCTATGATGCTTGCGGCAGTGAGCCTTTCAGTAAATGCGGCCAAGAAGGATAAGCAGCAGCCTGCTGAGCCTACACTTGGCATCAAATCAGGTGTTATAACAATGGCTAACAATATGGGCCAGTTCCAGGGCATGGGCGGTGGCGCAGGCTTTGGCGGTGGCATGGGCGGCGGCCAGTTTGGCGGCGGCCAGCGTCCCCAGGGTGCTCCTCAGGGCGGTCAGCGCGGCCAGGGTGGTCAGCGCGGTCAGGGCGGTCAGCGTCAGATGAACTTTGACCCCAGCCAGATGGTTACCAAGATTTATTTTGATGATTACGGTAAGAAGACCGTAACCGTTACAACCCGCGGTGAGGCCGGAACAACCCGTTCACTGGCTATCGGCGAGGATAACTACCAGATCAACGACGCAGAGAAATCGGCCACAAAGATGCCGTCATTCGGCGGACGTCGTGGCGGTCAGGGCGGCGGTGGCCGTGGCATGGGCATGGGTATGATGGGCGGCATGGGCATGGGTGCCCAGACCACTCCTATGTTCGATTGGGAAAACCTGGATGCAAAGACTATTAAGAAGAATAAGATCAAGGAGTTAGGTGAGGAGGAAGTTGCAGGCGTAATGTGCAAGATGTACTCCGTAACCCAGAGCAACCAGGGTTATCAGACTCAGATGACTCTGTGGATATACAAGAACCTGACCATGAAGTCAGAGACCGTTACCGATTACGGCACAATGGGCCAGACCGTTGAGAAACTTGAGGAGACCGATGTTGACCCCGCACTGTTTGAACTCCCAGCCGATTATAAGGTAGAGGAGATGCAGATGAACTTTGGCGGCGGCGCAGGCATGGGCGGCTTCGGCGGCGGCATGGGCGGCGGTGACTTTGGTGGCGGCGGCTTCGGCGGAGGCGGCGGATTTGGCGGCGGTGCCGGTGGATTCGGCGGCGGTGGCGGCTTTGGCGGCGGCTTCTGATCCCAAACGAGCTAAAAATGACGCAAAGAGAAACGACCAAGTCGGAGGCCAAGCGGTCTTAGGAAGACAAAATTTGTATTCAACTCCTTGGCTCACAGAACGACATGGCTACGATCCGACTTCGGCGGATTTGGCGGCGGTGCCGGTGGATTCGGCGGCGGTGGCGGCTTTGGCGGCGGCTTCTGATCCCAAACGAGCTAAAAATGACGCAAAGAG
>JAZSLV010000020.1:0-191490 GCA_045535555.1 Bacteroidaceae bacterium | reverse complement strand
ATACAAATAATTAGCCAAACAACAATGGCTATTCCTTTGATATTCAAAAGAATAGCCATTTTTTATATTCCAACCACAAAACGAAGATGTCTTTGGTCAAACAAAAAAAGAGGATGACTACTTTTTAGTCACCCCCTTTTTCTTATAACGAGGCAATTTCTTCAATAGAAAGCCCTGTGCATTTTGAGATGACATCAATGGGAATACCTTCTGCTTTCATAGCTTTAGCAGTATTGGATATACCCTTGGCCTCACCGCGCGCCTCTCCGGTCATGATGGCGGTAGCGAGTTGACCCTCGCGATCCCATTCGGCCATCACCTTACGGACATATTTCATCTGCATATCCTCTGTCATACTGGCAAAACTACACACTTCAAACAATTTATCAAAACCTTTACCCATAAATTCTTGCGGTATCTCTTTCATCATTCCTGCATTCTTGATAGCATACAGCATATAATCCTGCTTACTGTCAAGCTCAGTGCAGCTCTTATTGAACTTAGGCAGTTCGACTGTAACAAAGTGAATACTGTCTGTAAACTGTTCATTGTTGCCTTCATCCTCCCTAATACTGAAATGCCTGATTGTCTTATCATTTTGGCCGATGCCCGATAACTCAAAATCAAGAATCCCTATCATGTAAATAGGAGGCAACTTATATCGAGTCTGTGAAGAATACTTCCCCTGAGAACCTTTTCCAACCCTATTTCGAATAGGAAAACTGGAATAAAAAACCATACGGTCATTAAAATCCATTTGCGGACAGACCTGCATCTCGATAGTTAGAGATGAACCATCATCGGTTTCGCAGTAAATGTCATATATCCCGCTTTGTGCATCCTCGCGATCGGGTTCTTGCTCCTGAGCGCCCAACGAAACACTTTGGATGTGTTTTTCGGGCAAGATACTGTCTACCAGCATAAGAAGCAGGTCTTCATGTCCTTCTGTGCCAAAGGCCCATTTAAACGCAAAATCCCGCTTTAGGTCGATGAAAGTTACATTAAACTCTGCGGCATTAATTGCCTGTCGCAATTCATTCTCACTCATGGTCTCGTTTTGTTTCATGATACAAACAAGTAGTTAATTGGTTAAACAATGGTCAAAAACAAGGGGTGTTCCATCAAAAAAAGATGTTAAGTGGAACCTCCTAGTATTAGATAACGCAAAGATATTGTTATTATATGAAAAAACAAAAAGCCTCAAGAAGCCCGTTGGTGACATGAAAAAAGCCCTGCGAAATCTCGCAAGGCTTTTTTATATCTCACAATTCTCAATTACTTGGAAAGAGATTCATGCATGCTGGCGGCTGCCTTGCGGCCGTCACCCATGGCCAGGATTACGGTAGCACCGCCACGTACAATATCACCACCTGCAAAGATTGTGGGTATTGATGACTGCATGTTGTCGTTTACGGCGATGGTGTTCTTGCGGCCCAGCTCCAAGCCCTCGATTGACTTGGGTACGATGGGGTTGGGGGATACGCCTACAGCAACGATAACCATATCTACATCGATTGTGATGGTCTCGCCGGTGGGAACCGGGCTGCGGCGGCCGCTTGCATCGGGCTCACCAAGCTCCATCTTCTCCAGGACGGCCTGCTTTACGCGACCGTTCTCATCGCCGATGTAGCGGATGGGGTTGTGCAGGGTCATGAACTCTACACCTTCCTCCTTGGCGTGCTTTACCTCCTCCAGACGTGCGGGCATCTCCTCCTCGCTGCGGCGGTATACGATCATGGCGCGCTCGGCACCAAGACGCAGAGCAGTGCGTACAGAGTCCATAGCGGTGTTACCGCCACCAACGATCATCATCTTCTTACCGAATGTTACGGGGGTATCGGACTCCTTGCTTGCGGCATCCATCAGGTTGACGCGGGTCAGATACTCGTTTGATGACATTATATTGATAAGGTTCTCACCCTCAATGTTCATGAAATTGGGCAGACCGGCACCTGAGCCTACGAATATGCCCTTGTAACCTTCAGCCTCAAGTTCGCTTACCTTGATGGTCTTGCCTACGATGCAGTCCTTTACGAACTTTACACCCATCTTCTGCAGGTTCTCAATCTCCACGTCAACGATCTTGTTAGGCAGACGGAACTCGGGGATACCGTACTTGAGCACACCGCCAATCTCGTGCAGAGCCTCAAATACTGTTACATCATAACCAAGCTTGGCCATATCGCCGGCGAATGACAGGCCCGAAGGACCTGAGCCGATAACGGCTATCTTCTTGCCGTTGGGTGCTGCAACCTCAGGTACCGATATGTTGCCGCTCTCACGCTCGTAATCGGCAGCAAAGCGCTCCAGATAACCTATGGCAACAGGCTTCTTGCCCATCTTGAGGTGTATGCACTTACTCTCGCACTGCTTCTCCTGCGGGCATACGCGGCCGCAGACGGCGGGCAGGGCGCTGGTGTGCTTGAGCACCTTGGCAGCAGCCAGGTAGTTTCCGCGCTCAATATTCTTGATGAATGAAGGAATCTCTATGTTTACGGGGCAGCCCTCCATGCAGGACGGGTTGGCGCAGTCAAGGCAGCGCTTGGCCTCCAGCAGAGCCTGCTCCTCGGTCAGACCCTGGTTAACCTCCTCCTTGCGGCTGTGACGACGGTAGTCAGGTGCCAGCTCGTTCATCACGCAGCGCTCGATGGCGGTGCGGTCCTTAGGTTTCATGGTGGCGCGCAGGTCAACTCTCCACTGTGCGTTGCGGTCGGTCAGAACCTCGATGGGCTCAACCTCAGCCTTAGCCTTGGCACCACCGCAGCTGCACTCCTCCTTTGCAGCGGGTGCTGCGGCTGCAACACTCTCCTCAAGTTTCTTCATCTCCTCGCGCTCGGTCTCCTTGAAGGCACCCATACGCTTCATCATACCGTCCCAGTCAACCTCGTGGCCATCGAACTCAGGTCCGTCTACGCAAACGAACTTGGTCTTGCCGCCAACGCTTACACGGCAGGCACCGCACATACCGGTACCGTCCACCATGATTGTGTTGAGTGAAACATCGGTAGAGATATTGTATTTCTGAGTGAGCAGGCAGCAGAACTTCATCATGATGGCGGGGCCGATGGCAAAGCACTTGTCAACCTTCTCGCGGTTGATTACCTCTTCCATACCTACGGTTACCACACCCTTGTTTCCGTATGATCCGTCATCGGTCATGATGATGGTCTCATCGGCATACTTGCGTACCTCATCCTCCAGTATGATAAGTTCCTTGGTACGGCCTGCAAGAACTGCAATAACCTTGTTGCCGGCCTCCTTCAAAGCCTTGATGATGGGGAGCATGGGAGCGGTACCCACACCACCGCCGGCGCAGAGTACTGTACCGAATTTTTCAATGTGTGTGGCCTGGCCCAGAGGACCTACCACGTCAGTGATCATATCGCCTGCCTCAAGTTTGCAGAGACGGTTGGTTGAAAGGCCGATGCGCTGTACAACCAGGGTGATGGTGCCGCGCTTGACATCGGAATCAGCGATTGTAAGCGGAATACGCTCACCCTTCTCACCGATGCGGATGATTACAAAATGACCTGCCCTGCGTGACTTGGCAATCAGCGGAGCCTCAACTTCAAACTTGAATACATTCTCTGAAAACTGTTGTTTGGATACAATCCTGTTCATATTTTGTCGATTTTCTTTACAATCGGATTTTTTGTTGCGCAAAGTTATCAATTAATGCTTTTTGTATCTATATTTGTGTTATCTAATTTTAAGAAAGGACTAATATTTTGCATTTATTTGCAGAAGTATTGGATGTAAAATAAGTATTTATACAAAAACGATGAGCTATCTGCGTTTTGAAAAGACCTTGATGACCAATTTGGAAGAGACGCTTCCAAGGGAGATTCTGCGGACCAACCGTTCAGGTGCATACCACTGCACCACGATAGTTGACTGCAACACCCGCAAGTACCATGGTCTTCTGGTCGTGCCTCTGCCCGAACTTGACGATGAAAACCATGTTCTGCTGTCCTCATTGGATGAAACTGTGATTCAGCATGGTGCCGAGTTCAACCTGGGTCTGCATCAGTATTGGGGTTATAATTTCAGTCCTAAAGGTCACAAATACATACGTGAATTCAACTGTGACAAGGTGCCTACCACCATATATCGCGTGGGCGGCGTTCTGCTCAAGAAGGAGAAACTCTTTGAGCACAACGAAAACCGCATACTTATACGATATACGCTCATGGACTGCCACTCCGAGACCACACTGCGTTTCCAGCCGTTCCTGGCATTCCGCAGCGTGCGCCAGTTCACTCATGAGAACAGCAACGCCAGCCGCGAGTACCGTGAGGTTGAGAACGGCATAGCCACCTCAATGTATCCCGGCTACCCCGAGTTGTTCATGCAGTTCAGCAAGAAGGGTGAGTTTGTGTTCCGTCCCGACTGGTACCGCAAGTTTGAGTACTCCAAGGAGTTGGAGCGCGGTTATGAGTTCAATGAGGACCTTTATGTACCCGGTTACTTTGAAATGCCCATCAAGAAAGGTGAGAGCATAGTCTTCTCGGCCGGTATCAAGGAGGTCAGCACCAAGGGACTCAAACGCACATTCACAGTCGAGGCCAATGAACGTACCCCGCGAGACAATTTCTATCACTGCCTCAAGAACGCCGCACACCAGTTCCATAACAAGGTGGACGGTCACCATTATATACTGGCCGGTTATCCCTGGTTCAAGTGCCGCGCACGTGACATGTTTGTCTCTCTGCCCGGTCTGACTCTTTCCATCAAGGAGATCAGCGAGTTTGAGAGCGTCATGTTCACTGCATCGGAGGCCATTCGCAACTTCATCAAGGGTGTTCCTTCAAAACTGCAGATTTATGAGATAGAGCATCCCGATGTGTTGTTGTGGGCAGTCTGGGCCATCCAGCAGTATGCCAAGGCGACATCGGCCCAGCAGGCATGGGACAAGTACGGCAAACTGCTGACGGAGATCATGGATTTCCTGCGCCACAACCGCCACTACAACTTCTTCCTGCACAGCAACGGTCTGGTTCATATAAACGGAAAGGAGAAAGCCGCCACATGGATGAACTCAACCGCCAACGGTGTTCCCGTAATTCCGCGTACCGGTTATGTGGTTGAAATCAATGCCCTCTGGTATAACGCCCTGATGTTCGTGGCCGATCTGAGCAAGCAGTACGGTAAGGCCGATTACGCAAAGCGTCTGGAGACTCTGGCCGCCAATGCAGGCAAGTCGTTCGTCAAGACGTTCCTGAACCAGTACGGCTACCTGTATGATTTTGTGGATAAGGATGCCCCTGACTGGAGTGTCCGCCCCAACCAGATATTCGCCGTGGCCCTGGATTATTCTCCGCTGGACCTCAAGCAGCAGAAGGCAGTTGTGGATATAGTGACCAAAGAGTTGCTTACCCCCAAGGGCCTGCGTTCACTCAGCCCCAAGAGCCTGGGCTACAACCCCAACTATGTGGGACCGCAGCGTGAGCGTGACTATGCCTACCATCAGGGTACCGCATGGCCCTGGCTGGCAGGATTCTACTTTGAGGCTTACCTCAAGGTGTTCAAGATGAGCGGACTCTCATTCGTGGAGCGTCAGATGATAGGTTATGAGGATGAGATGACATCGCACTGCATCGGCTCACTGCCCGAACTCTTTGACGGCAACCCGCCGTTCAAGGGCCGCGGCGCCGTATCGTTCGCCATGAACGTGGCCGAGATACTGAGGACTATAAAGATGATTAATGAATTTCAATAAATAAACTCGAGATATGAAGGTACTGATGTTCGGCTGGGAGTTTCCGCCCCATATCCTTGGAGGATTGGGAACGGCCAGTTTCGGATTGACAAGAGGACTGGCAAATCAGGGGAACGTGGACATTACGTTCTGCCTGCCCAAGCCATGGGGCGACGAGGATCAGAGTTTCATGAAGATAGTAGGTATGAACACTGTTCCCGTGGTGTGGAGAGACCCCGACAAGGGCGTGCTCCAGCAGCGTTATCCGTGGATGAATGCCGATGATTACTACCGTTTCCGTGACCATATCTATGCCGATTTCAACAATCTGTACACCAATGACCTGGGATGTATAGAGTTCTCCGGCCGATATCCGGACAACCTGCATGAGGAGATCAACAACTACTCGATTGTGGCCGGAGTAGTGGCCCGCACGGAGGAGTTTGACATAATCCACTCTCATGACTGGCTCACATATCCAGCAGGCATACACGCCAAGCAGGTGAGCGGCAAACCTCTGGTCATACACGTTCACGCAACTGATTTTGACCGCAGCCGTGGTAATGTGAACCCCACCGTCTATGCCATCGAGAAGAACGGTATGGACTATGCCGACCACATCATGTGTGTAAGTGAACTGACCCGCCAGACCGTCATCAACAAGTATCATCAGGATCCGCGCAAGGTATCCACCATGCATAATGCAGTGGAGCCCCTGCCGCAGGAGATCCAGGATATAGTACCCCAGAAGAAACCGCATGAGAAGGTGGTCACATTCCTGGGCCGAATAACCATGCAGAAGGGTCCCGAGTATTTTGTCGAGGCTGCCGCACTGGTTCTAAAGCGTACCCGCGACATCCGTTTCTGCATGGCCGGAAGCGGTGACATGATGAACGCCATGATAACCCTGGCTGCGGAGCGCGGCATTGCCGACCGTTTCCATTTCCCGGGATTCATGAAAGGCAAGCAGGTGTACGAATGCCTCAAGGCAAGCGATGTGTATATAATGCCTTCGGTATCGGAACCCTTTGGCATTTCACCTCTTGAGGCAATGCAGTGTGAGGTTCCAACCATCATATCCAAACAGTCGGGTTGCGCCGAGATCCTGGACAAGTGCATCAAGGTTGACTATTGGGACATTCACGCAATGGCCGATGCCATCTACTCCATCTGCAACTACCCGGCATTGTACGAGTATCTCAAGACCGAGGGTAAAAAGGAGGTCGATGCAATCACCTGGGATAAGGTGGGAGAGCGTATTCTGGCACGCTACAGGAAACTGCTGGGCATTAAATGAAAGTAGAATAAAAAGGAAAACAAGATATGAAAACAATCTGTCTGTATTTTGAGATTCATCAGATAATCCATCTCAAGCGTTACCGTTTCTTTGATATCGGCACAGATCATTACTATTATGATGACTATGCCAATGAAACCAGCATAACGAACATTGCCGAGAACTCATATATCCCGGCTCTGAAGACTCTGATAAAGATGGCCCGCGAGAGCGAGGGCGCATTCAAGGTGGCTCTCTCACTGTCGGGCGTAGGTCTGGAGCAGTTGGAGCGTTATGCGCCGCAGGTAATAGACCTGCTGCAGGAACTCAGTGAAACCGGCTGCGTGGAGTTCATAGCCGAGCCTTACTCACACGGTCTGGCATCACTTGCCCCCAACGGCGAGCAGTCATTCCGCGACGAGGTTAAGCGTCAGGTGGATAAGATCAACCAGCTCTTTGGCCAGAAACCCAAGGTGTTCCGCAACTCCAGCCTCATCTATGACGATGAGATAGGAGGTCTGGTGGCCGATATGGGATTCAAGGGAATACTCACCGAGGGTGCCAAGCATATCCTGGGATGGAAGAGTCCCCACTACCTGTACCATTGCGTACAGAACCCCAATCTCAAGGTGTTTACCCGTGACTATAAACTGTCCGATGACATAAGCCTCAGGTTCTCTAACCCCTCATGGGAGGCATACCCGCTTATGGCCGACAAGTACATGGACTGGATTGCACAGAGCCCCGAGGAGGACGGTGTTTTCAATATCTTTATGGAACTGTGCGCCCTGGGTATCTACCAGCCGTTGAGTTCCAACATTCTTGACTTTATCTACAACCTGCCCAAGGCAGCCAAGAAACTGGGTATTGGTTTCCAGACTCCATCGGAGGTTATTAAGACTCACAAGTCAGTGTCGGAGATAGAGGTTCCTTACCCCATGTCATGGAACGATGAGGAGCGTGACATCAGTTGCTGGCTTGGCAACGTGATGCAGCGTGAGGCATTTGACAAACTCTATTCAATAGGTGAGCGCGTTATCCTGAGCAAGGACCGCCATTTGTTGCAGGACTGGGATTACCTGCAGGCAAGCAACAACTTCCGCTTTATGACAACCAAGAACAACGCGGTGTCAATGGATCGCGGAATATATGAGTCACCTTACGATGCGTTCACCAACTATATGAACATCCTGGGTGATTTCCTGCAGAGAGTAAACTGGGCGCTGCCTCTGGATATAGACACCGAGGAGCTCAATGCGTTCCAGACCACCATCAGCAACCAGGACAAGAAAATCCAGTCACTGGAGAAACAGGTGGCAAGACTCAAGGCTGCTGCCGACAAGCCGAAGAAGAGTTGACTATTGCGCAGACGCAGGAGTCGGACCAGACGTTCTCGGCCGTCTCGACCATGTCTATGATTGCATAGATGGGCAGGATTATGCCCAGTATGGCAATCGGTGCACCTATACCCGACATGAGCGAGAGGGTAAGGAAATAGCATCCCATGGGTACTCCTGCATTGCCTACGGCCGATATGACCGAAATCAGTACCCACAAGGCAATGGTGCCGAATGTTATATCCATGCCTCCGTTCTGCATTACGAACAGAGAGGTTACAAGTATGAATGCCGCACATCCGTTCATGTTGATGGTGGTGCAGATGGGCAGCACGAATTTGGCTATCCTGCTGCTTACACCCAGGCGGTTCTGGGCCGAGTCAAGGGTGACTGGCAGGGTAGCGGCACTGCTCTTGGTGAACAGGGCCATGAGCACAGCCGGCATCATGCGGCTGAGCACGTGTATGGGGTTAAGACCTTTTGCAAGCAACAGCAGCGGCAATACTATGAAGAACTGGATGAAATTGCCTCCCAAAACAACTAATACATATTTACCGATGGAGCTGGCAACCACACCGGCCGACAATTGGGCGGACAATTGGGCCGAGAAGGCCACAATGCCCAAAGGAAGCGTCCAGATAAGACCGCTGATGAGCTTGAACAAAAGGTCTTGCAATCCCAATACACCCTTTACAACCACAGCCTTGTTCTCTGATTCCGGCAGACGTGACAGTGCTATTCCGATGGCAAAGGCCAGGATAAGCAGTGAGAGCACGTTGCCTTCAAGGAACGGGCGGACAAGGTTGTTGGGGATTATGCTTATTATATGTTCCGAGTATGAAAGGTCCTGATTTACAGTTGCTAACTGCTCCTGTCCGTTTGCTGCTTCCAGGGGCAGATTGCCCGGCGCAATAAGGACGTAGAGGATGGCTCCCACCACTGCTGCTGCCAGTGTGGTCAGAAGGGTGTAGGTGAGGGTTTGGCCGAATATCCGTCCCGAACCCTTGGTGCCGAATGATGCGAATGTGGTAATCACTGCCAGCACGATGGTGGGTACGGCCAGCAACTGGAACAGACGGGTATATACTGTGGCTATGAATTCCATTGTGGCATCCAGCCATCCGAGTCCCAGCACTCCCAAAACAGCACCCAGGACAAGTGCCGCAATCCAGATCAGTGTTCTTTTCATACTATATTTCTATTGTCAGGTTTACATAAATGTTACGTCCCTTCTGGGGTATGTCGTTCCAATCGGCATAGGTGGAGTAGAACTTGTCCAGCAGGTTCTCCACTCCGGCCCTTAATGAGAGATACCTGTAACGGTACTGAGCAGACAGGTTGAGTGTTGTCCATTGGGCCGATGCCGTCTCTCCGTATTTCTGTCCCCATACCTTCTGGCGTCCGTTGCCCTTGACCTCTATCTGGCCGCTCCAGGGTCCTTTGGCAAAGTCAAGGTCGGTCTGCCAAGTAATCGGAGCTATCAAAGGTAGTGCATCTCCCTGATTGTCGCGTCCGCTGCTCAATGAAACCTTTCCGCTCAACTGCAGGAACTTTCCTTCAACACCTGCAGTGAGGGAGAGGTTGGCAATGGTGGCATGGCTCAGATTTCCGTATACCTTCACGCCCTCAGCACCCACGGTCATGGCGCTCAGTCTCTGTTCAAAATGACCTATGATATAGTTGCTGAACAGGAATACGTTGGCATCGGCCCCTACAGAGACCGGTCCCTTGCGGAAATCGGCCGATGCGTTCAACTCTACTGCCGATTCGTTCCTGAGCGTAGGGTTGCCTATGTAGTCATACTGGTCATAGGTGTTGTTCAGATAGTATCCGTAGGCCTCGGTTACAGTGGGGGCACGGCTGCCCCAACCGGCACCGGCCGAAAGACCAAGGTTCTCTGTAGCGGCAAAACTGTAGAGTGCGGCCACGCGGCCTGTGGTCTGATGGTAGTAGTCCTTCATCATCGGGAAGAATACCTTCTGGGCATGATAACCCTCCTCATTGTTGAGTTTTTGCTGCTGCCAGGCCAGTTTGGCCGACAGATGCAGGTTCTGCCTTGAAGATATGCTGATGTCATCACTCAGCGCCAGACCGGTGTTGAGTGTACCCACATCGGGCCAAGTAACCATATACATGGGTGCGGCACCTCCAGGGTACATGGTCATGTCGGCAAACAGCCGGTTGTAGTAGAGGTCATAGTTCAGCGCTACATCATGGCTGGCTACGGATGTAAGCAGCAGGCTGTAAAGACCTGTCGTCCAACTGTCACCGGGCATATCCATATGTATAGCCACATCGGGACGTGTGGTATCGTCCATGATATGGATTATGTGGTTGTAATACGCCTTGGTCTCCCAACTGGCCGTCTTGAAGAGATGCTTGTATGAGACCGATGTTATCAGTCCCTGTGCTGTGGCAACGTCCATGTTGAGGGCGGGGTAGCCTACATCGGTGGCACGGTCAAATATGACTGTCCCCTCCAGGATATCCCTGGAACTCAGTTTGAAGCCCAGGTTGCTGAACAGGTTTATCTTATGGAACTGTGAGAACTGCAGTCTGCTGCCGCCTCCCACATTGTAGCAGTCGGCATCACGGCGGAACGCACCCAGGTTGGCATAGGCCCGGCTGCCGCTCAGGGCGGCATCGGCCCCATAGACCTGCAGATGTCCGTTCCATTCATGGCCGCCTATTACGTTGAGGTGAAAAGGATCGGCATCAAAGCCTGCCTTGCGCAGACGCAAGTCCAGGCTGCCGCCTATGTTTCCGGTGGCCTGCGGGTTGCCGTTAAGTCCGCTGTTAAGGCTTATGCTCTGCAGATTGCCGCTCTCCACGTATGATGTCACGGGATCCATCTTGTCCGTGCAGGCATAGAATATCTTCATGCCGTCAATGGTGGTGGAGAGCCTCTCGGTCTGCATGTTGTTGACAACCGGCTCCCATGCGTATGATCCGCGGCGTACCATATTGACATTCCTGAGTACTGAGATATGTTCGTCAATACCTGCAGCCTGCCCCTTGATGGAACGGTTGCGTCCCGGGGTGCTGCCGGATGCAATCTCCACTTCGTCCAGGTTTTGGGTCCTGAACGGAAGTGAGTCTGCATCTGTAAATATGATGGTTGTTATCAATAGTGTTCCCAGCATAGGAATGTCAATTGTTTATGGTAACTGAATGTTAGAGAGTCACGTCCCAGAAGAGAGAACTGAATCCGTCTTTGAGATCATCGCCGCCGGCTACGATATTGCCCTGAAGGTCACGCACGGTAAGGTGTATGCGCCACAGTCCGGTCATCGTAAGGTTTATGGTACCCTGATAACTGCCGTCAGCCTGCTTTATAAGCTGAGTGTTATCCGGTGACGTATGGTTACCCATATCGGGCATACGCGGGTCAATATCAACCTTGAATGACTCTGAAGCGATGGCATACGGAGTGGTTGCAGGGTTGCTCTTCTTGGAGATGTAGGCTGTAAGTGTGTTGGTTCCTGTCTTAAGGTCGATGGGACTGGCAACAGAGATGTAGTATGTGTCATTTCCAATCTTGAAAGACTTTACCCAATCCTGACCGGCAGGGAGGGGATCGACAGTGATGTCAGCTTTTTCCACTCCGCCGTTTGAACCAAGTATGCTTGCATCATATCCAAGTGTCCATGAACCGCTCTCGCCTGAACTCATGATGAACGATACCCATGCACGCTTTACAGCGGCATACGAGTCATTGAAACTCTCGGCCGGGCCCGATACCGGGGTGCTGTGTTTCATGTTCATCTTGACCATGAGCATTACGGGACTGAAATCCTTGATTTCATAGTTCTTTACATAGTTGCCGTTTTTCTTCTTGGTCACTACAAAGTAGAGATCGTTGTAACCTACGTTGAACTTGCCGGTGCGTGAGTATGCAAAGACTTTGTATTTGCCGTCAACTTCTGTTGACAACTCCGGGATTATCTTTACCGTCTCAAGGAAACGGAACACCTGGAGGGCCTCCTCGGCCGAGCAGCAGTCAATATCGCCGTCAAATGTCACTCCGGGAATCTCAATATCCTGCGTACCATGATCGTCGTTGGAGTTGCAGGAGGTAATGACAGTGCTCAAAAGCACTGCCAAACCTGCTGTAAGAAAAATCTTTATCCTCATATCTTTATCCTCTTCAATTATTATGTTTCAATCAGAATCCGGGGTTCTGAGCAATACCCAAATCCTCACGGGACAGACCCATTGGAATAGGCTGACGGTAATTGCGACCCTTTACGTTGTTGTATTTTGCCTTAAGATGGTTGTGAACCTTCTCAAAGTACTGGCGCTGCTCGGCGGTGAACTCCTGCTTGCTTTCCCAGTCATCGGCAAAGTGCTTGTAGTGGCTAACCTTCTTTACAGATGAGATAAGGTCTTTCCAGCGCAGGTTGTTGTAGAGCGAGAACTGCTCGTATGTGAACTCATAGTCCCACTCGCGCTTGATAACCTCCAGGTTGAGGGTATTGGCTGTCACGCCTGCTATTCCGGCACGGGTACGGAGCTGGTTGAAGGGAGCCACAGCCTCGGCTGTACGGCCCAGCTGTACAAGAGCCTCGGCCTTGATAAGCAGAACCTCGGCGTAACGGATCTCTATGCGGTCAACTGAGTTCTTGGTTATCTCAAGGTTCTCAGAGTTCTCATAACTCTGGTCAACACCCTTACCGTTTACGGGAGTATATACGGGTGAGTAGTAAGTGTAGGTAAGGCTGTCGGCCGGATTCACTATCTGAGTGAGATAGGTTTTGGCCAGACGCTTGTCATTGGGCTGCTCTGCCTTCCAGTCATCATAGAGGTCATCATCGGCCACCTCGGTATGGTTCTGAGAGTACTTCTTGCCGTTCTGTCCGTTCTGGAAGGGGAACGTCCATGAGCAGTGGGTCTGGTGGTTTCCCTGAGCATCTACCTTGTCGCCGTCATGAGCGATGGTGAACAGGTGCTCGTTGTCACCCAGTTTGTTGCTCTCATAATCGCGTCCAAAGAGCTTGGAGAAATCAGGAGCAAGAGCCAGACGACCGCTGTTGATAACCTTATCGGCATACTCTACGGCTTTCTCCAGATATGCGGGGGTTGTCTTGAACTCAGGATCATTCTGAGTGTTTGCGATTGCGGCAACCTCATCATAAGTAAGAGGGTTGTCACCCAATACCAGATAGGTACGAGCCAGAAGAGCCTGTGCAGCCTGCTTTGAAGGAACGCGGGGATCACCGGTGTAGTCAAGCAGAAGGCTCTCGGCGCTGTTGAGGTCGTTGATGATCTGGTCAAATACCTTATCCAGGCTCTGACGCTCGGTGGTGCTTCCGCCATCCTCGGTAAATACCGGGATCTCACCCCACAGCTGAGCCAGTTTGAGGTTGGCCAGGGCACGCAGGAACTTTGCCTTACCTACGGCTGCGTTATAACCGGATTCCGATACCTTGCCGAGTGCCTTTGAGTTGTTGATTGTCACGATAGCCTCGTTGGCCTGTGCAACGCCAAGCAGCAGATGATTGAATATCTTGATCTGATACCAGGTGTCGGGAGCCTGCTCAAAGCGGCTGTTAAGAGGTCCCTCCTTGTCTTCGGTGCCCTCAAATGAGATGAGCTTGTTTGAGTTTAGTTCAATGATGAATGAGAATGATGAGCTCAGCGGCTGCCAGTGGCTGTAAATGCCGTTTACAAGTGCCAGTGCGCTGGCATCGTCATCCACGACGTTGTTCTCATCGATAATCTGTTGTTCTACTACCTCGTCTTCATTTTCGCATGACGAGAATCCTGCTAAAAGTGTTGCAGCAATGGCTGCGCCGAAAAGTAAATTCTTTTTCATGATTGTGTATTTTTAAAATGGTTAATGTTGTAATGATTATATTGTCACGTTAATTCCGAAACTGATTGTACGGGCCGATGGATACGCACCGCTGTCTGTTCCGCTGCTAACCTCGGGGTCATAACCCTTGTAGGGAGTGACAGTAAAGAGGTTGCTGCCGGTTGCGTATATGCGAATACCTTCTATCTTGAATTCGTTACGGAACTCTACGGACCTGAACCTGTATGCCAATGTCAGGTTCTTGAGTTTGAGATACGAAGCGCTCTGTACATATCGGTTGTCAATATAGGATATGGTGCGGGCGACCGATGCCAGAGGCAGGGTGTTGCCGCCGTTCTCGGGGGTCCATGAGTTACGTATGGTAGAGAGCACGTTGTAAGAGTCACCAGTCATTTCGAGACGGCGTCCCAGGGCATTGTAGAGCTCGTTGCCGTAACTGCCGCTAAAGGCCAGAGACAGGTCAATCCTGCGGTATGTGAACTGTGATGAGAGTCCGTAAACCAGATCCGGCTGGATACTTCCCAGTATGACACGGTCATTGCCGTCTATGCGATGGTCATTGTTTACATCTGCATATCTTATGTCTCCTGGTTTTGGGGTGAGTCCGTTTACAGTAGGCAGTTGGCTTACATCATCTCCGCTCTGTACTATTCCTTCAAACTTGAGTCCGTAGAATGATCCCAGAGATTCTCCTTTACGCAGTATCTGCTGGCTGTCGGAGCCTTGTATCACATTGTTTGTTATGCCCATGTCGGTAATCTCATTACGGTTGAGCGATACGTTGGCACTTACGTTCCACTTGATGCTGCGACGCTGGATGAGATTGGCTGTTGCGGACAGTTCAACTCCCTTGTTCACAACGTTGCCCACATTCTGCAACTGTGTATTCACACCTGAGGCAAAACCGGTGGGAACCTGGAGCAGAAGGTCACTGGTTTTCTTGTAATACGCATCAAATACCAGTGTCAGACGGCTGCGCCACAGACCCAGGTCAAATCCGGCATTGTATGATGCGGTGGTCTCCCACTTAAGACGGGCATTCTTGGCGTTGGATTTTGAGTAACTGCTGCTGCCTCCGTAAGATCCGGTAGAGAATGTGGTTGAGAATGCGTAATCGGGAATCTCCTGGTTTCCTACCTGTCCGCCCGACAGACGTACCTTGAGATAATCTATGCTCTTTACTCCGCTCAGGAAACTCTCCTTGTCCACGTTCCATGAGAGACCTATTGAAGGAAAGTAGCCCCAACGGTGGCCCTTGGCAAAGCGGCTTGAGTTATCGGCACGGAAGGTGGCGGTGACGTTGTATCTATCCTTGAGAGAGTAGTTTACACGTGCCAGCACTGAGTTGAGCTGTGACTCTGTCAGACCTGTCTGCGGGGTGTAGATGTTGGCACCGTCACCCAGATTGTACTGCTTTAGAGACTCGTTTGTAAAGTGGTTGGTACGTATTGAACTGTAACTGGATGATGATGTCTGGCGGGTGTAGCCTACAAGCACATCAATGTAGTTGTTGAAGTTTATGTCGCGTGTGTAACTGGCGGTATACTCCTGCTGCCATACATCGGTCTGACGGTTACCTGTTCCGCCTATACCCTGGGTAGCCAGGCCGAGTGATGTGTATGCACCTGAGAAATAGTTCTGGGTAAGGTGCTCGCTGTTAAGACCAACTGTTGCCTTGAAGAGCAGGCCTCCTACACGAAGGCTGGCCCATACGTTGGTGAGCAGGTAGTTGTTGATGTTCTCTGCAACACTCTCCTTAAGGTCATATACTGGGTTGGCCGAGTGGTCACCTATGGCAAAGTAGGCATACTCATAGGGGTTGCTGAAATTGTAACTGCCGTCGGCATTATATATCTCCACTACCGGGGGAACCAGCAGGGCATATACAAAACTGTTTGTTATGCCGGCCGAGTAGGGAGATGAGTTGAATACCTGAGCCTCGGTGGATGTGAGTCCGTTCTGACGTGAGCGGCCAAGTGTGGTGTTCACACCCAGTTTGAGGTTCTTAAGCAAATCCCACTCGGAGTTGGTGTGGAAATTGTAACGGTCAAATCCGCTGTTGAGCAGGATTCCCTCCTGGTCAGTGGCGCTCACTGAGAATGAGTATCGGCTCTTGTCTGTAGCACCTGTAACACTCAGTTCATGACTCTGCTGGAGGGCGGTACGCAACAGGGCGCTCTGCCAGTCTGTGCCCTCACCGAGTGAGGCAATCTGCTCATCGGTATAACCGCCGCGGTTGCCGTAGTAGTCCTTCTGGAAACGGGCCCACTCAGAAGCGTTCATCAGATCCAGTTTTTTGGTGATGTTGCTTACTCCAAAATCATATGTGTAGTTGATGACGGCCTTTCCGGCTCCGGCCTTACCCTGCTTGGTGGTTACCAGGATCACTCCGTTGGCGCCGCGTGAGCCGTATATGGCTGTAGCCGATACGTCCTTCAGTACCTCGACCGATTCGATATCGCCCGGATTGATGGTAGAGAGCGGGTTGAGTGAACTCTCAATTGCTCCCAGTCCGGTACTGCTGTTGGCGGCATCCTTGAAATAGATGAATCCGTCTATCACGTAAAGCGGTTCGTTGCTGGCGTTTACCGAGTTGCCGCCGCGTATGCGGATGTGGCTGTCGGCTCCCGGCTGACCGCTTGATGCGGTTACGTTCAGACCTGCTACCATACCGCTCAGCGCTCCGTCCAGAGTGGGAGCCTTGGACTGGCTGAATACATCGGCCTTTACTGATGCTACGCTACCGGTAAGCTGGGTCTGCTTCTGGGTGCCGTAACCTATTATCACAACCTCACTCAGAGTGTTGACATCTTCAGAGAGTTGGATGTCAATGGGTTCGGACTCGTCATAGACATCAATCTCCTGCGTGCGGTAACCTATATAGTCTACGGCAAGCGTAAGAGGCAGGCTCTCCTTGGTCTCCAGGCGGAAGTTGCCTTCCAGGTCTGTCGTGGTGCCCACACCTTTGCCGGACTTGACATATACCTGTGCGCTGATGAGCGGCTCACCCGTGGCTGCATCGGTTATGGTGCCGGTAAGTACACTCTGTGCGATTGCTGACAGAGAGGTGATTAAAGAGAATGTAAGTGTAAAAAGAAGCTTTTTCATATGTATGGTATTCCCTGGGGAGCGGGTATTTTACCCGTTCCCGACTATTGATAACCTAAAAAATGTGTGCTTAAACTCTTAGTTCTGAGCCAGGTCGCGGCTTGCTATGCGCTGCAGTTGGGCAGTCAGCTCATTCTGGGACAATGCGAGCATTCCATAACAGTGCAGGTCTTTAATGCCGGCTGTAAGTACCCAGTTTACAAAGTCATTCATGGCCATATCGGCATGGTTATAGGCAAATCCTATGTTTCCTACAGGTATCTCGTCATAATTGTGCTCTTCAAGAAGCTGTATGATATCGTCCAGATTGGCGTTCTCGATAACCTGACGTCCGTGCTTGTCAAGATCCAGCGGCAGGAGAGCGAGTGTTGAGCCCGGCTGACGGCTTTCAAGGTCAAATATGTTGGACAGATAGTTTACGGTTACACCCAGCGGATCACGGCTGATGGCGGTGGTAAGGAAAGCGTCATCGCCCGATATCTTCTTGCCCTTGTAGTCTGTCACGTCCTGATGCAGGTAAGATGCGTAGAGACGTGATGCTGAGAGCTGGCTGTTTCCGGTATAGATGTGGATCTTCTGCTGTGCATCGGTCAGTTCCTCATCATCCTCCTCATCATTTACAAAGAAAAGTGAGCGGAGTTTGCGGGTATTCAGACGGTGGGATGTGAGACGTGCAGCCTCAGAGTCTTTCGTGGTAACCGGCAGAATGGCGTAACGGGCAAAACTTATTGCATCGTCATCGGTGGTGAGTTCTATAACTCTTGCGGCATCGGCCTTTCCCTTTATGAATTCAAAGTTGAGGGTGGGGTGTGTCTGCTGGTATTCATGTGCCCAGTTCTCGATGAGAGGGCGTGCAAACTCGGGGACGCGCAGTGAGATAGTCTCAACATCCTGTGCATTGGCATTAAAACCAAGACCTAAAACCACTGCTATTATATAAAGTATCTTTTTCATATTGTTGTTCTGTTTCTGATTTCCGATGCAAAGGTCGGTCAAATAGCATTTTGTTCCAACAAAACTTGAAACATTGGAATACTAAATATATTGTATGCTGATTGGGTAGAATAAAAACGGCAAAAATAGTGCGTTTTTGCCGTTTTTGTAGAATAATTCTACTGTCGGGCCTTGACGGCGGCCGAAAGTTGGTCCAGCGCCTTGCTGAGAACGGCCCGAGGAGCACCTACGTTAAGGCGCATGAATCCCTCTCCGCCGGGACCGAACGTCTCTCCGTCATTAAGGGCCAGGCGGGCCTTGTTGACAAACAGGTCTATCAGGCCTTTGTGGCCAAGATTCAGGTCCCTGCAGTCCAGCCATACCAGAAATGTGGCTTGCGGGCGCAACGGTTTTATGGCCGGGATATTCTCCTTGAAGTAATCCTGTACAAAACGCACGTTATCCTCTATATAACTTATAAGCTGGCGGCGCCACTCCTCACCCTTCTGGAAAGCGGCAATCATTGCAATGGTTGAGAATATGGGCGGCTCACTGAACTCATTTGCGTCAAGCCACTTGAAGAAACGGCGGCGCAGGGTGTCTTTGGGCACAATTGCGTATGAGTTCACAATACCGGCGGTATTGAATGTCTTGGAGGGAGCGCCAAAGGTTATGCTTATCTCTGCAGCCTTGTCGCTTACGGTTGCAAACGGGATATGCCTGTTTCCAAATAGAGTCAGGTCACAATGGATTTCATCACTGATCACAATGATGTTACGCTCGTAGCAGAAATCTGCCAAACGTACCAGTGTCTCCCTGCTCCAGCATATTCCGGCGGGATTGTGGGGATTGCTCAGTATAAGCAGACGGCACTTGTCATCGGCCACAGCAGCCAGATTCTCAAAGTCAATCTCGTAACTGCCCCCCTCTACCCTTTTCAGGGGATTGAAAACCACCTCACGCTCATTGCCCTGCGGGGTAAGGCGGAACGGGTAATATACGGGCGGCTGGATTATAACCTTCTCATCGGGCTTTACGAATACGTTCACGACAGACCCTACCCCCTTCATTACACCGGGTATGTATGTGAGCCACTCCTTACGGACCTTCCAGCCGTGATGGTCCTCAATCCACCTGGCAATGGTCTCCCAGAGCTCATCGGGCGTAGAGGTATAGCCGAACAGCGAATGCTCCAGACGCTTGCGCAGGGCATCGGTAATGAAAACAGGGGTCTCAAAATCCAGGTCGGCCACCCAAAGGGGTATCAGGTCATCACGTCCGTAACGCTCCTTGAGCACACTGTACTTGAGTGCATTGGTGCCCGAACGGTCTATTATCTTGTCAAAATCGTATTTCATTTCCGTTTTTGATGCAAAATTAAAGATGGATTTCCTTATCTGCAACCTGACCGTTCAGAATCCTGAAAGAGTTGAGTCTGGGTTCCCCGTCCAGCAGAGAGAGAATGGCGTAACGGATTGTAGGGTCATTTGCCAGCCTCAGGTCTTCGGCCGATGGACGCGACGGCGATGCAGGATGGCTGTGCCAGTTGGCCAGGATCTTAAGCCCGTGCTCACGGGCGTAGCGCAGTGCCGCAAACTGATCCTTGGGTGCGAATGAGAAATGTTCAGGTGAATGGTCAATGTTCTCCATCCAGTAGTTCTCGGTCACATCACCGTCCTTACCCAACAGGTACCCGCAAGTCTCGTTGGGAGCATCCTTGCGGGCCTGTTCAATAAGCTCTTCTATTACATTTTGAGGAATAATCATAATCAGTGTTTCTTGATGTCGCAAGCGGGCAGTTCATAATCAATCAGGTGGTCAATCGTAGGATTGGAACCACAGATGGCGCAGTTGTCACGCTTGCGTACCGGTACGGTGCGGAACTGCATGGTCTTGGCATCAAATGTAAGAAGCCTGTTTGTAAGCAGTTCGCCCACTCCGGTAAAATATTTAAGAGTCTCTGCAGCCTGGATAGTGCCCAGCATACCTGCAATGGCTCCAAGCACTCCGGCCTGTGAGCAGGTGGGTACGGCTCCTGTTGGAGGCGGCTCCTTGAACATGCAGCGGTAGCATGCCGTGCCGGGCAGATGAGTAAAGGTCTGGCCGTTAAAGCGCAGTATGCCGCCGTGCGAGAAGGGCTTGCCGGCCATCACGCATGCATCGTTTATAAGGAACTTGACGGGGAAGTTATCGGTTCCGTCAACAATGAAATCATAATCCTTGATTATGTCAAGGGCGTTTGTGGAATCCAGGAATTCACGGTAGGTGTCCACCTGGACATCGGGATTGATGGCCTGAATCTTCTCCTTGGCGCTAAGCACCTTGGCCACGCCCACATCCTTGGTAAAGTGTATTACCTGACGCTGCAGGTTACTCAAATCAACGGTATCGGCATCGACAATACCTATACGACCTATTCCGGCAGCTGCCAGATAGAGGCTCACGGGAGCGCCAAGTCCGCCGGCACCCACCACCAGGACACGGGCGTTAAGGATCTTTTCCTGACCCTCAACCCCTACATCCTGCAGCAGTATATGCCGTGAATAGCGTTGTATCTGTTCTTCTGTAAAATCGATCATAAGGCACCGCCTCCCATAAAGAAAAGAAAATCTACACTATCTCCCTCCTTGATTTGAGTTCCGTCCCACTCCGAGCGGTCCACAAAGTCCTCATTGACCTGTACGCTGACCATCTCGGGCTGCTGTACGTCATTCTGTCTTATCAGTTCTGCAAGGCTGATAGGGAGCTGAACCTCCTGTGCCTCACCGTTTACTTGAATCTTTGCCATAGTTTGTCTTAGTTGTTGATTGAACGTTTTTTGCTCTCGCCAATGATCTTACGCACGGCGATAACCAGCTTATCCACATCCTCACGGGTGTTGTAGAGTGCAAATGTAGGCCTTACACTCATCTCATATCCCAGGGCACGCAGGGCGGGCTGTGCGCAGTGGTGTCCTGCACGTACGGCTATACCCTCCTTGTCCAAAAGCGATCCGGTATCGGGTACCGGTATGCCATCAAGCACGAAACTCACTACCGATACACGGTTTTTGGGATCACCAATTAGCGTGAGTCCTTTTATCTGAGAGAGCTGCTCACGGGCATACTCTGTGAGCTGATGCTCGTGTTGCTCAATGCTGCGGATACCTATGTGGCTTACGTAGTCCAGTGCGGCTCCAAGTCCTATGGCATCGGCCACATTGGGAGTACCTGCCTCAAAACGGGCGGGCGGCACGTTGTACTCGGTACGCTCAATGGTCACGTCCTTGATCATGTTACCACCTCCCTGCCAGGGCTGCATCTTATCCAGCAACTCCTTGCGACCATAGACCACGCCTATACCGTTGGGTCCGTAGATCTTATGGCCGGAGAACACAAAGAAATCGGCACCCAGTTGCTGTACATCGACCTTGGTATGGGCAATGCTCTGCGCTCCGTCTATGAGCACGGGTATGTTATGCGAGTGAGCGATTTCAATGATACGCTTCACGTCATTGATGGTGCCGAACGTGTTGTTTACATGACCTACGCTGACAAACCTTGTGCGGGGTGTGATGATACGCTCAAACTCTGAGAGTACCAGGTCTCCGTTACGGTCGGTGGGGATAGCCTTGAGCGTGCAGCCTTTCTCATGGCACACCTGCTGCCAGGGTACTATGTTGGCATGATGGTCCAGCTCCGATACTATCACCTCATCGCCGGGTGTCAGGTACTGACGTCCATAGGTCTGGGCTACCAGGTTGATTCCCTCGGTGGTGCCGCGTACAAAAATGATCTCTTCGCTGCTGGAGGCGTTTATAAAACGCTGCACTTTCTGGCGGGCCTCCTCATATGCATCGGTGGCACGTGCCGCCAGGGTGTGGGCTCCACGGTGTATGTTGCTGTTGTAGTTCCTGTAATAGTCACTTATCTTGTCTATCACCTGAACCGGTTTCTGCGTGGTGGCGCCGTTATCCAGCCATACCAGGTCATGTCCGTTCACCTTCTGGTTAAGGACCGGGAAATCCTTCTTGATCAGGTCAGGATTGAGGGTATCAACCTCATCGTAGTTGAGATCATGCAGTTTCTGCGTCTCGGGTATCCCAATACCGAATCCGTTGTCCTGCGGGACATATCGGGCCGACCCCGGAGCGTCATCGTTACCGCCCTGGTAGGTCACATCCGGGAATCCGCTTCCGCCGGCAAGCAGCTGCCTGAAACCGGCCTCCAACTCCTCCAGATTAAGGGACTCGTCAGGCAGTATGCTCTGACGGATCTCCCTTGCCTCCTCCGGACAGTATTTGGCAGCCAGGTCACGCAACAGAGCCAGCGCGCTGTCATCCTGAGCCTGAAAACTGTTTATGTCTGTAAGGTTGAACATCACTTCTCTACTTTATTCCTGTGCTGGTAATCGTGATAATAACCCACCTCTACGTTCTCAAGGACGGCAATGGCGTCGTCGGTGAGAGCGGCCAGAGAGAAATATTTGGTAAGCAGGTATGATGCTACGCCGAACTTGTCCAGACCCATCAGGCGTGCGCTGAGTGAGGGTGCAATCTCGCCGGGAATTCCGCTCTGATGAAGTCCTATCACGCCCTGGTTGTGCTCGCCGGTACGTACCAGTATGATTTTGGTGGTACCAACTCCGCGGCCTGTCAGATACTGGCCCTCAACCTCCACCTTGTCGCTGGGGATGATGGGTACACCGCGCCACAGGATCACCTTGGTTCCGAACAGATCGGTAGTTACAGGAGGAACGCCGCGCCATGTGCACTCGCGCTCAAAGGCTGCGATGGCACGCGGATGAGCCACAAAGAATGCAGGCTCTTTCCAAACCAGGCTCAGCAGCTCGTCCAGATCATCGGGAGTAGGTGCTCCGTAACGGGCCGATATGCGGTAAGCAGGGTTGGCGGCTGCCAGCAGTCCGAACTTACGGTTGTTGATGAGTTCCCACTCCTGACGCTCCTTGATGCTCTCGATAGAGAGACGCAGCTGCTCCTCAAGCTGGTTGTAGGGGTTGTTGTACAGGTCCGATACGCGGGTATGTACACGAACTACGGTCTGCAGGGTGTTGAGAGAATACTCTGTGGGATTCTCCTCATAATCTATGTAGGTCTCGGGAATTATGTTATCCTCCTCATGACCGCTTACCAGGTCAATATGCTTCTCGCCGTTGTCATTGACCGATGCCTTAAGACGCAGCTGCTTATCGACTGCCTTGTTGAACTGCTCGCGGAAATCGGGTACCTCCTTTATGAACTTGACCAGTTCCTTGAGTTTGAGACCCAGGAACACGGCGGGTGTCACAGCACGTACGCTTACGGTTGACTCCTGCTCGTCCAGCAGGTCGGCCTCACCAAAGTATTCGCCGTCACCCAGCAGTGCTATCCGCAGTTCCTCACCGTGAGGACCCTTGCTGATAACCTCTGCCTGACCACTGGCTACTATAAAGAAACGTTGTTTGTCTTTTCCTTCCTCTACAAAGAGCTGGTCAACAGCAACCTCTTGAGCTTCGAATGCGCTTACCAGACGGTTTACTATCTCATCATCAAACTCCGAGAAGAGAGGGATGGCCTTGAGGTTCCTGGCTGTGAATGTGGGAACGCCGTTCACGTACTGGATGGGCAGGCGGTCGTTCTTGCGGAGTTCTACCTTGGTGCGGTTAACGCGGAACGTGCCGCCGCTTACCTGTACCCAAGGCAAAAGCTTGAGAAGAAGCCTTGGAGTGATACTGCCCATCTGAGGGGCTGTCTTGGTTGTGGTTGCCAGCCTTCTGGCGGTTGCAGTTGTCACACTGCGCTGTTTGTTGGAATCTGCCATTGTATTGTGTTTTTAATTATTTCCTGATAGTAACCTTATGTGTGGTACCCTCCACATGTTCAACAGAGAGTACGTTGTAGCCCTGATCCTTAGCGTTACGGGGTACGTTGTCCAGAGGCTCACCCTCTGAAAGAAGAACCTCAAGTATATCACCCTCCTGGAGCTTTGACAGTTCAATCTTGGTCTTGACAAATGTCATGGGGCAATGCTCCTTTGTAATATCCAATACCTTTGTAGCCATAGTATTCAAATAAAAAGTGTTTCACCTCCGTCACTGAGCTTAAGGAATGAAGCTACTCCCAGTACATCCTTAACTTCAGGAATAAAATCCTCTTTCTTGAGTCCAAGTACATGCATAGCCATCTCGCAGGCATAGAAATTTATGCCAAGCGCCTTGGCTGCCTCAACAAGTTCTTCAAGTGTTGCCACATTGTTCTTGCGCATCAGTCCACGGAAAATCCTTGGTCCTGCACCCAGAAAGTTGAAACGTGATGTGGGAGTTACCTTAAGACCTCCCATCATGAATCCGAATATCTTGGTAAGCCAGTTACCGCCGGTAAAAGAACGTCCTTTCTTGTTCTTGATGGCGTCCAGTCCCCAGAAAGTGAAGAAAATGTTCACTTCATAACCCACTGCTGCAGCTCCTGTACCCAGTGTGAATACTGCTGTCAGCTTGTCAAAATCACCGCTGAAAGCGATGATGCTAAGTTTTTTAGTCTCTGCCATATTAAATATGTATTAGTAGTTCAATGTTGGAATCATAATCCTTTTGCAGCCTGGCGTATGTCACAAAGGATATCTTCCGGATCCTCAAGCCCGATAGATAGCCGGATGGTAGTCTGACGCACATCCATAAGCTCCAACTGCCGTTCCGGGAAAAGACCGAATATTGTTGATGCCGGGTGAATGGCCAGGGTGCGGTTATCAAACAGGTTGGTGGCGCGGTGTACCAGTTTCAGGTTGTTTATGAAACTGTAACAAGCCTCTTTTGATTTAAGGTCAATGGCTATCATTGCACCTGATGTGGGACCGAACTGCTTGCGTGCCAGTTCATAGAAAGGATTGTCCTTGAGTCCGATGTAGGTGACCCGCTCAATTCCCTCAATCTCTCTCAGTCCTTCGGCCACACGCAGTGCATTGGCGGCCTGACGTTTGTATCGGACATCGAGAGTCTCCAGACCCAGTGTCTGCTGGTAGGCGGAGTAGGGGTTCATGTAAGCGCCCAGGTTGAACAGTAGGTCACCCTTAAGACGTTTGTTTATGTCGGGGAATGTGCCGTAATCAATGATAAGTCCTCCCAGCGATGTTCCGCCGCCTGACAGGTACTTGGTGCTGGAAAGCACCTCAATGTCCACACCCAGGTCTTTAAGGGAGGTCTCTGTAAAAGGAATTACCGTTGAATCGGCTATCAACGGTATATTCCTGCTGTGTGCAATGGCTGCAAGAGCCTGGAGGTCGGCCACCTCCAACTGTGGGTTGGTTACTATTTCAAGGTATATACAACAGGTGTTTTCATCAACGGCTTTCTTTACCGCCTCCAAGTCGGTAAGGTCACGTAGTTTGGGCTTGATGCCTAAGGGCATGAATGTTGTTGTTAGTAAGGCTAATGTGTTTCCAAAAAGGTGTCTTGACGATACTATATTCTTTCCTTGGGCAACTACTGCCAACAATGCGTTGCTGATGGCAGCCATGCCCGAGTTGTAACCGGTGACATGAGCTGCTCCGGTAAGTTGGCGCACCCTGTTTTCAAAGTTGGTTACCGTGGGGTTCTCCACGCGGGCGTAATCGGGCGCCTTGATACGGCCGGTAAAGGCATCGGCCATACGGGCAGCGTCATCAAATTCAAATGATACATTGGTATAAATAGGTACTGCCAGTGATCCGTAGGCATCGGGACGGACCGTAGGGTTGTCAATTGCTATTGTCTGCTTGTTCATGATTAGTTGTTTAATTTGGCTGCAAAGGTCTTTCAAATAGTATTAAATTCCAATCGGACTTGGATGTTTGGATTAAAAAACAAGTTTAGCGGCTGCCATGCAGAATAAAAACACAGCCCCATGTCCGGGACGATGGGGCTGGCAGAAGAATCTTCTTTATTCTATGTCAGAACTTGGAGCGGATGGTCTTGATCTTGATGGGGGTATCGCCGCCGATGAGTTTTACCTGACGCAGCATGATGTCCAGATTGTAACTGATGGCCGTATTGCGCGAATCCGCGTTGGCGCTTACAGGAACCAGAAGGACTTTGTTCCAATCTGGACGTGCCTGTTCATAGGCTGCATTGTCTCCTCCGTTCTGGTCTATCCATTCTGCACGGTCGCTGTACATCTTCTCAATCATTGCGGCAATATTCTCATAAGTGTATGTGCCGTATTTTGATGAGTAGGGGGCTACGAAAGATTCCACCTTATCGGTCATGTTGTTCTTGGCAAAGAACTCGTTCAGCTTGTCCTTGCGGATAAGCAGAAGGAATGATGGGATGGTTGGCTTGTACTTGCTTGAAGGCGTCACGGCGGTGGATATTCTCAGTTGGGCGGCATTGAGTACATACTCGTTGTCCCTCATCTGATCAACCGGCAGTGTTATCTCTGTAAGCAGACCGAACGGACCGCGAATCCATGTGCAACTGTTGTCTGCCAACTGGCCGTCCAGACCGGTCCATTTGATGCTGTTGAGTTGCAGAACCTCGCTGTTGCCCTGGAATTCTACCATCCTGGACTCCATGATGGGCTCGTCGTCATCGTTAAATCCTATGTATTTGAAGTTTACACTCATAATGGAACGGCTTATGTAGAACATTGTGCCGTCACCCTGTGTGCAGCGTATATAGAAACCCTTGCAGAGATTCTCCATGAATGATCTGGAATCGGCAAAATAGTGTCTTGTGGCAGGATTATAATATGATTCCAGTATTGTTCCGGCCAATGAGTCGGGCAGGGGGATGGTTATGCTGGGATAGTAACCGGGAAGGCTGCGCAGTGAGTCGGAGTCCTGCATGTTCAGGCCCGATACGGTAACGCTTGCAATAGGTCCGGCCTGCAGGTCACAGAAAAGCGACGGATCCACATCTGGATAGTAGCGGGTCTCCGGGTCAATCATGGTGTTAAGCGGAAACACCTCTATCTTTATGGGATTGGCGGGATCGCCAAAGAAACTCGTGTAATAAAGCTTGAGTTGTGCGTAGTATGGCTTCTGGTCACCTACCTTGTCGATAAACCACTGAGGGAATACAAAACTGCCTATTCCATAGACCGAATCGGCCAGCTGGAGATTCTCCATGCAGTTGAGTTGGGTCAGATAGGCGGATTCGATGGTTGAGCCGCTGACCTCCTCCGTAAAACGTCCCAGATTGCACTGGGATGTCATTATGATAAGTGAATCGGCAGCCTTGATTGTGCGGGATGTTGCAAAACAGGAATCATTTATGACTGTCATCACATCGCCTTGGGGAGTGAGTGAACCGCCCAGTCCGGATGTATCGGCATCACATGAAATCATAAACAGGACTGCGATAAAACCGCATACTGTCGTCTTGAGATTCATATCGTTATAAAATCAGATTTTGTTGTAGAAATCGTTGATGACATCGGCGGCCATCGTGGTGGCATCGCCCTCAAGTACCGGAATGCCTTTCTGCTTGGCGTATGCAGGCAGTACGGCGTCTACTGAAGGCGAGTTGCATATAATTCCGTCAGAGAAATCTATTGCCTTTTTCATTACGGCATTGAAATCTATGGGAGAGTCAAACGTGCCGACATCGCCGGGTTGCATATCCTTGTTTGGTATTATCTCCGGGTATCTGTCGCTGAAATTGCGGTTAAAAGCCTTGTCATACAGAGAGTAAACAACCTTTGAATCGCGGAAAGCGGGCTCCTCGCGGTAGGCTGTCTTGATGTAGAGCGGAATAAGAGCCGAAAGCCAGCCGTGGCAGTGTATGATATCGGGATTCCAACGGAGTTTCTTTACGGTCTCAAGCACGCCGCGGGCAAAGAAAATGGTACGCTCGTCATTGTCCTCATACTCAACGCCGTCCTTATCGGTTACCTGCAGGCGGTTCTGGAAGAAATCCTCATTATCAATGAAATACACCTGAATGCGGGCAGACTGGAGTGAAGCCACCTTTATAATGAGCGGATGGTCTGTATCGTCAATGATCAGGTTCATGCCCGACAGACGGATCACCTCATGCAACTGGTTGCGGCGCTCGTTGATGTTACCCCATTTGGGCATAAAGGTACGGATGTCATTACCCAATTCCTGAATGCTCTGCGGTAACTGTCTGCAATAATCAGCCATGGGAGATGATGCTACGAATGGTGTGATCTGATCAGCAATGATGAGAATTTTCTTTTCGCTCATAAGGGTGAATTTTCAAATACCATATGCAAAGATATAAAAAAAAAGCATGATTTAGGCAAGCCTGACGTCCGAAACTTTTGAAATACCATATTTATTCACTTATTTTGCGGACTTTTTGAATTGTATTATGATTAAGGTAATTACAACAGTAAAGGATCTTAAAGAGGCTCTCAAAACCTGCCGTCAGGAGGGTAAGACAGTGGGTCTCGTACCTACCATGGGTGCACTGCACGAGGGCCATGCATCGCTTGTACGCCGCTCTGTAGCAGAGAATGACATAACCGTTGTGAGCGATTTTGTAAATCCCACACAGTTCAACGACAAGAATGACCTTAACAACTATCCCCGTACTATGGAGGCCGATTGCCAGCTGCTTGACAAGGTAGGCGCACAGTATGTATTTGCCCCCACGGTAGAGGAGATGTATCCCGAGCCCGATACCCGCACGTTTGATTTCACACCTCTTGATAAGGTGATGGAGGGCCCCAACCGCCCCGGACACTTTAACGGTGTGGCTCAGATTGTAAGCAAACTTTTCTATGCAGTGGAGCCCGACCGCGCATACTTCGGCGAGAAGGATTTCCAGCAGCTGGCCATTATCCGTGAGATGGTGCGCCAACTGAACCTCAAGATAGAGATTGTGGGCTGCCCCATAGTACGTGAGGAGGACGGAATGGCACTGAGTTCACGCAACATGCTTCTGAGCAAGGCCGAGCGTAAACTGGCCGCCAACATATCACGCACTCTCTTTGAGAGCCGCTACTATGCACGTCACCACACACTTGCATCTACCCGCAAGTATGTTATCGACACCATCAATTCACATGATGGACTTGAGGTTGAGTATTACGAGATTGTCGACGGCCGTACACTGCAGCCCGTTGACAACTGGGATGCTACCGATTACATTGTGGGCTGCGTTACCGTTCACTGCGGTAAGGTTCGCCTTATTGACAACATAAAATACAAGGAATAATGCTGCTTACAGTTCTTAAATCAAAGTTGCACCGCGTCAAGGTGACCGATGCCAACATCAACTACATAGGTAGCATAACCATTGACGGTAACTGGATGGATGCTGCCGGCATCATTGACGGCGAGCAGGTCCACGTGGTTGATGTAACCAACGGTGCCCGTTTGGTTACCTACGTTATCCGCGGAGAGCGCGGCTCCAAGTGCATCTGCCTTAACGGTGCCGCTGCCCGTCTGGTCTCAATAGGTGATACTGTCATAATCATCGCCTACGCCCAAGTAACTCCTGAGGAAGCCAAAACGTTCAAACCAACAGTGGTGATACCCTAAACAAAAAAGGCGGCCCGATCGGGTCGCCTTTTTTGTTTATAGGATTTGCTTATCCAAGCATGGTAAGCAGGATACCTGCTGCAACTGCTGAACCGATTACACCTGCAACGTTGGGGCCCATGGCATGCATGAGCAGGAAGTTGCTGGGGTTCTCCTCCTGACCGACCTGCTGACTTACGCGGGCAGCCATAGGAACGGCCGATACACCTGCTGAGCCGATAAGCGGGTTGATCTTCTCCTTTGAGAATACGTTCATCAGCTTGGCAAGCAGGATACCGCCTGCGGTACCGCAACCGAATGCTACAACACCCATAACCATGATCTTGATGGTGCTCCAGTCAAGGAATGAGCTGGCAGTAGCGGTGGCACCTACGGTAAGACCCAGGAATATTACCACGATGTTCATCAGCTCGTTCTGCATGGTCTTGCTCAGACGATCCACAACACCGCACTCCTTGGCCAGGTTACCCAGCATGAGGCAGCCTATAAGCGGAGCGGCATCGGGCAGAATGAGAGCCACGATGGTGGTGATGGCAATCGGGAATATTATCTTCTCAGTCTTGCTTACGGGACGCAGCTGGCTCATCTTGATGGCACGCTCCTTCTTGGTTGTCAGGGCACGCATGATAGGCGGCTGGATAACCGGAACAAGAGCCATGTAAGAGTAGGCTGCAATGGCAATAGGACCAAGCAGCTCGGGGGCCAGTTTTGATGTCAGGAAGATTGATGTAGGACCATCGGCACCACCTATAATACCTATTGAGCCGGCCTGAGCCTCGGTAAAGCCCATTGAGTTGGCTGCAAGGAATGTAAGGAAGATACCCAGCTGAGCGGCAGCACCCAGGAGCAGGCTCTTGGGGTTGGCAATCAGAGGTCCGAAATCAGTCATGGCACCTACGCCCATAAATATGAGGCAGGGATATACACCGGCTTTTACACCTATGTAAAGAATATCCAGCAGACCGCCCTCACGCATGATAGTGCCATAGCTGTGGTAGGCGGGGCTGTTAGCGTCAAGGAATGCTGTCCAAAGTTCCGAATGGTACATACCTGCACCGGGAAGATTGGTAAGCAGCATACCGAATGCGATGGGGAGCAGCAGCAGCGGCTCGTATTGCTTCTTGATGGCCAGGTACAGCAGGAAGAAGCTCAAAAGGAGCATAATTCCCTGCTGATAGGTCATGTTCATGAAGCCCATCTGCTCAAAGAATTCCAGAATATCACCCATTTTCTTTTCAGTTTAGAATGAGATTATCCAAGAATCATGAGCAGATCCTCCTGCATTACATTCTGACCTGCGGTTACGGCAATCTTGGTTACCTTACCGTCACGGTCTGCCATTACGGCGTTCTCCATTTTCATGCTCTCAAGAGTAAGCAGGGTATCACCCTTCTTAACGTCCTGACCCTCGGTTACCAATACCTTGATGATTGAACCGGGCAGGGGGCTGGTTACCTTGTAACCGCCTGCGGGAACATCGGCAGCCTTGGGGGCAGCGGGTTTGGGAGCATCGGTCTTGGGAGCCGGAGCAGCCTTGGGAGCGGGTGCGGCAGCAGGAGTGGCAGCAGCGGCTGCGGTCTCCAGGTCAAGCAGTTTGTCATCCTGCATGACGTTCTTGCCGGGCTCTACGTAGATGGCCTTTACGGTACCGTCGGCCTCGGCGGTAACGTTGTTCTCCATCTTCATGGACTCCATAGTGAGCAGTACATCGCCCTTCTTTACAGCCTGACCGGCCTTGACGAGTACCTTTACGATCGATCCGGGCAGCGGACTCTTTACGGTCATCAGTCCGGCGGGAACTGCGGCAGCAGATGCGGCGGCAGCGGCGGGACGGCGTACAGCAGCGGCTGCAGGGGCCTCCTCCTTCTCTAACTCTACCTTGTAGGTCTTGCCGTTGAGTGTAACTTCGGCAAAATTGTCCTCAAGTTCATTTACGGCAGCATTGTACTGCTTGCCGTCTATTGTAAACTTAAACTCTTTCATTAAAAATTTCATTTTTAATAGATTGTAGGCTGCGCCTCAGTATAAGAACGAGTTCTTCTACATTCGGCTTGCACTACAATTCATTGTTAACGATGCAGATTGTTCATTCCGTAGAGCTTTGAGTTCCAGCCGGAGCGCTCTACTCTCTTAATGTGAATCTCAGTGGGTTCCACGTCATGTACTCCGTTGAAGTACAGATGCAGAGCCATGGCGATGGCGGCCAGGTCATCATCGGCCGATGTGGCAGCCGGAGCGGCCTGGGCTACGGGAGTCTGGGCTATTGCCTTGGGCTGAGCTTCTTTGGGAGCCTTAACGGCACTGCTTATAACTGCTCCAAGCAGTTTAAGAATGAAGATAAGGACAACCAGGAGCACTATGACCATGCAGAATCCCAGTCCGGTTACCAACCATACATGTGACCAGTTTATTGCTAATGGTGTCATCATAGACTCTCTTTTTTAGAGTGGAATGTTGCTGTGTTTCTTGAGCGGGTTGGTCAGACGCTTGGTCTGCAACATCTCAAATGCGCGGATAACACGTGCACGTGTGTAGCGCGGCTCAATTACATCGTCAATATAACCGCGGTTGGCTGCCTGGTAGGGTGAAGCGAACTTGTCCTTGTAGGCTGCCTCCTTCTCGGCAATGAATTTCTTCTTCTCCTCGGGGTCCTCGATGGCCTTGAGAGCCTTAGCCTCAAGAACGCCAACGGCTCCGCTGGCACCCATAACTGCAATCTCTGCATTGGGCCATGCGTAGCAAAGGTCACCGCGCAGCTGCTTGCAGCTCATCACGATGTGTGAACCGCCGTAAGACTTACGTACAGTTACGGTTACCTTAGGTACGGTAGCCTCACCGTAAGCGAACATCAGCTTGGCGCCGTGATCGATGATACCTGCGTACTCCTGACCTGTTCCGCAAAGGAATCCGGGAACATCGACCAGAGTGAGGATCTGAATATTGAATGCGTCGCAGAAACGTACAAAACGGGCTGCCTTACGTGAAGCGTCGCAGTCCAGCACACCTGCCAGCCAGTTGGGCTGATTGGCGATGATACCGGTTGAGCGGCCGTTGAAACGGGCAAAACCGCAGATTACGTTCTTGGCAAAATCCTTGTGAACCTCCATGAAGTCACCGTCATCAACGATAGAGTAGATGATGTTCTTCATATCATAAGGTTTGTTGGGATCATCGGGAACCATAGAGTTCAGGGCATCCTCCAGACGTGCGGGATCATCCTTGGTCTCCTTAACGGGAGCCTCCTCCATGTTGTTCTGCGGGATGAAACTGATAAGACGGCGAACCTCCTGCATAGCCTCCTCCTCGGTAGCGGCAACAAAGTGTGTAACACCGCTCTTGGTGGCATGTACGCGGGCACCGCCCAGCTGCTCAACGGTTACGTCCTCACCGGTGACGCTCTTTACAACCTTAGGTCCGGTGATGAACATATATGAGTTCTGCTCGGTCATCATGATGAAGTCAGTCAGGGCAGGGCTATACACAGCACCGCCGGCGCAGGGGCCGAATATGACTGAAATCTGGGGAATAACGCCCGATGCAAGGATGTTGCGCTCAAAAATCTCGGCGTAACCGGCAAGTGCGCAGGCACCCTCCTGGATACGTGCACCGCCCGAATCGTTAAGACCGATAACGGGAGCGCCCATCTTCATGGCCATATCCATAACCTTGCATATCTTCTGTGCCATGGTCTCGGACAGTGAACCGCCGATTACAGTGGCATCCTGTGCAAATACAAATACGAGTCGGCCATCGATTGTACCTGAACCAACGGCAACGCCGTCACCCAGGAATACCTTCTTCTCCATACCGAAGTCTGTGCAACGGTGGGTCAGAAACATATCGACCTCCTCAAATGATCCCTCGTCAAGAAGCATGTTTATGCGCTCGCGGGCAGTGTAGCTACCTTTTGCATGATGCTTCTCAATAGCTGCCTCGCCGCCGCCGGCCATTGCCTGGGCGCGCTTGTCAACCAGCTTCTGAAGTTTGCTGTTTTCCATTTTCTGTATAATATGTGTTATTTGGGTTGTTCACAAAGTTCTGTCAGCACTCCGCATGTTGATTTGGGGTGCAGGAATGCTATCATCAGGTTCTCGGCACCCTTACGCGGCTGCAGGTCAATAAGCTGCAAACCTGCCTCCTGGGCCTCCTTAAGAGCCTCTGCAACATTCTCTACATTGAAAGCAACGTGGTGGATACCGCCTCTGCCTCCGTTCTTCTCAATGAACTTGGCTATTGTAGACTCGGGGCAAGTGGGCTCCAGAAGTTCAATCTTTGTCTGGCCAACCTTGAAGAAAGCGGTCTTAACCTTCTGGTCTGCAACTTCCTCAATGCTGTAGCACTTGCTACCGGTCAATAACTCAAAGAACGGCATAGTTGCCTCAAGTGAGGTCACTGCTATACCAAGATGCTCAATGTGTGTAGGTCTCATAATTAATTGCTTTGTAATATTGTTAGTACTTGTTTGATATCCTAATCTTCATAGGTATGCAAAGGTAGACAATTTACCTTATAGAAAAAAGGAAAACAATCTTAAAAAACGCCACACCAGTGAAGCCTCTCCCTGACCTTAGGGAGCCGTAACGCAGGTGCGGGCCATTTTGTCCCTAACATCAACGCGCATTATTGGGTTAACCAGATGAGCTTGTTGTAAGTTGATTCCACCCGGGATTCCACATCGTCGGACAGGGCAGGGAAGAAATCCAATCCTGTTTTTGATTCCACCTCATCGACTGTGACGGCATATGTTGAGAGCGGCTTGTGGCCTGCTTTGTTCTCCATTATGAAGCCGATGGACTCGTATCCGGCGGGTGTCAATATGAGCATCACTTTGTAGAATGCATCGGGCACTGTAACCTTGTTTTGGCCGATGCTCCCGTACTTGTTGTCCGTGATAATCGGACCGCACGTTACGTAGATGTTGCCGTATCTGTTGGCGTAATCGCGGACCATCTCCTCAAGGGCTTTCCAGTCACCGCTGTTCAGGTTGTGATTCTGGGGGCAGATGTTGGTGAAGTAGAAACTCTCGCGCATCATCTGCTCGGTCAGTTTCATATCGGCCGCGGGTGCCATGTGGCCGCGGTCCCAGCCGGAGTTGCGGTAGTCGTTGTCATCGGCCTGCTTTCCGGAGAAATTGGGGTCGGTCCGGAAATGGTTTGAACGGGGATTAGTGCCCGATACCTCATCGGCCGTGAGTTCATAGGCAACCCACTCGGGGATACGGTAGTTCTCATTGAGCACCACCTCATATCCCTCATAAACCAGATGCTGCTTGTAAGAGGCCTCGGTATATGCCGGAATCTCCAGTTTGTCAATACTCTGGGTGCCTGTATGCGACGGTGTCCTGCACCACCACAGAATCAGGCAGACCACTACGAAAACCAATAGTTTGAATAGTCCTTTCTTCATATCGCAAAGGTAAAACAAAAGACCGGACAGCTGATGCTGCCCGGCCTTTTATTTGAAATTGAAGAGTATTACTTGTTCTTCTTGAAGTCACGAACGGTGTAGTAAACAGGCTTGCGCTGATACTGTCCGTCGAACAGCAGCGGGAAGTTGTTGGCACCCAGCCATGAATCGCGGTCACCGAGGTTCCAGAAGGTTACGCATGAGAAGTTCTTCTTGTACTTGCGGATAACCTTGAAGAGCTCGTCATACTTGGCCATCTGGAGCTGAGCGATAGAATCGGTGAGAACCTGACCCTCGCCACGGCTGAACTGGAGCTGACCGCCGGCCTCGTGGTTGATACGAACGTCGAACTCAGTGATCTGGATATCGTCAACCAGCTCAAGATACATCTGGATAGCCTTCTCGAAGTCCTCAATGGTGGGGTTATCATAGATGTTGTAGTGACCCTGCATACCGATACCGGTGATAGGAGCACCCTCTGACTGGAGTTTCTTAACCATGTTGTAGATATAAGTTCTCTTGGCGGGAGTCCATGCGCTGTAGTCGTTGTAGAACAGGGTAGCGGTAGGGTCAGCCTCGTGAGCGAACTCGAAAGCCTTCTTGATGAACTCGTCACCGCAGAGCTGATAAGCGGTTGACTGACGGAATGACTGCTCGTAGGGAGCATCGGGATTGTTGGCGTCACTCATAGCCTCGTTAACAACGTCCCAGCAGTAAACAACGTCCTTGTAACGGTTGATTACAGTGTGGATGTGAGCACGGAGTGAATCGTAGAACTCCTCCTTGGTTGCCTTTGCATACTTGGGAACCTTTGTCATCTGAGGAGCGGGAGCCTGAGCGCGCTGACCCTGACCGGGACGCTGGCCCTGACGCTGACCTGCCTGGGGAGCACCCTGAGGAGCACCCTGAGGACGGGGACCACCGAAGCCGCCGAAACCACCGAAACCGCCGAAGCCGCCACGAGCGGGCTGCTCAACCCAAATTGTATCGCCGTTCTCATCGCGCTCTACAACCTGGTTGCCATTCTCATCATACTTGTTGAACATCCAGTTAGCGAACTGGCTGTGCCATACGAGGCAGTGACCACGCATCTTGATACCGTTCTCGCGGCAGAAGTTTGCAATGGCATCGGCCTGAGCAAAGTTCCAAACACCCGGCTGGGGATGAATCTCACCCGGCTTCATGCAGTTCTCTGCTGTGATGCTGTTGAACTCCTTAAGGATAACTGCCTTCTGGAGTGAATCAGTTACGTTACGCGGGGTAACGGCAACACCGATCTTGAAATAGTTCTTGTAGGCGTCCTTCAGACCCGGATCCTCGGGGCCACATGCGCTCATTACCACTACTGATGCAATGAGGGCGATAATTGAAAGCTTTTTCATTTAATTGACCAAAAAATATTATTAATGATTGTTGACTTTTCGTTTTGGGCCTCAAAGTTAATTATTTGTTTTAAAAAATCTTTTCAAATAACAACTTTATTGCTGTTTATGGCCGAATACCTGATCGATGAGTCCTTCAAACTCCCTGAACGCGAACGTATCCTCCAGGTCACGCAGCGCATCGGCCAGACCCCTGTAATGCCACTCGTGGTCCTTGGGGTCAGTGGCGTGGAACAGTTTCCACAACCCGTCGCCCTGAACGGCATAGTCACGGGCAATGGCTCTCATGTTGGAGAGCTTGTCGCCCATAGCCACGATCTTGGCATCCAAAGGAGCGCGTGCAATCAGGTCAATTGCTTTCTGCTTGCGTTCGTGCCAGGTCCCTTCGTCATCACCTACGCTCTCTGTCTGGACGAGTGATGCTATGCGGTCGCCGAACTCACGGCGTATATCACCGATTGTGACATCGGTGTCCTCGACCGTATCATGCAGTGCGGCGGCAGCCAGAATCTCCTGATCCGGAGTGATAGTTGCCACAATCTCCACAGCCTCAAGGGGATGTATGATATACGGAAAACCCTTACCGCGGCGCTCTGTACCCGCATGCGCCTTGACCGCGAACATGATGGCGCGGTCCAGAAGTTCTGTATTGAGCGGATTGTTTGCCATATTATTTATTCATGAAAGGCAGGTCCCTGGACTGTTCCAGAAGCATCTCTGCGATTAAGTCATTGCTCTCGGATTCACCGTTCAGCTGGTCAAACATATACTTGATGCCGGCCTTGCCGCCGCCCATCTTGAGAATGTATGCTATACACAGGTCCTGCGGGCCGATGGACGATGAGATGATATCCAGGTCGGTCAGTCCTATCTGATAGCAGGCTATCTGATACGCGCCCTCCGAATAATCCTTTATGAGGTTTGATATGTCTCCCAAAGTCTTGAAACCAAGGGCTTTGAATACGGCCAGGTAGGGCATGAGCGGAACCTCCTGAATCTCGGCCTGGTTCATGGCGGCAATACGCTTGTTGAGCTGGTTGAACGGCTCCAGTTCCAGGTAGCTGCGGAAAGTGTCTCCGTCAATGGATACCTCATCCAGGTTGCCGGAGCGTACCAGTGCCTGAACACGGCGGCGGTAATCGGTCAGTTCTATGCGTATCTTGCTGAACTCGTCATCCACCAGTTCAAGCATGCCGGCCAGGCGGCTCATGTTGCGCAGGTAGCGTTTGGGTATCTCCACACCCGATTTGTAACCGGTATCGTGGTCCATGTTGGCCCATGCGTGCTGCAGCAGGGTGCGCATCTGTATCTCAAAGCGGTACGGGAAACCCGGAACCGAACAGATGTAATGCAGTGACAGATAGCCGAAACTGTCTATCTCGTGGATCTTGCGCTTATCGACGGTGTTTTCCCAGTCAATATCAAAAAGTCTCTCTACGGCCGATGCCACCTTATCTACATCGTCTATGTAGAACGTGATGACCCTTAGACCCAGAATATCGGTAAGATCGGCCAGACTTTTGTATTTGTGACCTTTCAGTTCCAGCTTGCCGGCCAGTGAGTCATACCCCTTGACGCGTGATTCAATGGCGGCTACAAGCAGCCCGGCATCGGCCAGAGTCTGCCTGAGCTTATCCTTTACCTCCTGCTCAACCTCTCTGAAACGGGGCAGGTTGTCCTGGTACTCCTGGAGTATTGCCTCGCAATGAGGATCCAGTAGCCTTGCCTTCTTCATAACCTTGCTGTTTTAGTCCTGTATCTCAAACAGGTTCAGGAAACCGGTCATCATGAATACTGAGCGGATATCCTTGTTTATGGCCTTGACGATTACCTTGCCTCCCTTTGAGGCGGCAGCCTTGCGCAGTGACAGGAACAGACGCAGTCCGGAACTTGAAATATATTCAAGGGCAGTGCAGTCCAGAACGATGGTTCCTGCGGCATACTGTGCCAGATTGTCAAAATCACCGCTCACCTCCTGTGATGCGGGAGTGTCCAGACGACCAATAAGCTGAGCGGTCGTAAGAGAGTCTTTAGTGTTGATCTTAATTTCCATATGGTTTATAATTGTTTGTTGATTATCAGTCCTCGGTATCACCCAGCAGTATCACAAGCCTGTCTCCGGGCATGAGTTTGAGGCTGCCGTGCGGAACAATGAATTTCTCGGCCCTGCGTACCATTATGACACGTATTCCGTGGGGCAGGTGCAGGTCACGCAGCGTATCGCCGCCTTCCAGGTCCTCATCGGTCACCGTGTGGTCGCGCAGAATGCCCATCTCCTCGGGCAGTTCCAGGCCGAAAGTCTCCACCTCGGGGTCATCGTCGATGCTCAGGTTGAGCAGACGTGCCACCGGCGATATGGTCATTCCCTGAACCAGAAGTGACAAAAGGGTTATGGTGAACACTATGTTGAATATCTCGTTTGATCCGTCCACGCCCTCAAGCACCGTGTAGAGCGCAAACAGTATGGGACCGGCGCCTTTGAGTCCTACCCATGACGTGAACAGCCTGGCTCTGAACGAGAGCCCCTTGAATGGAATGAGGCTGAGCATTATACCTGCCGGGCGTGCCACAAACATAAGGAACAGGCCTATCAGAATGGCCGGCAGCAATATGTGATGCATCTGTGACGGTTGTGCCAGCAGACCCAGCAGCAGGAACATCATGAGTTGTGAAAGCCAGGTTATTCCGTCAAAAAACATCAGAACCTCCTTTCTGGCCGGCATCTTCCTGGTGTTGCCAATCACGATGGCGCAGATGTATAGTGCAAGCAGTCCGTTACCGCCGATGAATGAGGCTGCACCGTTGGCAAACATTGCTATGCTCAGTATAAGTATGGAGTAGAGCGGGCTGGACTGAAGATGGATTCTGGTAATGATCAGGCGTCCTACATATCCCAGAGCCTGTCCCATTACAAGACCTATTACAATCTGCTTTATCAGCACCCATCCGCCCAGAAGTATCAGACTCCATGCGCCGCCTGTCCCCTGAGAGTGGCCGGTCATCTCCATGATATTGACCAGAAGAATGGTAAGCACATATGCCATGGGATCATTGCTTCCGGATTCCAATTCCAGCAGGGGGCCCAGGTTCTCGCGCAGAGACAGCTTGCTGTTTCTCAGGATTGAGAATACCGATGCCGAATCAGTCGATGACATGACAGCGGCCAGCAGCAGACAACCCAAAATGCTGGTGCCAGCGCCGCCTATCCTGCTGCCGAATACATAGAAGATGAAAAATCCTGTGACTATGATGGTCAGGAATACACCCAGGGTGGATATTGCCACACCTTTCCTGAATATCGGCTTTGTCTCGGAAATTGATGTCTCCAGTCCGCCGGTAAGCAGGATGATGGTCATGGCCAGGTGTCCCAGGAACTCGGCTGCTCCAAGTTTGTCAATCCTGATACCCAGTCCGTCCTGACCTGCAAGCATTCCCAGGATAAGGAACAGCAGCATTGTGGGTACACCGAACTTGGTGCCCACCTTGGCCATCAGGATGGCTACGAACATGAGCAGCGATACCAGAAGTATCAGGTTGCCCGATGACAGGTCTATGCTGAATATGGAAAGAGGTATCATCAGGCAAGTTTCTTTATAAGGGTCAGTACATTGTGCCCGTCCACACGCTCATAGTTGATATGGTCCATTATCTGACGTATCAGATGAATGCCCAGTCCTCCTATAGAGCGGTCCTCAGCGCTCAGGGTAATGTCCACCTCGGGTTTGGCGGTGGGGTCAAACGGTGTGCCGGTATCACTTATCACAAATGAAAGGGTGGACTTGTCGGCCTTGGCCTCAATGGTTATGTTGCCGGTGGAGTCCTTGGGGTAGGCGTAGTTCATTACATTGACCACTGCCTCCTCCATGGCCAGATTTATCTGAGTGGTTGCGGCCATATCAAATCCGTTGGCCTCACAGGCCTCCTCCACGAATGTATTTAGACGAGGTATGCGCTTGAGGTCATTGGTCAGGGTAAGACTGCGCTGATATGTCAGGTCCTCCTGATGCTTGGTGTACTGTATGGCCAGCATCGTGAGGTCATCGCTCTGCTCGGCATCGGCCACAAAACTGTGGACTGCCTCGGTCATACGGTCCACGATGACGATGGGTTTGAACTTGCGCTCCTGCTGCAGTTTGCGGGCCATGTCTATGACACGCTGCATCTCAAACTGCTCGTGGTTTATGTTCTCGGCCTCGTTCAGTCCGTCGGTGTAGAGGAAAATGACTGTGTCGGGGTCAATTTGAGTCTCCTGTCTGGTGAATTTCCAGTTGGGCATTACGCCTATCGGCAGGTTGGGGTCAACCGGCAGCATTCCGGCGCCGGTGTTACCTATAAGCAGGGGTGCGTCATGACCGGCGTTGCAGTACTGCATACGTCCGGATATCAGGTCCAACACACCCACAAACATGGTCACGAACATATTGGACTCGTTCTCCTGTGACATCACGTCGTTCAGCCTGGTAAGAATCCTGTTGGGTTGCGCCTCATGGGCCGATACGGTGCGGAACAGGGCCTTGGTCACCACCATGTAGAGCGATGCGGGAATACCCTTGCCCGATACGTCTCCGATGCAGAAGAACAGTTTCTCGTCGCGGATATAGAAGTCAAACAAATCGCCGCCCACCTCCTTGGCGGGAGTTAGCTGGCCGAACACGTCAACGTCATCGCGGTTGGGATAGGGCGGGAAAACCTTGGGAACCATGGACATCTGGATGGCTCTGGCTATCTGCAGTTCGTTCTCTATCCTGTTTCGTGTCTGCTCAAGTTCGCGGTATTTCAACTGGTTGCGTATGAACGATACCAGCATGAATGCCAGCATGGCAAGTCCCAGAAGTTGCAGCAGTTTGACTGCAATGCCGTTTTGGCGCAGCGCTCCAAAGACATCGGACTCAGGTATAACGATTGCCATTGCCCAGCCGGTATGTTCAATAGGGGCGTAATAGACATAGCAGGCCACACCCTGATACTTGACTGTCATATTTCCTGACTCACCGGCCATCATGGCTTTGTTCAGATCGTCAAAACCCTCGTTGTCCTTGAGTACGGTGTGGAAATCATGGATGTTCCTCATTACCACCTCGGGCGACGGGCTTACCATGATACGTCCGCTGCGGCTCAGTATGATACCTGCGGCCTGCGGGTAAACCTTGAAACTGCTGGTCATCTCAGTTAGCCAGTCCAGGGATATGTCCGATGTCAGTACGGCCGCAACCTTTCCGTTCTCATCCCTGATGGGTACGGAGTAGGTTATCATCAGTATCTCACCTCCGCCCTCATCCACATAGGGCTCGGACCAATAGCCTCCGTCAAGTTCTATGGGCTTGGTAAACCATTCCTGGCTGGGGTAGTCATATTGCTCGGTGGCCAGTGACAGTCTCCTCAGACTTCCGTCCTCATTACGGGACACATAAGGAGCCAGCAGCGGCTTGTCCTTGAGGTATCCCGGAACCAGCGCTACGGTAGAACCTACCACCACTGGATTGTCCTGCACTATGCGTTCACACACACGAACCAGACTGTCCGGAACATTCAGGCACCACTGTGCAATCCACATGCTGTTGCGCACGGCAGCCTCGGTCTGGTTGGTTACATCCAGTATCCTGTTGCGGGCCACCTCCAACTGGCCTTCGGCACGCAGTGATGCCTCCTCCTTTATCACATTCTGTGAGAAAAAGTATTGAGTAAATGAAGTGGCCTCGAGCGTAAGGGCGGCTATCAGAACCAGCAACAGGGCTTTATAGTTTTGTTTTTTCATATTATCGTGCTAAGTGCCTCGCGTAATTCGGGCATGGGACGGCGGGTGTCCCGTTCAACAATCAGAGTCTTGAGTCCGGCAAACGGACGTATCATCTCCTCAATCTCACTTAGAGGAATGCCCGGTCCGAAATACTCCCGTGCAAAGAACTGCCAGAACCGTATGGCCAGGCTCTTGGGCATATGGAAAGTCTCCTCAATGAACTCCTCTTTGCTAAGACAGCAGCACAGGTAGACCATACCCAGGTCAAACAGGTGGTTGCCCCAGCAGAAATCGCCCAGGTCAATGAAATACCGGTCATTACCGGCAAATATGGCGTTGCTGTACTGAAGGTCACCGTGTATGGCGGTATCCTCATCGGGGACATCGGCAATGAAACGGGTCAGTTTGTCCTTATCGGCATTGGTAAAGAAGGGATTCTGCTCAAGGAGTCTGTAATAGCGGTCCTTTACGTTCTCAAACTGGGTTGTATCCACATGGGTGGCGTGCAACTGGCGGCACATTGCGGCAAACTCTGCTGCAAACTGCGCCACTTTATTGGGCTCGTCGCCGGTGGCGCGGGAGTATGATTTCTTGCCTATGATGCGCCTGAACCGTATTCCGTAGCGGCCGTCGGCGGTAACCACGTAATCACCGGGCTCTGGAGTGGGTATGCCCATATCGTAAACCTTGCGCGCCAGATGCATCTCATCAAGAGGTTGCTGTATGGCACCCGGATGATACAGCTTGAGCATAACCGTAGGGTCGGTCCTGTGCTCATAACTCTCTCCGTTGGCGCCTCCTCCCGAGAGCACCCAGTCATTGAGGTCTATCTTTATGGCCTGTTCCATTAAATCAGACAGTAAAAAGTCCTTTTTTATCAGAAATTCTCTAAGCGTAACAAAGATAGGAAAAAAACACATTGGGGACAGCCCCTGAAGTGCATTTTTTTACTTGCCGATATTGGCTATTATGCGCAGATTGAGCTGCCGGCCGGTCAGGTAGTTGGGTACAGCAAACTGTGTATTCTGAATATCGGTAATCCAGTAGTAGGAGTTGACGTTGTTTATGCCAAGCAGGTTGAGGGCATCCACGCCCATCCATATATCCTTGAAAAATCCTGACTTGCCGTAAACGTGCGGATGCTTGCTGTAATCAAAGATCTTATATGAGAGTCCGATGTCCACACGCTTGTATGCGGGGGCACGGAAAACCTGCTTCTCTCGGCCGCTGTGAGTGGGGCCGAAAGGAAGTCCGTCAGCCAGTGAGCAGCGCAGCGACATTTTCCAACTCTCCCGGCGCGGGAAGTAGTCTGTAAAGTAAAGTGAGAAGTTGTATAGTTGGTCCGTTGGGCGGGGCAGCCACTTGCCGCCTATGTTCTCACGGGTGTTCATGAGTGAGAATGTTATCCACGATGCGGTGCCCGGTACAAACTCGCCGTACAACTTCATGTCAATGCCGGTTGCATAACCGTGAGCACAGTTCTCGCCATAGTAAACAATCCTTACATTGTCCAGGTTGTACGGAATCAGGCGGTCCAAATTCTTGTAATAAATCTCGGTGGTGAACTTGAACGGACGGTCATACACCCTGAAATCATAGTCCGCACCCAGCACCACCTGTACCGAGCGCTGAGCCTTTATTTCTTTGTTCAGGTTGACCTGATAGATGCCACCGGTGTTTACCGTATCCTTTATCTCCTTGTAGAAAGGTGTCTGGTAATAGACTCCCGTTGAGAGACGGAACAGGAAATCCTCATTGAACGCGGGGGTGAATCCCACCGTCAGACGCGGACTTACCGTGACCTCTCTGTTCCAGCTCCACCATGATGCGCGCAGCCCGGCATTCAGGGTAAAGAGTCCCACACCTGTGTTGAGTCTGTATGTATCCTGGATGAATGCGGCGGCCTTGTTGTTGGATATGCCGTGATCAGACTTGAGCGAGTAGATCATCTCCATGGGACCCGTCTGGGTGTAGGGCAGGGTGTAACCGGCCGAGTCACGCATCTCCCATTCACGCATACGGTCCTGCACCTCCTCATGGCGGTATTCCAGCCCCCAGCCTATGGTTCCGGCCATATCGGTCTTATGGGTACCCTTGAGTGATGCCGTATATACGGTTGACTTGAGGCGGTTACGTGCATGCTGCATGAATGATCCTACCGCCAGGTTGTCACCGCCGGTGGCCTCGTCCAGCCAGTACTGGCTCAGGATATCAAAAGACTCGCTCTCATGACTTGAGAATGCAGCCACGTTAAGACGGTAAACGGAGTTCTGCTCCTTGCGTTTTATATCCAGCGCGCCGAACAGGGTGTTGAAACGGTCACTTTCCCAACCCTCATAATATACCTTGAATGTCTTGGGGTCCTTGGCCGTACCGAATGTGGTGGTCCGGTCAGTAGGCGTGAAGTTATACCTGTTTACGGCAGCATTGCCTATCAGACCTATCTCCCATTTGGTGTTGGGGGTCCAGCTCATGTATGTCTGGTAATCCAGGAATGACGGGTCATACTCTCCGTGAGTGTCCAGCGTGCCCAGCAGATAACGGGTGGTCTTGTATCGGACGCTGCCCGAGAAACTGAACTTGTCATTTCCGGCTCCCACATATGCGCTTGCACCCAGCAGGCTGGCCATCAGGGTGGATTCAAATCCGTGCGGACGTCGGTAGTTTATATCCAGGACCGATGACATCTTATCACCGTACTCTACGCTGAATCCGCCGGTTGAGAAACTGATGGATTCGACCATATCGGGGTTGATGAAACTCAATCCCTCCTGCTGTCCGGCACGTACCAGCAGCGGGCGCAGTATCTCGGTCCCGTTCACATAGACGCTGTTCTCATCAAAGTTGCCGCCGCGCACATTGTACTGGCTGCTAAGTTCGTTATGGGTGCTTACGCCGGCCTGCGTGGCAATGATGGACTCAACAGATCCGCCGTTGGCATCGGCCGTAAAACGCAGCCCAGAGGCGCTGATGTCCTGCATTCCGTCGCTGCGGCGGCGGGTAGCGGTTACGTCAACGTTCTGGAGCGTATAGTTTGATGTGGGCAGCATTATGTCCAGCTGCACGGTATCGGCCGGATTGATAAGAGTGCGGCGGCGCGTCTCATGACCCACCATGCGGAATATCAGGTTAAGGGTATCGGACCTGGAGTTTACGGTGAATGAATACTCGCCCTTGAGGTTGGTCATTGCAGAGTGGAGCGTTTGTTCCTCGTTGACCGTAGCCAATTCCACAGGCTGTCCGGATTCATCATAAACCCGGCCGTGGATATACACACGGCGTGCCTGCAGGGGCAGAACCATGCAGACAGCCAATAAGAGGAACAGCTTTTGTCTCATTCAATTGTCTTAACGCAAAATATCGGTCTAAAGTATAATTTGAACGCGCTTTTCTTGCTATATTCGCACAATTAAACAATTACAGTATATGAATAAGTTCAGCGACCTTATAGCAACGCGCCGCAGCATGCGCAAGTTCACCACCCAGAAACTCACTGATGAGCAGAAGCAGACCATTCTGCGTGCGGCCCTGATTTCACCCACCGCCAAGAACAACCGCGGATGGGAGTTTGTGACCGTTGAGGACCCGGCTATGCTGGAGCGCCTCTCCAAGTGCCGCGCCATGGGTTCCGGTTTCCTGGCCGAGGCTGTGTTTGCCGTTGTGGTGCTGGGTGACCCCTCCAAGAGTGACTGCTGGATTGAGGACTGCTCCATTGCAGCCATAGATATGCAGTTGCAGGCCGAGGATCTGGGCCTGGGCAGTTGCTGGTGCCATATGCGAGGTAGGGCCGATGCAGACGGCAAGAGCACTAAGCAGACCCTGATGGAGCTGCTGGGCATACCGGAACAGTATGAGCCCGAGTGCATTGTGGGCGTGGGTTACAAGAATATGGACCGCAAGCCCTATGAGGACGACAAGATAGAGTGGACCAAGGTTCACAAGGAGAAGTTCTGATGAGGATAGCGTTGATAGGATCGGGCCGTGTGGCCACTTGCATGGGACCGCAACTCAAGGCTGCGGGGCATACCATTGCCTGCGTCTACAGCCGCACTATGGCCAATGCACATGAACTGGCCGATGCTCTGGGCGCTCCCGCAACGGACAGCTTGCAGAGCCTTCCCGTGGCCGATGTCTATCTTACAATGCTAACCGATGACGCTCTTGTCCGATTGGCTCCGGCCATAGTGAAGGGTAGGGAGAACGCCCTGTTCCTGCATACCGCCGGCAGCATATCTATGGATATCTGGAAGGATGCAGGTGCCGGCCGATACGGAGTGCTTTACGCAATGCAGACATTCTCCAAGGGTGCACAGATTGACTGGCCCCAGGTTCCGGTATTTGTGGAGGGATGTAATGCTGCAGAACTGGAGACAATAATACATCTGGCATCGGGCCTTTCAAAAAAAATTACGCCCTTGAGCTCAACCGGCCGCAAGAAACTGCATATTGCTGCTGTGTTTGCCTGCAATTTTGCCAACCGCATGTATGCCATAAGTGAGGACCTGCTGGCAAGTGAGGGAGTACCTTTCAGCGTGATGCTGCCGCTGGTGCGTGAGACCGCCCGCAAGGTGGAGACCATGAGCCCCGCTCAGGCCCAGACCGGACCCGCCGTACGTGGGGACTGCAAGGTGATAAACGAGCATCTGGAACTGCTCAGGGACTATCCTGAGTACGCCCAACTATATAAACTGATTTCTGTTGACATAAACAAGGACCTGAAATGATAAACTACGACCTTAACTCTATCCGCGCCCTGATATTTGATGTGGACGGCGTGCTGAGCAAACCCGTTATGAACCTGTCGCCCAACGGGGATCCGGTACGTACCGTAAACGTAAAGGACGGCTACGCAATGCAACTGGCCGTAAAGATGGGCCTGCACCTGTGCATCATAACCGGCGCCCGCGTTGAGGAGGTGCGCAAACGCTACGTTGGTCTGGGTATCAAGGACGTCTATATCTGCTCAAGTGTCAAGATAAATGACTTCAACGAGTTCAAGGCCAAGTATGACCTCAAGCCCGATGAGATACTCTACATGGGTGACGATATCCCTGACTGGCAGGTAATGAGCCAGTGCGGACTGCCCTGCTGTCCGGCCGATGCCTGCCCCGAGATCCAGGCGCTGTGCAAGTACGTATCGCCCTACAACGGAGGCGAGGGCTGCGTGCGCGATGTGCTGGAACAGGTGCTCAAGGTACAGGGCAAATGGATGAAGGATGAACATGCATTCGGCTGGTAAACAATGGAACTCCCCTACAAGATAATACTGGCATCAAACTCACCCCGCCGCCGTGAACTCCTGGCCGGTCTGGGACTGGACTTTACCGTAAAGGTGATCAGCGGCATCGACGAATCCTGGCCGCACAACCTTAAAGGTGAGGACATCCCGCTCTACATATCACGTGAGAAAGCCGCACCCTACAAACAACTCATCGGCCCCGATGAACTTGTAATTACGGCCGATACCATTGTCTATGTGGACGGTGAGGTACTGGGCAAACCGCATGACAAGGCAGATGCTGTACGTATGCTCAAGCTCATATCGGGCCGCTGGCATGAGGTGATAACCGGCGTTACGCTGATGACTGCCGCCAAGGAACGCAGTTTTGCCGTAACCACCAAGGTAAGGTTCTGCAACCTTACGGACGATGAGATAAACCGCTACGTGGAGAGTGGTCAGCCTATGGATAAAGCAGGCGCCTACGGCATCCAGGAATGGATAGGTTACATAGGAGTAGAGGCTATAGAGGGCAGCTATTTCAATGTCGTGGGTCTTCCGGTCCAGCGGCTCTACCGCGAACTGATAAACTTTTGCAAAGACTAAAAATCAATATCCTTAAACTTATGAAAACTTTCAAACAATTACTGACCTTGGCAGCAACTCTGCCCGTTCTGGCATCTGCCCAGAACCCTATTGTCAGCACTGTCTTTACTCCTGATCCTGCACCGTTCGTGTACGGAGACAAGGTGTATCTGTTTACTGATCATGATGAGGACGGCCGCAACCGTGACTTCAACATGAAGGACTGGATGGTATTCAGCACCGAGGATATGGTGAACTGGACCTATCTGGGCACCCAAGTATCAACCGCCACATTCAAGTGGGCCCGTCAGGGACAGCGCGCATGGGCCTGCCAGGCTGTTGAGCGCAACGGCAAGTGGTACTGGTACGTATGCTGCAACAAGGCAACCGGCGGTGACGCTCTGGCAGTTGCAGTGGCCGATGACCCTCAGGGACCCTGGACCGATGCCATCGGCGGCCCGCTGGCCGAAGGTTTCGGATTCATCGATCCCACAGTTTTTATAGATGATGACGGCAAGGCTTATCTGTTCTGGGGCAACAAGGGCCTCTGGTACGGTGAACTTAATGATGACATGGTATCGTTTAAGAACGGCTGGCAGGAGGTGCCCGGTTATCACGATCCCGAGTGTTTTGGCGAGCTGCAGAGCAAGATGAACTGGGCCAAGGGCCAGAACGAGATGATGACTCAGTACGAGGAGGGCCCCTGGGTGATGAAACGTAACGGAACATACTACATATCTTACCCCGCAGGCGGCGTGCCCGAGCATATGGCATACTCAACCGCTCCCACAATAAACGGCCCCTGGACATATCGCGGCCGCATTATGGATGAGGCTGAGAACAGCTTTACCATACATGGCGGAAACATCACATTCAAGGGTCGTGACTTTATGTTCTACCACAACGGCGGACTGCCCGGTGGCGGCGGTTATAACCGATCGGCCTGCGTGGAGGAGTTCAAGTGGAACGAAGACGGCACATTCCCGTTCATGAAATTTACCAAGGAGGGAGTTGTGACTCCGGTCAAGAACCTGGATCCCTACACTCGCGTAGAGGCCGAGACACAGGCAGAGTCCCGTGGTCTCAAGGTTGACCGTCGTGCAGGCCGTGACCATTTTGTTACCGATATAGATGACGGTGACTGGATCAGAGTCCGCTCGGTTGACTTCAAGGATTGCGGTCAGAAAGCCGTAGTGGTTGTGGTAGGCGAGCAGAAGGGTAACGGAACAATTGAGTTCTACACAGACAATATGGATGGAGAGCCGTTCTGCAAGGTGCCCGTAAATACCGATAACGCCGGATTCCGCACCGCAGCGTTCACATACCTGATTGACACTGATGTACAGGGCGTACACGATGTATATCTCAAGTTCAGCTGCGAGACGGAGAAACCGTTCACACTTGACTGGTGGCAGTTCAACGCACACGCCAACATGCCGGTAGTACAGACCCGGTTTACGGCCGATCCCGCTCCTGTGGTCATTGACGGAAAGGTATATCTCTACACCACCCATGATGAGGACGGCGCACGCGGATTCCAGATGTTTGACTGGTTGCTTTACGTGTCCGAGGACCTGGTCAACTGGCAGGATATGGGTCCGGTTGCGTCACTGGATGATTTCAAGTATTATGACGGCAACAACGGAGCCTGGGCAGAGCAGGTGGTTGAGGCCAACGGACAGTACTACATGTATTGCCCCATTCACGGTCACGGAATAGGCGTTCTGGTATCGGACACACCTTACGGTCCGTTCAGGGATCCGCTGGGTGAGCCTCTGGTATGGCAGAAAGAGCATTGGAACGATATCGACCCCACCGTTCTGATTGATGACGACGGTCAGGCTTATATGTACTGGGGTAATCCCGAGGTCTATTCGGTCAAGCTGGGCAAGGATATGATATCTCTGGCAGGACCTATTGTAAAGCATCCCAAGATACAGGATTATCAGGAGGGACCGTGGATATGGAAACATGACGGACACTACTATCTGGCGTTTGCATCCACCTGCTGCCCGGAGGGTATCGGCTATGCCATGAGTGAAGGCCCCGAGGGTCCCTGGGAGTACAAGGGCCACATCATGGACCACACCGTACGCACTCGCGGCAACCATCCGGGAATCATTGAATATAAGGGGCAGAGTTATGTATTCGGCCTTAACTATGACATAATGCATCTTAAGACCTTTGCCCATGCCGAGCAGCGCTCAGTCTCCATGGCTCCCATGTATTACAATGAGGACGGCACCATCAAGGAGGTTCCGTATTTTCTGGATAATGTAGTGGAGCAGGTGGCCGATTTTGATCCGATGCGCAGGGTGGAGGCCGAGATAATGGCCTGGGGCTACGGACTCAAGACCAGTTATCTGGATACAGATTTTGAGTATACCGAGGAGGATGGATATCAGCCCAGAAACATGTATGTACACGATATTGATGACGGAGAGTACATACTGCTCAAGGGAGTGGATTTTGGCCGCAAGGGAGCAAAGAAGTTTCTGGCGTCGGTGGGATCGGACGGATACGGTACGATTTCGGTTTATCTGGACAGCAAGGACGGAGCAGCAGCCGCAGTAGTTCCGGTAAAGGCTACCGGCGGTAAGACCAATTTCTCACTGCTCACCACAAGGTTTAAGCGTCGTATACGCGGCAAGCATGACCTCTATCTGGTATTCAACGGCGGCGGCAAGGACCTCTTTACCTTTGACTGGTGGCGCATGAAATAGTGTTTTTTAGTAACTTTGCGAACTGTTATGATCTACTCTCTCAAAAGGTTCGCATCGTTACTGCTCACTATTGCCGTTGCAGTAAGTCAGGTTAGCGCGGCAACGTTTGAATTGAACATCGGCCCTTATTTTGCATCGGACCATACACCTGAGGCCCATGTACAGACACCCGGACTCAACAAGAGTGCGGCGATTGTGGTGGGGACCGAGGCCGCACTTATTACAGGCATAATGGCATCACTCTACTCGTCTTGGTACTCAGGCACCGAGACGGGTGGATTCCATTTTTATAACGATAACCGTGAGTGGCTTATGATGGACAAACTGGGGCATGCCAACTCTTGCTACAATTTTGCCAACATAGGCTATGAGGCGCTTGTAATGACGGGGCTGGACGAGAGGCGCTCCCTGCTGTACGGCGCGCCGCTGGGCATAACAATCATGACCATGGTTGAGGTTTTTGACGGTCTGTCCGGCAATTGGGGCTTCTCATGGGGCGATATGACGGCCAATATCCTGGGTACGGGACTATTTATGGGGCAGCAGGCCCTATGGCATGAGCAGCGCATAGCTTTCAAATACTCTTATCATAATTCGGGACTGGCCAAATACAATGTCAGCAACCCGCTCACCATGGAGAGGGATTACATAATGGGCCGTGATTGGCTGGACCGCCTCTATGAGGATTACAGCGGAATAACAATTTGGGCCGCATTTGATGTCAAATCACTGTTTATGAACGATGACAGCCGATACCCATCGTGGCTGGGGTGGGCCGTCGGGTTTGGCGCCGAGGGAATGACGGGAGAGTATAACAATCTGCGCCCTGCCGGTTCTGTGGGTGCTGACGGCAACTGGGGTCGCGGATGGGAGTATGATCCGGTAAACGCGCCCGGGCAGTTGGCTTATCTGCCCAATGACGCCCGCCAACGTAGGATTTTCCTTGCTCCCGATATTGACATATCGCGCATTCCCTGCCGCAACAAAACCCTCAAACATGTGCTTAGAGTACTTAGCGCAATCAAACTGCCTACGCCTACGGTGGAATATCGGCCAGGCGGGGGCGGGCTCTGCTGGCATTGGTTTTATTTTTGATTGAATGCCGCATTGGCGTTATATTTGCAAAAAACTGTCTAAGGATGAAGGTATTATTGATAAACGGAAGCCCCAAGGAGCACGGTAACACGTTCCAGGCGCTCAGCGAGGTGGCCGATACACTCAACGCCGAGGGTATTGAGACCGAGATCATAAGCATCGGTAAAGAAGCAATTCATGGTTGCATTGCCTGCGGGTATTGCGGCAAGACGGGCCGATGCACGTACAATGATGATCTTTACTACAAGATCTGGAGGGCTGTTCAGGACGGCATCGACGGCCTTGTGGTTGGGTCTCCCGTCTATTACGGCGGCCCCAACGGATCGCTCTGTGCCCTGCTGGACCGCGTGTTCTATACCTTGAGCCAGCAGTTGCAGTACAAGCCCGCAGCCAGCGTGGTGGTGTGCCGTCGCGGTGGTGCATCGGCCGCATTTGACAGGCTGAACAAATACTTCACGATGACCAATATGCCGGTGGTAAGTTCGCAGTACTGGAATATGGTTTACGGCCAGACTCCCGGGCAGGTAAAGCTGGACGAGGAGGGCATGCAGACTATGCGCACTCTGGGCCGCAACATGGCTTGGATGATCAAGAAACTCAACGTTGCTCAGGACGGACACCCCGCAAAAGAGCCCGTTATCAGGACTAACTTCATAAAATGAAGCAAAATGATACAAAAGGGGACAGACCCCTTTTGTACTAAATGTTCAAGTTTACATTGAACTCATCTTTATTTTGGACGAAAACCATCCCGAGGACTCCGACCGATACCCTTAACGCTCCGTCGGTTTCGTTCACAAAGTGTCCTACGCTGAACAGTACATAGTTCTTTACCACGAGAACGCTGTTGATAGCCGGCCTCATCTGGCTGATCAGGGTCTCCTGCAAGCCGGCCAGCGCCTGCTTGCCTTGATCGGGCATACTTTTATTATGCTGCTTCTCATAAGACTTGGTCACTTCATTGGCCTGCTTATGCAACGAGTAGCTCATAAATTCAACCAACCCATCGAGATGACGTTGCCTGCCGGGACAGGTAACGGCCAGAACTCCCAGTGTCAACACTGTGATTATCAGGATTTTCCAAAATTTCTTCATAGCAAGAAAAGGCCCACTTTTCATAAGACAAATGTTTCTCTATAGACGCACAATGTCCCTAAATGTTATAATAGTACAAAAGGGGTCTGTCCCCTTTTGTATCATTCCAGGTAATCACACAAGTTGATTGTGCCGGCCTCATTCTCGATATTGAGCGCCGGAACAAACTCCACCATCCTCGTGGAACCGCTCTTCTTGTCCACGTGAAAGTAAGTCAGCGCACCGGTGTAACTGCGGAACACCACCTTGTACACCGAGTCGGTACTATCGGCCAGCGCCACATACATGATCTGCGGGTTCTCCTGCGCAGGGCTCCAGTCGTACTCGCTGTGGCAGTAGTTACTCACCCCCTCGAGAGCCATCCGGGCCGATATCCGCTCCGTCTTGCTCCCGCGGCATCCGCCCAACAGCAGCATCATTACGGCCGATGCCAGAACCGCAAAATATCTCATATCTTAACTCCAAATTGACGCAAAGGGGTCGTTTCGTTTTGCGTCACAATTCATCCAGCAGTTGAAGGTCCGCCGGCAGCCAGTTGACGCTGTCCAGTTGGTGGGCCGATAACCAGCGCGCCGCCTCATGCTCCTTGAGCGTGAGTGCACCGCTCTCCACGCGGCACCAGTAGCAGTGCATAGTCAGATGAAACTGTGGATAGTCCCACTCAATGGTCCTGACAAACCGCTCAATCACAATCCGCGTCTCCAGCTCCTCCCAAATCTCACGCTTCAGCGCCTCCTCCGGACTTTCGCCCGGCTCCATCTTGCCGCCGGGGAACTCCCAGAAATCCTTGAAATCACCATATCCGCGCTGGGTGGCGAATATTCGCCCATCGGCATCGTGGATTATTGCGGCTACTACCTCAATCTGTTTCATATTCCCGGCAAAAGTAGCAAAAATGATACAAAAGGGGCCTGTCCCCTTTTGTACCATTTTGTGTCTTTTTTGTATGTTTGCTGATAATATATTTCGTTGGCATATGAAAAAGGTCTTTATTGCGCTGATTGTGTTGTTATGGCCAGTTGTGAATGCGGTATCGCAGAGTATGATTCTGGGTGGTGAGTTGAGCAACTCGGCAGCCACATCGGTCCATGATATAGATGAGGTCCTGCCGCGCATGAAATCATTGGGTCTGAACACAGTGCTGGTACCCGCTTATTGGGAGCTGCTGGAACCTGTTGAGGGCAAGTTTGACTTTACGCTCATTGACCGGACAATCGACGTGGCACGCAGCCAGGACCTTAAGATAGTGTTCCTCTGGTTCGGGGCGTGGAAAAACTCAATGTCCTGTTATGCTCCGGGATGGTTCAAGCAGGACACCAAACGCTTTCCCAGGGCCGAAACAGCTGCCGGAAAGCCGCTTGAGATAGCCAGTTGTTTCAGTGACAACGTTCTCAAGGCCGATCTCAAGGCATTCAGCGCCCTGATGGAACGCATTGGTCAGAAAGATCCGCAGCACCAGGTAGTCAGGATGATGCAGATTGAGAATGAGATAGGTATGCTGGAATCGGCCCGCGACCACTCCAGGCTTGCAGAGAAGGCATACATCGGCCAGGTCCCTGAAGTGTTGCTCAAGAAACTGGGCATAAAGAAAGGAGGCACCTGGGCGCAGGTATTTGGAGCCGATGAATATGCCGATGAAAAATTCATGGCCTACCATTACGCCTGCTATGTGGAACAGCTGGCTCTTGCGGCGCGCTCCATCCACGACATGCCGCTTTTTGTGAATGCCGCCATGAACAGCCGCGGCCGCAAGCCGGGTGACTATCCATCGGCCGGCCCTTTGGCGCACCTGATAGATTTCTGGAACGCAGGTGCTCCCAGCATAGATTTCCTGGCTCCCGATATTTACGATACCGGGTTCAGAATGTGGGCCGGGAGGTATGCCATTCCCGCACGTCCGCAGGATGGCGGTGTTGTCAGGAACAGGTTGTTCATCCCCGAGACCCGATGCTGCAGGGATTGCGGAGTGAGGGCGATGTATGCGTTCGGCGAGCATGATGCATTGGGCTTTTCGCCGTTTGCCATAGACCAGGCATCGGCCGATGAGACCGATAATATCACAAAAGCCTACAATCTGTTAGGACAGATTTCAAATCTTGATCCGGCCAATAAGAAGAACTCATGGGGACTGCTCTTTGACCAGGAGGATACAGAGCGGATTATCGATGATGAAGGCACAGTAATGACCTGCCGTCACTATTATACTCTGCCTTGGGACCCGCGTGCCACCGACGGAACGCAATGGCCCGAGGGTGGCGCCATGCTGATAAAATTGGGTCGATATGACTATCTGCTGGCCGGTTGCGGAGTTGTGGTTGATTTCAAGACCCGCACCGAAAAGGAGCAGGAGCAGAATAAGCAGAATAAGACGCTGGGTGAAGACGGATTTGCCCAATCCGGAACTGATTCAGATGCACGCACCGACAGGTTCAGGGGAAAACGCCTGGGACTGTTGTCGGTCGATGAGGTACAGATTGCACCGGATGGCCAGCTGATATATCTGCGGCGCGAAAACGGAGATCAGAGCCATCAGGGACGGCACGCACGCATCGGTACCGATGACTGGAAGATCCTGCACATCAAACTCTACGAATATTAACCGTACAAAAGGGTACAAAAGGGGTCTGTCCCCTTTTGTATGTTTGACCTTCGGTCCAAGATAGGCTGCGCCTCGGTAGAAAAAATGAGTAAACTCCTTTTTTCTCCTCTCGGCTTTCACTATCTTTGTATCGCTAATACCGTAAGGCGCTCCATCAGCACAAAACAGGTGTTAGCGGAGCGCCTTTCGTATTGTTTGCCGCACACATGTGCGTTGGGTTTAGTCTACCCTATATTATTAACTATTAATACTTTTGGAAATGAAAACCAAAAACACAAAAGATCGTGAGACCACTCACGAAGAGAACATGGAGAAGGCCCGCCGCTATGGGATCAAGTACATTGACCTTAAGATTGACTTTGCGTTCAAATTCGTATTTGGAACGCATGGCAAGGAGGATCTGTTGCTGCTGCTTATTGACAGCATCCTGCCAGACAAGCACATAGTGAGTGTCACCCTGGGGCCGCAGGAGCAGATGCCAGACAACCCGGATAAGCGCCGCTCCATCTACGACATCAACTGTACAACCGAAAGCGGTACCCACATCACTGTCGAGATGCAGTGCGCCAAGCAGAGCGATTTCAACAACCGTATGGTCTATTATTCCAGCTATACGCTGCGTAACACCCTTAAACGCGGCGAGGAGGGGTTCGAGTATCCGGAACTGTATGTGATAGGCATCCTGGATTTCCTGTTGCCGGGCGTCAGGGAGAACCCCGAGGTGGTAAACCACTACAGCCTCAGGAATGACCGCGATGACGGGATCATGCTTACCGACACGCTGCACTACGTGACCATAGAACTGCCAAAGTTTAACAAACAGCTTGACGAGCTGGACGGCCCACTTGACAACATGCTCTATCTGTTCTGTAATCTTGGCAGGATGAAAGAGATTCCCGTTTATTTCAAAGACAAAAATTTGGACAAGTTATTTGAAACCACTATGTTTGCAAACATGACACAAGAACAGCAAGACCGGTATTTCCGCGAGTTCATGTACGAGATGGACCAGAAGAGCCGCATGCGCACGGCCCGTGAGGACGGCATTGCCGAAGGTAAAGCCGAAGGGCTAGCTGAAGGTGAAGCCCGTGGTCGTGCTGAAGGTCGTGCTGATACCGCCCGCGCTATGAAAGCCGAAGGGCTGCCGATTGAAGTGATTGCCCGTTGTACCGGCCTGACTCAAGACCAGATAGCAAAACTCTAGCATAGGCTAATCCAATCAACATATTGAGCGGTTCAATAAGTACACCACAGTATTATTGAACCGCTCATTTGTTTGACGCAAAGGGGTTGACGCAAAAGGGTCGTTTCGTTTTGCGTCATTTTTTGTTTGAGGTGAAATATTTGCACCTCAAAGATTCGTACTCTTCTTTTAAAAATAAGAGTCAGTTCCCAATTGCATAATCGTATTATTAGTATTATATTAGCAAAACAAATGTATAACACAATGGAAACAACTGTACAACGAACTCCCAAAAAGGCAACCGCGTTCCGTTTAAACGCTGATTTATTGGAACGCCTGAAAATGCTAGCCAAGAAAGATAATCGCAGTCTCAATAATTATGTTGAGAATGTTCTTATGTCCGTGGCATACAATGAGCCCAATGAAACTACTAAAGCGGCCATAAAAGACGCAAAGGAAAACAAGAATCTTGAAGATTTTGATTTAGAGGCTTTTAAGAAATATGTAGCATCCATGTAGTGACGCAAAGAGAAACGACCCCAATGCGGCGTTTTTAACAATTCACCGCATCAGCCACCGGCCTCAACCCCTCAAAATCCACAAAGTCCACCGTCTGTCCATAAGTGGCAAGCACAGCCTTGAATTCTGGTGTAAGCTGTTCCTGGGGCATCTTTGAGGCCTGCGAATACATCATCTTCATCAGAATCCGGTACTTCAGTTCCAGCTTGCTGTAATCAATTGCTCCCCGCAGGTGGAACAGCTTCTTCTCATCAAAGAGTTGCGCTGGAATCTGAGCTTTCAGCGCTTCCCTGAATGAGTCAAAAAAGACCTTATCCTCCGGTTCGACCATCCCCACAGTCACTATGAACAGTTCCTTGGCCGATGTAATTCTGCCTATGGTTTTCTTCAGCCCCACAACACCTCGGGCATAGATCGCACCCATATAAATAACGCGGTCATATCGGCCGGCGTCCTTCAGATCTCTGTAATCAACAGCCTCGATGCCCGTCATTTCTGCCAGGCGTTCAGCGTATCTTTTTGTGGCGCCATGCAGGCTGCCGAATATAATTATGTCCATATTTTCTGAAATCTCAATATTTTTGACGCAAAGGGGTGGAAAAAGTCCGATGACAAAAGTACTCGTTTTTTGAAATCGCCGCAAAACGCCGCATAGGGAAACGACCCTAATGCGGCGTTTTACTGCTTAGTGGATAATCATTTTTGATGGGAGTATTCTGTCCACAATAACGCAGTCGTCTTCGATATGGAAGACATAATTCCACCTGCGATTGTGCGAAAGCATTCTCCTTGCATGAGGATGTATGGAACGGATTGTCTTGGAACGGCTTTCTGAAAAGCAATCTGCATAAACAGAAAGTGATTTTATCTCATTCCCTATGTTTCTTAGATACTTATAGGCTGATTCCTGGGATAGATTTGCAAACAAGAAATCGACTATTCTATAAATATCGGCCTTTGCCGAATTATGGACTATTACATCATATATTTTCATACCGTTTGTCCAGTTCTTCCTTGATCAGATTAATGTATTCGTCAACAGTCATACAGTCTCTTCGGTTGTTGGCGTTAGGTTTAGATTCAACGCAATTGTTCCTGACACTTGTATCAACAGTGTAGGATATTGCCGGTTCGCAAACTTCATTCTTGTTTTTCATATCAATTGTATTTATTTCATTTCTACAAAGATACGTAATACTTAACACAAACAGACCGCATCCTGTGTTAATTCGCAACTAACATGAAAAAACGCCGCAAAGGGGTCGTTTCCTAGTGCGTCGTTTACCGCTCATGATCGTCATAGCCTCCATTTTGACTATGTATTTATTTCTTGGTAGCCAGTAAAGTTTGTTCGCAACCTGTCTCTCGCCAATCTTACCTTATCAAAAAGCTACAAGCCATTGCCACGCTACCCCCAGAAACACCCGTTCCAGGACCCAGAACCGAAGCAAAAACGCCAAGAGCCAACATAATCAGAAGCACAATGGCAACGATAGCCAGAATCACTCCCAGGCAGCCCCATCTACGCTCGCCGTAAGGCAGCTTGTCAAACAAGAGTGTAATGATAAGACCAATCAATGGTGTAGTCAGGATTGAGAGCAGATATGCCCACCCAAATCCAATCCGTCTCCTTGCACCAAGCAAGCCCACCAGTACCGATACAAGTGAACTGGTTATTAATCCGTATAAAATCAGTGTCGCTGTCATAAATCAATATAGATAGTCCGATGACAAATGTACTCGTTTTTTGAAAATGACGCAATGGGGTCGTTTCTGATGCGTCGGTTTTTTGGTGGCCGATGTTCGCACAAAAAATGATACATAGGGGAGCAGCCCCAAATCGTATCATTATGGGTGGTGGACAGCCCAGAAGTCTGCAGCTGCTTGCATGCAGTCGCATAGCGCCTTGTCCACCTCTTCCCAGTTATCATCATTGATCTCGATGGTAGGATGCTCAGGCGTTCCGCCACCGGCCTGGATGACGCAGAAATCCGTGCGGCCATCGGCATAAACCACATACTCTTGCCGCTTGTTGAGCTCCGCCATAATCTCATCCTTCCGATCCGGAGGGGTAGGAATAACCTGGCAGTTCATCCAAGGATACTCATTGGCCGTTAGCAGCGGGTATTTGTTGCCGTATTGACCTGTGATTTGGGTTATGGTGAAGGTGTATTTGGGCATGTTTGGTCTTCTTTACCAAGCAAATGTAGTTAAAAAAGTGGGTACATGTAAGCCGATAGACAATAGTATAAATAACTCTAGGTACCGCTCCGCCTTAACAGGGTTAGCGACAATCAATCTACGAGATTGTAAAAGAAGAATTAGTTCTTGTACGTTTGTTATTAAGAAAATAAAGTATATTTGCATTGTCAAAGTGTACATGGAATGTCCTGTTACGTCCATCTGCACTCTAAAAAAGGTTAAGCTCCCAGTTATTGGGGGCTTTCTTTTTGTCCAGTCCTAGATAACCCAGATTTTTAATTGTGACACAAAGGGGTCGTTTCCTATTGCGTCGTTTTTGTGGCCCGATGTGTGCGTGAGCCGCCGCGAAATAGTTCCAAATTGGAACAGGTTGATTCAATTGGAATCCATCCTTTTAGAAATGGGATAACTTCCATTTCTTCCTATCTTTGCATAAAATCAACCCCAATATGGAGGACAACCCCCAAAAGGACAATCAAACATCATCCGGTCACGACGGCAAACCAACTCCGCTCATGATCGTCATAGCCTCCATTTTTGCAATTGGCGTCGTTGTGCTAGTAGCGCAGTTTAAAGATCCTATTCTGCTGCTCCTTTTCTTCTTGCTGGTGTTGTTCCTTTAGAGAAGGTCTTTTTAATGTGCTACAAAGAGTTATTTTGTATTATTTAACGCTTTGATTATTTTTGCCTCAATGAATCGTATGAAAAGGTTATATGTCGTTTTGATATGTTTGGGGCTGGTTAGCTGCAATCATGTCCAATGGAAAAAAACCACAGATGGAACTTACATCTATGGTAAATTCCCCAATAATAAGGACGTAGTTTGGGAGGGAAGAACTCTTGGACCATTGGCTTATGGGACAGGTTCAACTGTTATTCTGGATAAAGATGGACAGGTCAAAAAGAAAGATACGGTTACAACTTACTTAGGGGCAATTAATGATTATAATTATGTCCCTACATCTGTTGGCTTGTATTTAGGAAAAAAGAAGAAATCCTTGCCAAATGGTTTCGGCATGTTAGTCAGAAATGATACTCTTTTCATGGGTAAATTTAAAGAAGGTAAACTTCATGAAGGAGAAGTAGGTATTTATACTATTGCGGAACACGTAGCAATACCGGTTTTTACGGGTATTTATAGAAAAGGTAAACCACAAGGACTGGGTTGCATTTATGAGAATGGCAACCTTTTATATAGTGGGAGTATTAAGAATGGGCTGAAACACGGTCTTGGAAAGGATTATGTTGATGGCGTACTTTCATTTGACGGTGCATATAAGAAAGGCTTGCGTGATGGCGTAGGTAGGGAATATAAAAAAGGCATTCTTTCATATGAAGGCGAGTGGTGTAAAGGAGTTCGTGATGGTTATGGAATAGCGTATAATGAAAGGGGCGTTATTATTTATGATGGTGATTGGGAGAATGATTTGTACGATGGCCATGGAAAACTATATGAAAATGGCCAATGTGTTGAAGGTAAGTGGTCCGAAGGTCGTTTGGTGAAGAGTATTTCTTCTTCCACATTCAAAGAAATCAGTAATGCTACAAAAATGTGGTTTTCAAACCTTGATTCTTTGGATCTTAAAGATGAAAAGGTTGTTGATGATCAACCAGACTTGCCAGGTTCGCAAGTTGATTTTATTTTTCAACTTCAAAATGAAATAGAAGAATATTTGACTTCACACTTTGATAAACGTGTTGGTAAAAGATTCGGTTTTTGGAATTTACCCAGGATGATTTTTCAACCTTGGTTTAAGAATGACGTAAAAAGGGCCAATAAAGCACAGAACTATTTTTGCAAAAATGTTAAATCAAAAGATTTACAGAGACTTATTAACGCAAAGGTAGATTATTACAATTCAAATAATCCCCAAGACAAACTTCATTATGTATCTCTAGACCCTATACCGTCGGGAGCTATTGTTAACACAGATGTTGCTATCAAAGTGTTTGAAAGGGAAGCAATCGAAACTACAGATGTATTGGCCGGAGTATTGGTGGATATAATAGTTTGCTTTGCAATAGCATTTATTATAGGCTTAATAATAGGATTATTCATACATTCTCTTATTCCATACGTTGGAATTGTAGATGCAGTTATGAGTGTTGTTGCTGTAATAATTGGTTTGTATTTGAGTTTATTCAGAACTGCAGCTGTTTCAATGGAACTGGAGGCAACTATTAAACAGATGCTTGTGGACAATTATATGTTATTTCTTGATAATCAAAATATAATACTTCAAATACTGGGCTTATGATTAAAAATATCATTTCATGGTGTTTTGTTATAGCGTTGATGACAAGTAATATATCTTGTAATATGGTGGCAAGAAAAACAGCTACAAAGTTGGGTAAGAATGCCACAAAAGAAACTGTTGAAAAAGTTTCAAAAGAGGCCGTAGAAACTGCTTCTAAGAAAGCTGGTAAAGAAATATCGGAAGGAGCTCTTGATAAAGCATCTAAGAAAGTAATTGGGAGTACATTGCTGGAATATTCAAATACCAATAAATCAGTAGCATCTTTATATGATAACTTTATGAATCGTATAGGAAAAGATTTTACTGATGGTATTGTAGTTACTGAGACAAAGGATGTTGTGGAAATGTTTTCAAAGAACTTCCCTAATTCCGCGATTAGGATGAATAAGAATATTGTTGTTGGCAAAGGGGGAAGCCTGGTAAATTCCGGCCCCGTTAATGAATTCCTAAATCATTTGTTGCCTAATAAGACATATATTATTGATGATTATTTCATATATAAAACAGATGATTTAGGACGCGTTATAAGTTGTTCCAGTGAACGTTCGAAAGCTTTTAAAAGTATCAATCGCAATACCCAGCGGAACACTGATATCCAGAAGTATATAGTAGAGAAACTCGATGGACGCGTTGGTTTGGATGATGGCGGCCATCTGTTTGCTAATAGTACTGGAGGTCCGAACGAATTGATTAATCAGGTTCCAATGTCGCGTGAACTCAATCGTAACGGATTATGGCGTGAGTTGGAACAAATTGAAGAGAAAGCTTTGAAAGATGGGAAAGAGGTTGTTTCACAAAGAAACCTTTTATATAGGGGAAATGAAAAGAGGCCTTACGCAATAGAATTCATTACAAAGATAGATGGCGTAGAGACAAAAACTATAGTGGAAAATATTTGAAAGAAAAATGTGACGCAAAGTCTTTGACACTGACGGCAATAATGTCTTCATCTTCGATAAAAGACGCGATGTGGCGATAAAGGTCGGCTCCTTGAGGCCAGTCACGATTAACTGCAGAGCCCACTCGGATAAGAACTGTGTAGGCAATTCGTTTGTCGCTGATTCTATTGGTATCTAGGGCAAAAACAGTGTAGTCATCACCCTGGTTGAGGTCATCCAAACTGTCAGACACTGCTTCTTCTATAATATCTTTGTCTTCATCGATCTCAACCTTATAATTGACTTGAATTTCAATGTTTAACAAGAGCAGGTCATAACCATCCTCAAACAGATTCCCCTTAAACCTTTTACCCACCTTCTTCCTGACGGCTTCTCTAAAAGTCGGGTCCTCAAAACTCTTTGCACTATTATTCGCCATAATTGTTGAGCATTACATTATTAGTGTTCAGTCAAAGATACAAAAAATAGTCCCCAATTGTACTATAAGCCGCCATGAGTTCTGATGCGGCCGCGATAACATTCGTAATAGCATTGAACGGAGTTAAAATCCAGGCTGGTAAATTGCAGCGGGAGCGACACCTTATTATCTTTCGTGCGATTATGGCATCGAGCAATGCCTCCGCTGCGTAATTCTCTCCTGCCAGAATCAATAGCGTAATCTTCCTTCTTTTCATAATTATTGGTTTTAAGTTGATATAATTCGGTTTGAGTCTATATACGAGTCTTTCCTAAAAACATTTTGGATAACAAAACATTTCGGAAAGGATTTTCAAGATGCGACGTATATAGTGTAAAACTCGAAAGATATGGATATGACGTTAACAGAATGTTTAAGCAAGGTGTACGAATACTGCACTCAGACTGAAGACGAATTTGGAATTCCTTTGGAAGGTGATCGTCCCGATGAGGCGTATAGAATCCTTCGTGAGAGATTAAACTTGACGGATCTCCAGGCGGAAATCTTCTCAAGCATTCTGGAGCTGAACTTTAGCGGTAGGGTAAGTGCAAGCAAGCTCGCTAAAACACTCGGTATAACGCGTACGCGACTAATGAGTTACTTTCTTGAATTCGAAACCTTGAAGAATTCCCATAACATAATTGCTTATAATTCAAAAAAAATCTATAGCACTATATTTTTTGTACCCGATCATATCGTTGACAGCATAATCAGGAATGAAGCCCCAAGACCAGACGATTATCGTCTTGCAACCTCCATTTCCCGATTTGCAGAGATGCTGCGACAGTTATTCACACTATTCTTTGATGACGAAATAGACGTAGACTATCTCCTAGAGGAAACAGACTTATTGTATAAGCGTAATCGCAATACGAACCAATTGGTAAAAGCAATTTACGCCAACTTGTCGGAAGCTGGCTCAACAGAGAGGTTGCTGTTCAGCTATTTTCTGATGAAAGCCGTTGCGCATGGTCAAAAGTCATTTGATTCTGATGATCTTGAAATGATCTTGATAGACCATGAAGAAGACACAAATGAACTCATGAGAAAATTGGAGACAAGCCAACTCATAAAGGAAAAATTAGTTGAATTCGGTCCAAACGGTGATATCCGCCTTACCGATAAGACTCTTCAATTAATACAGATAGAAAATGGAAGAAATTAAAGGCTGGAAACAGAGTGAAATTGAGAAGATGTTATCAGAGGGCACTATCATTTTAAATGAAGAAGAAGTGGTGGCCATCGAAAATGACCTCAAGCAGGTTGAGCCGTTTCAAGATGCAATAAAGGAAATTCAGACCGATATTTATGATATTATTAACTATAAAATGGAAGTTGAAAATGGAAAAAAAACGAATTCGCGAAATCGCCAATGATATGGTGGCAAAGATGATAAAAAACATATATGGACACTTTAGTGTCAGTGATAATATGCCCTTCTTCTATGAGCATGAATTTGATCATAAATCGATTAGCAACTCGAAAATATCCCGGGTTCAACCTTATCTTTATCAACTGGATGGCCAAATTTATATCGCCTTTGGTGTTGTAGATGAGGTGATCAACATGGGCAAGAAGAGAAAAAATAAGTATAATATACTCGTTTCGTGCAATGCAGAAATTGTGGCTGACCAGTTGCGAGCCCTGTATGTGGAGATTTATCAGAAGAAGTTGTACAAAGATCATGATTGTCATTGGTATGATGATGTAAAGTCAGTGGCAGATGTAAAGAAAATCTATGGCGCTCTTTTTCATGCCTTTTTGGAGATCTTCAGGGGAGACAATGAGTATGGGATTACAGAGATTGACGATAATATAGCTCTAAGTTTAATGAATCCCATATTTAATTTCAATGATGAAATATATGTATATAATAGGGGACGTTATGCCAGAACTTATGTTACGGAAGGATTACAGATTGACAAGTCCCATCAGATGATGTATGATGTTCTCTTGAAATGAGATCTTGCTTGTCGATGATGAATAACCACCTGTTAAGCGCTGCCATAGGTGATATCTGTGGAAGCGTATATGAGCATTTGCCCATCAAGGACTACAATGGTGTAGATCTGCGTAATCCGCGTCATTACTATACTGATGATACAGTCTGCAGTTTTGCGGTCGCGGAGGCTCTATTGTATGACATTGACATAGTTCAAAATTTACGCGACCGATGCCGTGAAGATCTTAATCGTGGCTACGGTGCCCAGTTCTTGCATTGGCTTATGGCCGATGACGTTGAACCGCCATACTACTCCTCTGGCAATGGAAGTGCCATGCGAGTTTCAGCCGCCGGTTTTATGGCAAGGGATAAGCAAGAGTGCGTCCGTCTGGCCACAAAAGCTGCTGAAGTCACACACAACCATCCTGAAGGAATAAAAGGAGCCGTATCAACAGCGCTTGTCATATTCTACGCCATGCATGGCAAGGACAAAGAGTTTATCCGCACTAACATCCTAAAAGAGTATTACCCTGATTGGTATAAGCTTTCGTACAGCGCCATCAAGAAGGATTACTGCTATGATGAGACTTGTCAACGCACAGTTCCAGCCGCCATAATAAGTTTCCTGGAGAGCAACAGTTATGAGGACTGCCTCAAACTTGCAATATCATTAGGAGGCGATGCCGATACACTTGGCGCCATTGCAGGGCCTATGGCCTATGCCTTCTATAAAGAAATGCCGCAGGAACTGATTGATAATGCTGTTAACCTATTGCCGGCATGGATACTGGACATCAATTACGCTTTTGATCAGCATATGAATACTAAGGATTAAACATTTCATTGGTAAAAGGGGAAAGAAAAAATCTACTACTCCGTATATAATATCAAAAAGGAAATAGAATGAATAAGGGGTTATTCATAATTGTGTTTGTTTCATTGGTGCTGGCGTTAGCATCCTGCGGTCACTCCTGCCACTGCGATTCCTGCAGTTGCAGTTGTGACCGCGGGATCACCGCCAGTTTTTTAAAAGAAATGAGTCAGTTCACCAACTATTCCTTTGTAAAGTGGGATGAAGTGGCATCCGTCCAGGTATGGACGGATATGGCAGATTGGCTGCAACCCAATATAGCTTCCGGATTCAATCCCCAAATAGCACAAGAAATGTGGAGTCGATGTCAGAACACTAAGGCTTGGATTCACAAGGAAAGCATAGCGGTGAGGAGTCTTCATGGTCAGGCAGTCAGTCAGGCAATTGATGCATTGGAGTCTGGCTTTGATACGCTCTATGTCCGTTTTGTCAGTCAGGATTATTACTTAAGGGAAAGGCAGGAAGTTTTCAATGATGTCATTCCAGCATTGCTTGACAGCATTGTCGCAGTATTATCTGAATAAGTACCCATTACCATACTCAAAAATCTCTTTTCATAACGGGGGCCTCAGGATTAATCCTGGGGCTTCTTTTTTGTCTGAAACCAGAAAAAGACAAATGAAATCTAAACGGTTGCGTATATATAGACAGTTAGACGTAAAAACAAGAGCAATATGAAACTGGATAATTTTGACATCTACAAGAAGGAGATCCCGATGGATGCTCTGCTTGAAAACAGTTTGTTTTACCCGGGAGCATGGAGCGATGGACGCGCCATAAAACAGTGTAATGCAGCAGCCTGGAAGAAATTTGGTATTAACTGCTTTATTTACTCAGACTACCTTATGTCCGAGGCACGTTTTGTAAGCCAGGAAATGGATACTATCTGCGGGTATAAGGTAATTGGGCATCGTAGTCTTTCTGAACACGAGTATCTTAATCCCGAGTTTAAACTGAAACTGAAACCCGGTGCAGAGCACAAGTACACTGATACTTTCCTGGGACATAAGGAAAAATTTGGAAAGTTTGCTCATGTGGTGCTGTATGAGCGTGATAAACAGCATAAATCGGTACTGTTTGGACCGGAAAGATTTCTGCTGCTTTACACAAACCAGGAGGCTCTCTTTACTTTCCAACAGCTATTTGTAGCCAGGGAAATTAGACCAAAAATGCTTGTGTTAAGTCAAATTTGGGGCTTTGCAGGTGATTGGGAGGACCCCTCGTCACCTAAATCGTCATTCGTGTGGACGCTGCGTAGGCACAAAGCGTGTGTCCCGGAGTGGGTGGTGGTAGGCGACTACCAGAACTATCATGGTGCACAACATTTGCTCGGGACAGAGTATTTGGACGTCAAGTTGGTAGGCTATAACATGTTCAAGGGACAGGACATTCTGGTCCACACCGGCGCTAACGGCTCAAGAGCTAGCGTGATAGAGTATAAGAACAGGAAGTATCTTAACTATTCAGTTTCAAGAGACATTTGTCCAGTGACCTACGACATTACCGAGAGTGTGTATTCCGTAATGGACATAGTCAAGGAATTGACCTTGCATGAGCAAAAGTACATGTCTGAGGCAGAAGTCTTAGATCAATGGGTTGGCTTCAAGAAGCCTACAACATATTATGTCAATGGCGGTCCACGTCCGGAACTGGCTTTGGAAATAAAGTATCGGTCAGATTGTTATCCCTCATATGTTGATGATTCAATGACAATTGTTGATGCTGTAAAGAGTTTGGTCATTGATAAGGACGTAAAGTTTTATACAGACCGCATGATGTACAACCTGAAGGATGCCCTCCGTATATTGACCGATGCTTCCAAACAGCAATACCCTATGTTGCCGCTAGGGCTTACAGTAAACTTCAAGAAAGGAGAATGTCATAAGTTAATACAGCATCTTGAGCGTTTCTGTACCAAGGTGTAGCACGCTGTCTGAAAAGGGGGCATATTTAAAACTATCACACTTGTCAGTAGCGCATCCTCCAACCGGGATGCGCTACATTTTTTATCAATGCAATATTGCATTGGATTGGGCGCAATATTGCACTCATTTTCATTAGGATTTATCTCGGATTTTCATATTTTCTTTGGCCAGAGATTTAAAAAAGCACATATATGAAAAAGGCAAAAACTATTTCTGGCTCATCGTCCACAGGTTTGGACAACGCATCATGGAGTAAAATCAAGAGCAGCATCGATAATGCTGTAAGTTTCTTTAACTCGACTCATCTCCACCCTTTCACAAAAGAGCAGATGGAAGATATCTCTCAAGACATTATTATGCACGTAATGGAAAAGATCAGTCAATTTGATCCTTTAAAGTCCAGTCTTAACACCTGGCTCTCAAAGGTAGCGCATAACTATTGTGTTGACAATCTAAAAAAGCCTTCTGTCAGTTTTGTATCGTTTGATGATGTAGAGAATAACACATCATTACGCACCAACTTAAGCCCGGAAGACAAGTATATTGAAATGGAACATCTTGAGTCTGAAAACATACGCCATCAATGGCTTATTAGCAGCCTTGATTCATTAAAGCCACGTGAAAAGGAGGTAATGCGACTCATTCTGCAGGGGCTTAAGCCTCGGGAAATAGCCCGAATTTTAAATGCAACCCCCAACAGCATCAGTATAGCCAAGTGTAATGCGCAGCACGCCCTTTGCAATATGGCAAGATTTTAAAACTCAATTATAAATCATTAAATAACAGAACATTATGGAAACAAAGAAATGGAGATACACCCTCTCAATAGAGGATAAGCATGCTATTCTGCTTGACGGTAATCACCGATACCTGATTGATACCGGCAGCCCCATCAACATCGGCCATCCATTCAAATTATGTGATGAGATGCACAATGCCTCAAATCTTTTTATGCTTGGAGAGATTAATAAGTTATCGGGACTGAACGTTGACTCACTTATCGGCCTGAATACATTGAAAAAATACCATTGCCTGTTCGATTACAATAATCGGACCGTTCAGTTCTCAAACAAGGCTTTTGAAATATACGGGGCTCAAGTTCAAATCGAGACTCCAGGCAATATGTTCATCTCATTCAAAGGAAACCTCTATGGAGACAGAGAAACGATGGTATCTACGATTCTGGATACAGGTGCCACTACGTCATACATCAATCCTTCTTACTTCGCTAAATCATCTCCAACAGAAATCGTGAAGGATTTCTACCCGGGAATAGGCTCGTTCGAGGTCGCAAAATACCCGGAGATTCATTTCGTTCTGGGATACTATGCTTTAGGCATATCATTCGGGGTGTTGCCGGAGAATACCAGCATAAGCAGGATAACCACCCTCTTATGCGATGCTATCGTAGGCTATGATTTGTTCAGCCAGTCATCATTGGTTGAACTGGACTTTGAGAATAATACAATGACAATCAATATAGATGATATATAATTATGAAAAAGACTCTCACATTACTTGTTTCATTGGCATTGACTTTTTATAATGGTGACAACTTGCCCGGGAAAGGTGACAGCATCCTGAACGATGCGATCCTGGTTTGTGGCTATGTGAATAATCACTGCCTGATTTATTGCCATAAAGACTCTGATCCGGACCATCTGAAGTTTGGTTTTGTACATGCCAGGATCTTAGACTTCAGAATTGCAGTAGAGCCTGAGTATGAAAATGTCTATACATGTGCCGGTTACAATCCGGGCTGTTTGATATGGGTCAAGAAGGGCAATAAGTGGGCTGTGTTTGATATAGATTCATATGAGGTTATCAGTGAGTTTAAATACGATAAGATATCTGACTTTAGAGAGAAATCTATTAATAATGAGAGCCACAAAGGTATTTATGAGGCTGAAGTCGAGCGTGATGGCAAGCGTGAGTCCATCCAAATAGAGAAATATCTCTGCTGTTCCTATTATGAATACTAAGATTTTGTCTCAATCATAATCAGGAAGATTTACTATCCCCATTCTGGCAACCTCAATTGAGTATAAATCATTGCGGTGGCCATTAATGGTATAATACTTAGCATACTCCTGATTAAACTTGAAAGAATCCTTAATATCCTTCTTGATCCTGGAGACTGGTTGGTTACTCTGTCCGTAACCGTAACCTAGGGTATTGTCGATATTTGCAACTATATTGCCATTTCTGTCTTTCCTTGCAACGGGTGTGAAATACCTCAGGAACTCTTCTCTATAATCAGGCAAATCACATAACCTGATTCCTTCCGGGTGCTTGAGAAACAACATATATATAGCAAATGAAGGCGCTCTGAGGCGGATTTCAAGGTTGTTGTATTCGGGAAGAGTTATAATCGGCTTGTCCTTGTCCTTGATAACAAGGGGGCTTATTTTTTCAGATCCTTTTTCTTGCGTTGTTACAAAACTGCCTACAACAGGATTATGTTGCGACTTCAAGCGTGTATCAGTTCTGTCTATATACAAATCTTCTATTTCAACATCCGGAAACAGACTCTTTTGGGAATCTAAATAACGTCGTGCTCTTTCCTTGGGGCTTAATGAGCTTTCTTCCACAGCCAGTTGCTTTGCATCTTCTGCTAATAATGTAAAAGCTTCTTTCAGATCTTCAAATTGTGAAAAGTCTATAGTAATGGCAGTTCCTTCAGAATTAACTAGGGCAGGTTTGTCGCTTTGGTTTGTTAAGCTCTCATTTAGTGTCTGAATTTGAGAAATATAGATCTCTTGCAGTTCGGCAATTCTTTTTGGCGTGATCCAAGGGGCATAGTATTTTGCGTCATCGCTGAATCTGGCGTCAGTCAGAATGTGAGTTAATTCAGGAATGTATACAAACTCCAATCCATAACTTTTGAACAACTTTTTTAAATCACCAAGGTTCTGATTTATGTATTCTTCAACCTTGGGAAACTTGTGAGTCTCAATATAAGTGAATCTGTAAAGGTCGTTCGGATTGTTTAACAAAGCTACAACCGCTACTTTTTTATTATCAATTCCAAAAAACATATTTCTTGTCCTTTAATACAGACAAATATATGAATTTTATAAATAGTACAAAAGGGGTCTGTCCCCTTTTGTATCGTTTTGTGGGCCGATGTTTCACCGGCGCGGTACCGGTATGAGCATTACAGCCGGTATCTTTAGAGCGCTATATACAGGTTAATCCCTTGCTAATAGACGTGTATTATTGTTCTTTAAATCGCTGTGCCAGGAAATTTGGCAATCCTAATCGTTTTATATTTGGCTACATAGACAGGGTAATAAAAATCGTGATACTTTATGTCCTCACGTCTGCACTGTAGTAGGCAAAACTCAAGGAGTCTCAAAATACTGCTGGCACGACGTCCTTGGGTTGAAGGCGCGATCTTATTCATGTAATTTGTAAGATATACATCTCCCTTAATCAAACAAAGCAACAAATCCTGATACAATGGTATGCGAAGGATAGTTCTTGCGAGCAGAGCTTTTTGTTTCTGCGGTTCAAGTTGATTGTAAACATAGCCTACACATGTCAAGTACCAGTGGCCATAGTACTCAAATGTTAGTCCAAGTTGTGCAGATGTTTTTACCTGATTTTCACCATATTTTCGATAGGCTGTTTCATTTTTTTTACAGTTGTACTTTGGAAACATCTGTCCAATTTCAACAAAACTCATACCAGGGTTTCCTAGTGATTCAATAGCCTCACACATATCAGAGGAACAGGTAGTAAAATTGCTACTTTGTGTCAATTGAGTATCATCTATTATACCCTGGTTTTCACTGATATAATCAATGAATTCTGAATAAGGAATAGATAGAATACTGTCGATATAATCGCACACCTTCATCTTTGGAATCACATAATTTTTGTCTGCAAGCATATAATTATCAACGCTCTTTTCATAAGAACGGCTAATAAATCTTGTTATGTATTCCTTATTTGAAACCATCGTCTTAAATTACTCTATATTTATTACAATCATTCTGCAAGTTGTCAATTATTCCGTTGTCGTATCTAACAATCAAACGAACAGAACCATCCATTTCCTGTTTGTCAACGACTACACATTGTTTCGTATTATATATTATCCTGTCACCAATTGTGGCTTCTCTTAATTGATGGTTTGCATTATTTTTATATCCTGAATCATTATTTACTTCATGCTGTATGTTTTTTGATATTATATCATATTTGTTGCTCACCCCAAACAGATCCCCGGCCTGATTAAACCAAATATTCTTTACTTTTACTCGCTTTGCTCCATTACACCTTATTTCTTCTATTAGGTCCACATAATTATTTTTGTCAAGTTTCTTGTATAATATAGATTTATTCTTAGCAGATACTATTCTTTCTCCAGTCTTAAAACCCCAATCTTTATAATTGTTTATTCTGTTAATTATTATGGAAGAATATGTATAATAAATACGGTAATAGCAACCTCCCATTTGTTTTATCCTACCCGTTGAAGAATAAAGAATTAGTCCTTTGGAATCAAAAATATAACATTGATTTCCTTCATTCACAACATTATAGTTAGGCGATTTTTCGCCTTTTTTTATTGTAATAGGTTTTATTGCATAATTATGACCCTTAGTGTTTTTATCTCTGGTATTATTATCTGTTTTAGGGGCAACCTTTAGAGGTTCTGTTGTGCTTATTGTGTCCTTCTTGGTAAGGATAGCTAAATCATTTACTTGTTGATCCTCTGGATAGATAGTAATATTAACTACTTTTTTCGGTTGTTCATCGACAGAACCAACAGTAATTCGCTTTTTTCTACTATTGTTTTTTGTGTTGTTTGAAATTCTATCATCATGTGAAAATATTTGTACGTCAATATCCTCCATTTCGGCCAGAGTTGTTTTACTGCGCAGTTTTCTGATAGAACTTTCTACTATTTGTCTTATTCTCTCACGCGTAACTCCCAGATCCATTCCGATTTCACTGTATGCTTTTTCTTCCTGCTTTATTCCATATGCTGATCGAAGTATTTGGGCATGTTTTTGATTTAGTTTATTTGTCAGAGCGAATACATAATATGTTAGAGATTCGTTTATTAATGTATCGTCTGGCAATGGACAATCACTCATTATATTATCCCAGTTGTCAGAAAATACTGTAAGAGTTTCTAATTGCTCAGGCATATTACTAACCATCTGAATTGTTTTACTATCAGCTTCATCATCAATATTAATATCAATTACAGATGGCGGATAACCGTTTTTTTGCTCAAACAAATTAATTTCTTTCCACACCTTTCTATGTGTTATTCTCGTATTTGTTGGAACTTGAACTATTAGCGATTGTGTAAAAATGGCTTCTGACATGGATTGACGAATCCACCATTGAGCATATTTGCTAAATCCTCCATTGAATTCAACATTATAATGATCAAATGCTTTTATTAAGCCAATAATTCCTTCTTGTATCAGATCTCCATATTCTATCCCTCTATTGACATAAGTTTGAGCAATAGAAATCACAAGTCTCATATAGCCTTTGACTAATATGTCGGAAGCAGAATGGTCTCCTTCGCGATACTTTTTTATAAGTTGTGTTGTCGTGTCTATAGACAATCTGTGATAATCAAATTCATCCAAATATTTACACAAATTCTTATCCGTACCTATAGGATGTTGCTTGACATCATGTTTTTCATAATAATCGTAGTTTTTTATCAAGTAATGAATATTGATATCTTGTTCACGGCATTCATCAAGGCAAATTTCAAGAAAAGCGCAAACATTTCTGAGTCTTCGTCTTACGATTTGCTCGGAAATCAGATCCATATAATTCTCAGGTTTTACATCATGGTTAAGTATTTCAATTAGAAGGCATTGGTAGAGACTATTTCGAGTAATAGTTCTGGCCAATAGCTTGGACCTAACTTCTTTATCTAAATCTGGATAAATATAACCGAGGCAACTCAAATACCAATATCCATAATACTCAAAAGATAGACCTAGTTGCGAGGATGCTTTTATATTAATCTCGCCATATCGTTTATAAGTAGTGTTATTAGGAGTATTAACTTTGTTTGGAAATAATCTCCCAATATCTAAATACTGATACCCTGGGTTGTTTGCCCATATCAGTGCATTACACATATCAATCTCACATGCAGAAAAAGATGTAAACTGTGTGACATCTGATACTTCAACGTTTTGCTTTATTTCAATTGTTTTTAAATATTCAACGAATTGTATAAAAGGGATATTGATTAGTTCATTGACATAATTAGTGAGTTGCTGACGAGGAACAATATAGTTCTTATCATCAAGAATTTGTTTATTAATGAACTTTTCATAAGTTCGATTATAAAACAATTCTATAAGCTCACCACTATCCATTACTAATCTTCTTCATCAAAGAACTAAGCGAATTCTCCACTTGGCTAATAATTAAATTCAAATCTGTATCTGATTCTGTTAGTTTAAAAACTCTGTCCCAATTATCTTTCAAAAGCTTCTGGAAATTTATAAATCCCTTCTTAATAGTTTGCGCTCTGTTTAAATCACTTGTAAGATCTACGGCATCATCCAAATTTATATCGCCACTCAAGAATTCATCCAGGACTTCTAGTGCATCTTCATTTTGAGATCTGATCACATTACCTATCTTGCGAATATCCTTTGCATCGGCAAAATCTTCATTCTTAATTTTATCAATAATCCTTGACACAATATTCATATCAGGGTTTTCTTCATCAGCATTTGTGATTGCAGGGTTTTTAAGTAGTTCCAAATAATGACTCCACTTTCTAGGCTGCATGTCATCTTCTTCGCGCATCCTATCATACACCTTAATAGACATTTTAGCATCACCAACTTTCATGCCTAAGTCTTCAGCGATTGCTGTTATAGGTCGTCTAGACTTTTTTTGAGTCCTATATAGATATCCAGCCTTTTCAAAGGCATTCCAATCCATGCGCCCTATTATGTGTATGGTCCCTAGTAAGCTTAGTATTTGCTCTTCTGTAATATTCTCTGGCAATACAGTACATCTGATATATGCCCATTTGGAAAGGTCGCTCTTAGCCAGCATTCTATATGCTGCTAATCGGCAATTACCTTCTAATACCACATTGCCGCGAACAATTACAGGCTCAAGCAAACCACCATTAGCCTCAATACTTGTTTTCAACGTCTTGACATGGTCTAGTTTGCACATCTCCCTTTCAATGGTTTCTTGGGAAGGTGCATCCTCATCTAAAGTGTGTAGAGCTGAAAAAACACGAGGGTTCTCTGCATAAAACAACAAATCTGATTGTTTTAACTCAGTATCTGTTACGATAACTGTGTGTTTGCCTATAGGCATTTCTCTTTGGGTCGGTTCCATATTTTTAGTCCTTTAATATTTCATGAATAATACTTGCAAAACTATAATCTGCATCGTTCTTATATTTTGCCAAGGTCATGTCACCTTGAGCTAAATAGGCGGCTCTTTGCTTTGCTTTTAATAGTACATCGATCCATACATCAATGCTGTTCTCTATCATTAAGTTATATATATTACACTCCTTTCGCTGAGAAATACGGTGTATTCTATCTTGAGCCTGTAGATAATCATCTAGATTAAATCCTCTGTCGTAGAAAATCGCGTTGTTAGCAACAGTTAGAGTTAACCCTTCTTTTGCAGATTGGGGTGTTGCAAACAGCACTCTAGCTTTACCATTTTTAAAATTGGCCACAGATTTATTTCTTTCCTCAATACTCATTTTACCTGTTATCTTGCAAGCATCAAGGTGTTTATATTTTCTACAGAATTGGTCTACATTTCCCGTAAATATACTCCATACAATGACTTTTTCACTACGTTCCATGATTTCTGATATGGTATTATCAAGTAATACTTCTTTAGCAGATAAGGCTTGATAACTATCATCTAATAATTTGGGATTGGAAGTGATTTGCACAAGACGTAGTAGACGTTTTATTGTTTCTGTTGATTCATCCAATATGCTCTTATCGCCTTTTTTTAGCATTATTCTCATTTCAGAACGGATTATCTCATACATCTTGTTCTGCCGGTCTTCAAAACCAGTATAAACATCGTGATACAACTTGTTGGGCAAAGATATTATACCACTGCTTTTTGTTTCTCTAACGCTGAATGATCTTATGTTTTCAAAAATAGCAGAAACTGATTCCTCAAATGTTTTCCTTCTTCCAATATCACTTTCCAAATCATTAGACAAGTCACAATTTTTCTTGAAGGCTTCAAAGCTTTTACCTAACGACTTCCCTTGATCCAAGAAATAAATTTGTGACCATATATCATATGGCCTATTCGCTACAGGTGTACCTGTCATTATGATTCGTATCTTAAATAATGGTGCTATCTCGAAAAAATCTTGAGTGAGTTTTGCTTCTGGATTTTTAATTTTGGTTGATTCATCAATGATTATAGCTACATTTCTAGTATTGAGGAATAATTTCATTCTTTCGAGTTCTCCGGAGACCGTCTCAAAATTTGTGACAATTACTCGTGCTGTGCTATTAAAGACGTAGTAATTGCTACCGCGCTTATTATCTATTGTCTTAGGTATAATATTAGTGTGATCTTTAAACTCTTCGCACCAATTATTTACTAATGTCTTTTTTGTAACAATAAGAACAGTATCTATGTCTCTTTTATCAAGCCAATATAATAGCAAGTCAATTGCGATTTTGGTTTTACCTAACCCTTGCTCGTGGAAGATAGCGGCATATTCTTTATCCTTGATTTCAAGGAATGCCTCATGCTGATAGGGAAAAGCTTCATGCTTTGCATTTAAATTGTACTCAATGTCATATTTTATATTACTCATAGAATCTGTAGTTTGTTATAACAATCGATTATATGAAACTTAATATCATTCAAATCCTCTTTCTTTTTCTTTGCCACAATAATATTCTTCATTCTTGAGAACCCAATGATAGAAGTACAAAGAACAATGATCCTATCTGCATTGTATGTCCTGACCTCATCGATATAGTCATTTATCTGCCTTTGGGTATGTTCCTGGTCTATATCGCCGTCAGTTTTCGCTTCTCCTAAGATAATATAGTTGGAATCATTGTAAAAAACATCAGGAATAGATCGACCAATTATCTGTGGACATCGATTATACCCACCAGGCAATTCTACACATAATAGATTGGCTGTAAAGTCTTCAGGTATAGAAGAAACATAATCAGCAATTTTTTTAACGAATGCCATATGTGTCAATGATTCCATACTCCTCAATTTGTTTGTTTTTCTATCAGCTCAAGAACGAAATCTAGCTTCTCTTTTAAGTTCTGCAGCTTCCAAAGCTTTTCATTATAGTTTTCGTCATTAGCCAAATTTTGTATCTCACTAAGAGGAAAATCAAATAGTCTCTTATATAAGGCGTTGGCTAATACGTCATATGGATATTCAGAAAGATCTGCAGAGGCTAGTTCAGCTGCATGTAGAACTTTTTCGGCTGCTGTGATATTCTCATTAAGGAATGCGCTAAGCGCTTCCTGATTTCGCATAATTTGAGGAATTAATCGAACCTTCTGAGCGTTGTTTACATTTCTATCTGCCACCCACTTGGCAAATTGATTCGCTTCAAAGTTTCTTTTTTCTATTGATGCCTTTATCTTGGAGTTCTCATGCTCCTTGAATTTTGAATATTCTGTGACATCAAAGTCATATCCTTTCTCTTTAGTATATGGCTTATAAAATTGCACCATATATTTATAAGCATCAATACTTTTCTTAATGTCGCTGCCATTACCACCACACATTGATATTATAGCATTCATATTTTTTCCCTCAACTTCACTAAGATAGTATAGATACTTTGCTTTTGAATATGGATCCCATTCACGTGGTCCAACAAGATGAGACTGCAATCTTATTTTATGCTTCTCATCATCGTCAAGTTTTTCGTAAACTAGCGCGATAATCTCACTCCAATTGCCTGGTGTTCCATTTTTCTCAAACTCTCTATAAATCTGTAATCGTGTATTACCTTCAATGACGATGTATGAACCATCATTTTCGTGACTTACTACGATAGGGTGGATGATACCTCTGCTTTCTTTGATTGAATCACGGAGTGAATGATAAGTAGTTGAGCTGCCTTCACCACTATTATCAGATAAAGCAAGAGCGATAAGCTCACTTGTAATCTCCTTGCAGTGCTCTAAGTAATGTTTTATGCGAGGATTATCCTTATCCAGATTAATACTCGCTGTGGGTAACATTTTTAATACAGCTTGTTTCATTTCTTGACTTTTTTGTATGGATTTAACTCTTCAAATCTTATATCGAAATACTTTTTGGCTATATGGGGAAACTCTGTTTCAAAATCAATCATAGTCTGATAGCATGAACAATAGTTTTCTTTCCTTTTATGCCCCTTTGGTATAATTAGCTTCTTGTTGTATATGCCCTTTTGTGATAGGTCCTGAATACCTTGGTGATATTCTTCATTTCTAACGCAGAATTGTCTAAAACTCATTTTTTTGAAGAAACTAGGTTGATTACACCAACGAGCTAATTGTATGTATAAATTTTTAAAACGCGAGCTTTTATACTTTTCATACCTCATTATATACGGTAGACAACCAAATTTCATTAGGATTTTAATTCTAAAGAAAGCTCCCTCAATGTCCACTTCATCTTGACTGTCGTACGCCACAAGTACATACAATTTGGTTGATTTGTGACAATATGTTCTCCATATTTTCAAACCTCTGATCGTTTGTTCTACTTGTTTTTTTTCATTTGGATCGTCCATCCTATAGTGATCAAAAGCGAAAATGTAGTCGCCATGATAATTAACCTTGCTTAATAATTCTGCCTTTTGTTCAGTCATAAGACGTATATCCATGCCTTGACGAAATTGAAAACTTTTTCCAGTTTTTTTCAGGTCATCTATGACTTTCGCAAAAACTTTAGGTGGCGCTGCCATAATATTGTCATCCCATAGATATATATTCTTTCGGTTTACGTCAAGAAATTCTGACACTGGGGACCATTCAACAACCTTGTTGAGCAAACGATTAACACAAAAACCACAATGTCTAATACATCCGCGTGTAGTAAAGCCAATGGAATAGCTTAGATAGTCATCCCATTTTCTTTTTTTCAATTTTTCATCGCCTCCTGTAATTTCCTCAATATATTCGTCATAAAGGGTATAATCTGGAGCATGATGTTCCACCTCACTGGGTAAATTTGGCCCATTAACTTCAAAAAAACCCGTTCCACCATAGAATATCAGATGTTTTTTTATCATGATATTGATAAAGTTGGGGATTTTTGTGAACTTAAATACTCTTGACAATACCAATATGTCATATTGACAATCAGTATCTGCGGTAAGTTCAGAGTAATTTGAGATGAGCCGTACTTGGTGGCCATATTGTTTGCAGAAAGCTGATATTTTTAACAACGCAAGGTTGGGATGGCGAGTTCCATGATCTAACAAGTCAGCATCTATGATACCGATTTGCAGCTTTTTGCCGGACCGAACAATTAGGCCTGTCTCAAAACCTTCATTCTTTGGCAGATATCTTAACATTATGCTTAGTCCATCCATTATTGTTAAATCACGCTTCCTCTATCACCGTCTTCAACAATTGCCACAGCATTTTTATGTAAAAACAAATTCAAAATAATCCTCCTAACACATATCATTAAAAAAGAATCTCCCTCAACAGTGTCTCGACAGGCGACCAAGCATTTATAACACTGTGAGGGAGTTCTTTATAGTATTATGATTGTGTTGTCAGATGGTGTGGTGGTCTTTGTCGAGCCAACATCCGCCACTTATCATAGAGGAATCTGTTGGTTAGTGGCTATAAAGGTAGCAATTACTTTAATATATACGGTACACAAGCATGTTTTATTTAAAAAGGAAAGCCCATACTATGCCTAATTAAAAAATAGTCTTTTTATTTCCCCTTAAACACATGATCGCGATGATATGCTAGGAAGTCCTTACTTGGTTCAAAATTATCAGGGGTAGATATTTGCCGACCATCAATACAGCCAAAATGGCGATCATAGTATTCTTGGCTCTCATATTCACGTATAGCGGATGAAAGAATGATGGAATAGTTGTCTGGTGAGATGGTGATGAGACCTTTGTCGAAGGCTTTGTCATATAATGGTGAAAGACAGATGCCGTTGCATGGATTGAGGCGTTCATTTTTATGTGATATATCTCTCCATGGTATGATATGGCTGGCGAGCAACAACTGCGGTATGTCAATACCCGTCAGGGCACAGCGAAAGCCATAGTTGGTTAGGATCATACGACGGAAATATTCTTGTCCTTTTCTCCGTTTCGTTTCAGAAATGATGTCTTCTCCTTCCTTCGTTAGGTCAAAGTATTGGATAAGTCTCTTGGATATGGTATGGGGATTGGGCTCTTTATTTACAATCAAATCAGCACCCTCAACCTGAGCGAAGTCTATCAGACTGGTTATGGCAGCGGTACAGAATCCCCCGAGGGGATAACTTGTTTGTGTAGGCAGGCCATAGTCGAAGATGTTTGGCAATCCTTCTTTCATCTTCTTAACTTCCTCCTTGACCAATGCCAAAATTTCTTCTAAAATAGATATGTCATGAATATCGTAAAGCGACAAACCATGAAGGTCTATCTCAAACTGATATTTCAACACGTTGTCTAGAATCTCAATTGCCCTTGCATAACTATTTGCTTTTCCTGAGTTATCTGGAGAAAGTTTGGTGTTGAAGTCAATAAAGCCCTGCTTATCCATACTTAATAAACCTATTGTTTAGTTTGCAGTAAAGTTATGGAATTATTAAAACGACGCAAGGGGAAACGACCCCAATGCGGCGTTTTTTCGCTTATCGGCCCAAAAGGGGGCTCAGTTTTATATTGCAGCAATTGCCTCCTCAAGGCTATCTGTGATGCAATCAAACATCTTATACATCAGCTCAAGATCCTCCTTATCGGGGATGTAGGCAATGACCTTCTTCCCGGCACCGGCCATCCAGCCGGCCTCGGTGTGGGCGGATCGGCCGCAGGGGAGTACCAGGACGCAGACATCGGCCCATTCATGGTGTCAAAACCGCGCTGGAAATATTTTTCAGTCTACTGCGTATAATAATTGAAAAGAACAAAAGTAAATTCCTATGGAATATAACAAAAAGGATCTGGCTGCTCTCCTCAAGGTGTTAGCCGACAAGCACAGCGAGTTTGATGCTAAGGTTGATAGAAGAATCAGAAGGACGTTAGTCAAGTATAATAAAGATGAGTGGATTGGCTACAGCCCTTCTGATGAAGAAGTGGTCCTTTTAACAAAAAGGGGTTATAAGGTGACGGCATATATTTCATATGATTACGGTTTGGATATAATATACAAACTATACGACAAGAATAATGATGAGATACTAAGCGCAACAAAAAGGCTGGGGGACATTATTACTGATGATCACGGGAATTTTGCCAGTCAGCCCGGCAAACCCTATTATGCGTTTATGGCATTGTTGGCCAGTCATCTGGATGGGATTGCTATAACAGATAACCTCTACTGCGTGTTGAAAGATAAACGTGACGCGATAATCAATGAGACTTTTTCATTGATCAATTTTGATAACGGTAGTCACTTGAGCGCCAATAAAACGTTTGTTTTAGGGAAATACAAACTATCAGTATTTATTGAAGCCCAATATGGGGATTATGATGATGTGTCCCATATTATATCGTTGGATAAAGTCTGTTATGAACTTTATGACGACAATAATTTGCTGATGGCGCGAGGTTGTGCTTCGGATTTCCTAATCGTTTCTGACCCGAATTTTGGTGACTTTGATAATGAATGCCTGGAAATTGCTTATGATGAGGTGATTGGTTTGCTGTTGTGTGGCAGTGGTTTTAGTGTTCGTGAATAGAAAAATCGCCGCATTAGGAAACGACCCCAATGCGGCGTTTTGCAACCCGGTTGCAGGGCATCGGCCATACCTTTGCTGCCGGATTTAAAAATAAAGATTATGAGAAAGGAGCGTGGGCATTTGCCGTTCTTTGGGATCGGGCCGCTTTATGTGGGGCTGGTTTGCGGGTTGACTGCTGCGGGTGTGTGGGCATCGGACTCGGGGTTGCTGGAGTCGGGGATTGTGCCGGGACTTAAGGTGCCGATGCGCGTGGCGGGGGTGCTGGTGGCTTTGGCGGGGCTGTTTGTCTGGCTGGTGGCTTTGCTGGGGTCCAGGATTGATGACGGGATCAGAAACAACCGGTTGGTGACCGATGGCGTTTACGCGTGGTGCCGGAATCCACTTTATACGGGTTGGATGCTGATGGCCATCGGGGTGGCGATGCTCTGGTACAATCTGTGGCTGATGCTGCTGCCGTTTGTGTTCTGGTTGCTGATGGGCTTCATGATGCGCCACACCGAGGAGAAATGGCTGCGCCGCCTCTACGGAGCCGAGTACGACGCTTACTGCCGCCGCGTTAATCGGACCTGGCCTTGGTTCCCTAAAAAGTGACGCAAAGGGGTCGTTTCTTTTAGTCGCTTCGCTTGGTAAAAGCGTCCCTTCGGGCCGAGCGCGTTTTGCGTCACTTTTCGCTTATCGGCCAATATTAGGCTACGTATGGTTGACGACTTTTCTTCAATTAGTGTTATCTTTGTGCTATCTGATACCTGAGGGTGTTCCGCTGGGCGTTGGGTGTCGGGTTGGGATACCCTTTTGTGTTTGATATCATGTTTAACCTAATTATACTTGTTTGTTATGACTAAAAAGAAAAAAACTGTGGCTGATGAGGTTGTTGAAAATCCGAACAACCTTCCTTCTGCTTTATTTGACGATGCTAAAATTGATATCAAGTCCCTTATTCGTGTTATTCGTGGGCAGCAGGTGATGCTGGATTTTGATTTGGCTATGCTCTATGGCGAAAAAACTAGCCGATTGAATGAGCAGGTCAAACGCAACTTAGAGCGCTTTCCTGATGACTTTATGTTCCAATTGACAAAAGCAGAGTGGAATAATATAAAGGCACGTATCACTGCATCGGATGTGGTAGATTTTCAGCAAGATACAGTTTTGATATCGCAAATTGCGATATCAAAACATGTTGAAAAACGTGGTGGAACTCAAAAGCAACCATATGCATTCACTCGCAATGGAATTGCTATGCTGAGTAGTGTACTAAGATCAAAAACTGCTATTGAAGTCAACAAACGTATCATGCGCGCGTTCACAGCAATTCCGGATCTGGTGAACAACAACATCCTGATGATGCAGCGAATACTGAACATAGAACAGCATCAGACTGAAACGGATGAAAAGGTAAACCGGATTTTAGTTACAATTGAGGAACGGACGCCCAAACAACTGCCGGAACAGGTTTTTGGAACGGGTTGCGTTTGGGATGCTTGGACATATGTATCGGATATGGTTAGATCCGCCAAAGAAAGAATCATACTGATTGACAACTTTGTTGATGACCGTGTGTTATCACTACTGGATAAGAGGAACGATAACGTTGAAGCAACCATTTACACTCGATATAATGAATCTTTCCTGACAGACCTTAAGAAACACAATGCCCAATATCGAGATATCAGATTCATACAATTGTCCCAACGTAATCATGACCGTTTTCTCATCATTGACGAGACTGTCTATTTCCTTGGCGCCAGTGTAAAAGATATGGGGGTGGGATTATGCGCTATTGCTCAAATGCATACTTCGCCAGAGTTAATTTTGCAATTATTGTGACGCAAAGTGCCGCAAAGGGGTCGTTTCTTTTAGTCGCTTCGCTTGGTAAAAGCGTCCCTTCGGGCCAAGCGAGTTTTGCGTCACTTTGTTTTTGTTGATTATTTCTTTGCAAATGTGGTACTAATTTTAGTACCTTGCGAGCGTGTTTTTATCAGCACCTAAAGAGTAAGAACTTATTATGAACGAGGATATGGATTTTTTGGAATACAAGGGCTATAAGGGCAGTGTGGAATACAGCAAGGAGGATGACTGCCTGTGTGGTAAGGTTCAGGGCCTGAATAAGGTGCTGATCCTTTATGAGGGCCAGACTCTTGCGGAGCTGCGCAAGGATTTTGAGGATGGTATTGACAGCTATATCGAGGGCTGCAGAGCCGATGGTGTGGAGCCGGCCAAACCTTTCAGCGGAAAGCTAAATCTCAGAATGTCATCGGAGCTTCATTCGCGCGTTGCTGCGGCCGCGTCTTCATCGGACACTACCATTAATGACTTTATAAACAATGCGATAAAGAATGCCCTGAAGCATGCATCGGTGCTTTAGTGTCTCATTAGGAAAAATAGTACAAAAGGGGACTGTCCCCTTTTGTATCATTTTTTGAGTTGTTCCAGGGCGCGGCACAGTTGGTCGGGGCAGGAGGTGCCTTTGCCGCCGCAGTCTATTCCGTTCAGGCGGGCTATTACATCGTCTATTTTCTGACCGGCTACTAAGCGGCTTATTCCCTGCAGGTTGCCGTTGCAGCCGCCCAGGAACGCTACCTGCTGGATTACGTCGTTGTCATCGGCCACTACGTCTATCAGTAGTGAGCAGGTTCCTTCTGTCTGATACTGGATGTGTTTCATATCGGGTGCAAAGATAGCAAAAGTGACGCAAAGGGGTCGTTTCCCTTTGCGTCACTTTATCAGTTTTTGGAGCTGGAGAGGGGTGGCTTGGGGGCAGATGGTTTGCAGTTGTTTTATTATTAGGGCGAATGATTCCTGGGGAGTGCGACCAGATTGGGCCGATTCGTGGCCGTAAAGTTGTTCGGGGGTTGTGAGCAGCGACCAGCCCCAGCCGTACTCGCGCCCGTGCTTGTCGCGGGGATACACAAAATCTTCTGTTACGATGCGTGTGGCCATTTGTAGGCGGGTTACATATCCGTCAAAACGGCTTCTCATCCCGCGGCCGTCAAATCCGCACAGGGCGCGCAGGTCACGTGTAATAAGGCTTCCGTGTTCGGAGAGAATCATCAGAATGGCCTCCTCGATGCTTCCTTCCTGCGGTTTGGGGTGCGCGCTGCGCCGGTAGTTGCAGAAATCGGGCCACCACCGCCGGCTTATGAATCCTGCCTTGCCGTTAAAGAACTTGCCGTAAACGTGACCGCCTTCGGTGATAATCTCACCTTTCCATTTCCACATGGGCCAGTCCCATCCGCCATCGGGGTAGACTACGTATCGGCAGTCCTCATCGACTATAGCTTCGGCACAGAACCCTCTTATGCCGCTGTCCAGAAGCGGCAGGAACCCGATGCGCTCTATCAGGTCCACCATCTCGGCACTGTTATGTATCTCTTCTATCTGCATGCTAAAATCGACCCCTTTGCGTCACTTTGCGTCACTTTTTTGTCAAAAACTCCTGAACCGGATGCAGGCTACTACAGCGTAGTCATTGTCAGTAAGTGAGTTGCAGATGTCATATTCCCTGCGATATTTCTCATTGACGGGCTCGTTACCAAAACTGCCAAGCAATGACTTGATATACAAAATGTTATCGGCGGCACAGATAGTATAAATACAGTCCGAATGCCCTGTCGACGGCCTTTCATACATGGGTAGCAGTTGCCAAGGTTCCGTTTCCTGAGTATTGTAAAAGAATTTGGAATGACCGGTTCCCTTATCATAAATGAAATAGATAAATTTGTGGTTGTCTGTCAGGCGCCCGGTTATAAAATCATCACATTCAGTTATATACGATAGCCCATATATGTAGTCCGATTCATAATTAACCGGAGATATCCGAACCTCCTCTATCATCTCTTCTATGATTTGGTCAGGTAGTGTCTGGTCTTGAGGCACGGTCACTTTTATATAAGGAATACACTCAGTACCTTTCATTTTCCACGCAAGATTCCTCCTGTAAGAGGTATAAAATAGACCGTCATCATTGGACCAGGTCTCGGTGCCGCGAATATTTACTTCATGTTCCTTCTCATAAAAGTGGCCTGTCAATAATTGGTCGGGCTTTTCTTTGGAACTGATATTGAATCGGGCATTGTCCGGGCCTTCGTTCATAAACGGCTGACAGATGTAACAATCATCGTATGAATAAGCTAATCTGACATATTGTTCAAAATTGACAGTGCTGATGTATCGGCCGGAAAGGGCATCGTACAACAGGCCTTTGTACAGCATTTTGTCATATATAAACAACTGACCGTCAGACACTGACATTGAGGTGGCATCGGCAAATTCATTCCTGGCGCGACCTTTGGCCGTTTGTTTAAAGAGGCATTTTCCATTCATGTCAAAGCAGTAGAACCCATCGGCCAGTACATAAATGCGGTCATCATTGACGATTATCTGGGATATTTCACCCATCGGGGTGGCGTCGGGCGACTTCAGGGTTATGTACGAAACGGAATCAACCAAGTCATACCAGGACGGCTCGACCAGCTCTGTCATAGTGATTTGATACTTGAAATCGTTTTTGGCGTTTTTGCTTGCGCTGTTGCAACCGCACACCAGGGCAATGAAAGCCAGGATAATTGAGAAATTAAGTACTTTGAGCATGAGTTTGTTTTTTTGCAGTTACAAATATACTTTTTTGCGTCACTTTTTAATTTTTCCCCAAATGGCCGATACCAGGAAACCGGGGAGTAGGGCAATTATTCCCGGCAGCCACAGATTCATAAGGGATGGACTTATTACCCGCCGATGCCTGAACATTGCCCTAAGAGCACGTCTTACCAGCCACTTTGGGGTGTGAACCAGCCCTGTTTTCAAGCCCCAGTTCATCATTCGGGTGCTCATTCTATACAGCGGAGTTGCAATTGCGGCAGGGCAGACTGTGGTTACTCCAACACCATATACTCCTAATTCATAAGAAAGGGACCGGCCGAAACTCTTGAGATAAGCCTTTGTAGCTGAATAAATTGTGATGCCTGGCGCTGGGATCCGTGCCGTCATGGACGATACTATCAGAATGTGCCCGCTGCCGCGTTCCTTCATAGCCATTCCAAAAAGCAGGCACAGGCGGGTTGCAGTGCACACATGCAGATTCACCATTGCCTGCACGCGATCCATATCGGCCGCCTCCAACTCCTTGAAAAAGAACATTCCGGCGTTGTTGATCAGGATGTCGGGCAAAACGCCCTCCCGCTTGCACCAATCGTATAGCTCATCGGCCGATAAGGGGAGCGCAAGGTCCTGGAATCGGCCTCTGACACTAACCTGGAACTGATTTGACAATGATTTAACAGCACTGTCCAGTTCATCCTGCCGGTTACTTACCAGGATGAGATCGTAGCCCTTTTCTGCAAGTTGGCGTGCATATTCCAGCCCCATGCCGGAACTGCCTCCCGTAATTAGTGCAACCATCGTTTTGTCTTTTTGCCAGTCTCAAAGGTATTGATTTTTGTCAAAACGCGGACGGAAAGAGACAAGAAGGATGACGGACATGATGAGTGCAAGGACATCGGCCAGGTCTACCGCCAGCCAGACGCCGTCGAGCCCAAGGAACAGAGGCAGCACGAACACCGCTCCCAGTTCAAACACAAGCGTGCGCGCAAATGCCGCCAGAGCCGACACCAGCCCGTTGTTGAGCGCCGTAAAGTATGCCGATACAAACATGTTGAGGCCGCAGATCATGAAACTGAGCATGTAAAGACGTATGGCATGTGCCGTAAGTGCCTTGAGTTCAGCGTCATACCCTACAAATATTCCAGCCATCGGGCCGCTCAGCACCTCCGATAGCAAAGTGAGAATGGAGCCCGCCACAAACAACAGTATCAGGCTTTTACGCAGCAGCCGCTTAAGTTCATCGCGGTTCTGCGCCCCGTAATTGTAACTGATCACAGGCGCAATGGCCAGGTTGAAGCCTATAAAGACCGATGCATACACAAACCCTATATACATAAGTATGCCATAAACCGCAACACCCTCCTCACCGATAAGACGCATCAACTGCAGGTTGTAACACATACTGACCACACTCAAAGAAATGTTGCCCACGTATTCCGACAGACCGTTGGTGCAGACCTGCAGTATGCTACGTCCGTTGGTGCGGGTGCGCACAAACCGCAGATGCGTGGTGTTCTTGCGCGATGAAAAATAGTACAGCGGATAGATGCCGCCCACAGCCATACCTGCCGCAGTGGCAATTGCCGCGCCCGTAAGCCCCCAGTCCAGCACCACAATCAGCAGCGCATCGAGCACTATGTTGGTTACGCCGCTGATTATGCTCAGTCGCGTGCCCATCTGCGGTATCTCGGCCGTCATATAGAGCGAGTGGAAAGCCATCTGAATCATGTAGAACGGCATTACCAGCAGCACTATGCGGCCGTAATGTACGCTGTATTCCAGCATCTGGCCATCGGCCCCCAGCAATGAGCAGACCGGTCTGATAAAGATATAGAACAGCACGGTCGCCGCAACACCCACAATGAGCAGCGTCTTGATGACCATGCTGAATGCCCTGCAGGCACGCTCCCGGTCGCCCTGGCCCAGAATCATGGCCACGTATGCGCTGCCGCCGGTCCCGAACATAAGCCCTATGGCACCGGTAATCATAATGGCCGGCCAGATAAGGTTGAGCGCCGCAAACGGTGTGGTTCCGGTAAAATTTGATACAAACAGCCCGTCCACGATGCTGTAGACCGATGTGGCCAGCATCATGAGTATGGACGGCACTGATGAGCGTATCATCCTGCGGTATCCGTAACTGCCCGAGAGTTCGATTTTCATTTCAGTCTGCAAATTTACACAAAAGAACACAGTAGGGTCTGACCTCACCATGTTTGTTTTTAACGTACATTTGTGCAACCAATTCCGTATGAGCAAAACCAAACCGATTCATAATCCGTTGCTGCCGTACCTGCAGGAGGGCAGGATGGAGGCCGGCTGCGACGAGGCCGGGCGCGGCTGTCTGGCGGGACCCGTCTATGCCGCCGCTGTGATACTCCCGCCCGATTTCTGCAACCCGCTGCTCAACGACTCCAAGCAACTGACTGAGCATCAGCGTTATGAGTTACGCCCTATAATTGAGCGTGAGGCGCTGGCATGGGCAGTAGGTGTGGTTGATAATAAGGAGATAGACAGGATAAACATCCTCAAGGCATCGTTCACGGCAATGCATCGGGCCATAGACCAACTGAAAGTGCGTCCCGAGCATCTGCTCATAGACGGCAACCGTTTCATTCCGTACCCTGGCATCCCGCATACCACAATCGTGAAGGGTGACGGCAAGATGATGTCCATCGCAGCCGCCTCAATCCTGGCCAAGACCTATCGTGATGACTTCATGAACCGTATAGCCGATGAATATCCGCAGTATGACTGGCGTGAGAACAAGGGTTATCCAACGGCCGCGCATCGGGAGGCGATAAGACAGTTCGGAACCACTCCTTATCACCGGATGACATTCAATCTTTTGGGTGACGGACAGTTATCTTTTGATTTTTAGTAAAGATTTGTTACCTTTATGGTCCGAAACAGGACTGCTGCCATTTATGAAAAAACTATTGTTCCCCGTTATCGGTTTGTGTATTACACTGGTGTCATGTGTTGATTGGGATAATCTGTTCAGTAAGGATGATTCCGTCCCGGAGGAGACTGATTCGGGCGAACCGGCCGTGACTTCCGACGGCCAGCTTTACAATATGAGTTTTGACGATTGGAGCAAGGAGGGCAGCCATTACGTGTGTTATGCCGATGATGCATCGGCCAATCAGAAGAGCGTGTGGGGATCGGCCAATGAATCGACAGCAAAACTGGGCAAGAATACTTGTACCCCGGACAGCGTGATGCTGGCGGTTGATGGCGACGGAAAGCATGCCGTTATGCTCAAGACTCAGCAGGTGAGCGCCCTGTTTGTCAAGAAACTGGCAGCCGGAAGTATCTTTACAGGTCAGATGGGCAGCGTCAACATTTCAAAGTTGAGTGCAACGCTCAAGTGGGGTGTCCCCTTTACTTACCGCCCCAAGGCCCTTGAGGGCTACGCATGTTACAAACCGGTGGAAATCAATGTGGTAAAGCCTCCGTATGAGGATAAGAAGGGAACTCTGGACAATGGCCACGTGATGGTGCTGCTAACCGATTGGGAGAAACAGTTTACCGTTGATCCGGGGGCCGATAAGTTCGTGGATGTTGACAATGATTCGTGCATAATCGGGTACGGCAAGATCACTTTTGACACGGTAATGGAGGGGTATGAGAAGTTTACCCTGAACATTGATTACCGCAATGACCGCACACCGCGTTACGTTGTGGTGGTAGGTTCATCAAGTTCATACGGCGACTACTTCTCGGGCGGTGAGGGCAGCACCCTCTGGCTGGACGAGTTCCGCTTTGTCTATTAAAATGACGCAAAGGGGTCGTTTCGTTTTGCGTCACTTTTTTTATATTTGCAAAAAAGTCAATCCAACTGACCATGCTTAAGAAATGTAGAATCATTCTGGCGGCGTTGTTCCTGATAGGAATAACCCTGCTGTTTCTGGGCGTAGGGCACAACTGCTTGGGCTGGATGGCCAAACTCCAGTTTCTGCCTTCGCTGCTTGCCCTGAATTTTGCCGTTATTATCGGCGTGCTTTTGATCACACTTCTTTTTGGCCGTATCTACTGCTCTGTGATATGCCCAATGGGAATATTCCAGGATGTTGTGATTTGGATACGCCGTAAGGGTGAGAAACTTTTCAAGAAGAAGAAAACCCACAAGTTCAAATACGTGAGCGAGCACAAATGGGTGCGTTACGGAGTGTTGGTACTTTCAATAGTATCAATCATTGCCAGCGGCCAGATGCTCATTGCTCTGATTGCACCTTACAGCGCATACGGCCGAATGGTCCGCTCCGTTGCCGCCATGGGGTCCGATACAATGACGCCCGCACTTATCATCACCGGTCTGCTCACGCTCGTCATCATCTGCATCTGCGCCTGGCTGTGGGGCAGGGAGTACTGCAACACCGTCTGCCCGGTAGGCACCACGCTCAGCCTTCTGAGCAGGTTCTCATTATTCCGCCCGGTAATAGATGAGAGCAAGTGCATAAACTGCGGCAAGTGCGCCCGCGGCTGCAAGTCCGGATGCATTGATTTCAAGGCACACAGGATTGATTACAGCCGATGCGTAGACTGCTTTGACTGCATTGAGACCTGCGCAGAGGATGCGCTCAAATTCAAATATGTATGCAACCGTAAACCCGTCAAGGCCGATGCCCCCACAGATGAGGGCCGACGCGCATTCCTGGTAACCACAGCCTTAGTGGCCGCAAGTGCAGCCGCAAACGCCCAGGACCATATGCACGGCGGACTGGCCGAGGTAATCGATAAGAAATCACCCGACCGCTCGGAGCGTCTGGTTCCACCCGGAGCAGGCAGCGTCAAGAACTTCTACGACCACTGCACCGGCTGCCAGCTCTGCGTGAGCGCCTGCAAGAATAAGGTACTGCGCCCGTCATCGGACCTGGAGCATTTCATGCAGCCGGTCATGGAGTATGACAAGGGCTACTGCCGTCCCGAGTGCAACGCCTGCAGTCAGGTATGCCCGGCCGGAGCCATCAAGCCGGTAAGCGTGGAGCAGAAACTGGCCGTCCGCATAGGTGTGGCTCATGTAAATCTGGATCTCTGTCTGCCTGCAACGGGTAAGGACAGTTGCGGCAACTGCGCATATCACTGCCCGTCGGGCGCCATAAGGATGGTGCGTCAGCCGGGTTCACGAATGCAGATTCCTACCGTATCCGAGGACCGCTGCATAGGCTGCGGAGCATGTGAGAACCTTTGCCCCTCACGCCCCATAAGTGCCATCACCGTTAACGGATTATCTATTCACCACAATGCCTGACACACTATGAAAAGAAGAGAATTCCTTAAATATATGGGCGCAGGTGCAGCCGCACTGGCTCTTGATTCCTGCACCCCCAAGGCCGCCAAGAATCCCGGCAAGACCGGTACATCAAACAAGGACCTGCACGGAGAGATGCTGCAGCACTATCCCGGTATAGGTGTGCTGGGTTACGGTTGCATGCGCTGGCCGCAGAAACGTAACGAGCAGGGCAGGCAGGTTATTGACCAGGAAGAGGTTAACCGCCTGGTTGACTTTGCGCTTGAGCATGGTGTAAACTACTTTGACACATCGCCCGTTTATCTGGGAGGTGACAGTGAGCGTGCCACAGCCGAGGCCCTTAACCGCCATCCGCGTGACAAGTGGATACTGGCCACCAAGTTGTCGGTGTTCGGCAATTCCACATATAACGGCTGCAAGACAATGTATCAGAACTCCCTGAACATATTCAAGACAGACCACATAGACTATTATCTGCTGCATTCCATCCAGGACGGCAATGATTTCCGCAACCGTTTTGAGAATACCGGAATCATGGAGTTTCTGGTTGCAGAACGTGAGGCAGGACATATCCGTAAACTGGGATTCTCGTTCCACGGCCACAAGGACGGATTTGACCAGATGATGGCGTTGCATGACAAGTACCACTGGGATTTTGTACAGATACAGATGAACTACGTGGACTGGGAGCATCCCAACGGCCGCAACACCCGTGCCGATTACCTCTATGCCGAACTTGACAAGCGTGAGATTCCCATCGTGATAATGGAGCCCCTGCGCGGCGGAGCGTTATCGGACGTACCGGCACAGATTGCCGACCAGCTTAAGGAACGTGAGCCCGAGCGCTCAATTGCATCGTGGGCCTTCCGTTATGTGGGAAGTTTCCCGCGTGTGCTGTGCGCACTGAGCGGAATGACCTACATGGAGCACCTGCAGGACAACCTGGAGACCTATCTGGATTTCCAGCCGCTGGATGATGAGGAGAAGAAGTTCCTGCTCGATGTGGCCACCCAGATGGAGGACTACCCGCTGGTAAAGTGCACCGCCTGCAACTACTGCATGCCTTGCCCCTACGGCATCAACATACCCGGCATATTCAAGTTCTACAATGACAACATCACAGCCGGAACATACGTAAAGAGCAAGGAGCAGCAGGGTTACGCCCGGGCCCGCCGCAAGTATCTGCTGGCCTACAATGAGGCTATCCCCACGGTCCGTCAGGCCGATCACTGCATCGCCTGCCGCCGCTGCGAGAGGGAATGTCCGCAGAACATCCGCATCCCGGATGAATTGCGTCGCATAGACCGCTACATAGAGAGCCTCAAACGCGAGACCATAGAGTGATACCGACAATAGAATACGTTCAGCAAAAGTTCAGGGGGTTTAACGTCACGATGTTTGACGGTAGGCTCCCTGAACCTCCTATATCCATCACCAACGCCAAGACCTATCTGGGTGTGTGCGCTTTCCGCAAGCACCGCAATTGGCACGGACGGCTGGAGTATTCGGACTTCAAGATTCGCATAAGCCGGCGGTTTGACCTGCCTCAGGATGAGATTGATGACACCATCATCCATGAGATGATACATTATTACATAGGTCTTTTCAGTCCGGCCGATATGCCCGGCCACAGCGCTCTGTTCCGCCGCATGATGGCCGATATCAACACGCGGTACGGCCGGCACATAAGCGTATCGCACCGTCTTAGCGCAGAGCAGCAGGAGCAGGCAACCGATCATCGACCCAAGAAACATATCGTAGCCAGGGTGGTACTTAAGGACGGCCGCACAGGTATTAAGGTAATTCCCTGCATGGAGCGCCACATACGCCGTTACCGCCGCGGAATGATGGCCAGCGGCAAGGTCAGCTCAATAGAGTTCTTTGAGACCACCGACCCATTCTTTAACCGCTTTCCCAGCTCATCGGCCTTTACCGTCTATTTCCCGGATCCCGATGTCCTGGCGCAGCATCTCTGATCAGGTTCCCCTTTTGGCATATTTATTTGCGAATCCGGATTTTTATGACTATCTATGTGTCATGAAAAGGATTATGCTATGCTGCAATATGAGAAATTAAAGAAGGAGGAGATTAAGGAGGCATCGGAACTGGCTGCCAGAGCATTTTTTGATTATATCTATATAACCATCTTTTTCCCTGGCGTTAAGGAACGGCAAAGGGGATTGGCCCGATTCCATGCAATTAACAGGAAAGGAAACTTTAAGGGCGGGCATATGCTGACCGTGCGTTTGGACGGCCGGATGGTGGCTGAGGCGTCACTTGAGCCGCCAGGCTACAAGCAGCCATCGGTACTCAAGTTCATTCTGAGCGGTTACCTTAAGATGTATTTTCTTGCCAATTGGAAGCGCCTGCATGCTTTCCTGGCAAAGGATGAGGAGGCCGGCACCCCGTGCCATGATTATCAGAAGAACAATCCCGATGTATGGTACCTGAGTATGATTGAGGTTGATCCGCAGTTTCACGGTCAAGGCATAGGCACTCAGTTCCTGTCTTATCTGGAGGATTACGTTCGCCAGCGCGGAGGCAAGACTATGGTGCTGTTCACCAACAACCGGGAGAACCTTAGTTTCTATACGAAACGGGGTTATGAGGTGTTCCATGAGTATGAAATTACCCATAACGGCCAGACAATGGGTAACTGGAGCCTGAGGAAATCCCTGTGAGCCTCGGCTTCTTTCGCCAAAGTGTCCCACACTCACCCTGTTGAGAATACGTTCTCTCGCGGGTTGGTGTGGGACATACCCTCATTTTAGGGGGTATGTCCCACACTTATCGGCCCCAGGAGCGCTGTGAGCGGGTTCGTTGTGGGACACTTTGGCGGAGCGCAAAATGCAACCCGGTTGCATGAGCGACTCTCTACCTTTGCAGCGGAAATCAAAAAAAGTACGCTATATGTCACACGAACACCACCATCATCACGAGGAGGAAGAAGAGGAGGGCCGCGGCCGCATAATCAAAATCATCTCTGCTACAGTATTACTGATAGCCGCATCAATAATTGAGCACAGGACCGATTGGGCCGATTGGCAGTATCTGTTGCTGTTCCTGGTACCTTACCTGATTGTGGGCTGGGAGACCCTGAAAGAAGCCGCCGAGGCTCTGTTTGAGGGCGAGCCCATGAGCGAGGATTTTCTTATGAGCGTGGCCACTATCGGTGCCCTTGCCATAGGATTCATGCCCGGGGCCGAAACCCAGTTAGCCGAAGCCGTATTCGTAATGCTGTTCTTCCAGATAGGCGAGGCGTTTGAGGAGGTGGCCGAGGGCCGCAGCCGCAAATCGATTGAGCACCTGATGGACATACGTCCCGATACCGCCAATGTGGAGCGTGACGGAAAACTGCTTACCGTAGCGCCCGATACCGTATCGGCCGGCGAGATAATAGTCATCCGTCCGGGTGAGAAGGTTCCTATGGACGGTGTGGTAATAGAAGGTACATCAAGCCTTGATACCGTGGCGCTTACCGGCGAGAGCATGCCCCGCAGCGTAAACAAGGGCGATGAGATACTGTCCGGCTGCGTGAATCTGAACGGCCTGCTCAAGGTGCGCACTACAAAGGCATTTGCCGAATCTACAGTATCAAAAATCCTGGATCTGGTGGAGAACGCCGCCGAGAGCAAGAGCCGCAGCGAGAGTTTCATTACAAAGTTTGCCAGAATCTACACTCCAATAGTAGTAGGCCTGGCTGTGCTGGTTGCTGTCATTCCCGGTCTGATAACAGGTGAGTGGGCTACATGGATATACCGCGGACTGCTGTTCCTGGTGGTATCATGCCCGTGCGCGCTGGTGATATCGGTCCCGCTCACATTCTTTGGCGGACTGGGCGGTGCATCACGCAAGGGTATTCTGATAAAGGGCTCCAACCTTATTGACAAGCTGGCCGGCGTAAAGACGGTAGTGTTCGATAAGACCGGAACGCTCACCGAGGGTGTGTTTGAAGTAACGGCCGTGCATCCGCAGGAGATTGATGAAAATGAACTTCTGCATCTGGCCGCCCATGTGGAGCGCCACTCGACCCATCCCATAGCAATGGCCCTGCGCAATGCCTATCCTAACGAGCAGGATGACTGTGTTATAGAAGATGTACAGGAGACCGCCGGTCACGGAATCATAGCCAGTGTAAACGGCAGGAGCGTGGCTGTGGGCAACAGCAAGCTGATGGATAAGATAGGTGCCGGATGGCGTCCTTGCCATCACGAGGGCACGATAATCCATGTGGCAATTGACGGAAAGTATGCAGGCCACATAGTGATATCGGACCGCATCAAGGAGGACGCCGCCCAGGCTGTGGCCGACCTTAAGGATGCCGGAGTGAACAGAACAGTTATGCTTACCGGCGATCAGGAACATGTGGCTGCCACTGTAGCCCGAAAGGTTGGTGTTGACGAATATCACGCCCAACTGCTCCCGGCCGATAAGGTGAGCCATGTAGAAAGACTTCTGAAAGGTGGAACGCTTGCATTCGTGGGCGACGGCATAAACGATGCTCCCGTGCTTACCCGCGCCGACATAGGCATAGCAATGGGAGCGCTGGGATCGGACGCCGCAATCGAGGCCGCCGATGTGGTACTGATGGATGACAAACCCTCCAAGATAGCACTGGCTGTCAAAATAGCCCGCCGCACCATACGCATAGCCAAGGAGAACATATGGTTTGCCATCGGCATAAAAATCCTGGTACTACTGCTGGCAATCCCAGGCCTTGCGACCATGTGGATGGCAGTATTCGCCGATGTAGGCGTAACAGTCCTGGCCGTCCTGAACGCCATGCGTGCACTGCGCACAAAATAGTACAATTGGGGACTGTCCCCTTTTGTACTATTTTGTAACTTTGCGCCCGTTATGGGAAAGTTTAAGGCATTTCTTGAGAAAAAGAACATCGTTATCTCCGGCAAGAGATACGGAGTTGATGCTCTGGGAGCAATGGCTCAGGGATTGTTTGCGTCACTTCTGATAGGTACGATCATAGCAACAATAGGTGAGCAGGTAGGACTGCAGTGGCTCGTTGATGTGGGAGGTTTTGCCAAGAGCATGGCCGGACCGGCTATGGCGGCCTCCATCGCCTATGCCCTGAGGACGCCCAACCTGGTGCTGTTCTCAATGCTTGCAGTAGGTGCGGCAGCCAATAAACTGGGCGGCGCCGGCGGTCCTCTTGCAGTTTACGTGGTCACCATAATCGCTTCGGAGGTAGGCAAGGCCGTATCGAAGGAGACCAAGATAGATATCCTGATTACACCTCTGGTTACAATAGCTGTAGGTATAGGACTTTCATACTGGTGGGCGCCGGGAATAGGTGCAGCCGCCAGCAGTCTGGGGCACGTAATAATGTGGGCTACCACCAAGCAGCCCTTCCTGATGGGCATTCTGGTATCGGTTATTGTAGGTATGGCTCTGACACTTCCCATAAGCTCAGCCGCCATCTGCGCCGCACTGAGTCTGACCGGACTGGCCGGCGGAGCCGCACTTGCAGGATGCTGTGCCCAGATGGTGGGATTCGCAGTGCTGAGTTTCCGCGAGAACGGCTGGAACGGCATCATATCCCAGGGACTTGGTACCAGCATGCTCCAGATGGGCAATATCGTTAAGAACCCCAAGATATGGATTGCTCCCACGTTGGTATCGGCCATAACAGGTCCCATGGCCACATGCCTGTATCATCTTGAAATGAATGGCCCCGCCATAGCATCAGGTATGGGAACCTGCGGTCTTGTGGGGCCGATAGGTGTCTACACAGGTTGGATGCAGGAGATATCGGCCGGTACCCGCTCGTTTGTGACCGGAGCCGATTGGGTAGGACTGTTGTCAGTCAGCGTCATACTTCCCGTAATCCTGACAATTGTAATAGGCTCCATGATGCGCAAGGTGGGGTGGATAAAGCCAGGCGACCTTAAGTTGGATTGAATAGTCTATAACCGATAAAAAAAACTCCGGCCTTGCGGTCGGAGTTATTTTTTTGATTTGAGATTGAGGTTTATGCCTCGGCGGGTGCCTCCTCAGCTGCGGGAGCCTCCTCTGCGGGAGCCTCAGTAGCCTCAGTTGCTGCCTCCTCGGCTGCTGCCTCTGCGGCGGCTGCCTCGGCTGCTGCCTTAGCTTCTGCCTTCTTGGTGGCAACCTTCTCGGCGATAGCCTCGTTAACCTTCTTCTCTGCTTCCAGTTTAGCCTTGTTCAGGTCGCGCTTGGCCTGCTCATCCTTAACTGTGATAGCCTTCAGTGAGCTCTCCTTAACCTGCTTCCAGGCATCGAACTTGGCCTGAGCTGCTGCCTCGTCGAAAGCGCCTTTCTTAACGCCACCCTGGAGGTGCTTCATAAGATACACACCCTCGCGTGAAAGGATGTTACGTGCGGTGTCAGTGGGCTGTGCGCCTACGTTAACCCAGTACAGGGCTCTTTCGAAATTCAAATCTACTGTAGCGGGATTGGTGTTAGGATTGTAGGTACCAATCTTCTCAATAAACTTTCCATCACGTGGAGCTCTGGAGTCTGCAATTACGATTGAATAGAAGGCATAACCTTTGTGGCCTCTTCTCTGCAATCTGATTTTTGCTGCCATAAGTTGTTGTTTTTATTGAATTTATAAATGATTTGAATAGCCGTTATCCCGTAACGGCGGCGCAAAGGTAGTAAAAAATCCGATGCACTCTACTTCCCGCGTACTATTTTTATTTCTTGACATTTAACTCAACGCTCTGAAGGTCAGTGTCAAGTGATGAGCCGCCGTACATGATTCTGTAGCGTCCTGGGCGGAACTTGAGTCCGTCTGTAGCCTCGTCATAGAAACTGAATGCCTCCTTGTTAAGCTCAACCTTAACGGTCTTGGTCTGTCCGGCGCCGATGTTCACGCGTGCGAATCCGGCCAGTGACTTGATGGGAGCGCCGGCATCGTCAAGTGACTTGACATATACCTGTATAACCTCATCACCGTCAATCTTACCGGTGTTGGTAACGGGAACGGTCAGGGTCATTGACTGTGACTTGCCCGATGTCTTGGCCTTTCCGTACTTGAAGGTGGTGTAACTCAGACCGTAACCGAAAGCATACAGGGGCTCACCCTTGAAGTAACGGTATGTACGGTTGTTCATTGAGTAGTCCTGGAAATCGGGAAGCTGGTCTGTGGACTTGTAGAAGGTAACCGGCAGACGTCCTGCGGGGTTGTAGTTGCCGAACAGTACATCACCTACGGCCTCACCGCAAGCCTGACCTCCGTACCAAGCCTGGATAAGGGCGTCATACTTGCTCTCTACGTTTCCGAATCCTATGGCGCTGCCTGATACGTTGACCAGTACTATGGGCTTACCGGTAGCATCGAGCTCGGCCAGCAGCTGCTGCTGGATCTCGGGGAGCTCAATCTCTGAACGGTCGTGGCCTTCACCCTCTATGTCCGATGAGATGCCGCTTACCATGATGATTACATCGGCCGGAGAGATCTTCTTTATTACACTGGGGAAATCAACCGGACCGCGGCTGTAGATATCGAATGAGAATGATGCTGAACGGGCCTCGGGCTGTACCAGGTCAATGTAGATGTTATAGGTCTTGCCTTCCTCTACATGGAATGTGGTAGATGCGCCGCCACGGCCGCCGAATCCGCCGCCGAAACCGCCGAATCCGCCACGGCCGCCGCCCTGACCGGCATTCTTGGCGATGGTGTCACCGTTCAGTATGAAGTTGTAGCGTGAACTTCCGCGAACGTTGTATACCATATCGCCGGTATAATCGGCTGTGAATGTGCCTGTATATTTGGCTGAGAATCCGGTCATGTTGACGCCGTCGGCCCAGGGGCAGTCCTCATGTGCAAGTGCGGGCGATGTGGTGTTCAGGCTCAGGGGCTCGTCGTAGTCAACCTTGGCTGCAACGGCACCGGTCCAGTCAAGAGAGTTGTAGTATTCGGCATGCAGGCCCTTGCCTCCGTTAATCTCTGATACATAATGCTTTGTGATATAGGGAACGTTCAGGTCGCAACCCTTCTCGTAGATGATCTTTGCGCCGGGAGCGGCCTCGCGGATACCGTCCAGGATGGTCTTGGTGTTGGCGGCTGTGGGATAACCGTTGTAGTTACCCAGGATGACGCGTGCATCGTCGGCGTTGGGGCCAACCACTGCAATGGTGATATCCTTCTTGAGGGGCAGTATGTTGCCGGCGTTCTTGAGCAGGACGATAGCCTCGTGGGCTGCCTTGCTGGCAAGAGCGGTGTGGGCGGGGCTGCTCAGGTCATCCAGACCCAGTTTTGCCCAGGGCAGATCCTCGGCGGGATCAAACATACCCAACTCAAAGCGGGCCTTGAGGATACGGCGTACGTTTACGTCGATATCGGCCTCAGTGATAAGACCCTGCTCGATGGCCTGTGACAGTGAACGGTAGCTGGTACCGCACTCTATATCGGCACCTGAAAGGACGGCATCGGCCGATGCGCTGGCGGCATCCTTGTGAGTGCCGTGCTGGCGGGCGTTGAAGAAGTCGCCGATGGCACCGCAGTCAGTAACAACCAGGCCCTTGAAACCCCACTTGTTGCGCAGAATGTCCTGCAGCAGGCGGTCGCTGGCGCAGCAGGGATCGCCCTCGTAACGGTGATATGCGCACATTACCTCCTGAACGTTTCCGTCCTGAACCAGGCTCTTGAATGCTGGCAGGTAGGTCTCCCACAGGTCACGGCCCGATACAGTTACGTCAAACTGGTGACGCAGGGGCTCGGGACCGCTGTGTACTGCATAGTGCTTGGCGCATGAGTGCAGTTTCAGGTACTTGGAGTCATTGCCCTGCATACCCAGAACGGTCTGTGTACCCATTACGGAGTTCAGGTAGGGATCCTCGCCCGGAGTCTCCTGTCCACGACCCCAGCGCGGGTCACGGAAGATGTTCACGTTGGGGCACCAGAATGAGAGTCCGTTGTGCCAGATGCTTCCGTTGGGCTGAGTAACGCCCAGCTGATGATGATCGGTGGTGTTCCATACGGCGCGGGCCTCATCGGACACGGCACTGTATATCTCATACTGCTGGGGTGCATCGAATGTGGCACCCAGGGCTATAACCTGCGGGAATACGGTTACGTCATCGTAGCAGATTCCGTGGCAGGCCTCGTTCCACCAGTTGTAGGCGGGTATGTCCAGACGGTCCACCGATATGGATCCGTTCATCATAAGGCCTATCTTTTCCTGGGGAGTAAGCAGTGAAAGAAGGTTGTCCGTCCTCTCGTCAAATGAGAGTTTGGGGTTCTGAAACGGATACTCGTAAGTCTGGGCGCCGGCCGGAATGAGAGCTACGGCAGCCAGACAGGAAAGCAAAAATGTTTTTTTCATAAGGATAGTTATGTTTGGATTATTTGATTCATCAATCGTTTATGCACGGGTTAGCAATGAGAGTTCAAAAATACTGATTGATTTTGAAAACGCAAAGTGACGCAAAGGGGTCGTTTCACTTTGCGTCACTTTTCAAATAAAAATGTGGAAATAATGCATTTGGGAATGCTTAAAATGTTTTACATTTGTAAGATTAAAACGGACAGCAGGACAGTATGGGCGCTGACATAAGACATGAGGGGGTAATCAACTCCATTGACGGTCAGAAGGTTACCGTGCGCATATTGCAGGCATCGGCCTGTTCGGGCTGTCAGGCAAGCAGGATTTGCCGTGCAGCCGAGTCAAAAGAGAAACTGGTGGAGATAGAGATTAAAGGTGCCGACAGTCTGTCCGTGGGGCAGACCGTGACGATAGCCGGAGAGGAGAGCATGGGTATGACAGCCGTAATGCTCGCCTTTGGGTTGCCTCTTTTGCTCCTTATTGCAGGGCTTGTGACTGCCGTCTCTGTTACGGGCAGCGAGAAGATAGGCGCAGCGGCTGCGCTGGGAATACTTGTTCCTTATTATATAGTGCTGATGCTGTTCCGCAAGAGGATAAAAAAGGACTTTCAATTCAGGATAATACAATAAACAGGATATGACGTTTATTTTGACTGCTGTTCTTGTGCTCGGTGTCACCGGACTGGTTTTGGGTCTGGTTCTGTACGCCGTATCAAGAAAATTCAAGGTTGAAGAGGACCCCCGCGTGGGTCAGATCACCGAACTTCTGCCCGGTGCCAACTGCGGCGGATGCGGATTTCCGGGATGTGCCGCCTTTGCCGCCGAGTGCGTGAAGGCCGAATCCCTGGACGGTCTCAAGTGTACGGTGTGCAAGAGTGAGGTTATGCAACAGATCGCAGACATTACAGGTCATACGGTCGAGGTTGGAGTAGAGAAGATTGCTGTTGTAAGGTGTAACGGTTCATGCCAGAACCGTCCCAGACCGCGTACCTATGACGGAGCCAGAAGCTGTGCCGTAGCCGCCATGATGAACGGCGGTGAGACTGGCTGTTTCTACGGCTGTCTGGGCTGCGGCGACTGCGTAAAGGCTTGTAAGTTCGATGCCATCAAGATGGATCCCGAGACGGGTCTTCCGGTGGTTGATCAGGACAAGTGCACAGCCTGCGGTGCCTGCGTCAAGGCCTGCCCGCGCCACATCATAGAACTCCGCAACAAGAACAAACTGGACCGCAGGGTCTATGTAAGTTGCGTAAACAAGGATAAGGGTCCCGTGGCCAAGAAGGCGTGCGATGCAGCCTGCATAGGTTGCGGCAAGTGCGTAAAGGCATGCCCGTTTGAGGCCATCACCCTTGAGAACAACCTGGCATACATTGACTTTGAGAAGTGCCGTCTGTGCCGCAAGTGCGTGGACGAGTGCCCGCAGCATTCAATCATGGCAGTGAACTTCCCTCCCAAACCAACCGAAAACAATTAAGGTATTATGAATACTTTCAAGATAGGTGGCGTACACCCCGAACCAAACAAGCTTACGGCCGACAGGAAGATTGAGACTCTGGCATTGCCCAAGCAGGCTGTCTTCCCCCTGTCGCAGCACATAGGTGCCCCGGCCGTACCCTGTGTACAGAAAGGTGACACCGTACGCGTGGGAACCAGAATCGCAGAGCCGGGCGGTTTCATGTCGGCCTCAATCCATTCATCCGTATCGGGCAAGGTGGCCAAGATAGACACCATAGTCGATGCCAGCGGACTGCGCAAGCCCGCCATATTCATCGATGTGGAGGGTGATGAGTGGGAGCCCTCGATTGACCGCTCCGAGAAACTGGTACTGCAGAGCACAAAGTCACGTGAAGAGATAATTGAGTGCATCAAGAATGCCGGCATAGTAGGAATGGGCGGTGCCTGTTTCCCCACACACGTAAAACTGTGTCCTCCCAAGGAGTGCACCATAGACACCCTGATAATCAATGCCGTTGAATGCGAGCCGTATCTTACGGCCGATCACCGTCTGATGCTGGAGCATCCCGATGAGATAATCATAGGCATAAAGGTAATACTCAAGGTGCTTGGAATAGACCGCGCCGTGATAGGTGTTGAGGCCAATAAGCCCGATGCCATAGAACTGCTCAAGTCCAAGACATCGATGGTAAGCGGTATTGAGGTGATGCCTCTGCAGATGAAATATCCTCAGGGCGGTGAGAAACAGCTCATCGAGGCTGTTACAGGCCGTCAGGTTCCGCCTCCGCCCGCACTGCCCGCCAACGTGGGCTGCGTAGTGCAGAACGTGGGTACGGTATTTGCCATCTATGAGGCAGTGATGAAGAACAAGCCTCTGTTTGAGCGCATTGTGACCGTTACCGGCAAGAGCGTAAAGAACCCGTGCAACCTCAGGGTGAGGATGGGTACTCCGGTCAGCCAGTTGCTGGAATATGCAGGCGGCATGCCTGAGGATACCGGCAAACTGATATCGGGCGGTCCTATGATGGGACGTCCGCTGCTGGACGATACCGCTCCGGTGGTCAAGGGAACATCGGGTGTGCTGCTTATTCCAGAGAAGGAGGCCGCACGACGTGAGGAACGCACCTGTATCCGTTGCGCCAAGTGCGTACAGGCCTGCCCCATGGGTCTGGAGCCTTACCTGCTTGCAACGGCCTCAGAGTCACAGGACTGGGAGTGCGCCGAGGAGAACTGGATTATGAGTTGTATTGAGTGCGGATGCTGTCAGAGCACATGTCCTTCACGCCGTCCTCTGCTTGACTGGGTACGTCTGGCCAAGAACAGGGTGGGTGGAATAATCCGCGCACGTAACGCTAAGAAATAAGGAATTATGGCTCAGAAACTGTATATTACAACATCACCGCACGTACATTGCGGTGACACCATTGAGAGGAATATGCGCTGGGTGATTGTGGCTCTGATGCCGGCACTCATTGCATCATTCATATATTTCGGTGTGGGCTCACTGATTGTGACCGCCACATCGGTGGCATCGTGCCTCTTCTTTGAGTGGTTCATTACCAGGGTGTTCCTTAAGAAACCCTCCACTCTTGCGGACGGATCGGCCATAATAACCGGTATACTGCTGGCATTCAACCTGCCGTCCAACCTGCCGCTCTACATGATCGTGACAGGTGCGCTGGTGGCCATCGGAATAGGTAAGATGGCTTTTGGAGGTCTGGGCAACAACCCCTTCAACCCGGCACTTGTGGGCCGTGTGTTCCTGCTCATTTCATTCCCCGCCAAGATGACTTCATGGCCGGTTCCCCATCAGATGACCGCTTATGCCGATGCGGTTACTGGTGCAACTCCCTTGAACCTGATAGGTCAGATTACAGGCGGAAACACCGCTGCCGCTGATCAGTTGCCTGCCATCAAGGACCTGTTCCTGGGTAATATAGGCGGCTGTCTGGGTGAGGTGAGTGCGTTGGCTCTGCTGATAGGACTTGTAATCCTTTTGTGGCGCAGGGTGATAACATGGCACATTCCTGTAACCATATTCGCAACTGTGGCTGTGCTCACAGGCCTGATGTGGCTTATCAATCCTGTACTTTACGTAAATCCGCTCTATCACCTTTGCTCGGGCGGCCTGATGCTGGGTGCCATATTCATGGCTACTGATTATGTTACTTCACCCATGACTCCCAAAGGCATGGTGTGGTACGGTATAGGCATCGGTTTCCTTACAGTGGTTATCAGATATTTCGGTTCATATCCGGAGGGTATGTCGTTCGCAATACTGTTGATGAACGCCGTTACTCCGCTTATAAACAACTGGTGCAAACCTAAACGTTTCGGGGAGGCAGTAAAATGAAGAAACTTGAATCAAACATAACTAACATGGCCGTTGTGCTGACCGTAATCGCCATTGTGGCAGGCGGTCTGCTGGCATGGGTCAACAGCGTTACCGCAGGCCCCATCGAGAAGATAAACAATCTGGCCATTGAGAACGGTATCAAGAGCGTGATACTGGGCGACCGTGACATTAAGTTCCGTGTGGAGGATCCTACCGAGAAGGAGGGATTCGTGTTCCACAACGTGTATGATATGAATGACAACCTGCTGGGTACCGCAGTTGAATCTACCGATAAGAACGGATTCGGCGGTGCGCTCAAGGTTATGGTGGGATTTGACTCCGAGGGTAAGATCCTGGGTTACACCGTGCTGGAGCACAGCGAGACTCCGGGATTGGGTGCCCAGGCCGATGAGTGGTTCCGCCAGCCGGCATCGGCCCAGGCAGAGCAGTCGGCTGTGGTTGATGTGCTTCTGGGTGCTCCCGGCAAGCCCGGCAACCACAATATCATTGGTATGAATCCCGGCGATGACCTGATGACCGTAAGCAAGGACGGCGGTCAGGTGGATGCCATCACAGCGTCTACAATCACATCAAAGGCTTTCCTGCGTGCCGTGAACGCCGCCTACAAGGCTGTGTTCGGTTACACTGCGGCCGATGGCGTGAGCGGAGCTTCATCACAGAACTAAAACTGAAACGACGATGAACTACTTCAAGACAATAATAAACGGTATTATAAAGGAGAATCCTACGTTTGTTCTCCTTTTGGGAATGTGCCCCACACTGGCTACGACTACATCGGCTGTAAACGGACTTGGAATGGGTGTGGCAACCATGTTTGTGCTCATTTGCTCAAACACATTCATATCTCTGCTAAAGAACCTTATCCCGGACGGTGTGCGCATACCTTGTTATATAGTGGTGATTGCATCATTCGTTACACTGCTGCAGATGCTCATGCAGGCTTATGTTCCGGATCTGTACAAGACTCTGGGCATATTCATCCCGCTGATTGTGGTTAACTGCATCATCCTGGGCCGTGCCGAGGCATTCGCAGCCAAGAACAACGTGCTGGCATCAATCTGTGACGGTATCGGTATAGGTATCGGCTTTACCCTGGCTCTTACAATCCTGGGATTTGTCCGCGAACTGCTGGGCAACGGAGCCGTATTCGGTCATCAGATACTGCCCGAGTCCATGAAAATGCTTGTATTCGTACTTGCTCCCGGAGCATTCATAACACTTGGTCTGCTTATGGCCATAGTAAACTCAGTAAAGAACCGTAAAGCCTGAACACTATGGAATATTTTCTGATATTTATCGCGGCTATATTAGTAAATAATATAGTTCTGTCTCAGTTTCTGGGCATATGCCCGTTCCTGGGTGTATCCAAGAAGATAAGTACCGCGGCCGGTATGGGCCTGGCAGTTACGTTCGTGCTCACGGTTGCGGTTATCGTTACTTATGCGTTACAGAACTGGGTACTCAATCCCTACGGATTGGGTTACCTTCAGACTATTCTGTTTATTCTGGTGATTGCGGGTCTGGTCCAGATGCTTGAGACCATACTCAAGAAGGTGTCACCTTCACTATATCAGGCTCTGGGTATTTTCCTTCCGCTTATCACCACCAACTGCTGCATACTGGGTGTGTCAATCCTGGTTGCCAACGCTACCTACAACGCACAGGGTCTGGAGCCCAACCTGCTTACAGGTGTGATCTATGCAATTGCAACCTCAATAGGTTTTGCACTTGCCCTGATAATATTTGCAGGCATACGTGAACAACTGGCTAAGGTGCGTATCCCCAAGAGTATGGAGGGTATGGCAATTGCCCTTATCACCGCAGGTCTGCTGGCCCTGGCTTTCATGGGATTCAGCGGAGTTGACCACGGCATCGCCGTCGCTGCAGGACTTTAAACAGTACCATTGGGGACGGTTGACTTCGTCGAGCTAAACCTTCCGTTTGGTACTGTTTTTAGGAATAGAGAGTTTTTTAAATAATTGGAATATGAGAATTTCCGGAGTTTCTTTTTCAGTTTTAGGTTTGCTGGTGGCAGCCTGCGGAGGCGGTGCACCTGCAGACGGTACTCAGTTGGCAAACGGCAAATACAGTGCCGATGCCCTTAATGTGGAGAGTACCATAACCGCTACGGTGACCGTAAAGGGTCACAAGATTGCTGCTGTATCCGTGAAGGATAACGGCAATACCTACGCACAGTACACATCGCCTTACACTGTCGTCGCACAGAGAATAGTAGAGGCCCAGAGTACAGAAGTGGATGGCATAACAGGTGCCACATATTCATCGGACGCAGTAAAGAAGGCTGTTGATCTGGCTCTTGCACAGGCCCGTGGTGAGAAACCGGTTCCTGCCAAAAACGCAGCCCTGAGTTTCACTCCCGGCACATATACCGGCAGCGGTAAGGGTTACGGCGGCCAGGTTCAGGCTCGTGTGACATTCAGTGAGACCGGCATTACCGATATCCGCGTAGGACAGCAGCGTGAGACCGCTCATGTGGGTGATGTGGCTCTGCAGACACTTCCTGCCAAGATTATTGCTGCAAACGGACTGAATGTTGATGCCGTATCGGGTGCTACAATGTCCAGTTTCGGTCTTAAGGAGGCCGTGCTGAATGCAGCCGATCAGGCCGGAGTTACCAACCGTAAGGCATTCATAGATAATGGAGTCAAGGCACAGCCGGGAGTTCCCATTGAGGATACATGGGATGTGGTCATCATAGGCGGTGGCGGTGCAGGTCTCTGCGCTGCGGCACAGGCAGCCCAGGACGGCAACACAGTCCTTATCATTGAGAAGAACGCCGAACTTGGCGGTAACACTCTGGTATCGGGCGGTGTCTATCAGTCTATCGATCACAGTCTTGTATGGGATATCAAGAGACCCACAGCAACCACTGCCAAGGGTTTTGACGGCAAGATGCACAACAAGGTACGTGCAACCGTGGGCTGTGTAAATGACCTTAAGGTTATCTATAACTGGAGCGAGGAACCGTTTGACGCATCATACTACAAGGATCACGAGTTCGTGGCCGGTGATATAGTTGAACTCTCCAAGCACGGAGTTCATGCTGAGTATCTGCCTGTGCTCCAGGAACTTAAGAAAGAGATAAAGGCATATCTGGATTACGCCGAGCCTCAGCTCAAGAAGGGTACCCCCGAGAACCAGTTGCTGCTGTTCTCTACCACCAACCTGCATATTTTCCAGACCTACTACGGCGGCCTGCGTCAGAACACCGCCAAGGATGAGTGGATATACGGTGACTATGAACTTGTAAAGCAGTTCATAGAGGAGGGTGAGCAGCTAAAGCCCTGGCTTATGAGCATGGGTGTAGGTTTCAGTGACAGCCAGTCAACTCTGGTAGGTGCTCTCTGGTACAGAGGCTCCACAATGAACGGATGCACTACCGATGCAGACGGTGACGGCACTCCCGAGCGTTATCAGGGCAACTGGGGCTCATACGTGATGGCTCCTCTGGCAGTTGTAAACAATGCCGATAAGCACAACCGTGTAATGAGGGAGACCAGTGCCAACGACCTTATATTTGAGAACGGTCGCGTTACAGGCGTAAAGGCCAAGATGGCCGATGGCACCCAGGTTACCGCTCACGCCAAGAAGGGTGTGATCATAGCAACCGGCGGATATGCAGCCAACATACAGAAGGTGCTCAAGACCAACAAGTACTGGTCACGCCAGTATCTGTCACCCAATATAGGTACCACCAACCGTTCATCGCTGCGCGGCGACGGTATCGATATGGCACAGAAGATTGGAGCCGCAACGGTGGGCGAGGGCTACACACAGCTTTTGCCGTTGGCTTATTTTTCAGACGGTGCAATTGCCTTTGGCGGTGTAGAGAATGCCATATTCATCAGCACCAAGACCGGCAAGCGTTATGTTGACGAGTGTTCTGAGCGTGACGTGCTGTCTTTGAACGGATTCAAGCATGGCGTAGAACTGGATGGCCGTCGTGGCGTATATCTGTATGTAATGCGCGGATTCGGAGGCGGATTCGGTGGCTTCGGTGGATTCGGTGGCGGATTCGGAAGCAATGAGGCTGTTGTCGCAGCCAATAATGCAGCCGGAAACAGAACCGGCCGATTCAACGGCCGTGAGTGGAGCGGCAGTGCAAATGAACTGCAGGATTTTTTCAGTGAACTGGGTATAGACATTGATGCTGAGACAGTCAAGAACAGCATCCGTGAGTACGATATGGCCATTATGGACGGCCGTGAGCCCGAGGGCGTAGGCAAGCGTCACGCCACCGGCATAATAGGTAATGCACGCCGTGGTGCCGACGGTCAGTATGACAAGTCAACCTACAACATTGACGATGCTAACCTGTCTATCCGCGTACTTGCTCCGTCAACCCACCACACTATGGGTGGTCTTAAGATTGACCTGGACCGCCGTGTTCTGGATGAGAGCGGCAAGGCAATACCCGGTCTGTATGCAGCAGGTGAGGTTACCGGCGGATTCTTTGGCGGTAACCGTCTGGGCGGTAACGCCCTGACAGAGTGTATGGCATCGGGCCGAATAGCTGCCAAGGGCATAGAGAAGGATAATAAATGATTACATTCCCCAACGCTAAGATAAACATAGGACTCAATGTCGTGGCCAAACGCACAGACGGATACCACGACATTGAGACCGTGTTCTATCCGGTGCTGCTGCAGGATGCACTGGAGATAAAGCCCATGCGTCCGCTTGATCCGTCACAGTTGCGCAAGCGTTTGGAGGCGGGACTGCTGGTTCAGCCCGATGACGTTTTCATCCCTTACCGCCTTTTCCCCAAGAAAGAGGACATACCCTGCTGCTCACTTGAGATTACAGGCAATGATTTTCCCTTCAAGGCGGCCGATAACCTTGTGGTCAAGGCGTATCTTATGCTGCAGCAGGATTTTGACCTGCCGTCAATAGACATAAAACTGCACAAGCACATACCGTCGGGCGCCGGTCTTGGCGGAGGCTCATCGGACTGCGCATTCATGATAAGTCTTTTGAACCGCCGATTCAACCTGCGTATGCGTGAGAGCCTGATGGAGCGTTATGCCGCACGCCTGGGCTCGGACTGCGCATTCTTTATCAGCAACACACCGTCGCTTGCAACCGGTAGGGGTGAGATTCTCAATCCCATCGGCCTTACACTGAAGGGCTACACCATACTTCTGGTCAAGCCCGATATTGCTGTAAGTACCGCCGAGGCATATGCGTCTCTTACTCCCAAGCGCCCCGAGATTCCGCTTGAGGAGGCAATAAAGCGTCCGGTTGCAGAGTGGAAGGATTGTGTATTCAATGATTTTGAGACCACTGTCTTTGCCAAGTATCCCCTGTTGGCCGAGATCAAGCAGAAACTCTACTCCATGGGTGCTGTCTATGCCTCAATGTCGGGTTCCGGCTCTACCGTTTACGGCATATTCCGCGAGCCTTTTGACGCTCCAGGCGACCTTTTCCCCGATATGTTCGTGTGTCAACGGGAATTAGTGTGAGCTGTTAATAGTGAGTTGAAAAGTAAAGGTGGCGGTTTGCTGAAGGGAGTAGGCAAACCGCTAATTTTGTATCTGCAATAAACTACGATATGGCAGATTCCAAGACAAGAACCCGCAGCAGCCGTGCCAACACCGACGGCATAGTACTCAACCACCTCCAGCCGCAGGCATTAGAGCTTGAGGAGGCGGTCATCGGCGCACTCATGATTGAGCAGGATGCATTCCCAAAAGTAAGTGATATAGTCAAGAAGGAGTCATTCTACGATCATCGTCATCAGGTGATTTATGAGGCTGTGGCAAATCTGTCACTCAACCAGCGCCCCATTGATATCCTTACGGTGACCGAGCAACTCAAGAGCAACGGCACGCTTGAGGAGGCAGGTGGCGCTCTCTACGTTACCCAACTGGCAGGTAAGGTTACTTCATCGGCCCACATTGAGTACCACGCACGTATCATTGCCCAGAAGGCTATGGCCCGTGAACTGATTACCTTTACCAGCGAGATTCAGACCGAGGCTTTTGATGATACGACCGATATCTCCGAGTTGCTGGGTGAGGCCGAGAATAAACTGTTCCAGATTGCACACCGAAACGTAAAGAAGGATTTTGCGTCGATCGATGTGGTTCTGCAGGAGTCTGTAAACCGTATCCGTACTGCGGCTCAGCGTGCTGAAGGTATGAGCGGACTGGCCAGCGGATTCAATGACCTGGACAATATCACTTCGGGCTGGCAGAAATCAGACCTTATCATACTGGCTGCACGCCCCGCCATGGGTAAGACGGCATTCGCACTCTCAATGGCCAAGAACATTGCCGTGAACAACGAGCATCCGGTGGCTCTGTTCTCACTTGAAATGAGTAACGTTCAGTTGGTTAACCGTTTGATATCCAGCGTGTGCGAGATTCCGGGCAACAAACTGCGTGACGGACGTCTGGCACCTTATGAGTGGCAGGTTCTGGACAGCAAGATCAACGCCTTGCAGAACGCACCCATCTATCTGGACGATACTCCCTCGCTCTCCATCACCGAGTTCCGCACCAAGGCCATCAGGCTTAAGCAGGAGCATCAGGTTGAACTTATAATCATTGATTACCTGCAGCTTATGAATGCCAGCGGAATCAGGTTCGGTAACCGTCAGGAGGAGATAAGCACCATATCGCGTAACCTCAAGGGTATTGCCAAGGAGTTGGATATACCAATCATTGCATTGTCACAGCTTAATCGTGGCGTTGAGGGTCGAGAGGGTTACGAGGGCAAGCGTCCGCAGCTGAGTGACCTGCGTGAGTCGGGTGCCATTGAGCAGGATGCCGATATCGTATGCTTTATTCACCGTCCGGAGTACTACAAGATCTACGAGGACAACAACCACAATGACCTGCACGGCATTGCCGAGATCATCATCGCCAAGCACCGTAACGGCGGAGTGGGTGATGTGCGCCTGTCGTTCCGCAGTGACCTGGCCCTGTTTGACAACATCGGCACCGGTGAGCCCGGTATGGGTGGCCGCAAGGGCAGCGTCAAACGCTCCAAGATGAATGATGAGCCCATACCTGCCGATCCCCTGGATTCCGCCCCCGACATGGGTGATGCCCCCTTCTAGTTTTCAGGGGAACTTTGAGCATATAGGTCTCCAGGACATTGCCCTCCCACAACATCTTGTATCTATTCCGAAACTATGAACAAGTTCCTAGTTCCAGAATAGTTACAACCTGTCGCGGGCCCTTCCCACTAGTCTCGCGTGGGTGCGAGAGTCCTGGAGAGCTATATGCTCAAAGTTCCGCTCATTTAGCGTTGTTCCTGCAATTATTATAGATAAAAATAGTACCTTTGCAGTTTGAAAAAGAAACAGGTGATTTTATGAACGTTTCATATAAGTGGCTCAAGGAGTATGTTGACTTTGACCTGACGCCTGATGAGGTGGCTGCTGCCCTTACATCGGTAGGTCTCGAGGTCGATGGAGTAGAGGAGGTTCAGTCTGTAAAGGGCGGACTCAAGGATATAGTTGTAGGTGAGGTTCTCACATGCGTGGAGCATCCCAATTCGGACCATCTGCATGTTACCACTGTCAATCAGGGCAGCGGCGATCCCGTGCAGATAGTATGCGGCGCACCCAACGTGGCTGCCGGCCAGAAGGTTGTAGTCGCTACCATCGGCGCCAAGATATATGAGGGTGATGAGAGTTTTACCATCAAGCCTTCAAAACTGCGTGGCGTAGAGTCATTCGGTATGCTCTGCTCCGAGAAGGAACTGGGTCTTGGTAATGACCACTCCGGTATCATGGTTCTCCCGGCCGATGCCGTTCCCGGCACTCCCGCTGCCGAGTATTTCCACCTGGAGTCAGACTTTGTGATTGAGGTGGATATCACTCCCAACCACTCTGATGCCTGCTCGCACTGGGGCGTGGCACGTGATTTCTACGCATGGCTGCTCCAGAACGGCTACAAGACCTCTCTGCACCGTCCTGACTGCGACGGCTTCAAGGTTGATAACCATGACCTTCAGATAGAGATAGACGTTCAGAACACCGAGGCTTGCCCGCGTTATGCAGGCGTAAGCATCAAGGGTGTGACAGTAAAGGAGAGTCCCGATTGGCTCAAGAACAAACTCTCCACCATCGGCCTGCACCCCATCAACAATATTGTAGATATCACAAACTACATACTTTTTGCATACGGTCAGCCGCTGCACAGTTTTGACGCCGATAAGATCAAGGGCGGCAAGGTGGTTGTAAAGACCATGCCCGAGGGTACTCCTTTCGTTACTCTGGACGGTGTTGAGCGCAAGCTTTCAGAGCGTGATCTTATGATTTGCAACACTCAGGAGCCTATGTGCATAGGCGGTGTGTTCGGCGGTCTGGAATCGGGCATATCGGACTCTACCAAGAACGTGTTCCTGGAGAGCGCCTATTTTCATCCCACATGGATCCGCAAGACAGCGCGCCGTCATCAGTTAAGCACCGATGCATCATTCCGCTTTGAACGCGGCATTGACCCCAACGGTACTCTGTATGCTCTCAAGCAGGCCGCAATGCTGGTCAAGGAACTGGCCGGCGGCACAATATCAATGGAGATCAAGGATGTAAATCCCGCTCCCGCTCAGGACTTCAAGGTTGACTTTAACTTTGAGTATGCCGATAATCTGATAGGCAAGAAACTGGACCGTCAGGTGATGAAGAGCATCGTCGAGAACCTGGGCATAAAGGTGGATGAGCTCAATGCAGATGGCATGAAACTCTCCGTTCCTCCTTTCCGTGTGGATGTTCAGCGTCCCTGTGATGTGGTTGAGGAAATTCTGCGCATATACGGCTACAACAATGTGGAATTCGGCAAGTCCGTTCAGTCTAGCCTGACCGTTCAGGGTGAGGTTGACCGCTCACACAAACTGCAGGACCTGGTATCGGAACAGCTGGTTGGCCAGGGATTCAATGAGATACTGAACAACTCGCTTACCCGTGCCGCATACTATGATGGTATGGACTGCTGCCCATCGGACAGGTTGGTTCGCCTTATGAACCCGCTCAGCGCAGATCTTAACGTGCTGCGTGAATCACTTCTGTTTGGCGGTCTTGAGAGCCTCTCTCACAATATCCGCCGTCAGAGCTCGGATCTGAGGTTCTTTGAGTTCGGCAAGTGCTACTGGTTTGATGCCGCCAAGCGTGAGCAGCTGCGTCAGCCTGCCGAGGACGGTAAAGAACAGAATCCTCTGCGCGCATACAGCGAGGGATACCGCCTGGGTATCTGGATGACCGGTAACCGCGTATCGGCCTCATGGGCCCATGCCGATGAGGAGAACTCGGTATTTGAGATCAAATCACACGTTCTCAACGTGTTCAGGCGCGTAGGTCTGGCTCAGAACGCTATTCAGATTGAGGAATTTGAGAATTCTATATTCAGCACAGGCTTGCGTTACAAGCTGCGTTCAGGCAAGACTGTTGCGGAACTTGGCGTGGTAAGCCGTGCAATGCTTAAGCTTACCGATGTTGAGCAGCCGGTTTATTATGCCGATATCAACTGGGACGAGTTGCTCAAGGCTACCCGCAAGAACAAGGTAAGTTTTGCCGAGTTGCCCAAGTATCCTGCCGTTCGCCGCGACTTGGCCTTGCTCATAGACAAGAGCGTCAAGTTTGCCGATATTGAGAAACTGGCTTACCAGACCGAGAGTAAACTCCTCAAGGAGGTTACCCTGTTTGACGTATATGAGGGTAAGAACCTGCCCGCAGGCAAGAAGAGTTACGCCGTAAGTTTCCTGCTTCAGGATGAGAGCCAGACACTCAACGATGTCCAGATTGACAAGGTGATGAACAAACTTATCCAGGCTGTTCAGACCAAACTGGATGCACAACTCCGTTAATAACTAAAACAATACATACAATGGGAAGAGCATTTGAATTCAGAAAGGCCCGCAAGCTGAAACGCTGGGGCAACATGGCTAAGACATTTACCCGCATAGGCAAACAGATTGCCATTGCTGTTAAGGCTGGCGGTCCGGATCCGGACAACAACTCTACACTGCGTGCCATCATAGCTACCGCTAAGCATGAGAACATGCCGAAGGACAATATTGAGCGCGCTATCAAGAACGCGATGGGTAAGGACCAGAAGGATTACAAGGAGATGAACTATGAGGGTTACGGCCCCCACGGAATTGCCATCTACGTTGAGACCCTGACCGATAACACCACCCGTACCGTTGCCAACGTACGCTCAGTATTCACCAAGTTTGGCGGCACACTGGGTACCAGCGGCAGTCTGGACTTTATTTTCAGCCACAAGTGCCAGTTCACCATCGCCCTTAAGGACGGTGTCGATATGGATGAGCTGATTCTGGAGCTTATTGACCTTGGCATAGAGGAGGAGTATGATATCGACGAGGAGGAGAATGAAGTTACCCTGTACGGTGATCCCAAGTCATACGCCGCAATCCAGAAGTGGTTTGAGGAGAACGGATTCGAGGTTAAGGCCGCCGAGTTCACCCGCATCCCCAACGACCTTAAGGATGTCACCCCCGAGCAGCGTGAGACAATCGACAAGATCGTAGAGCGTCTGGACGAGGATGACGACGTTCAGAACGTCTACACCAACATGAAACCTCTGGACGAGGAATAAAGATGTTTGATGCCAAAGAGGTAAAAGACCAGGTTGTTCAGTGGATCAGAGACTGGTTTGAAGTTAACGGTAAGGGCTGTAATGCTGTAGTAGGTATTTCGGGCGGCAAGGATAGCAGTGTGGTTGCGGCCTTGTGTGTTGCGGCGCTGGGCGTTGATCGCGTGATAGGCGTGACTATGCCTAACGGCGTACAGAAGGATATATCGGACAGCATGAAACTGATAAACCATCTGGGAATACGCCACTTTAATGTGAATATTGCCGATACGTACAATGCGCTCATGAACACTATCGGCGAGCAGCTTGCGCCCGATGGTGTTGAGATAAGCCGTCAGACCGAAATCAATATGCCGCCGCGTCTCAGAATGACCACGCTCTATGCCATATCGCAGTCTTTTAACGGCCGCGTGGCCAACACCTGTAACCTGTCTGAGGACTGGGTGGGATATTCGACCCGTTACGGCGATGCTGCCGGCGATTTCTCTCCTCTGGGCGGTCTTACCGTGGCCGAGGTCAAGGCTATAGGCCGAGAATTGGGCCTGCCTGCAGATCTGGTGGATAAGACTCCGTCGGACGGACTGAGCGGTAAGAGCGATGAGGACAACCTGGGCTTTACATACGCAGTTCTGGACCGATATATCCGTACCGGCGTATGTGATGATCCCAAGACAAAAGCCGCAATCGATGACAAGCATGTAAAAAATCTTTTCAAGTTGCAGCCTATACCTCATTTTGACTATAACGCAGAATAAATATACCAAAAACGAATGATTTTTGTGAAAAACAGGGTGAATCCGGAATAACGTGTTGCAAAAATATGTAATTTCGCGCCGAATTATAAAAACACATACAATCATGAACGAAATGGTAGGCGAATTCGCCGGTCTTATCTGGCGCGCACTGGAGGGTAAGAACGCCCTTTCACAGAAGGAAATTAAAAAGGCAACAAAGTTGAAGGACAAAGAGTTTTATCTCGGCCTTGGATGGCTGCTCCGTGAAGACAAGATCAACGTTACCGAGGGTGAGGAGGAAAACTACTACGCACTTAAGTAATTTTCCCTTTAGAATTAAAACCAATGAGCCGGGCTTCACAGCTCGGCTCATTGTCTTATTAACCCTAAACTTATGAAAATCGTATGTGTTTCTTATTTTGCTATGCGATTGTTGAAGTATTCCATTGATACGCTGTTCATTGCAACCTCATTCTGCTCTGATACCAGGATCTGGCTGAACATGTCGGTGTAAACCTCCTTGATATCCTCGATCTTGGCTGTCTTCTGGTCGTCACTGTTATCGGTGCGGCATACGGTCTCGATCTCGGTAAGCATCTTCTGATACATGGGGATGAACTGGAGGGCGTCGGCCTGATTGAGTTCTGCAACTACGTCTGCAACTGTGGCAGTCTGATTGTCGTTAACACTCTGAGCGTTTGCGTTGATTCCCAGGAACAGTGCTGCAACTGCAGCGATGATAGTCTTTTTCATAATTCTTATTTTTTTGTTTTTACTTATTCTTTTTGGGGGGTCGCCGCTCTCTCGCAGCTTCCGAATATAAGAGTCAAAAAGTGGCGGGAAGTTAAGCGAGAAGTTAAATAATTATCTTTCGTTAACATAATACTTAACAAACATCCAATTTTGAAAACATAGTTAACATAAAGAAAATCAGCGATAAATATAATTTACCGCCGACCTACCTATTTAACTTTAACTTGTTGATTTATGAACTAAACTAAGAACTCAATTATTGCTCAAAGGACTCGCAATGTTTGCTGTTTTTGTTTGTTCATACTTTATAGTTATTTAATAAGGTAAAGTTAAGTCGGGTATGCCATTTTCTTTCCTTATCTTTGTGTATCGATAATTACATAACCAAAAGTATATGGAAAGAACATGGCGTTGGTTCGGCAAGAAGGATAAGATTACTCTTGCCATGCTTAAGCAGATAGGCGTTGAGGGAATAGTGACTGCTTTGCACGATGTACCTCTGGGCCAGGTATGGACACGTGAGAAAATCCGTGACCTGCGTGAATATATTGAGAGTTACGGCATGCGCTGGAGCGTGGTCGAGAGCCTGCCGGTGGTTGAGACCATCAAGTACGGAGGTCCGGACCGCGACCATCAGATTGAGGTTTACAAGGAGAGCTTAAGGAACTTATCGGCCGAGGGTATCCACTGCATCTGCTATAACTTCATGCCGGTGCTGGACTGGGCCCGCACGGACCTGTTCCATATCAACCCCAACGGATCGACCAACCTTTACTTCAATTACGCTGAGTTCGCATACTTTGACATCTATATATTAAAGCGTGCAGGCGCGCGTGAGGAGTGGGCCAAGTTCCAGTTCCCCGAGGGCTGGGGTGAGGGCCGCAGTGTTCTGGCCGAGGCCGATGAACTGGCCAAGACCATGACTCCCGAGGGCGAGCACAAACTGGTTGAGACCATCATCATCAAGACCCAGGGGTTTGTAAGCGGAAACTTCAGTGAGAACGATGAGGCTCCCATACAGAAGTTCCGTGATTTCCTGAACCTTTACAAGGGCATTGACAAGGCACAGCTGCGTGCCAACATGAAATATTTCCTGGAGGCTATCATGCCTACCTGCGAGGAGTACAACATGAACATGTGCGTTCATCCCGATGATCCCCCAATTGAGGTTCTGGGGCTGCCGCGCATCGTCCGCACTGAGGAGGATATCCAGTGGTTCCTGGATGCAGTGCCCAACAAGCACAACGGCCTTACTTTCTGCGCAGGTTCACTGTCGGCCGGTGCATACAACAATGTTGTAGAGATGGCTAAGAAGTTTGCATCACGCACTCATTTTGTACATCTGCGCTCCTGCCACATATTCCCCAACGGTGACTTTACCGAGGCATCGCACCTGGGTGGCCGTGCAGACCTGATTGAACTCTGCCGCATATTCGAGAAAGAAAACCCGCAGCTGCCCATGCGTGTTGACCATGGAATGACATTTACCGATGAGCCCGGCGGCATAATGGATGAGTCCAGCCACGGACACAATGCAGGCTACACCCTGCTGGGACGTATGTTCGCAATGGGTCAGGTGCAGGGAATACTTGCAACCGTTGATCGCGAGCTTGGAATTGAATACAAACAACCCGGATTCTTTGATTGATTATGAAACTTACAGAAATAACAAGTGGCAAGTTCAATGCCGCAGAGTGGGAGAAAAAAGGTTATCTGCTCCCCAAGTTTGATATAGCAGCAGTTCGCCGCAAGACACACGATGAGCCCACATGGGTGCATTTTGGCGGCGGTAACATATTCCGCGCCTTCCCGGCCGCCATCATCAACGATGCGCTCAACACCGGCAAGTATGACCGCGGCGTCATCATGGCCGAGACCTTTGACTATGAGATCATAGACAAGGCCTACGCTCCGTATGACAACCTCTCTCTGCTGGTAAGCCTGCAGTCATCGGGCACCATAGAGAAAAAGGTGATTGCATCTGTCACCGAGGCCCTTAAGGCCGATCCCCAGTTCCCGGACTGGAACCGCCTGGTAGAGATATTCAAGGCCAAGTCACTGCAGATGATATCATTCACCATCACCGAGAAAGGCTACACCTATAATGAGGCTGATCTGGCCCGCGGACTCAAGCCTGTGCTGGCCATGGGTAAGGTCTGCGCCCTGCTGCTGGAGCGTTATAATGCCGGCAAGCTGCCTCTTACCGTCCAGAGCATGGACAACTGCTCACACAACGGTGACAAGGTAAAGGCCGGAGTGATGGCATACGCCGAGCGTTGGGTGGCCGATAAGCTGGTGCCTGCTGATTTCCTGGCATACCTCAAGGATGAGACCAAGATCACATTCCCGTGGTCAATGATTGATAAGATTACCCCGCGCCCGCACGAGAAGGTAAAGGAACTCCTTGCCAAGGACGGTTTTGAGGATAATGATTACATTGAGACCGAGAAGCATACATTCACCGCTCCGTTCGTGAACGCCGAGGAGGTGCAGTATCTGGTAATAGAGGATAACTACACCAATGGTCGTCCGCCGTTGGATCTGGGCTGTGCCCTCTACACTACACGTGAGACGGTTGACAAGGTTGAGACCATGAAGGTAACAACCTGCCTTAACCCCCTGCACACTGCAATGGCCATCTACGGATGCATGCTGGGCTACACCCTTATATCGGCCGAGATGGCCGATGAGGATATCCGTCCCTTCATCCAGAAGATGGGCTACATGGAGGCAATGCCGGTAGTGGTTGATCCGGGAATCCTGAACCCGTACGAGTTCATCGGCGCCGTAATCAAACGCCGTCTGCCCAACCCCTTTATGCCCGATGCACCGCAGCGTATCGCCTGCGATACCAGCCAGAAGATTCCAATCCGCTTTGGTGAGACCATAAAGAAGTATATTGCCCGCGGACTTGATATGGACAACCTGGTACTCATCCCGCTTGCACTTGCAGGCTGGGCACGCTACCTGAAGGGCATCAAGGATGACGGCACTCCGTTTGAGCCTTCACCCGATCCTCTGCTCCAGGAAATGCAGGCAATCGTAGCTCCGCTTGAAATCGGTAAACCTGATCAGGACTACTCCTGCCTCAAGAAGCTCTACAGCCGCAAGGACATCTTTGCAGTTGATCTGTACGAAGCCGGCCTGGGCGAGCGCATCGAGGGAATGGTCAAGGAACTCTTCGCCGGACCCGGTGCCGTCCGCAAGACGTTACACAAATACGTAATCGCGCGATAACGTATTTGTTCCGCCAAAGTGCAACAGTTTTGCAACGACGAATCCTTGGTGGTTGTTGATTTGAGTAATACTTTTGAGCATCAAAAAACAACCAAAAGATGTCATTCAAAGCTATCAGATTCTTTTTATTTGCGCTGTTGATTGAGACAGCCTCTCAGGCCGTTTTGGCCCAGAATACAGATGTAAGATATGTTGATCTGGGTCTGAGTGTGCTTTGGGGCGATTGCAATCTGGGTGCGGAGAGCCCCACTGATTATGGCTGTTATTATGCTTGGGGTGAGACGGAGCCTAAGGATTGCTTCTCGTGGGATAATTACCATAAATATGAGCCACCGCGTGAGGAAACGGACATAGATGATGAAGACTTGCTTCATCCTATTGGCTTGATTGGTTCCCTTAGTAGGCGTAACAGAAACAACGAGCCTCTCAGATTGATACCTGCCAATGATGCGGCAACCGTCCGGTTGGGTGCAGAATGGCGTATGCCTACTATTCAGGAATATAATGAGTTGTATGCTAACTGTGATTATGACACCGTTACCGTGAACAGTGTCTTGGGATTAAGATATACAAGCAGGATTGCCGGTTATGAGGACAAAAGCATTTTCATTCCTTACGGAGGGTATATTGAAGGTGGTGACATCATAGGGGTGGATTTAGGCTTCTGGGTGTGGACATCAGAGTCCGATACCTATTCGTGGGATGGTGACAGCAGTGCCACTTATGTGAGTACCAGTAATACTGTAAATCCGTCATTCTTCTATCTGGATGAAGAACTCAGGGTAGGTATAGGAACTAAACCATCGCTAGCCGGTAATCACCGTTATATCGGATTAAATATCCGTCCAGTAAGAAGGTATGATTCAGATACTTTGACATCATTTGATCTATCCACTGCCAATCTTGGCCTTGACTATGGTGAGATACGGAGGGTGAACGCCGTCATCGGACCGTCCGGCCGACAGGCAGAGAACGGAGAGGTCAGGTGGAGTACATCATCGGATTCGGTTGCGGTCTGTCAAGACGGTACGGTTACCGCTATTGGAGTTGGAACGTGCGTCATTACAGCAGAGTATAAAGGACATAAGGCACAGATGACGGTCAATGTCACCATGCCTGTGCCGGAAGCTGTGGATCTGGGACTTAGCGTCAAGTGGGCATCGGCCAATATGGGTGCATCATCTCCGCTCCAGCCGGGAGCCTATATCGCGTGGGGAGAGACAAGGCCCAAGGCCGGTTTATATACGGGAGAGAACTATAGGGGTTTCTGGGGTGTTAAACTTGAACCTGAGAAAGATGCGGCTGCGGTAAGGCTTGGAGGAGGCTGGCGAATGCCCGATGCCGATGAACTATGGGAGCTTATAAACAAATGCACCTGGCAGTACGTAAATAGTAAAGACAGTTGCGGGTATATCATTACCAGCAATGTGCCAGGTTATGAAGGTCGCAGCATTTTCCTTCCGACTGCCGGTTATAGAGCCAATCATGAAAGTATGGTGAAGATGAACCAGGCTCATTATGGTACTTACAAGACGTTGGCATACAACACTTCAGTCGCCGATGTTGGTTTGGGCTCACCTAACAAGTCTCAAGGATGTCCTATAAGGCCGGTGTTGGATACACCTGAAGGCAAAAAGAAGAAAGTAGGGCCGGAGCCTGTAAAACCTTTGGGCCATAATGCGCTGGTTGATCTGGGCTTAAGCGTGCTTTGGGCCGATTGTAACGTGGGCGCTGAGAGTCCGGAGGAGCCCGGTGTACTCTTTGCGTGGGGCGAGACAGAGCAGAAGACATACTATACAACAGACAATTATAAATATAAGCAAAGCTATGATAACGGCAAGGAAAAGCTTGATGTGGAGTATGATGCCGCTCATGTGAACTGGGGCGGAGAGTGGAGAATGCCCACCAAGGAAGAGTATGCCGAGCTGTTCAGAAACTGCGAATGGGTAGACACGACACTCAATGGCGTGGAAGGATTCCTGTTTACCAGCAAAGTCCCTGGATACACCTCAAACTCCATTTTTCTTCCTTTCACCAATGGGGGTATATATAAGGCTAGTGGAGGGAAATATCTTACATCGGATGTCAGTTCCCGTTATAAGAACCAGTGTGTGGCTTTTCTGATCAATAAGTTCAGTTTTGGCACTTATGATGAGGTGGATCTTGGACTGGAGAACTATCCCGGCTGGGATTGTCCTGATTCAAAGATCCATATTTCTTCAAGTAACCGCTACGATGGTGGCTTTGTTCGTGCTGTCTGCCCAAAAGAAAAGGCATCAAGCCAAATCATAAAGCGTGACAATGGTTCTATAACATTCTGATGAATACCATGCAGAAGTTCTTTGAGTACAGACTTCTGGAAACCATATGCGGTATTCCATACTATAAGAGAGCGCGTACAGGTGCCTGAAGAGATACGGAAGGCGGTAGGAACGGGAGAACTATCTCTTAATGTGTTGTTTTATATTGACTGGGATGGCACCATTCTGAAAGGTGATGCCGGAAGATTCTGGTGGTATGAATTGTATAAAAGTGAAAGAGGCATTGAGGATAATCTGGATAGGGAGTTCGAGGAGGCCGTTGAAGCTGCAATAAAGAGTATGCCCAAGTGGTACCCTACCACATACGGAGGAATAGCTGTTCCTTTTGAGAAAAATATAAAGGTGGAGTTCTAAGGTTCTTTATACCTTTGCAACTAGCAAAATCCTTTATCCAATTAAGTTTATGAAACGTCCGATAATCTTATTGACCGTATCATTTGCAGTGTTTGCATTATTCTGTACTGGTGTAGCCAAATCACAAAATTCAAGTGCCAAGGTTAAGAAACCGATATTTGTGGAGTCACTTAATGATTCTTTGCTTTTTGACCTTATGGCAATGGATGTTTATGACAGTATATCATTTGATCTTAAAATGGCCGATGATATGGATAAGTACAATATCCTGGCGAGCCATGCCAAAGCCCCCGATGGAAGTGACCATATTTTCAAGGAACAGTTAGGAGGTTTCTGGGACGAGAGATATGTGGTATACCGAAAGGGTTACGGGTATAGCGATACCCTGTACGCATGGAGGGTGATGCTGCTTGAGAAAAATGAGATTGTGCTGAATACAGAGGCCGATACATTGAAGATTTTTGGCCGTGACTTTGGCCAGAGTGTGACCGTTTCAACTCCGGACGGTAAGGTGGTCGGCCAGAAGGACATCCGCAATGGTGTTACGGAAATAATAATACCCCAAGGTCTTGAATATCTTGATTTGGACATCAAACGGAATGACTATGAGCACTATCTGATAAAGTGCCCTGTCAGATGACCCAAAGGGGACAGTCCCCTTGTGCCATTTTTATAGCGTTGCAAAAACGTTGCAGAAATAATGTAACGGTAATGCAACGCTCTTTTCTTGTTATGGGCTTATGACCGCTCTACCTTTGTCGGCAGAACAAACAAACCGACAACGGTATGAAAAAGCTGGTTATTATTGTAATCTCACTGATGTGTGTGAGTGTGGCGTCTGCCAAAAAGGTGAAGACGGAGCAGGTTGAGGGTGGAGTAAAGTTCCATATTGAAGACAGGGAGATGCCTATAATAAGTCTTGTTTGCCAAAGTGTCCCACACCAACCCCGCTCTCGGGCTGTGTGAGGCACTTTGTTGTGTTACATAGGCTCACAGAGAGGGTGTGTCCCACGCTCATCGGCCCGAGAATACCCTCTCACGCGGGTGGCTGTGGGACACTTTGGCAAAACAGGAAGTTGCGGTAATAAGCGGATTTTTTGTTAATTTTGCGGTGTAAAAACACCTTATATGGAGAACATCCGCAATTTCTGCATTATCGCTCATATAGATCACGGTAAGTCAACGCTGGCTGACCGTCTGCTTGAATATACACATACCATAAACATTACCGAGGGTCAGATGCTCGATGACATGGATCTGGAGAAGGAGCGCGGCATCACAATCAAGAGCCACGCCATCCAGATGGAGTACGAGTATCAGGGGCAGAAGTATATCCTGAACCTTATTGACACTCCGGGACATGTGGATTTCTCATATGAGGTATCTCGTTCCATCGCTGCCTGCGAGGGCGCAATCCTGGTGGTCGATGCCACGCAGGGCGTGCAGGCGCAGACCATCAGCAACCTCTACATGGCCATAGAGCATGACCTGGAGATCATCCCGGTCATAAACAAGTGTGATATGCAGAGTGCCATGCCTGATGAGGTTGAGGATGAAATCATAGAACTTCTGGGCTGCAAGCGTGACGAGATCATCCGCGCATCGGCCCGTACCGGAATGGGCGTTGAGGAGATTCTGAACGCAATCGTTGAGCGCGTGCCGCATCCCGTGGGTGACCCCGATGCTCCGCTGCAGGCATTGATATTTGACTCCGTATTTAACTCATTCCGTGGAATAATAGCATATTTCAAGATTGAGAACGGAAGCATCCGCAAGGGTGACAAGGTCAAGTTCTTCAATACCGGCAAGGAGTATGATGCCGATGAGGTAGGCGTGCTCCGTATGGATATGGTGCCGCGCGACGTTATGACCACAGGTGATGTGGGCTATATCATATCGGGCATAAAGACATCTACCGAGGTCAAGGTGGGCGATACCATCACCCATGTGGCCCGTCCCTGCAGCAGTGCCATTGCGGGATTCGAGGAGTCCAAGCCGATGGTGTTTGCCGGCGTATATCCCATTGAGGCCGATGAGTTTGAGGACCTGCGTGCATCACTTGAGAAACTGCAGCTGAACGATGCTTCACTGAGTTTCTTCCCGGAATCATCGGCAGCATTAGGATTCGGATTCCGCTGCGGATTCTTAGGCCTGCTGCACATGGAGATTGTACAGGAGCGTCTGGACCGCGAGTTTGACATGAGCGTCATAACCACCGTGCCAAACGTATCATACATGGTGTATGACAAGCAGGGTAACGCCACCGAGGTGCACAATCCCAGCGGCATGCCTGACCTTACTCTGATTGACCATATTGAGGAGCCTTATATAGACGCATCCATAATCACCACGACGGATTACATAGGCCCCATCATGACCCTGTGCCTTGACAAGCGCGGAGAGCTGGTAAAGCAGCAGTTCATAGCCGGTAACCGTGTGGAGATATACTTCAAGCTGCCTCTGGGCGAGATTGTGATTGACTTCTACGATAAACTAAAGAGCATATCAAAGGGTTACGCATCATTTGATTACCATCCAGCAGGATATCGTCCGTCAAAGCTCATCAAATTGGATATACTGCTTAACGGTGAGCCTGTGGATGCCCTGTCAACTCTTACTCACGTGGATAACGCCTATGACCTGGGCCGCCGTATGTGCGAGAAGCTCAAGGAACTTATACCGCGTCAGCAGTTCGATATAGCAATCCAGGCTGCCATCGGTTCCAAGATCATAGCCCGCGAGACCATCAAGCAGGTGCGTAAGGATGTGACCGCCAAGTGCTACGGCGGTGACGTATCGCGTAAGCGCAAACTTCTGGAAAAACAGAAGAAGGGAAAGAAACGTATGAAACAGATAGGCAACGTGGAGGTTCCTCAGAAAGCCTTCCTTGCCGTACTGAAGTTGGATTAAAAAAGGTCGCTCAACTGAGCGACCTTTTATTATTACTCTTTCTGATAGAGGAATCGTTTGATACTCTTCTTGGGAGTCTTTTCAAACTCCTCGTGGTAGATGCGGATCTGTGAGATTTTTTCGTAGGCGGGCAGGATGTTGTTCAGTTCCTGACGGTTCTGCTCCATCACCTCGGCAATCTGCTCATCGGTCATGCCGGACTTCATAGCCTCGTCAAAATCGGGATAGACCAGAGCTACCAGCTTATCGGACTCAGAGATTACCACTGACTCGTTTACAAGTGGCATGTTGTTAAGGTGGTCCTCAATCTCCTCGGGGTAGATATTCTGGCCCGAAGGACCCAGAATCATGCTCTTGCTGCGTCCCTTGATGAATATGTTGCCCTCCTTGTCCATGATACCCAGGTCACCGGTATACATCCAGCCGTCCTTATCGATGGTCTCCTCGGTCAGTTTCTCGTTCTTGTAGTAACCCAGCATCACGTTGGGACCGCGGCAGATTATCTCACCGGGAATGTGCTCGGGATCGGAACTCAGTATCTTGACCTCCATGTTGGGTACGGGCTTGCCGCATGATCCGGGAGCGAAGGTGGTCTTGTCATCGTATGCTATGATGGGGCCGCACTCAGTTGCGCCGTAACCAACGGTGTAGGGGAAATGTATGGATGATACGAATCTCTCAACCTCCTGGTTGAAGGGTGCACCGCCCAGAATTACCTCGTAGAAATTGCCACCGAATCCCTTTATCATCTCCTCGCAGACCTTCTTCTTGATCTGGTCGTTCAGGATAGGCACCTTGAGCAGGAACTTCATGGAGGGAGTCTCCAGCTTGGGGAGAATGTTCTTCTTTATGATCTTCTCGATAACCAGAGGTACCGATACTATAAGCATTGGCTTGATCTCACCCAGAGCCTGGAATATGATCTTTGGGCTGGGCAGGCGGGTAAGGAAGTATACATGGCAACCCATCAGGAACTCATGCATGAACTCGAATGCGAATCCGTACATGTGTGCCATGGGGAGCATGGATATCACCTTGTCACCCGGTTTCATCACATAAAGTGCCTTGCGACCGAACAGGTGGTTGCTTATGAGTGAGCGGTAAGGCAGCATTACACCCTTGGAGAATCCCGTTGAGCCCGATGTGTAGTTGATCATGGCCATATCGTCAAAACCGGCCTCAAAGTACTTGACATCGGCCTTGGTGAACTCCTTGGGGTATTTGCGGCCGAACAGTTCGTTCAGATGCTCGCGTGCATAGGTGAGTTTCTCATTACGTGAAATCACCAGCTGGTACTCATCGAGGGTAATTATTCCCTCTACGTTGGGCATTGATGCCTCGTTGAGGTTCTCCCATATCTGGTCACCGGCAAAGAACAGTTTGGTCTCGGAGTGGTTTATGATATGGTGTATGTTGTCCGATTTGAACTCATGCAGTATGGGAACTACCACAGCACCGTAGGTGAGGGCGGCCAGGCAGGCGGTGCCCCAGTTGGAGCTGTTCTTGCCGCACAGTGCAATGCGGTCACCGGGTTTGAGACCGGCCTCCTCAAACATGATGTGCAGTTTGGCGATACGGCGGGCTACGTCGCGGTAGAGCAGGGTGGCACCCTTATAATCGGTGAATGCCTCCAAATCCCAATTGCTTATTATTGAATTGCTTATGTAAGCATTCAGGTTCTTCTCCGTAAAGACGCTGTCGGATCTGTCGTAATGATCTATCATATAATGTGTTATTATTTATTCATATTGTAGTTTCTCTCTCCGAATATGGAACTGCCAATGCGAACCATATTGCTTCCTGCCTGGATTGCAAGCTCATAATCGCCGCTCATGCCAGCCGATATCGTATTGAAATCAGCGCTGTGGGCAAAATACTTCTGCCTGTATGTATCAAAGAGTTCCTTCAGACGGCCGAACTCACGACAGACCTGAGCCTCATCATCTGTATTGGTGGCCATTCCCATGACTCCGCCGATGGTGATGTTCTGCAGGTCTTTCCACTTGCCCTCGTCAAGCATCTGGGTGCACTCATCGGCCGAGAATCCGAACTTGGTCTCCTCAGAGGCAATGTGTATCTGCAGATAGCATGTTATGTGACGGTTAAAGCGGGCAGCCTGACGGTCAATCTCCACCAGCTTTTCAAAGGTGTCTACACCCTGTATGACCGATACGTACGGAGCCATCATCCTGATTTTGTTGCTCTGTACGTGGCCGATGAAATGCCACTCAATGTCCTTGGGCAGAACCTGGCTCTTGGCTGTCATCTCCTGGACCTTGTTCTCGCCGAATATGCGCTGGCCAGCATCGTATGCCTCCTGCAACATCTCTACGGGATGGGTCTTGGATACTGCTACAAGCGTTACTCCTGGGGGGAGTGTGGCTTTGATTCGGTTCAGGTTCTCTTTAATGTCCATATAAAACGGAAAACGCTGCAAAGTTACTTTTAGGACACCACTAAGGTTTTAAAAATATCCATTATTTGGTTTAACGTGCACACTTTAAAACAATGTGTGCATCTTTTAATCCTTCTGATGATGCTTTCAGGTTAATTTTTCCTTTTCCGGAGTTGTTTTGTAGTACTACCAGACACTTTCCGTAGAAAGCCTTGCGCTTATTGTCCTTGAAACGCTCCAGCGATATGGGGCTGCCGTTATCCACACCTGCTATGAATCCCTTTCCTTCAACCTGGAATTGCACCAGGTTATCAGCATTGGGGCACAGGTTGCCGTCCTTGTCAAGTATCTCCACGGTTACAAAACTCAGGTCAGTACCATTAGACTTGATGCGATTGCGGTCCGGGGTGAGGCGTATCTGGGCGGGTTCACCTGCGGTATGAATCTCCCGGCTGGCGGTCTCCACTCCATTTTTGCGTGCCACGACCTTAACAGTGCCGGGCTCAAAGGTTACGTTCCAGACTACATGCAGATGCTGGGCATCCTTGGTGCGGGTGCCCTGTGACTTGCTGTTTATAAATAGCTCAACCTCATCGGCATTGTTGTAGTAACACCACATGTCTATCTGCTGTCCGGGTTCCCAGTTCCAGTGGGGGAACAGGTGCAGCACGGGGGTATCGGTCCACTCGGCCTGATACAGGTAATAGACATCCTTGGGGAATCCGGCCAGGTCAACTATGCCGAAGTATGAACTGCGGGCGGGCCAGCCGTAGGGGGTGGGCTCGCCAATGTAGTCAAATCCCGTCCAGATATACTGTCCGGCCACAAAGGGCTGAGAGTTCAGGAATATCAGGTTCTCCTCATGATGGCTGCCCCACGGGGTGGCCACGTTGTCATATGCCGAGCATGAGAATGTTGGGTTAAAGTAGGGGCGGTCCCAGCGTGCCGGGCGCGTCATCATCTTGTCTGACGGCATCTCATAGAATCCGCGTGTCATCAGGGCCGATACGCTCTCGGTTATGATGAACGGCTTACCGGGGAACAGGCGCGGTACCGCAGGGACGTTCTGGTTATGGTAGTTGTAGCCTATCACGTCAATGGCGCCGGAGCGGAACAGATGGTTGCCGGGGCTGGGCTCGTTGCAGCCGGCTGTTACTGGTCGGGTGGGGTCTAGTTTCTTAATAATCTCTGCCAGACGGGCGGTGATAAGTGAGTTGACACTCATCTCACCCTCTTGGGCCAGTTGGTCGGCGCTGTGTCCCATGTTCAGGATAAGGTTGGCCTGCTCAAGCGACAGGGTATCAGCCTTGGCATCGGACCACTGCTCCAGAACCTCGTTGCCTATGCTCCACAGCACTATGCTGGGATGGTTGCGGTCGCGTACCACCAGGTCGGTAAGGTCGCGCTCGTGCCACTCGTCAAAGAACCTTGCATAGTCGCGGTCGGTCTTGCGGCGTCGCCACATGTCAAAGGCCTCGTCCATTACCAGGAATCCCATGCGGTCACACAGATCCAGCAGGATAGATGAGGGCGGGTTATGTGAGCAGCGTATTCCGTTACAGCCCATAGCCTTGAGTATCTGCAGTTGGCGCTCTATGGCACGCTCGTTTGTTGCGGCACCCAGACAACCCAGGTCATGGTGGTTGCAGACTCCGTTTATGCGTACATGCTCACCGTTCAGGTAGAACCCGCTGTCGGCGCGGAACTCTATGGTACGGATTCCGAACGGGGTCTCATATGTATCTACCTTCTTTTTGTTTACACTGACACTGGTAACCAATGTGTACATGTACGGATCATCAACGCTCCACAGATGCGGGGTTTCCACCAAAATGCTGTCTTCAAGGTCAAAGATTCCGTTGAATTGCAATTCTTTGCTTGTACTGCTGCTTGCAATGGTTTTTCCTTTAAAGTCCTTGATTGTTGATGTGACGGTCAATGTCCTTACCATTTTGTTAATGGTTCCGTTGATAACCGATGTGTTGATGCGGACAAGGGCTTTGTTATCTGATAAACTTTCAGTTCTTACATATGTACCCCACTGGTCAACACGAATATCACCGGTCTTTACCAGCCTTACGTCGCGGTATATGCCGCAGCCGGAGTACCAGCGGCTGTTGGGCTGGTCGGAGTTATCGACCTTGACGGCTATCACGTTGTTACCTTCCCAGTTGATGTAGGGGGTCAGGTCATAACTGAACGATATATATCCATAAGGGCGTGTTCCAAGCAGGTGTCCGTTGATCCAGACGGAACTGTTCATGTATACACCGTCAAATACTATGCTGATAATCTTTCCCTGATCCTTCTTGCTTACCTTGAAATTCTTGCGGTACCAGCCGATGCCGCCTGGCAGCGCTCCGCCACCTGTGCCGGAGGGATTGTGCTCATCGAAATCACCCTCGATGGCCCAGTCGTGCGGCAGATTCAGTTTCCGCCAGCCGCTGTCGTCATATTCGGGTGCTTCAGGGTTCTCCTTGGCCCCTACATTATGACTGAATTTCCAATCTCCGTTGAAGTTCTCAACCTCCCTTGCGCCGAGACCTGTAAAGGAAAGGGCAAACAGGAAAAATAGTATTTGTTTTATGCGTCTCATAAGGGCAAAGATAAACGTAAAAAGCTTATCTTCGCTTTCAGTTCACCGAATCTATCTGTTTTTTTCAGTTTGGTTCTTCCACTCCTGGGGCGTCATGCCGGTAACGACTTTGAAGTTGCGGAAGAAAGTGGTACGTGATGAGAATCCGGATTGATCGGCCACCTCGTCAAGCATCATGTCGGGGCGCTCGCGCAGGAGTTTCTGGGCGTACATGACGCGGTATCGGGTTATCATGGTGGTGAAACTCTCGCCCGACAGGTTGTTCAGGATGATGCTTACATAGGTCTTGTTGGTGGCAAGTTCCGATGCTACATCGGTAATGCGCAGATTCTTGCGTCTGTAAAGCTCCTTCTCCTCAATCAGGGCCGATATCTGTTCCATCAGGTTGATGCGGCTGTCATCAGTAGTATCAGGAATCTCTTCATCACGTTTCCTGAACTTTAAGAGAATGAAGATTATAATGCCTACTGCAGCAAGTATGAAGATGATAATAACCCATAATGGAACAGCCGTTTGTTTAGGTATATCCGTATGGAAAATATAGGCCGATGAGTAGGTCTTGAAGTAGTCGGCCAAAAGAGGAAATGAATCCTTGACATAACCCAAGCCACCCGCCACAATCATCCTGTTTCCAGGCATGAGTCTGGCCACGACGTTCTGGAATCCGTTCGGTGCGTCAGCATAGAAGAATGATGCGGGCTGTTTGCCGTCATAACCTAAACGCGCAAAGTACATGCGGCCCGTTTTAGTGGCAAATCCTTGTAGCCAGAAAATTCCTTCAGAGCGGTCAACTTGTAGATATCCCCAGAATATATGATTGCCGTCAGGCCCTTGAGACGGGATAGGCTTCTCCATTTCCAGTAGAGAGAACTCCCCGTTGGCAACCTTAATGATTGCAGTCTGGCCGGCTGTGATGTCTGTTGCAGGAATCAGATAAGTGTAATCATCAATCTGATAATCACCAGGTAAGAGGAAATAGTTATGGAAAACATCCCATTTTTCCAATAGCGGGATTTGTTCAGTTTTTCCCTTAATGTGCTTCACAATGCCGGAGACGTCATCGCCTCTGGTATCAAAACGTCCGAATATGATGATGTCGTCCTGGGATGCATGCATTACAAACGGTGCTGACCATCCCGGTAAAAGCGTGTCTCCAGGGACAAAACCCTCTTTCGCAGACCAAATCTCATAACTGTCATGGGCATACCAGTTGCCTGTAATCAGAATTCTGCCGTCATGCAGAGTAAGAGCCGATGACAGGGCTCGTTTCTGGGTCATAATACCTGTTGGAGAAAAGGTATGCGTTTGGGGATCATAGATTTCGGCACCCCAACTTTGCCCAATGCCGAATGCTTCAGCGTTGCCGCCGCCCAACATTATCTTTCCGTTCGGCAGTTTTGCTGCAAAGCCGTTCTGGTGGGGATAGAGCATAGACATTGTGTGCCAGGAGCCGTCAGCGTAATACTCGCCCGTTTCCAACGGTTTGAATCCTTCTGTGTGGCCACCCAGGACCACAATCTCATCACCTATGACAAAAGTTCGGTGGTTTCCTCTTGGGGTGTTCAGATCCGGCAGCCTCTCAACTGTCATTGACTGCCATACCGTTCCGTCAGGTGATGTCAGAGAGTGCTCTTCGGTTGAGCCCGTAGAGCACGCTGCCACCATCAAGGCTAATATCGGTATTACCAGAATCTGACGTTTCACTTTGTAAATATAGGGATTAAGCTATAATGATGCAAATACATCAGTTTATTCCGGTACCTGGAATACGGCACGAATCGGTCTGCCCACAGTGAACTCACTTTCAAGAGAGCTGTAACCAGAGCTAATGCGACCTCTATAGACCGGATCAGGCTCTACAAGGTAGGTGTCCAGTGATATATGACCAGGCCTATCTACAGGATTTCCCTGAAATATTATTTCTGCCTTGGTCGAGGTCCAATACATGCCATTGAAAGTATCTATATAATTAGCGGGATCAGAAGGATCAAGTTCAGGGTCACTTAATACACTTCCAGTACGCGAAAGCATGCAACGACTGTAAGTAGCCCATAACTCTGCATTGTAATTCAAGGTACCAGCTGCGGGTAAGAAAAAGTGCCTGCCTTCATACCCGTCTATGGTACTGGTCAGGGTTGCTCCTCCTGCGGAATATGTTTTTGAAGTGTTTGATGTCAATATCATATAATCGTATTCGGTGGGCATACGCCAGAAACCTTTCATAGTGGCTTTTGCACCGTCGTATGCCGGCAAAAGGTTTCCGTCTCCATCAACATCGCATACAGGTTGTGTATTGAAACTGTTGGTAGTGCAGACATCAAAAATATATTCGGGATATGTGTCAGGAAGTGGTTGCCATTGGTCTTCTTCAATATAATATCCATTAACATCTCCCCATGCAAAATATTTACCGTAGCTTGCCCGGCCGTCATCGGCTGTAGCACCCACGTTTCTCTTGGCCCAATAAATCGGGTAGAGATTGCTGCCTGATGTTCCCATATCGACAAATTCCATTGCATTCCATGTGCTGGTGGAGATATCACCTATACCTATGTATTTTGAAGTACTCAAGGTCTTGTTGCCTGCATCACGGGTATAGGCTATGGAGTCAGTCCAGTCAATGATTGAGAACTGGTAATCCAACTCGCTGCCTACGGCGCTGGAATTAAGCAATCCTGAGAATGATATGATGTCATTGCCGCTGTCATTATATCCCTGGAGTGCAGCTCCTGCGTTGCCTGTTTCCCAGGCTACAATTCCCATTTCATTGATTCCTATAAACCTGATAGGAGTTACGTAATCCTGATAAAGCTTATAGTCATGACCATTGGTATAGCCAGTTATGTCAAAATGGATGAATTTATCATCATCATGGCCACCGACAGAAAGATTAGGAGCTACCAGGTTCAGTGTTCCGCACAATACTCCTCCGTTGATTTCATAGGCTGCGTTTTCTGCCTGATAGAACAGGCCTCCGTAGTAATACTGATGATCTTCGCGGTCTTCAAATACGACAGCGCCCATTGAGGTTTTGAGATCCAACGAACTGCCGTATGGGAAATAGACGGCGGTCATTGTTCCGGTGGTGTTATACAGTTCTATGTCGAAGCCGTTTTTAGGAGTAGCTGTCCATGTGTCTGCCCCTGTTTTCTTCAATTCCAGATAGTGGTGGCTGGCATGGTATCCGGTTATGGTTAAGAATACCACGTCATTGACTGCAAAATCATTCTTTACTGTGGCCTTGGTGCCGGCTGTTGCGTCACCTAATGTTATGGTGAGATCAAGTTTGAGTCCTCCAAAATCTCCCTTTATCCTGTTTGCTGTATTATCCTGACTCGTGTCGTTCTGAAATAAACCCAGTCCTTCAGTGTCGCAGGCTGTCAGCGCTGCAAGTGCGCAAAGAATAAAAAATACCTTTTTCATAAACTGTATTCCTTTTTATTAATTACCAATCTTCACCTCCTCCAAAAGGAATAATGAATAACGGATCACTTAGCGGATCCAGCGGATCTCCGCTGGCTGCGAGTACGCCCTGCATTTTCACCTCGATTACCTGTGTCACGGGTGTCTCATAATTTTTTCTGCGTTTTTTGCTCATAAGGCTGTTAGTGTGGTTTAATGGTCTGCAATTTATGAAGCACTCCGTGCGGGCGGGTTTCAGCTTGAATAATAGCAGTATCAAAATAGAAATAATAGTGACATTTGCCATTTTTGGTGTTTTATCATGTGTCTGGGAACATCAAAAGAACTATCTTCGCGTTCAGTTATGGAGAAGTTTCTGGCCAGAAGACTGTACGGTAGGGACGAGGGCGTAAAAGGTGGTTCGCGTCCTGCAATCATCATTGCTACGGCGGGTATTGCGGTAGGTTTGACCGTTATGATCCTTACTCTGGCCATCACGCGCGGATTCAAGAGTCAGATACGTGACAAGGTCATGGGATTCTCACAGCATATCACCGTTACCAACTCCCGCGTGGGTCTGGGCGTGGTTGAGGATCCGGTAACCTGCAATGCCGATGCCATGAACTCCCTGATGGCACAGGACCTGGTGGTTCATGTGCAGCCCTACATCAACAAACCCTGCATAATACGTACCGATGAGGCTTTCCACGGATTCATGCTCAAGGGCATCGGCCCGGATTATGACCGCACTTTCCTGAACAACTATATGGTGCGGGGCGGATTCCCCGAGCCGAAGGATTCACTGGGTAACAACTGGGTGGTTCTTTCCCGAAACATAGCCGATATGCTGGGGCTGGACGTGGGCTCCAGGGCCGATGTCTACTTCATGCAGAGCCAGGTACGCATTCGCCGCCTGACGGTTACGGGTATCTATGAGACGGGATTCCTGGAGTATGACCGTATGTTCGGAATAGCGGAACTCCAGTTGCTCCAGCGTCTTAATGACTGGGAGCCTTATGAGTACAGCGGTCTGGAGATTGGACTGACAAGCGTGGACCGTGTGGATGACGGCTACTCACAGGTGCGTGATGTGATGAATGACCTTGAGGAAGAGACCGGTGAGGATTATCTGGTGCGTACGCTTTACGATACCCATTCGGGTCTGTTTGCATGGCTTGAAGTGCTGGACCTGAATGTCTGGATTATTCTGGCCCTTATGTTGGGCATAGCGGGATTTACCATGATATCGGGCCTGCTCATTATCATATTTGAGCGCACGGCTACGATAGGCACGCTCAAGTCACTGGGTGCATCAAACAAGACGGTCAGGAAGATTTTCCTGCGTCTGGCATCATACATTATCCTTAAGGGAATGGCTATAGGCAATGCAGTCGGAATAGTGATTTGCCTTGTGCAGCAGTGGTTCCATCTGTTCCCGCTTGATCCCGCCAACTATTATCTGGACAGCGTACCTATGCAATTGGGAGCAGGATGGCTTATCATTCTCAATGTCACCATGTTCCTGCTCTCCATGCTGATGATGCTGCTTCCCAGTGCAGTCATCTCAAGGATAGTACCGTCCAAGTCTATCCGTTTTGAATAATCCGGATTATTCCTGTTTCTGTTCTGTCTGAGCAGACAGACGTGCGTATTCCTCACGTGCTGCGGCCATATCGGCCATGAAATCGGCGCTGGTATGCATACGTGCCAGACATGCTGCGGCCAGCATTCTCGATGCATCCACATCACTCTGCCAGTGATATCCCAATATCACGCGGCTCTGTCCCCATTCATATCCTAACAGAAGTATGGCATCCTGTGCGGCGGGATTGATTTCGGCCAGGATAAGGGCCATACCCCATCCGCGTACCGTATGGCCCGATGGGTATGAACCGGTGGGATGCTCGCGGTCCTCACTGGCAGGCAGTCCGGAGGGCTCGTTGTAATAATTGTAGGGTCTGGGACGCATGTATGCTGCCTTGGGGCGTGTGGCGCTTGCCTGGAAGGAGGGGACTGCACGTTGCAGAAGGCGCATTATGGCGGGAGTGTTCTCCCTTGATATCTTCATGCCGAACGGCTCGCTGAAATAGGCTGCCATCTCGGATGCGGTGTTGACTGCATGATTCTGAGCCTGCCTGAGCCTGAGGGTGTCAAGCCGCTGCTGCTTGCCCCACTCATATTGGGAGACGTCATATGCGAACTGGGTTGAGTTCGTATCGGGAGGTGCCGGCAGGAATACTACCGCATCGGGCAGAGAATCGGCACTGAAATAGGATGTGTAACGTCTGTATTGTGCCTGTGAGCTGACTGAAAACAGCAGGGCGGCAACTGCGGCAATGTATAAGCTCTTTTTCATAACAGATTGATTGGTTAGTTAAAAACAGCATTACAAAGATATTTTATTTTCGTGAAGATTAATTATCTTCGTAACCATATAAAGGAATAATTCATTATGGTTGTAATAATAGGTGTTCTCTGTGCTGTGGTAGGATTGCTGGCCGGTTTCCTGTTGGGAACAGGCAAGGCCAAGAAGGATTGGCAGGAGCAGACGCGTGAACTTGTTGACGCCCGTCAGAAGGCATGTGATGATATGATAGCGGCGCAGGACAAACGTCATGCCGAGGCTTTCGCCGCCCAGCAGGCCAAGTTTGACGAGACAATCGCTAAGGTATCGGCACAGATGAAGGCCGATACTGCCGACCTGCTCAAGAAACGTCAGGAGGAGTTTGCCGCATCCAGCAACACCAGCATCGGTCAGATAGTCAATCCTCTTAAGGAGACCATTGACCGCATGAAGGAGGCTATGAAGGAGAATACCATCAAGCAGACTTCCATTAGCAGCGAGATAAAGACCCAGGCTGAGAACATGATGCGTCAGAGCGCTGCCGCCAAGGAGAGTACCGATGAACTTACGCGCGTGTTCCGTCATGCCGGCCGCGTGCAGGGTAACTGGGGTGAGATTATCCTGGATGAACTGCTTGAATCACAGGGCCTGACCAGGGGTGTCCATTATGAGATACAGTCATCCATCCGTGATGCTGCGGGTGACGTGGTCCGTGATGAGGATGACCGCAGCAAACGTCCGGATGTAATCCTGCACCTGGATCAGAAACGTGACGTAATAATTGACTCCAAGGTGTCCCTGACCGCGTTCGTGGATTACGTGAATGCCGAGGATGAGGGTGAGCGTCAGAAGCATCTCAAGGCCCATGTGGAGAGCATTCAGAAACATGTCAAGGATCTGGCTGGTAAGGACTATTCATCATACGTAAAGCCTCCCAAGATCAGGATGGACTACGTGATAATGTTCGTGCCCAACACCGGAGCCCTGTGGGCCGCATTGAACGCACAGCCCGACCTGTGGCGCAAGGCAATGGACAAGAATGTATATATAGCCGATGAACAGACCCTGTTTGCCGCCCTGCGTATAATCAACATGACATGGACTCAGATTGAACAGGCCCGAAACCATGAGAGGGTATATGAACTGGCAAATGAGATGATGGACAGAGTGGGGCAGTTCCTGGACCGCTACAGGGCCATCGGCAAGGCGCTTGAGACCGCCGGCAAGGCTTATGAGGCCGGCGGAAAGAAACTTGAGCCCAGCGGCCAAAGCATAATCCAGACCTGCGCCAAACTGCAGAAACTGGGAGCAAAGCAGAGCGCCCGCAATCCCATTCCGCAACTGGAGGATGCAGATGCCGACGATGAAGGGCAGGAACTGCCGGATTCCGTTGAGGCCGCAGAATGAACAATAGGGTTTTCCCCCGAATCTTTTAGGGAAATTACCTTACACGGGTAAACTATCCTCTTTATCTTCGCATCGGAAATAAACCAAAACACTTATGAAGAAGTTGATGTTTCTGATGCTTGCCATCGTGTTGCCGTTTACAAATGTAGACGCCAAGAAGAATAAACAGAATCTGCTGGTGTGGGGTGAGGTGACCACAGCCGAAGACGGAAACGGCTATCTTACCATGTACAAGAACTCACCGGCCGAAATTACCGCACAGTTCCACTTTATATATAATGATAAGAGCAAGTCTGTTATGTATGACCTGTTCATGCCCGATACCGTGGCCGAACTGCATGATCCGGTACCCGTAGAGAAACCGGTGAAGGAGGTTGTGGTTGACAATATCGTTTACAGCGCCCGTGATGCCGAGGGTAAGAAATACTCAACCAGCGATCCAGATGATCCGGTACTGGCCATGCTGCTGGTTGACCTGTTTGACTTCTACCATGACCTGTTCTGGTTTGACGTGACCCACAGGGCACATTATTATGACGGACGCCACTATGACAACTGGACTCCCTCCAATTCAAGCCGTTACAGCAAGACCCATTCAAGTTCCAAACGTACATCCTCACGGGACTTGGATCTCAAAGAGGTGGATGATGAAGCATTGCTGGTAGGCGCAGCAGCTGTAGCGGTTGCATCGGCCGGAATGATAATAGGTGTAGTAAAGAACTGGGATGTACCTGATGACAGGTTCCCGTACGTCTCACTTGCTCCTCAGATGCAGTTCTTTGCCCAAACCGGTAATATACGTGATGTCGTACAGATGAAAGTCCGCCTGGGCAACCGCGGTGGTGTGTCTCTGATGGGTGACCTTGGTTATACAACCGGCTCATTGTTTGAAACGGGCGTTTTTGAACCCGGATTTACCTGGAGCCTGGGTGCAGGACTGGATATAGGTGCATTCTCACTGTCATTTCACGCTAAGCCGGCTACAAGTCGCCATCATGAGAATTTCTTTACCTGTCAGTTGGGCTATGACATATTCCTGACCAAAAACGTGGCACTTGACCTTAGCGGTGGTGCGGGTGTTTTTGAGCACATGGAAGGTGATGTCAGCCAGTTATACTGGGATTTCCCGATATCTGTAGGAATCCTCTGGAAATTCTAATCAGAACTCTCCTTGTTCAGCCTTTGGCAGCGGTCGGCAGTTGTACTGTGAAGCCATAGCTTCTCCGTATGCGCCGGCAGACATGAGTGCTATCAGGTCACCGCGGTGAACCTCCGGTAGCACTTCATCTTTTCCGAATATGTCCGATGACTCGCAGATGGGACCAACCACGTCATACTTCTGGAGCGGGCCGTCTGATGTCAGGTTAACTATCTTATGGTGTGCGCCGTAAAGGGCGGGGCGTATGAGTTCGGTAAATCCGGCATCCACAATGGCGAACTTCTTGATGGTTCCCTGTTTTACGTACAAAACCTTGGTGATAAGGCGTCCGCACTGTGCCACTACGGCGCGGCCCAACTCAAAGTGGAGCTGCTGTCCGGGACGCAGTTTAAGATCGTTGCGGAATATGTCAAAGTACTCCCTGAAGTTGGGGACAGGGTTCTGCTCAGGATTGACGTAATCGATGCCCAGACCACCTCCTACGTTTATGCTGTTAAGTTTTATACCCTCAGCCTCAAGCATATCCTGCAGGTCATTTGCCTTCTTGCAGAGCAGACGGAACGGCTCCATGTCAAGTATCTGTGAACCTATATGGAAGTGCAGTCCTTCAAATACAAAACAGGGATTCTGCTGTGCCTTACGGATGATGGGCAGGAGCATGGGTATCTCTATCCCGAACTTGTTCTCGGCCTTTCCGGTAGTTATGTTGGCGTGTGTATGCGCATCGACGTCGGGGTTTACGCGCAGGGCTATGTGGGCGGTTTTTCCCAATGCGGCGCAACGCTCGGCGATTACGTCAAGTTCGGCCTCTGACTCTACGTTGAAACACAGGATGCCTGCATTAAGTGCCAGGTCGATCTCCCAATCGGCCTTGCCGACACCGGCGAATACTATTGATGATGCGGGGAAACCGTTGTCAAGAGCGGTCTGGATCTCTCCTCCGCTGACGCAGTCTATTCCCAGACCATACTCATTGATATGTTTGAGCAACAGGGGGTTGGCGTTGGCTTTTATGGCATAATGAACGTGCCAGTCTGGATGACCGGCCGTACATTCCTCTATTGACTTGAGGGTATTTTGGAGTATCCCCAGGTCATACTGATAGTAAGGTGTGCGCATCTTGTTTACTTGTTGTTGAAGAGTACGTCGCTCAAACGCTGCAGGGCAGCTTTCTTATCACTTTCCTTGATAAGGAAGGAAATGTTGTAGTTGCTTCCGCCGTATGAGATCATACGTACGGGGATATCGGCCAGGGCGTCCATGGCGCGTGACTCGAATCCCAGATTCTCCCATACCATGTCACCTACTACGCATACGATGCACATTCCGCTGTCAACGGTTACGGTGCCGTATTTCTTGAGTTCCGATACTATCTCATCCAGGTGCTTGGTGTTGTCTATTGACATGGATACACCTACCTCTGATGTGCAGATCATATCGATTGATGTGCGGTAGGTCTCAAACACCTCGAATACCTTCTTGAGGAAACCGTGTGCCAGCAGCATTCGGCTTGACTTGATCTTGATTGCGGTGATCTTGTCCTTGGCGGCGACGGCTGCAATGCGGCCGGGCTCAGAGCGGTTGTCAATCAGTGTGCCGGGAGCGGTGGGCTCCATGGTGTTGAGCAGACGAACGGGTATGTTTGCTGCCTTGGCAGGCTGAATGCAGGTGGGGTGGAGTATCTTGGCTCCGAAATATGCCAACTCGGCTGCCTCCTCAAAGTGCAGGTGGCGTACGGGCTGGGTCTTGTCAACTACACGGGGATCATTGTTGTGCATTCCGTCAATGTCAGTCCATATCTGGATCTCATCGGCCTTAATGGCTGCGCCAAGTATTGATGCGGTGTAGTCGCTGCCTCCGCGCTGCAGGTTATCGATGTCGCCCTGTGCGTTACGGCATATAAATCCTTGTGTGATGTATATCTGCATGCCGGGAACGGCCTTGAGCTGTGCAGTTGCCTTTTCTGATATGAACTGCATGTCGGGCTCGGCATCGGCGTTGGTCTTCATGAAATCAAGTGCCGGCAGCAATGCGGCCTTGATGCCCTGCTCCTTGAGGTAGCAGGTGACCATGTATGTCGATATAAGCTCTCCCTGAGCAAGTATTATCTTCTCTTCCTTTTCTGAAAAACCGTCAATATAGAATGACTGGAGATAGTTGAACTTATCCTCCAGGAACTTCTGGAGTTCATCCTGATTCTCCTTCTTGTCCAGGAGTTCGGGTACATGGGCGTAGTACTTGGTACGCAGGCGGTTTATTACATCGTCTGCACCTGTCTTGTTGCCTCCGTAAAGGTATTGGGCAATCTCTACCAGTGAGTTGGTCGTGCCTGACATGGCTGAAAGGACTACCAGTTTCTGCTGTCCGTCTTCTGTAATCAGGCGGCTCACTTCTTTCATTCGCTGCGGAGTTCCTACTGATGTTCCGCCGAATTTCAATACTTTCATGTTATTACTGTTTTTCTAAGTTTTCGTCTTCGTCCTGCTGAGATACCGTGGCATCTGCATCTACAAGCAGTTTGCGTCCCTCACATTTGAATACACGGCCCGGGAACTCCTGGATCCATTGCAGGTTGTGGGTGATCATGAGGATAGTTGTGCCGCTTTGTCCCACCTTGTGCAGGATCTCCATGATCTGGTGACCTGTCTCGGGGTCCAGATTACCGGTGGGCTCATCGGCCAGTATCAGTTTGGGGTCATTGAGCAGGGCACGTGCTATGCAGATACGCTGCTGCTCTCCGCCGGAGAGTTCATGCGGCATCTTGTAGCCTTTGGTGTCCATGCCTACCAGTCCCAATACCTGGAATATCTTCTGGTGTATGAGTTTCTTGTCTTTCCAACCTGTGGATTTGAGCACGAAACTCAGATTATCGAATACGTTGCGGTCGGTAAGCAACTGGAAATCCTGGAATACAATGCCCATCTGGCGGCGCAGACGCGGAATCTGACGCTTCTTGATGGTCATCAGGTCCATGCCCAGCACGATGGCGTGGCTGTCGGGCATGGGGCAGAGTACGTCAATCTCACAGTAGAGTGTCTTAAAGAGTGAACTCTTTCCGGAACCTACCTTGCCTATGAGATAGACAAAATCACCTTCCTGTACCGTAAATGTGACGTCGCCCAGGACGAACATATCCTCCTGGCGGACCTCAACGTTGCGATAATCGATAATATCCATTTATTCTTTGTGACGTTTTACCAGTTCGGCAGCCAGTTCCTCAATGCGGTGTCCCTTTGAGGTGAGCAGTACAATGAGGTGGTAGATAAGGTCCGATGCCTCATAGATCAGGCGGTCGTCAGTGCCGTTGGTGGCCTCGATTACGGTCTCAACAGCCTCTTCACCAACCTTCTGAGCCATACGGTTCACGCCGCTCTTAAAGAGTGATGTGGTGTATGAACCCTCGGGCATCTCCTTGTGACGACGGTCGATGAAATCCTGCAGATATGACAGGAAATTCAGATCAACCGAGTTCTGCTCGTTCCAGCATGTATCGGCGCCTGTGTGGCATACGGGGCCCTCGGGGCGAGCCTTGATGAGCAGTGTGTCCTTGTCGCAGTCCAGGAGAATCTCCTTGACGTTAAGGAAGTTGCCGCTTGTCTCACCTTTGGTCCAAAGGCAGTTTCTGGTGCGGCTCCAGAATGTGACTTTTCCGGTCTCTACGGTCTTGTCATAGGCCTCCTTGTTCATGAAGCCCAACATCAGGACCTTGCGTGTCACATTGTCCTGGATGATTGCGGGTACAAGACCGCCCATTTTTTCGAAATCTATATCCATCTTATGGTATAATTATAATCTTATAGGAATTTTCAAGTCGCAAAGGTACTGTTTTAATTCGGGAATCGGTATCTCACCGAAGTGAAAAACGCTGGCAGCCAGCGCGGCATCTGCGTGACCCTCTGTGAAAGCGTCCCTGAAATGCTCCTTGGCGCCTGCTCCGCCCGATGCTATGATGGGTATGCTGAGTTCGTCCGAAAGACGTCTGAGTGCCTCATTGGCGAATCCCTGCTTTACGCCGTCATGGTCCATGCTGGTAAAGAGTATCTCGCCTGCACCGCGCTCCTGAGCCTCACGTGCCCATTCAAAGAGCATGCGGTCGGTGGGTACACGGCCTCCGTTAAGGAAACAGCGCCACCCCTCATCGGTCTGCTTGGCGTCAATGGCGGCCACGCATACCTGTGATCCGAAGTTGAGTGCAATCTCGTCAATCAGTCCGGGATTCTTGATGGCGGCCGAGTTGACCGATACCTTATCGGCTCCGGCCTTGAGCAGACGCTCCACATCCTTGAGTTCATGTATGCCTCCTCCCACGGTGAACGGGATGGATATGGCGGCGGCTATCCGCTCGACCAATTCTGTAAAGGTTTTTCTGCCTTCAAATGATGCTGTTATATCCAGGAACGTCAGTTCGTCGGCACCCTGTTCGCTGTACAGCCTGCCCAGTTCTACGGGGTCTCCGGCATCGCGCAGGTTTACAAAATTGGTTCCCTTAACGGTGCGTCCGTTGCAGATATCCAGACAGGGTATTATTCTTTTTGCTAACATGGCTTACTCTTGGCTTAGTTGTGAAAGTTGCTCGAGCGTTATGCGGCCTTCATAATAAGCTTTGCCTACTATGGCTGCGGGCAGTCCGGCGTTTTTCAGGTCAAGAAGGTCCTGAACGGAACTCACGCCTCCACTGGCTATCAGTTTTATGCCCGGGAACTCCTTGAGCAACGTCTTGTACAGTTCTACTGACGGGCCTTGCAGCATGCCGTCCTTATTGATGTCCGTACAAAGTACCTGGGTTATGCCTTTCTCCATATAATCACGGATAAAGTCGCTCAGCAGCAGTGTGCTGTCCTCCTTCCATCCGTTGACCGATATCTTGCCGTCGCGGGCATCGGCCCCCAGGATAATGTGTTCCTGACCGTAGTCTTCTATCCACCTGTACATGAGGTCGGGCTCGGTTACGGCAGTACTGCCTATGGTTACCATTGAGGCTCCGCATCCCAGTGCGGTCTCAAGGTCCTGCGTGGATTTGATTCCGCCTCCGAAATCGACTGTGAGGTCGGTGTGTCCGGCAATTGCCTCAAGAGTGGGGTAGTTTACTATATGCTTGCTTTTGGCTCCGTCCAGATCCACCAGATGAAGCCTGCGGATGCCTGCATCCTGAAAGCGCAACGCCATATCCAGCGGGTTGTCGCTGTATGTCTTGCGGGCGTTGTAGTCACCCTTGGTAAGGCGTACGCACTTGCCGTCTATTATGTCTATTGCGGGAACTATGTCCATTGTTGTCAGATGTCAAGAAAATTCTTAAGAATACGCTCTCCGGTAGAGCCGCTCTTCTCGGGGTGGAACTGTGTGGCGTAGAAGTTATCCTTGTGGAGCGATGCGCTGAACGGGAGTATGTAATCAGTCTTTGCGGCGGTCCAATCGCAGACCGGAACGTAGAAACTGTGTACAAAATATACGTATTCGGGTTTTGTAAAACCTTTGAACAGGCCATCCTGTGTGGTCTCTATAGTGTTCCAGCCCATATGCGGAACCTTGTCCTCATGACGCTGCGGGTTGAATTTGAGAACCGGAACGTCAAATATTCCAAGGCACTCGGCGTTACCCTCCTCACTGCGGCTGCACATAAGTTGCTGTCCCAGACAGATACCCAGAACGGGTTGCTTGAGTTCCTTGATTATGCGGTCCAGCCCATGAGCGTGAAGGTATTCCATCGTGGTGCTGGCTTCGCCCACACCGGGGAATATCACTCTGTCGGCACTACGCAGAAGTTCTTCATTATCAGTCAGAACAGGGTTGATGCCAAGCCTGTTGAGAGCACCTATTACCGAACGGATGTTTCCGGCATTGTACTTGACTATTGCAATGTTCATTTGGTCTGGAATCTGTTTCAGACCGCGAAGTTACTAAAAATGATGTCTACCATCTTCAAACTTAATAATAAAATGAGTAAATTTGCGGCAAATTACGGGCAAGGTGTCCGTAATATTAATGTAAATCCTTATATATCAGATAGTTGTGATGAAGCAGTTTGCTGAGCGTGGACAGCTTGACCTGTCACAGGTAAACAAAGATGTGTTGGAAGACTGGCAGAAGGAGAATCTTTTCGCCCGTAGCATAAAGGAGCGTGAAGGATGTCCTTCATTCGTATTCTATGAGGGTCCTCCCTCGGCTAACGGAATGCCCGGTATCCACCATGTCATGGCCCGTACCATAAAGGACACATTCTGTCGCTACAAGACCATGTGCGGCTATCAGGTTAACCGTAAGGCAGGTTGGGATACCCACGGACTGCCGGTTGAACTTGGAGTAGAGAAGAAACTGGGAATAACCAAGGAGGATATAGGCAAGAAGATATCGGTCGATGACTATAACATGAACTGCCGTACCGAGGTTATGAAGTACAAGGCTCACTGGAGTGACCTGACTCAGAAGATAGGTTACTGGGTAGACCTTGACAATCCCTACATCACATATGACAATCGTTATATAGAGACCCTCTGGTGGCTGCTCAAGCAACTCTACGGCAAGGGCTATCTTTATAAAGGATATACCATCCAGCCTTATTCACCCGCAGCAGGTACAGGCCTTTCAAGCCATGAACTTAACCAGCCCGGCTGCTATCGTGACGTTAAGGACACCACCGTGACCGCTCAGTTCACGATGACTGATCCCAAACCCGAGATGACAGGCTGGGGCACACCCGTCTTCCTGGCTTGGACCACAACCCCGTGGACTCTGCCTTCAAACACCGCACTCTGCGTAGGTAACAAGATTGACTACGTTGCAGTTCGTACCTACAACCCCTATAACGGCCAGCCTGTAACCGCAGTCATGGCTAAGGAGCGTCTCAGCGCTTACCTTGATCCCAAGGGCGCAGAACTGGCACTTGACTCCTACACACAGGGTGACAAGGTAATCCCTTATCAGATTGTTGCCGAGTACAAGGGTGCTGACCTGGTAGGCATGCATTACAAACAGCTTTTCCCGTGGGTTAAGCCCGTATTCAAGGATGAGGACGGTTCAATCAAGACTTCCGATGCCGGTTTCCGCGTAATACCCGGTGATTACGTAACCACCGAAGACGGTACCGGTATAGTACATATTGCACCCACATTCGGCGCCGATGACGCATTCGTGGCCAAGGCCGCAGGCATACCTTCACTCTTCATGATCAACCGCAAGATGGAGACCCGTCCCATGGTTGACTTTACCGGTAAGTACTGGCTCATGGATGAGTTGGATCCCGACTTCGTAAAGAACTGCGTTGATGCAGAACTCTACAAGGAGTATCAGGGCGCTTACGTAAAGAACGCATACGATCCCAAGTTCAACGAGGGCGGCAAGTACGATGAGGCTGCCGCATCCAAGGCTGAGGATTTGAACGTATATCTGTGCATCCGCATGAAGCAGGAGGGCACAGCATTCAAGATTGAAAAGCACGTTCACAACTATCCGCACTGCTGGCGTACCGACAAGCCCGTGCTCTACTATCCTCTGGACAGCTGGTTCATCAAGGCATCGGCCGCCCGTGACAGGATGATTGAACTCAACAACACCATCAAGTGGAAACCCGAGTCAACCGGTACAGGCCGTTTCGGAAAGTGGCTTGAGAACCTGAATGACTGGAACCTGAGCCGCAGCCGCTACTGGGGTACTCCGCTGCCCATCTGGCGCAATGATGAGGGCGATGAGCTGTGCATCGGCTCAGTTGAGGAACTTTACAATGAGATTGAGAAGTCTGTAAAGGCAGGCGTGATGAAATCCAACCCGTTCAAGGAGAAAGGATTCCAGCCCGGTGTTTATACACAGGAGAATTACGATAAGATTGACCTGCACCGTCCGTACGTGGATGACATCATCCTGGTATCTGAGGCAGGCCGTCCCATGAAGCGTGAGCTTGATCTGATTGACGTCTGGTTTGACAGCGGCGCCATGCCGTTCGCCCAGATGCACTATCCGTTTGAGAATAAGGAACTCATTGACAACGGTACCGTATTCCCGGCCGATTTCATTGCCGAGGGTGTTGACCAGACACGCGGTTGGTTCTACACGCTGCACGCTATCGCTACAATGGTCAAGAACGGCGTATCGTTCAAGACCGTAATATCAAACGGTCTGGTTCTGGACAAGAACGGCAACAAGATGTCCAAGCGTCTTGGCAATGCGGTTGATCCGTTTGAGGAGATTGAAAAGTTCGGCAGCGATGCCCTGCGCTGGTACATGATAACCAACGCCCAGCCTTGGGATAACCTCAAGTTCGATGAGGAGGGTGTTAAGGATGTAACCCGCAAGTTCTTCGGCACACTGCATAACACATACAAGTTCTTTGCACAGTATGCAAATGTGGACGGTTTTGACAATTCAGCCGCCCAGATTGCCGTAGCAGAGCGTCCCGTTATGGACCGCTGGATACTGAGTGAGCTCAACTCTCTTACCAAGGATGTCCGCGAGAGCCTTGACGACTACGAGCCTACACGTGCAGGCCGTCTGATTACCAACTTTGTCAACGACTACCTGTCCAACTGGTACGTTCACCTTACCCGTGACCGTTACTGGGGCAGCAGCATGAGCGCTGACAAACTGGCTGCTTATCAGACTCTTTACACATGCCTGGAGACAGTGGCCCGTCTGATGTCACCCATAGCTCCGTTCTATGCAGACCGTCTGTTCCGTGACCTGACCGCCGTTTGTGCAAACGCTCCTGTATCAGTTCATCTGGCCGAGTATCCCAAGTGCAACGACGCCCTGGTTGACAAGGAACTTGAGACCCGTATGGAACTTGCACAGAAACTCACATCCATGGTGCTGGCACTCCGCAAGCGTGATGATGTAAAGATCAACGTGCGCAAGCCGTTGCAGAAGATACTTATTCCCGTTACCGCCGAACTCCGCTCACATCTGGAGCCCGTCAAGGAGCTTATCCGCGATGAGGTCAATGTAAAGGAGGTTGAGTTCGTGGAGGGTGCCACAAGCGTTCTGGTTAAGAAGGTAAAGTGCAACTTCAAGATACTGGGCAAGAAATTCGGCCCGCTCATGAAGGGCGTTGCAGCAGCCGTGCAGAACATGAGCCAGGAGGATGTGGCAGCACTGGAGCAGAACGGCAGCTTTACATTCGATATCAACGGTACTCCCGCCACAGTCGATACGACTGAGGTTGAGATATTCAGTGAGGATATCCCCGGCTGGGTAGTTGCCAATGAGGGCACGCTGACCGTCGCACTTGATATCCAGTTGACCGATGAACTCAAGCGTGAGGGTATAGCCCGCGAGCTCAAGAAACGTATTCAGGATGTACGTAAGCTGACAGGCCTTGAGATTACCGATCGCATCAGGGTCCGCCTGGAGTCAAACACTCAGACCGATGCCGCTGTACGCGAATACGAGGATTGGATAAAGAGTCAGGTACTTGCCGATGCAATCGAGATTGTACCCGCTCTTGACAAGTTTGAGGATATATCATTCGATGAGTACACACTGAAAGTTCAAATAGAGAAAAAATAAACCTTAACAACCAATTAAAATTCCCCGCTATGGCAGAGAAGAACCGCTATTCTGATGAGGAACTTGAGGAGTTCCGTCAGATTATCAATGAAAAACTTGAAGTTGCACAGAGGGACTATGATGCACTCAAGGCCTCTCTTATGAATGCCGACAACAACAGTACGGATGACACATCTCCTACATACAAGGTTCTTGAAGAGGGCGCCAACACCCTTTCAAAGGAGGAGACAACCCGTCTGGCCCAGCGTCAGATGAAATTCATCCAGTCACTCCAGGCCGCACTTGTACGTATTGAGAACAAGACATACGGTATCTGTCGTGAGACAGGTAAACTCATACCCAAGGAGCGCCTTCGCGCCGTACCTCACGCAACCCTTTGCATTGAGGCCAAGCAGAACAAGCATTGATATCCCTTATGGATAATCTGAATCCGGAGCGTTGCAACAGTTCCCGGCAGGGACGTATTGCGCTGACAATAATCCTGTCAGTACTGGTTATAGATCAGATAATAAAGATCCTGGTCAAGACCGGCATGTCTCTGGGTGAAAGTATAGAGATTGCGTCCTGGTTCAAGATACTGTTTGTGGAGAATAACGGTATGGCTTTCGGAATGGAGATCATAGGCAAACTATTCCTTTCCCTATTCCGCATAGGAGCCATCGGTTTCTTTACCTGGTATCTGATAAAAATCATAAACAGGGGCTTCCCCACAGGCTACATAGTAACTGTGTCGTTCGTGATAGCCGGTGCGATAGGCAACCTGTTGGACTGTATGTTCTACGGGCTGATATTTACCGAGAGTACACCTTTCAATAAAGCTGTGATGACTGCAATAGGAGACGGCTATGCGCCGTTCCTGTACGGTAAGGTGGTGGATATGTTCTATTTCCCGCTATGGACATGGCCGGAATGGATGCCTCTTGTAGGAGGTGACATATTCTTCGGACCGGTATTCAATTTCGCCGATTCCTGCATCACATGCGGTGTGATAACACTCCTGCTGTTTTACACCAGGTTGGTGAATATGGGACTTCAATACAAAAATCCCGATGAGGAGAATTGATCTGCTGTTGCTGGCCATACTGTTGCCGGTACTTTCAGGCTGTCGTCTGAACCGTCCGGATGATGTCCTTGCTCCCAGAAAGATGGAACAGTTCCTTTATGATTATCATCTGGCGCAGGCTATCGGTCAGGAACTACCCAAGGAGGATAAATACAGTTCAAAGGCATACACGGACTGGGCATATCAGAAGAACGGCATCACGCCCGAAGAATTCAACCGCTCCCTTGTATGGTACACCCGTAATCCCAAAGAACTGGCCAAGATTTACAAGCGTCTTTCAAACAGGTTGGATGACGAGTATAAAACAGCCACCAGGTCTCTGGCTCAGATAGAGAAAAAAGCATTTGAGATCCAGTCGGGCGACAGCGTAAACCTCTGGTATCTGGCCTCCACCGCTCTGCTCAATACATCGGTTTACATGAATAAACTGACGTACAAGATAAACCGCGACACCACTTTCCATAAAGGAGACACCATATGCTTGGACCTGACGGGTACTTTTGTATCTGAAGACACCTGTCAGTCGCGCTATTCATACATGTCGCTGTCAGCCTATTATGCCGATAGCGTTTCAACGTCCGATACCATACTGCGCACAAACGGAAGTGTCATGCTCTCCATTGTACTGGACGCCGACAAGGATTTCTCAAGTATCAGCGGTTCAATAAATTATCTGGATTCGGCCGATAACCGGAACAGCATTCTTATGCTGTCTGATATGGATCTTATGCGTTATCACAGGAAAACGCTTTCCGATACGGTCAAGGTTTCAGCCGCGGATTAATTTTCTTCTGAATTCAGAGCAGACTATTGCAGTGGCAACAGCAACATTGAGTGACTCTGATGTGGCTGCGCCTGCGGGCCAGTTGGGGATGTAGAGTTTGCGGTTGACGGTTTTTCCCACCTCTCTGCTTATTCCTTTCCCTTCATTTCCCATTATTATTACGCCTTTGTCAGACAATTCGGTGTTATAAATAGTCTGACCTTCAAGATAAGTGCCGTATACGGGTACAGAGGCGGGCAGTGCCTTAATCTCTTCCAAGAGGTCGACGTAGTGGATTTTCACTCTGGATATGGCACCCATTGTGGCTTGCACAGCTTTTGGGTTAAAGACATCGGCTGAACCTTTGGAACAGAAAATGTCATTTATCCCGAACCAATCGGCAATCCTTATTATTGTTCCCAAATTGCCGGGGTCCTGTACGTCGTCCAATGCCAGGACAAGATCACTGCCTGCGGCATCTTTCATTGCGAGGCTCTCCCTCGGCATACAGAAAACGGCAATTACATCCTGAGGGGAACGCAACAGGCTGGCGCGTTTGAGCTCATCGGGCGTTACCGGTTCTACACGCTGAGCCGGAATATTTCTGCGGCTGCCTAACCATTCGTCGGTCGCAGCCAGAAGAATGCAGTCGAATACGCCCAGCAGTTCACCTACCAGTTTATGACCTTCGGCAACAAATAGCCCTTTCTCGTCACGGAACTTCTTATGTTCCAGACTCTTGATGTTCTTTATGTCATTTTTGCTGAGCATCTCTGTTTTTTAGACAGCTGTAAAGATAGTTATTTTTCAAGTCTGCTCTTTGAAAGCAGATGTACTTTCTGTAAATTTGCCTAATTTAAGTAGTACTGTATATGAGCAGGAGAATAATCCATATGGCATTGTCGCTGACTGCACTCTTGTGGTTGGCATCCTGCTCTGTCTACAAATATGTCCCCGAAGGTCATTACCTGCTCAACAAGATAGAGGTCGCCACCGATGAAAAGGGCGTTTCGGACCTTTCCAAATACAAGAATCTGTCATATCAGACGCCAAATACAAAATGGTTCGGTCTGTTCCGTTTTCCACTCAGGTTCTACTCCCTTACCGGAACCAAATCGGGCGAGGCTCCGGTAATCTACGACCACCTGCTTTCCGAGGCTACTTGTGCCGATATGAGACGTTCTCTCATGAATTCAGGTTATCTCAATGCTCAGGTGACTTATTCGTCCAGACAAAACCGTCGGCCCAAGACCACCGTTCAGTACCTGCTCCATCCCGGTAAGATGTTTGTGGTGGACAGCGTGAGGGTAACCGTACAGGATGATGCCATAAAAGACATACTGGAAAAGCATAAAAAAGAGACCCTGCTGGTGCCCGGAATCAATTTGGATGCTTCAGTCCTGGACGATGAGCGCAACCGCATAGTGGATCTTGTGCACAGGTATGGTTATTTCCGGTTCAACAGGGATTACGTATCATTCGTTGCAGATACAGCCAAGGGGAGCGACAAGGTCGGATTAAGAATGATTGTGGCAGCTGAAAGTACAGATGATGACGGAACGGTTCATGCCCACAGACAGTTTACGATTTCATCCATAAACTATGTCCTGTCCGATAAGAACGGCAATCTGCCGGATCCGGCGGTGGCAAGTTCCGTTGAGAACTACAACGGTTTCACACTCATGTATCCGGGTAACAGCCGTAAGCCGATGCTGCGTCCCAAGATAGTGGATATACATTCTTTCCTGAGAGAGGGAATGACATATAACTCGGATTCCATATCCAAGACATATTCATCGCTTTCGCGTTTGGGAATGCTCCGTTATACCAACATAAGTTTCAGCGAAATCCCTGAAAGTGACAATCTCCTCCGTGCCGATGTGCTGCTTATGAGTCTGCCAAAACATTCGGTGTCTTTTGAGGTTGAAGGAACCAATACGGCCGGTGATCTCGGAGCAGCCGCATCCATGTCTTTTACGGATCGGAACCTGTTCCGCGGATCGGAACAGTTTACCATAAAGTTGCGCGGTGCCTATGAATCCATATCAAACCTTCCGGGTTATACCGGCGATACTTATCTGGAATACGGCTTGGAGGCGAATCTGGATTTCCCTGAATTCCTTATGCCGTTCCTTTCTCAGGAGCAGCAGCGTCGCAGTCAGGCTACTTCACGTTTCAGTTTCAAGGTAAACGCGCAGCGGCGTCCGGAGTTCCAGAAAACCATCTTCTCGGCCGGTTGGAGTTACCGCTGGGGGGATACATGGCAGAAAACGCATCAGTTTGATGTGTTGGATCTGAACTATCTGGTGGTACCTTGGATATCGGACTATTTCAGATCCGAATATCTGGATCAGATAACATCAGCCAGGTCAATTCTGAAATACAATTATGAGGACCTGCTAATAACCAAGATAGGTTATACGTTTTATTACTCCAATGCCAGGATACATTCTGTGAATCCTTTCCAGTATTCTGTACGTGTGGGGGTTGAAACATCGGGAAATATGTTCAGCCTGTTGTCCAAACCGTTGGGCTTTGAACAGAATGATGGCGGACAGTACAAGGTGTTCGGCGTGGCATTCGCCCAGTATGCCAAGCAGGATTTCTCATTTACCGCCAATTGGCGGCTTGACCGAATGAATAATCTGGTGGCGCATGCGGAGTGGGGTATTGCAATTCCTTACGGCAATTCCACCAGTCTGCCGTTTGAGAAGAGATACTTTGCTGGCGGTGCCAACAGCGTACGCGGATGGGCTGTGCGCGAGTTGGGTCCCGGTACATACAGAGGTAATGACAAGACTATTGACTATATAAAGCAGTCCGGTGATATAAAACTGGGAGCGAGTCTTGAATACCGTTCCAAACTGTTCTGGAAGATCAACGGCGCGGCATTCATAGATGCCGGTAATATATGGACAATCCGTGAATACACAGAGCAGCCGGGCGGTCTGTTTGAGTTTGACTCTTTCTACAAACAGATTGCCGTATCATACGGATTCGGACTCAGATTTGATTTCGGATTCCTTGTACTGAGGCTTGACGGGGGTATGAAGGCTTATAATCCTTCGGGACGTACCATGTATCGCAAACTGCCTCTCGTACATCCTGTATTAAGCAGGGATTTTGCATTCCACCTGGCGGTGGGTTATCCGTTCTGACTATTTAAACACACTGATTATGAGGAAGATAATAAGACAACATAAAAATGAAAATCTACTTTATGAGTTTGTCAAGTGGAAGCAGCGGCAACTGCTACTATCTTGGCACAGACGAACATGCAATCCTGATTGATGCCGGCATACCGGTAAAACAGATCAAGGGATATCTCAAGGATGTGGGTATCCCGTTTGAGAGAATCATGGCAGTATTTGTGACCCATGATCATGCCGACCATATCAAGGCTTTGGGCAATCTGGGTGAGAAATGTGCCATCCCGGTGTATGCCACCCGAGAGACCCATGAGGGTATCAACAATAACTACTGCATGACAGAGAAACTGTCAAGTTGCGTGCGTTATGTGGAGAAGGAAGTACCGTTCAGTTTCAATGAGTTTACCATAACTCCCTTTGAGGTTCCTCATGACGGAACGGATAACGTGGGTTACAGGGTGGAGGTTGACGGTAAGGTGTTCTGCTTTGTCACTGACCTCGGCCATATCACGGAGACAGCCTCGAAGTATATATTGCAGGCTAACTATCTGATAATGGAGGCCAACTATGACGAGGATATGCTGCGTATGGGTAACTATCCCCAGTTCCTCAAGGACCGCATTACAAGTCCTCAGGGACACCTTAGTAACAAAACCACTGCCAGGTTCCTGGCCGCGAATATCCACCCGGACCTCAAGAATATCTGGCTCTGCCACCTGAGTGGAGAAAACAACCATCCTGAAATAGCCTACAAAACCGTTGAATTTGAACTTCGTGGAGTAGGTATTATCCCTGGCAAAGATGTCCAACTCTGTGCTCTGAAACGCACTACCCCCAGTGAACTGTATATTTTTGAATAGGAACACGAATCTATGGTAACAAAAAAGGAGGTCGAAAAGACCTCCTTTTTTTGTACGCGATCAGGGATTCGAACCCTGGACCCATTGATTAAGAGTCAATTGCTCTACCAACTGAGCTAATCGCGCATCACAGCTTTCTTGTAAAGCGATGCAAAGGTACTCCTTTTTGTCGGTACTGCAAAACTAAAACGGCACTTTTTTTATAAAAAAACAGCTCCGGCATTTTCATACCGGAGCCATCCTTATAATATACTATGAATCAGTGCTTGTCCTCGGCCATGTCATAGACAGACTTTGGTACCAATTCAATGTAATCAAACAGGAACTCAGCCTTGTCGTCATCAAGGAGCTGCTTGATACGGATATAATAATCCGTGTTGCTTGTCATGTACTCCGTAGCAAGAACCAGACGACCCATGGTGTTCACGTCGCGGTGAATTACGTCCGTTGCGGTCTTCTGTGCATCGGATCCCTTCAGCCAACCGCGGTTCTTCATGGACTTGTCCAATGCCTCAACGGCTGCGACGCCTCCGTCATTCATCAGGTCGCCATCCTCTATCCAGCCTACAGAAGGATCTTCCAGGTCAACTCTCAGGTCTACGGGGAGTCCCAGAGGCTTCCAGTCGGTACGGTCAACCTCTTTTCCTGCAGGAAGGGCTGCTATATAGTTCTGTACGATACCGCAGAGTCTGTTGGAACGGAATGAAAGTCTGAGCTGCCAGGTTCCGTCATGCGGTACGGGCGGAAGTTTTACATACATATCGAATCTGCCTTCGATATCAATACCGTCACCTTCATAAGCGTAACTGCTCGATGTGTTCGGGGCGCGTACGGACAACGTGTAGTCTGCATGGTAAGATACAAAGTTCTTGGGATCCTTGAAACCGCTTCCGTACTTGCTTACTCCGGTATTGCTGGCATCAAACTGACGTGCACCCGATGTAATGAAATCCGGTGAAAGGGTAGTACAGTCAATTCTGATACGGCGGTCAAGTATATCCTCACGAATCTTTGAATCATATACCAGTATTCCGTCAATGTAGTGGTATACACCGTTAAGTGCCAGATTCTGCTCAACCTTCATTTCCTCAACCGGTATGATTCTTACTCCCGGAACTTTGCCTCCCTTGAATCCTACGGTACCGTTACCTTCATTGTCGCGACGGTTTATATATGTGAAACCTATCAGGTTGTTCTTGTATGAGGTGGATATTCTCATCAGACTCTTTGACAGCAGAGGCTCAAAATAGTCCTCCGGATCTGTAATCTTGTTGTTGTATGTCTTAATGATGTCACTGCGTCCGTTGATTCTTGAAAGGTCCATCAGGAACGGCAGTATGTGGTATGATATAAGCTTGTTAAGCGGGTTCTGCGGACTTGCATAATTTGCGAGTATGGAGTCGCTCAGCGTCCTGTCTTTGTTGTATACATCATTGGCGAAATCAAACATCTCCGGGATATTGGAAATGCCGTTCCGGTTGAATATGGAATCCGTCGGAACCAACAGCGTGAAATTGGTCTTTCTCTTTTCCCAATAGAACACCGTGTAATTGTTGCTGGCCGATACAAGGGGAATTCCTTTATATACAGAGTCGTAACCTATCTTATAATCCAGGTCGTAGTACTCGCTCAGAACGGGATGAAGCCTGCAGAGTTTGAGAGCTTCACTGAACAACCTGGTTTTGGGATCATTGTCAACCAGATCGTACACATAGTTTCCGGAAAAATCTATGCAGCGGTCTATGTAATGTACCACACCGTTCTCGCAAGAGTCATCCTTGGCTATGACGATGGCATTGTTAAGGCGTCTCTGGAGAGCTACGACCGAATCACCCAACTGCTCTCTGCGTGTTGAATCCAGGGTGAGGATGAGATATCGGTCATTCAGATTGACTTTTGGGAGAAGTCCGGGAACCAGGTCTCCGATAAAGCATGTTACATCCAGCAGGTGCGTCCAGGCAAGAGTATCGCAATCCTCTATGGGCAGGTCGTCAACAGTGGCGTATGTTATATCATCGCTTTTGCCTTCAGTCCTTGCAACGGCCTTGGCTATCGTTTCTCTTTCACGAAGAAACTTTTCCATAGCGGCATTGTTGGGGGCAAAGCATGTGTAGTGACCGTATGTTGAAAGGTCACGCAACAGACCGGTTCTCTCCAGAACCCTGACAAAATCACTGTAGTCGGGATTCCCGGTCAGGTCAGATGCAACAGTCTTACCCTGGAATGTGTAATACGTGCCGGGATGGGTCTCATCCCAGCAACCGGAGAGGAAAAATGTGCTGATTGCCAGCACGGTCAGGAAAAGGGTTTTCAATTTATTGGTTCTCATATAGCAAAATAGAAATAATTAAGATATTTCTACAAATATAAAACTATATAAGAAAAGTTAAATTAGAAATAGAAGAAATTCTTGGCATTGTAGTAGGATATGTCCTCTACCATCTGCTCAATGCGATCCATCTCACTCATGGGAATCTCTCCGTTTTCAACGTCTTTTCCTATAAGATTGCATAGTATTCTGCGGAAATACTCATGACGGGCGTAAGATACGAACGAACGGCTGTCGGTGAGCATTCCTACAAAGCGAGAAAGCAGTCCCAGCATACTCAGGACCTGCATCTGCTGCTCCATTCCGTTCTTCTGGTCCAGGAACCACCATCCGGCACCCAACTGTATCTTGCCGGGTACACTGCCGTCCTGGAAATTGCCTATTGTAGTTCCTACCATTTCAAAATCGGACGGGTTGAGATTGTAAATTATCGTCTTGGTGAGTTTATCCATACTGTTGAGCCTGTCCAGATAACGGTTCATGGCTTTGGCGGTCATGACCTGGGACATAGAGTCAAATCCGGTATCCTTGCCGATGAGTTTGAACATCTTGGAGTTCTGGTTGCGGATTACGCCGTAGTGGAACTGCTGGGCCCAGCCGGTATCGGCATCCATCTTGCCGAATTCAATGAGCATGGCGCTCTTGAACTTGCGGATTTCGGCTTCTGTCAGGACGGAGCCTCCGTATACTTTGCTGAATATGGCATCCAACTCGGCGTTTGTAAAGTCATCGGCGTAGAACTCCTCCATACCGTGATCGCTCAGACGGCATCCCATCTGCTCAAAGTATTTGTGACGTACCAGAAGCGCCTTTACGATATCATCAAAACAGTTGATGCTCACTCCGCTTACTTTGGCCAGTTTATCTATATAATCCCTGTATGCTGCAGGATTCTCAACGGTCATTGCCATATCCGGACGCCATGTGGGGAGCACCTTCACCTTGAATCCGCTTTCGCGAACCTGTTTGTGGTATTCCAGAGAGTCAACAGGGTCGTCGGTGGTGCATACGGCTTCCACGTTGTAGTGCAGCATCAGGTTGCGTGCGCTGAACTCAGGACTTGCCAGTTTCTCATTGCACTCGTCATAGATCTCCTTCGCGGTCTTGGGATTGAGAACCTTGTCAATGCCGAAACAGGTCTTGAGTTCCAGGTGTGTCCAATGATAAAGCGGGTTGCGCATGCAGTATGGCATGGTCTCGGCCCATTTCTGGAATTTGTCCCAGTCCGATGCATCACCGGTTATGTACTTTTCGGGCACTCCGTTAGTGCGCAGGGCACGCCATTTGTAATGGTCTCCACCCAACCATAACTCCGTGATGGAACGGAATTTGTGGTCCTCGGCTACCTCCTGCGGGTTGAGATGACAGTGGTAGTCAATGATGGGGAGTTTCTTTGCGTGATCGTGAAACAGATGCTCTGCGGTTTTTGTCTGGAGCAGGAAATTCTCGTGGATGAATGGTTTTGTCATATCGGTTTTGTTTGTAATCAGGTTAATAACGGTTTGTTCAGAACAGGCGTGCTATATGTCTGTCCAGTATGTTCTCTTTCACTTGCTGCGCCACCACATCGGCATTGCGCTCCAGATCAGCGTAGAATTCGGATGACATTTCGGCTGCTATCTTGTAACTTACATGAACAAGCTGGCGGAAATCGGGGTTGTAGAGCGGATCCTGCTGATTGTGTCTAAGGGCGCGTGCATACTGTTCTCCGCTCCAGGATGCAATTTGTTCTGCAGTGGGCAGATTGGCCGGGTTTATATCGATGACGGTGGCGTAGGGGATACACAGTTCCTCCATACGACCCAGGGCCGAAATCGCTATCTTCTTGGCCAGTTCGAGCGCCTTTGCATCGGCCAGTGCCAGGCCAATGTTCTCCTCAAGCCATGTGGTGCCTGCGGTCTTTATGTGTATTCCCTTGTCATACTGGCGGATAAGGCGGCCCATGATGGGATAGATTGAGAATTTGTCACTGCCTGAGTGAATGCTCAACTTAAGCCCCTGGGGCAGACCGAATTCCTTTACTGCATAATCTATTACCAGCAGGTCCTCGCGGAATTCCTTCTCAAACTGGGCTGTATCTCCTACATATTCCACGCCTTTGTTGAAACGGCCGGTAAACTTGGGGGCTATGGTCTGGGCGGGTATTCCCTCCTGGGCCAGGGCACTCAGGATAAAGAAAATCTCTATCGGGGTCTGGGGCGCATCCACCTCATCCATCGATACTTCCGTTACAAAGTTGTCGGCACCTTTGCGGTCTGCAATGTGACGGTATATTCGACCGGCCTCCTGTGCGGCGAACAGGTACTTTCCGGCAAGAATCTCAAGCAGATTGCGGTCAACGCTGAAAGGTTCTTCTATGCCCGGTATCCGGAGTGTTCCGGAATATTTCATGTTGTTCCTGACAAACTCTGTTGTTGAAGTAGCATCGGCAGGTTTACCTATATAGTCGGCTACATCAATTGTAAAGAAATCCGATGAGTCTACAAAACGGTCCACGTTGCTCATGTTGATGTGGTCGGCATCTACGAAATAGGACTTTCCGTAACCTAAGGCCTTGACTGCCTCATCGGCCTCCCGACGTGTGTCTGAAGGCTCCGTGCCGATTATCTGATGTTCGCGGTTTGACTTGTTCCATACGGGTACGAACTCAAACGGGAACTTGCCGGCGCCTTCTATGAGTGCTGACAACTGTGCCTTTCCTTCATGTGAAAACCTGTCTCCTATTCCGAAGGAGTATTTTCCCAATGTCTTCATATTAATTGTATTTTTTTGTAATGACTATTCAGAAATATTGAAACCTGCTTCCCTTAAGAATGCCGAAGCCCTTCCGGTGTCGTCATTAAGCGGTTTCACGGTAAAGGCCGTGAACTCCCTTCTTATATGATAGCCGGAGCGCAGTGTCTCGAAAGCAGCCGGATTATCTCTCAGACTGGCATCATCCTGCATTATGTCATATGTGTGAAGTATGGCCTTTGCAAGGACCTCCTGCGGTTTTAACCCCTGTGTGTCAATGCCGAATTCCAAAGTCTGCGGAGGAGACGGCAGTTCTGTGACTTCCCATTCGCGGCAGGGGAGTTCAAAGAAATCACCCAATGCCTGTACGCATATGGCGGTACCGGTGGCTTTCCCGTCGGTCGAATAGCCTGCAATATGGGGTGTGGCGCAAAACAGAAGGTCCATAAGTTCCGGATCTATGCCGGGCTCGTTTTCCCAAACGTCCAGTGCTGCGGCTCCGAGGGTCTTGTCTCTCAAGGCTTTTTTAAGAGCGGTAGAGTCAACCACTTCTCCACGTGACGTATTTATGAGTATCTGACTGCCGTTCATGGCATTCAGCTTTTCCTTGTCAATAAGGTGGTATGTGGCGTCCCGTCCTTCATAATTGAGCGGAACATGACATGTAATTATGTCACTGCGCTCTATGAGTTCATCCAGGGTTAAGAATCCGGCGTTGCCTTCCTTTATTGCGCGGGGCGGGTCACACAATACCACGTTGAACCCCATAAGCGCAGCCAGACGTGCCACCTTGCTTCCCACATTGCCTACTCCTATTACTCCCAAGGTCTTTTCACGGCACTCAAACCCCAGACGCTGAGACATCGTTGCAAGAAGTGAACCCATATACTGCTCAACTGAACGGGAATTGCATCCGGGCGCATTGGTCCAACTGATTCCGTGTGATTCACACCAGCGGGTGTCGATGTGGTCATAGCCTATGGTCGCAGTGGCAATGAAACGCACTTTGGAACCGTCCAGAAGCAATCTGTCGCATCTGGTCCTGGTTCTTATTATAAGAGCGTCGGCATCACGCACCGTTTCCGGACCGATATCCTGCCCGGGAACATACGCAACATCACAGTATGGCTCAAGAACCCCTTTTATAAAAGGAATATGGGAGTCACATATTACTTTCATGCCTCAAGAATAGCCTTTCTTTTCTACAAATGTCGCGTTTTAATCTGACAAATGGACCATTTTTGTTGATACTTGTCCAAAAAAAACGTTAAGTTTGCGATAAAGTCAGACCCTGATGATTTTTAATAGTTTAAAAAAGGACTATATCCGCATTGGCAGGTATATCGGCATTGTTGTTGCACTCATATATTCTGCCTTCTCACTTTTGTCATGTGATGTGGGGAGGGGTATCCCGAACGATGGCGGGTACAGTGTCGTCGTAATCCATTCCTATAATGACATGGGGCAGGAGGGCCGATACTTCCGCAGTTACATGGATCAGCGTTTCAAACACCATGGAATGAATGCCCGCACCCATCATATCTATCTGGACCTGATACATAAGGAGGCCCCGTTTGTCAATGACCAGGGTGTGGATTGCTTTGTCGATACGGTAATGAGTTATAAGCCTGATATACTTCTTGTAAATGATGACCTGGCTTTCCATTACATACTTAATAAAGAGGATATCCTTTTCAAGACCGTTCCGTCTGTGTTCGCCGGAGTGTCGGCATCCACTTTCCGTCATCAGGATCATCCGCTGCTTACAGGATGGCGTGATCCTGTTGACCTGGCAGCCAACTGCAATCTCTACAAGAACCTTAACTTTCCGGGCAATCCTATAGTGGAACTCGATTACGGTGACTATCAGGATGAATTGCGTGAACGGTTATATGAAAACATATCGGATACCGCCTTCTTTATCAACAACTCCGATTTTCATATCGGTTTGCAGGACCTCTCTTCATCGGCTTACGGGGACAAGATTATAGTCAGTTTTGTTTGTATGGCTGACCCCGAGAAGAACCGCCCCGTATACATGAATGATGATAAGTACGGCAATGAGGAGGGTCTGAGAAATTCCGATATCGGCAAATCTTATACTTTTGAGGGCCGTCAGGGACATATTCAGGTAAAATATGACCTTTTCAGCAATAGCCTTATAGATCTGACACGTATTCCTCAGGTAACTTGCATCCGTGAGCAGTTCGGCAGTTTCAGCAACCTGCTGGATAATAAAAAAACGGGTGACGGCGAGAATGAATATGAACGCCCCAAATTCCTATGCGGTTATTTTACCGGAGTGGAAACACAGATATCTGATCAGGTTTATTCGGCAGTCAGAATTCTCAGAGGTGACAGTCCCCGGAATATTCCGGTAGAGACACACAGGAAAGATTATTATATGGATTGGGATGCCATGAGCCAGATGGATCCGCCTCTCAATTACAGCGATTTCAATGAGCAGTTCCTGATTGTGAATGTTCCGTTCGTGGTTTCCCATAAGGTTCTTTTCATCTCATTGGTATCCCTGGGCGTCATCCTGCTGGCCCTGTTGCTGTCTCATCTGACCGGAGTCAGGCTCCGTAAACGCAACAGTCAGAGAGAGAATGCCATTGCGTTGCTCAAACAGGAGACACAGCGGCGCCTTCTGGTACTTGAGGGCAGCGATTCAATGTTCTATCGTGTCCAAAACGGCAGGATAGCATTTCTTCACAGCTCACAAAGCGTATCGCTTTCACATGAATGGGAACTGAACGAGTATCGCAATGAATATGTGGCCCCCGAGAGTTACGGTTCATTCGATATTTGTTCGGGCGTGGTTCCTGCAGAATCCGAAAAGGCAAAAGTCCGTGTCCGCGCCAAGATGCTCAACGGCACCTGGCATTGGTGGGAAGTCTCGTTCCGTAAGAATGAGACGGGGGATATGATAATAGGATTCGTCATAAGCGTGGATAAGATAGTTGAATTTGAAAAGAATCTGCAGGAGTCTGCAATAAGGGCCGAAGAGGTTATCTCAAAAGAGAATTTCATAGCCAATATAACCCACGATATCCGTACTCCACTCAATGCCATTTCGGGTTTCGCCCAGCTGCTGGCCGAAGGATGCAGTCAGGAGGACAGGGCGCTTTTCGCGTCGCTTATCCAGGATAACACTGACCAATTGCTTGACCTCATCGATGAGGCTGTCCGGAAACCCTCCGACAGTACAGACTCGATGTCTTTCAAGATACGCAGGATAAGCACCGCAAAACTTGTGAATGACAGTTACCATACCAACAGGATTCTGTGTCCTTCTCACCTTAAGTTCAGGTATGAGCCTTATCAGGGCGATGATGTGATGATAATGGCCGACCCGATACGAACCAGTCAGGTCATCAACAATTTCCTGAGTAATGCATTCAAATACACCCTTCAGGGCTCTGTTACATTAGGTTGGACGGTACTGGAGAATGAGAATTGCATCGAGGTGTTTGTATCGGACACCGGAATCGGAATAAGCGAGGAGGATAGCGTTCTTGTACGTCAGCGTTTCGGAATGGCCAAGGGTAATTATAAAGGTACCGGACTGGGACTTGACATCTGCTGCTCCATCATTGAGAAGCAGAACGGCCAGTATGGGTTTACCAGTAAGCTGGGGCAGGGAAGCCGTTTCTGGTTCCGTCTGCCGATTGACAATACTCAAAACGACGCATAGCTATGATGAAAAGGCTGTTTGTCATAATAATGATTCTGCCGTTCCTGCTTGCGGGCTGCCTCAATGGGAACAGGAATGATCGTGTGCGTCATGATGACAAGAAGTATAATGTCCTCTGTCTGTTTGTCTATGATTCCGTTTTCAGAAATTACAGGATTTATGAGGAAACGCTTTCCAAGTCCCTTGAAGATAACGGCATTAAGGCTGATATAAGGAATGTCTATTCGTCCGGACATCTTGATATGGCCCAGTCGGAGGCGTTGGAGGCTTCACTCAAACGACTCAATGATGATAAATGGATTCCGGATGTGGTTTGCTGCATTGATGACAGGACTCTCAGCCTCTATCTGAACGGAGAGTACGGGAAATGGCTGCCGCCTGTAGACAGCATACCTATGGTTGCCGCAGGACTGCGTTGTCCGGACTGGTCCCTTATAAGACGCAGTACCAATATCGCAGTCTGCACGGATCTGCTCAATATTCAGCGTAATATTGAACTTGCGGTCCGCATGGCCCATTATACCGCGGTTCCCGGACAGCCTATGTATTCAAACGTGGTTGTCATCGAACTCGATACTACTGAATATGACAACCGTATCAGAGAAAGGCTGAGAAATGAGTTGAACAGGCCTCCGTACGTTAATAATATGGATTATCACATCAAGGATATGCCTCTTGACCAGTTGGCCGAGAAGTATAAGGATTCCATATTCATAAACGTATTCTCCAATGCCTCTCCCGAACTCAATGATTATCGCAGTGACGGTGATTATCAAAGGCACAGAGTCAAGATTCTTAACAGCCTTACAATGACTCCGTTCCTTACTGTCAAGAGAGATATTGACAATGAACAGGTTCTCAGTAAGACGTTAAAACCTCAGTTCTCGGCTGTGAGAGACGGTTTCGGTGACGGATCCAGACGCGCCTTGTGCGGATACTTCGCTTCGTATGAGACGGTCGCAAGGGATCAGGCTGCATATGTGGCACAGATACTCCGTGGAGAATCTGCGGGAAGCCTTCCTATTAAGGAACACCAGGCTAATTATTATATGTCCTGGATGGCAATGGAACTCCTGAATCTTAAATATGGCGATTTCTGTAACGATTTCATCATTGTGAGGGCTCCATGGAGGGTACAGCATCCGGTAAGATTCATATTGATGATATTGTTTGACATCCTGCTGTTCATAGGTTTGCTGTATTCCGGACTTCATATGCTTTTCCGCAAGAGGGATGCCGAGCTGCAGAATGCCCTGGATGAAATAGGCAATGAGCGTATAATGCTTGATATGGCACTCCAGAATGCCGATTGCATAATTATCAGTTCTGCCGATGACCTTATAGAACTGGAGCCGATGCTGCATCCTGATGATTCTGATGCCTTTGCCGAACTGCTGGCGTCTCTGGCATCGGGCAAACCTGTATTGACCAAGGATTTCCGTCTGACCAAAGATGAGGGTAAGAGCTACAGGTGGTGGCAGTTCAGACCCAACTTGAATATGGCAAAAACAGAGGAGCATCGCCTGGAAATGCTTGAATGCCTGTCGGGTATAGTGATTGACATCAATGATACGGTAGTATATAACGAGTATATGACCGAAGCGGCATTAGTGGCCGAGGAGATTACCAACAAGGAGACTTTCCTTATGAATATCAGCCATGAGATCCGCACTCCGCTCAATGCGATACTTGGATTCGCACAACTTCTCAGTACCGATGACGGCCTGATACAGGGAGAGGAACGGGATGAGATAGTGAAACTTATAAGGGAGAATTCCGCATTGCTTGGGGAGATGATAGAGGATATCCTTCAGTTCTCGCGGTTTGAAAGCGGAAGGGTCGATGTCAATCCCGTGGAGACGGAGATCGCGCCTCTCATGAAAAGCATTTTTGACGAGTGGTACGACAAGAAACCCTCCAACCTGGATTTCGTATTCGAACCGGGACGTGACCATGTATTTGCGCTTATCGACCCAATAAGGGTACAGGCTGTTATGGGACAATACATTAAGAACGCCTTCAAGTTTACGGAGAAGGGTACGGTTTGGCTGGGGTGGCATTACAATATCAGCGATGAGAGCGTCAGGCTTTCTGTAGATGATACAGGCTGCGGAATCGAGAGTCGCAGGCTGAATAAGGTCTTCAATATTTTCTGGAAGGATGATATGTTCAAAACCGGTGTGGGTCTGGGACTTACCATTGCCAAAATGATTACCGAGAAAATGGATGGAACGGTGGGCGTTGAGAGTAAACCGGGAATTGGCAGTTGCTTCCATTCCACTTTCAAGGCTTATATCAAAAACTGACGGTATGAACTGTTTGGTCAGACGATTGTTGCTGCTGCTTTTGGTGAGCGTCCCGTTCATTAATTCTCCCGGACAGATAAGAAACCGTCTCGGAGTAGGCAATGAACTGTATCTGAAGTATGCCGGCGGGCGTATCAGACAGTTTGAAGAATCCAACATACAGTTGGCCGATTCCATTTACCGCTACGGACAGCATAAGAGCGATTCCCGAATCCGGATGCTGGCCCTGTCGCTGGAACTGCCGCCCAGATTCATCCGGAACGATACCGTGCGTGTCAGGGAGATAGTGGCGGAACTCAAGTCCATGTCGGATTACAACCTGCCTATGAGGGAGTTTTACTTCCTTACCATGCATGATTACTGTAATATGCTGATTATGTCTGGAAATATATCGGACGCTATGCTCGAGGCGCGCGCCATGTCCTCTTTCGCCGCACGGGCGGGAAGCAACCTTGGGCAGATGTATTCGCATAGGGTGATCGGACTCATACAGTCATTCCGCTCCAATTCGGAATTGGCCGTTGCCAATTTCAGTAAAGCGGCTGAATACTGCAAGCTCGCAAAGGAGGAACAGGAGTTGCCTGTTATTTATAACCTTATAGCCCGCGAACTGATAAGGATGGGCCGTTTTGACGAGGTCGAAAAGTATTGTTCCATGGCCGAGGAATTCCAGGATTTCTATCCTTCACTAAGGGTCAAGACACTGATGACTAAGGTATATCTGTATGATGCCCAGGGACAGAAAGAGGCCCTTGACAGTGTGTACTCTGAGCTGGTACATACTCCGTTGTATTACTCGCAGACAGATCGCGATACCAGACTTATGATAGAGATATGCTGGCTTCGCTCTCAGGGACTGCTCCGTGAAGCCCTGATCAAATCCGATTCTCTTACCACCGACAAGGAGCGTTTCGGCCAGAAAAGCCTCATATTTGTGATGGACAATGACTATTATAATGCATATGACCAGCTGAACAGCCTTATGAATACCAAGGATTCCATATACATAGCAGTACAGAATGAGGATATGGCTATCCTGGATGCAGAGCTGAACAATGCCCGTCTAAGACTGGAGGCCGAACGTCTCAAGTCACAGCAGGAGATGTCCATCATGTTCGGATTCCTGATGCTGTTCGCATTGGTTACGGTCGCAATTCAGTTCTCGCAGTGGAGTCTTAACAAGAGTCTGGATGATTTGCGTGAAAGGAACCGACGTGAACTGGAGGCACGCAATGCATATCGTAAGGCAATGGAATCCAAGGAGATTGAGAATGAGATGAAAATAAAGGTGTTACAGAACAGGCAAAATATTGATCTGATATGAAAACAGGAGGTTTGAAAGGCTTCGTTATAAAGAACCGTTATCTGGTTTTTGCCGTATTGTGCTTTCTTGTCGGCGGAGTGTTGGCAATGATGTCCCTTATTCAGAAGGTATCTCTGTTCCTCGGCGTGGCGGGAATAGTGATCCTTACGGGTGCTATGTTCTATTTCTGCCTTAAACTGGTTACGGAAAGGTCATATCGGGATTATTACGAGGACAGTTACAGGATAGAACATGAAACCATTGAGGAGGAGATAAAGAAATCGGTCACATATCATCGGTATCAGGAGGCGGTGCTCAACAGATATGAGTCAGCCTGCCGTGATATCGGCATGAGCAAAGAACAGAGCGAGTGGCTCCTTATGTTGCTTATGGATGAGAAGAAGAAAGCCGATCTGGAAATGAAGGAGAAGGGAATTCACATCTGATTATTTCCCTGCAAGTTCAACCAGCTGAAGCTGGGTGATTACACAGCTTGTCAGCTTTTCCAGTATTATGGGCTTTGTAATGAAATCGTTTGCACCGAGATTGAATCCCTTCACGATATCTTCATTTGAATTCAGGGCCGACAGGATGACAATCCGCAAATCCTTTGTCTCAGGGTCCTCTCTAAGCCTTCTCAGAACTTCATAACCGTCTATTTCGGGCATCATAAGGTCCAGAAGGACCAGACTCGGCTTTTTCTTTGCAATGAAATCCAGAGCCTCCCTGCCGTTTGCGGCGGTGCTTATTGATATGTTCAAACGTGACAGGATTTTGCTTATCAACAACAGATTCATGGGTATATCGTCAACTGCCAGCACGGTATGCTTGGACAGATCAATATTCTTGATGTCGGTAGGTGTCATATTATAGTCCTTTGTTATTTTGGGCAAATATAATCAAGAATTTGAAATAAATCAAATCCTGTCCAGTTCAGAAGTGACGCTGGAGAGCAGAATGTCCATAATGACGGGCTTTTTTATAAACCCCGATGCTCCAAGGCTCATGGACTGTTCTATATCCTCCGGCGATGTGTATGCCGAAACCATAATGACCGGAATATCCTTAAGCTCGGGGCTGTTCTTCATTTTCTTCAATACATCCAACCCGTTCATTACAGGCATCTGTATGTCCAGCAGCACCAGTTCCGGCTTGAGTTTTCTGACCGTTTCCAAAGCCTGTCCGCCGTCTACTGCCGTGAGTATCTGCACATTGATTCTTGCCAACATTGTCTTGAGAAGGATAATGTTGACCGGTATGTCATCAACGATGAGAACCGTGTACTTGGAATAGTCTTTAGGATTGTCCATAATATGCTAACGCCTTATTTGTCTATGATTTCGTGGCCAACCATTTTTTGGGGGTCACGCCTGTTATTTTCTTGAATACGTTGTTGAATGCCGATGCATTCGGAAAACCGCATGCCGCAGCCAGGTCTGATTGCCGGGCGTCCCTGTGATGCAGCAGATACTGTTCGGCATAGTCAATTCTCAGAGTGTTGATATAGTCCGAGAAACTCATGTTGTATGTGTTGTTGACCAGCCTGGATATGTATGTCCTGTTGGTTTCCAGCATGGCTGCTATATCGGAAATCCTGATGCCTTGTTTCAGAAACAGTTGTTCTGTTACTATCAGATCCTCGAATCTGATTCGCAGGCTGTCCTCATCGGCCATCATCTGACTGTTGCCATCGGCCGGCTTTCCGGAAGCAGGGGTGGAATCCGTTGCCTTATTGAGGCCTTCATTCCTGTTGTTTGTGCTGATGTCATTCAGCAGAACCTTGAATGAGTAGTTGTCCGATGAACGGAACAGGTCGTAGTATGATGTATAATAGATGGCTATGGAGAGGATTATCCATATCAGCGGTGTCAGGATGCGGAGCAGGGATGCGTCAAACGGTATTGCGGCATCCTGCAGTATAAATATTACTGACAATGCCAGGCAATTGAATAAATGAGCGTTGGGGTTCTCCCGGCTCTCTCTGATTACTGTTGCGGTGAGCAGCAGGAACTGAATGGCAAGCACGGTGTCATAAATCCATATGGTGCATAACTGTATCAGATGTCCTTCTTTTCCGGATCCTGCTGCAGTGAATGCCGGATAGTCCCTTATGCAACTTATGAAATCGTCTGGGCCGATGAGCATGATCAGGATGACTTGGGCAAAAATCAGCGCCACCGGAACTGCAAGCCACGCCTGTACCGAGCTGTTACGTGATAAGGCGGGTGTCTGAACCCGGATATATGCCAGTATTGACGGTATTGTGATGACTGCAAAAAACTGTTTGGACAGGTAAATGGAAACTGCTGCAATGTCATTGCCGCAAACCCTCCACACATCAGGCACTGTAGCCAGGGCCATAACCGCCAATAACAGCTCAAGAGTCTTGGACTCTTGGTCCGCTTTGCGGATAAGGGGGTTCAGGACCAGCCAGAAAAGGCAAGTTATACAGGGTAGGAATGACAGCGCGGCAGTAAGCATCTTGGTCGGTTCTTAATCAGAAGAAATCATTATCTTCATATATCTTGTTCTCTCCCCACACGCTGTTTATGTCAACTCCGTAGTTGTGCTCCCAGTCGGAAACTGATGCGGTGAATTCAATGGGTTGATACAGTGTACCCAGATCAAGACCCAGATGGAATGTGTATTGTTTGCCGCATATACAACTGTTTCCGTTAAGGACTCCGTACAAGGGGAATTTCTGTACCTGGTTCTTGAGTTCCTTGTACTTGTGTCCGTCGTATTCGAATTCATCAACGTCAAATACCACCTCTATATACTGCTTTCCCATCTTGATGTCTTCGGGAACGGCATAAAAACGGCTGCTGAGCTTCCTGTCCGAAACAAGATTGTCAAAACCTACAAACATTTCATTTTCAGCACCGCAACCGACTCGGGCGTTTCCTTCAAATACTCCTATCTCCGGGCAAACGGTTTTCTGAATCCACATTCCCTTGTTGTTGCCGATGGAGTCCAGATAGAATCCTTCCGTGGCAAAGTTGTGCGCGGAGAGTTTCCTGAGTCTGATGTGCCCTTGTAACTGAGGGTCAAATGTGATGTCACATATCCTGAATCCAATATCATTGGTTATGTGGCGGAACACCAGAGGTATTATGTCCAGGTATGACAAACGGTGCTGAACGCTGTTTGATACGAGAGGGCCCGCTTTGGTCTCTTCTGCACGGTATGGTATCACATAAGCCCTGTTCCCGTTCATGAATTCAGTCTCGTCTACATAGGGGTAGTAGGCGCTCAGCATAATGTTTTCTGTACTGTGCCAGTTTCTGGAATCAAATGTAGCTGATCTGATTCCGGCGGTTTCAAATACCCGCTGGTTGTTTATCAGCACCGCATAGGTCTCCGGATCCACGCCCATAAGTCCGAAAGGCTTGCTCGGGTCAAGCTTTGCGTCCTTGTCTGTTTCAGTTACTATATTGCCGTATCCTCCGTCTGACCTTGTGCTTATCTTTCCATCTCTGGTGATAGCGATGTCAAAACTTACATCCCTGCTTTTTTCAAATCCGTCAAATGACTGGAATTCATCATTTGCTGTGCAAGAAAAGATTGTGAAAACAACAATCGGTAAAAATGCCCTTGTTAAGAAAGTCCTTTTCATATTGTTTAATTGCATATGCGTTGCAAATATATAAATTATTTACGATTCTGCAAAACAAATTACAAAATTGTAAAAGATTGTTTTTGTTAAAAGTAATAAGCCCGACCTATTTGGCCGGGCTTATATCGTGCCGCTGAAAAGGTCTCAGCCTGTTTTAATAAGCGAACATGGGGTAATCCTTCATGATGCTGTTTACACGGGCACGCACCTTTGTGATTACAGCCTCGTTCTCGGGATCATTCAGAACTTCCTCAATCATCTCTGCGATGGTAACCATCAGATCCTCCTTGGCGCCGCGAGTTGTGATTGCGGGAGTGCCGAATCTGAGGCCTGATGTCTGGAATGCACTGCGTGAATCAAACGGAACCATGTTCTTGTTTGCGGTAATATCGGCTGCAACCAATGCCTTCTCTGCAACCTTACCTGTCAGGTCGGGGTACTTTGAACGCAGGTCAACCAGCATGCTGTGGTTGTCTGTACCGCCTGATACGATGGTGAATCCGCGCTTTGTCAACTCCTCGGCCAGTTTCTTTGCGTTCTTCTGAACCTGAATCTGATACTCTTTGAACTCGAGCTGCAGAGCCTCGCCGAATGCTACGGCCTTGGCTGCGATCACGTGCTCCAGAGGACCACCCTGTGTGCCGGGGAATACGGCAGAGTCAATGAGCTGTGACATCATCTTGGTCTCGCCCTTGGGAGTCTTGCGACCACGGGGATCCTCAAAATCCTTACCCAGCAGGATGATACCGCCGCGTGGTCCGCGAAGTGTCTTGTGGGTTGTAGAGGTTACGATGTGGGCGTATTTTACAGGGTTCTCGAGCAGACCTGCTGCGATGAGTCCTGCGGGGTGAGCCATATCGATCATAAGCAGGGCACCTACCTCGTCGGCAATCTTGCGCATGCGTGCATAATCCCATTCGCGTGAGTAGGCTGAGCCGCCACCGATAATAAGCTTAGGCTTAACCTCGAGTGCCAACTGCTCCATCTTGTCGTAGTCTACACGGCCGGTTTCAGGATTCAGGTCATATCCTACAGCGTGATAGAGGATACCTGATGAGTTTACTGCAGATCCGTGTGACAGGTGACCGCCATGTGCCAGGTTGAGACCCATGAATGTTTCACCCGGCATAAGAACTGCCTGAAGCACTGCGGCGTTGGCCTGTGCGCCAGAGTGAGGCTGTACGTTTGCGTACTCAGCTCCGAACAACTTCTTGATGCGTGCAATTGCAAGGTTTTCAGCTTCATCAACTACCTCGCAACCTCCGTAATAACGCTTGCCGGGATAACCTTCGGCATACTTGTTTGTCAGGCATGAACCCATAGCCTGCATAACCTGGTCGCTGACAAAGTTCTCTGAAGCAATCAGCTCAATGCCTTTTGCCTGGCGCTGGTGCTCGCGCTCAATGATGTCAAAAATCTCTTGATCTCTTTTCATTTTAATATAGTGTTGGTTTCTTGTTCAAAACATTATTCCGTATGAGAACGACATTATTCCCAGGCGCTTGTTCAATCTGTAGTCGGGTGCCGGGTCTGTGTTGCTGAGGTCGGTCATCGGTCCGGATATGGGGTTGATGGTGGCCTCGTATTCAAAGTCCAGAAACTGCCTTCCGATGTTTATGCTCAATCCGATCGTCCAACCCATGATGAGTTCGGTGGGGGAGTCTGTGAACTGGTAAGGCTCAAGATTCTGGTATTGTACCTGGTAGAACTTTTGGGGAGTGTAATGGAAACGTGGTCCCGTATAGGCTGACATGCAATAGGGCGGGCTGTTTACGATGTGATAGCCCGCCTGAAGCGGAAGGGTCAGGGACTTGAACGTGTAAGAGCATGACATTTCTCTTTTGGTCTCGGATTCCGGGTTCCAACTGTTCAGGTCAATGTAAAAACACGACTTATTGAAACTTAATCCTAATCCGGACTGGAAGAATAAACTTCTGGAACTGAGCCTGATAATAAAAGCCGAAAAGTTACCTACCTGGGTGTCCTGTGTGTATTCCGTCAGTTCGTGTCCCTCTATGTTGGCGTCGATTACATATGTGGCGTTGGCGTCAAAACCCACCTTGGCTCCCCAACTGTAGGAGAAGGCGGGAAGTGTGTTCCTGCTGAGGAACTGCGCATGGGCAGCCGAAAACAGGAGCAATGCCGTTACCGATGTTATCAAACGCAGTTTCATGTTGTCAAAGGAGTTTTATTTCACCTTTGTGTATGTCCTTGTTGCAGTACCTGCAGCGAAGGGTTCCGCTTTCCTTATCTACCACATCGAATACCGTCTGCATGGGTTCATGGTTGGTGATGCATTTGGGGTTGCCGCATTTCACTATACCGCGTACCTCATCGGGCATGGATATCCTTTTCTTCTCTACAACCTCGTAGTCGCGTATTATGTTGAGCACGATGTTGGGTGCGATGACCGACAGTTTGCTGCACTCCTCTTCCGAAAAAAACTTGTCGGCGATCTTTATTATTCCCTTGCTGCCCATTTTGCGGCTGCTCAGGTTTGCACCAATGGTTATCGGGGTGTCGATGTTGGTCAGGTTAAGCAGGTTAACCACGTCAAATACCTTGTCAGACGGGATATGATCGATAACAGTTCCGTTCTCCAATGCCGCTACCAGCAATTCTGATTTTCCTGTCTTTTCCATATCTGTCATTTTAGAAGGTTGAGTGCATTGCAGATCAGGGCCTCGCGTACGTACAAGCCGTTCTTGGCCTGCTGGAAATAATATGCGTGCTCATTGGAGTCAACATCCTGGGCTATCTCGTTTACGCGGGGGAGCGGATGCAGTATCTTCAGGTTGGACTTGGCGCTTCGGAGCATATCATTCTTAAGGATGAACATATCCTTGACGCGCTCGTATTCCATGAGGTCGGTGAACCTTTCACGCTGAACGCGGGTCATGTAAAGGATATCTGCATCGGCTATGGTCTCCTCGTCAAAACGGGTGTGCTCCTCAAACCTGATGCCGTTGTTGCGGCAGTACTCCTTGTATTCCTCGGGCATCTTGAGTTCATCGGGGGAGATGAAATGGAAGGTGGGGTTGAAGAATCTCATTGCTGTGAGCATAGAGTGTACGGTGCGGCCGTACTTTAGGTCACCCACAAGGTGAATGTGCAGGTCATCCAGACGTCCCTGTGTCTTGAGCATGGAGTAAAGGTCAAGCATGGTCTGTGAAGGATGCTGGTTGGCTCCGTCGCCGGCGTTGATGATGGGCACCGGCGAAACCTCGCTTGCGTACCTGGCCGCTCCCTCCAGATAATGGCGCATAATGATCAGGTCGGCGTAGTTGCTTACCATCATTATGGTGTCCTTAAGAGTCTCGCCTTTTGATGAACTGGTGGTTGCGGCATCGGAAAAACCTATTACGCGACCGCCAAGGCGGTTGACTGCGGTTTCAAAACTGAGCCTTGTCCTGGTGGAGGGCTCAAAGAATAATGTTGCTACGATTTTCCCATCAAGGATCTTGCTGTTGGGGTTGGCTTCAAATTTGGCTGCATGTCCCAGAAGCCAGAGAATATCCTCCCTGTCGAGCCCTTCGAGCGAAATCAGACTTCTGCCTGTTTGGTCCATTTGTTTATAGTTTGTTCGGGAGCACAAAATTACTAAGAAAATAACAACTATAAGAGTGTCTGTTAATAACTTTCCCTAAAAAGCCAATTTTTGCCTTAAGAGTGTTTTCCAATCAATGTTTTTAAGCTATATTTGTAGAATATTGATTAGTGAGAAAGAATTGTAATGAGCAAGACCGTAAAGCGTGTTCTTTTGGGATTATGGCTGTTTTTTGCAGTCGGAATCCTTTCCGTATACCTGATTTTCAAGGGCCTGAGCAAGGGCTGGATCGGCAATGCCCCTTCGGTTGAGGACCTTGAGAATCCTATCGACAAGTTCGCTACCCAGATCATATCTGCCGATGGCGTTACGTTGGGTACTTTTGCCCGTACCGAGGATAACCGTGTCTGGGTGGATTTCGATGAGCTGTCACCATACCTGGTAAAAGCTCTCATCGCTACTGAGGATGTCCGTTTCCAGGATCATTCAGGTATCGATCTGAAGGCTCTGGTCAGAGCAATCGTCAAACGCGTGATACTTCAACAGAGAAGTGCCGGCGGCGGCAGTACGCTGACTCAGCAGCTCGCCAAGCAGCTATATACCGAGCATGTAGCACGCAATTCGCTACAGAGAGCACTCCAGAAACCTACTGAGTGGGTGGTTGCAGTAAAACTGGAACGCTACTACACCAAGGAGGAAATCCTGGCCCTCTATCTGAACAAATACGATTTCGGAAACAGGGCCATCGGAATACATACCGCTTCAAGGACCTATTTCGGCAAGCTTCCTTCCGAGCTCAATGCAGAGGAGTCTGCCATGCTCGTTGGTATGTGTAAGAACTCATCCCTTTACAATCCGCTCCGTAGGGCCGAAAGGACGAGGGAACGTCGCAATGTGGTGCTCAGTCAGATGGAAAAGGCCGGTTTTCTGGGGGAGGCCGAGACGGACTCTCTTCAGGCTACCGATCTGGTCCTCAATTACCATAAGGTAGACCACGCAGTAGGTCAGGCTACCTATTTCCGCGAATATCTGCGTTCCGTCATGAGAAAGCAGAAACCGGTCAGAGAGAATTACCGCGGATGGCAGATGCAGCAGTTCTACGAGGATTCCATAGACTGGGAGCAGGATCCTCTGTTCGGCTGGTGCAACAAGAACTTCAATCAGAACGGTGAGCCCTACAATCTCTATACTGACGGACTGAAAGTTTACGTTACAATAGACTCCCGCATGCAGCAGTATGCCGAAGAGGCTGTGGCTGCCCAGCTTCAGGATTATCTTCAGCCGGATTTCTTCAAGGCCAAGAAGGGGCTTAAGAGCGCCCCGTTCACCAGGAATCTATCGGCCGATGAAATCAGGCGTATCATGGATCGCTCCATGAGGGATACCGACCGTTACCGTGCCCTTAATGCCAAAGGTGTTTCGGAGGATTCCATACGCAGGGTATTTGATACCCCCTGTCAGATGTCCGTGTTCTCATATGACGGTTACATCGACACGGTACTTACTCCTATGGACTCGCTCCGCTATATGAAATTCTATCTGCGAACAGGGTTTATGTGTATGGAACCAAGGACCGGATTCGTACGGGCCTATGTAGGCGGCCCGGATTACCGTGCGTTCCAATACGATATGGTAACGATGGGACGTCGTCAGGTGGGTTCTACGATGAAACCTTACCTCTATTCATTGGCTATGGAGAGCGGTTTCTCTCCCTGTGACCAGTGCGTGAACGAGACACAGACAATATTGACCGAGTCGGGTCAGATATGGCAGCCCAAGGACGACGGAAAATCCATGCTTGGACAGTTGGTTTCACTCAAGTGGGGTCTTTCCCGTTCCAACAACAATGTAACTGCTTGGCTAATGAGCCAGCTCAGTCCTTATGCTTTCGTAAATCTTCTGCATGAGTTCGGACTCCGCAACCAGGCCATCGAACCGGTCCTGTCACTCTGTTTGGGTACCTGTGACGTATCGGTTCAGGAGATGGTCAGCGCATACACCGCTTTTGTGAATCATGGAATCCGTACCAATCCTCTTTACGTGACACGTATCGAGGATGCCGAGGGTAATATAATCGCTCAGTTTACTGCGCACAGCAATGAGGTGATAAGTGAAGAATCATCGTTCAAGATGGTTGACATGATGCGTGCCGTTGTGGAGGAGGGTACCGGAACACGTCTGCGCAGTTCGCGTCTGTTCCCCACTTTCTGCAAGGTGGCCTGCGGCGGCAAGACAGGTACTACCGATAACCATTCGGATGCATGGTTCATGGGTTATACTCCCGATCTGGTTGCAGGATGCTGGGTAGGCGGTGAGGACCGTGACATCCACTTTGACGATATGGATCACGGCCAGGGCGCACACGCTGCTCTCCCCGTATTCGGTATGTTCATGGACAAGGTATATGCCGATTCGGCTGTGCTGGGTTATCTGCCGAGCACAAAATTCGACATTCCCGCGGATTATGATCCATGTGCCGGAGATATGCACATTGACAGTGAAATTGATAACTACTCGATAGAATCTTTCTGATGGAATTTGCAGCAATCATACCAGCCCGCTACGCATCAACACGTTTTCCGGCCAAGCCCCTCGCGGTTTTAGGCGGCAAACCGGTAATAATCCGCGTCTGCGAGCAGGCAGCCAAAGTGTTTGACCACGTGTATGTGGCAACTGATGACGAACGTATATTCAATGTCGTAAAGGAAGGCGGTTTCACACCTGTGATGACCCGCAGTGACCATAAGAGCGGAACGGACCGTTGTTTCGAGGCGTTCTGCAAATGCGGTGTCAAGGCTGATGTGGTGGTGAATATCCAAGGTGACGAGCCTTTTATCCAGCCTTCTCAGTTGCAGACTGTAAAGGAACTGTTCAATAGTCCCGATACTGATATAGCTACGCTTGTCAAGCCCTTCACACCCGACACGCCGTTTGACAGGGTGGCCAATCCCAACAGCCCCAAGGTCGTGGTTGATGATAACTGGAACGCGCTCTATTTCAGCCGCAGTGTCATACCGTACCTCAGGGGCGTTCCTCAGGAGGAGTGGCCTTCACGGCATACCTATTACAAACATATCGGCCTTTATGCATTCAAGGCCGATGTACTCAAGGCCGTTACCGGACTTCCTCAGGCTCCGCTTGAGAAGGCCGAGAGCCTTGAGCAGCTCCGCTGGCTCTCTGCCGGTTATCGTATCAAGGTCGGAGTGACCGATGTTGAGACCATTGGCATCGATACCCCCGATGACCTGGCCGCCGCCGAGGTCTTTCTGAAGGAACATTCAATATGAAGCATAGGACTGACATACTTTTCCTGATACTCATTCTGGTTTCTTTTCCTGCCATGGCACGTCAGGACAGCATCAGAAACCGTCTTGTGCTCAGTGACGGTTCTGTCTATACCGGACAGATGAGGCTGCGCAAGCCATATGGAACCGGCCGTACGGATCATGCCAATGGCGATGTCTATGAGGGTGCATATGAGAAGGGAGTCAGAAAAGGTGTCGGAATATGTCATTATGCCAACGGAGATCTCTACCTGGGTTTCTGGGACAGCAATCAGAGAGCTGGTGAGGGAGAGCTCCAGTATGCGTCAGGAGACGTATATAAGGGAAACTGGCAGAATGGGGAACGGGCCGGAAAAGGCGTCTATATGTGGGCTGACGGCTCATATTACTCCGGCGAATGGACCGGTGACCTTCGTCATGGAACAGGACTTATGTGCTGGTCGGACAGTTCCGAATACCGCGGTTCCTGGCAGAACGGACAGCGTGAAGGACAGGGGGAATACAAAAGCAGTACATATTCATATTCAGGTTCCTGGAATAACGGTGTGGAGAACGGCTCGGGCACATGCGTGATGTCCAACGGAGATACATATAAGGGGCAGTTCCGCAACGGAACAATTACCGGAAACGGTGAATACAGATTTGCCAACGGAGACTCCTATAAAGGTTCTTTTAGGGAAGGTATGGCGCATGGCAAGGGTGTATATACATGGAATGACGGTTCTGTCTATGACGGTGAGTGGAAAGAAAACCGCCGCGAAGGAACAGGTCAGATGAAATGGAGCAACGGTGACAAATACAATGGAGAATGGCTTAATGACGTTCCCTGCGGTGAGGGTTCAATGAGCCTGGCCGATGGCACCAAGTTCAAAGGCGCCTTTGTGAATGGTGTGGTTGACGGTAAGGGGCTTGTCGAGGAGGCCGACGGTACCCGCCTTGAGGGCGTTTTCAAGGAGGGCTTCCGCACCGGGACATTTACGGTAACGGATAAGTCCGGAAAAAAGATAAGAACGATAATATATTGAGACTATGATACTGGATACGCTTGACAGACTGAAGAAATACGGATATATCAGTCCGTTGATGGATAAGGTCCTGGATTTCTTCCAAAAAACCGATCTCTCAACTCTTGAGCCGGGCAGGATTGTACTGCAGGGTGACGACCTCTTTGTCAATGTTAACCGTCAGGGCGCCCTGACACGTCAGGAGGTGCCTATCGAGGCGCATAAGGAGTATATTGACATACAGGTTCCCATTTCATCCGATGAGGAGATGGGGTTCATATCGGCTTCTTTCATGCCGGCTCCTTCGGTACCTTACAGTACTGAAAAGGATGTGGCATTCTTTCCCGGCCAGTGCGATACATACCTCAACGTAAGGAAGGGTATGTTCACCGTGTTCTTCCCCGGTGAGGGACATGCTCCGGCCATTACCAAAGACGGTATCATTAAACTTATAGTCAAAATCAGGAAACCATGTTGAAGATAATAGAGAATGACCCTTGGCTGACACCCTATACAGGTGCCATTGAAGGCCGGCACGACCACGCTTTATGGCGTGAAAGCCAGCTTACCGGCGGAAAAGTTAGCCTCAAGGATTTTGCCTCAGGCTATCTCTATTACGGACTTCAGCGTACGGCCGATGGCTGGACGTTCAGGGAGTGGGCTCCCAATGCTACAGAGATATTCCTGATAGGTGATTTCTCCGGATGGGAAGAGCAGGAGCGTTTCCGCCTCAAACGCATCAATGATGCGGGAGATTGGGAACTCCGTATTCCGCTGGGCATGATAGGGCACGGACAGCACTATAAGATGCGTGTAAAATGGAACGGCGGTCAGGGTGACCGCATTCCCGCATGGTGCCGCCGCGTGGTACAGGACAACAACTCCAAGATATTCTCTGCTCAGGTCTGGGATCCGGGGCATGAGTATGAGTTCAGGCATAAGGACTTCAAGCCCAAACAGGATCCGCTGCTCATATATGAGTGCCATGTAGGTATGGCCCAGGAGCGTGAGGGAGTGGGTACGTACATAGAGTTCAAAGATAATGTGTTGCCCCGTGTCAAAGAGGCCGGTTACAATTGCATTCAGGTCATGGCCATCCAGGAACATCCCTATTACGGCAGTTTCGGATATCACGTTTCCAGCTTCTTTGCTCCGTCATCCCGTTTCGGAACCCCTGAGGAGCTCAAAGAACTGATAGATACCGCACACGGCATGGGCATATCGGTCATCATGGATCTGGTACATTCCCATTCTGTCAAGAACGAGAATGAAGGCCTGGGTAATCTGGCGGGTGATCCCAACCAGTATTTCCTCCCGGGTGACCGCCACGAGCATTCGGCATGGGGTTCGCTCTGCTTTGATTACGGTAAGGACCAGGTGTTGCACTACCTGCTTTCCAACTGCAAGTATTGGCTGGATGAGTTCCATTTTGACGGATTCCGTTTTGACGGTGTCACATCCATGCTCTATTATAGTCACGGGCTGGGAGAGGCGTTCTGCAACTATGACGACTACTTTAATGGCCATCAGGACGATGATGCCATCTGTTACCTGATGCTTGCCAACAGACTTATACATCAGTTCAATCCGGGTGCCATCACCATTGCAGAGGAGGTGAGCGGTATGCCTGGACTGGCAGCCCCGTTTGATGACGGCGGTTTTGGCTTTGATTACCGTCTGGCCATGAATATCCCTGATTACTGGATCAAGACCATCAAGGAAAAGAAGGATGAGGACTGGTCTATGGCAGGCATTTTCTGGGAGGTTACCAATCGTCGCAAGGATGAGAAGACCATATCCTATGTGGAGAGTCATGACCAGGCTCTGGTGGGTGATAAGACCGTGATATTCCGTCTGGTTGATGCCGATATGTACTGGCACTTCACCAAGGACGGCGGTAATGACGTGACATCCCGTGGCATAGCCCTGCATAAGATGATAAGGCTTGTTACTGCATCAACCATCAACGGCGGTTACCTGAATTTTATGGGTAATGAGTTCGGCCATCCCGAGTGGATTGATTTCCCGCGCGAGGGCAACGGCTGGAGTCATAAATACGCCCGCCGACAGTGGAGTCTCATCGACAACAAACAACTTGCATACTCATGGCTGGGCGATTTTGACAGGGCATTGATGAAACTGATAGGCTCTGTCAGGAATTTCCAGAACAAGGATGTAGTAGAGTATTGGCATAATGACGGTGACCAGGTGCTGGCTTTCGGACGCGGAGACCTTGTATTCGTATTCAACTTCAATCCTGTGCGCTCATTCTCCGATTACGGTTTCCTGGTACCCCGAGGCTCGTATAAGACTGTCCTGGATAGTGACAGTATAGAGTTTGGCGGATACGGTCGTATTGATGACAAACTGGAGCATTTCACCTTGATGGATCCCTTATATAAAAAGGTACGTAAGGAGTGGCTCAAATTATATCTTCCCGCCCGTTCGGCTATAGTTTTGAAGAAGGTAAGACAAAATGGAAAAAAAGTCTTGTGACAAGTGCATCCGTTGGATTTGCGCAGCCCTGTTCGGGGCTTTCGCATTCTGCTGGCTCTTTTTCTTCCAGAGAGAGTTGTTGCAGGCTGAGAACAGTGTGCTGTTTTCGGCCGATAACGGTCTGAGGATATGGATGTTCAACCATCACTTTGTGGTAAGCCTGGCATTGACTCTGATAGCGTTGCTGCTTGCCATTCCGGGCCGAATCGTACTTCGTTTCAAGAAAGGACTTTATGCCTGCAATTATCTGCTTTCAGCAGCATTCCTGGGCATAATTGCAGGATACGACGGCGAGTCTGTGTTTGGCCAAAACCTTACGGTGTGGATTGCATCAGGTTCTTTCATGTTTGTGCTGTTCCTGATCTGCAAGATAGTAGCATCGGTTCCTAAATCAGAATACAATGACCGCCCCCGTACTTTGGCTGGCAACCTGCTGATCTTGTCGCTGCTTTTTGCCATAACATCATATCTGGGTAATACCGATGAGAATCTTCACCGTCGTCTCCGTATGGAACAACTGTATAACAGGGGGGAGTATGCCCGTTTGCTTGATTATGGCCGTTATGAAGAGGAGTCAGATCCAGGTATTGATTTGCTGCGTGCCAAAGCTTTGCTCCAACTGCCATCAAATGACAACCCTGCCGGCAGTCAGATAGGCGAAAACCTCTTCAAATACACTGTCTCTGATCCGAAAGCACTTTCAAAAGCCCTTAAGGGTACAAGACTTGAACAAGCCTACCTTGCATCATGCCTTCTGGACGGAAACCTGAAAGAATTTGCCGATACAATCAACCTGAATGCTTATAATACTTTGCCAAAATATTATATGCAGGCCATGGTAATACTGAACGACAGTACCGCCCGCGTCAAATTCCCCAATCAGTTTGCCGAAGAGTTGTCATCATACAACTCATTTCGCAAGACTCTGGAATCATTAAAATCAGAATCCCGCCAGTTCCAATCCAACTCCACCTTCATCTCCAACCACGAATCCTATTTCTGGTTCTATACATTCAGGAGGTAATCTTTCCTTCTTTACGAGCTGAAGTTAGTTTTCTGGATAGGATCTTTAGGGATGTGTCCGGAAAACCGTCGCCACCCTCGGCGCGTCAGGAGGCCACTGAAAAAGTCCCTGCTTTAAAAAGTCCCTAAGGATCGCATATTTGAATAGCCCTCTGAAATATTCGGTTTTCTATTGGATAATCAATTCTCAGAGGGTTGTTTTATGGATAATAGAATTTTTGGGGGCTTATTTACCCTCTTTTTCAGCCAGTATCCTGTTTATTCGCACAAGATTGGACGTAAAGATTGCCACGGCGCTCTGCATCGTAAATGCATCCAGTCCATAACTGATGGCTCTGTCCATGTGGTAGGGATGCTTGAGTTCCGAGTTCTTGGCTTCCACAATGTATCGCTCCTTGTATTTTTCCTTAAACTCGTCTGTCTCCTGCCTCCTTTTCAGGTCTTCCTGTTGCTCGGACAAGACAGTTATGCTGTATCTCATCTCCTTTCCTCCCTTGTATCCGCACTCTTCGGCATGCTTGCATACCCTGCATTTGTGTACGTCGAAGCTGAAACGGATTTGCTTGTTCTTCTTTTCATAACTTCGATCCTTGATGTTCTTGCGGGTTGCCATGTGACCGGCAGGACATACCATCATCCCTGCATCCTTATTGTATGTGAAGCCACTGTGATTCCTGACATTTCCGTTTGCGATAATAGGATTTAGTTTAGCTATGATTGACACTTCTTCTCGCTCTGCATTTTCAAGATTGGCCTGACCGGAGTAAGCACCGTCGCCAATCACCTCCTCCAAGTCCGGGATGTTCCTTTTAGCCTTACTTATCAGTGTCGGCAACTCGGGTCCGTCACCTTTCTCACCCGATGTCATGGTCGCGGCAACGACAAGGCGTTCCGGGACTACGGCCAGATGACCCTTGTATCCGAAGAACTCCGAGTCGGCAGCCTTGTGTCCCACGCGGGCATCGGGATCTACAGATACAGTGTAATGGTCCTTGATGTCTTCCATCATCTCTGCCAGTAGGTTTATCTTTTCCGATACGGTAGGCAGAACTGCCACTTTCTGGTCCTTAAGGAAAGCAAGCAATCCGGCCACGTAGTCCATCTCCTTCTCCAGATTATCACCCTCATATTTCTGTGGCATCTTTTCTCTCATACTGGCATCCGCCTCATACACAGACTTGCGGAGTATCTTAGCCTGTTTCTGAAGTGCGCCGGCCGGAAGGACGGGATTGGACCTGGACAACGAGTGAGTGGCGTCCACTATAATCTTTCTGCTGATTTCGATTCCCTTCTCCTTGGCTATGTCTATCGACTTGTTGATGAGCATGTCCAGCAGATTCATGTCCTTGAGCCGCATCCTGCGGAACTTGCTCAAGGTGCTGGACTCAATGACTCTGTCTTCGGGAGCAAGCCCTAGGAAGTATTTGTAGGACATGTCGTACATGCACTTGTCAACCAAATCCACATCGGACAGTCCGGATATGCTTTTTATCATCAGATACTTGACCATCCTTACAGGATCCTCGGCCATGCGGCCATTATCTTGACAATACCTGTCATTAAGCTCGTCATAGATGAACGAGAAGTCAACAAGCTCGTTAATCAGGCGTAACTTATTATCTTTTGGGACTACTATATCGTAGAGTGATGAGTAGTCCGAGAAGTGTAATGAACCTTGATTTGGAAGCATAACGCTTTGTGTTTCAATGATATAAAGATAATAAATAATCCGCAAACCACCAAAAATAATTGAAATAGTTTGCGGATTATTAGATTTAATCTTCTATGCTATCCTAGGGACTTTTTCAGTGGCCTCGTGACCAGTGGGAGGGGCCCGGAACAAAAAGTATCGATTCTGGAACTACGTTTCGGAATCGATACTTTTTGTTTTGGGAGGGCCGGCCGAAGGCCGCTTTGAGAAGGGTATAACCCTATTCTCTTCCGTTCAGATGCTCTTCTCCACGTTCCAGACAAAGGCGCGCAGGCCGAGCTTTTCGGTCGCTACGTCCATTGCATGGAGTTTCTCCAGGACTATATCCACCTTGTTGTCATCAACCATGGTGATTATGCCCGAGCACATTGAGGGCCAGGCGTGGTTGCCGTAGTGTGGCTCACCCTTGACCGAGCCCCTGCCCTGCAGCTGCTCCACCATGGAGAAGCCGCGGCAGTTACTGGTTGTAAGCAGGTCGATTATTCGCTCTGTGTATGACTGATCGAATGCTATAAATATTGCTTTCATAGTTGTACCGGATTAATGTTTTGCAGTCTTGTCATGAATGAACTGATCCTTGTTCTGGGCCCAGAAAGCGGCCAGTTCAAGCTGTTTGCGGTGCTTGCGGCGGGCCTTCCTGATACCGGTGCTCTGGAACATGCAGTACAGGGTAGGTACAAGAATCAGGGTCAGCAAGGTTGATACGGTAAGACCACCTATTACCGATATACCCAGCGGGCGCCACAAGGCCGATCCCTGTCCATGGCTGAGAGCCATAGGAATCATACCCAGAATAGTGGTAAGGGTTGTCATAAGTACAGGACGCAGACGGCTGCGGGCTGCAGTGACGGTAGCCGTAATGGCCGACATTCCGCGCTCGCGGCACAGACCCGTATAGTCAATGAGCACAATACCGTTCTTAACCACAATACCAATAAGCATTATGGCACCCAGCATACTCATCAGGTTGATGGAAGTATCGGTAAGTGAGAGAGCTATCAGCACACCGCTCAGTGCGAACGGGATTGAGAACATGATGATGAACGGCAGTGTCAGGGACTCAAACTGTGCGGCCATCACTATGAACACAAGCATGATGATAAGCAGTGCCAGGGTAGCCATATCGGCAAATGACTCCTGCTGGTCCTCATAGTCACCGGATATCTGGACTGTTACGCCCTCGGGCAACTCCATTCCGGCAATCACATCCTGACCGGCCTTGACCACATCACTCAGGGCAGCACCGCCGGCAATTACGCAGGTAACGGTGTTGATACGCTGACGGTCCTTACGCTGTATGGTAGGCGGAGTGAACACCTCCTCAAGATGACCTACATCGCGTACGCGAACGGCATTTGTGCCGCTACCGTAAAGCAGGATATTTTCTATATCGGACAGTTCAGTACGGTACTCGGGAGCATAACGCACCTTGATATAATACTCCTCACCGTCCTCACGGAAATAGGATGCTGTGGCACCGTATATACGGTTACGCAGATATGTGGCAGCGGTAGAGAGGTTCAGACCATGCTGAGCCAGTTTTTCGCGGTCAAACACCACCTCATACTCAGGCTGGTAGTTGTCACGGCTTATGTAAGCCTCACCCACGCCGGGCACGTTCTTCATTGCGGCCAGGAAATCGGCAGCCACCTTATCGGTCTCGCCAAAGTCATAACCGTAGATCTCAAACTCTGCGGTTGACTGACCGCCCATGCTCATACCACCGCCGGCAGTAACCATAAAGCGCTCAATCTCGGGACGGGCGTTCAGGTCGGCACGCATCTCGGCCACAACCTGGTCCGATGAAATATTGCGCTCACCAAGTTCCTTAAGTGAGATGGTGAACGATATAATGTGAGTACCGTTGGTCTGCATTGATGCAAAGGTGTTGTTCTCATCGGCTGCACCCACACGGTAGTTACAGGTAACCAGGTCATCGGCATAACGCTCCATCCAGGTATCCGACAACTCCTGAGCCACCGCCCTTGAACGGTTGGTATTGGTGTTGATAGGCATGTAGATGGTGGCCGATATACGAGACTGCTCATCGGACGGGAAGAACTCGGACTTGAGGTTTCCGGCAGTGAACAGTGATGCCACGAACAGCACTATGGCTATAAGCACGACAGTCTTGCGGTGGCGTACTGCCACATCGATGAGTTTTGAATACCAGTGGTCCAGTCCGTCCAAAGCCTTCTGGATAGGACGGTACAGGATAGTATGCAGGCGGCTGCCCTTCTTCTCCAACTTGAGCATGCGTGAGCAGAGCATCGGGGTCAGTGTCAGTGATACAACCAAAGAGATGGCGATGATGATACACATCATCCAGCCCAGCTGCTTGAACATAACGCCGGCCATACCCGACATCATGGTCAGGGGGAAGAACACTGCGAATATGGTCATTGTGGATGCCATAACCGATACGGCCACCTCATTGGTAGCATGTATGGCGGCCTGTTTGGGGTTGGCGCCACGCTCAATGTGAGTGGTGATGTTCTCCAATACCACAATGGTATCATCCACTACCATACCGATGGCGATGGTCAGTGAACTCAGAGATATGATATTGAGCGAACCGTCAGTTACAAAAAGATAGATGAACGATGCAATCAGGGACAGCGGGATGGTGATAGCCACAACCATTGTAGCACGCCAGCGGCCGGTAAAGAAGTAAACCACCAGCACCACAAACAGCAGGGCGTAGAGGATAGTCTCTGCCAGAGAGTTTACTGTCTGTATGATATCCTCTGATCCGTCATGGATCATACCTATCTTGACATCGCTGGGCAGGTTCTTCTGCAGGGCCGGCAGAGCCTCATTCACCTTACGGCAGATCTCTACCGTATTGGCGCCTGTCTGCTTCTGGATAACCATCATGGCACCCTGAACACCGTTGTTGTAAGACTCCTGGGCACGCTCCTGAGTACGGTCCACAATCTCGGCCAGGTCACTCAGATAGACGTTACGACCGCCTATTGAAGCCACAACCAGGTTGGCCATGTCACGCGGATCCTTGAATTCACCGTCCACGCGCAGTGCATAGGTCTCATTACCCAGATCAAGGTTACCGCCAGGGATACTGCGGTTCTCGGAGCCTATCAGGGCGGCAATAACCTCAATGGTCAGGTTGTAAGCCTCCAGTTTGGCGGGATCGCAGTAAACGTAAATCTCACGCTGCGGAGCACCACTCACTGATACTGTACCCACACCGGGAATACGAGCCAGAGGGTTTACCACATTCTCATCCAGTATCTTGTACAGGGCGCTCTGGCTCTCACCAGCCTGAACGGAGAGCAGCATGATAGGCATCATACTGGTATCGAACTTGAATATGATAGGCTGTCCCGCACCGTCAGGCAGCGAGTTGGATATCATACTCAGCTTGTCACGCACATCGTTGGTAAGGTCATCAATGGAGTGGCCGAACTCAAACTCAAGCGTGATTACGGATACGTTCTCCGATGAACGTGATGTTATATGCTTGATGTGACTGCAGCTGTTGAGTGTATTCTCCAGCGGGCGGGTCACGTTATTCTCTATATCCGACGCATTGGCACCATTATAGTAAGTAAACACCATGATGGTGTTTGACTCTATATCGGGCAACTGGTCAATGGGCAGCTTGGAGTAAGAGAACAAGCCGAACACCACCACTGCCACAAAACAGAGCGCCGTAAATATTGGTCTTTTGACCGATCCTTCGTATAGACTCATATAGCGGGCTGTTTACTTCTTAACTTCTACTTCCTTACCGTCGGACAGTTTGGACTGACCTTCAATAACAATCTGTGCTCCGTTAGGTACGCCCGATATCAGCTCGTAGCGGTCACCCAGACGCTGACCCAGCTCAACCTTGTTGTAGCTGACCTTACCGTTGTTGTATACATAGACAAAACGGTCACCTGATCCGGAACGCTTCTCGATAGCCAGATCCGGGACAACCACGTGATTGAGTGTACCCATATTCAGAGTTGCGCGGGCAAACATACCGGGACGTATCTTAAGATCCTCATTGGCCACGATAACCTCAACCGGGAAAGTATGTGTCATTGCGTCAACCGTAGGATAGATCAGTGACACCTTGCCGGTAAAAGTCTCATCGGGATATGCATCCAGCTCAATCTTTACCTGATCACCTTTCTTTACCTTAGAGTAGTACTGCTCTGACACGTTGATGGTAAGTTTAACGGGAGCAATCTTCTGTACCACCAGGATGGGCTGGCCACCGTAAAGGTCACCGTTGTCATAGGTTCTGGCGGTAACCACACCGTCAATAGGGCTGGCCAGACGGGTATTCTCACGCAGGGTCTTGAGAGACTTGCGTGCCACCTCCAGCTGCAGTTTCATATTCTCCCACTCGGACTGTGAAACGCCACCCACCTGATACAACTGGTCAATGCGGTTGAACTCTGTCTCCAGATTCTTGAGCTGCATCTCCTGCTGGCTCAGAGTGGTCTCATCCATCTCGACCAGAATCTGTCCTTTCTTTACATTGTCACCCACCTCAACGTTAATCTTGCTAATGCGTGCGGGAGTGGCGGGAGCAATGTTGTTCTTTATCTCACCCACAATAGTAGCGGAGTAAACCTGAATCTGAGCCACGGGTTCCTCGACCACCTTGGCAAGTGTCACCAGCGGTTTTGCTGCGGGCTCTGCCGGAGCAACCGTTGCAGACTCTGTATTCTTCTGCCCGCAGGCTGCCAAAAAGAGCACGGAGCAGATTGCAATTCCTGAAATTCTGAATGCTTTCATATCTTTTGTTTTATTTGTTTCCTCACTTACTGTTTGTCATCGCTCGGAGCGGGTATCTTTGATTCATCACCCAACACCTTGTCAAGGTCTGCCTTGGCTGCCAGATAATTATAAATTGACTGGCTGTATGTAAGACGGGCCTGTGTAAGCTGTACCTCACTGTTGTTAAGTTCAAGTATTGTACCCTTACCTATCTCATAGCGCTTGCTGGCTATCTCACGTCCCTTCTCGGCCTGCTCAATGGCCTCATGGTTACTGGCCACCTGCTCGGCATTGGCCTTCATGTTGTCCACGTAACTGCGCACCTGCATACCCAACTGCTTCTCTGTATAGTCAATATTCTGACTCAGCTGGCTTATCTGCAACTTTGTACTGCGCAGTTTGGTAAAGTTACCCATACGGAAAATAGGCACTGAAAGTGACAGCACTATCGATGAACTCTTGGCCCATGTATAATCACCTACGTTCCAGTTGTCATTGTAAAGAGACTGGAAAGAATAAGTACCGGCCAGTGCCAGAGTAGGCATAAAGTTCATCTTCTGAACCTTGAGAGTCTGGTTGAGCATAGTCTCATTATTCTTGAGCTGACGCATATTGGTATTATTCTCAAGAGAGTAGTCTCCGGCTGTAAGCGACTCCATGTAGAGTTGGTCCTCATAATCCTCCATGCTGCCCTCAACCTCAATCTCCGTCTCCGGATCCATTCCCATAAGGATCATCAGCTGCAGCTTGGCAAGCGTCACCGCATTGCGGGCCTGCAGGACAGTGGGATTCAGGCTGCGCAGCTGGACCTCGGCACTTATCTTGTCATACTCACTGGTACCTCCCAGTTCGTAAAGTGACTTTACCACATTGAAGTTCTTCTCCGCCTGCTCCAGGCTCTTGCACAGCACGTCATAGCTGTCCTGAGCCAGTATAACCTGATAATAGGCCTTTGTAACCTGATTGACCAGATCCAGCTTTGAACTGCGGCTCTGTTCTACGGCATTGTCCAGGTCACTCTTGGTAAGGTTCATGGTAGCATAAACCGTAGGAGCAAACAGCGGCAGGCTTACCTGTATCTGTCCGTTCCATGTACTGGTGTTGTCCTGACCCATCTTGAACTCCATTCCGTTAAGTTTCATCACGGCTGCCAGCACGGTATACTGTACCGTTCCGTTGAAATCGGCGCTGGGCAAGAGTGCCTGCCAGGCCTCATCCTTGCTGATTTTCTTAACCTCAATCTGTTGCTCGGCCACCTTGATGGTGGGGTTCTCACTCAAGGCAATCTTCAGGGCATCGTCAAGCGTGAGTTTCAGTGCACCGCCGGTTTCCTGAGCGTTGACGGCAACCGCAATCAGTGCAGCTGCAACCAGGAATCCTGCCCTTTTAAAAAAATCTCTCTTCATCATCTATTGTTTGATTTATACCTATACTTATCCAGTTTTTCCATACCCTTTGGGGTAGCTATACCCCTGAGCAGCACCACTATGGTTCCGTCTATCAGTTCATCGTAACGGAACTGGCCGCTCTCGGATTCCTTGTTGACCATAGTGCCCATAGCGCTGAAAGATTTCATCAGCACATCCATATTCAGGTCATCGCGGAACACGCCTTGTTTTACGCCAAGTTCCATAAAACAGCGCATACGGTTGGCCATATCAGCCAGATGCTCATGGAAAATTTTCTTGAGACGGGGATACTTGTCCATATCCGAGAACTTGTTGTGGTCTGTCTCACCGGACTCATTAAGGATTATCTCCAAATGATTTATAATAACTGACAGCACATCCTCCTCACGGTTAATTTCATCCTCAATTGTCCGGGACATAAGGGCTGTATGCCTCTTAAAGCACTCAGTGAGCAACTCCTCCTTGCTACCGAATATCTCATAGAGGGTACGTTTGGACACCGACAGCTCCTGTGCCACATCATCCATCCTGACCGACAGGTTACCGCACTTGAGAACTATCTCAGAGGTGGTCTCGATAGCCCTCTCGCGTATATCGTCCCTGTTTGTAGGATTGATTATCATGAATTCGTCCTTTGTTTCAGTCCGCAAAGATACAAGAAAACTCCACACGACGTGCAGAGTTTTCCGACCAAAACGGCTTATTTAGCCATTTTTAGCACTTATGCATAGAACTTATCATCAATGACAATCCTAATGTGTCAAAAATAGTAACATACTTTTATCGGGAATGAATTCAAATCCAATCCGTATGTGATTGCACCCAGGACAGAATTGGATAAACCGGCCTTGACACGCTCTTCCTTTGCCGTACGGGTCAGGGCCTCAAAAGACAATACAGACAGTCTGAACCCCCAATGTTTATTTCTTGTCATGTATTCCAGACATAAAGGCTCCAACAACACGTCATGATATGAACTGCCCTGTATTATCAGATGACGGTATGAAAGTGAAACTATCAGATTCAGTTTTTTGTTGATGGCCGTTGATTTAGACAGGCCGGCCATAAGTGCCTCAACATAAGCATTTCCCTCATCCTTATCACCGTCAAGTTCCCTGAACGATGAGTGCGAGACATCTGCCATAGCACCCACCTCCAATCCGAAACCGTCCTCAAACCTGTAACCGGCTCCCAAAGAGATAAGTCTCTCATTACTTGAGTAGAGCGAATAACCGTCTCCCTTGGCTGTTGTGGCGGGATAACCTGTCAGATAGGTATTTGTCTGTTCATCATTACTCTGATCAATATTCATTCCGGACGTGATGAATGCATCACCTGTGTAAAGATAAAAGCCACTGTTCTGTGCCACAGTCTCCCGTGCCGAAAGGCATGCTGCAATTACCGTAAAAGCAAACAATATCTTTTTCATAGTACCAACCGTCAAAAATAGTATACCAAACCTAATGACACATTATTGAAACCGAACACATATACAGGGCCTGATTTATCGGCAAATCCCGAAACCGGGAAATACACTCCGAATTCTCCTATTCCTGCGATTATTCCCAAGGAACTGTCATCCCCGCGGTACTCAAAAGCCAAAGGAACTACTGTCACTCCAGCCAAACCGAGCCGGTTTTTTTCTATGGACCCTGTCAGGTAATCCAACTCCAATTGCGGTACATACTTAAGATTACCTGGCATGTCTTTGTGATAGACAAATGCTGACATCAAGCCGGTCAGGCCTCCTTTGACCTCAGTATTTGACTCTAACCGGAAGGTATTATACGCTACTCCCAACTCACAACTGAACGAACGTGAGAAGTGATAGCCGGCACCCAGCGATACGGCAATGTTATTTGAGTTATTTAATGATGAAGTGGCTATTTCAGCCTGGCCACCGGCCGCCAGATAAAACCTGTTGCCGGGTTCCTCGATAGGGTTAGTTGCAAATGCAGGAGATACGAACCATAACGCAAAAAAAGCATTGCAAACAAAAAGGAAAGATTTTCTTTTCATAAAAGACCAATGTTTACTCCCGCAAACTTACATAAAATCGGTCGATTTTACGCCCGCTTATATAAAAATCAAGGCCACACACTATCTTTGGCAAGCGGTCATCGCCTCTCGGCGTGCCGCAGTGTAATCTTATTGTTTAACGGGCTTGATGTCCCAAAATTA
>JAZSLV010000028.1:0-36249 GCA_045535555.1 Bacteroidaceae bacterium | reverse complement strand
ATACAAATAATTAGCCAAACAACAATGGCTATTCCTTTGATATTCAAAAGAATAGCCATTTTTTATATTCCAACCACAAAACGAAGATGTCTTTGGTCAAACAAAAAAAGAGGATGACTACTTTTTAGTCACCCCCTTTTTTTGTCCCCGTACAGACGGGGGGAATCGAACCCCCACATCAAAGATACTAGATCCTAAGTCTAGCGCGTCTACCAATTCCGCCACGTCTGCAAGAAAAGCGCGCCCCGAATGGAACGCGCTGCAAAAGTAACTCTTTTTACGTTAATAACAAAAGCGTCATTTGATTTCCATAACGGTCTCCATGCGGAGCATCAGAGCCGGACTGCGCAGTTCACGCATCCTGGCTATTGCCGGGAACATGTCGCTCAGTGAGGGCTGGTTATCGACGCGTGAAGTCAGGTTCTCCTCTGGATCGTCTGCAGATCCGCCCGACAGCATCTTAAACAATGACACCTCCTTAACAACCGGATAACGGCTCAACTGGTAATCTTTTTTCTGGAGGCCGACCTTAAACGCAGCATAGTTGATTGCGTCCTGCAAACCGCCCAGGCTGTCAACGAGGCCTATGTTCAGAGCATCGGCACCGGTCCATACACGCCCCTGACCTATTGCATCAACACTATCCTTGGAGATACCGCGTCCTTTTGAAACCAGGCTTGTAAAATCATCATAAATCTTTTCTATCTGCTTCTGAACGTATGCAACCTCATCATTATCAAGTTTGCGTATTCCGTTCATCATATCGCTGTGTGATGAAGAACCGACGGATTCAATATTTACCTTCAGGTTCTTGCTAACTGCATTACCCACGCTCGGAATCATACCGAAAACACCTATTGAGCCGGTGATTGTACTCTCGTCAGTGAAAATATAATCCGACTGGGCCGATATCCAATAGCCTCCCGATGCGGCATAGTCACCGTAACTTGCAATAACAGGCTTCTCTTTACGGAGCAACTCCAGTTCATGCCTGATTGCCTCCGATGCCTGAGCGCTTCCACCCGGAGAGTTTACACGGAGTACCACCGCTTTAACCTTCTTGTCATCACGTACCTTTCTGATAGTAGCGGCCAGTTTGGAGCCTACAATATCGGCATCTGAGCCAGTGTTTACTATCTCTCCGTCAGCATAGACAACGGCTATTTTGTTCTTGCGGCTACCGCTTTTGAGTTTGGAGGCATACTTGTTGATCTTTACGAACCCCACCTCCTGTATCTTTTTGGCTCCGCACTGTTGGCAGAGAAAACTGTCAACCTCATCCTTGTACCAGATCTCGTCAATAAGACCCTTGTCCTTATACTCCTCAGGATGGCACAGATCCAGGTTCTCCACCCACTCTTTGAACTGTTCCTGACTGAATCCGCGGGATGCCGCAATCTGACTCGACATTGTGTTCCACAGAGAATTGACCATCACCTCATTCTGCAGACGGTTCTCGGGACTGGCGCTACTGCGGACATACATCTCACCTGCAGACTTGTACTTGCCGTGACGTATCAGTTGCACATCCACGCCCAGTGCATCAAACAGATCCTTGAGAAATATCATCTGAGTTCCCACGCCGGTTATAGTGCTCTCCGATGCCGGATCAAGTATAATCTTATCAGCCACCGATGCCAGATAATACGATCCGTTGCCGAAATTTTCACAGTAAGCCACAATAGGTTTGCCGGTTTTTCTGAAACGGTCCAGAGCGGCACGGATCTCCTCCACCTGAGACAGTCCGGCTGATATGTTCTCGGGGGTCATATAAATCATACCTATATTCTTGTCCTCGGCAGCGGCGTCAATAGCCTGTACATAACTGAGCAGGGTTACGGAACTGGGTCCACCGTTAATCAATGACTTGATGTCCAATGATGAGCCGCCTGTCTTACGTTCGGCTATGGGATTTTTGAAATCAATCTTAAGAACTTTGGCCCTTCCGGCAAAAGTGAGGAGCGGCAGCATGACTGCCACTGCAATTACAAACAATTTTTTCATATATCAAAAGTTTTTCAGTTTGTCATTGATGTATGCGCGTGCACTCTCTATATAGGTGTCCACGCCGGCCCGGATATCCTCATCCTTCATATCCACGCGAATATGAGGAGCAACGCCTGCCTCCACATGATTCATGTCAGCATCAAACGTGGGGGCCGATGAGAATCTCACCACCCATCCGTTGGGGAGTTCCGATGACATCGGCATGCCGCCTCCACCACCGGTGGTATCTCCCATAAGTGTCACGTTATCCAACGCTTTCATGGTAAATGCAAAATCGTTGGCGCTGCTGAAACAGCCGCGGTTTGTCAGAACCACGACCGGTTTGATCCATCTCAGGTCATATTCGGCAGGACTCAACTCGTTTTTGTACAACTTTGAGAAATCATTATGTCCGGGTCCCGTCTTATAGCAGGTATAACTCACGGTCACCTTCTTCTCGGTAAAGCGGGATGCAAGGGATTCCGATGCCGTAAGCTTTCCGCCTCCGTTGTCACGGATATCAATGATGATACCGTTACAGAGAGCCATGTTGTTGAACATGATATTCAGCCTGTTATCTGACATGGCCGATTCAAAGCTCTCCACCACGAGATAACCTATGTTGTCGTCAAGGACACGGTATGAATAGCCGTTCCCTCCTATTATGTAATCGGTTCCCAGATACTTGTCCTGCAGATCCTTTGAGAAATTAGCCGGATGATCCGTCTTCCAGCTCCAATTGCGTCCGTAGTCATACTGGCTGGTCAGGTTTACATGACCGTCACGCAGTTCACCTATCATCTTGCAGAGTATCTCAAACAGTGAACGGTCAGACAGGTCATCCGAAATGCTTGCGGCATATCTTACCTTGACCTCATCCCAATCAACCCCGAGAGTCTCCTTCTTGAAATCAAAGAAGCAGTAGTGCTCGTCCATAATGGTCCACAGAGCCATGAAGTTACCCTTGGGAGTATTGGTGTACTCCCGGCTTCTGGTCTCTCCGTTCCATGAGCAACCTGCAGGCAGAAGCATCATAAACAATGCCGCCAGGACACAGATTCTGTTTCTCAGGTTCCTGTTCATATATCCCACTTCTTTGACTGGAAACGGTATACGCAGCCAATGCTGAACAATCCGGTTCCTATGTTACGGGAATGACCTCCCAAATGGTTTCCGCTATAATCAAAAGAGTAGCCCAACCTTATCAGGTTGCCGCGGCACGGGAGTATCAGGGCAACCTGCTGCATCGCCGCCGGGTTATTGAACGGAGTTATGAAATGCAGGGCCTTGTCAAAACCGCCGTACTTGTACATATAGTAATAAGGCTGGTCATAATCCGGTGCAAAGCCTATTCCGGCAATCGGGACATACAATGTCGCCTGCAGGGCCATCGGGTATCGGAACAGACTGAAACGGAAAGTGTTGTCAACACACAGGCCGGCTCCCATATACCCTGAAAAGTTGACCGGGTTGTTTGAATTCTGCTCATTATAGAGCACCACCCCTTCAAACATCACGGCCGGACCGATGAGCAGGTCACACGCACTGCAGCTTACGGCAGGGTACATGAAAGAGAGGTAATCAGAACCTCCCGCTTCCAATGTACTGCCGCCTTTGAGACGGTTGGTCAGAGGACTGAAAAACAAGGATGAATAGTTTCTTACATAGCTGAACCGCTTTTCGGGAGTACTTCCGGACCAGCTGTCATTCTCAAATCCCACAGCCCAGCCGTTATAACGTGAAGCCGACAGGTATGTATCCCGTGCGAATGTGGTTCCGCCGGCCACCGAGAAGACCCTGAATGTCTCCTCCTCTCCGGGCAATACCCAAGCCTTCCGCTGAGCCATAGCCTGCAGAGGCAGAAGAGACATCAGTACTGCTGCAAGTACTGCCGTCAGTCCGTTAGAACAGCGACAACTGCCCGTCATCAACTTTTTCAGTATTATCATCGTCCGTCTGTGCGGAATTATCATTGTCATCCGGTTCCGGATCGGCCGGTATAGGCTCAGGCTCCGGCATACGCAAAGGCACAAGTTCCTCCACATCCTTCACGTTGAATGCGGTTACCCTGCGACCGCGCGCCTTGACGCCCTTGACGCCCACAAAACTGTCAGCATCTATCTCCATCGGCTCGCGGAAGCTGTCTGCTCCTCCCAGTGTAACCAATAGACGCGGATAGACCGTATCTGTTAACAGCACAAGCCTGTTTTCTTTCTCTTCACCCAGGATATTTATGCGTTTGGCCGACGGATCCAGGTTGAATCTCTTAAGGTAGAGATAACCCTTCTGCGATGCGTCAAACAGCACTGCCGTCCAAACCTTGCCCTGGTTGTATTTCTCAATGCGCAGTATTCCGGCATCAAAGTGGCAGTTGGCATCCGGAGCGGTTGTGTAATACTCACCGTCCGCATTGATTACCAGCAACAGGTCGTCACTGTCAAATTCTCCCAGATACTCGCCGTGTCCGTCAAAGTCAAGACGCAGGATATCCTTGTCGAACCATACCTTACGGCCGCCCAATGTGGACGAGCCCAGTGATTTGAGTCCGATGGTCTTTACCTCGTTGCGTGTAAGCAGGTTACCCATTGACTGGCGGCCTTTGATCATAAGTTCACTGAAGTCCTTGTCAAATACAGGTTTCTTGAGCTTGGAATTGGGCTTGAGCGTAACCTTGATAACCTCGGCCTCACCGTTGTGGTTGGCGCTGAAGTACATTATCTTGGAACCCTGCTTGCCTTGAGTCAGGTCATACTCCTTGTCACGTGTCAGACCGGTGGCGGCAAACCTCTTCATGAAGTATGCGCCGTTGCGTCCGTCACGGTAAACCACATTGTATATCGTACGTTTGTCGTTCTTCTTGAACACGTCAAGGTAAAGCACGTTCTGGCCCACGAACAACTTGTCTGCCACCTTTACCACCTTGTATCGGCCGTCCTTATAGAACAGGATGATGTCATCCAGATCAGAGCAGTTGCATACGAACTCATCCTTCTTGAGTTCCATGCCTATGAATCCGTCGGCGCGGTTTATGTAGAGTTTCTGGTTGGCCTCAACCACCTTTGTGGCCACGATGGTATCAAAGTTCTTGATTTCGGTCTTGCGCTCGTACTGCGCTCCGTACTTGTTCTTGAGCATGTTGAACCACCTGATGGTTACTGCCACCATATTGCTCAGGTCCTTGTCTATGCGGGCAATGTCGGCCTTCATTTTGGCTATCAGTTCCTCGGCCTTATCCTTGTTGAACTTGAGGATGCGGGCCATCTTTATCTCCATCAGCTTGAGGATATCATCCTTGGTCACCTCACGGATCATCTGCGGATAGTAGGGAGTAAGGCGGTCATCGATATGCTCGCAGGCGGCATCCATGGTGGGAGCCTCTTCAAACTCGCGGTCCTTATAGATACGCTCCTCAATGAATATCTTCTCGAGTGAGGCAAAGTGCAGCTGCTCCAGAATCTCTCCGCGCTCAATCTCAAGCTCGCGGCGCAGCAGGTCCTTGGTGTTATCTACCGATTTGCGCAGCACGTCACTTACCGTCAGGAAGTGGGGCTTGTTCTCATCGATAACGCAGCAGTTGGGCGATATGCTCACCTCACAGTTGGTGAATGCATACAAGGCGTCAATGGTCTTGTCCGATGACACACCGGGCGCAAGCGATATGCGTATCTCCACCTTATCGGCCGTAAGGTTCTCTACCTTGCGGATCTTTATCTTGCCTTTCTCTCCGGCCTTTACGATTGACTCACACAGCGTCATCACGTTCTCGCCGTATGGAATCTCGTTTATGACCAGAGTCTTATTGTCAGCTTCTTTCGTAATCTTGGCACGAATGCGCACCATGCCTCCGCGCTCACCGTCATTATAACGGGAAACGTCTATGGCACCGCCGGTCTGGAAATCGGGATAGAGGTGGAACTCCTCACCGCGCAGGTATGACACTGCGGCGTCACAAAGCTCGTTGAAATTGTGCGGAAGTATCTTACAGGACAATCCTACGGCAATTCCCTCGGCTCCCTGTGCCAGCAGCAGCGGGAACTTTACAGGCAGAGTGACCGGCTCTTTGTTACGGCCGTCATATGATGCCTTCCACTCCGTAGTCTTGGGATTGAACAGTGTCTCAAGAGCGAACTTGGACAGACGGGCCTCAATGTAACGGGGCGCTGCGGCGCGATGACCTGTAAGGATATTTCCCCAGTTTCCCTGGCATTCTATGAGCAGGTCCTTCTGGCCCATCTGAACCAGTGCGTCACCTATCGAGGCATCACCGTGAGGATGGAACTGCATAGTGTGACCCACTATGTTGGCCACCTTGTTGAAACGTCCGTCATCCAGGCGTTTCATTGAGTGCAGGATACGTCTCTGAACCGGTTTGAGTCCATCCACAAAATGAGGTACGGCACGCTCCAGGATGACGTATGATGCATAATCCAGGAACCAGCCCTGGTACATTCCCGAAAGCTGATGGCGTATCATTCCGTTGTCATCCGTCACCGGATGGTAACTGGAGTGTCCGGCTTCCTGGCCTTCATCGGTCACGTTCTCCTCCGGATTGCGGAGTTCATCATCCATTTCCTCTGTTTCGTCGCTCATTCTACAAAAACTTTGGACGCGAAATTACTGCTTTTCAACGACATTTCCCAATTCCCAAAGCTCAACTTACCCCCTTTGGGGCGGCGACTTTTCAACAATTTTCAGAAATTATGCAACCTTTATCCAAATGGTTCATTATTACCTTTTTTAAGACTGCCTGTTCCCCTTTGTATTAAATAAAAGAGTACCTTTGCGGAAATTTTCGGAAAAAAGGCTGATTATGGCACAAGAAGACGTTTTCAAAAAGATTGTAGCGCATTGTAAAGAATACGGATTCGTATTCCCTTCAAGTGAGATTTACGATGGTCTGGGAGCTGTTTATGACTATGGACAGCTGGGTGTGGAGATGAAGAACAACATCAAGACCTATTGGTGGCAGAGCATGGTCCTGCTGCATGATAACATTGTAGGTATTGACTCTGCAATATTCATGCACCCCACCATATGGAAGGCATCAGGCCACGTTGACGCATTCAATGACCCCCTGATAGACAATCGTGACTCCAAGAAGCGTTACCGCGCAGACGTTCTGATTGAGGATCAGATAGCCAAGTATGACGAGAAGATAGAAAAGGAGGTGGCCAAGGCCGCCAAGCGTTTCGGAGACTCATTCGATGAGGCCAAGTACCGTGCCACCAGCAACAACGTCCTGGAGCATGTAGCCAAGCGTGACGCCCTGCACGAGCGTTACAAGAAGGCCATGAACGATGGTGACCTGAATGAACTCAAGCAGATAATCCTGGATGAAGGCATCGTATGCCCCATCAGCGGCACACGCAACTGGACCGATGTACGTCAGTTCAACCTCATGTTCCAGACCGAGATGGGATCTACCGCCGACGGCGCCATGAAGATATACCTGCGTCCCGAGACCGCTCAGGGTATCTTTGTAAACTACCTGAACGTACAGAAGACCGGCCGCATGAAGATTCCTTTCGGAATTGCCCAGATAGGTAAGGCTTTCCGCAATGAGATAGTAGCCCGTCAGTTCATTTTCCGTATGCGTGAGTTCGAGCAGATGGAGATGCAGTTCTTCATCAAGCCCGGTACAGAGCTTGACTGGTTCGCAAAGTGGAAGGAGACCCGCATGAAATGGCATCAGGCACTGGGCTTCGGCGCAGACCACTACCGTTTTCACGATCATGACAAGCTGGCCCACTACGCCAACGCTGCCACGGATATCGAGTTCCTCATGCCTTTTGGTTTCAAGGAGGTTGAGGGTATCCACAGCCGCACCAACTTTGACCTCTCACAGCACGAGAAGTTCAGCGGCAAGAGCATCAAGTACTTTGATCCCGAGACCAACGAGAGCTACACTCCGTATGTCATCGAGACATCAATCGGTGTTGACCGAATGTTCCTGAGCGTCATGTGCGCTTCATATGAGGAGCAGCAGCTGGAAAACGGCGAGACCCGCACAGTACTGCACCTGCCTGCACCGCTGGCTCCCATCAAGTTGGCCATCCTGCCTCTGGTAAAGAAAGACGGACTGCCCGAGCTGGCACGTTCAATCCAGAACGACCTCAAGTTCCACTTCAACTGCCAGTATGACGAGAAGGACTCCATCGGCAAGCGTTACCGCCGTCAGGATGCCATCGGCACCCCGTTCTGCGTTACCGTTGACCATCAGTCACTTGAGGATAAGACAGTAACGCTGCGTAACCGTGACACAATGGAGCAGCAGCGCGTAAAGATTGCAGACCTCTGCAATATCCTTTCAGACACTGTATCAATAACAAGCGTACTCAAGACTCTCTGAGCATGAATCGTTTCCGGACCATATTCACTGTTCTGGCATCGGCCGTCACACTGGCATTCTTCTCCTGCAAAGAGACCAAGGAGTTTGATGACCACGCCGACTGGAAGAAACGCAACTCCGCCTTCATTGCCGATAAGGTATCGGACCACGGCAATGACATGCCCGCTACTGCAGCCAAGGGAGCAAAATTCAGACTGCTCTCATACAAACTTGATCCTTCAAAGGATTGGGCAAGCTCCAGTTACGTCTATTGCGAGGTTCTTGAACAGGGTACCGGAACGGACGTTCCGTATTTCAATGACAGCGTCCGCTTCAATTACCGCGTACGCCTCATACCCACCGTATATTACCCCGAAGGTCAGGTCGTTGACCAGTCTTTCAAGACCGCGTCACTGGATCCTGCGGTAAACATACCTGCCTCATTTGCCGTAAACACGGTTATAGAGGGAGTAACCACCGCACTCATGCATATGCACTGCGGTGATTACTGGAGACTGTACATACCTTCCGGTCTTGCATACGGAACATCGGGTTCGGGCTCGATACCGGGTCACTCCACACTGATATTCGAGATCAATCTCACTGAGATAGCCCATACCGGAAACGATCTTTCACCGAGATAGTAACATACCAATAATTCATACCAATAACAGTATTTATCATGGCAAAAATCAGAGGTGCCGTCACAGTTGACAATGAGCGCTGCAAAGGCTGCGAGTTGTGCGTCTACACCTGCGACAAACAGGTTCTGGGCATGTCGACAGCCGTCAACAGCAAGGGTTACCACTATGCCTATATGGCCAACCCCGAATCATGCATTGGTTGCACAAACTGCGGTATTATCTGCCCTGACGGAGTCATATCGGTCTATAGGGTAAAAGTAGAGGAGTAATTATGGAAGAAAGAGAAATGAGACTTATGAAAGGCAATGAGGCAATTGCCGAGGCTGCTATCCGCGCCGGCGCCGATGCCTTTTACGGTTACCCCATCACTCCGCAGACGGAGGTAATGGAGTATCTGATGGAGACCGATGCCACCGCCCGCACAGGCATGGCCGTACTCCAGGCAGAGAGTGAAGTATCCGCCATCAACATGGTCTATGGCGGTGCATCCACAGGACACAGAGTAATGACATCCTCATCCAGCCCCGGCATAAGCCTGATGGCAGAGGGTATTTCATATCTGGCAGGCGCCGAGCTGCCCTGCCTGCTCATAAACGTATCACGCGGAGGTCCCGGACTTGGAACCATCCAGCCCAGCCAGGCCGACTATTTCCAGACTGTAAAGGGCGGCGGTCACGGTGACTACAAGTTGCTCACCCTGGCACCCTCATCGGTCCAGGAATTGGCCGATTTCATCGCACTTGGCTTTGACCTTGCGTTCAAGTACCGCAACCCCACCATGATCCTGGCCGACGGAGCCCTGGGTCAGATGATGGAGAAGATCTACCTGCCCGCACAGCGTCCCCGCATGACCGAGTATCCCGACTGGGCCACCAACGGCACCCCCGAGGGTAAGGAGCGTCGCTTCATCACCTCCCTGAACCTGCTGCCGCAGGAGCACGAGCTGGTGAACATCCGTCTTCAGAAGAAGTACCGCGAGATGGAGCAGAACGAGGTTCGTTATGAGATGATTCAGTGCGATGACGCCGACTACGTAATAGTAGCATTCGGTATCATTGCCCGCATAGCACAGAAGAGCATTGAGCTGGCACGCGCCAAAGGCCACAAGATAGGTCTGTTCCGCCCCATCTCACTCTATCCTTTCCCATATGACCAGATCCGTGAGCTGGCCGACAATCCCCGCATCAAGGGCCTTTTCTCAGTTGAGCTGAGCGCAGGCCAGATGATTGAGGATATCCGTCTGGCTGTCGAGGGCCGCAAGCCCGTAGGCTTCTTCGGCCGTCTGGGAGGTATGGTCCCCACCCCCGAGGAGATTGAGAACGCTCTCTACAATTACTTTAATATCAAATAAGCACGGCAATGGAAGTAAACGATATAATCAAACCTGAGAATCTGGTTTATCAGAAGAGCCGCCTCATGGCCGAGAAGCAGTTCAACTTCTGCCCCGGCTGCGGCCACGGTGTTGTTGTACGCACCATTGCCGAGGTTATCGAGGAGATGGGCATAGAGCATGACGTTATCGGCATATCACCGGTAGGCTGCTCCGTATTCCTTTATGATTTCTATAAGTTCGACGTAGTTGAGGCCGCTCACGGACGTGCCTGCGCAGTTGCCACCGGCATCAAGCGCGTGCAGCCCGACAAGTTCGTATTCACCTATCAGGGTGACGGTGACCTTGCCGCCATCGGAACCGGTGAGACAATGCACGCCTGCAACCGCGGTGAGAACATCGTGATAGTATTCATCAACAACGGTATCTACGGAATGACCGGCGGTCAGATGGCCCCCACCACTCTGGAGGGAATGAAAACCACCACCTGCCCCCGCGGCCGCGACGTAAAGACCATGGGTTACCCGCTCAACATCACCCCGCTGCTGGCTCAGCTGGACGGTGTATGCTACGTAACACGTCATTCAGTACATACTCCCGCCAACGTACGCAAACTCAAGAAGGCACTTCGTCAGGCCTTTGAGAACCAGCGTGACAAGAAGGGAACATCAATCGTTGAGGTAGTATCAAACTGCAACTCAGGCTGGGGTCTCACACCCAAGGCCGCCAACGACTGGATGGTTGAGAACATGTTCAAGAAATATCCTCTGGGAGACATCAAGGTCGATGGCAAACTGGTCATGGACATGAACGCACCCAGATAACAAGGAGGTACAATCATGACAGAAGAGATAATCATAGCCGGATTCGGAGGACAGGGCGTCCTCTCAATGGGTAAGATAATAGCTTATTCAGGCCTCATGCAGGGTCTGGAGGTTTCGTGGATGCCGTCTTACGGCCCTGAAATCCGTGGAGGCACAGCAAACGTTACGGTTATCCTGAGCGACAGCCGCATCAGCTCACCTATCCTGCAGAAGTTCAGCACAGCAATCATCCTGAACCAGCAGTCCATGGACAAGTTCGAGCCGATGGTAAAACCCGGCGGCGTACTCATCTACACCCCCAGCACCATCACCCGCAAGCCCACCCGTACAGACATAACCATCTACCCCATCAAGGCCATCGAGGAGGCAGCCAAGATCAACGCCTCAAAGGTAGCCAACATGTTCCTGCTTGGAGCGTTCATGAAGATCCGCCCCATCCTGGATGTGGAGTACGTTATGGAAGGTATCAAGCACTCCGTATCAGAGCGCAACTGGAAATACCTACCCTTGAACGAGAAAGCCATCAAGGCAGGTATGGAGCTGGTTAAGTAATACCATCCGGCGGGTTCTCGCTGCTTCGCAGCTCGGTCCTTTTTTGGCTTTTACGCCTTCGGCTTAAAGCCTCGGGACAGGAACTTATCTGCGTATCAGGTACACGACATTTTTTTAGTTTGGGGCGACGACGCCCCAAACACGTTTCGCGGGACAAGGTCCCGCTTCACTCTGCCGGCCTCCGGCCGGGTAAAACAAAACCCTGACGGGCTTCGCTGTCAGGGTTTTGTTTTACTTGGTGCAACTGGAAACCTACTTGGCAGCTTCGGCGTCCTTATTGCGGATTTCCACGCGCTTGATTTTACCACTGATAGTCTTGGGTAACTCGTCAACGAACTCAACCACACGGGGGTATTTATAGGGGGCGGATACTTTCTTTACGTGGTTCTGGATGTCTTTGATAAGAGCCTCCTTATCGGGCAGGTCCTTATACTCTTTGGCCAGAATGATGGTAGCCTTGACCACCTGACCGCGAACCTCATCGGGGACACCTGTTACGGCGCACTCCACAACTGCGGGATGAGTCATAAGGGCGCTCTCAACCTCGAACGGTCCAATTCGGTAACCCGAACTCTTGATAACGTCATCGGTACGGCCCACAAACCAGTAGTAACCGTCGCTGTCACGCCAAGCCACATCACCGGTGTGATAGATGCCGTTGTTGTGTACCGTCTTGGTAAGTTCGGGGTTATGATAATACTCCTCAAACAGACCCAGCGGCAGGCGCTTATCAGTATGCAGTATAATCTCACCGCTCTCACCGTCCTCGGCCGAACGTCCGTCATTGGTCAGAAGGTCCATATCATATGCGGGATTGGGCACGCCCAGTGAACCGGGTTTGGGTTTCATCCAGGGGAAAGTACCGATGGTCATTGCGGTCTCGGTCTGGCCGAATCCCTCGTGGATGTCCAGTCCGGTATGCTCTTTCCAGAACTCAAACACACTGGGGTTGAGCGGCTCACCTGCAGTGGTGCAGTACTTGAGGGCGCTCAGGTCATACTGGCTCAGGTCCTCACGGATCAGATAACGGTAGATGGTGGGAGGAGCGCAGAATGATGTAACCTTGTACTTGGCCATTGCCTCCAGTATGTTGGCGGGAGTGAACTTCTCGTGATCATATACAAACACTGCAGCACCTGACAGCCACTGTCCGTAGAGCTTGCCCCATACAGCCTTACCCCAACCGGTATCGGCCACGGTAAGATGCAGGCTCTGCTCATTCACGTTGTGCCAGTACTTGGCGGTAACTATATGTCCCAGAGGATAGAGGAAATTGTGAGCCACCATCTTGGGGTTGCCGCTTGAACCTGATGTAAAGTACAGCAGCGATATATCGTGATTGTCATTCACATACTCAGGGCGCACAAACGGAGCGGCATTCTTCATACCCTCGTCCATGCTGTGCCAGTTACCCTCGCAGTATGAACCGGTTGCCACCAGCACCTTGACCGATGGCGCATCCTTGAGGCAGTCATTGACGTGCTGTATCATGATGGGCTCATCGGCCGATACAATCATCTTGATATGGGCCGAATTGGCACGGTATATCAGGTCCTTGGGGGTAAGCAGGTGAGTGGCGGGAATAGCCACAGCGCCCAGTTTGTGCAGGGCCACGATCGAGAACCAGAACTCGGCACGACGCTTGAGCATCATCATCACGCAGTCGCCGCGGCCAATGCCCAGTGACTGGTAGAACGATGCCACCTGGTCACTCTTGCGCTTTATGTCGGCAAAAGTGTAACGTACCTCGGCTCCCTCATCGTTGGTCCAGAGCAGGGCCAGTTTATCGGGATTGGTACGGGCCCACTCATCGACCACATCGTAGCCGAAATTGAAGTTGTCCGGAACTATTATCTCAAAATTCTTCTGGAAATCCTCCAGTGAATCAAACTCAACTTTCTTAAGGTATTTCTCTAACATTGTAAGGCTTAGAATATGATGGCAAGGAACCTTGCGGGCTCGCCGTTAAGTGCTCTCATTCCGTGGGGCTGTGTTGAATCAAAGTATATGCTGTCACCGGGCTCCAGTACAAGTTCCTTTCCGCCGATGCTCAAGAGCAGAGTGCCTTTGAGCACCAGGTTGAACTCCTGTCCGTCATGTGAGTTAAGATGCATGTGCTCCTCCATCTTGGGATCGACCGTAACAATGAACGGCGATGCCTTGGCATGCTTGAATCCCATGGCCAGAGCCTGATACTTGTATGCTTTCTGACGCTCTATTACCGGACCCTTGCCCTTACGTACCAGCCAGTAGCTGGACATGTTGGGAGCATCGCCCGCAAAAAGTTCCAGAGGCTCCACACCCAGGACGTTGGCGGCGTTGCAAAGGAAATTCATAGGAATGTCCGATTCGCCCGACTCATATTTTTTCAACTCATCAGGAGTGATGCCGCACTTATCGGCCACCTCCTCGACAGTCATTTCCAGGTCCTCGCGCAATCCGCGCAGACGCATGGCCATCTGTTTGATCTGTTCGTTTATTTCCATCTCAGATAACTTCTATTCCCTGTTCGGCGCAAAGCTTAAGGCTAAGTTCACGCAACTTGAATTTCTGAATCTTGCCGCTTCCGGTCAGAGGATACTCCTTGACAAAGAATACGTACTTGGGTATCTTGTAGCGGGCAATCTTGCCGCGACACCAGTCACGCACCTCCTCCTCGGTCAGACGGGCGCCATCATCCAGGATGATGAATGCACCCACCTCCTCGCCGTATTTCTTGGAGGGCACGCCTGCCACCTGTACGTCACGTACGCCGGGCAAATGATAGAGGAACTCCTCAATCTCACGCGGGTAGATGTTCTCACCGCCTCGTATTATCATATCCTTGATACGGCCGGTAATGCGGTAGTTGCCGTTCTCATCCTTCACACCCAGGTCACCGGAGTGCAGATAGCCGTTCTCATCGATAACCTCGGCTGTAGCCTCGGGGTTCTTGTAGTAACCCTTCATCACGTTGAATCCCTTGCAGCACATCTCACCCTGTACGCCTACAGGAACCTCCTTGTTGGTCTCGGGGTCCAGCACCTTTACGTCCACGAACTCATAGTCGCGGCCCACGGTGGTGTAACGGACCTCATCGGGATCGTCTATACGGGTCTGGCTCATGCCGGGTGATGACTCGGTAAGACCGTAAACGCTTGTAACATGCAGATACATCTTCTCCTCAACCTTGCGCATCAGTTCTATCGGGCAGAGAGATCCTGCCATGATACCCGTACGCAGGCATGAGAGGTCAAACATATCGAACATGGGGTGGTTGAGTTCGGCAATGAACATGGTGGGTACACCATACAGTGCGGTGCAACGCTCCTTATGGACCGATGCCAGCGTAACCAGCGGATCAAAACGCTCCACAACCACCTCGGTACATCCGTGGGTAAGACAGTTCATGGTGGCCAGAACCACGCCGAAGCAGTGGAACAGCGGCACGCATACGCACAGTTTGTCATCCTGCGTGAACTTCATGTGCTCACCGGTCAGGAATCCGTCATTGGCTATGTTGTAGTGGGTAAGCATGACTCCCTTGGGGAATCCTGTGGTGCCCGATGTATATTGCATGTTTACCACGTCGTGGCAGTTGACTGACTTACGCAGACGCTGAAACTCGTCATCATCGGTATTCTCACCCAGAAGCAGGATCTCGGCGGTGTTGTACATGCCGCGGTATTTCTCCTGGCCTATGTAAACCACGTTCTTGAGTTTGGGGAAGCGCTTGCTCTCCAGATGTCCGCGCTGGCATTCGCGGAGTTCGGGCAGCATGGTGTAGGCCATATCCACGTAGTTGCTCTCCCATGTGCCGTCGGTAAGGCAGAGGGTGTGCATATCGGAGTCCTGACACAGGTACTCCAACTCATTCTGCTTGTAGTTGGTGTTTACCGTGATGCAGACTGCACCAATCTTGGCGCAGGCATAGAGGAATGTAAGCCAGTCAGGCACGTTCTGGGCCCAAAGACCCACATGCGTACCTTTGGTAACACCTATTGCTATCAGGCCGCGTGCCATGTCATCGACCCTCTCGTTGAACTGTTTCCAGGTAAAACGGAGGTCACGGTCCGAGTAGACAATGTATTCTTTGTCCGGGGACACCTGAGCCCAATGCTCAAGCCAATCGCCCAGAGTTCTTTCTGATAACTGATACATATAAGGTTAGATTGGAGTGTAAATAACAGCAAGGATACGGGCCTTCTGACCGTTGTAGCCGTGAACGTGATGCTTTACTATAGAATCGTAATAGATACTGTCACCTTTCTCCAGAACATAAGAGTTCTTGCCGTAGTTTATCTCAACCTGGCCGTCCAGCACGTATATGAACTCCTCGCCCTCATGGGTGGAGAGGTCGAACTTGGGGTTCTCATCGGGAAGGATATCAATCACGAAAGGCTCCAGATGGCGGTTGTCCTTACCCTCGGAGAGTGAGTGGTATACCATGTTCTCATGACCCTCGGCGGCGTGGTTTGAGAACCTTACGCTCTCACGCTCCTCAGAGGCACGGCTTACCACGGCACCTACACTCTGCTGGTCATCCAGGAAAGTTCCCAGTCGTACACCCAGGACACGGGCAATCTTGATCAGGGGAGCCAGACCCGGCAGCGGGCCGTCATTCTCTATTGCCTTGACTTGGTCTACTGTTAGCTGAGCGCGCTCGGCCAGCACCTCAATCTCCATCTGTTTTGACTCCCTCAGGGAGCGGATTTTCTTACCGACTGGTACTTTTGAATTCATGATTTTTGTATTTTTATGCGGAATGTTCCTCTTTTTCGCGGCAAAAATACAAAAAGCATTCGAAACGGATGCGTAATGAACTATAATACTTATAGAGAAGTGTAGTAAAATTATCTTTTTTAAACAATGTGGAATGAACCTTTTTTGTTATCTTTGTATGTTTAAAAACGCATAAAATGACAGACGAGATCAACAACGGGCAGGCCAATTATTCAGCGCAAAACATTCAGGTGCTGGAGGGTCTTGAGGCAGTGCGCAAACGCCCTGCCATGTACATAGGTGACATCAGCGAGAAAGGCCTGCACCACTTGGTATATGAGGTAGTTGATAACTCCATCGACGAGTCCATGGCCGGCTACTGCACACACATAGAGGTAGCCATCAATCAGGACGGTTCAATAACCGTTCAGGATAACGGTCGAGGCATCCCGGTCGATATGCACCCCAAGGAGCACAAATCGGCCCTTGAGGTGGTAATGACAGTCCTCCATGCCGGCGGTAAGTTTGACAAGGGTTCATACAAGGTATCAGGCGGTCTGCACGGCGTAGGCGTATCGTGCGTAAACGCCCTCTCCACCAAGATGATAACCGAGGTATTCCGCGACGGTAAGGTATATCGTCAGGAGTATGCCTGCGGTAAGCCCGTCACCGGCGTTGAGTGCGTAGGCACCACCGATATCAACGGAACCCGTCAGACATTCTGGCCTGACGGTTCCATATTCACCACCACAGAGTACAAGTACGATATCCTGGCTGCACGTCTGCATGAGCTTGCGTTCCTGAATGCCGGACTCAAGATATCCCTGACCGATTACCGCGTAATGGAGGAGGGAGAGCCCAAGAAGGATGTGTTCTTCTCAAACGAGGGTCTTAAGGAGTTCGTCTCCTACATAGATGAGAACCGCGTTCACCTTATTCAAGAGCCCATCTACCTGAATACAGAGAAGCAGGGCGTACCTATTGAGGTAGCTATACTCTACAATACGGAGTACAAGGAGACCATCCGCTCATTCGTAAACAACATCAACACCATAGAGGGCGGTACCCATCTGGTAGGCTTCCGCACCGCGCTCACCCGCACACTCAAGAAATATGCCGATGACAACAAGTTCCTTGAGAAAGCCAAGGTTGAAATTGAGGGTGAGGATTTCCGTGAAGGTCTTACAGCCGTCATATCAGTAAAGGTTGCCGAGCCTCAGTTTGAGGGTCAGACCAAGACCAAGCTGGGTAACAGTGAGGTAGCCGGCGCCGTACAGCAGGCCGTAGGTGAGGCTCTCACATTCTATCTTGAGGAGCACCCCAAGGAGGCCAAGCTTATTGTAGATAAGGTTATCCTGGCTGCCCAGGCACGTGTAGCCGCCCGCAAGGCACGTGAGAGCGTACAGCGCAAGAGCCCGCTCTCAGGCAGCGGACTTCCCGGCAAGCTGGCCGACTGCTCCGACAAGGATCCCGCCAACTGCGAGCTCTTTATCGTTGAGGGTGACTCTGCAGGCGGCAGCGCCAAGCAGGGCCGTGACCGTCACACCCAGGCTATCCTGCCTATCCGCGGTAAGATATTCAACGTGGAGCGCGTAATGTGGCACAAGGCTTTTGACCATGAGGAGGTAAACAACATCATACAGGCTCTGGGCGTACGCTTCGGCCTCAATCCCGATGACTCCAAGGCTGCCAACTATGACAAGTTGCGTTATTATAAGGTAATCATCATGACCGATGCCGATGTCGATGGCTCACATATCGACACCCTTATCATGACACTCTTCTTCCGCTACATGCCGGAACTCATTGAGAACGGCCATCTGTACATAGCCACCCCGCCCCTCTACCTCTGCACAAAGGGTAAGGTTAAGGAGTTCTGCTATGACGATGTACAGCGCCAGCGCTTCATTGACCAGTATGGCGGAGGATTGGAGCAGAACATCATCACACAGCGTTACAAAGGTCTGGGTGAGATGAACCCCGAGCAGCTCTGGGAAACCACAATGAACCCCGAGAACCGTCTCTTGAAGCAAGTCCACATCCAGGATGCCGCCGAGGCCGACCGCATCTTCAGCATGCTGATGGGTGAGGATGTCGGCACCCGCCGCGAATTCATAGAACGAAACGCGACGTACGCAAACATCGACGCGTAAAACAAAAACAGTACCATTGGGGACGGTTCCGTTTGGTACTGTTTTCAAATAAAAAAGGTCCGGATCAACAGATCTGGACCTATTTGTTTCAATAAAGAACAGTGCAGAGGAAAACAGTACCAAACGGAACCGTCCCCAATGGTACTGTCAAGCGAGCTTAGCGATGTGAGCGCAGAGCTTTGACTTCAGGTTAGCGGCCTTGTTCTTGTGGATGAGCTTGGTCTTAGCCAACTTGTCCAGCATCTTCTGAACCTTGGGATAGGTTGCAGCAGCCTCCTCCTTGTTGGTCATAGCGCGAAGCTGACGAACTGCATTACGCATGGTCTTTGCATAATAACGGTTGTGAAGTCTTCTCTTCTCGCTCTTTCTGATAGCCTTGAGGGCTGATTTGTGATTTGCCATTATAAAAAACGTTTTTTAATTATCAATTTGTAGCGCGTATGAGAGTCGAACTCATCTTGCAAGAATGAAAATCTTGAGTACTAGCCGATATACGAACGCGCCATCCTTCCGGTAACCTCTGGAGAGGCTGCCCTATAAAGCGGATGCAAAAGTAGTTACATTTTTCCAAACGGCAAACTTTCTCCAGTATTTTTTTATATCTTCGTACCACAGAGCAGAACACATGTGGCAGCCCGAAACAGGAATACTGATAAGTTCAGTGAGGCATAACGACAGGACAAGCGTAGCTCACGTTTTCACCAGCCGGCACGGTATGGTGCCGTTCATCTGGTTTATCTCCAAGACCGGTAAGAACGCCAGCCGCAACACACTGCTACAGCCTATGACACAACTTGAGTTCCAGGCCGAATACATTCCCACCGAATCACTTCAGCACATCAAGGAGATCAAGAACTGCGCGCCTTACGGGGATATACCGCGGAACCCTCTGAAAAGCGCCATTACACTGTTTCTGTCGGAGTTTCTCACATATGCACTCAAGGGAGAGCAGAGCAACCCGTCCCTGTTCCGTTTCATGACAGAATCACTCTTGTGGTTCGACAAAGCCCCAATGGGAAGTTTCTCCAATTTCCACATTGCATTCATGACAGGCACCGCCGGACACATAGGAATATGTCCTAACACCGATGAATATAAACCGGGATATGTGCTGGATATGCGTGAAGGCTGCTTCAGTCCACTGCTGCCCAAACATACGGAATATATCCCCGCAGAACTGTCATACAAACTCAGCCTTCTGATGAACAGCAGCCTTGAGAGTATGAAAGACGCGCCCCTGACAGGTCAGGAACGCGTCATGCTGCTTAATGCGCTCAACACTTATTTCCGTCTTCACATACCCGCTTTCCCCTCTCTCAAGTCAATTGAAGTATTGGAGACGGTATTCGGTTAGGCACGCAGAGCCTTAAGTTCAGATAATCCCACAGTATTACGCAGATATGTAGGTGATGCCTCAATGGCGTCAATCAATGCATCATTGTCCAGATCGGCATCGGTCATCTCATATAAATAGAGTTGGCGCTTATCGACACGGTCACCGTACAGTCCCTCAATGACGTTGTCAACAACCTCCTCATCGTCCATAAGCGGCAGATTGTCCATGCCGAATCCGGTGGCAAGAACCGTTATCTTTACCTCATCGGTCAGGGTGTCATCATTGGCAAGGCCCCAGATAACCTCTATGTTCTTATCCTCGAACTTGTCCATGAAGTGACGCACCTCATTCATCTCGTCAAGCATCAACTGGTGTTCGGCCTGATTGCTCTGATAGATGTTGAACAGAATCTTCTTGGCTTTATGGATATCATTGTTATAGAGCAGAGGTGATTTCAGGGCTGCGTCAAAAGCCTGGTTCACACGGTTTTCACCCTTGGCTATACCGGTACTCATAATGGCTACGCCGCCGTTCTTGAGAACCTTGTTCACATCACGGAAGTCAAGGTTGATTATACCGCGGCAGGTAATTAGTTCGGCTATGCTCTTGGTTGCCGTGGTCAGAGTCTCATCCACATGCAGGAATCCGGTGGCAACGCTCTTGTCCGGGTATATCTCAAGCAGTTTCTCGTTGCTGATAACAAGCAGGGCATCGACATACTGTGACATCTCACGCACGCCCTTGAGAGCCTGCTTGATCTTGGGCCGCATCTCAAACTTGAACGGGATGGTCACGATACCAACGGTCAGCATACCGCATTCCCTTGCACACTGGGCAATTACCGGAGCGGCTCCGGTTCCGGTGCCACCGCCCATACCTGCGGTAATGAATACCATCTGGGTATCGTCCTTGAACTGGGCCTTGATTTCATCAATACTCTCCTCGGCGGCTTTACGTGCCACCTCGGGGTCGTTTCCGGCACCCAGTCCGTTGGTAGTCTCACGGCCCAACTGGAGTTTGATGGGAATATCCGAGTCGGCAAGTGCCTGCTGGTCTGTATTTGCTATCACAAACACAACGTCGTGGATACCCTCACGGTACATGTTCTTGACAGCGTTGCTGCCACCGCCGCCCACGCCGATAACCTTGATTATCTTACGTGATTCGGTAGGAAAGTCAAACGGGAGAATCTCTTTCTCCTCAAATTCTTTAATATCCTGGTTCATAATCAATTGTTATCTTTATCCTCAAAGAAACTCTCACCCATGTTCATGACATTGTCAACCCAACGCTTAAAGACGCTGACCTTCTTTGAACGGTTCTTCTCAGCCTCTTCCTCTTTGGCAGCAGCCTCCTCCTCTTTCCTGGCGGCCGCCCTCTCACGCTCCTCCTGCTCCTTGCGGTCACGCTCGGCCTGAGCACTCTCGCCGTTTGGAGTAAAGAGATCCGTCTGAATCACCTTATCCTGATTATCGGCCGATATGTTGTCAATCTCATCCATCTTGGGAAGTTCGCAGCAGTTCTCATCACCCTTGGCCATGACTGAAAGCAGTGCCAGTTGTGAGCCGTCGCCACGCTTCCAACTGGGCTCAATCCAAGTTACGCCGCAGGCGGGTTCGGTAATCACGCGCGGACGGCGCATTGAAGGCATCAGTTTGACAAACACCTGATCCAACTGACGCAGTTGTGAGCCGCCGCCGGTCAGAACTATGCCCGCATACAGAACCTCTCCGTAACCCGAAGCCTTAATCTGTGCGCATACGTTACGGATGATCTCCTCGTTACGGGCCTCGATTATATCGCCTATATCCTTGAGCGGCACCTTGCTGTCATTGATCATTATTGTCTCGCTGGCATCCTGGCTGCCTATAAGGTTGCACAGACCGTAGGTGCACTTGATCTGCTCGGCCTGCTCGGGCTCTATCTTGAGTATTGCGGCAAGGTCACGGGTAATCAGTGCGCTGCCCAGCGGAATGACCCTCAGGTAACGCAGCATGCCGTTCTTGTAGACCGATACGGTGGTGGTGTCAGCACCGTAGTCAACCAAAACGCAACCCTGCTGGCGGTCGTCATCGGTCAGGATGGAATCAGCCTCGGACATGGGAGCAACGTAGCCGTCCACAATCTCCACCTGTGCCATCATGAAGCACTGTGCAATGTAATCGGCCACCTGTTTCTTGAGCAGGATGTTCAGATAACTGCCGCCAAGTGAACGGCAGGCAACGCCGATCGGGTCAGTCTCCGTTCCGCGCTTGTTGTCGACGACATACTCCTGTGACTCCTGGAACAGGTTCACATAACCGTCATACTCTATCTCACTGCACTGCTGGAACATATCATCAATAACATCCTGGCTTACAACAGTTTCCTCATCAAACTTATGCTCCACCCTGCTGATTATCGACTTCAGGCCCTTGGCATTGTAACCTACATAAACCTTCTCGATACTGGTGGAAAGGATTGCGTTGAGCCGTTCCACCACCTCAGCGATTGCATTGGCTGTCTTGTCCAGATTGTACACAGCGCCATGACGGATACATGACGATGACGGAACGCCGGCGTATGCCAGCACCTTGAGTGAGCCGTCAGTCATGATCTGACCCGCCACACCCGAGATCTTGGATGAACCAAGTTCAATTGCAACAATTACTTTGTCTTCCATCTATCTTATTTTCGTTTTTTACATACCACCTGACCATCGTAAGCCACGCTTATTGAACGGTATTTGTTCCAGCCTACGTTATCCAGACCCTTTGAGTAAAAGTTCATCAGACGTTCCAGTTTGTCCTCCACATTATCGGCCGTACCCAGAATAAGCAGATGGTCGCCCACACGTGGTACAAGTTCAATCTGTCCGTCACGCGTTACATTTATCTGCTCCACCTGAGCCTTCCAGAACTCCGAACGGTCCAGGGCACGCACCACCTCAAGCAACTGGTGCGATGCAAACTGGCGGTCTATGTAACCGGTTGCCACCGGCAACTGTACGGCCAGCGAATGCTGCGACAGTATCTCACCCCGGCTGTCAACATAGAAATCATTGCCGCGGTTATTGATGACTCGCACCAGCGGAACCTTACTGGACAGGTTTATCCTGAGCAGATCACCGCCCGTCTTGTAACACTGGACCTTGCCTACCAAAGGATGCAGCATAAGCGTAGCCTCTGTCTTTTCAAGGTCAATCTCATCCAACGGCAGTCCCGTCGGATCTATGGAATGTTCCTGCAGGACCTGCAGAACCATCTCCTCATCAATAAGGTCAAAATGAAGGCTGTCTGTAATATGGAGGTCTATGCCACGGCACAGACGGACATCTTCATGCCTGTCTGTCAGCGCCAGCAGCGAATATCCCAGATATCCGGCCAGCACAACCACCGTTAATATGGACAGAATCTTCTTAAACACCTTATTTGAGTATATCGGTTATAGTTTCAACGTAATCCTCCAGGTCACCGGCGCCCAAGGTTACAAGAACCTGGATATCATCCTTGATTGACTTGACCAGTTCGGGAACCTGGTTGCGGGATATGATTCCCTTGCATACACCGGGTTTCATATTCTCTGAAAGCAGAGCACTTGTCACTCCGGGTATGGGTTGCTCACGTGCGGGGTAAATCTCCAGAAGCCAGACCTCATCAAAAAGAGACAGACTGTCTGCGAACTCATTGTAGAAGTCCCTTGTGCGGGTATAGAGATGCGGCTGGAATATGCATGTCAACTTAAGGTCGGCGTATAGTTTGCGCAGTGACAGGGCGCACTGGCGGATCTCCTCCGGATGATGGGCATAATCACTCAGATAGACCTTATCGGCCTTCTTTACATGAAAATCAAAACGGCGGTCACATCCGCGAAATGATCCTATCCGCTCACGTATTACATCATCCGATGCACCGCTCAACTGTGCCATGGCCATGGCGGCCACCGCATTCTCCACATTGATAGGGATAGGCACGCCCAGTTCCACATCGGCAATACTGCCCAGCGGAGATACATAGTCAAACTTGAGTTCTCCGTTTCCTACCCTTATGTTTGCGGCATGGAAATAGCCTTCATCAAGTCCGTAGGTATAGAGATTCACGCCTTTCTGAAGTTGCGGCATGATCCTGTCTGCCAGGCCCACATGAAGTACCAGGTCACCTCCAGGTTTAATGAGTGAGGTATACTTACGAAAACTCTCTATATAAGCCTCATAGGTACCGTAAATATCCAGATGGTCGGCATCCACGGCGGTAATGACGGACCTTAGCGGAGTAAGATGATGGAACGAGCGGTCAAACTCATCGGCCTCTATAACCACGCGGCGGCTCTTGTTGCTTATCATCAGATTGCTCTGGATATTCTTGAGGATACCACCCAGGAAGGCATTGCAGCCCTCATCCGTACCGTCCAGGATATAAGCCAGCATGGATGATGTGGTGGTCTTGCCGTGGGTTCCTGCCACGCACAGTCCGTCCAGGGAACGGGTAAGCGTACCCAGCACCTGAGCACGTTTCTGCACGTCAAAGCAATGCATGTTGAACCATGTCAGTATACGGTTATCGGCCGGAATGGCAGGAGTATAAACCACAAGGGTTGAGGCCGAATCCTTAAAGCAGGCATCCACCTTGTCAACGTCATCCTCAAACCCTATCATGGCGCCCTCCTTTATCAGGGCCGATGTAAGTTCGGTCGATGTACGGTCATAACCGCCCACCTTGCATCCGCGGGCCAGGAAGTAACGCACCAGAGCACTCATTCCTATGCCTCCCGCACCTACAAAATAGACAGATTTTATATCATCAAGCTTGAGCGATCCGCTTCCGTAACCGGCCAGTTTGAGAACCTCACGTGCAATTATCTCGGCTGAATCATACATGGCCAGTTTGAGTATGTTGTCATGCAACTGCTCCAGACGAGCCTCATCCTTGACCAGGTCTATTGCTGCCGGGATCAGTTCCTTCCTGGCATCAACGTCACGGATATGGATTGCGGCATCCTTATCGGCCAGTGCCAGGGCGTTCTTGGTCTGATGGTCCTCGGCCACATTGGGTGACGGCACAAGAATTACCGGCTTGCCCAACAGGCATAGTTCCGATATGGTACCGGCACCGGCACGCGAGATAACCAGGTCGGATGCGGCGTAAGCCTGGTCCATATCCTGTACGAATTCAGTAGGGAAGAGGTTCTCGACAGGCTTCTCTGCAGCCAGACGGTTCTTCATCTCCTCAAAGTAGTACTTTCCTGTCTGCCATACAAACTGTACATCGTAAGACATGCGTATCAGATCCAGGTTGGCCATTACGCTCTCGTTCAGTGTACGGGCTCCAAGACTTCCTCCCACTATGAGTACTGTCCTCTTGTCCGGGTCAAGACCCATGGCAGTTACGGCTTTCTTGCGGGTAACACCTCCCTTGGTAAGAGTGGGACGAACAGGATTACCGGTCTTTATTATCTTGTCGGCAGGGAAGAAACGCTCCATTCCGTCATATGCCACACATATCCTGGAGGCCTTCTTGGCCAGAATCTTATTGGTCACACCTGCATATGAGTTCTGTTCCTGAAGCAGGGTGGGAATACCCATCTTGCCTGCTATGCGCAGGGTGGGACCACTTGCATAACCTCCCACTCCCACGGCAACCATGGGACGGAACTGACGTATGATACGGCGTGCCATCATCTGGCTGCGCATTATCTTGAACAGTACCACTATGTTCTTGAAAGGATTCTTACGGTCAAACCCGCAGATGGGAAGTCCCTTTATCTCAAATCCGGCCTGCGGCACACACTGCATCTCCATTCTGCCCTCTGCACCCACAAACAGAATCTCCGCATCCGGGTTCAGAGCCTTGATGGCATGAGCTATTGAAACTGCAGGAAAGATATGACCTCCCGTACCGCCTCCGCTGATTATTATTCTAGGTTTTGCCTCCATATGTTTATTTAGTTTCGTCAAATGATTCTTGTCCGTCAACCGGCGTGGGGATATCGGCACCGGTACCCAGTGCCTGCTCTCCGCGGGCCTCCTTCTCGATAGTATTGCTTATTCCCAGCAGCATTCCAACACATCCGCTTGCCATAAGAATGGATGTTCCGCCTTTGCTTATAAGCGGAAGCGGCTGTCCGGTAACCGGGAACAGACCAACTGCCACCGACATGTTGATGAAAGCCTGCAATCCCAGCAGCATACCCAGGCCCATGGCCAGATATGCAGGATATTTCTCCTTACATCGTGTCGCTATGCGTCCCACCCTGAACAGCAGCACAACATAGACCAGTATCACGAATATTCCGCCCGCCATGCCCAACTCCTCGATGATGATGGCGTATATAAAGTCACAACTGGCTTCCTGCAGATAATCCCGCTCATTTGAGTTGCCGGGACCCTTGCCCAATATGTTACTTGTGGCAATAGCTATGTTGGCATGTGTCTCCTGCGGTTTTTGCGGGGCTTCGTACTTGGCATACTCATAAGCGTTGGGCTTATCACTGGAATGGAAGTAATCCAGCAGTCTGTCCTGCCATGTGATAGCACGGTCCGGAATAAACTTGAGTTCCTTCAATGTCTGGGGCGGTACAAACAGCATAAACAGTATGGCGACCGTACCTGCAGCCGTAACTACTCCCGTGAGCGCAAGGATACGCTTCCATGATATGCCGCCAAGTATCATCATCACATATACTACTCCTGCAAGCAGGATTGCCGTGGAGAGGTTTTCACCAACGATAAGAGCATCGATCAGCCCTGTCAGTCCAAGTATTTTCCAGAAAGTATTGGCCTGGCTCAGTTCATCATCGGTCTTAAGTTTGGAAAGCCAGTATGCCACCGCCATAATTACACCTATCTTACCCAGTTCCGACGGCTGCAACTGGATGAATCCCAGATTAATCCAACGCTCGGCATTTGATGTTCCCATACCGCGCAGAGAGAGATAACCCAGCAGCAGTACAGCCATAGGCACCAGGAAAATCGGGAACAGCTTATACCACTTGTAGTGGAAAAGATGTACCACCCACATACCTCCCAGACCTATGCAAAGGTGCAAGGTATGCGATATTATCGGTGTCAGGAAACTGCTCTTGCCGAACGTAAGACGGCTACTGGCGCTGAACACCTCCACGAGGGATATTGCGCACAACACGAAAACCATTGCCCAGATGGTACGGTCTCCGTTGAGCAGTTGTCTGCGTTTGGGTTTATCCTCTGTCGTCTCCATATCTTTTTTATAATGCTCTTACGCAAGCCTTGAACTGATCGCCTCTATCCTCATAACTCTTAAAGAGGTCAAAGCTGGCACAGCAGGGACTCAGCAGTACTATCTCGCCCGGATGAGCCATCTTATATGCGGCATCAACAGCATCCTTCATTGACTGCACATCGGCCACGGGGAGTCCGAAACCGTCAAAGAAACCATGCAGTTTCTCGTTGTGCAGGCCCATGTAGACCAGACCGCTGCATTTCTCACGCACCAAATCGGCTATCTCGTTGTAGTCATTGCCCTTATCCTTGCCTCCCAGTATCAGCACGCACTTTACAGGCATGCTCTGCAGGGCGTACCAGCAGCTGTTCACGTTGGTTGCCTTGGAGTCATTTATAAAGTCTATTCCGTTTACCCTGGTTACGCGCTCCAGACGGTGCTCCACGCCCTTGAATGTCTGCAGGGCCTTGCGGATTGTCTCGCTCTTGATACCGGCTATGTTGGCCGATATACCGGCAGCCATGGAGTTGTACAGATTATGTTTTCCGGTGAGCGACAGGGACTCCTGCTCCATATTGAATGAGTACGGCTTGTTGAAGTAAAGGGTTCCGTCCTCCACGTAAGCAGCCAGATCCTCACGCTTGGCCTCGGCAAAAGGATAGAGGGTAGCCTTGAGACCGTACTTCTTGAGTTCACGGGTAATGATGGGATCATCGCTCCAGTAAACAAAAGCATCATCCTTGGTCTGGTTGCGGATAACCCTCATCTTGGCATCCACGTAGTTCTGCATCTCATGGTCATAACGGTCCAGATGATCGGGAGTTATGTTCATGAGGATGGCTATGTCGGCCTTGAAGTCATACATGTTGTCCAACTGGAAACTGCTCAACTCAATGACATAGTAGTCATAGTTCTTCTCGGCCACCTGCCATGCCAGGCTGCTGCCTATGTTACCGGCCAGACCCACATTCATACCCGCCATCTTGAATATATGGTATATGAGCGATGTGGTCGTGGTCTTGCCGTTGGATCCGGTTATGCAGATCATCTTGGCGTTGGTGTATCGGCCGGCAAACTCAATCTCCGATATAATGGGAGTGCCCTGCGCCATCAGTTTCTGTATGATGGGGGCCTCCTTGGGGATACCCGGGCTCTTGATGATCTCATCGGCCGCGAGGATACGCTCCTCGGTATGCTGTTTCTGTTCCCACTCTATTCCACGGGCATCCAGTTCGTTACGGTAATGCTCCTTTATCTCGGACAGGTCCGATACAAACACCTCAAAGCCCTTGGCCTTTGCCAGAATGGCTGCTCCGGTACCGCTCTCGCCTGCTCCTAATACAACAATCTTCTTTGCCATAGTGTTTATCTGATTTTCAAGGTCAATATTGTAAATGCCGCCAGGCCGATGCTTATGATCCATGTCCTGAGCGTTATCTTGGTCTCAAACAGCAGTTTGTTCTCATTACCCTGGAACCTGACCGTGCTACCCGGGTCGGCATTCAGTACCTGAGCCATGCTGGTACGGAAATGGTCGTGAATGGGAGTACGTTTCCAGATACGCTGATGCACACCCTTGCGCTTTCCCAACTTGTAGTAGAAACGCTGGCATATTACCGACAGGCTCTCAACCAGGAACACGCCGCACAGTATAGGCAGCAGCAACTCCTTGTGTATGCAGAGCGCAGCCACGGCAATGATTCCGCCTATGGTCAGACTGCCGGTATCACCCATGAATATCTGAGCCGGATATGAGTTGAACCACAGGAAACCTATCAGGGCGCCCACGAATGCAGCCAGATAGACTACCACCTCCTGGCTTCCGGGCACGTACATAAGGTCAAAATGGCTTGCGGTCACTACGTTACTGGACACATAGGCCAGAATGCCCAGCGTCACTCCTATTATGGCGCTGTTGCCGGCTGCCATACCGTCCATGCCGTCATTCAGGTTGGATCCGTTCGATACGGCTGTTACGATAAACAGCGTAAGCAGCACAAAGAACACCCAGCCGGCCGGATATTTGGCCTTGTCACCCAGCCAACCGAAAGCATCGGCATAGTTCAGGTTATGGTTCTTGAAGAACGGTATAGTGGTACGGGTGGATTTTACATCGGGAGTCTTTACAACTATCTCGGTATTGTTCTCAATACGTGTCTCTACTTTCTCGTTTATCACCACCTGGGGGCTGTAACGCAGAGTCAGGCCAACTATCAGACCCAGGGCAAGTTGTCCGGCCACCTTTATCCATCCGTTCAGTCCGTCCTTGTTCTTGCGGAATGTCTTGATATAGTCATCGGCAAATCCTATGGCTCCAAGTATGACGGTGGTTATGAGCATGAGCCACATGTACACATTCTTAAGATCTCCTATCAGAAGACATGGAAGCAGAATGGCCACTATGATTATCACACCGCCCATGGTGGGAACTCCCTTCTTGGTCACGCCGAACGGATCCAGCTTTACGTCACGCTGAGTCTCGGATATGTTGCGGCGCTTGAGCATGTCAATGAAATGACTGCCGAACCAGCATGACACCACCAGTGACGTAACCAGCGCGAATATGGCCCTGAAGGTCACATAACTGAACATTCCACCACCCGGAATATCAAATCCGGAATTCTTCAAGTATTCAAACAGACTGTACAGCATCTATACCATTTATTTAAAAGCATTCACGTATTACCTCATGGTCGTCAAAATGATGCTTGACTCCCTTTATCTCCTGATAATCCTCATGACCCTTGCCGGCCACCAGGATAACATCACCCGCCTGAGCCATCATACAGGCCGTACGTATGGCCTCGCGGCGGTCAACAATCGATATCACCTTCTGCATATCCTCCTTTGTAAGGCCTGCCAGCATATCGTTAATTATATCCTGTGGCTCCTCAAAACGGGGGTTGTCCGATGTTATTATTACACGGTCACTGTATTTTACGCTCTCCTTGGCCATAAGCGGACGCTTGCCCTTGTCACGGTTGCCGCCGGCACCCACAACTGTAATTATCTGCCCCTTGCCGTCCAGCACATCAACGATGGTGGTAAGCACGTTGGTCAGGGCATCGGGAGTATGGGCATAATCCACGATGGCGGTGAATCCCTTGGGTGAGTGTATGGCATCAAAACGTCCGTTTACCGGAACCAGGGTACTCATCACGGTAAGAACCTCCATCGGATCGCGGCCCAGGTTCACTGCGGTACCGTAAACGGCCAGCAGGTTGCTTGCGTTGAATTTGCCTATAAACTTAAGGAACACCTCGCGTCCGTTTATTTCAAGCAGCATTCCGTCAAATCCCGACTCCAGCAGACGGCCCTTGAAATCGCTCATGCTGCGCAGGGAGTATGTGGTAACCTTGGCCTTGGTGTTCTGCGTCATGACCAGGCCGTTTTTATCATCCAGATTTGTCACCACGAAAGCGTCCTTGGGCATATCGTCAAAGAACTTCTTCTTGGCCTTGAGATAGTTCTCAACCGTCTTATGGTAATCCAGGTGGTCACGTGTCAGGTTTGTGAATATGCCGCCTGCATACTTGAGTCCGCCAATGCGCTTCTGCACGATGGCATGTGAGCTGCACTCCATGAATACGTATTTGCAGCCTTCATCAGCCATACGTCCAAGCAGGCGGTTAAGCGTCACTGCATCGGGGGTGGTATGATCGGCGGGAATGGGCTCTCCGTCTATGTAATTGCATACCGTTGACAGCAGGCCGGTCTTGTATCCGAACTTGCGGAACATGTTGTAAAGCAATGTGGCGATGGTGGTCTTGCCGTTGGTGCCGGTAACACCCACCAGTTTGACTTTGTCGGTGGGATTGCCAAAGAATCTTGTGGCTACCGTACCCACCACATCCTCGCAATCAGGTACCTGCACGTATGTAACGCCGCTAACTGTCTCATCGGGCAACACCTCACACAAGACCGATGCAGCGCCCAACTCAATAGCCTTGGGAATGAACTGATGGCCGTCAACGGTAGTTCCGCGCATGGCCACGAACAGACATCCTTTTGATACCTTGCGTGAGTCAAGCTGGATATCGGTAACCTCCACTCCGGTATCGCCGACCGTACGCAGTGTCTTAAGTCCTGAAACAAGTTCTCCAATTGTCACCATATATGTCACATTGATAATGTTAACTGTATTCTGTCGCCTTTCCTGAAACGGGTGTTGCGGGCCGGCACCTGGGTCTTAACCTTTCCCACTCCTTCAATGCTCACCCTCATTCCCATACGTTCCAGCAGGTAAATGGCGTCCGATGCCCCCATCCCGCGTACATCGGGCACCACACCTTCTGCATACACCGCGTAATTCATCACGTATCGGCCTGAGTCGGAATTGACCCATCCCCATATGCTGTCAGGGAGTGAACGGTCTGTCTTACGCATCAGATTCTTCTTGCCCAAACCCTTGAGCACTATGCCTGCCTTGGCCAGATCGCCCGGCATCACCTTGGGAATGAACTGGTGTACAGAATCATATGCCTCACTTATATCCCTCAAATCACGGCTGGCCATAACCCTCTCCGATATCTCACGGAATGCGGGTGCTGCCCAGGTTCCGCCACCGGCATTACCGCCTTCATTGCGTACGGACACTATGCAGGAGTATTGCGGATTATCGGCCGGGAAATAGCCGCAGAACGACACCATATAACCACGGATTCCGCCTTGGTAACCGGCCGATCCATGTGATGTCTGCGCGGTACCCGTCTTGCCGGCTGTCCTGAAATGCTTTGATGCGGCACCCTTTCCGGTTCCCTCTACGGTTACCAACTCAAGCATATATCTGAGTTTTTCGAGAGTCTCATCCTTGCACATATGGCGGCAAACCACTTCTACCGGGATTTCCTTAACCACCTCTCCGTCACGGGTGACTTCTGTAACCAGACGGGGAGCCACCATACAACCGCCGTTTGCTATGCCGTTGTAGAATGCCAGGGTATTTATTACCGGCAACTGGGTGTTATAGCCTATGGACATCCACGGCAGACGGGTTGCATCCCAGTAACCGTCACGTCTTATTACAGGAGCGGCAGTACCGGTAAGCTGAAGGCTGAAGTGCGTATTGATTCCCGTACGGTATATGCCGTCAACATAATCCTCCGGGTGATCCTTGAATGCGGCATGAATAAGTTTTGATGTACCTATGTTACTTGATTCGGCCAGGATATGCGGAACATCCAGCCATCCGTTCTTATGTGAATCAGTCATAGGTCTGGGGCCTCCGTATCCTCCGTAACTGCCGTTCTCACAGAATATGCTGTCTGTAATATCAAACTTCCCTTCATCGAGCCCCACCATCATGGATACCGTCTTGAAAGTGGAACCAGGTTCAAAAAGTTCCCTCACAGCATTGTTCTGAATCTCGTCAAACTGACCTGGAGCGGTCTTGGTGAGGCTGGCCATAGCCTTGATATCACCGGTATGAACCTCCATAAGCACCACAATTCCCGATACGGCAGTGCTGTGTGTGTTCATCACGTTACGCAATGCCACCTCGGCAATATCCTGCATGTCCACGTTGATTGTCGTATGTACGTCACAGCCGTCAATCTGCGGGACATCGGCCACCATACGGGTCACGTTCTGCACCTTCTCCTGGTGTCCGCGGCCCGGCACACCGCGAAGCAATGAGTCAAACGAGAGTTCCAGGCCATATCGGGCTGAGTCTTTGGCCTCATACATGGCACCGATGGTGCGTGATGCCAATGTCCCGAAAGGTTTCTCGCGGGAGATTTTTTCCTCCACACCAAAGAACCACCCTCTGTACTTGGGCTTTATCCACACGGTTTGGCCCAGTGACTTGTACTGATTGTAAGAAATCGGGTATGAGTTGCGTGACACGCCAGGCAACAGAGGCCAGGAGTGTGACTTGTTCTTAAAACCGTTCTCGTAATGGGTCGCAAACTCCTGCACAGAGTATTTTGGGAATATTTCATGCATCTGACGTGAGAATTCCGCCAGATGTCTGGTATACAGTGTATCCTTACGCAACTGGTCGCGTTCCTTACGCTTTGCTTCGCTCTCGGATGTACGGAAATCCAGGAACACCCGGTACTGCTTGACACTGCTGGCCAGAAGCAGTCCTTCATCACTGAGAATATTACCCCTGCGCGGGGAAATCACCCTGTTTTCGGGGGTCATGCTACGGTTTACCTCATTCCAGTACTGCCGCTCGCCAAACATCACAAGTCCCATCTTGATGATGATCAGCGCACCCCACACAAGCATCAGGAAGAAAAGGGACAGGTATTTGCGGGATACCCTTTTCTTCTCCTGCGAACGGTTGTCATCCCTGTTCATTGCACTCATTTGGGCAGACGGAACGGCGGTTCAGTGCTTGGCTGCAGACCAGAGCCGTTTCTGGTCGCCACTTTCTCCACATAAGAAGGCTTGCTCTTGGCCGATACGTCACTCGTGGTGTTCAGAGTCTGATACTCCATATCCACAAGTTCGCGTCTGAGCCTTTCGGCATACGCCTGGTCACGCTGATATCCATATCTGTTGCCGATATACAGAATCACGCATACCAGTATCTCCAGCAGCAACCATAAATTGCGCTGAATCAGATCGGGCATAGAATTCATCAGTCCTTTTCTGCCTGGTTTTTTCTGCGTAGCATCTTCCATATCAGAGTTTCTCGGCAATTCTCAGTTTGGCACTACGGGAACGCGGATTGGCGGCCTGCTCGCGGGCATCGGGAACAACAGGTTTCCCAATGGCCTTGAACGGTACCAGACGGTTTCCGTAGAAATCAGTCTTTATATCTCCCTCAATATTTCCGCTTTTTATCAGGTTCTTGACCATGCGGTCCTCTATGGAGTGATAGGTAATCACTACCAGACGCCCACCCTTGTCAAGCAGCCCGACAGCCCCGCAAAGCATCTCGCGCAGTGCATCCACCTCATGGTTCACCTCCATACGCAGTGCCTGGAACAGTTTGGCGGTATCTTTTTTTTCACGTTCACGTCCTATCACCGGGCGTACGGCATCCAGCAACTGGGTTACAGTCTCCAGACGGCAGTTCCTACGGGCGCGTCCGATAGCAGCGGCCACCTGACGTCCGTTCTGGAGTTCACCGTACAGCCAGAACAACTGCGCCAGCCTCTCCTCCGGGTATTCATTCAGTACGTCCGATGCCTTCATCCCCTCTTTCTGGTTCATACGCATATCTATCGGCCCCTCAAAACGGAATGAGAATCCGCGTGTGCTGTCATCGAAATGATGCCAGGACACCCCCAGATCGGCAAGTATGCCCGTAACCTTCTCATGGCCGTACCAGCGCATGAAATTGGGCATATAACGGAAATTGGAGTAAACGAATGTAAAGCGGTCATCCTTTATGATGTTGTTCATGGCATCGGCATCCTGGTCAAAACCGTAGAGATGACCTCTTGTGCTGAGTCGGGACACTATCTCGCGTGAGTGGCCGCCACCGCCAAAGGTGGCATCCACATAGACCCCGTCAGGGTCTACGACAAGTCCTTCTACGCTTTGTTTGAGAAGGACAGGCACATGATATGTCCCGTTTGTGTCCACTTACCTGCTATGTATATTGTCTGTATCACTCAGTCATGAATTTTCGCAGACTATCGGCAAACTCGCTGTCGCTCATGAACGGCTCCTGACCGTTTTGGGCGGCAACATCGGGATTCCAGATCTCAATGGTCTGCTCCATACCCACAAAGAGAGCATCCTGCTTTATCCCGACCTTATCGAGCAGCGCTTTGGGCAGCAGCAGTCGGCCGTTGCTGTCCAGTTGCATCTCCTGAGCCTCGGACACCAGTTTGCGGTACACCATCTGCTGGTTTCCGTCGAAACGGTTCAGACGCGCACGCACCCCTGCAATCTCATCCCTCCATTGAGTGGCAGGATAAACCACAAGACAGTTCTCAAAGTAATCCTTGCGGACCACCAGAGTCTGCTCCCCCGCCTGCTGAAGCAGACGGCGGAAACCTGCTGGCATAAACGCCCTGTTCTTGGCGTCAAGCCGTACCGGGAACTGACCTATGAAACTCATTTTAAGTCGATAATCGATAATCGGATTCAAAGATATAACTTTTCACTCCACTTTAACCCACTTTGCCCCACTTTTTATTTAAAAAAGTTTTTAACAATCAGTTGATAACTCAAGTCACTATATTACAAACAATTGGCCCAAACCTGTTAAAGTACCGGTTTGGGCCAATTGTCTAATCTGTTGAAAACTACTTTTTAGGGTCAGGCCCCTTTGTGCCTGGGAGACTTGGCTCAAGGGTCGTATTTTGCACGGCACAAAGGGGTCAGACCCTTTGTGCGTTTAGGATCTGTTGTGCGCGTTTAAGGGCGAGGTTGATGTGACTGCAGATGTTTTCCTTTCCGACTACTTCATCCATTCCGGCGTCTTCAATGACTTTCATCACCTTGGGATTAACGCCGCTCAAAACAACCTTTACGCCCATCTGAGAGCACATCTTGCACATATTGGACAGGTTGTGTACTCCTGTTGAGTCAATGAACGGAACCTTACGCATACGGATAATACGTACCTTGGCGCGGCCGCCCATATCACCCATCATCTCCTCAAACTTGTTACCTATTCCAAAGAAATAGGGACCGTTTATTTCATAAACCTTGACTCCCTCGGGAATAGTCAGGTGTTCCAGGTTGCCCTGCACATCACTGTCCGCATTGGGATCAATCTCATCGCTCAGTACCGATACGTTGGTAGTCTCGGCCATACGCTTCATGCAGAGCAGACATGCTATCAGTACGCCCACCTCAATTGCAACGGTCAGGTCAAAGATCACGGTAAGGAAGAATGTAACCAGCAGTACTATGATATCGGACTTGGGGTTCTTGAGTATGGCCCTGAAACTGCGCCACTCACTCATGTTATATGATACCACCACCAGGATGCCTGCAAGGCAAGCCATAGGAATGAACTTGACAAGCGGCATCAGGAACAGGTAGATAAGAGTCAATACAATGGCGTGCGCGATACCTGCCACCGGGGTGCGTCCGCCGTTGTTGATGTTGGTCATGGTTCGTGCTATAGCGCCTGTGGCAGGTATTCCGCCTATCAGCGGCGATACCATATTGGCAATACCCTGTGCCACAAGTTCCTGATTACTGTCGTGACGGTCACCTATCACGCCGTCGGCCACAGCAGCGGAAAGCAGCGACTCTATGGCGCCCAGCATGGCTATCACCATAGCCGGCTGCGCCAGACGTACTATAC
>JAZSLV010000021.1:0-250093 GCA_045535555.1 Bacteroidaceae bacterium | reverse complement strand
ATTTTGTCTTCCTAAGACCGCTTGGCCTCCGACTTCCGTTTCGGGCAAAACGGTACCAAACGGAACCGTCCCCAATGGTATCATTTCTATCTTGGCAGCCTCTTCAAGACGCAAGGAAAGCGCGTAGCCGCGAACAAGGAGCTCCATGGGATCGCCCATCGGAGCAAACTTAAGCAGCTTAACCTCAACACCGGGCAGCAAACCCATATCCAGAAAATGCTGACGCAACGCGCCCTCACCCCCAACTGCCTTAACCACAGCACTCTCACCAATCTTCAGCTCACGTAAAGTCATACCTCGCTAATTTTGCTTGCAAAATTACTGCATAAAAACAACAGAGCCAATACTCATAAATGAGTAAAGGCTCCCAAAATAGTACAAAAGGGGACTGTCCCCTTTTGTATCATTTTACTCCCACTCGATGGTGCCGGTGGGTTTCGGAGTAAGGTCGTAAAGCACGCGGTTAACGCCCGGAACCTCGGTTATGATGCGCTGGGTGATGTGGTGCAACAGCTTGTAAGGAATCTCCTCGATGGTTGCAGTCATTGCGTCGCGGGTATTGACGGCACGGATAATAACCGGCCAATCCCATGAGCGCTTGTTGTCCTTAACGCCGGTTGACTTGTAATCGGGAACGATGGTAAAGTACTGCCAAACCTTGCCCTCCAGGCCGTTAGCAGCAAACTCCTCGCGAAGGATTGCATCGCTCTCACGAAGAGCCTCTAACCTATCTCTGGTAATTGCTCCTGTGCAGCGTACACCCAGACCCGGGCCCGGGAACGGCTGACGGTAAACCATATTATCGGGCAGACCCAACTCCTTACCAACTACGCGGACCTCATCCTTAAACAGCAATTTGATAGGCTCAACCAGTTCAAACTGAAGGTCATCAGGCAGACCGCCTACGTTGTGGTGGCTCTTTACAGGACCCGACTCCACGATATCGGGATAAATGGTACCCTGGGCCAAAAATGAAATGCCCTCAAGTTTGCGTGCCTCCTCCTCAAATACGCGGATAAACTCGGCACCTATAATCTTGCGCTTCTGCTCGGGATCGGCCACACCTGCCAGTTTATCTAAAAAGCGGTCAGTTGCATCCACATAAACCAGATTGGCGTTCAACTCGTCGCGGAACACGCGTACCACCTGCTCGGGCTCGCCCTTACGCAGCAGGCCGTGGTTAACGTGCACTGAAACCAGCTGCTTGCCTACAGCCTTGATCAGCAGAGCTGCAACAACCGATGAGTCTACACCGCCTGACAGAGCCAGCAGCACCTTCTTGTCGCCAATCTGAGCGCGCAGTTCCTTAACCTGTTCGTCAATGAATTTCTTGGCCAGCGCCGGAGTCGTGATGCGCTCCATATCGGCCGGTCTAACATTACCTTGTGTCATTTATCTGAATCGTTTTTAAAATATGAAATGCTTCTTCTTGTATATCTCTCGTGATTTGAGGTCTCCTCATAGCGCAGAATCCAGTTGAACTTGCTGTCATACTGATACTGCGGATACAGGTCTATAGCCGTCTCATTGGTGCCGCTGTAACGCTTTCTACACTCCACCAGATCGTGGTTGGTGTTGTAATCGCACTCATAGAACGAGTACTCGTGCGGCATAGCGGGATCACCCGTGTAATTGTAAGACTCAACCACCATCTTGAGCGGATTCTGGTGGAACTTGTACTCGCCATCGGCAGTCGTGTAAGTATACAGCATGCCGTTGGGGTAATAAAAAACGTTCTTAACATAGCCGCGTACCACCTTCTGAGGCAGCAACTTGCCGCTGGTGTACTGGTATGAAACCCTTGCGGTATCGGTAGCCAACTGAACATGAACGCCCAGACTGTCCTTCCAATCCTCAAAGGCAATGGCCAGACGGTACTCCTGCTCAAAAATGTACGTACGGTCATGATGGAACGTTATACCGCCCTCAGTCCAGGTCTTATGTACGGCCGATAACCCCGGCACCACCATACCCTCCATATCCTCAGCCAGCGGATCCTCATCCATCCAGCCGCGAGACGAGTAAGCCACGTACTTGCCCGTGTTCTCATATTCATACGTCCACTCACGTACGATGTTGTCATTATAATCAGTCACCGTGCAGCCCAGACGATGATTGTCCTTGTCATATTCATAGGTCACCAAGGCAGTCCTGATATTATCCTTAACTATCCTCTCCCACTGCAAGTTACCTCGCTCGTCAAAAACATATTCTGTCATATCATAGGGATGCCAGTTGTCCGTCACGCGCATGGTATCCACCTTACCGTGCATACCCGCACGCTGCAGTGCAGTGCGGTCCCAGTAAAGCACATCCAGCCACTCCTCGGCAGCGCTTTGAACCACCCAGAACACCTTGGTCAGCGCGCCCGACTCAACGCCAATCAGAGCCTTACGCTTGCTCGTGGTAGAGTTCTCCTGCACAAAAATATGAATGGTATCGGTCCCCTTGCGGCCCTTGGTCTTGGAGATTGTGCACCACCCCTCGCCGTCGGTCAGCGTCGCGGTCCAATCGGCCGTACTGTTTATTATCACATGAGTGGAATCGGCCGTATAATTCAAAACACGGATTGTGGTGGAGTCAACCACCGTAACGTATGCGTCCTCGTCAATCAGGACCTCCTGGTCCAAAAGGTCACAGCCGGTCATAATCATCCCGATTACGGCCGATGCCAACACGGCAGCACAAACAGATCTCCTCATATTGCATGAATTAGTTCTTACAAATTTATATATTTTTATAACAACATGAAAAGCCCAATTGACACAATAAGTTAACTTTGTGCAGTTTTTTGAAAAACAATAGCCATACACAATATGAAATACTACATCCTATTCGGCCCTCCCGGGGCAGGTAAAGGCACACAGGCAGGTGCCATTTCAGAGAAATATAACCTTAAGCACATCAGCACCGGCGAGATGCTGCGCAGTGAGATAGCTGCAGGCACAGAGCTTGGCAAGCAGGCCAAGGAGCTCATCGATGCCGGCAACCTGGTCCCTGACAGCGTTGTCGAGGGCATGATAGAGAGCACATTCAACAACAATAAGGACGTAGCAGGATTCCTCCTGGACGGATTCCCCCGCACCCTTGGCCAGGCAGTTGACCTGGACGAGATGCTGGCCCGCCGCGGCGAGAAGGTGAACGCCGTCATCTCTATCATGATCAAGGATGACACCATCAAGGAGCGCATCAAACACCGCGCCGAGATTGAGGGCCGGGCCGATGACGCCAATGAGGAGACCATCAAGAACCGCATCCTTACCTACCACAAGCAGACCGAGCCCCTTATCACCTATTATAAGAACGCCGGCAAGTATCAGGAGGTTGACGGCGAGTGCGGCGGCATTGAGGACGTTCGCAAGGCAATGTTCCGCGTGTTCAAGGGCATCGACCGTAAATTCATGGAGCGTCAGGTGGTACTTGATGATTCACTGCTTGATAAGGTACAGATGCTGGCCCAGGAGTCACCCCGTCTGCGTATGAATTATGACCTGCGCAACAGTGAGGATGACCAGAGTCAGCGTATGCTCAACGTGATGCTGCCCGGCACTCACACCACCATCCACAAGCACAACCTGTCCAGTGAGACCGTAATGCTTATGCGCGGCCGCATGGATACCGTATTCTATAACAACAAGGGCGTTGAGATGCAGCGCATCCACATGGGTGGCGATACCGGCGTCTTTGGCGTCAACATCCCCAAAGGCCAGTGGCACACGTTTGAGGTCTTTGAACTCTCCATCATCTTCATGGCTCAGGACGGCGCCTGGAGCCCCCTCGCCAAAGAGAATATGCTCTAGCAGCACCAGCGGCGGTACCATTGGGGACGGTACCGCCTCAGCTCACTGAGCGAACTGTTCTTTCAGTTTGGGCCAGTAGTTCTTGGCAAGGACAATGCCGCAACCCAGGACGGCGCCAAAGAATGTCCAGACTATCAGGGTTTTGGCGCGGCTGTTGGACGGTTTGTCCGGAACGGTCACGGGCTGGATAACGGTCAGCACCGGAGTATCGCGCTTAACCTGCAGTTTGGCCTGCTCCAGTTGCTTGGAGAGCTCGCTGTAGATGCTGTTTGCAGTATTGTACTTGGACTGAATGCGGTCATGCTCAATGCGATCCTTGGTAGTAGTCACATTCTGAGTCTTATCGGTAATCTTAGCCAGTTGCTCCTGATATGACTCCGCCTCGGCCTTTATCTCATCATAACGCGCCTGGATATACTCCAACTCACTCTGAGACTTCTCAATGCGGAACCTGGTAATCTCCTCCTGCAGCAACTGCTGAGCCTTCATGGCCAGCTCGGCCGTCTGTATGGGCTCTGATCCCACCACGTTCAGAGTAATGTAACCCTCCTTCTTATCAACCGCAAGCGATACGCTCTCGCTCACAGCCTTGAGCACCTTGACCTCATCCTTGCTCAGCACCAGCGGCTTGGGAGTGTCATCGGCCCCACCTGCGGGCAGAACGATATCGGGTTTCTCCTTACGGATGGCGCCCAGGATTACGCCCGGAAGGCCGATGGTGTACTTCTTGATTGCGCCCATAACGGTAGGCTTGGCAATCTCGGTCGCGTATGTGAACATGCTGACTGCCGTATCCACATTTGCATAGTGTACCGGCGTGTACATCAGCTCTTTACGGAAAGGAACGCTGTTTACAATCTGCGGATAGATAAGCGGCGAAAGCTCTGCTCCGCTGGCCGATGACCCCAAGTCAATTCCGGCAAGCGATGCCAGACTGCTCAGCGATGAGCCCTTGCTGGAACCCACCTGCGGCACCATAACAGTGCTCACCGAGTAGGTACGCTTCATGGTCAGCGCAGCCACAAATCCCAGCACAATGAACGCGCACGTCCAGATGATAATGGTCTTGCGGCCGTCCCACAGCTGCTTAACCAGCGCCATTATGTCTATGCCCTCCTCGTCTTCAAACTGAGGGCTGTTGTTCAAGTTCTCCTCCATACTACTTAAGGTTTTTCAGTAATACAACAAGTGAAACCACTGCTGTCATAGTACTTATAGATTGGTTGAATGTATTGCTCCAATTAACCTTCTCCTTGGGAGTATCCAGCTTCTCACGCTTCTCGTGGTCAATGCTTACGGTAACCACGCCACCCGGCTGCACGGTCGGATATCGGCGTATGCCAAACAGACCGCGCTTGGTGCCCTCAGTCTGGTTATTTGGCATAGTCACGGTCACGCCGTTCTTGTTGGCCACTTTCTGGAAACCGCCGGCATAGTGACGAACGTACCAGGCTGCATTGTGACTACCAGCATAAACTATAGTCTTGCTTGAAGCTGAGAAATCGGCCGGAACATACTGTCCCATACGTGTACCTATCTCGCGGATTATCACGATATTCTCCTGGCGGGTAATATTAATCACATCACCGTCCATAAGAATCAGGTCAAAGTCCAGTTTCTTCTTGTTGCCCTTGGCCTTCTCCAGATTCACACCTATGTTACCGCGACCCTCATGTGTACGCATCACGCGTGCGTAGGGATCGGCATCATCCAGAAGACCGCCGGCCTTCTCGATTATCTCCCTTAGTTGTGTCTTGTTGTCATCCAGCAGATAAACGCCCGGATACTTGACGCGGCCGTTAATCTCAACTGTGCGGCCGGTAGTGAAGTCAGGTGTCATGCGCACCACGATCTGGTCAAACGGCTGCAACTGGAAATCAGTCTTGGGATTGTAATCCTCATCCACCTCAAGAGTAATCACTTCAAATGACGACTTCTTGTCCGATACGTTCAGGCGGAACACCTCCACGCGATCATATGCGGCACCTACCTCAAAGCCGCCTGCCATTGTGAGCAGGTCATGCACTGTGAGCGACGGGTCATAAGTTGTGCCGAACGGGCTCTTTACGGCGCCGTTCACACGCACTTCGCCGGGATTGGTGTAAGTGGTATTGTCATAAACGTTCAACTGGTCGCCCGGCTGGAGTTCCTTATCCAGGTCACTGTCAAGCGATATCGTGATGTACTCCATCTTGGCGGGGTTCTCCAGATCCTTGCGGAAAATGTAGGCCACGGGATAAACGCTGGGCTTAAGACCGCCTGCGTACTCAATGGCCTGACCCACTGTCATGCGGTCGTTAAGGCCGAACTGGCGGCTGAAAGGCTCACGCACCTGACCGTTAACGCTGATGGTATCAACATCGCGGTAGGTTGACTGCTCAAGCACCCTTACAACATCGCGGGCCTGTAACTCAAAGTCACCGTTTCCGTTAATTCCCGGGAACGGAACCGTCAGAATCTCAACGGTCTCATCGGGCTTGGTACGCTCCACGAACACGAAATCGGTCTTGGCTGTATATGTAGGCTTAACCTTCTCAATCAAAGCCTGCAGGCTGCTGTTGCCCTTCAGGTCATAATTGCCGCCGTAGTAAACCGCACCGTTAATGGCCACGTAATTCTCCATCGGCACATCGGACTGATGAATCAGGACCACATCACCATTGTGAAGGTCAACCTTCTGCTTGCCGCTCATGACATCGGCCAGGTTGAACTCCAGATACTTGCGCTCACCGTTCTCAAAACGCTCCACCTGAACGTAATCCATATAAGCGTTGTAAACCAGGCCGCCGGCGTACTGGATCAGTTCCTTAAGGCCCTCGCCCTTGACCATCTCATAGCGCATGGGACGGTTAACGCCACCACTTATGCTCACAATATTCTGAGCCACAGGAACATACAGCACATCACCGTTCTGGATGTCGTACTGAATCTTCTGGTCGGGCTTGGTCATGTATGTGTAAAGGTCCAACTTGCTGTTCTTGCCGCCGCGAGACAACTGAATCTCACGGACCGAACCCATCTCAAGCGGACCGCCTGCAGCTGCCAGCGCATTGAATACAGAGTTCAGTGCTGATAATGTGAAGCCGCCCTGAACGCCAACCTCACCGTATATGCTCACCTGGACGGTACGTGCGGTAGTGATTGTAACCGCAATCTGATCCTCGCGGAACGAGTAGTGACTGGCCAGTTTTGACTGAATAGCCTTGCGGGCCTGCGCCATCGTCATACCCTTAAGGAATATCTTGCTCGAACCTGCCGGCTGGATTGAACCGTCGGCGGCAATACGCTGATGAATCTCGGTCTGTGATGAGCCGAATATCGATATATGCACCTCATCGCCTTCACCCAGAACGTATGTGTCAGGAGCCTGGGCACCGTCGGTTGTGCGGAACACCTCCATTGCGTTGCCGGTGAATATGGAGTGGCCGTAGATTGCTAGTGAATCGGTGGCGGGTTTTGTTTCCTTTTGACTTGCAAGAGTCGTCTCCATAGCAGCCTCAGCGGCGGTCTCACCAATCGTTGACTGCGGAACAGCAGCGGTTGCAGGAGCAACCTCGATGCCGGTTGTGGCTGCGTTTGCATCGGCCGCACTCTTCTCAGCCTGCATCTTGTCCAGGATAGTCATAACGCGATCCTGGTAATTCACATATTCCGTAGGAGAAATGTTATCCACATCTATACCCTCCTCCAAGAGTCGGGTGCGGACCTCAGTCTCATTAAGTCCTCTCTTCTGCAACTCGGCCTGAGCCATTGCCATCATCGACGCTGACTGTGCAAACACCATAACAGGCAGAAGAACAGCAACAAAGGCAAGAATTTTCTTCATATAATGTCTTAAATTAGTTTTCTGCAAAATTACTAATAATATACAATATAACGCGCCCGCGTCCCGATTATTGCACAAACAGTACCATTGGGGATGCGGGTCTTTCAGTCGCTTCGCTTTGTGAAAGCATCCCTTCGGGCCGAGCGCCGTTTGGTATCATTTTTCTTCAGTTCGCCGAAGAGAAATCCTTGATCCGCTGTTCTTCCGAACGCTTGCATATCAGGATCTGACCACCCTTCTCCGATACAATATAACCGTCCAATCCCTGAATCACAACCTTGCGTGCATCTTCAGTATGAACCACACAATTGCTTGATTCATAGAAATGTACATTACCGACCGATGCATTATTGCAAGCATCCTTCTGCAACTTTTCATGCAGAGACTGCCAGTTGCCCAAATCACTCCATCCAAAATCCGCCGGATAAGTATAGACCTTCTTATCGGCCGATGCCGGCTCCATCACCGCATAGTCAATCGATATCTTCTCACACTGCGGGAAAATCTCCAAAACAGTACAATTGGGGACAGTCCCCTTTTGTACCATTTTATCCATCTGCTCCGCCAAAACCGGCTTATATTTTCTGATAGAATCGGTAATAGTCTTCACGTTCCACACAAAAATCCCCGCGTTCCAAAGGTAATTTCCATCGGCCAAATACCTCTTAGCCGTCTCCAAATCAGGTTTCTCCTTAAACTCCTCCACCAAAATGATACAATTGGGGACAGTCCCCTTTTGTACCGTTTTCACATAACCGTACCCAGTCTCGGGCCTATTTGGTTTAATGCCGATGGTAACGATGAAGTCGTGGCCAGATGTAAATGTCAATGCGTCCGATATCACGCGCCTGAATTCCTCCGGGTTCATTACAACCGCATCGCTGGGAGTAACAACTACGTTGGCATCGGGATCCTCCTGTTTGATGCTCCAGCACGCCCAGGCAATGCACGGAGCCGTGTTTCGGGCAGCAGGCTCGGCCAGAATATGAGCCGATGGGATACCGGGAATCTGCTCCTTGACGATATCCACGTACGCCTGATTGGTCACAACCCAAAAATTCTCCGGAGGGCAGATACCCTTAAACCGGTCAACGGTAAGCTGAATCAGCGACCTGCCGCAACCCAGAATATCAATAAACTGCTTAGGAAACTCCGGGGTGCTGAGCGGCCAGAACCTGCTCCCGATACCCCCCGCCATAATTACAACGTGATTTGCCATATCCTCATTTTTGCAAAATGATACAAAAGGGGACAGTCCCCTTTTGTACTATTTTTCGGTTTTTCTGAAAGTTTGCCAGAGCCAGCGACGGATAATTCCACGCCTCTGGTTGTCGATGAACGCATCCAGAACGCGCGTAGAAGCACCCATTGGCTCAATATCGTAATTTGCAATTGCCGCCGGAATCAGGCAACTGAAGCCCTCACGCAACACAATTCCATCGCCCGTCTCACGGATATTGATCCTGCAATCGCCTTTAAGACACATAGTTATGATGAAACTGTCATACTTCTTGAGGTCACGGTGAAAACGTTGTCCGATGTCCGTAACGCGGGCGCTGAAGAACGCCGTCTCCACCACCCTGTTGGCGTGATTCGCCTTAACCGAATAAGCGGTCTTGTATCGGCTCTCAACCCGATAATTCAGAGCCTGAGCCGCCAACTCCGTATGCAACTGACGAGGCTTTCCGTCCAGTCCCGGGCGGTTATAATCATATATTCTGTAAGTTACGTCCGACGATTGCTGAATCTCGGCCAGCATAATTCCACCGCAAATGGCATGCACGCGGCCCGCCGGAATGTAGAACACATCGCCCGAATGGACCTCATGACGAGCCAGCGCCTCCACAATCGTGCCGTCCCGGACCATCCGCTTGTACTCATCGGCCGTAAGTGATTTCTTGAAACCTGAATAGATGCACGCGCCCGGCTCCGCGTCCAGGATGTACCACATCTCGGTTTTGCCGTTTTTGCCGTGCTCGCGCTGCGCCATCTCATCATTGGGATGAACCTGGATGGAAAGGTCCTTCTGCGCATCGATGAACTTGACCAGCAGCGGCATTTTACCGCCATAATGCTTAGCCACAGCCTTGCCCAAAATACCCTCAGGGGCCGATTTCACCACCTCCGGCAGAGTCTTCCCGGCAAAAGCACCATTGGCCACAACCGTAGGCGAACTCTCCACAGCGCTCACCTCCCAGCTCTCGCCTATATGCTCCCGCTGCGACAGCCCTTTCCACATCGTAAGCCTGTCGCCGCCCCACACTATCTCGTGCAGGTTCGGCTCAAATAATAATGGATACAATCTTGCCCCTTCCATACAAATCGCAAAGATACAAAATGATACAATTGGGGACAGTCCCCTTTTGTACTATTTTCCAGAAATGATACAATTGGGGACTGTCCCCTTTTGTACTATTTGTCAAGTCTGATGATCACACCGCGACTGATGCCGGTTACGCGCGATATTTGCATCACATTCCCGCAAAACTCCAGCAACTTAACAATAATCTCATTGCGTTTAACCTTATCAAGATGCTGAATAGTAGCAATTTCCGTAATCCCAAACTCTGCTCTGATAAACTCACGCAACCTGTCATCGGACACACGCCTACCGGTATCGCTGTCAAAATCCAATACTCTCTTCGTTTTAGGTAACGGTGTATTTACCAACTCCTTAAGCGCATCGAACGATATCTTTGTGTAAACCGATTTCGTAGCGCAAATGGGCACATCACAAAACATCCCCGGATCATACTCGCGCCAACTGCTCCACCGATAATGCTCCACCTCCCGCACAAGCCCGCCGGCCACCGGATTCTGATGAACATACTGCATCAAAGTCAGAAAATACTCCCAATCATTCACCACTTCGCTCCTGAATCGGTTCTGAAAAAGGTGTCCCACATGCTCGTATTTCTTATTAAAATAACCTGCATAAGTACCTGAAACACTTTTAATTGCGTCCGATACCCGACATTTCTGTTCCCTAACCAAAAGGTGCACATGGTTAGGCATCAGGCAATAAGCGTAAATGACCAACAAAGGCGGGATCGGCCTCCCAGTCTCGTCCACCGGGAACGCCACGCGCTCCATTAAACTTAAAAACTTGAGATAATCTTTCTCGTTCTCAAAAATATCCTGCTTGTTAACGCCTCGCAGAATCACATGGTAAACGCCAGAATCACTGACAGATCTAGACAAACGTGCCATGGTTTAAAAAGTATTAAATTGGTTGATAATAGATTTGATATTCGCAAAGATAAACAAAAGAGCAAAACGCACAAAATGATACAAAAGGGGACTGTCCCCTTTTGTATCATTTTCAAAATCTGTTGATCACTTCAATGATGTAGGAGACGGTTTCCGGGGTGATGGCGGGACCGATGGGCAGGCTCAGTTCCTGGGCGGCAATCTGCTCTGTTACAGGTAGTTGCAGGCCGATGTTCCAGGGGGCCGATGCGTAGCACTCCTGCTTGTGCGGGGGGATTGGGTAATGAATCAGCGTCTCTACCCCATTCTCTTTCAAATATGCTTGCAGTTCATCTCGTCTGGAGCATATTATCGGGAAAAGATGATAGACGTTCTGAGTATCATCCAAACGCTTTGGGAGCGTAATATATGGATTGCTGATACCCTCGTAGTACATCTTAGCAATCTGCTGACGATGAGCATTATCCTCATCCAGGTATTTCAGTTTAACATCCAGCACCGCGGCCTGAATCTCGTCCAGACGGCTGTTCCGTCCCGTATATTTAAAAACGTATTTGGCCGATGAGCCATAATTGGCGAGCGTACGCACTGCAGCAGCCAATTCAGGATCATTAGTGGTAACTGCACCGCCATCGCCCAGCGCACCAAGGTTCTTGCCCGGGTAGAAACTGTGGCCGGCGGCATCGCCTATCGAGCCTGTTCTGCGGCCATCGACACTAAAACAACCGTGCGCCTGGGCGTTGTCCTCAATCAGTTTCAGGCCATATTTGCTGCAGAGCGCCCCGATCCGGTCAGTGTAAGCGCATCGACCATAAAGATGAACAATGCAAATAGCTCGCGTCCGCGGAGTAATAGCAGCCTCGATAAGAGAATCATTTATTTCGAGCGTATCGGCCCGCGGTTCAATCAGTACCGGCTTAAGCCCATTCTCCGTAATAGCCAGAATAGTAGCAATATACGTATTAGCCGGCACAATAACCTCATCGCCAGCCCGCATCACGCCCAGCTCAATGTAAGCCCTGAAAATCCAGATCAGAGCATCCAGCCCATTAGCGCACCCAACGCAGAACTTGGACCCGATAAAGGAAGCATAATTCCCCTCAAAGCGCTCATTCTCAGCGCCCTGAAGATACCACCCGCTATCAACCACACGCTTCACGGCCTCCTGAATCTCAGCCTCGTGCAGCCCGGTAACCTCCCTCAGACTCAAAAACGGAATCATACTGCAAATATAGTGCAAGCCGAGAGGAGAAAAAAGGAGTTTACTCATTTTTTATCCCGAGACGCAGCCTATATTCAAAGCGAAGTTAAAAGATAGCAAAAATGATACAAAAGGGGACAGTCCCCTTTTGTATCATTTTGAATCATTCCCAGTGCACAAGCAGTGGATTGAGTCGGATTTTACGCGGGCAGCCGTTGTGCCCCTTAATCTGATATTCACCCGCAATCTCATCAGGCAGCAGTTCTTTAAGCTGTGCATTCAGAACCGATGCCTTCTCACTGAAAGAATTATCCTCAAGATCAACCAAGCGCGCAACTCTGGCCTTGACATCATCGCGGTCTGTATTGGGAGAAATCACCCCGTAAATCTCCTCAAGTTCCACCCTAAAAGCATCACGTTGTTTAAGCAGAATACCCTCCGGATGCTTTAAGAACAAGATAAACAATGTCTTAACCAATGGCCGCAAATTAAGAATCTGCCCATCGGCCCCACTCATTCTAATATTATAGTTCTTATCAATAAACAATTCAACAGGCTCAGCCAGCCGTTCCACACCGACCCCAAGACGCTTAAGCCGCTCCTGAACCATAACCATAAGCGCCATCAGCTGGGCCGCCTCCATACCGTCCAGCATGCCGCCATAATCGGCCGATGGTTCTCTCAGCTCTCTCCTGTCCGCCGGGAAAAGAAGCCGCCACATCAACTGAGCCTCAAAAAATCCATCAATCATCATACCATAAAGGTACGCAAAAATCCATCAACCACCAAGCCCAGACGCCCATTGTTCCATAAAAAAACAAGCAACACATCCAAACAATTACAAGCTTGTAATCACTTTGAATTGCCGATTCCCGTCAACACCTTTGCCTCATAAAAAATATGTCCTTATGAGCAACAAAAATCTAATCATCCCAGGTCCACGTCCAGGCCAGTTCCATCTGCCAGACAACGACAGCATAGTATATCTCAATCCAATGGAACGAACTCTATACCAACTATTTATAAACCACCCAGAAGGCATCCGGGCTGATGCCCTATCACTACACTGGCAGGAACTGTACCGCCTCTACTCCCACGAATCGGTCTTTGACGATAAACAACTCATGCTCAATACAATAGAAAACCTTTGCGGCCAGTCCAAGATCGTTTTCTACTCCAACATATCCAGGATAAAGCGCAAGTTCATCAACACCATAGGCGTCCGTAAAGCAAAAAACCTCATCATAATCCGCCATCCCGACGGCCGCTATCGCATCGGCCACTAAAGCACCACCTAAATAATATGGAAAATAAATACTTCTCAGAACAGACAATGAAACACCTGATCCTGAAGTACGCCACCCATGACCGATGGCTATTCAGATCACTAAAAGCCATGATAGCCTGCAAGTTAACGCTTGTGTACGGACCATATCATACGATGTCCGATCTGCAAACACTGGCCGCAAGCGGATATCAGGAAACATATGATCATGCCGAAATCCTGGCAGACTTCCTGAACCAACTCCTCCCCTCACGCCCCACAACACCATCGGAACTGATGGAAACCACAGATGATTACAGCAACGAAGCCATTGAAAAATATAAGGAATACCAACATCTTCTGGAACTGTTACAAGGAGACTGCTTCTACCCGAAAGTGGCTGAACAATTCTGCAAAACAGTATATAACGCAGATGATTATTACACATTTAAAGCATTCTCAAACCTGAATTATTCCATATTCGCCCAAGCACTGTTACTTTACCAATTATCCGGTATAGATTACCCAACATTCATTGACCAATTCCAGGAAATCAGCCTTTTCAGCCAAAAGCGCATCCCCCTCACCCTCTCAAAGTTAAAACTCTTCATTAAGACCATGAGTAAAGTTGCCGATCTATATTTCACCCTATTGGGCAAAACGGATTTATAACCCCGCCAATTGTAGACAGTTTTTTTGCGGCCGCGGTTGGATTCGAACCAACGTATCGACATTACAAGTGTTGTCCTTTGCCACTAAGGTACGCGGCCTGGACCGGGATTCTTATCCTTCTTCCCGGCCCCCAGGTTGGCCGATAGGATTCAGAGTATTTCAAGCTGATGCTGTTAGCCCACGATCTGCCAATTAATCTAACCCGCCGTATAACAAGCTGATTTAGAGGCGGGTGCGGGACTTGAACCCGCAGCCTTGGACATTCTTGTCGAAACACTAAACCTCTGTAGAGCCTATGCTTTGAACCATAATGCAGAAGCTTAGGCATGATGCTGATGCTCAAGCGCATCCCAACGGGACACAGATAAAGCTAAGTCATAATGCTAACGCTGATCTGCCAATCAGGAATCATTCCGTCCCATAGAAGATATATCCCAAAAACTTGTCCGCTGCAAGATTAGGTTCCATAGTAGGCGTATCATTAACCGTTTTAGTTGCTTCTATTACAGCATTCAAAAGTTTGCTAATACGCTCTTGAACCAATTGTTTCTGCCTCAGCGTCCACTCTCCCGAGAACTTCTGAGACGTATATGATCCTCGTTTTATAGTAGTTTTAACCTCTTTGGTGATAGGCCGATAACTGGACGGAAGATGCTCCTTGTCAATATTGGGATCCAGCAGGATCTCAGTATCCGTGATAGTAGTGAAACTATCCCCTTCCAGCCTCGGGGTCTCAAAAATATCATCCCTCCCCTGGTAGTCTTCATTCTCACTTGCCTTCCAAATCTCGGAATCAGACCTTACGGGAATATTGGCAATCAAATTCTTCAGATTCTCATCGGTCAAGATATTCTTGAGTCTTAGAAGTTCCGTTGCCGACAGATCTCCCAGATTGAGCCCATCCACCACAAACGGCACTCTTACCGAACCGGCCGCATTAGTAGCTTCAATCGCAAACTGATCCTTAAGATAAGGCAGCAACGCACCATTCACCAACCTCTTGATTTCTTCCGATACCGTTGTAGCCACTACCGTGTGACCCATCTTAGTAGGATCCTCCAATTGACCCTCGGCAGCATGGAAAGTCTTCTTCTCCCCTTTAAATGAAGAGGTATTCCTCTTAAAAAAGTCCACCTGCCTCCTAAGCGATTCCGTATAAACCGCCCGCTCATGTTCGGCCTTAGCCAGCGTAACATTCATCTTTTCCTGTGTCATATCATAAGTTTTAATAGTTTTCCAATAGCCGTGACTCAAACATGAGACAACTCCGGCATTTCCAAAGGCAAAGTTATACCCACCGCACCACCCCCTCCAAATCTCTGCAAACCTTGCAAAGATTTGGCTTATCAGCACCAACTTCCGAGATTTGTCAAAAACTCTGATTATGAACTACAATTTCGACCCGGAACACACTTTCTTTACGTCCGATACACACTTTAATCACGCCAATATCATAAGATTATGCGGCCGCCTGCAGTATCTCTACCCCACCCAATATGACGTAGGAGTGGATAACAACAACTTCACCCCCGTCTCATTCAGCCAGGTCAAACAAATCATAAACAAACAGATAGAAGACCATAATATGTACGAACCTATTAACCTGATGCCCGGATAGAATAATCATCCCCAGCCATTATTAAATGCTGCAAGAAATCCAACGTAAACGACAATAGAAGTTCATAATTTCCCCAGCCATTATCTGGATTGAATTGAATCAGATCCTCACGATGTTCCCTTAAATATAGGTAACCCATCAGTATACCTACACGATACCCCGTATCGCCGGCTGATGAAATGCCATGTTCGTCCGGTCGCCACAGCAAATCATAAAGAGTTAATTCAGTTCCGGCTACCTGCACCTCTCTAGCCATTTTCCCCATATTATGAGTAATATTCCCGTGCCAATAATTATCATCGGTATAATCAAACTCATGAATGTGCGACAAATCTGAATCAGGGAAATGCTCCCTAACCTCCTCCATCGTCTTCAATTCAACATTTCGTCCATTCTCACGGATATAAACGCCAGTTCCATGTTTTACCACTGGTTTTGGTGAAATAATGTACAGATCAAGAGACATAACAAATACTGTTTTTCTGCAAATCTATACCCATAAGACATCAACTAAAAGCAATTACAAGCTTGTAATCATTTGTATATTTCAACAGTTCTTTTAATGGGAGAGTGACAAAAAGGACAGTTCTCTGCAAACCTTGCAAAGATTTGGACTAATGAGAGCCTTATCCCAACTTTGCCCAAAAGACAGAACTATGAAAATACAATACATGAGTGACCTCCACCTGGAGTTCGCTGAGAACCTGCATTACATAAAGACAAAACCGTTCCAAGCAGTGGGAGATATTCTGGTTTTGGCTGGCGATACCTTCTACCTGCGCGACACCATCGCCCCACAAATGAACTTCTGGAATTGGGCATCGGACAACTACAGACAAGTGATTCTGGTGCCTGGCAACCATGAATATTACAATAATGGTGACGTGACAGAAAGGGGCGACAGTTGGCAATGGATGTTCCGCCCCAACGTTGGCTATTACCAGAACAAAGTACTCAGAATAGACGATACTGATTTTATTATCACCACATTATGGTCCAAAATCCCAGAGCAGGATATGTTCTACGTACTGCGTGGAATGAATGATTTCCGTCAGATTCTTACCGATGGGCGGCGTTTTACGCCTGATGATTTCAATCTGGAGCACGAAAAAAGCCTCAACTTCTTAAAGCAGGCAGTAAATCTGAGCACCGCTAAACATATAGTCGTGGTAACACACCACCTGCCCACTCTGTCAGTAGTATCGGCCCAGCACAAAGGCTCCGCACTAAACAGCGCATTTGCCACAGAACTAGGCTATTACATTGCCGACACCCACATCGATGTCTGGATATACGGCCACTCCCATACCAATATCGACACCATTATCGGGAGCACCAAAATAGTTTGTAACCAACTCGGTTACGTCTATTACAAAGAACACTTGACAAACGGATTTGATCCCTGTAAAACGATTGAAATATAAGGTATTAGACTTATTTTTGATTAAGAAAAATCTCAAATTCCTTCCTTGTCACACCCATTGTCCTCAAACAATTAAGGATAATAAACTCAGGTATGGGATCTATGTGAGTTTGAATAATAATTGGTCTCAGTAACCCAGGCTTACCCCAAACCTCGTGACCTCCAGTCACACGCAAAAGTGACAAATCTTTAGAAAGCAGAAATGATCTGAAAACAGATAACGATATGTTACTCAATCGACCCACGTCACAAAAAGACTAACAAGTGACAGGAACGGACATACGTTTGGAAATCTTACGATAGTCCTTGCGCATAACACTCTGCAACTGCTTGTTGCGCTTTACAATGCTCAATATATCCGGAGACTCAAATTCCTGCATTTCAGAGCTGGGTTTCCAACCGTGTGAGTGCAAATCATCTTCCAACGTATTGTTCTCAAGACCATAACGGAGATACTCTGACACAACCACATTAAAGGATTGCTTTGCTTCCTCAACAGTAGATCCATACCCACACAAGTCTAAAGCAGGGGCATACATCATCTGCACGCCGTTATCCTTGTATGAGAAAACGTCCAATAAAACCCTAATGGTTGTACTATCGATATCAATACGGTTCATAGTAAAAAAGAGTTGGCTAACAAAATTAGGCACTTCATCCGAATAATCCAAAATTATCATTGAATTCCATATCAAGCCAATTACATGGTCTGAACAAACTCCTCAAAGTGAGTTCACATAGAAACCTGAATAGTCTTTTCCATTTCTATTATTTGGAAGTTAGTCTGTTTTACCCTGTTACACCAACATCACCCGATACAAGGAAGGCGTTTCTTTCCTCTTAAGCAGCAGACAAAGCACGTCCGAGTCATCATACCTAGAACGCATCATAAAGAACCCGTCTGCATCCGGTTCACTTACAATTGAACCCATTGATGTGGTGGTTTCACGCCACAGGGATGACGACATCGATGTCATAGTATTTTTAGAAACATAATCAAATTCATCCCGCAGCAGATCCATGGCATCGTTATCACCATCCTTAGATTTCCATTTGGCAATCCACTCATTTATAGACGAATAACCACTCTCGGCCATCTTGGAGCGGATAAAATTCATCACCTCCTCCTTAGATTCCATACTCTCCAGATAATGGAACTGAAGAATTTCATAAGCAAACTTGGCCACAGGAATATTCAGGCAAGGCTTTTCAGGCAACTCTCCATGAATATTCACCTCATCCACCAAAGCCTTAAGAATATCTATGGTCGATATCTCCAACAGGTCAATCTGCTGCAGAATCTTCTCCTTCTGATCCACCAGCTCGGGCTTGAGATTATCCTTCAGATATTCCTCAATGGCCTCGGGCAAAAGATTGGAAAATTCAAACCGATACCGTATCCTTCCAGGTCGGCCCAGCAGATTATCATTCAGCGTTAACTGATTGGTAGTCAGAATATACAGCCGACGACAAGCATTATAGACACCATCTATCAACCTTAGCAGGATATCATCGTCCTCACCCTTCTTGAAGGTCTTTTCGGCCTCATCAATAAACACAACGCACTCAAAATTCAGCGATTGCAGGAATGGCAGCAGCCCTTCTGAGTTATTCTGAACAATCACCACCGGCAGGCCGATAGCATTGCATAACAGCTTGGCCGATATGGTCTTACCCGTTCCTTTAATACCGTTGAAAATAATTCCCAGATTCTTGTTTCCTTCAATAAAAGGGGCCGAAAACCATGTTTTCTTAACCAGACCTATTATCGGCTCAACGCCCAACTCATAGATTTTGAAATCAAAATCGAACCGGTCTCCAATCCTTTTAAGACCTATCCTCTTCATCATGGCAGTGCTCGTCTGCACCACCACAAAAACGCCGTCACCCGGCGATTCAAGCAAACGGGTATCTCCGCTCACAGGGAAAAAAGTACCCGATTCATTAATCCATTGCTGATTATTTTTCATACCTCCAACGCTAAATAACGCCGCAAAGGTACTCCAGCCCTACATTCCCCTCCGAATCTCTGCAAGGTCCAGCAAAAATGATACAAAAGGGGACAGTCCCCTTTTGTATCATTTTATCACAATTTGCCCTGCTCACCCAGGTAGGAGTCCTTGAAGCCCAGGAAATAGAGCACGCCGTCCAGACCGATGGTGTTGATGCTCTGCTCGGCAGTGGCAACCACGCGGGGTTTTGCATGGAAGGCTATACCCAGACCGGCCTCAGAGATCATAGGCAGGTCGTTGGCGCCGTCGCCCACAGCGATTGTCTGAGCAAGGTTGACCTTCTCCACCTGAGCAATCAGATGAAGCAGTTCAGCTTTGCGGTGCCCATCAATAATCTCACCCACATATCTACCGGTAAGTTTGCCGTCCTCGCCTATCTCAAGCTCGTTAGCGTACACATAATCAATACCATACCTCCTCTGTAAATACTCTCCAAAGAACGTAAATCCGCCGCTTAGAATGGCAATCTTATACCCGCAGGTTTTCAAAACAGACATCAACCTATCAACACCTTCAGTCATAGGAAGATTCTCAGCAATCTCGCGCATCACACTGACATCCAACCCCTTAAGCAGCGCCACCCGACGGGTAAAACTCTCCTTGAAATCAATCTCACCACGCATGGCACTCTCAGTGATGGCGCGAACCTGCGCCCCCACTCCGTTGCGCTCGGCCAATTCGTCAATGCACTCCGTCTGGATAAGCGTAGAATCCATATCGAAACAGATCAGGCGCCTCATCCTGCGGAACATATCGTCCTTCTGGAACGAGAAATCCATCTCCATCTCCTGCGAAATCTTCATCAGCCTAGAGTGCATCTCGCCCGGATTCACGGGCTCGCCACGCAGCGAGAATTCAATACAAGCACGCGTCTGCTTGTCCAACTTTTTAATACTTTTCCGGCCCGTCAGACGCAGAATAGAATCAATATTAAGCCCCTGATCAGCAAGAATTTGAGTGGCCGCCTGGATCTGCCGTGCCTCCAGTTGTCGGCCCAACACAGTAAGGATATATCGGTTCTTACCCTGGTGCCCCACCCAGTCCTCGTACTCATCGTCACTAATCGGCGAGAACCCAATATTAACACCAAGTTCGGTCGCCTTAAACAGCAACTCCTTCATCGCAAGGCCGCTCTTCATCTCGTCCATGCGCATTAAAATGCCCAATGACAGCGTGTTATGAATATCGGCCTGGCCGATGTCCAGCACCGTAGCGTCATACCGCGCCAAAATCCCCATGACCGCAGCCGTAAGTCCCGGCCGGTCCTGTCCCGTAATCCTGATTAAAATCTGCTCCTCTTTCATACCCACAAAGATAGCAAAATGATACAAAAGGGGACAGACCCCTTTTGTACCATTTTGTATCATTTTATGATCTGGGAGGCGGCGTTCTTGGTGTCTACTTTTTCGATGATGCGCTCCAGGATGCCATCCTCAGAGAATATGAACGTACGGCGCAGGGTGCCCAGAACAGTCTTGCCGTACATCTTCTTCTCGCCCCAGGCTCCAAATGCCTGCAGCATCTCCGTAGAGGTATCGGCCAACAACCTGAAAGGCAGCTCATACTTGGCCCTGAAACCAGTGTGAGACTTGGCGCTGTCCTTGCTCACGCCCACCACATTGTACCCCGCAGCCGTCAACGCCGCATAATTATCGCGGAAAGAGCACGCCTCGGCCGTGCAGCCCGACGTGTTGTCCTTAGGGTAAAAATACACAATCGTCTTGCGGCCATTCCCAATAAAGTCCGATGACCGAACCACCTGACCGTCCTGGTCAATCACCTCAAACTGAGGCATCTTATCTCCAACTTTCAGCATAGCTTCTCAAAAATAGTACAATTGGGGACAGTCCCCTTTTGTACTATTTTCAAAAATGATACAAAAGGGGACTGTCCCCAATTGTATCATTTGTATCGTTTTTCTATAACACTCCAATCCAGGATCTGCCAGAGAGCATCCAGATGGGCGGCACGGCGGTTCTGATAATCAAGGTAGTAGGCGTGCTCCCAGACATCGAACGTAAGCAACGGCTTGAGACCGCGCACAACTGGATTAGAAGCGCCCGGTTCCTGCGTAATCACGAGTGATCCGTCGGCATCACGGGAAAGCCACACCCATCCGCTGCCAAACAAGCCAACGCCCTTGGCCACAAACTCCGCCTGGAACGCCTCCACGCCGCCCCACTGCTTGACAATCTGAGCCTTCAGGCCACCACCATCGGCCAAAGCAACGCCCTTAGCGGCAAACTGCGTAAAATATAGATTATGATTCAGAATCTGCCCCGCATTATTAAACACCGCCTGATTGGCCGATGCACCACCAGCCGGATTAGCCCTGCACACAATCTCCTCCAGCGACAAATCCTCAGAAAGGCCGCTCCCAGGCAGCAGCTTATTAAGATTATCCACATAAGCCTGCAGATGCTTCCCATGATGAAAGCTCAGCGTCTGCGCACTAATGACCGGCTCCAAATCCTTGGCACCGTACGGCAATGTAATCAGTTCAAACATATCTCAAAAGCATTAATTGGTTCAACAATAAGCGAAAATAAATATTTGTTCGCTACAATCCAAATATCGACTTTTTATTCGATAATCCCGTATTATCAATTATTTCTTAGATATTATCCCAAGATTTCCGACAAAAAACAAAAAAACGCCCCTCAAGTATGCTGTCCCAAAAGACGCGCCTGAAGGGCTTATTAGATAAACGTCAAACTAAGACGCCTTAAAACGCAAGCTGGCTGCAATAATTGCAAAAATCCTCAACAGTATCAAAGCACTCAGCATCAGCAATCTTCTCCTGGCTTGGTTTGCCGTTCTGAGTCTGCTTAACAACTTCAAGCATCTTAACCAGTTCATCGGGCATATTTTCAAACTTAATATCAACGCCCTCGACAGGTTTCTTGATAAACACGTTATAGAATTCATCAACAAAACTGCGCGTAGCAAATTCAACCTTGCTAAAGTCAAGCACAACCTTCTTCTCGCCGCTATTCTGAATCAATTGCAGCAAGTCATGAACCGTTGACCTGGATCTGAGATCAACCGCAATAACATTAGTTATGTCAATCGTGCGTATCATAATATGCGTAATACCTAGGTGTAACTCAAAACACCCCGCAATAATAACTCTCAATATCCACATCCGGCAAGATACTGCCGGCATCCCTAACCTTTACTACAAACTCAGCAATCTCCGCCTTGCTCATTTTACCCGCCTTGTATGCATAATACAGGAAATCCCAGGTAGTAAGGTAAGTAATTCCATATTCCGAGCAATAGTCCCTAATATCCTTCAAGTTGCTGCTGCCCACCACATTATGATGAAAACGAGCATATGTCATACAGGCACTCTCACCCCTTCCCAAACATAAGCCAGAAGTTGAGATCAGGCGGGCAAACTCGCGCCGTTCATCACCAACAGGATTATATTCAATCAATGAAATGTTCTTCAGATAGAAAATGTGATTATCCAGTTCATTCTTTGTATTCTGGCGCAATTCATTCCTGACCACGCTCAGAACCACAAAAGAACAATCAGGAATCACTTGCGGCAGCAAATGCAAATACCCACCTTGCGAGAAGTGGATAATCACATCAGCATCCAACACTATCTGAATCTTATCCGGCATAAACCAAAGGATTAATCAATTCATTATAGTGTCCCTCCGATATTCGCCCCGTCTCAAAAAGATCCGTAGCCAGAGCACTGTAATCACCAATCACAAGGCCCTCATTCCCCTTCTCGTAAACACTGGTATCATAACCCCTACGCAGAGCAGCCTCACGTGTGGGGGCCGATAACAACGTCTGCAATTGTTCCTCACTAATGATAGCCAGCCGCTTAAGTCTGTAAAGTAGCGCCTGACGTGAAACCTGGAACTTCTGCTCCATCTTTACAACGGTGGCAAGATCCAGTTGCTTCATTACCCTGAAATCATCCGGAAGCATAGACAGCAACCCCACCCTTGGTAAAAGCAGATTAGAAGCAAACATATCGGCCGATTGTTCCGACGGCAGTTTTCCATCCGTGCCACACATATGAGGCTGCGGATTCTCATCAAAATAAAGATGATATAATTCATGGCCGATGGTAAAGTGCTGACGGCCAACGGTAGAATTACTGCTCACCAGCATAAAACGCAGCCCGTCATCAGTCTTGATAGACATTCCAAAAGAACTATCTGACAGAGGCCTGAAAATGGCCATAATACCCAACTGCTCCAATGACTCCTTTACCGGAAAAGGAACATCCTGAGCCAAATGCAGCATGTTCCTGAACCGTACAGCAAGCAATTCCGCATCAAATTCTGACAATCTCCTCATTTCGCTGCAATCTTTTTCATTTTCACATAATTCATAACCAGTTGCTTAAATGCAGCAACCTGCTTCATATCCTCCACCGACAATGAATCAACCCTGAATGCACATGCAATCACGCCCTGCAACACATCCTTATCCTCACATTCCAAATCATACAGGTCACATCCATAAAGACTAGCCAGTTTTTCCAAAATCATCAAAGGCGCCTCTCTGTCGCCCGTTTCATAATTAGAGTACGTAGAACGCTTAATACCAAGATAATCCGAGACATCCTCCTGTTTGTAGTTGTTTGCCTCTCTTAATTGTTTTAATGTTTCCCCTAACATAGTTCTGTATTCTTCCGTGGCAAAAATAGTCAATTATAAAACAATATGCAAGTTTTGCCACATATAAAAATAGCTACCACAGTCCCTGGCTCCACCGCATTCAGCATCCGATGGCACTAATCTTCCAGCGACTGGTGGAAGGCCTATGCCGAGATCACACCCAATAAGGCCGATTACAAAGCCAGTATATCTTCCTCCCCCGTGGGTTCATAAGGCCCGTCTTTGACTTCCATTATGACAGTGCCAGATTCTAGGGCGCGGACGGTGTGCCATTGGCCGATGGGAATGTTCAAGGCGACTACCGGGCCGCCGGGCGAGAGTTCGATGGCCTCGGTGCAGCGACGCTCCAGCTCGTCATAGAACTCCTCCACCAGCCTACCCCTTAAACAAACCACCGTTTCGGAGGATTTCCGGTGCCGATGGATGGGCAGAGGAGAACCCGGCTCAATAGCATTCAGCATCCGCTGAGACTGGTCATCTGCGCTATTCCGTAAATCCTTATTCATCCTCAACCGAGGACTCGCCTTAGCTTGTTCAGTTAATTGGTCCAATACAGCCTGAGTAATTTTCATAATTCTCTAAATCTTGATTACTTCTTCAGCGAAGCCAAATATTCTTCGTGAAGATGATAATACTTCTTCATAAACACCACATACGCACCTGCCAGCACAGTTCCCGCTGCCACCAGATAAATCCAATGCGCAAGAATGGTATTGGGGCATAGATATATAAAGCCTAGGCTCACCACCAACTGTATAGCCATATACAGCAAGCTCACCACCACATGACTCATCCCCAGCTCGTTGGCCATCAGCTGGTACGCGTGCTTGCGATGTGCCTGCCCCAGGTTCTCGTGCAGCATAATGCGGTGGAAGATTGTTAAGCTACCGTCAATTCCGTAAACCAAGAAGAATACTATGTATGTAACATCCTTAGTGGCAAGCATCAACCTTCCCAGTGCAAACAGGATGATGAAAGCAATACCGATGCTACCCACATCACCGGCAAAACACTTCGCCTTGCCCTTAGGCCTGAAGTTAAAGATGCTGAATACAATAATACCCAGAATTGCGACAATTAGATAGGATTCTTCTATGAACCCCAGCCCACGATTCATCAACAGAATAGGCAACAACATAGCAAACGAATAAGCAGCTGTTATGCCGTTTATTCCATCCATAAAATTGATAAAGTTGGTTGCACCCACGCAGAAGAACAAGGCCACAACAACGATTACCGCTGTCCACAGCCAACTATCCGCAGCAGTGTACAACCCCATACTCCAGAACATAAGGAGAATGGAAATAATCTGGACCGCCATTCGCAGGCTATCTGGCAATGAATGAATATCATCTACAAACGATATCCCTGCAGCAAGCGTCACACCAGCCAATAACCATGGATACTGAAAGCCATACCATATACTCCATATCCAAAGTCCAATGGTGAAGATAATACCTCCACCACGTAAAACGATTGTTTTGTGTGAGCTTCTCTCATTCGGCTTATCAATAATGTTACGCTTATCCGCAATGCGGAAGTAAATCAGCTCTGCTGCCAACAGCAGCACTGCTATAATAATATAGGTCCAAATCATAATAATATAAATCTCAATTTCTAAACAATTACAAACCAGCAAATTCTAATCAAAACTAATGGTGCGCTCACCTCTTTTCTTTTTTGATGCCAGTACAAAGGTGTTAATATCATCAATATGGCAAGTACCCTTAAAGTGCATGTCAGAAGACTGAAACACTTCTAAGTGGGCAGAGCCGCCCCTATGACCATTATCTGCATACCAATACTCTGGCTTGCCGTTTCGCTTATACACCCTTCTTCCTTGTACGTAGTGATTCGTCGGAGAAAAAAGAGCTGTATCACATAGGATAGTTTGTTCATCGATAGTCTTTACAGGCGTGTCTGGCGTGTAAACGCCCAATATATTTTCTGTTCTAAGCCATTCTCCTATCTGGTTGGTCTCAAAGGTGGCATATACTTCCCTTCCATCAGCTAAATTCTTCTCAATCAGCAGATTCCCATCAGGAAAAAGATCAACACCAAAATTCAGCAACAACTGCTTGTTCGCTCCGGGTACTTTTTCCTCGTATGCCACCGACATACTTGAATTGTCCACAAACAGTTCTCCATAGCTATAGATATCATTATTATTAAACGGAATATCTTTAATTGTTGCCTTTTGTAGCATCAGTTGGAACTGCTTCTTCTGCTCTTTATTCTTGCTAAGAAAGGTAGAAAAATTCACTTGGCCAGCGTTACACACAACGTAGTCATATATAGACCTCGCCACATAAACTGTAACACCACCTAACACATTTGCTTGCAGAATCCTCACATTCTGTATAACTTTGCTTATCCGCTCTCCGAAGTCATTACAGTATTGCCCAACTATAGACCGTTCGTTGATATATATATTAATCATACTTATGACGTGAGAATATCCAGGTCCTGTTCTTCTTGATCGTAAAAGTAGCGTGGCCACTCCTCAATTCTCCCATTGTGGTCTATTTCAACTTTACGGAAGTAATGAGGATTATCGTCCTCGAAAAACAAAACGTTCAGGTCATCACTCCTTAAATGTCCCTGCTTAATACAAACACGGAACGAATTAAGTATGTGCTCGCTATGTGATTCAACAAATAGTTGCACTCCAAGCTTGGATATTACTGCCAAGAATCTTCCAATCATGGCCTGGGCAGAGGGATGCAAATGTGCCTCAGGATTTTCAATGACAATAATATCACCACTTTTGGCTGTAAGCCCAGCTACTACTATAGGCAAGATATACGTATATCCAAACCCTACATTTGTAGGTTTAAAACGGTCATTTATGTGTTGTGAGGTGCTGATTTTCAAGGTCACCACATTAGCCTCATCTACAAATTGAGTCTGGATAGTAGTCTTCTTAAACATCTTTGACATCCAGAACTCTATCTGATCAACCATATTACTACTCAGTTCTTCCCTGTTTAGTTCCGGAAATAAATCTATTAACAGTTCAAGATACTCCTCACTTACCGGGTCATTTTTATGGGTGTTAATCAGACTCACCGTGTATTCGCCCTTGGCTCCAATATAGCGTTCACGTTCTGTTACAGGATAGTACAATTGCGGGGCAATTCGCTCCGCTGATATATACTGAATATTATCAAACGAATACCCATGCCGCACGCAAAGCTCGTTAAATGACGAAATATCGATAGCTGTCACCTGCTCACCCTCATTCAACTGTACTGAAGCAAAGCTCAATATTTGTTTCTTTGTTTCATCTATATTATAATACAAATGGGCTACTTTATCCGCCTCTTTATATGTAAAATCCACAGTTTCTTCACGCCTAGCTTCTACATTTTTCACATCCATCGAACTTCCAAGCCTAACGTATTCACCATCCAGCAATAGGTCCTTAGTCTGAAGATCTGATAGGATGGTCTGCTTCGGTATAAGCAACAACTGTAAGAAAGAAGACTTTCCCCTTCCGTTCACTCCAGTCAATAAGTTAATCGGTTTTAACTCACCAAAAACGACCTTTTCCCTAAACAGTTTGAAATTCTTTACTGCTATTTCTTTTATCATACAGTTATTACTTTCCCATTAGATACTTCTTCGCTATCGCGAATCGTTCATTAACACTGTACTTAGAACCAGTCGAATTACGTACTGCTTCCAAATAGTCCTCATCGTTCAGCATCTCATTGAAAGATGCTCTTATATTACTCTTCTTAATGGGTGCTTTTCCCTTCGTTAAATGGAAAAGACAATAATATACTGTTTCCATAACAGCAATATTAATACGACCCCTTGTGTAATCTGTAGGTATTCTAAAGTTTGCATCACCAAAAATATCGTATGAACAATGCATCACTTTCGTAAAGATATTGTATATGTCATCAACTTCAATATCCGACATCCTATTCATTTTTTTCATTGCCACTTCCAGAAAATCGTCTATTGAGCCTTTAAAGAGACTATGATCTAAAATAGTGAATGCAATACATCTCAAAGCGGCTTCTCTGTCTTTCATACGTCTGGGCGAGATACCATAGCCTATAGCATCTTTATACCGTTTACTTTCTGAAATTCTTTTAAGCAACTTTGTTGATTTGCCCAGCAGAATACAATTTCTTATTTCCTGTCTCTCTAACTGAGTACCTCCAGTATTGATTCGATTAAATATATCATACACTATTGACATCGGGATGTCTTGTTGCAGTATAAAGAAATTCAGTTGTTTGTCTTCTATGCGTGTTATCAATGAGTTTAGTTCATCATTTTTGTCCATAGAGTCGTAACACTCTCCATTCAATTTGGTCAAAGCGTTAAGCCCCTCTAATTCCAGACCTTCCTGAAAGAATGAAACAAGTGCATTGGTTCTTTGCAATCCATCGACTACTATCATTTGGTTGTTCTCTATTCGCTTAAGGTATATTGGCGGAACAGGTATGTTCAGTATGGCCGACTCAATAAACATGCTTTTTTGAGAGTTCTTCCATACCAAGTGTCGTTGGAAATCAGGATCCATCACAATGAGTCCCCTTTCTATCTTTCGCAGATATTCAAACACCGACATCTTATCCTCTTTCACGTTTATTTCAGTATCGCTGTTCATCGGATAGATACCATCAGGGCGCTCGTCCTCATATTCACTGTCATCCAACCTAACAGTTATCTTCCCGTCTTTTTGGCCTATCTGCCTAAGATATTCCAGCCAGGATATAACTACTCTGATATCTTGCTCATGATAAATGGATTGGAAAGTTTTCAATAATCCTTCGTATGTACAATCCGTCTTAGATATTTCATCTATGATATCATTACATATTTTGATGTCTGATATTAGATTTTGGAACTGATGCATTTTTTTCGATTCATCTTGTCCTAATATCTCTTTCCAGTCATTACATATTTCATAGAATCCATTCTTTTTAACCACTGCTCCTTGGTTCACGAGAAACTGTGTATAACTATCATTCAAATCTACGTCTTCTACTGGAATATGATCCATATACTCCAATCTGCCTATTATCTCCCTTACGTTAGGTACATAAGGAAACTCTATCTTAGGTGTTGCCATATTCTTTCTCCTATATTAATAAACTTATTATTTGTATTCTCTACACTACCATCCAATACTCCTCATACTGCGAGCCATAATCCCTAGTCACCAGCACCAGCATTTTATTTTTAATAGCAAACTTCATTGGCAGATTATCATCAAAGATATGCTGGCTATAGTATGGATCATAGTTCGTAAAACCATTAACCCAACTGTCAGAATTCACAAGTTTATCATCATAGCTATGCCTACTACCATGATGTGGCACCTGCATCATTGTCAGTTTCTGGCCTTGCCCCAAACATTGCTCAATCATCTTTATTATCCTATCCCAAACGAAAGCTTCATTAGCAGACGTATCACCTGTATATAGGCATGAACCGACATAACCGATATTAACACCAAATAACCAGTTGTTGTACCAGTTACTCATTCTTCGATAGCCAAAAGGCTCACAATTCTCAGGTTTTAGTGGATACGACATCACCAGCAATGAGTTCAGGTTGATGGCCGTGCCGTCTTTTGGCTTTTTACCAAGCTTCTGATACACTTTTCTTAACGGGACAATATTTCTCACCACATAGTCAACGTCATTCAATTGGTCATAATCCAGTTTAGGATCTGATTCATCGAGTTTCTGTTTAAACTCAGCTATCAACTCCTTAAACTGCACGTTCACCAACATATAGCGCCATATTTCCCCTATTCTATAGTCTTTAGGCCTAAGAGTAGTCCCGCTTTTTATCCGTCCACCTTTAATATCCTCAATAGTCTGAGGCTCATCGGCGTTTATAGGTGCAGCTCCCTCTGCGTCACTTTCATCAAAATTCACTAGGACTACTTTTGTACCATTTTCTCCTTGCTCATTCAAAGATAATACAAACTGATAGTTGGTACTATATGGCTCAATCCCTAGGCGTATCTCATCCAACACCATGGGTATAAAGATTCTTGTACCCTGTAGATAACCCTCCTTTTTCAAATGACCAACATATTTCACATGGTCATCGTCAAAGTGCGATAAGAACAAAACATCTATCTTCTTTCTATCATGAAAGCAGTTTCTGATATCACGTTCCATCTGGGTACTAATATCTTTACTCTTTGAGCCACAATCATACACTACGTTATACAATAACATATCTTTATTGTTATCAAAGAACTGCTCCGTAAAGAAGGCCCCTTGCCCAACTGGATGAAAAGTTCTCTTTAGAAATATCATAAACCAATGATTCCATTCTTTCTAAATTCCATAAGGCCCGTTGCGATTTCATCTATCGCAACGCTTCCTCCCCACATCCTATAAACGTATAGTGGTGTCACACATCCCAAATCCATACTGCAACTCCGGGCTTCGCTCTCAATAAATGATTGCAGTCTTTCTTTCAACAATGAATCAGTCATAACCAAAACCGTAACCCGTAACCCGTAAGCACCAAGCTATTTCCCAGCAAAGCTCTCAATAGTCTCCCTAAGCCCATCCACAGCCCGCACCGGCATAGCCCTCATCCCCAAAGCCGCCTTGATCTTAGCATTAGAAACCACATAGTTCTCAGTCAACTTCTGCATTCGTAAACTGTTCAGGGGCAGGTGGAGCCAGTCGCCCAGGCGCGCGGCTCCGTTCATCAGGCCGCGGGGGATGCGCCAGATATGCGCCTTCTTGCCCAGGGCACTGCATATCACCTCTATCAGTTCGTTGGTGGATAGTGCTTCATCATCGCCCATGTGATAGATGCCGCTGGGAGCATCCTTGGTCAGGAGGCCCTTGATCACCTCCTGCAGGTTACCGATGCTCGTGAACGAACGTCTGTTCTCAAAGGCACCCAGTGGCCAGGGAATTCCTTTGCTCACCACACCAAACAGCAAGTTCAGATTACCCTTGTTGCCAGGACCGTGAATCATACACGGACGCATAATATACACCTTCTTGCCATCCACCACCGCATCCTCGTCCGTAAAGTTATGGAACGGGCGCTTCAATGCCTCCGGTGCAAACTTCTCTATGATATAGTTCTCTGCCGCAATCTTTGATTCTCCGTAAGGGCCGATAGGCGTGGGGATGCATTCCTCTGTCAGGAACTCACCTACCACCCTGTCTGCCGCACTCTTCACCGTAAAGAACTCTTCGTTCTGACATCAGCCATCGCTTCCTTGATTTATTTAAGAGAAGCGTTTTCTCCCCACGTCCGATACAAATACTCTGGTGTTATATAATCTGGAATGGAAGATCAAGCCCCCCACCTTAACTTTCGATATATGATTTCAGTGTTTCTATTAACCTCTTAAATCTCCACTCTACACCCTCACTTCCTTATCAAAGAAATGCGCCCATACGCTATTAAAAAGGAAAGACGGCATAGAGGTGTAACCAAACTGCTGGTACTTCTTGCCGTTGCGCAGGATGCTGAAGAACAACTCCACACGTCTTCCAAACCAAGAGCGGGGGCTTTTTGCTACCGGGGTCTTGAAAATATCATCATATACCTCTTGATACGATGGCTGGAGGTCCTGATATTCCATCTTGCCTTCTACAACATCTGCCAAGGCATCTATCAACGGCAGGAACTTGTCAAACTTAAACGCCCTGCATTTTACGTTGAAAGCATCCCAATCCACCGTCTGCCTCCTGAGCACCACCCAGTCCACGATATGTTTCAGCGTCAGATGCCCGTGCAGCAAATCACCCAAGGCGTGCTCTATATAAAGCATCACAGTAAACATCAACGGAGGACAAACCAGGGTGGTTCCTTCAAAACACTCCTTAGGCTCACCATCCAGTAACGAACGCAAGTAGCGTTCAAACTCCTTCAAGTGTTTATTGCCCCTTATAGGTGTAATATACCTGTGGCACTCCACATAGACATCGTCCAGCGTGAATTCCACCTCCTTATACACCTCGTGTTCAAGCCGTATTCCTCGCCCTTCCAGTAACTCGCAGGCTAGTCCCCACTGCTCTCCTATGAACACATCCAGATCACAACTGTAGCGATGTGATGGCACAGGATAGTATTTCGCGATAGAACGTCCCTTCAGAACAGTAGCCTGGATAGTTTCTGAAGCCCAAAGCTTATCCAGCTTACATGCTACCCTCCAAATCTGTTCAAATTGCTGCCGCTGCATTTCCGAAAGCCCGATCCACTGCAAGAGTGTTGGCTGTGGAATGGTTCCCGCGGGCAGTTGTTCTATCGCCTCAAGGCAAATCCCCTGCACACCTTGTTCCGATACCAGATTAAGGATGCCCATCCAATCAGCACCTTTAGGCACTTCCACTTGATAAGAATTGTCTAATGCCTTTCGGAGTAATTGCAAGAGTATTCGTCTATTTTCCGAATGCATAACCAATTACAACAGCTGCATTAGCAGTAAAAAACCTGCTTGGTCTACTAAAGATAGAACCTCCTAAACCTACTTGGAAACCTTTATATGCCTTTATTCCGACACTCAATGCACCATATTTTTGCACTTTTTCAATCCAGTAAGGATCATACATGATACCAGCACGAGCCTCTAAATAAGGCTTCACTTTTACCTTATTAAAGGTATATCTTCCAGCCAAATAGAAGGGATACATATTTTCCTTGTCACGATATGAATGATAATAGCCCAGACCCGCACCAACGAACCAATTCTTGATTTGATAGCCATGAGTGGTAGATATCATAGTGTACCATTGCATATTATTCGTACTAATAGTTTGAGCGGTATTCAAATTGTACGCATCACCAATAGCAAAATCCAAGTATCCTTTATAACCAGTATTGACTTGTGCCCTCAAGCATATAACGCACACAAAACACAGGAGCAGTGAAATAGATCTTTTCATCTCATCAAAAATTTATTGTTCTCACATCTACTTCCTTGCCCTGGTCATTATCATAACCATCTCTAGCGTTTGCACCTAGAGAGAACAGTTTTATCTGCTTTTTCTTCTTATCTATTACAACAACTTCAAAATGCTGTTCTGTGACAGTTCCAGGAGTCCTTACAACATTAATATCACCATTGTAAGCAGAATAGCGGTCACATGCAGAAAGAATGTATGGCATACCCGTGCTCCCAATGTGAATTCTGTCTTTATGAGCATGCCCCATCAAAACACAAGCTATGACACCTTTCCCATTATATGCGTCAATCGCATCAATAAAGTCATTCGCCCCCATTGGACTTACGATTAGTTTATCAGCATTATTGACATAGTACAAAGCATGCGTAAAGATTATTATAGTCCAACCTGCCTCAACATTCAATGCATTATTCTTGAACCACGCTAATTGATCAGGTGTATAACAAGGCTCACATTCATTGTTTATGTAAAGCCCAAATGAGGAAAGGCCTATATATCTTGTTTTTGAACTATTATCATCAAAATAGAAATAGGATCTGTCTCCATCTCCATAAACTATATCATCATTGTGCCCTCTCAATTCATCTGCGATTCTGTTAAAAGGCGACTCATATCTGGATGCATCTACGATTTCGTGATTTCCTGTAACCGTATAAACACGATTAGAGCCTATTGCATTTTTCAATTGGGCTATTGCATTCTCGCAGATAACTTGTGAATTGCCTGTATCACCACCATTCAGAATTTTGTTGACTCCTGTTTTGGTGGCAATATACTTGATTAACATTGGTGATCTCCTGGTATTCAGATCTGGTTCCCAATGTATATCTGTAATCCAGAAGAAAGTTTCACAACCTTCTGAGCATTCTGCTATTGCATCATTAATAGCCTTTACCCTATTATCCAGATAATTGTTCTCAAAGTAATAACCCGGGATATCTGAAATATTGACTTCTTCAGAAAGCCTATCACACGAGCTAAAACTTGTAACTATTAGCGATGCAATGCTTAAAACGAAAAGGACAAATGCCTGAGGTCTTTGGGTCATCTTTAGATCATAAAATTAGTCAACACATCCAGTGGTTCCCACCCGAGTTCCTTACGGGCTTTCTCATTGCTAAATGTCAGGCTCTTGGTCATCTTTTCCAGTTTATAGGTATTAAGGGAGCCTTGTCACCTAACATATCGCCCACCTTAGCCATACACCATGCCATCCAGTAAAGAATGCTGATGGGTTTATGCTTACCAAGTTCTTTTTGCGCTCTTTAAAGTTACAGACTTTTTTCTTTTACCTATCTGGACACACTTTGGGGATACTATCGCCCAATCCTATGCAGTAGTGTTTGCTGTGGGATGGTTTCAACGGGTTGCTGGTCTATCGCCTCAAGGCCTCTGTCTTTGAAAGTTTGATGATGCAGTTGGTATAATCTGGAAAGATGTGGGGCCTCTGGTTATTATTACCTAACAACCACTATACATCAGTACCATCAGCATATATCCACTTGCGACCATTCCACCATACTGGTTTATGTAAATCTGTGTCATAATAACAAAAACCCTCATCTGTAGAATTAAGAATCAATGCCATTCTTTTAATAGTACCACCTCTCTTGGGGTTATATGAGTAATAATCTTCTTGAATGACTGGTCTAATCCAATAATCTTTTACATATGCATCACTGTTATATTTCTGATAAGTTAGAACCGACATAAAAGCAACTTCTCTATGTTTATTATCATCTTTAACATTTCCAGCATATATAATAAATTTAGAATTATATTCACTTCTACATATAATAACTCCACCTTGCGCCCCGACTAGTCCAAGATGATTGGCAACTTCTTTCGCTTCTGGTATATAATACACTCCCTCTGGTATTTGAATGAACTGTGCCATTTTGACATCTTTACTTAAATCTATCAAGTCGCCTAAGTAATTACCATTTCCATTAGCATGATATCCCGAAGGATTAACCAGATCATAGTCGCTAGTGGAGTGAATATGTATGAGTTCATTCCTTATTTTACCTTTCCCTGTTAAATCAACAAAATCGTAATTCTTATTGCCGCCATGAATATTGTCAATATAAACATATCCTGTGTTTGAATAAAACTTAAATGCAGAATGGTGGACGTAATCATTCCAATCCCAAGGGATTGAAGCATAAACATAAACACCCCTGGCATTGCGGCAATCAAGAAAATATCCATCATCTTCTGTGAAGCCTTGAATACTAGAGTTTGTGATTCTTATTGCTTGTATCCTGTCGTTTTTTTTGTTATCAGAATTAATCAAAAAAGCATTGTGTGCCCTTGAAACAATAATATAATTGCATAATACATCAGTAATCCAACCGACACCTGAAGTATGAATATAAAAAGCGCTATTAAAATATCCATCTATTAATAGATTGTCAAATGACAAATTAGAATATCCACTATTATGTCCCAGATTACCGGATTCAGCAAATAGCTCTATAGCATAGCCGTTGCGGGTAAGTGCTTTTTGTCTCCCAAGGACATACTCTATAATACAATCTCTGATCTTAATGTTAGAACTTACTTCAGCACGATCTAATTCATTGTTTTTAATAACAATAATAGAATCACTACTGCTCATATTAGTAGTTCTTATTATCTTACACCTTTCCAATCTTGTGTTGATATTGAGATGTAATTGACCACTAAGTTTTAAAACACCATTTTCTATAATAGAATTCTTTTTTAGGAATAGCGTATTCCCTGTCAAGCTGCCACCTTCAAAATCTAAAATACAGTTCTCTGGTATAGTAATACTATTGCTGAAAACATAGTCATTCTGCACAACATATATAGTATTAGTTTGATTTATCATTGATTGGATAAGAGTATGAAAACCACCGACCTTGTTTGCTGGGAGAATAACTATATGCATGTTGCTAGAACTCCCTTTATCCTCTCCAATTGCACTAGGAGCAATCGCAAGTCCAATAGCGGTAGCAGCTCCTTTTTTCATGAAGCTTCTACGAGAAATTTCTGAATTAAAATCAAACATAATTGTTACTAATGACCAAAACCTTCATGGTGTGTCTTTAATAATTGTATATACAATACATTCCATGCCTCTATTTAAGAAAAATTATTGATTCCTGGAGCCCTTCTTTTGTTTCCTTTCAAGTAAAGGAATTAATCCAATCATCATAACACATCCTCCAACGAGTGAAATTATCATAAAAATACCATTACCTCCACATACAATACCTAAGACATAGAGAAGAATACCTTGTAAAACAAAAAAAATAATCCAACGCGTTTTCATGGTCATGAATAATAGTTTACTTGTTATTATATAGATGATGGTTTAGTTATATGCGTCCAAGCACTCCATAAAAAGGAGGATAGTGAATTCTCGTCAAAGCATAATTTGCGTTTACATTTCACCGACATCCACCGACGGTATAATACTCTGGGTAAAAGTCCCACTTTATGCTCTTCCCTTTATCATACTCCGTAAAAACAATGTCATTTACAACTTGTTCCTTTATTATTGAGTAAATTGTAATCCAGGGAAAAAATGAGGTAAAGCCTTTAATAATCAACACAAATAGCGTGTATAACATTAAAGACATAATTCCTTCGGCGGCCTTTGTGAATCTGGCATTTGTTGAATACCATCTATCATAATGAAAGATTCCTTGTTTGTTTGCAAGGGTCTGTAATTCTACCCAATCTATATTATATCTAATTTACTAGCAGAGTGGCCAATCCCAAGCCTTATGAGAGTAATAAAGGTTTCTTTTTCATTTGTTTTGAGCTATATCTGAAAATTACTCAACACATCCAGAGGTTCCCAATTCAGTTCATTACAAGCTTTTTTATTACTGAACGTGAGATTCTTTGTCATCTTCTCCAGCTTATAGGTGTTAATGGGTGCCTTACTTCCAAGCAAATCACCTACTTTAGCCATACACCATGCCATCCAGTAAGGAATGCTTATGGGTTTGTGCTTGCCCAACTGCTTAGCTACAGAAGCGGATATCTCACCAAATGAAGGCTGGCGGGTGTCGCATACATTATAAATACCACCCTTTTCTTCCAATAAAGGAACTAAACGGGCTATATCCTCTGCCATTAAGATGCTCTTCACCACCTTTCCGCCGGCAATGTTCATGTAGAATCCCTTCTTGATGCCATTCACCATAGCACCAAGATTGCCGGGGGCATTCTTGCCTGCAAGCAGTGATGGACGGAGAATGCCAAGAACAACATTATTCTTAGAACACCATTCAGTCAGATACTTCTCTGCCATAATCTTACTCTCAGCATAAGGACTATTACCCTCTAAAGGATGCTCTTCAGTTATCAGATCACCATATTCGCAACCATAAACAGCAACGGTACTGATGAATACCAAGGCCTTGGGCACACCTACATTTTCCAATGCCTTGCAGAGATTTACTGTACCCTGATAGTTCACATCATAAAACACCTGTTTCTCTGCTTCTGTTTTTGGCACAGTATGAGCCTTGCCAGCTGCATGCAACACCACGTCATAATGAGTATTAATCGGTGGCACTTCCTTGGCCATATTTATCTTGATGTCATCATCATCGGTCAGACCAATGGTGTGAACATCATAATTCTTTTCTAATAATGGACGTATGTTATAGCCAAGAAAGCCTGAAGCCCCTGTAAATAATAGTTTATCCATAATGTCCTACTTATCCTTTAAATAGTTCTTCAAGACACATTTCTGTTGCCTTTCCACCTAAATGAATCATCTTTTCCTTAATCATCACTCTTGTTTTCTCACACTCTTCTTTATAATCCATTTTCTTGATATAGTCCAATACCTCATCCTCCGTTCTCAAGATTCCACTAGGCATATCCTTGCTGTAGTCCACATATAAGCCTCGTTCATCTCGATACTCCTCATAATCGTACGTAAAACAAATAATTGGACGTTCAAGAATGGAATAGTCTGCCATTGAAGCAGAATAATCACTAATCAGAATGTCTGCCACTTTGAACAAGTCATTTACATTCGGATAGGTGGAATAATCTCTTAGTGTTTCGTTAAACTCCAAACCTAACAACTTATTCGTGTAAGCATGCATACGGAAGAGTACTATATAATCATCCTTTAAAGCCTCTTCCCATTTCTTTGCATCAACCGGGGGTTTTATGGCGCAAGTTTTCCCGTTATCCGTACTGTCACGCCAAGTGGGTGCATATAGGATTATCTTTTTATCTAAAGGTAGATTGAGACGTTTCTTTATCTCTTCAACCTCTCGTGGTGTTGTATTATATAAAACATCATTCCTAGGCAGGCCTGTTGGTATCATGGCCTCTTCTCTAACCCTAAATGCACGTTTGTATATCTCTTTTTCAAAATCGCTGGCAAAGCAGAAAAGGTCAACACTACCAAAATCAAAATCATTCCTACCACCTGCATCATTACCCACATGCTTAAATGGAGTACCATGCCAGGTATTCAGATAGCGACAACTACGTTTCTTAAAGTGCAGACTTCTCTCAATATTTACACATGCTATCCAATATTTAGCCTTAAGAGTATACTTAAAATACTCTAATGTATCTGACTTGACCTTGATAGGATTTTCTGGGACATCCACATTGGCAGGGTCTTCCAAAGCCCAGACACACTTATATTGCCCATATTTCTCTGGGTGTGCCAGCATATACTCATACAATGCTCTTGGGCTATCATTATACTTACGCGTATGTCCACTAAACACAATCATTTTCTTGTCAATGGGAATAAACCACCCCCATACTTTTAAGAAAGAACTGGCTGTCCAGTTAAATAGCCTATAAACGGCATAATTATGCTTTAACACATAATCAAGTCTGGCCCTAAAGCCATGCATTTGTTGTTCTGCCATCTTTATTTTACTCTTCCTGATTGTAATTTATAATCGTATGAATGCTCTCCCTCTGCCCTGAAATCATTGTGGTAACGTTCAAGCACGTTCTTGAACACTTCATCATATTGGGGAATATACAAATCGACCTTGGCTTCTAAATGTTTTAAGATGGTATTCGCCATAGGTGCGGTAACACTAAGATCTGTCTTTCCTGCAGTGAAAGATGTACCCTTCAAAGAACCAGGACTAACATTAAGAATACAGTTAGGTGAGCCGGCCTTCTTAAGTTCAACATTTACACTTTCAATGAAAATCTTAAGTGCAGCTTTTGTAGCCCCATAAACGGCAAAGAAAGGTGAAGACATAAAACCAGCGATACTCACCATAACACCGCAATAAAAATCTTCCTGTGCTTCCAGTTTACCATAGAACTTATGAATCAATCTAAGGACTGGTATCGTATTCACGTTGAAAGAACTGGTAATATAACCTTCAGGCACATCCTTGAAAAGAGCCAACTTCCCAAAGCCAGCCGTTATCATCAAGGCACTTATGTCCATAAAACGATCAAAGAATGAATAATCCTCATTGGTTAGGTCAAATTGGAAGACATCAAACTTTGGATTCTGGAATTCTTCTGCTAGTGGTGCCTTATCTACAATATACACCTTCTCTACAGAATCTCGTTTAGCGAGTTCTGTTGCAATGCTGAGACCTATGCCGTTGGCACCTCCTACTACAAGTATTCTCTTAATCATATCTTGGTCACATTCTCTCCGTTACGGTATTTCTCAATTATATCCGCTATAGCAACGCTCTCTCTTCTACGAAGCTTATAGCAGCTCCTTCGTTCATTCACTATCATTGAAAGCCATTCCTGAATCTCGTAACGCAAGCCTTCGCCATCATAGCTATAGAAATATTTCTTGTTCTTGGTCTGATCTTCATACCTAACCTCAAAGAAATCTGTCAGCCACCAAGGAGCCGGCACGTAGATGTAACCCTTAGTTCCAGAAATAACCAGGTTACCTTCTGTTTTTACGCCAATTCCCAAAGTAAAAGAAGCAGTTGCATGAGGATAGTTGATAACGCCTTTCGTGTAAATATCAACACCATTCTCCATACGGCTATGGAAGTTCACATCATGCCATTCTATACCCAATAGTTTGATAATAGAAAGCAATGTTAGTGGTGCATGTTCAGTCATAGCGCCACCTGCCTGAGCAACGTCAAGTTCACGGGTTGGCGGAGGGACCATCTTACTTAAAGATGATTTAACATCAACTACATCACCAATGATACCGCTCTTAACCAGAGTTACAATATGCCCAAAGGCGGGACAGAATGCGGTCTTACTGGCTTCCAACAAAACCAAGTTGCGTTCTTCTGCCAGCTTGTAAAGCTCAAGAGCTTGCTCTTTAGATAGCACAAACGGAATCTCACAAAGAACATGTTTATTAGCCAGCAAAGCTGATTTTACATAGTCATAATGGGTCAAATGAGGTGATGCTACATAAACAAGATCAACCTCTTTTAGGAAAGAGTCATAATCATTGAAAGCCTTAAGACTATGCGACTTGGCAAATGCTTCTCCTTCTTCCCTATTAGGATTCATTACTGCTGTCACCTGTGCACCATTCACAACTTTGCTTTCAGGTACAAAGCGATTAGCAATACGGCCACTTCCAACTATACCAATACGGTAGTCTCTCTGACTTTCTGCTCGAAGTTGGGTTGAAGATATACCTTCTGTGCGAGGCAAATAGACCACCTTGCAATATTCATTCAGGTAGTCAAACTTACCTACCCAGTCAGATCCAATGGCAAAGATATCAACATCATATTTCTGGATATCGTCAATCTTCTGACCCAAGTAGTCCTCAATGATTACCTCATCAGCATAGCCAGTCGCTTTCACGGCCTCAACGCGTTCAAGAACATTATTCCGTACGTTAAGTTTGCCTCGGCCACGGTCGAAACTATCGCTGGTGACACCCACTATCAGGTAGTCGCCCAATTCTTTTGCACGTCGGAGTAAATTAATATGCCCCTGATGCAAAAGGTCGTATGTGCCATATGTGATTACTTTCACCATATTTCCTAACTATTCTTTGCGATACTTTTATATACCTCCAGATAATGCATAAGATGGGGCGTACTTGCGTATGACTTTTTGCCATATTCATACGCTCGCAATCCCATTGCCTTGCACTCTTCGGGATTCTCAAAGAGATAACGAATTGCTTTTACCGACTCTTCGTAATCTGTGTTAGGTACGGAAATACCAATCTTGTTCTCGTTGAAATCTTTGTAGTACCAGGACTCTGCATCAACCGAGTTTATCACAGGTCTCTTGCAAGCCATAAGTAAACCCGCTTTGCTGGGGACACTATTCCAGATTACACCCTGTTTCAATGGGATATAGCAAACCGAGCAGGCGCTATACACATCCGAAACCATTTCCTGTGGTTGGATTGGCAAGAAATCAATATTGGTAAGCCCCATTTCCTTAGCCTCGTCTTTCAATTGTTGGTACTGGCTTCCGAACGCTATGATTTGAATTCTTATCCTTGGCTCATCTTTCAGTCCATTGGCAATATGGAGGAAAGCCTTGTAATCACAATTGTAGCCAACTGTCCCAGCATATTGAACATAGAACATGTCTTTCGAAAGGTTCTGCTGTTTGACGAATTTATTTTCCTCCCAAGGCACCTCATGCACTATCTGATCATTATACCAGTTCAAAATAACTTCAACCTTGTCAGGGCTTACGCCTTGTTCCACAACGCTCTTCTTCATATCCTCGCTGATGACTGTTATCTTATCAGCTTTACGGTATGCTATCTTCTGGAAAGCATAGAAGAACTTCTGCATCCATTTCTTGGTCATCACACCATTGGCGATAGAACTTCCAGGGAACATATCCTGAATATTCCACACGGCAGGTATCTTGCCATAGTGCTTAGCAATACTCACAGTAAAAGGAGCTGCGGCACTTGACTGGATAAACATCACGTCATAATCCCTTGCCAATTTTAGATATTTGCGACAGTCCCAAGCATATTTAGCCAGCGAGTAATAACGTTTCAAAAATTGGTTCTTCGCAGGCGATTGTTGGTAAACTGCTTCATATATGAAACATGGATTATTCTTCCACTCCTCCGGAATCTTAGGGTCTCCTTGCGTGATTTTACTGCAAATCATAAACACACTGTGGCCTAATTCCAAAGCTTTTGACACCTTGGCATACATCAAATGATTTGAAGGGCCGTGATGGTCAAAACCTCCACTTAAAAAATAGAACAACTTCATGATGTAATTTAACAAACGGGTTCGAAGAAAGTGTCGGGCTTCTGTGAATCAAAGACTTCATTGCAATACATCACTGTAACAAGGTCTTCGCTATTGCTCAGATTGATGATGTTGTGCGTGTAACCAGGCAACATGTGAACGGCCTCAATCTTGTCGCCACTCACTTCCCACTCCAGCACATTGCCTTCAGGATCGTTCAGGTTACGTTGCTGGATGAGTCCGTGACCTTTCACCACGATGAACTGCTCAAACTTGGTGTTGTGCCAGTGCTGACCTTTGGTAATACCGGGCTTGCTAATGTTAATGCTCACCTGACCTGCATTGAGCGTGTGAACCAATTCCGTAAAGCTACCTCTATCATCCACGTTCATCTTCAGCGGGAAAGCAGTCTTCTCGTAAGGTAAGTAGCTCAGATAAGTAGAATACAACTTCTTCGCAAAGCTATTGCTCGGTATCTCAGGAATCATCAGGGTCTTGGGCTGGTCGGCAAAACTCTTCAGCAAGTCCACTATCTCACCCAACGTTACCTTGTGAGTCACCGGGCAATAGCAATACTTGCCATCCGCCTTTGGCAGTACATCAAGACCTTCAAACTCACAATGCTTCTCCTCTCCTTTCAGACAGGCAATCATTTCATCTACCAGGTCATCTATGTAGAGCAGTTCCAGCTCTACTGACGGGTCATTCACCATATAAGGCAGGTCATTAGCGAAGGCGTTGCAGAAGGTGGCCACGGCACTGTTGTAGTTGGGACGGCACCATTTACCGAACAGATTCGGGAAGCGATAAATCAGCATCCTCGCACCTGTCTCCTTACCATACTCCAAGAACAAGTCTTCTCCTGCCTTCTTGCTGCGGCCATACTCACTATTGCCAAAGCGCCCAATCAAAGAAGCCTGTTGACTGCTAGAAAGCATCACTGGGCAAGTGTTGTGGTGCTTCTTGAGGGTATCGAGCAGAGTACTAGCGAACCCGAAATTGCCTTGCATGAACTCTTCCTGGTTTTGCGGGCGATTCACGCCAGCCAGATTGAACACGAAGTCTGCTTCCTTACACCTCTGTTCCAACTCCTCTGGCGTAGAATCCAGATCATATTCATACACAGCCTCAATGGTCAACCCCGGATGGGACTTGTCCTTGCCAGCCTGTATGTTCTTCAGTGCCCAACAGAGGTTTTTCCCAACGAAACCCTTGGCACCTGTTACAAGTATTTTCATTATTCTGAACGAATTTCTTTTGCTTTTGCTCTAGGCTGCAAACCAAGGTCCTCGCGTATGAAAGTTAGTTTAAGTAATAGCTCTTTCATCTCCTCTACAGTAAGACGACGAGTGTTGTGGCTGTGATATTCTTCCATCTTGTCAATCTCAGGATTACCACCCTCAACCTTATCATAGTTCAAATCTCGGCCATCACAAGGAATACGATAATACTCGCCACAGTCAATGGCACGAGCCATCTCTTCACGGGTGACAAGAGTCTCGTAAATTTTCTCACCATGACGTGTTCCAATCACCTTCACCTCTGTTTCACCATACTTGGGGTCAATCTTGGCATAAGTCTGTTTCAAAGCCTCTGCCAGTACATCCAATGTAGCAGCCGGAGCCTTCTGAACGAACAGGTCGCCATTATGGCCATGCTCAAACGCATAGATAACCAAATCTACAGCATCGTTAAGGGTCATCATGAAACGAGTCATCTGGGGATCTGTGATGGTTATTGGTTTGCCTTCTTCCATTTGCTCCACCCAAAGAGGAATTACAGAACCACGGCTAGCCATCACATTGCCGTATCGTGTGCAACATATTGTAGTCTCTGCATTATCCCCCAACTGGCGAGCCTTTGCCACAGCCACTTTCTCCATCATAGCCTTGCTAATACCCATCGCATTGATAGGATAAGCTGCCTTATCAGTAGATAGGACTACAACATTCTTTACCCCATGGGCAATAGCGGATTCTAGCACATTATTGGTACCAATAATGTTGGTCTCTACAGCCTGCATAGGGAAGAACTCACAACTGGGCACTTGTTTTAAAGCTGCAGCAGAGAAAATATAATCCACACCACCGCGCATAGCTACATCTATGCTTCTGCGGTTACGCACATCGCCTATATAGAACTTAACTTTTGTCGCCTGTTCTGGGTACTGTGCTTGAAGATGATGACGCATGTCATCTTGCTTTTTCTCGTCACGACTAAAGATACGGATTTCCTTAATGTCAGAATCCAAGAATCTTTTTAAAACCATATTACCAAAGGATCCAGTACCTCCAGTAATCAACAATGTTTTTCCTGCAAATATTGACATAATACTCTAATTATTTATTATTTCACTTATAGTTATCTTACCTCTTTTATACTCAGTATATATCCTATCCAACTCAATATCACAAGCTTTCTTAAAATTATCCTTATCTAAAGAGATATAATAATTGTAAACTTTATCACAGAAGTCTGCATCTTCTGGATTCGCCATAAATCCGACTTGATGCGTCACTGACGTTTCTCCCATATAGGAGCCAAGTTGGCACACCTGCGGTATGCGAAAAATAATGGAGTCATAGTACTTGTTCCCCATAGCCATAGCCATATTCTCATTCGCACCGCTGTAAATGTTGTGAATCAAGTCTGTTATCTTTACAAACTCATACCTCTCATCGGGATTGTATTCACCATGAAAGTAAATATTATTTGCACCTGTATTTTTCGCATACTCCTTCAAATTGAGCGCATCTTTTTGTTCACGTCCATAATAGTGCAACTCAAAGCGTTTGTCAGCCGCAATTCGGTCAATTAAAACCCGATTAATCTCAAAGTGCCGGATAAAACCCCAGAAAGCAATCCTTATCTTATCGGAAGGCGTTTTCTGGTACTCCCGATGTAGCAAAGAATCCTCTAGTAAATTATGAGAGGTATAGATCTTCTCTGTACAGTCATTAGGCAAAAAACGCCTGAAGGCATCACTGCTAACAAATGTCACTCTCGACATTCGGCAGAGGTTCTTTACTGCTTTTCCGAATAAAGTATTACGGGATTCATAAGTAGAGTCCCTATAATCCAAAATAAAACGACCTTTATAGTGCTTTTGGAGCACATCGTATATCATCAGCCCACAAAGCGAATGAAGAATGATTATAAAATCAAAGGATTGGGCTTTCATAATCCCCTTTACGAAAGCACGATACTTTCTAAAGCACTTAAACTTCGTCTTTAGTGGCGCGTCATTCACCATAAACAGCGGAAACTCATGAAGAGCAATGCCTTGATAAGATGACGTGTCTTCGCACCTCTCATCCCTGTTCCAATAAGCCACATGCACCTCATTCTTCAGACAATCGATATTGTCCAAATAGAATCGAGCGTATGGCATATATTTTAATTTGCCTGGTCCTATTATTAAAATTTTCATTAGAACATTTCCTTGACAGATAAAACAATTCGTTTTGTTACCAAATAAGAATTATATTTCATCCAGGATATCGAGTGAAATAGAGACTTTACTTGGAGCAAAAAACACCTTATCCTTTTGCCATTCTTTTTCAATTCAAGAGCATAAGAGTGCGTATTGATTGCCTCTTTAAGCCTTTTTTGAGCATAAGGGCTATCTATACCGTTCCGTCTTAAAAAACTTTTATATGCTTGTGATGAAAAGTTGTCTGAAGAATAAATCAAACGTTTAACGCTCAATTTGAAAATATAAAAGACTGTAAGACGTTGCTGAAACCATTTTTGTGAGGATATACTAGATGAGTTAACCCTATAATATAATAAAGGTTCTTCACACATATAAAACGACAAGCCCTTCTCATTCATTCGCAACCAAAGATCAAAATCCTGCGAGCAGGGAAAATCCCTGTAACCCTCGACTGCTCTCAGAGCAGTTTTCTTCATCATGACGGTGGGATGATGTATATAGGAGTTTCTATAGACTAAACTTTTACTTATCTGCTGAGGCGTAGGACTGGCCGCGGGGATAATCTCATCACTGATTATATTCCCTGCTTCATCTATCTTAACATACTTAGAAAACACAACATCATATCCTTGAGTGATTGTGTCGTATTCAATTTCTAATCGGTTAGGCAAACACACGTCATCTGCGTCCATACGTGCCAAAATATCAGAAGAAGAAATGGATGCTGCTACATTCATCGACATAGCAAGGCCAAGGTTTTTCTCATTACAATGGAGCCTAAATCGATTATCACCTTTCTGCTGGATTAAATCATATAATTCTTGATATCTTTCTGGCTTATCAAGAACTACAATAACTTCAAAATCAGAGAATGTCTGTTTGGTTATTGATTCTATACAATCTATAATAAACGCTTTTGGTTCATTATAGACACTCATTATGATAGATACTTTTGGGGCCATGAACGAATTTACCATTTATTGAGACACTAAAGCAACATTACAACTCTTTTCAACCATGTTCTTTTCACTATTTCTTAGATACAAAATTCCTCCTATGAGGATGACAAAATATGCCAAATTAAATATTTGTGGGCGTTGATATATACTTGCTAAAAAAACAATAATGAAGATCCAACAGTCTCTATTTTTCCCAGCTAATTTAAATGAGGCGAAAAGAAAGGGAATAAAAATCACGAGAACTCCCAAAAGACCATGCCTCATCATTAATACCTTGTATGAAGAGCCCCTTATATCTAAGTACGGTCCATATCCAAACAATAATTTATCCGTATCATTGATAAAAACCTTCCATGCCTTTTCAAGGTCATATGTCGCTCTGTTGTCTGAAAATAAACCACCATCTTCAGGCAACAATCTCCTAAACAAAAAATCCAAATTGGATTCCCCAAATTCAATTGTTGATAAAAATACGATTCCCAGCCCAATGAATAATAATATAAATAGAAATTTAAACTTCTTATAAATCACTGCTTTTACGACAAAAAATATCAATAATAAGGCAAGGAAGGCAAGGGAAAAAGTAAATAAACTAGCTATCAAGATCACTATTGTATACTTATTCATTTTCATTCTATTAGAGGCTAACAGTAAAATTGCCAAGGTGCCAAAAAAGCCAGGTTCATTGAACAATCCACATAAACGCGTTAATCCATAATCCGTGACAAATAAATAGCTCAAATAGTAATTCGCATAATTTGATGATATCATATCCTCTTCGTAATAATCCACTATAGAAGGAGGAGGAATAATATTAAGGATATAAACAATAAAAGCAATAATGCCAAAAGATGCAATCCAGAAGAAAATTTTATTAAATAAATCATAAACCTGTCCTTGAATATTTTTTTTCAAGAACAAAAATGGTATAAACACCAAGTATACAGTACTTGATAAAAATGTCAACTTCCCATAGGAATGTAACAATTCAAAAAACCAAAAAGAGACAATAGAAAAAGAAAAAAACAATCCCACAGAACTAAACCTATAACTATTTGAACAAACAACAATTGTAAAAACAGCTATAAAAAAAGATAAAGCCACAAAAGCCCCTTTAAAAGAAATAGGGTTTAATGTCGAATCTGGTTGAAATAAAGCAAATGATTGAAAAATGCATATAACCAGAAAACAAATAGCCACAACAGTTTCTTTCTTCGTTACTCTGTTTTTCGACTGAGGGTTGCTTATCATTTGCACTTTCTAATTACTTAAAAAAAGGTCCCCTATAAAAAAAAGCCAATAATAACTCTATAGCGCTACTGTTTAGGATTTTCCAGCCTCAATTTATTGACTTTATTTTTTAAAGACATTGAGATCCATATATATGCATAGTATAACAATCCTCGTTTAAAAAAGTTTGATCTACGTTTTTCTTTAACTGAATAATCAATATTAGGAATATCATATGATTGGGGATAAGCACGGTTCTCAATAACATATGATATATTCTTTGCGTAGTTATCAGATGTATTCCTATTAAAGAAATCTATTTTTCTTTGTTGCTTATCAATAATTATATCCATCCTTTTAACAAACTCTTCTTCATTCATGAACTTGTTTTCTAAATCTGGAATACATTTGTGGTAACCATCGTCAGATATGCAAAGCGAAGCCCCCATTGCATAAGCGTCATATGCCCCCATTGCTCCACCGTCCATTCCCATATAAATATAATAATCAAGATTTGTCATCTTAAGCTGCTGATACATATATTCATACGGCATACTTCGGGAAACATTGTGCCATTGGAACGAGCATCCAATTTCATCTAGTTGTTTTACAAAATCTCCCCAATCTTTTCCAATAAAAACAAAATCAACCAGTTTACTTGAAGGGTGAGTTTGGCAATACCTTAAAAGCCAATCCTCATTCTTTCTTTTATCTGGGTAACAGCGGCTAAAAATCCCCATTGTAATGGGGCGTATATAGGTATTTCTAATAGGTAAATTTATACCATACACTTTATTCCTATCATACCCTAATTCTATTAAATATTGGGCGTCTTCAGGTGACATACAGAAATAAAAGTCATAATCATCTTTAATTTTTAAAAGTCTATTCTCTTTGAACTGATCGTCTGTATGTGTTACAAAAAGAGCATTTACCTTTGCTTTACTATGTGGTTGGGGCAATCCCCACCACATATGGAACGAGATATCTTCTCCTTGATACTCGTCATATTTCCCCATACGACAACTGTATCCTACCTTTTCTAGGCCATTATAAATATCTTTTCCAAGAATGTTAATAATCCAATCTTGTGACTCTATTTCTATAAATACCGACTTATACATAACTTTTATTATTTTTCTTGATTATTTGTATTATAAGTTGTTTCTCCTGAGATGACATATTTACATAAATCACAGCACATGTAGTAAGTGCATATAAACAACACATCAATAAATTAATTACTATTGAATCTGATTGTAAATAGAATATGCCTAGAAGAATAAGAGGTGTTAATAATAATGATACCTTTGCCATCGGCACTAGCACTTCACGAAAATACATGGATACTGATAATTGGAATTCTATGTTGGCATTCTTCACTAACGAAAGAATGATTACTAGTTCCATAATTATCATTATTAGAAAGACAGAGGTAATACTCGCACCAGATTTAAGAACAATATAGCAAATCAATAAAGAGACAACCATAACAGCCGTTTCTATTATCATCATCCTCTTAATTTTGCCAAGTGACATATATAACATATTCAATGGTTCATGAAGAGAACGGATTGTAATAGAAACCAAAACAAGCTGTGTAAACAAGGCAGAATACTCAGGTACCTCAACAAGCCATATTGATAATAACTTATCACAATAAACCATTATTGGCACCGTTAAAACAAGAATACTAAAAAAAGATAATCTTGACACTAGAAGTATCTTTTCATATAATTTTTTGTCTGATGTTACTGCAGCACTCTGCATAATTGCAGGTCGCACTGCAACTAAAGTATTATTATTAAACTGAACAGCCATTCCTCTTACTTGATATGAGATAGAACGCGCAGCGTTTAATACTAAACCACCAAATGTGTTCAATAAAAAATTAATACCTTCATGAAGCAGAGAAAACGAAAGATTTCCAAAAAAATTCCATCCAGAAAGATTAAAAATATCTTTAAGCAGTTGATTGTCTTTTTCCTTTACCAAATAACACTCAGGGAACTTTTGCTTACAATAGAAATACATCCAAACTAACGTTATTAAATGTATCACAGCTATTAAGACAGCATATGTTCTCAAGTATTCATATGGCAAGTAAGGAATCAAAAGAATCACAACTAGTTTTAGTACTCCATCAAAGATTGAAACAATCGCATAAAATGTCATTTTTTCATTCGCGATAACCATTGCATCATACGGAATTGATAAAATACCCAAAACCATAGCAACAACGGAATAATGAAAAACATATAAAGCTGTATCAAGTTTTTCTGGTGGAATTACAAGCTTATTATTAATTAACCATAAGCCAACTATTTCTACAATAATGACAAAGACAATCGCCAACAAAACGTGTATTATCACACTTATGGTATAAATCATTCTTTGTCTTTGTAAGGATTCTTTTCCTTTTTCGTAGTTTAAAAACCTTTGTATAGACTCAGAAAAAAGAGATTTCAAAGAAACAAAGGTAGCCACAACACTCCCAACTACTGAGTAAATACCATAATCTTCTATTCCAAGTGTTTTCAATAAATAACGACTTGAAATGAAAGATATTATTATCAGGAATAACATCCTGACATACATCACAATAGTGTTTGTAGCGATTTTCTTGGCGGTAGAGCCCATTATTTTGCGTAGTTTGAAATAACACTACAGATAGAAGTAATTTCTTGATCAGTCAATCCGCTCCCAGATGGCAAATAGAAACCATTCTCTGTCAACCATTCACAAACTGGATACTCACCTTCGCCACTGCATCCATAGTCTAACAAGGCCTTCTGTTTATGCATGCCCATGAAGAGTAAACGGGTATCAATACCATTTTCTTTTAAATGAGCAATTAGTTCATCTTTCGTATGTCCATACTTATCTGGATCAATTACAATAGTATTCATCCAGCATACATCTACACAGTCCTTAGCCGGTTCTGACTGGAAGATAATACCTGGTACATCTTTCAAATATTGTCTATAAAGCTGATGATTCTTAATCCTCATCTTGCGATAATCATCCGCTTTCTCTACCTGAGCAAGGCCAATAGCAGCTACCACATTGCTCATACGGTAGTTGTAACCAATATTCTCATGTTGGTAGTTTCGGGGACCATCAAGAGGGAAACAAACGTTCTTAAAAAAGCGGGCTTGATCATATATGGCTTTATTATTTGTAACAACCATACCACCTTCTCCTGTGGTAATGTTCTTATTGGCGAAAAAACTAAATCCAGCTATATCTGAGAAAGAACCAGACTTCTTACCATGATACTCTGCACCATGTGCTTCAGCGGCATCCTCTATCACATATAGATTATGCTTCTTCGCTATAGCACAGATAGCATCCATATCGCACATTTTTCCAAAAATATGTACGGGCATGATAGCCTTGGTGCGTGATGTAATCTTTTCTTCAATCTTGTTAACATCAATATTCCACGTATCCTTATCTGCATCAACGAACACAGGTTTTGCGCCTGTATAACACACTGCAAAAGCAGATGCGATCATAGTGAATGTAGGAATAATCACCTCATCATCTTTGCCAATACCTAAGGCAAGTAATGCAAGATGCAAGGCAATGGTACCATTGCAAACAGCAACACCATATTCGCAATCACAATATTTTGCAAACTGATTCTCAAACTCAGTTACATATTTACCAGATGATGAAATCCAACCCGTCTGGACTGCATCCATCACATACTTCAACTCATTTCCAGCGAGCAACGGCTCGCAAACGGGGATATTTGCCATATTATTTCAGTATTACTTTATTATCTTCAACCGGTTCAAAACGTACTTTATCCATTGCTCCACAATAAGGTCCTTGCTTTACCTCAACAATCTCTGAGTCTTCAAGCATCTTGAATCCATGTCCACCATAGCCAAGAAAAACAATATCACCTTCATATGCAATACGGCTTTCAAGATACTGTTGATTATTATCGTAATAGTCAACACGTACCTTGCCGCTTTGAATTATCAGCACCTCCTGGGTTAATTCAACAGTACGAGGAACAATATTATGAACATGAGGAACAATAACATAGTCTTTCTCCCTGTTCATATAGCCTAACTGCTGAGGAGTCTGGTCATCAGTTAAAAATTGGATACCCGAATCGTGATAGTTCTTGCGAACTATCAACCCAAGGAATTGCTCGCCATTATATATTTTCTCTATGCCATCCATTAGTGAGTCTTTACGTATTCTAAATCGTGTTCAACCATGATGCGTACAAGATCCTCAAACGGAGTCTTGCGGGGGTCCCATCCGAGCAAAGTCTTAGCCTTAGTTGGATCGCCAAGGAGCTGATCAACTTCAGCCGGACGGAAGAACTTTGGATTAACGGCTACAAGAGTCTTACCAATCAAGTTCTCCGGACCTAACACACAAATACCTTTTTCGTCAACACCCTCACCTTCAAATTTAATTTCAACCCCAGCAGCCTTGAAAGCTAGTGTTGCAAACTCACGAACAGTATGATACTCTCCGGTTGCGATCACAAAGTCCTCAGGTGTAGGATGCTGTAGAATCAGCCACATACACTCAACATAATCCTTGGCATAACCCCAGTCTCGGAGTGAATTCAAATTACCAAGATAAATGCAATCCTTCTGACCATTCATGATACGGGCTACACCAAGAGTTATCTTACGTGTAACAAAATTTTCAGCTCTGCGTTCGGACTCATGGTTGAAAAGAATACCATTTACAGCATACATACCATATGCCTCGCGATAGTTTTTTGTGATCCAAAAACCATATTGTTTTGCAACGCCGTAAGGAGAACGAGGGTAAAAAGGCGTAGTCTCTTTCTGAGGAACTTCCTGAACCTTACCAAAAAGCTCCGAAGTTGAAGCCTGATAGATACGACACTTCTTCTCCATGCTCAAAATACGAACAGCCTCAAGCAAACGAAGCGTACCAACTGCATCTGTTTCAGCTGTATATTCAGGCACATCAAAAGATACCTGAACGTGACTCTGAGCTGCAAGGTTGTAAATCTCGTCGGGCTGAACAAGCATCAAGATTCTCTCCAAAGATGAAGAGTCTGTCATGTCGCCATAATGAAGTGTCAATCCGCCATCATCTTTAGCATCTTTCAAATGACGCTTAAGGTATAAGGGCTCAATGCGCTCACGGTTGAAAGTTGAAGCACGGCGAACAATACCGTGAACCTCATAACCCTTGTTAATCAAAAACTCTGCGAGGTATGATCCATCCTGTCCGGTTATACCAGTAATTAAAGCTTTTTTTGCCATATTATTTGTGATTTATTGTTAATATTTTCTTTAACTGCTTTTCTTATTGCTTCATCTGCTGAATAAATTGGTGTCCAACCAAACATCCTAAATAATCATCTATTTCAACGCCTGAAGGCAGAAGTGCATGATCTTTCAGTACTGAAATCCTCATGTTTTTTATTGCGTATCTTGTCACAATTTATTTCCATCTCAGGATAATCTGGAGTATAAACGCTAGTTTCACTTATATCTTGGCAAACGACAGGTCAACTGTTATTGAACCTTGTATTTATGAGAGACCAGCGGAAATCCCGTCCTAAGGTTGGATCTTCAGGCTGTGTGTATGACCTTTCTACCCCATCGCGGCTCCGGCTGCGCGTAAGACCGGTAGCCGTTGTTTTTTATTCGTAATACTCCTTATACCATTCCGCGAACTTCCTCAGACCCTCTCGGAGTGTAATCTTTGGAGTAAATCCGAAGTCACGCTCAAGAGCTGAGGCATCTGCATAAGTCGTCGGTACATCCCCCGGCTGCATCGGCACGAGTTCCTTATGCGCCTCAAAGTCATAATCCTTGGGCAACACACCTGCACGGACCAGCTCCTCTTGCAGGATGTTCACAAAGTCCAGCAGGTTCTCCGGCTGCCCACCGCCAATATTATACACCGAATACGGAGGAATGGGCAAGCCATCTTCTCCATTTTTGCGTTCAGGTGGGCCAACCATCACACGCACTATGCCCTCCACTATGTCATCCACATAAGTGAAGTCCCTGCGACAATTGCCGTAGTTATATATCTGAATAGTCTTGCCGGCAAGCAACTTATTTGTAAAACCAAAGTAGGCCATATCCGGACGTCCCGCAGGGCCATAGACCGTGAAGAACCTTAGTCCAGTGCTGGGGATGTTATACAGCTTGCTGTAGCAATGAGCCATCAGTTCGTTGCTCTTCTTAGTGGCGGCATACAGACTCACGGGATTGTCTACGCGGTCATCGGTGCTGAAGGGCACTTTCTTGTTTCCTCCGTAGACGCTGCTACTGCTGGCGTACACCAGATGCTCCACAGGATTGTGACGGCAAGCCTCCAGTATGTTGTAAAATCCTATTATGTTACTCTCTATGTAAACATCGGGATTCTCTATAGAGTACCTTACTCCTGCCTGAGCGGCCAAATTCACTACTATATCAAACTGGTTCTCTTTGAACAGGCGGTTTACCAGTTCCTTTTCTGCAATACTGCCTTTAATAAAGCTATAGCTATGCTCGGGGTGTGCCTTGGCCTTATCGTCTATTAGTCTAAGGCGGTATTCTTTTAGGCTGGGATCATAATAGTTGTTTAGGTTATCCAAGCCTACTATTTTGGTTGGTTCCTGGCTTTCCAGCAACCTTAATACTAGGTTGGCTCCTATGAATCCGGCTGAGCCGGTTACTAGTATGGTTTTCATTTTTTGTTTGCTATCTTTTTTGCTCGGCCAGGGGCCTCGCTGCGGCTGGCGACGCTACCGTTTGCTCGCTTATCGGGACCGCTTATCGGGCCTTTATAATTATTTATTCCGTACGTCTGTCTGTATTACAAGATAACTGACAATTTGCCACTTGCAGTGCTCTCTGTGCTACGATTCAATATCAAATTGGGCCACGCCTCAATCTGTGGATCCGGTTTGCTGAGATAGGCGCAGACTTTAGCCATCAGCTGCCCCGCGGTGCCATTGGGGACGGTTCTGTTTGGTACCGTTTTGGTGTTTGTTCTATTTTGGTAACATTGTGAACGGTTCCGATTGTCACCGTTTTTTCACCATGCACATATTAACCTGAAATATGATTGAGTATCTATCATTTCGTTTCTGATATATTCTCAGAGAAATAATCCCCAGATGAACGACTTAGACTCTGTGTTACACAATAAGTACCTGTTGTACTTTGAATTGTTGGGGCATACCCTGTTGAAGATGAATCTTGACTTTGATACATTTTACTCTTCATGTTTCCAACCTTCAAAATTGCGTATATCTTGTATTTGATTTGAAACCGGAACTGGTCCCATTGGACCTATTCCACCTCCAACTTGTTTTATACTCAGTGTTCCTTCACTCAAATAAACATCGGTCCCCTGATAGAGAGATTCTATTAAACCTCGTCTAAAAGAATAAATGAATGGATTTTGCTTATTCAAGAGAATATTAGGATTATATGGATTCTCTAATTCTAATTCAGAACTAATGTCATCATAAATAGCCTTAATTATCTTATACAACTCCATTGTAGGTTTTTCTACATGAAGACCTAAGTGTTCAATAGCCTCCTTTCTTCTAATGGCATAGTCATGACTGCCTGATTCGCTACATAAGAATTTAACGATCTCATCCTCTTGTTGTTGGCTTAAGTTATGCCATTTCATTAATTTACGAGCAAGCATTTGAATCTGCGAACGCGTACGATACACTTGACCCAAAGTCATTGGATGAATCTTATCAGACAAATTCAAAAGTATTTCCGTCATACTATGAGAATCATCAATTCCAAATGTTTCTTTGGCCATTTCCACATACGCATTAACAAATTCAACACTTACCGGCAATTTGGCATTTGGGTCATTAACACCAGGAATCATTGGGTTAAAAGGGCCGTTAACACTTGGATCTATCGGGCCAAGAGTAGCTTGCTTGGTCATTACTATATTGTCAGTTCCCAAACATATTAGTGTTCCAGAACTAAAACAATTTGCAGGTACTATTACTTCAAAGTTATCACAGAAGCTACGAATTAGATTAACTAAACTCCATGCTGCTAATGTGTTGCCACCATTTGTATATAAATAAAGTGTAATTTTCTTAGTGTCACCTATTTTATCCAAATGTTCTGTGAACTTTGGTAATATATCATTAGCTATCTGAGTTTCAAGATTTCCCCTTGTACTTGTGACATAAACAAGCAGTTTAGAATCTCTCTCAGCCTCAAGTTGCTTATATAAATCTAGTCTGTCCTTTCTCATTCGTTATTCTGTTCTGCAAATAATTTGCGATATTTCTTATTTAAATCTTCCACTACCATTTCAGATGTTTTTGCATACATCCTAAATAGTTTTTCTTCATCATCAATACCAATGTGTTGCAATCTGCCATTATGGATTTTTCGTTTCATTATCCATGCTACTGTGGTTAATCCCCACACTGTCTTAACTTCTATGTTTCTGTGCAATCGTTTGTACTTACTAAATTGTGTGTTACCCTCTTTATCATTTAAGGAAAAATGAAAACGACCAAGTTCTCTATCAGTAAATTCTATATAAAAAAAGTCCTTAAAATCACTTCGTGACATAACCAATGCTAAAAGAGCTTTTCTTTTTTCATCCTCATTTCCATCGTTATAACTCCACACTGATAAATCGTGATCAGAAGTTACCAAATCTGAAATAACATCCGAATCATAGAAATGAGGATTTCTCCATCTAATTTCTTCTATTTTTCTAATGTATACCATTCTGATACCTTCTGCATTTTAATTTTTATAAAAGGATCCTTGGGCACATGATAATCAGCGATTACATCTCGAAACTCTGAGGATTTCCAACAAAGAACTAAACTTAATGCGGCAGACTGTATGTCCAGATTTTTACTATCAAGTAATGACATACGAGCAGCACTAACACCCACTTGACCAATTTCGTCATATTTGAAATGTTGCATGAAACGCAATGTTCTAATAATCATAGAATCATCTCTTTTCTTATAAGCTCCAAGGAAAATCTTCATTATTTGATTGAAACACTGAGAATCATCATTCGTATTTCGCATTTCTTCAAAAAAATCCTGAGGTTGACTGTCATCATCTAATGGACTGTTTGCCAACATATCATATAAGATTCTTCGTTGTTCTATCAACATATCATTTATCTTAATTGCCCTGCTACTTGATTCGCTCTCAACAAGAGGCATATATGAGGCGAAATCAACAAAAATGGATTTTGATGCTGACACATTAACAGACCCTAACCCAAAAGAAGTCAAGTCACTGCTAAACAAATCCTGCATTCCTCCTACAGGCGAAGTGCATACATAAGCTGAAAGCGTTTCTGTCGATGATGTAATCCCTATCATAATCAATTACGTATGTATTTCGACACAATCTCAACTGAACTTGCTGCTGCATCTTCAAAAAACGACAAGGACCTTTCTTCACCCAACATTAATTGCATCTGTGGTACCGTATTAACGTCTGTATCCACAAATACCCTATCTATAGGCAATGGTTCTATCGGTAATTTAATAAGTCCTCTAGCAATTTTATGACCATAATTAACTTGTATACCCGTACTTTCTGAGACCCTGCGCTCAACACGCCTATTTTCCCATTCTATGAGATTTTCATTAGATTCATTGATTAATTTACTAGTAATCTCCCCATTATTATTAGACGATATTATCCAGGTTGATGCTAAGGCCAAACGAGTCTCCTTGAATTCCAGACAATTATGAAATGCCATAGAAACTTGTTTGTAGTTTTCAATCATCTCATTAAATGCCATTTCAATATTTTTTTGTTGCTTACATTGGTTTATATCTACCCGATCTGGGCCTATTGAAATGTTCAAGGAGTTATCACTATTTCTGAATTCATAGCCTGTCATTGGCATTGGTGTCATTCCAGTTGGTCCAATCTGGAATGAGAAACCATTAACAGGAAATGGAAATAATTGAAATGTAGACAGGTATGACACAATTCTCATAGATTTCTCGTAGTCTACTTCAATTGGCTTATTCGTGAAGAATGTAGCACGAATGTTTGCTGTTTGGAAACTCATAAAACAATAACTATTTACATTAACAACATCAAATGTCGTTCCATAATATGATAAACAATATATTATTTACAACATTTTGTATTATTATCAAACATTTAAAACAACAATAATCACATAGAAGAACGCATTGCTGTAATACTATTTTATTTACTTTGTAACAAATACCATCAAAACAAAGTAAAACACATTTCTAACTGTTTGCAATTAATACCTACTTCTTATTCAAATAATTTATGAAGGCACTACAAGAAACAAGCATAAATATTGCTTCATCTGCACCTGGCATATATAATCCTTCATCATCCATCAATGCATGACGTATTCCTGTAACTTCATTGTTAGTATATTCGTATAGCTTCTCAAAAGCACTTTTAAGTGATTGGGGTATTAAAACACCTTTCTTTTGTAGTTTGCTAAGAGATCTGCCTAAATCATTTTCTCCTGTCTTCTTCCTACATATCACTTCTACAGCTGAAATAGACTCTTTAATTGAGTTTCTATAATCTCCAACAGGGTGTTTTGAGCATAACTCCATTGCTTTTGTCAAATGTTCTCTGACACCATCATTGTTATCATCTAATGCTATTTTTATTTCTGCTATTTCTTCATCTGAAGTAACCTCTACTATCTGTTTATCCACAACACGATAGGCAAAATTCAGTCTTGCAAATTCTTTATTGAGTCTGTCCACAAGAAGAGAAACAAAACCTTGATATGAAGTATCCTGTTTTGCTACTTCATATAAAAACGACAAAGATGAATCAATAATGTCAAATTTCCTATACCATATTTCATCGTCATCCAAGATAAAAGGTATTAATACATCTTCATGAGCACGACCATCAAGATAATAGAAATCGACAACACGATTATTAAAAAAATAATGCCACAAATATTTCTCCATCTCAACATAGAGGTGACCAACTCCGTGGCGCGTAAGATTATCACTCAACTCATCATAACAGTTGCATATACTGTTTTGAATACTTTCAGGAATACTCTCTCTTATAAAAGTATCGTCAACCGTCGAATAACCGTATCGTTGTGAAAAAATCATATATTTAAAATCAGATACTAATTATTATCTCTGTTGATAAACTTTACTATGCAATCAATACAAATAGGTTTTCCTGTTACCTCATCTCAATAAAGACATTAGCTGGATGCATATCCTCAAGCGCAATCCTATCTGAAGTATAATTGACTCCTTGACCATTCCAATTGTCCTTGAATCCTTTTGAGTAGGCCATTTCATCTATCTCCTCTTTTGTAGCCAGACGTTGACAACTTACATATGGTTGAGTGAGTATTATTCGGAACAGTTTGTCATCATCGCGCGTAAAACCTATCACGCGCATAGCCGTTTCCGGAAACAAGCAGTTATGAAGCACTATGGCTTCCAGAGCTTTCTGTGTAGTTGAGTAGATGGAAGCACGTTCTTTGACTACAGATGTATCGCCTGCTCTGTAATACACTTTAGCCTCTGCTCCCTGAGCTATCTTGGGGCCATATGTCTGAATTAGAATTTGTTCAGAATTATCAACCCATAGTTTTGCAGCTTTAGCCCACTCTTCTATCAGACGCTCCTGTGCTGAGTCTATTTCCCAGTTGTTTTGGCCTCCTTCGCTGCCTGAAGCATTGCAACCTGCCTCAAGGCTTGCTCTCGCGTAGCTCGCGATGACGGTCGCCCCAATGAGAGGCGCACCTGCCGTGCAGAATCCTGCATGCTCTGCGAGAGTAAATCTAGGAAAGTTTTCGGTTCCATTTTGTATATCTGTTATATAGTTATCAATCAGCTTCAATGTATTCACAGAGAACCCACAAAGGGCTATGGAATCATATATATTCTGAATAACATTATTCATAAACCTCTACGGTTTTGATTTTTCTATTATACTACTAGTATTTCGTATCGACCACCAGCCTCGCTGCGGCTGGCAACGCTACCGTTTACTATTTATCAGTACCTCATTCGGGAGCGTCTTCACATCCTCAACTGGAGGCAGATAATCGGCCGCCTTGGATGGTGATATCACGGAATGACCTACCTGGCGTTCCAGTTTCTTGCGGGCATCGCCGGCTATCTCACCGCCCTTACGGGCTACTGCGGCACTCTGTTTGAATCCTTTGGGATTATGGGCTTTGCTTATTTCTGCGGCAGAGGCCTCGGCCAGGGTATTTAGAGCCAGCTCTATATTGGTCATATTATCCCTCAGGTTCTCCTTCTTTAGGCCCTTATATTGTTTGTATTGCTTGGTGGTCTTACCACTCCATCCTTTTGTTATTATATCGGTCAGTGATGCGTATTGTTGGCCTTGGGTTACTCCGGCCCGGTCCCACTCATCGGTCAATTCTTTGCGGACTTCTATACTGCGTAGGCGCTGGTTTATCCACTTGTCACTGTAACCTAGACGACGGTAATCGGCATACGCTTGGTCAAAGTTGAGTTCCGGATCTTGCATCTGGTCGATGCGATGGGCTGCGACCTCTGCCATCCATTGCTTGAAGGGTTCTGCTTTCTTTGACGGTATGCTCTGAATCAGACGAAAAAGTTGCTCAGTATCAGCAACATCAGTCTTGTACTTTTTCCCATCTTTGGGAGACTCTAATTTCAGTTGGTTACAATTTGTAACCGACTCATTTCCTTCTTTTGCAAGTCGGAACTTCAATACTTTCCAATAATTCTTTGAGCTATCGTAATCCGGCTGATCTGTAAGGATTCCGCAAACATCTACAATTGAAAAATACCATTTTTCTTCTTGGTCATCCCAGACTGTACGGACTTTCTTCTCTTCAAAGATTTGAATTTGTTGTTTTTGGGTCATAGTTGCAAACAATTAAATATGGTTATTAGTTAATCAATAATGTAATATATCTCATCTATCTCTTTAGGATATGCAGATACCTATTTCTAACCTATCAGGACCGCTTATCGGGCCTTATATGAATAATATGTCCTCAAGAACATTCCATTCAACATCTGTCATCCCTGGGAACTTCTTGTTCAGAACATCTTTCACCTCATCTTTCCAACGGCTATCAATCAGATCAGACCATCCATCCTCATCATGTAGGAAACGTATATACTTTCCTATATTCTCTCGTTGTTTCTCATCTAATTGTTCCATATCTGATTCTAATGACATCCTTGAGATGTTTTAGCTTAGCTCTTAATTTGAGCCGTCTGCATCAATTGCCTTCACATCGTCCACAATCACGGAATACAACTCCTCGGGTGTCAAATCTCGCTTCTCTGTATCATAGGCCACAACAGGTTCTGACACATGGTTACTCATTGGTCGTGTTTCCTGTTGATTGTAGTTCTTTCTCATAGTTTAGTTCATATTATTAATACACTTTTTCAGTGAGTCCGTCCAGTACGGAACGGTAATGCCAAACGTCTGCTTGATCTTGGTCTTGTCCAGGACTGAGAACGCAGGCCTCTTAACGGGACTGGGAAACTCGTCGCTGTGGCAGGGCTGGATGTTACAGACGGTTTGACCGCTGTACTCTGCTATCATCTTGGTGAAATCGTACCAACTGCAGACGCCCTCGTTGCTATAGTGATAAATGCCGGTTTGGGGCTTCTTTATGATTGCTACTATTGCTTCCGCCAGGTCATAGGCGTATGTGGGGGTACCCACCTGGTCAAACACCACCTTGAGCTCCGGACGTGTTGCAGTCAGGTTGAGCATAGTCTTTACAAAATTCTTACCAAACTCACTGTACAACCACGCAGTACGTATAATCACATACTTGCAGCCGGAGGCCATTATATTTTGCTCACCATGCAGTTTGGTCAATCCGTAAACACCTGTAGGTGTGCCAACCATATCTTCCCTGCATGGAGTGTTGTACGGTTCCTTGCCAAAGACGTAGTCAGTGCTGATATGCACCAGCAATCCGTCAACCTCTTTCATGACAATTGCCAGGTTCTGCGGGGCTTTGGCATTCAGAAGTTCGGCCAGTTCCTGATTGCTCTCTGCTCCGTCAACGTTAGTGTAGGCTGCGCAGTTTACAATTACCTTGACATCATTATCACGTACAATCTTACGTATAGCCTCAAGATTGGTGATGTCAAGGATGGTGGTTTGGACACCATCCTGCTCTACTACATCGGTAAAGATATATCTGTCCTTGGAGGGCTGAGACACAATGCGCATCTCATTGCCCAGTTGGCCGTTTCCTCCTGTAACAAGTATTGTCATATTGTAAACGGGGTTTCAAAATCTTTAAGAAGCGGGTGCTTGGTATCCTTCTCGCTCAATAATGCTTTCTCTACGGGTATGCGCCAGTCTATGCCCAGCGATTTATCCAGGATGCTTATGCCGCCATCGGCCTCGGGGTGGTAAAACTCATCACATTTGTACTGGAACACCGCCGTCTCACTCAGTACGGCAAATCCGTGGGCAAAACCTTTGGTTATAAAGAATTGGCGTTTGCTTTCTTCCGATAACTCCACAGCTACGTGTTGGCCGTAGGTGGGGCTTCCTTTGCGGATATCGACGGCTACGTCCAGCACGGCACCACGCACGCATCTAAGCAGTTTGCTCTGGGTATATGGAGGTCTCTGAAAATGGAGGCCTCGCATTACTCCGTAACTTGACATGGACTCATTATCCTGCACAAACTGGACTTTGTGACCTATCAGCGGGGCTACCTGGACGTCAAAGTCTCGCTGGGAAAAACTTTCAAAGAAGTAGCCTCGGGCATCGGTAAACACCTTTGGCTCTATTATCAGGGCTCCCTTAAGTGGGGTTTCAATTATATTCACTTTTCAGCTAATTTTAGGAGATATTGACCGTACTGGTTTTTTAGCATGGGGGTTGCCAGTTCTTTTAATTGGTCTGCGGTGATCCAGCCTTTTGAATATGCGATACCCTCCAGGCAGGCAATCTTAAGGCCGGTACGTTTTTCAATCACCTCCACAAACGTACTTGCCTCACTGAGTGAGTCATGCGTTCCGGTATCCAGCCAGGCAAATCCGCGGCTCAGGGTCTGGACCTTAAGCTGCCCTGCAGCAAGGAACTCCTGGTTCACGGTGGTAATCTCAAGCTCTCCACGGGCGCTGGGTTTGATATGTGCAGCCACATCCACCACCTTGTTAGGGTAGAAATAGAGGCCCACCACGGCGTAGTTGCTTTTGGGCTTCAATGGCTTTTCCTCAATGCTCAGGCAGTTGCCCTCAGCATCAAACTCCGCCACACCGTAACGCTCCGGATCACTTACCCAGTAGCCAAACACGGTTGCCTTATTATTCTCCTCGGCCTCCTTAACGGCATTGCGCAGCATTGAAGTAAACCCGTTGCCATAGAAAATATTATCACCCAGAACCAGGCAGGCGCAATCATCACCAATAAACTCGCGGCCAATGATAAATGCCTGTGCCAGACCATCCGGACTGGGCTGCTCGGCATACTCAAAGCGGACTCCGTAGTCAGAACCGTCACCCAGCAGGCGCTTGAATCCCAGCAGGTCGTGCGGGGTGCTGATAATCAGTATGTCACGTATCCCGGCCAGCATCAGGACGCTGATGGGATAATATATCATGGGCTTGTCAAAGATGGGGAGCATCTGCTTGCTCACGCCTTTGGTGATTGGGTACAGGCGGGTACCTGAACCGCCCGCTAAAACAATACCTTTCATATTAAAACTTGTTGATTTAGAGATAATTGTAGGACTCCCCGGCACGGGTGTGCGGGTGGATTTTCGGTCTTACAAGGCAATGTCCTGGTTGCCTTTACGGAGCGGCTCCTATCCAAGAGTGCTCCGTAGGCCGGCCTTACCATGCGTAAGCATGGTTTTGGTATATAAACGCAAAAATACGATAATATTATTAAATAATATTGCCTATTGCCATGAAAGTAGTTGGGGAACTTATTAACAGGTCTGGACTTTCTCAAGGTATTGCAGGGGTATGTGGCTGATAGCCACTACTGCTACGCCTGGTATTGATACTAATAGTTTGCGGTCTTTCCTTATACGCTTTACTGTGCCAATGGCGCCTTTATAAACGCCCTCTGTTACACGAACCTTTTCGCCAAGAGTGTATTTGATATCTGGTTCAAGCACATCAATTGCAGGATGCTCGTATTGAACAGAAGTGATCAGAATAAAGTTTTCCATATCCTGGTCACGTATAGGTGCAGGTTCTTTCTTTGTGGTATCAGAGTAGATCATGAAATCACTTAAGTGACTGTGCTTAAACTCTTTGAGCCAGTCAATGGGGCATTTGACAAAGAAGATATTTGACAGACAGTCTGCATAAAAGACGCGATGGCCTGCCTCCTGCACTTCACGCATCAGGGGTTGCGTCCGGTTACGGAACGCACGCAGGGCATACCATCTGGGATCATCCATCAGCGGTTCTTGTACATGGAGTCGTAATACTTCTGATACTCACCGCTGGTTACGTTGTCCACCCACTCCTGGTGGTCCAGATACCAGCGTACGGTGCGCTCTATGCCCTCCTCAAACTGGAGGCTCGGTTCCCACCCTAATTCTCGCTGCAACTTGGTGCTGTCTATTGCGTAACGCAGGTCATGTCCGGCACGGTCAGTCACGTATGTGATCAGGTCCATATCGGCTCCCTCTGGGCGTCCAAGCAGGCGGTCAACGGTGTTGATAAGGACCTTGATAATGTCAATATTTTTCCATTCGTTAAAGCCGCCTATGTTGTAGGTCTCGGCAACCTTTCCCTGGTGGAAAATCAAATCTATTGCGCGGGCATGATCCTCAACAAACAGCCAGTCACGCACGTTCTCACCCTTGCCGTAAACGGGCAGCGGCTTGCGGTGACGAATATTATTAATGAACAGTGGAATCAGTTTCTCGGGGAACTGATAAGGTCCGTAGTTGTTTGAGCAGTTGGTCACAATGGTAGGCATTCCGTAAGTATCGTGGAATGCACGCACAAAGTGATCGGAACTTGCCTTGGATGCGCTGTACGGACTGTGCGGCTGATACTTAAGATCCTCAGTAAAGAACTTGGAACCATAAGCCAGATGATGCTCACCGGAGCTTGCCTTGGTAGTAAACGGAGGCTTAATACCCTCCGGATTTGTCATCTCCAGAGCCCCGTAAACCTCATCGGTACTTATATGATAGAAACGCTTGCCTTCCCAGTTGCCGTCCCAATAAATCTTAGCCGCCTGCAGCAGACTGAGGGTACCCATCACGTTGGTCTGTGCAAAAGTAAACGGATCCTTGATAGAGCGGTCCACATGACTCTCAGCTGCCAAGTGAATGATTCCATCCACCTTCTCATCCTGCATCAGCTTAAGCACGCCCTCAAAGTCACAAATATCCATCTTGACAAACTTATAGTTGGGCCTGTTCTCTATGTCGCGCAGATTATCCAGATTGCCGGCATAGGTCAATTTGTCAAGATTTATTACCTTATAACCAGGGTACTTATTGACAAAAAGGCGGACCACATGGCTACCTATAAAGCCTGCTCCGCCGGTTATTATTATTGAACGTTTCATTTATCCAGAACCTCGTATTTTGAGTTGTTACTCTTAAACTCGGGAACTATCTCCTTCATTATGCGCACAATCTCCATGTCATTGAACGTGTAAGACTGTTTGAGCAGACGCTCCTCATTCTCAACGGCCGCCTCATAGTCATACTCGCGAACCTTGGCAATCATGATCTTGGGATGGTCCGTAGGCAGGGTGTTCTCACTTGATGCAAGCACCTCCTCATACAGTTTCTCACCGTCACGCAAGCCGGTAAACACTATGTCTATGTTCTTGGCGCCGCTAAGCTTGATCATACGCTTGGCCAGGTTCACGATCTTGACGGGCTTACCCATGTCGAACACGTAAATCTCGCCGCCCTTGCCCATGGTTCCAGCCTCAAGCACCAGCTTACAGGCCTCAGGGATAAGCATAAAGAAACGAACCATCTCTGGGTCAGTCACCGTAATAGGACCGCCGTTCTTTATCTGCTCGCGGAAGATAGGAATAACGCTGCCGTTTGATCCCAGCACGTTACCAAAGCGTGTGGTCACAAACTGTGTCACGCCCTCTACCTTACCGTCCACAATGGCCTGGTTGAGTGACTGGCAGTATATCTCACAGATTCGCTTGGAGCAGCCCATCACGTTGGTGGGGTTCACGGCCTTATCGGTGGAAATCATCACGAACTTGCCGGTCTTGTACTTTACAGCAAGGTCGGCAATCACGCGGGTACCTTCTATATTGTTCTGCACGGCCATGGCGGGGTTGTCCTCCATCATGGGCACGTGTTTGTAGGCGGCAGCATGGAGCACGTAATCGGGCCTGTGGCTGTCAAAGATTATCTCCATGAACTTGCGGTTGGTTATGCTGCCCACAATGGTAAAGCACTTGATTTTGGGGTGATGCTCGGCCATGTACAGGCGGACATCATGCATAGGAGTCTCGGCCTGGTCAATCAGGACCATCTCGGCGGGGCTGTACTTGGCAATCTGACGCACCATCTCACTGCCTATGGAGCCGGCGGCACCGGTTATAAGGATACGCTTGCGGCGGAGGTTCTGACCTATGGCACCCATATCAACCTCTATCTTGTCACGCGGCAGCAGGTCCTCAATCTCAATGTCACGCATGCGCTCGTGGCTCAGGGGCGACTTGCCGTCCCACTCCTCGGCCTGGTTCATGACCATTATCTTGATGCCGGCATCGGTCAGGGCGCTTATTATGGCCTGATTCTCGCGGAAATGGTCAGTCTGCAGAGGGCTGATCATCACGGCGTGAATCTCATCCTCGCGCATTATGTTTACCAGGTTGGCGTTTTCGGGGTACACGCGCACGCCCAGCAAACGCTGGCCCACAAAATCACCGTTGGGGCTTATGAATCCCTTAAGGGTGTATTTCTTTACGTCCTGGTTGAATATACTCTTGGCCAGGCTGACACCGCCCTCAAGCACACCGTAAATGAATATGTTGGTGGTGCGGGTATCGGTTCTGGACAGCTCAAACATGAACTTTACTATGACGCGCACAATGAACATGCACATGGTCACCGCCACCAGAATTATGAATTCGCCGTAGAAATTGGGCAGTGCCACCGCCGTCACCTCCAGTATACGCAGCAGCTTGCTTACACCGTAAGATACGATTGCGGCCGATAAGGTGGCCGATGTGATATTAGCCAGGTCATGGAACGTTGAGTAACGCACCACGCCGTGATAGGTGTGGAATATCTTGAACGATATGGCGTATATGACTACGTTTATGAGGATTCCCCAGAAATTGGCCCAGAACATGGCGTCATTGACGAACGCCTGCGGCTTGATAAGGAAAAGCGCTATCCAGCTGTTCAGGAACACAAGGAAACAATCCAGCAACAGGATGAACCAGTAAGGAACTGCCTTTTTAGTAAAATACCAGTCGGTTATGTTCTTGAAAAAATGCTTCATTTACACCGAGTTAGAATGAAATGATTGGAAAATTTTTACAAATATAAACAAATCCTCGCGCTCAAATGCTATCCTGATGCCGATTTTTATGCGCAGGCGTACATTTAACTAAAATAGGTGGCGCTTATGCCTTAAAAGTTGTAAATTTGAGGCCGCTATGAAGAAATCATTACTGACACAATTACAAAGGCTGCTGCTGACAGCCATTACTGCAGGTGCACTCTGGGCCTGCCAGGACGAAAAGCCGCAGATTCATTTCCCAGATCCCGTGATTCCCCAAAAGGAGTTCAAACACATTGAAACCCTTACCCCCGATACACTTACATTCCGTGAAGGTGACAGCGCCGTGTTCCGTCTGCGCACCATTCCGTACAACCTGCTGTCACGTGACAGCATCACCGTACAGGTGGCGGATACTGCCGGTGCCAAGTATGAGTTTGCTGAGATAAAATCTTACAAATTAGGTAAGGACAGCATATGGGACATCGTAATGAACATGACCTACAAGGAAGGCACCCAGACCGGTGACCGCATATCAATCATGTTCGCTGACGGGGATACCGTTATCTACTCTGATGAGACGGTGCTCAACATGATACTCAAGCCCATTCCTGTCTATTACTCACTCAAGGTGCTGAATGACTCTATCACAGGTTATCTGAGGACGGGCATAGCAACCATACGTCTTAAGACTGAGCCCTGGAACCTGCTGTTTGACGATACCGTAGCCGTTACGGTTACCGATACTGCAGGTGTGGCTTTGGAGAGCGGTTTCCGTCTGGACAGCATCCGTTTCCAGCCCTCAGACAGCGTTTGGCTGGTTACACTCAAGAATACTGACCGCAAGACCACTGAGGGGTTGGTGATGGTGCATATCGAGCACCCCGACACCGTTATGGTTTCGGCCCCCGTTTTCCTTAAGAGAGCAACGTTCTCAATGAGTTCGGTCAAGTTGGCAAGCGGTATCAACCTTAAGTATTCATCGGACACATATACTTACTCTTACTGTCTGCCCACTACCACTGATTTTACGGGAGCGCGCCTGCTGTTTACACACACGGGCGATAAGGTGACCGTTGGTGACAGCGTGCTGGCGGAGAAGGAGTACAACCTGCTGGATCTGACCAAGCCCGTTACCGTGACACTCTGGAAATATGACCTGCATCAGGATTACACGCTCAAACTCTACAATACCGGTCTGCCTGTGGTAAGAATTACCGCCTCCGGACGAGGTATGGCTGATTTTGACCGCAGCAACTGGGTGGACGGCATTACGATGAAGATTGAGTACCCCGACGGCACTGTGGATTATGAGGGTACGCTGAGTATGAAAGGTCGCGGAAACGGCACCTGGCACGAGCCTAAGGTTAAGACTCTGAGCGGCCAGAACGTGAGCAAGCGCCCCTATGCGCTCAAACTGGATGAGAAGGCCAAGATTCTGGGTATGCACAAGCAGAAGCGCTGGATTCTGCTGGCCAATTACAAGGACCGCACGCTGCTGCGTAACGATGCCGCCTACTGGCTGTCACGCAACACCGAGATGCCGTACACCATTGACGGTCAGTTTGTTGAGTTGGTATGGAACGGAGTTCACGTGGGCAACTACTACCTCTGTGAACAGGCCAGGATTGACAATGACCGCATTGATATTGTGAGCCCGGATCTGTCCGAACCCTCCAAGGGCGGTTTCTTTATGGAGATTGATACCTATTATAATATATACCAGAGAGATCCTAACCAGTATTCCAAATGGCAGGACAAGGGTACTGACCTGGGATTCTGGTCCAACTGGACTGACGGATTCAACCTGCCTTACATTTTCAAGGATCCGGATGAGTCGGAAATTGACCAGAATTCGGCCGCATACCGTTACATGTACAACTACGTGAGGGATATGGAGGCCGCAATACGCAAGGCCAGCAGCACCAATCATGATTACGAGCAGTTCCTGGATGTGGACAGGGCTATAGATTTCCTTCTGATCCAGGAGATTACCCTTAACCATGACGCCTACAATACATGGCCGTCCGACGGTCCTCACAGCGCGTACCTGTACAAGGATTCACTGGGCCTGATATGCTTTGGTCCTATGTGGGACTTTGACTACCACACCTTTATGCCTACCTGTGAGGCCGATAAGCCCGGCGGTGGCGGTGGTGGCTGGAACGGCGGCTGGCAGTCATCAGGGCGTTTGGATCTGGCCAAGGAATGGGTTATCCTGACCACATCGGCCAAGACCACAACCGGTAAATACTACTTTGAGTATCTGATGAATGACCCCAAGTTCAAGAGACGTGTGGTTGAGCGCTGGGATCTGTACAAGGGCACATGGAAGAGCGGACTGCCCGCATATATTGACCAGATGGCAAGCAAGATACGCACATCGGAATCATACAACTGGAACATCTGGGGCAGCACCAACCCCAATGACATAAACCCCAACGGTGACCAGAACCAGGATCTGAGTCTTAAGTTCCAGGATGCCGTAAACCGAATGAAACAGGGATTCAACGACCGCTGGGCATGGATGGACGCCCGCATGGAGGAGTTCCGCAGTGAGGTGGGTATGAATTGATTAACCATAAACATAGATATAACCTTTATTGATTTTAATTACTTACTATGAGACAGAAGAAGTATTTGCTCCCCGAGAGTGAGATTCCAACTGCCTGGTTCAACATCCAGGCCATCATGCCTAACAAACCTCTGCCGTTCCTGCATCCCGGTACACGTCAGCCTCTTAAGCCCGAGGACCTCTACCCCATCTTTGTAGAGGAGTGCGCCAACCAGGAACTCAACCAGAAAGATGAGTGGATTGAGATACCCGAGGATATCCGCCAGCAGTATGCATCATACCGCTGCACTCCGCTGGTTCGTGCTTACGAACTTGAGGAGGCTCTGGGTACTCCCGCACACATATATTTCAAGAACGAGAGCGTATCGCCCGCAGGTTCACACAAACTGAACTCTGCCCTTGCACAGGCCTACTATGCCAAGAAGCAGGGCGTTACCAACCTGACCACTGAGACCGGTGCCGGTCAGTGGGGCGGTGCTCTGTCATATGCCACCAAGAAGTTCGGCATTGACTGCGCTGTATATATGGTTAAGGCAAGTTACAACCAGAAGCCTTATCGCCGCTCTATCATGCAGACATTTGGTGCTGCTATCACTCCCTCACCCTCTATGTCAACCCGCGCAGGTAAGGACATCCTGACCGCTAACCCCAATGATCAGGGTTCACTTGGTTGCGCTATCTCTGAGGCTATCGAGTTGGCAGTTTCTACTCCTAACTGCAAGTATGCTCTGGGTTCTGTTCTGAACCACGTTTGCATGCATCAGACGGTTATCGGCCTTGAGGCTGAGAAGCAGATGGCTCTGGCCGGCGAGTATCCAGATATCGTAATTGCCTGCTTTGGCGGTGGCTCTAACTTCTGCGGTATTGCTCTGCCCTTTATGCGTCATAAGATTCGTGGTGAGAAAAACACCCGTTTCATTGCAGCCGAGCCTGCATCATGCCCCAAACTGACCCGCGGTAAGTTTGAGTATGACTTTGGTGATGAGTCAGGTATGACTCCGCTGCTGCCTATGTACACTCTGGGCCACACATTCAAGCCCGCCACAATCCATGCCGGCGGTCTGCGTTACCACGGTGCAGGTGTTGTTCTCTCACAGCTTATGAAGGACGGCTTTATGGAGGCTGTTGACATTGAGCAGAACGAGTCATTCAAGGCCGGTGTGCTGTTTGCCCAGACCGAGGGTATCATCCCCGCTCCGGAGTCATGCCACGCTATCGCCGCAACCGTTCGCGAGGCTCTCAAGTGCAAGGAGACCGGCGAGCAGAAGACCATCCTCTTTAACCTGTCAGGACACGGATTCGTAGATATGTCAGCATATGACCAGTACATCAGCGGTGAGCTCCAGGACTTCCACATCAGCGACGAGGAGCTTGCCAAATACATGGCCAGCGCCGATGCCCTGAACAAATGATACAAAAGGGGACAGACCCCTTTTGTACTATTTTTCGCCACAAGCACGGTTTAGTTCACCACAAACCGGTTTGAAATAGCCCTTCGGGATGCCCCGAAGGGTTATTTTTGCGTCGTACCTGAGGCCAGGCTGCCTGGCTAAGGACTAATTTTAAAAAACCAAAAGTTTTATGTACGACGTAACATTTATCAAGAAATTTGAATCAACAGTCCGCAAGCACTGGAACGATTCCGCATTAACCGATTACAAACACCCCACCGCTACCTACGGACAGCTGGCCGCTCAGATTGAGGCCGACCAACTGCTCTGGAAAGCCGCAGGTATTGAGAAAGGAGCCAAGATTGCTCTGAACGCCAAAAGTTGCGCAGGCTGGATAAAGACCTTTATGGGCATCATGACCGGCGGTTATGTAGGAGTCCAGCTGTTTGACGGATATACACCGGCCGATACTATGAGCCTGGTGAACCACTCGGACAGTGTGCTGCTTTACACCGAGCGCCGCCTTATGGACAAGATGGACTTTGAGCAGATGCCGGGTCTGAAAGGCGCTATCGATGTACACACAGGTGAACTCCTGGCCAGTCGCGGAGACTTTGCTCAGATATACAACAACCGTGAAAGAATAATGAAAGATGCTCACCCAGGCGGCTTCAACGCCCAGGACTTTAAGGGCTATGAAGACCGTCCTGCCGATGAGCTGTGCGGCCTCAATTACACATCGGGCTCAACAGGCAACCCCAAGGGCGTTATGCTGACCGTTCGCAATTTCAGCGCCAACGTATTCCTGATTCCGCGTCATTTCCCATACCGTGAGGGCCAGACCTACCTGAGCGTGCTGCCGTTTGCGCACATATTCGGCATGATGTACGATGCCATTGAGCCTCTGTGCCTGGGCATGCACCTGACCATCCTTGGAATGCCCCCTATCCCCGCCTACCTCAAACCCGCTCTGGCCGAAGTCAAGCCCAACGTATTCTTTGCCGTTCCGCTCATCCTGGTCAAGATGCTGGACAATACCATAGGCGAGTTCGTAAGCAGCAAGTCCGGCAAGCAGAAACTGGCCGATCACCACAACAACCAGGACTACTGCAAGGCCCTGCGCACCATATTCATGTCTGCCTTTGGCGATAACATCGAGCTGCTGGTAACCGGCGGTGCCGCAATGGCGTTTGACCTGGAGGATCTGATGGCCCAGAAACTGGAGATTCCCTTTGTGACCGGTTACGGCATGACCGAGGCCTGCCCCACCATATCTATCGGCGAGAAGGGCAAGTACAAGATGAAATCAGTAGGTGAAATCGTACCCGAGGGTATTGAGTGCCGCATAGACTCATCGGACCCCGAGCATATTCCCGGTGAGGTTATAATAAAAGGTGACTGCGTGTTCACAGGCTACTACAAGAACCCTGAGGCAACTGCTGAGGTTCTGGATAAGGACGGCTGGTTCCGCACCGGCGATATGGGTACCATCGATAAGGACAACACCGTATTCCTGGCCGGCCGATGCAAGAACATGCTGCTCTCTGCCAACGGTCAGAACATATTCCCCGAGGAGATTGAGGTGGTTCTGAACGCCCTGCCCTACGTGGCAGAGTCAATCATCGTGGACCGCAAGGGCCATCTGACAGCGCTGATAGTACCCAACGTGGACCAGGTGGCAGCCAGCGGAATGGACAACGATGCCCTGAACGCCGTAATGGCCGGCAACATCACAAAACTCAACCAGGAGATTCCCGCCTACTCTCATGTGGACGGTTTTGAACTCAAATTTGAGCCTTTTGTGAAGACTCCCAAAGGAAGCATCCGCCGTTTCATGTACAAGTAAAGAGTAAACAGTAATTTTGTGATATGGAAACAAAAAGAGTAGTAATTACCGGTATGGGTGTGATCACATCCATCGGAAAGAACATACGCGAGTTTAAGGAGAGTCTGGAGAACGGCCGTCTGGGCATCTCCAGGATTGAGGGTCTGGACAAATACGGCGAACTTACGGTTCACGTGGCAGGTCAGATAAAGGATTTTAAGCCCACTGAGCTGGGTATGGATGCAGGCAGCGCACGCCGCAGCGACCGTTTCAGCCAGTTTGGCATCTGCGCCGCCATCCAGGCAATGGAGCAGAGCGGTCTCAAGGCTGGCGAGAACATTGAGCCGGGCCGTCTGGGCTGCTACGTAGGCTCAGGCATAGGTGGCATGCAGACATTCATTGACCAGACTCTGGTTATGGCCAACGAGGGTGCCAAGCGCGTATCTCCCCTGTTCATCCCCATGATGATAGGTAACCTGGGCGCCGGCAACATAGCCATCAAGTTCAACGCACAGGGTCCCTGCCTGCCGGTTGTATCGGCTTGCGCCACATCAACACACGCTGTAGGTGAGGCTTTCCGCGCCATCAAGTACGGTATGGCCGATGCCATCATCACCGGCGGTACCGAGGCTGCAGTGAACGAGCTTGCCATTGGCGGTTTTGCCAACATGAAGGCCCTGACCACGGCCGATGACCCCGCACAGGCCTGCCTGCCGTTTGATAAGCGTCGCGGCGGATTCGTAATGGCCGAGGGCGCCGGAATCCTGGTTATTGAGGAGTATGAGCACGCCGTAAAGCGCGGTGCCCACATCATAGCCGAGGTGGCCGGTTACGGTAACACCTGCGATGCCTACCACTACACCGCACCCCGTCCCGACGGCACCACCACCGCTGCCGCCCTGAGCCAGGCACTCACCGAGGCCGGTTACAAGGCCGGCGAGCAGCTCTACATCAACGCTCATGGTACCGGAACCCACATGAACGACATGTGCGAGACCAACGCCATAAAGATTGCCCTTGGTGAGGCCGATGCCCGCAAGGCCATGATCAGTTCAACCAAGTCCATGCATGGCCATATGCTGGGCGCTACAGGTGCTGTAGAGCTCATCGCATCGGCCATTGCACTGGAGAGCGGCGTTCTGCCTCCCACCATCGGTTACCAGGAGCCCGATCCTGACTGTGATCTGGATTACATACCCAATAAGGCCCGCAAGGTTCAGGCCGAGGTTGCACTGTCAAGTTCACTCGGTTTTGGCGGACATAATGCTGCAGTAGCCCTGCGCCGTTACAAGGATTGACTATGGAGATGAATCGTGAGCAATTGGAGCAGGTGATGCCACACAGGGACCCCATGCTCCTGATAGACAAGTCCGTTACGACCCCTGACGGTGTAGAGTCATACTACACCGTTCCGGCCGACCCCTACTATACCCGCGGACATTTTCCGGGCAATCCCATTGTTCCGGGAGTGATTCTGTGTGAAATCATGGCTCAGGGAAGTGTGCTGCTGTTCCACGAGAGGCTGCACGACCACCTGGCACTATATGCAGGAATGGACAAGGTGCGCTTTAAGAAGACCGTACGTCCGGGCGACAAAATAACTGTCCGCTCCACCATTAACAAGTGTCGCGGACAGTTCATATCGGTAGATGCGACGGCTTACGTGGCCGATGAGGTCTGCGCCCAGGGTCAGCTGTCGTTCATGCTTACTCAGAAATAAGCACTTTCCTGCCTTCTATTATCTTAAGGCCGCGTGTGTTGCTCTCAACCTCGCGGCCGTTGATGTCATATGACCTTGCATATGCGGGCTGAGCATCAACGGGAGTAACTATTCCGGTACTCAGGTCAATCTCTGCCAGATAGAATGCGTCAAAGCAGGTGTTGTTGCCGTTCTGGCTCAAGTGGCTGAACAAGGCGCGCAGACGGGTGTAGTTACCGCTGTTGAATACCACCTGGATATCGGTCCAGTTGCCGTCATATGAAGGATAAGGCAGATTATCACCGGTCTCTGAAGTTGATGTGGTGAGCAAGAGTACCAGGTTCTCATTGTTCTCTGTCTTAAGGTCAGTGGAGTTCTTAACCCTGTAGCCGAATACGTAATTCTTGTTCTTGGAAACCTTCCATTCGGTGCGTATGGAGTATACGGATGCTGCATCGCCGTCCATTTTTGACTCTATATAGAGGCTGTCGCCCGTGCCGTAAGGCTTTACATCAAATGCGGCGGTGGTGAGGTCGGCTTTCTTGCCGTTTGACCAGGCGTAGAATGTCTGACCGTACTCGAACGATCCGTTGTTGACCCTGTTCTTGTTGGTAACGGGGCACTGCACGTTGTTGTAGAGCGCATATGCGGGTACCTGAGCCTCAATCAGAGGTACATTGACGGTTACCGTTGATGATATGCCGTCGCCCGATATGGTGATGGTGGCCTCACCGCCCCTTACAGCCGTGATTTCTCCATCTGCCGATACGGTGGCGATAGCGGGATTGGATGAGCGGTAACGTACGGTGCCGCTTGCATTGGCCGGACTTACGGTTATGCTCAACTGATGCTTCTGGCCGGGTTCAAGTTCTATGGCTGTACTTCCGTTAACCTTGATGGTCTTGATGAGCACGTAGTCCGTCATCTCCTTGATGAACCAGTCCAGATCCTCCTCAGATATACTGGTGCCGCTCTTGCCGGTAAGGAAGAAATTATAGATCTTGCGCTGGTATGAGCCGTTAGTGGGTGCCACGGTTTTCATCTTCTCAACCAGTTTGGCAAACTTGTACTCATCGGCATTGTCACCGCCCGACAGAGGCGATCCCTTCTTGCCCTCGTAGTTCCTGAGTCTGGCAAAACCCTTCTCAGTGGGGTCAAACTTGGCGGCAGCGGCCTCACAGAAGGTGGTCAACTCATAATCCTTGGCCAGGTCACCCTCACTCATACCAAGCAGGGCACCGATGAGGAATCCCAGCGTTCCGGTACGGTCAGCACCGTTCTGGCAGTGATAGAACACGGGCTTGCCGGCCTTGAGTTCATCTATAATCCACTGCAACTCACGGATATTGGCATCATTCCTGTCAAAATTGAGCATACGGGCGTTCACGGACTCGGATATGTTGAGGAAATCCACATCCTGCACGCCGTTCACCTTCTTTGATATGGCCGATACGGTATTGGGAGCCTGACTGGCACTGCGCAGGTCCAGTTCGGCACGGATGCCGACGTTACGCATGGCCTCTATTCCTGACGCGGTAAGCAGTACGTTGAACGGGCTCTTGGGTGCAATGAGCTGGGCACCGCGGAAAATCTTGCCGTACTTGATGGGGTTACCGCCCAGTCCGGGCCAGCCGCCCATATCACGGACGTTCCATGTACCCTCGGCGTACACCCAGCGGAGCATGCCCTCAGGTTGAATGACACTCTCTCCCACTTTTGTTTCCACATCGTCCTTGACCGATATCACCCTGCAGTAATAGGTGCGGCCGGGAATGAGGTTGTAGAGGTCATAATCTGAAGTATCCTTGTCAAGGACAAACACCAGTGAATCAGAGTATGTGCTGCTCTCGCTCACCTCCAGTCTCTGTGCAGCGGCATCGGCCTGGTGGCTCCAATTGAGATGCATAGGTACGGGGGCATCGAGCCTGTAGGTATGCGGCATATTGAAATAATCCATTACGTAAGACACATTCAGGTCCGCAATGGTGTCATAACTGAAATCGGTCAGGTATGCGTGGGTAATCTCATTTTCTACGCTGTACTGCACCGGATTCTGGGCGCCGACTGCTACAGCCAGCAAGGACAGGACTGAAACAAAGCAGATTTTTCTCATAAGTAAATAATGTAATTAGGTCTTTGAGTCTCAAAGATATAAAAAAAACGGCATGACTTGTCAAAGCCACGCCGTTTTTTGTATTACGGTATCCGATCAGTCGTTCAGTACTATCTCGATGAAGATATAGTAGCTGCTGCCGAACTCAATCTCATCCTGGAAGCCCTGATCGGCCTTCTTCTCCTTTGAGTTTGCAAGCAAAGGCATCTGGTCAACGAAATCTCTCAGACGCTTGCGGCTGTTGGCGATACGGATAGCCTTAACCTTGGTCATCTCCATCTCATAAGGATTGGCGTAAACACCCAAGTGGAGCCACTCCTTTGAGTTGTGCAGATAGTAGTATATACGGTCGTTACCCCATGTACCGCCATCGGTTGTGATCTGGGCGTTTGACTTGAGCAGATAGCCCAGAACGTCGGTGTCATAAAGGGCCATATCCTCCGATGTCCTCTCCTGAGGCAGAGCGATTGTGGTATAACCGCCCTCATTGGTCAGAGTGGCACGGTCACCCTCCTGCAGAACTATGCCCTTCTGCTTTGTGGCAGAACCGGTTGAACCGCATGATGTCAGTGTCATGGCACCCATTACGAGTGCAAGACTCAGAATAGAAGCAATTCTAAATTTTTTCATTTCAGTTGTTTTATAGGGTTAATAATTAATGTATTTCTTTCCGTTGCGGATAAGGATGCCCTTGGTATCGGCCGGAACCTTACGGCCCAGAAGGTCATAAACCTCATCCTCCTGGACTGCGGGTGCTGCCGACTGCCTGATGCCTGTGCTCAGGTCTATCTCGGCCAGGTAGAATCCGTCAAAGCAGGTGTTGTTGCCGTTCTGGCTCAGGTGGCTGAACACAGCGCGCAGACGGGTGTAGTTACCGCTGTTGAATATCACCTGGATATCGGTCCAGTTGCCGTCATATGACGGATATTCCAGAATCTGGCCAGTCTCTGAAGTTGATGTGGTGAGCATGAGTACCAGGTTCTCATTGTTCTCTGTCTTGAGGTCGGTGGAGTTCTTGACCCTGTAGCCGAATACGTAATCCTTGTTCTTGGAAACCTTCCATTCGGTGCGGATGGAGCCTGTGGATGAGGGTTCGCCGTCCACCTTTGACTCGATATAGACGCTGTCACCGGTGGCGTAAGGCTTTACATCGAATGCCGCTGCGGTCAGATCGGCCTTGGTGCCGCTGTACCAGTAGTAAAGAGGTATTGCGTACTCGAACGATCCGTTGTTGATCCTGTTCTTGTTGGTTATGGGGCACTTGACGTTGTTGTAAAGTGCGTACGCGGGTACATCGGCCTCAACAACGGGAACGGTTACGGTCATTTTGGCCGATACGCCGTCACACGATACGGTGATTGTGGTTGTACCGCCTCTTACCGCTGTGACAAGTCCGGTCTCGGATACTGTGGCAACGGCGGGATTTGAAGATGTGAACTTTATTCCGCTCAGTGTATCCGCATCGGCCGGTTTGAGTTGGGGAGTAAGCTGCAACTCGTCGGCGGGTTCCATCTCAAGCTCTGCGCCCTCGAATCCGCCAAGGCCGATACCCTCAACCATCACGAAACCTGTCATCTCCTTGATGAGCCAGCGCAGATCGGCCTCAGACACCTTTGTGCCGTTGACACCGGTCTTGAGGTGATAGTAAACTTTCTGCTGCAGGGTTGCGCCGGGGTATGTCTTGATCTTGTCCACCATCTTGGCGAACTTGTAACTCTCATTGTTGTCATTGGGGTCCAGACGGCCGGTATAGTCTCTCTGGCGGATGAGGCGCTCATAATTTGGTCTATCCCTCTCATTCTCAATCTTATCGCCCGAGAAAGATGTCAGCTCGAACTCCTTGCAGAGAGCATCCTCGCTCATACCGCAAAGGGCGCCCACCAGATAGGCAACGGTTCCGGTACGGTCAGCACCTACCGAGCAGTGCAGGTAAACGGGCTTGCCCTCCTTGAGCCAGGCAATCAACTGATTGATACCCTGTATGCTCTGGGGACCGTTTGCGAATGTGGCGATACGGCTGTTGTAAGCTGCGTTCACGTTGAGTATCGGGCAGTCATCGCCAAAGAAAGCGTGTGTGGCGTTGACAGAGTTGCTGGCGTCACGCATATCCAACTCCGAGCGCACACCAACCTTGCGCAACTCATTGATACCGTTCTGGGTGATCATAAGGGTTTTGGAACTGTTCACGTTAAGCCTGGATCCGCGTACAATCTTTCCGTACTTGAGAGGCTTGCCGCCCAGACCAATCCAACCGCCCATATCGCGAACGTTGAACACATTGTCAATCTTGAGCATACGCAGATGACCGGTGGTCTTGAAAACGCCCGACTCGGCAACTGTCATCACGCCCGCATTGTCATAGACCGTCTTCCAGAGATAGGTACGGCCGGGGATGAGGTTGTAAACATCGAGTGTATCAACATCCTGGCCCAAAGCATATGTCCAGGCACCCTCATAATCCTCATACTCACTGATATATAGTGTTCTTGCGCTGCTGACAGCCTCTTTGAACTTGAAAGGCACAGGCTTGGGGAAATCCAGTCTCACTCCGTTACCCAGAACCTCCCAGTTCCAGGGGTAATCATAGCAGTAATCCCTGATTTTTGAGTAAGAGTAGTCATTGGGATCATACTGAACCTCAGTAAGATAGCGGTGAACTACATCATTCTCCAGACAATACTCCGGAATATCCTGTGACTTAGCCTGCATTCCCAGCAGACCCAAAATTGAAAAAAGTAGAATTTTTCTCATACGCATGTCCTCTGTTTTGTAAATTGACGTAAAATTACTGCAAAGAAACTTTACAACCAAAATATCCGGCCTCTGTTTTTTCTTTTAGGGTGTTTCTCCCGCTCTCTCCGCGCGCTCCCTCCCCGCCAAAGTGTCCCACACTTACCCCGCTCCTGAGCCTTCTGGAGGGGTTCGCTGTGTTACATCCCCCTTCCTGAGCCCCGTGTCCCACAACCACCCGCGTGCTAACGTATTCTTGCGCCGATGCGTGTGGGACACTTTGGCAAACATTTCCTATATTTGTCCCAAACATTGTGAATTATGAAAGCCAAACTAACCATTCTGATGTTGATCATCTCAGCATTCATCATGGCCGATGCCCAAAACCGCAGGCCGCAGATAACCTACACCACCGAGCGCGACATCCCTTATCGTGAGGCCGATGCCAACGAATACGCTCGCGAGCGCTGCAAAGTGGATTTCTACTATCCCGAAAATGTAAAGGATTTTCCCACAGTGGTCTGGTTCCACGGAGGAGCCATAGTTAGCGGCAGCAAGGAGATCCCCGCCGAACTCCAGAACAGCGGCCTAGGTATAATAGGAGTAAACTACCGCCTGCTCCCCAACGCCACAATCTACGAGGTGATCGATGACGCCGCAGCCGCCGTAGCTTGGGCCTTCCGCGAGGTCGAAAAGCGTGGAGGCAGCACCAGCAAGATATTCTTGGCCGGTCACTCCGCGGGAGGCTATCTGATTGATATGATAGTACTTGACAAACATTATCTGGAAAAATACGGAATTGATGCCGACAAGATTGCCGGCGTATTCCCATACAGCGCGCAGGTGATTACCCATTATAATGTGCGCAAGGATTCCGGAGTAGGTCCGCTCCAACCCCGCATCGACGACACCGCCCCGCTCTATTTTGTAAGGAAATTACCAATGCCCATGCTGGTGCTCTCCGGTGACCGCGAACTGGAACTTTACGGCCGATACGAGGAGCAGGCCTATTTCTGGCGCATGATGAAACTCAACGGCAACGAGAACGTATTCCTGTACGAATTCGACGGCTTTGATCACGGCTCCATGCCCGGCCCCGCCCACAGCGTAACCAAGCGCTACATCCGCGCCATCGCCAACGGCCAACCCCTCCCCACCCGCTAGCTCATCGGACCCCTCGCGCCCGCTAGCTCATCGGACCCCTCGCGCCCGCCGGTGCCCGTGGTATCGCCAATTGAGCCCGAGTATCGCCCATCGGACCATCCCCGTCTCCCCGCCAAAGTGTCCCACGCTCACCCCGCTCACACGCTCTGTGGATGGGTTCGCTGTGGGACATCCCCTCATCTCGAGGGCGTGTCCCACAACCACCCGCGTGCTAACGTATTCTCGGGCCGATTAGTGTGGGACACTTTGGCGGAGAGAGGAAAAAAAACGCAGCAATCCTTGGAATATCCCGCTCAAACCGCCATCTTTGCAAAAGATTGAAGTACCTGGACACTTGTTTGCCGATACCAGATCCGATATTAATGAACGCACAAACCTAATTCAATATGGAAAACAAATCCAATTTCTATCACATGTTCGCCAACGGCGACGACTCGCGGAATTTCATTATTTCGACTAAAGATTTCTATGCAGCATTCAACAGAATAGGTGTATGTGCGGCCAACTCATCGGCCCAGGTGGTATCCTTCTCTATCGAGGACACCCATCCGCACGTGTTGCTATACGGCACTGAGCATGACTGCATCAAATTCAAGAACGCCTACCTGCTCTCCACGCTCAGGTACATTGCCGCCAATCGCGGAAGCCTTTATGACGTAATCCTGAACTACGAGCTATATCCCGTAAAATCAGAGGATTACCTCCGGAATGTGGCCGTTTACACAATCATCCAGGCCACAAAAGACGGCAAGAAAGTGATGCCATACGATTACATTTGGGGCAGCGGGTCACTCTACTTCCGGACCGATAATTCCCTCCCCATTTGGTGTGCCGATGAAAACGGAATTGTTCAGGAGCCTGTGCCGATAGGTACTCTGAACGCCCGACAAAAGGAGGCGATGCTCCATTCGAGAAAGAAGGTGCCGGATAACTGGCTGATTTGCAACGGATTCCTTCTGCCTCAAAACTATATTGATGTGGAACTGTTTGAGTCTATTTATCAGACACACAACTGTTATCGTGTTTTCCTTTCCAACAGCAAAAAGAAAGATGACGCCGTGACTACTAAAATGTCAAAGGTACGCGGAATGATGATAGAGGATATTGAGGCCCGGAAAATCAGCGCCGCTGTGTGCTATTCACTTTTCCATAAGCACAGTTCCCGATGGCTAAACACCAACCAGCGCCTGGAACTGGCTCAGGAACTCCGCCGCCAATACTATCTCTCATTCCGTCAGTTATCTACGCTATGCAGGCTGCCCGAGACTGAGATCCGCAAGTACGTTCGCTGAGCCTCCGCGCGCATCGGTCCGTCTCCCCGCCAAAGTGTCCCACACGCACCCCGCTCACAAGCTCTGTGGATGGGTTTGCTGTGGGACATACCCTCATCTCGGGGGTGTGTCCCACAACCACCCGCGTTCTAGCGTATTCTTGGGCCGATGGTTGTGGGACACTTTGGCGGGAGAGCAGGCGCAGGTATGGGGTATTTTCTATACATTTGCAATATGGAAGAGCCGATACTCAATTCTCATAATAAGGATGAATACCCTCCTGCGCATACTGCAGAGCACATCCTGAACCGCACTATGGACAAAATGTTCCATTGCGGGCGTTCCAGAGTGAACCACATTGAGCGCAAAAAGAGCAAGTGCAATTATGATTTGCCGGAGCCTTTGACCGATGAGCAGGTGCGCCAGGTTGAGGCCCGCGTGAACGAGGTCATCGGCCAGGATCTGCCCGTGATTTCCAAATACGTTACGCGCGATGAGATACCCGATGGCATTGACCTGAGCCGTCTGCCCCAGAATGCCAGCGAGACTCTGCGTTTGGTTTATGTGGGTGATTATGATGTGTGCCCGTGTCTGGGCTCGCACGTGGAGCACACCTCCCAGATCGGTGAGTTCCGTATTACCAGCACCAGCTTCAACGAAGGCAGTTTCCGCATTGTCTTTCGGCTCACTCCTCCTGCCGAATAAGTTCGCTTTCCGCCAAAGTGTCCCACACGCACCCCTCTCACAAGCTCTGTGGAGGGGTTCTTTGTGTTACAGACCCTCGTCTGAGGCTCGTGTCCCACACGCATCGGCCCCACAAGGCTCACAGAGCAGGTCGTTGTGGGACACTTTGGCGGGAAAAGCGCGCGGGGGCCGATGAGCAGACGGGCGGCGGGCGGGATTAACGGGAGGGGAAGAGCTGGCGGTAGGCGGCGGCTTTGGATTGGAGCGACATCGGGTAAGCCCGGGAGGTGGAGGGCATTCTCCACCACTCTATCGGGCGGCCGTCAATTGCGATTTTGGTTTTGGCGGAGGGTGCAGGCGGGGCATCAACACCCTGGGCCGATGCGCGACCATCGGACTCCAGAGTCTTGAGAATGGAGAGGAATTCGTCGGATGATTTGCCGCCGGTAGTTACGATGGTGGTGCAACGGGGCATGGTTTGGAGCATGTCGGCTATGGGGGCGGGCTTGATGATGAGCAGGAACTCGTCGCTGGCATTGCCTTTGAGACGGCATACTTTTGAGGCGATGTCAAAAAACGCCAGTCCATGGTCGGCACAGAACTGCGTAATCAATTGTCGGTCAAAACGTTTGGCTCCAACCTCCTCAAAATGATGCGGATCATCAAAATGGATCAACCCCTGGATTCGCCAGAAATCGTTTATCCAGTTGGGGTAAAAGAAATGCATCGACCATCGGGCCATGGGCGGCGGAAAACTGCCCAGGAACAGGATTGTGGCGCTAGCAGGCAGAAACGGGATGAGCGGATGGTCCTCGATCACGATGCCGGACTGGGCCATATCGACCCTGTCTCCGATAAACTTCACGCCCTCGGTTTTCAGTATGGAGCGCTGCAGTTCCGGGCCTCCGAAACCGTAGTTGGAGCCCATCTGTCCGCTGGACGTAACTACCCTGTGGCAGGGCGTTTTCACGGAATCGGTATTGGTGTGCAGTGCGTTACCCACGGCGCGGGCGGCTCCCTCGGGGTAACCGGCCATCTGCGCCACTTGCCCGTATGAGGCCACTCTCCCGCGGGGGATCATGGCTACCGCTTTGAATACCGCTTCCTTGAATGTGTCCAATTTATGAGTGTCAGTTGGATTCGGCAGCCAGGCGGAACAGTGCCGGAGTCAGGTGACAGTAGCCCGTGGGGTTCTTGTCGAGGTAGTCCTGGTGATACTCCTCGGCGCGGTAGAAGTTCTTTAGGGGCAGTAACTCCACTGCAAGTTTTTGGCCGGGCTCTAGAGCCTGCTGCTGTTCGGCAAAGACTTGCCTTAAGAGTTCTATCGTAGATAGCTCAGTATCAGGCTTGTAATAAACACCTGTGCGATAGCGAGTTCCCTCATCCTCACCCTGCTTGTTGAGGCTGGTGGGGTCAATGGCCTTGAAATAGATTCGGGTCAGCTTATCGACGGAAATCACCTGCGGATCATACGTCACGTGAACGCACTCGGCATAGCCGGTGGTATCGGTATAGACCTCCTTGTAGGTGGGATCCGGGGTGTTCCCGTTGGCAAAACCCACCTCGGTGCTGATCACTCCACGAATGAGCTTGAGGTATTTTTCGGCCCCCCAGAAACAGCCGGCCGCAAAATAAATCTCCTTACACATGTGTGTCAGAACGTGAATGTCTCGGGTTCCGATGTGAATGACGATATGGTGGCGGTGGCGTTCTGCAGGTAAAGGACGATAGTGTTGTCATCGTTCTCGTTGTACATTGAACGCAGCGACTCATTCTTGTCAAGCATATCCTTCTTGGCCGATACACGGTCATCGGGGATGAGTTCGCACTCGATGCGGATCCACTTGCCGTCCTTGTAGGCGCAGATTTCGGCCTTGGGATTGGCTTTGAGCTGCTTGTAGACGTTCTTGGACTTACCGGTCTGGATGTAGAGGCGGCCTTCAAAGATCTCGGCGGTTCCGAACGGGCGAACGTGGGGCTGGTCGCCGTCAACTGTTGCCAGGAAATAGGTCTCAGCGTTCTTGAGGAACTGCTGTGCGCGCAGAGCGTTCTGCGGGTTAGGTGTGATTGTTGTACTCATAGTGTTGTTTTGTTTGTTTCCGCATGCTGTGAGCATTAAGGAAGTCAGGGCAATGATAAACAGTTTTTTCATCTGTAGAACTCAAGTTGTTTGATACTTGCAAAAATAGTCCATTTTCACGTAAATTTTGCTATTTTTGTAACTGGTGTTTCACTGTGCAATAATAATTTGATTATGAAGTCAAGACTAACCAGCCTATTCCTGTTATTCTGTGGGACTGTCAGTGCCCAACTGTCATCAAAAGCCTGGACACCAGGTGAATACATAAGTTTTGACAAGGCCGGCAAGAGTGATTTTACGCTGGCTCAAGGCGGAGAAAGCGCTTCCATAATAGTATCGGACAACGATTGGAAGGGAGTAAAACGCGCTGCATCTGACCTGGCCCTGGATCTGGAGCGGGTAACTGGAACCGCAGCAGTTGTAATCACGTCCGATAAGCCATCCAAAGGCTGTGTGATAGCCGGCACCATCGGCTCCAGCAATGTAATAGACAGACTTATCAAAAAAGGAAAACTTGATGTAAAAGGAATTGCAGGCCAGCGGGAATCATTTGTGATCGAGGTCATTGACGGCAGTCTGGTAATTGCAGGCAGCGACAGGCGCGGCACCATATACGGATTATACGATGTATCCGAAAACATAGGTGTATCGCCCTGGTACTGGTGGGCCGATGTCCCCGCAACGCAGCATGATATACTTACCGTTAAGGCCGGACGATATGTCCAGCCATCGCCCAAAGTGCGTTACCGCGGTATTTTCATAAACGATGAAAGCCCCTCGTTCAGCGGATGGAGCGATGCAAAATTCAAGGAGGAAGGTACTCGGAACGGTCAGAACAGCGTGATGTACGCCCATATGTTCGAACTGATTCTCAGACTCAAGGCCAACTATCTGTGGCCTGCCATGTGGGGTAAGGCATTCAATGAAGATGATCCCCGAAGCCCTGCCCTGGCCGATGAATACGGAGTGATTATGGGTACATCGCATCATGAGCCAATGATGCGTGCCCAGCAGGAATACACCAGCCGTCAGGAACAGGTTGGAATATGGGACTATGTGACAAATGCCGACAATCTTAAAAGATTCTGGCGTGAAGGACTGGAGCGCAACAGTAAGTTTGAGAACCTTATTACAATAGGTATGCGAGGTGACGGTGACGTACCTATGGGTCAGGGTAACGACGAGCAGAATACCCAGGTGCTCTATGACGTGATCCGTGACCAGCGCAGCATCATCAGTGATGTATATGGCAAGGACGCGAGTGAGGTGCCCCAGATGTGGGCTCTGTTCACCGAGGTCCAGAGGTATTACGAATCAGGAATGACCAGCCCGGACGATGTCCTGCTGATGTTTTGTGACAACAACTGGGGTTATATACGCCGCACCGGCCCAGAAAAGGAACTTAACCGCAAGGGCGGACTTGGAATGTACTACCATATAGATATGAACGGCGGCCCATGGAATGACCGCTGGATAAATACCACAACCATACCCAAACTGCGCGAGCAGTTAAGTCTGGCATACCGCACAGGAATCGACGACCTGTGGATAATAAATGTGGGTGACCTCAAGCCCAAGGAACTGCCCATAGACTTTATCATGCACTATGCATGGAATCCCGATGCCATAGGGCCCGATGACACTTTTAATTATACACTCTCTTGGGCAGAACAGAATTTCGGAAAGGAACATGCCCAAGAGATAGCCTGGATAGTATCGAGGTATCCCAAACTCAATCTGATGCGCAAACCGGAGGTTCAGAGTACCGGCATTTTCAGTTACGAGAACTACGATGAACTTAACCGGCAGATGCGTCTGTGGGATGAAGTCCAGGAACGGGCCGAAGCACTCAAACTGCTGATTCCGGACCGATACTCGGATGCTTTCTTTGAACTGGTCTATTATCCGGCAGTGGCATCGGCCGGTGTGGGTAAGATGTGGCTCATGGCCCAGCAGAACAACATCTATGCGCTTCAGGGCAATACTGCTGCCAATAATCTGGCCGATTATCATATCAAACAGCTGTTTGAAAGGGACAAGGAACTGTCAGACTACTACAACAACACTCTGGCTGGCGGAAAATGGAAGAACATGATGTCCGACAAGCATATAGGTTATGTCCAGTGGTCTATGCCGAATGATAACCGTCTGCCCACTCTCTACCATGTCAAGGCTCAGCAGACCGCCTCTCTGGCTGTAGAGGTTGAGGGTAGCGAACTGGCCTGGCCGTTGATTGAACCCCAGACAGAGGCTGTCGAGGGTACCGGACTCCGCAGGGAGATGCGGCGTTCCATAAGGGATCTTACTGCACAGGCACATCTGCCGGTCTTTGACGCTATGGGAAACCAGAAATACTATATCCTTCTTTTTAACCGCGGAATCGGGACGGCCGATTTTACCGTAACCGCCGATAAGGACTGGATTCTGTTTGACGGACATACAGAGGGAAGTCTTGATGATATGTTTCAATATCGGATTAAAGTCCATATTGACTGGAGCAAAGCTCCCATGGGACGCTCTGAGGCTCTGATAACCGTACGGCAGAAGGATTCGGACACAGAAATACCCATCAAGGTGGAGGCGGTAAACGGCAATCTGCCGACAGCATCAAGACCCTATTTCGGTACAATGGCAGGCGAATATGGCGTGGATGTATTAAAGCCGGCCGCCAACATTCCGGGCAAGGATGCTGCATGGAGACTATTGCCTGACCTGGGACGTGGAGCAGGCTGTATGGGTATCTGGCCCAACAATGCTTCGTCGGCATCACTCACGGATATAAAATCGGCCCCGCATCTGGAATATGACATATATCTGCATGAGGCCGGCAGCCAGACCGTTTGTCTGGGTATTCTGCCCACTCAGGATGTCAATCCGTCCAGAGGACTAAGGCTGGCAATATCGGTCGATGACGCTGATCCGATGTTGATTGACGCCCGTCAGGGTCTTCACGATGAGTTCAGCGAATATACCCAGCAGAACCTGGCACGTTCAAAGGTCCTAAAGCCTCTGCCCCAGGCGCATAACTATCCGCTGCGCAACGGCAACAGACAGATGCGTGATGAAGTATTTGACAACCTGCGTTGGCTGGATACACAGATAACCGTTGATAATCCCGGAATCCATACTCTTAAAGTCTGGATGGTGGATCCGGAGATTGTGCTGGAAAAGATTGTGATAAATCCCGACGGCCGTATAAGTTACAGCGGCCCGGTACCCGTAATCCATGACAACACTCTCTGGAACCTACCCCAGTTCAAGCCCGAGGAAGGTCCTTACACTTCCAATTGGGACACGCTGAGCCGTTATTACAATGTTCCTGAGTGGTGGCGGGAGGCCAAGTTCGGTGCCTGGTCGCACTGGGACCCGCAGTCTCAGGCCGAGGATGGCGACTGGTATTCCAGAGGCATGTATCAGGAGGGCAGCGAGCAGTACCGATATCATCTGGAGCATTACGGACACCCATCGGTTTACGGCTACAAGGAGTTGTGCCGGGACTGGAACATCGATGCATGGGACCCCGATGACCTGATGCGGCTTTACAAGGATATGGGGACCAGGTATTTCGTTGCCATGGGTAACCATCATGACAACTTTGACTGCTGGGACAGCAAGTATCAGCCCTGGAATTCGGTCAATGTAGGACCCAAAAAGGATGTGGTGGGAATCTGGGCTGAGACCGCACGCAAGTATGATATGCCCTTTGGAATAGGATTCCACGCCACTCCGGCACGTACTTACGGCCAGTTCATGACCGTCCGGTACCGCAGTGACCGCAACGGCCCCAATGCCGGAATCCCGTACGATGCCAACCTTACTGCCGCCGACGGCATAGGCAAATGGTGGGAAGGACTGGACCCGGTTGACCTGTACGGTCCGGTGCATCGCAATGGCAGGAACTCACTGGAGACTCCGTTTGCCACCCAGTTCATGTACCGTGTGGATGATGCCATCCGCAAGTATCAGCCGGACATGATATATTTTGATGACCATGCCGGCGATTCGCAGGTGGATCTGGGCATCAATATGGGATTGGGTAAACTCACTCCGCAGATAATAGAGAATTTCTACAACATAGCCTCCAAGAGGGATGACGGCAGGAATCAGGTAGTTGCCACTTTTAAGGGAGTTGGCGGGCGTTATGACAGTTTCCAGAATTCACCCGAGCTGCTTCCGCTGGTGGACCGAAGCCTGCTTAAGAGCACTGAGTTCTTTACCGAGGACCAGATCATGGCATACCCCTTTCAGACTGAGGTAAGCCTGCAGGAATGGCATTATAAGAAAGGTGTTCCGTACCGCCCGGCCCACGAAATCATCACCCGGCTTATGCAGAATGTGTCCCGCAACGGGTCGCTGCTGCTCAATATCACCCAGCGTGCAGGCGGAAATATCGACCCTGAAGCCAGACAGATTTGTCAGGATATAGGCAGTTGGCTCAAGGTCAACGCCGATGCCGTATATGGTTCCCGCCCGTTTGAGACATGGGGCAATGACAATGTGATCTATACCCGGAACGGAGGTTTTGTTTATGCAATGCTGTACAGTTGGGACGGAAGCGAGGTGAATCTGGATGCTCTTTCAACAAATTCTGCTACCATCGGAAAGGTAAGCAAGGTGGAACTGATAGGACAACCCAAGGCGCGTATCAGTTTCAGGCAGTCCGATGCCGGGCTTTCGGTATCGGCCGGAACACAACTGCAGCCTTATGAGGGAATCAGCGATGAGCGACTTGCCAACGGATTCAAGGTCTTGCGAATAACACATGACAAAGCCCTTTTCAATGACGATGACCCCGGAGTGACTACCATCGGATGGGAGCATCGGTGCAACCTGGGCCAGGGCGATTACAACAACGACCTGTATGTATCATCAAACGCAGGCGATGTGTGGCGTACCGGATTCTATGGCAAAAGCATGGATCTGATAGCCCCTACAGGTCCGGACTTTAGCGATATGACAATCAGTATAGACGGTGAAATACATACCGTATCACTCAATGATCCAAACGGTTACAAGCCCCAACAGGTTGTGTTCCGATACAAGGCAAAGAAAAAAGGCAACCATACCGTTGAGATAGTAAACCACACAGGTACGGTTGCAATCGACGCGCTTATTTTGAGCCGATCCAGGTGAGGCGGCGCCACAGACCTTCCAGCGGACCGCGCTCGTGCGTGCGGGACCACATTTTGAGCAGCCAGTACTGGAATACTATCATTCCGATGCCCACCAGCGCGGACCAAGTGGTGCCCAGGATGTTGTACATGCTGAGGCCCCACTGGTAGAAGATGAAACTGCCCAGGATGGACTGCAGCAGGTAGTTGGTAAGGCTCATTCGGCCAAAGAATCCCAGTTTTCCGAACACATTCTTGAACCCGTCAAACCTGTACCACATCAGCACTCCAACAGAAAGGATGAGTATCAGGATGGCCAGATTCCACATGGGATGAATCAGATCGTCGTACTTGCCGAATTTGGTGAACGCGCCGCAGATTACCAGTACGGCCGATACCACCAGCAGCACTCGCCATATCTTGAGGTTACTGCCCTCGTTGTAGAACAGCCTCATACGGCCAAACAGCAGGCCCAGATAGAACAGGCCGAGCGTCTGGGTAATGCGGCCGTGGGTCCAGAACCATCCCAGCGTGGTTGTGATTCCGTACCTTAAATTAGTTACAGCCGAATGCCAGAAGGTATCGTGCCCCTGCATGAGTTTCATATAGCCCATGCCCACCCATCGGGAGTCAGGGTGCCAGTCGGTGAGATGAGAGTATATCTCCAGGGGTTGCAGCAGCAGGATTATTGTGATTGCCCACAGCCAACGGTTGCTCAGGTACCCGGCCGGGATAAGCAACAGGCCCAGGATGGCGTAAGTAATAAGGATGTCGCCATCATAGAAGCAGACGTTGAGCACGCCAAAGAGGAACAGCAGCACCATTCGCCAGGCAAAACGGAGAGAGAAATCCCTGCCCTTCTGCTCCTGGTTATCGCGCATGATAAAGAAACTCAGGCCAAAAAGTATGGCAAAGATCCCGTACATCTTGCCCGAAAGCAGTGCCTGCAAAACGCTGAAAACAGTTCCGTCACACGGCAGAGTGTATTTGATCCCGCGTGCGAACGTATTGAAATGCTCTACCGAATGGAACAGAATGATGCCGGCTACAGCCAGCCCGCGCAGGGCATCGGCCACCTCTATGCGGCTGTTCTTTTGTCCTGTTGTCTTGTACATATCTGGTTGTTTTTTCAAAGGTAGCGAAAAAAAGAAAACCGCGCACCAGGGACAATCCCTAATGCGCGGTTTTTATCAATTAGTTGGTTTACTTAACCTCTTCAAAGTCAGCATCCTGGACATTGTCACCGGCGTTACTTGAGCTACTCTGACCGGCGTCCTGAGGACCGCTCTGAGCGCCTGCACCGGCACCGGGCTGTGCGCCGCTCTGCTGATACATCTGGGCGCTGGCTGCCTGGAAGGCGGTGTTGAGTTCGGCCATTGCCTTGTCGATGGCGGCCAGATCCTGAGCCTTGTGAGCATCCTTCAGGGCGTTGAGTGCGCTCTCGATAGGAGCCTTCTTGTCGGCGGGGATCTTGTCGCCCAGATCCTGCAACTGCTGCTCGGTCTGGAATATCATTGAGTCGGCCTGGTTGAGCTTATCGACCTTCTCGCGCTCCTTCTTATCGGCATCGGCGTTGGCCTCGGCCTCGGCTTTCATGCGGTCAATCTCCTCCTTGCTCAGACCTGAGCTGGCCTCTATGCGGATGGCCTGCTCCTTGCCTGTAGCCTTATCCTTGGCAGATACCTTAAGGATACCGTTGGCGTCGATATCGAATGTAACCTCAATCTGAGGTACGCCACGACGTGCGGGTGCGATTCCCTCCAGGTTGAACTGGCCGATAGACTTGTTCTGAGAAGCCATAGGACGCTCGCCCTGCAGCACGTGTATTGTTACGGCTGTCTGGTTATCGGCCGCTGTTGAGAATATCTCGCTCTTCTTGCACGGGATGGTGGTGTTGGCATCAATCAGCTTAGTCATTACGCCGCCCATGGTCTCGATACCCATTGTCAGCGGGGTTACATCCAGCAGGACGATGTCACCCACTCCGCCCTCCTTGTTCAGGATGGCACCCTGGATTGAAGCACCTACTGCTACTACCTCATCGGGGTTGACGCCCTTTGAAGGTACCTTGCCGAAGAAATCCTCAACCAGCTTCTGCACAGCGGGGATACGGCTTGAACCACCTACCAGGATTACCTCATCGATATCGGAGTTGGAGAGACCGGCATCACTCATAGCCTTGCGGCAGGGCTCCAGGCAAGCCTGGATCAGGCCGTTGGCCAGCTGCTCGAACTTGGCACGTGTAAGAGTTTTTACAAGGTGACGCGGAACACCGGCTACCGGCATGATGTACGGCAGGTTGATCTCGGTGCTGGTTGATGATGACAGCTCAATCTTGGCCTTCTCGGCAGCCTCCTTAAGACGCTGCAGTGCCATAGGATCGGCAGTCAGATCGGCACCCTCGTCCTTCTTGAACTCCTCAACCAGCCAGTTGATGATCACCTGGTCAAAGTCATCACCGCCCAGGTGGGTATCACCGTTGGTGGCAAGCACCTCAAATACGCCGCCGCCGAACTCCAGAATGGAGATATCGAATGTACCGCCACCCAGGTCGAATACGGCAATCTTCATATCCTTGTTAGCCTTGTCAACACCGTATGCCAAAGCGGCAGCGGTAGGCTCGTTAACGATACGCTTTACATCCAGACCGGCAATCTGACCGGCCTCCTTGGTGGCCTGACGCTGTGAGTCGCTGAAGTAAGCAGGCACTGTGATGACAGCCTCTGTAACCTCCTGGCCCAGATAATCCTCGGCGGTCTTCTTCATTTTCTGCAGAATCATGGCGCTGATCTCCTGAGCGGTGTAAAGACGTCCGTCAATGTCCACACGCGGCATATTGTTGTCACCCTTGACTACCTTGTAAGGTACGCGGGCAATCTCCTTCTGCACCTGATCCCAGTTCTCACCCATGAAACGCTTGATAGAGAACACGGTACGCTGCGGGTTTGTGATAGCCTGACGCTTGGCGGGGTCACCCACCTTACGCTCGCCGCCGTCAACGAAAGCCACGATTGAAGGGGTAGTACGCTTGCCCTCGCTGTTAGCGATTACGACAGGCTCGTTACCCTCAAATACTGAAACGCACGAGTTAGTGGTTCCAAGATCAATTCCAATAATCTTTCCCATAGTTGTATGTTTTTATTTGTTTGTACTCAAAATTTGACACTATGGTATGTACAAATGATGTGCCACGATATTTGGAAGGCCGATGACATGACAGATGTGACGATTTGGCAGAATTTTCCGCACCCGCTCCCGCGTTACCCCCTGACCTTAGGGAACTGTAGCGCACGTAGAACCATTTCTCTCCCTAACGTGAGCCGGAAATACGCCCGTACCTGCGTTGCCCCCTGACCTTGGGGAGCCAGAACGCAGGTGCGGCCATTTCTCTCCCTAAGGTGACCGGAAAATACGCTCGTACCTGCGTCACCCCCTGACCTTAGGGAGTTAGAACGCAGGTGCGGCCATTTCTCTCCCTAAGGTGAGTAGGAAAAATGCGCTTTCCTAGTATGCGCGGAACTTTCTGGGACGGTATTCGTCGGGCAGAATGGATACTGGAATCGCGACGCAACGGGCGGCCTGGATGGCGTTGATGTGACAATCCTGTATGAGTTCCTGTGCGATCTGGCATCGGCGCTTATCACTTAACTGATAGATACTCTTGGTCTTGTATCGGCCAAGAATATCGTTGTCCACCACCGAGCAAACCTCCAGGTCATTCATATTCACCACCGACGCGCGGCCACCCATTTCATTCTTGAGCATATCGGACTCCGAATCAAACTGCACACCTTTCTCTATGATTTTCAATGTGATAGGATCGGCTGTAACATCATCCTTCTCCTGTTCCTTTATCCAATCTTCGGTGGTGCGGCGATTCATATTGTATATGTAATTGGTGGGCGTACCGTACCAAGACTCGGCCAGCCTGATCTCCTGAAATGTGCTCCTTGATATAACACCCTGATTATCAATGGCGAAATTGTCCGGAAAGTCGGCATTTTTTGGCAGATACGATTGAATTTCGGCCCGATTGTATGACAGACCCGGATCCTTGATGCCTCTGGCGCGCGAGAAAATGTAATTACAAGTGCTGAACGGGTAAGCAAAAGCGGTCTCACTCTGGCCGTGGTGCAAGCCATTCCTCAGGCAATAGTTTATGGCCATCTGAATATGCTTAGTCCCCTCCAACTTCCTGATAAACACTCTTTTATCAAAAAGTCTGCCCGTTCTTCCGTACATGTAGTTGAAATGTTTGGTCAAAGAATACCGAAGCGAAAGCGAAAATTTCTTGGGCGACTCGGACAGAATGATAAAGTGGACGTGGTTAGACATCACGGAGTCCGCAAGAATGCTGGTGTCATTTCTGAACGCAGCCAATGCCATAAGATTAGTGAAATCGCGAGCGTCGTCAAAATTTCTGATCATGACCTCTTTGTGCGCGGTCATGCAAACATGGAAAAGATCCTTCATAGTATGTATGGTTTAGGTTTAGTTGCAAACAAATGTGTTAGTCACATATCATTCGCAAAAATAAGTATTTAGTCCGATTCCCGATACGCCCGATGAAGTATTTTCCTCCCCAATGTTCGCAGAAAACACACCATCCCACAAACTCCCCCCCTCACCTTAGGGAATCAGAACGAACGTACGGCCATTTTTCTCCCTAAGGTGAGCAAAAAATACGCTCGTACCTGCGTTACCCCCTCACCTTAGGGAGCCAGAACGCAGGTGCAGCCATTTCTCTCCCTAAGGTCAGTGAGGGAGCGGAGCAACAGTAACAAAAAAAGCGACCCGGAATGGATCGCTTTTAACTAGAACTCTCTGACTAATCAATCGTTCATCATCTCAGAGTCATCATCGGGCTCGGGCTCCTGGGGACTGCCCAGGATGGCGGCCATGATTTTCTGCTCCAGTTCCTCGGCCAGCTCGGGGTTGTCCTGCATGAGCTGCTTGGTGGCGTCTCGGCCCTGTGCCAGGCGGGTATCGCCGTAGCTGAACCATGAGCCGCTCTTTTTGAGGATGCCATACTCAACGCCCAGATCCACAATCTCGCCGCTCTTAGAGATGCCCTCGCCGAACATTATGTCGAACTCGGCCTTGCGGAAAGGAGGCGCAACCTTGTTCTTGACAACCTTTACGCGCACCTGATTACCAACCACCTCGTCGCCGTCCTTGAGTGATGTGACGCGGCGGATATCCAGGCGGACCGATGCGTAGAACTTGAGCGCGTTACCGCCGGTTGTTGTCTCAGGATTGCCGAACATCACACCAATCTTTTCACGTAACTGGTTGATAAAGATACAGGTAGTATTGGTTTTGTTGATGGTAGATGTCAGTTTGCGCAGAGCCTGGCTCATAAGACGGGCCTGCAGACCAACCTTGTTGTCACCCATATCGCCCTCAATCTCAGCCTTGGGAGTAAGTGCGGCCACACTGTCAATTACGATAATGTCAATGGCCGATGAGCGGATCAGCTGCTCGGCAATCTCCAGGGCCTGCTCGCCGTTATCGGGCTGTGAAATCCACAGGTTGTCGATATCCACACCCAGCTTGGCAGCGTAGAAACGGTCAAAAGCATGCTCGGCATCGATGAACGCTGCAATACCGCCGGCTTTCTGAGCCTCGGCAATGGCATGTATGGCCAGAGTGGTCTTACCTGATGACTCCGGACCGTAAATCTCGATTATCCTGCCACGCGGATAACCGCCCACACCAAGTGCGGCGTTAAGGCCGATGGAGCCCGTAGAGATAACGTCCACATTCTCAATGCTCTCGTCACCCAGTTTCATGATGGAGCCCTTACCGAAGCTCTTCTCAATCTTGTCAGTTGCAGCCTGCAGAGCCTTCAGCTTCTCACTAAGACCCGCATTCTGAAGGCCTGACGCACCCTCAATCTCTTTCTTTGCCATAATATGACTGTAATTAAATTAGCTAATCCCGAAGCGTGTTCTCCAAGGTATCACCACTTCAGCAAAGCGCCTCTTTGACGCTCTGTAGGCAAAGTTATAAAATCACCCCACATATTATAAATTACCCGCAAAAAAATTATCAACAACCACACCCACCCACCTACCTTAGGGAAGAAATCGTTTGCACCTGCGTTCTAACTCCCTAAGGTCACGGGGCAACGCAGGTACAAGCGTATTTTTGCTTCACCTTAGGGAGAAAAATGGCTGCACCTGCGTTCTGACTCCCTAAGGTCACGGGGCAACGCAGGTACAAGCGTATTTTTGCTTCACCTTAGGGAGAAAAATGGCTGCACCTGCGTTCTGACTCCCTAAGGTCACACAGCAGCCCGCGGAAGAGCGTAATTTCCGTTCACCTTAGGGAGAGAAATGGCCACACCTGCGTTCTGACTCCCTAAGGTCAGGGGGCAACGCAGGTACGGGCGTATTTTCCGCTCACCTTAGGGAGAGAAATGGCCACACCTGCGTTCTGACTCCCTAAGGTCAGGGGGTCAGGGGGGCACGGGGTCAGTGGGTAAGGTCGCGGGCCAGCCAGTGCGGGAATTGCAGAAAACGTGCTATATTTGCTGAAAGAATACAATCATATGAACAAGGAATACGTAAGCATAATCGTGCGCGAGACCGGCCTGCGGGAGAACCAGGTGGAGAACACGCTGAAGCTGCTGGAGAACGGCGCCACGATACCTTTTATAAGCCGATACCGCAAGGAATCCACGGGCGGAATGGATGAGGTCCAGGTGACCGAGGTTAGCGATGCGCTGGAGCGGCTGGAGGCGCTGGCCAAGCGCAAGGAGACTATCATCGGCACAATAGAGAGTCAGGAAAAACTGACTCCGGAGCTGAAAAACCGCATTGAGCACTGCTGGGATGCCACGGAACTTGAAGACATCTACGCCCCCTACAAGCCGCACCGCAAGACCCGTGCCGATGCCGCCCGCGAGAAGGGCCTGGAGCCGCTGGCCGAGTTCGTTATGAAGCAGAACCAGTACGTTCCGCTGGACCGCGAGGCTGCCAAGTACATCAATAAAGAGAAAGGCGTACAAAACGTAGATGAAGCCCTCCAGGGCGCCATGGACATAATAGCCGAGCAGGTCTCCATGGACGAGGGCACGCGCAACCAGGTGCGCAACGCCTACCGCCGCACAGCCCGCATTTACAGCAAGGTGGTCAAGAGCAAGGAGGCCGATGCGCAGAAGTTCCGCGACTGGTTTGACTTTAACGAGCCTTTGAGCCGATGCGCATCGCACCGTCTGCTGGCCATGCGCCGCGGCGAGGCTGAGGGACTGCTGCGCGTATCGATAGAGATTGAGGATGACAAGGCGGTTGAATCACTCTCCAGACACTATGTCCGCGGCAAATCCGAGGTGTCGCAACTGGTCGATGAGGCTGTTGAGGATTCGTACTACCGGTTGCTGCAGCCGTCAATCGAGAATGAGTTCGCGGCATCGTCGAAGGAATTGGCTGACACTGAGGCTATAAGGATATTCGCACGCAACCTGGAGCAACTGCTGATGGCCTCTCCACTAGGCCAGAAGGCCGTTATGGGCATCGACCCCGGATTTCGCACGGGCTGTAAGGTGGTCTGCCTGGACCAGCAGGGAAACCTCCTTCACAATGAGGCAATATTCCCCCACCCGCCCCACAATGAGGCGCGTCAGGCTGCCGCTAAAATCCAGACTCTTGTTGAACAGTATCATATCGAGGCAATCGCAATAGGCAACGGCACGGCCGGACGTGAGACCAAGGATTTCGTAGAGCATCTGCATCTGCCAAAAAACGTTCAGATTTTCAGCGTAAACGAGGACGGAGCGTCAATCTATTCGGCCTCCAAGACCGCACGCGACGAGTTCCCAGATTATGACGTAACTGTTCGTGGTGCCGTGTCCATCGGCCGCCGTCTTATGGATCCTCTGGCTGAACTTGTCAAGATTGATCCGTCATCGATCGGCGTGGGGCAGTATCAGAAGGATGTGAATCAGACTGACCTCAAGCACTCGCTGGACCAGACGGTGATAAGTTGCGTGAACCGCGTGGGTGTGAACCTGAATACCGCCAGCACGCACCTTCTTACATATATTAGCGGTCTGGGGCCGCAGTTGGCGCAGAATATCGTGGATTACCGCACGGCAAACGGCCCGTTCCACAACCGCAAGGAACTGCTCAAGGTTCCGCGTCTGGGCGCCAAGGCGTTTGAGCAGGCGGCCGGATTCCTGCGCGTGCCGGACAGCGACCAGCCTTTGGACAACAGCGCCGTGCACCCCGAGAGTTATCCCATCGTGGAAAAGATGGCAAAAGACCTCAAGTGCACCGTTCAGGAACTCATGAAGAGCCCAGAACTCCGCGCAAAGATTGACATAAACAAGTACGTGACTGACAAGGTTGGCATACCCACCCTGACAGACATAATGCAGGAACTTGAAAAACCGGGCCGTGACCCGCGCGGACCGTTAAAGAAATTCGAGTTCTCAAACGAGGTCCACACCATTGAGGATGTAAAAGCCGATATGGTGCTGCCCGGAATAATCAGTAACATAACCAATTTTGGCGCGTTCGTGGATATAGGCGTACATGTAAAAGGACTCATCCACATATCGCAGCTGGCTCCCGGCAAGTTCATCAAGGACCCCACACAGGTGGTCTCACTGCAGCAGCAAGTGATGGTAAAAGTCCTGAGCGTGGACCTGGAACGCCAGCGAATCAGTCTGGCGATGGAAAAGTGACGCAAAGGGGTCGTTTCTTTTTGCGTCACCAAAAAAAATAACTAACTTAGCACTATCAACCAATTAAATGATATTTATGAAAAAGTACTTAGCTGAAATGATCGGAACCATGGTTCTGGTTCTTATGGGTTGCGGCGCTGCCGTCAGCCTGGGTTGCACACCTGCCGGCATCGGCGTTCCCGGCGTAGTTGGAACGGCTCTTGCATTCGGTCTTGCAGTAGTTGCAATGGCTTATGCCATCGGCGGCATATCGGGCTGCCACATCAATCCCGCCATCACTCTGGGCGTTTGGATGTCTGGCCGCATGAGCGGTAAGGATGCCTGCATGTACGTGATTTTCCAGATTATCGGCGCAATCATCGGCGCTGCCATCCTGTTTGGCATCACTCCCGGCGGACTGGGTGAGAACGTATGCCAGGAGGGCATCTCAACTGGCGTAGGCTTTGTAGCCGAGTTGGTATTCACCTGCGTATTCGTACTGGTTGTTCTGGGTACTACCGATGCCAAGAAGGGTGCCGGAAACTTTGCCGGACTTGCAATAGGTCTGACTCTGGTGCTGGTTCATCTGGTTTGCATCCGATACACAGGCACATCGGTTAATCCCGCCCGTTCAATCGGTCCCGCCATATTTGCAGGCGGCGCAGCCCTCAAGCAGCTCTGGATATTCATCGTCGCTCCTCTGTGCGGCGCTGCCGTTGCTGCCGGCCTCTGGAAGATGATAGGCTGCGACTGCGAGAAATAAAGTCAGAGCAGTTTTATACAATTGATTATACGACCGCACTTTGTCCCCTCCCTGCGAGCGGAAAAGTAGCGGTCGTTATTTTTATACGTGCATATGCCCGCCACCTGAATGTTGACCGATAACACCCCGGCCTCCTCCAGCAGCCACCGGTTTGCCCGCCAAAGGTCAATGTGCAGACCGCCAGCCATAGGATCAGAGGCCGTAGGAGCCTTGGGACCACGGTCAGACAAAATCTCTGCCATAGGAAAGCCCGCATCGGCAAAAGCATCGGCCACCTCCTGCCCCACCTGGAAACTGTCAGGGCCTATACCCGGTCCTATTACTGCCCTGACATCGGCCGCAACGGTGCCATACCTGTCATGCATGAATGCAATCACCTTCTGGCTGAGACGCTGAACCGTGCCACGCCATCCGTCATGAACCGCCGCAACAGCCCTGTGCACAGGGTCATACAGCAGCACCGGGATGCAATCGGCCGTACGTACTGATATTGCCACGCCAGGCACATCGGTCACCAGGGCATCCACCCCTTCCAACTCATCACGCGTAGTAAGAGGGTCAGTAACCTCGCGGATTACACACCCATGAACCTGATGAGGCTGCACCACGTAATAAGGCAGCACGGAATTACGCTCCGTGCTGAACGCCTCCACATTTGGGGATAGTTTGTATCTATTTAGGAAATCCATGTATACATTGGTAGAATTTGGTTCCAAAAAAAAAGTTAACGGTAGCAGGTGTAAAAATATAAATTTTACATTTGCTACGATTAGTCCTAACCCTATTATTAACTTTTCAATTAATGAAAAAATCATTCTTGTTTTCACTTGCCGCACTGGCTTTTGCCGTCTCCTGCGACAAGTCATCAGAGAGTTTTAACGTTCAGTATGAGCAGAGTAAAGAACTGACAACCGATGAACTGAAGGCGTTGTCGTGGTACAAAACCAATCCCCGCATATCGGCCGATGAGGCAACCGCGAATGCGCAGTCTATCATTCAGTTTCTGGATGCAGGCAATCAGACCAAGGCCGCCGCGCCCCGTAACATATCTACGGTCAAGCCCGTTACCCGCGCCAAAAAGACCAAATCGGCCGATGATGCAAATCCCGACACTGTGGCCTACGTGTTCAACTTTGGCCAGGATGACGGTTATGCCATTCTGTCGGCCGACCGAAGGACAGACCCCATATTCGCTATTGTCCCGGAGGGGCATATAGATTTCAGCGAAGATGTAGATGAAAGCCTGCTGTCTACCGGAATCGTAGAATTCTACGGCAACCTGGAGGCTGCTTATGACCGTCAGGTAGAGTTTGCCATACGCATGCAGGATTCGCTGGTAAGCAGCGCATTGGCCAAAATCGCGGCCGGAGACGATATAGCCGGAACCAAGGCCAGAGTGCTGCCGGAACTGGAATTAATAGAAGACGAACCGAGGGTTGAGTACGGCCCGACAAGTTATGTGGTTACCGTTGCGCCGATGATCAGCGTCAGATGGGGCCAGACAAACCCCTATAACCTGTACACTCCGGTGATATCGGGCATACAAGCTCCCACAGGATGTGCTGCGACAGCGGTGGCACAACTCATGTCATACTGGAGATATCCCGCCTCATACAACTGGAGCATCATGATGCCTCCAAGCGGAAATGAGACCTTGAGTACATTCCAGACCATATCACACCTTATGTCCGATGTAGGAGCGGGACTCAATGTTCAGTATGGTAAGACACAGAGCAGCGCCTATTTCAGTGATATTCCCGGATATCTGAGCAGATTGGGATATAACCCCGGCCTGTACAAGGATTATAACAAGACCGATGTTTCACAGTCGCTTTCAAACGGCCGCCCCGTTCTCATAGCAGGAAGCGCTATCAAGAAAGATGTATATAAGAATTATCTGATTTTCTGGGAAAAATTCAGCCACACATATTATGAGGGAGGCCATGCATGGATCATTGACGGATCTATGAAGGCTATGACTCCTGTATATGTGGTCAGCGGCGGAAAGAGGGTACTGTCATCTTATGTAACCATTCCCCTTGTTCACTGTAACTGGGGTTGGCCGGAGAAGGGAATAGACGGCTACTATAATGAAGGATCATTCAATATCAACAACGGACCTGTGACAAGAGCACATACCGATACATACGGCACAGAGGGCTTTTTCCAATATAATATTGAATGTATCACCAACATATACAAATAATTATGTAACTTTGCAAACCAAAATTCAAAAAACATGAAACGTATTGTTTATTTACCGTTTCTGTTGTCGGTGTTTGCGTTCTTTTCCTGCGACAGAAACGAGGTCCTTGTGAACACATCATGCGCCGATGGCCCTGATGCTGCTTTTGAGACAATACAGTTCAATCCGGACGGTGGAAAGGACACTGTTGATATTCCGTTCGAGAACTGTTATCTGCATTATGTGAGGAACAATGATTCGGTCCTCTTCTTCTATCTGATGGAACCCGATTATGCGGTAATGGACAGCATTATTGAAGCCCGTTCCATAATTGTTGAACCCAAAGAGGTTGACCCTGCAATGGGATTCAACTACTTTGAATGGGATTGGTTCTCGATAGAACTGAAAGAGAACAAGGCATTTCTCTCTGTTAAAGAGAACTATTCCGGGTCTGAAAGGATAGCCGATATCGTTTTGCCTAACAGAAGTTTTGAAAGACTGGAGATAAAAATCAGTCAGAGCAACTAAGCAACTGATTGACACTAATAAAACAGGGCCGGAGCAAATCCGGCCCTGTTTCGTTACGAATCAAAAACATCGTATGGCTCTTCTCAGAGCTGTATTTCGTTTCCTACCTTGCGGGCACGGTTGGGATGATCCAGGTCCATACCGGTAGCGATACCTATCTCAACCAGCACGTTCCAGCCTGCGCACAGATATACGTAAGGGTTGAAATCGCCTGCTGCGGGAGTCTTGATTGTGGGGAACGGGGTGTCGTGATCGGCAATTGCAACCACCTTCACACCTGCGCCCTTGATGAGGCACTCCTGAATCTTCTCGTACTCATCGGCAATGGGATCAACCCAGAAGATGATATCGCCCTCTTTCATTACCTCCTCGATTCCGTGCAGTGCGTATGTGCCCTCCAGGAAGTCGCTCTTGCGGCGGGTAATCTCATTGGTCTTAAGGGTAAGTTCCTCGGCCACACCGTCATTGTAACCTGCAAAGTAGATGGTCTCGGCCTTCTTTACCCAGTCTACAATCTCGGCAGGAACCTGAAGTGTCAGAGCCTTCTCAATCTGTGCAGGAAGTGCAGCCAAACCGGCCTTTACATCCTTACCGGCCATGTTCCACAGAACTGACTCGTAGTAGAGAGCCTGCTCAACAACGCTCTTGGTAGCGGCAACGGCCTGCTCCCAACCGCAGTTGAGTACGTGTGTATGGGCACAGAATGTAGAAAGTATCGTATCCTGGTTTGCGGTAAGGCCAAAACGCAGTGCGTTGCCCTCCTCCATCAGTTTCTTGGCCAGCAGGGTTACCTCCTTGGTGCGGCCTGAGTTTGAAGCCAAGAATACGGCAAATTTGCTCAGGTCATACTCGCGTGACTGCCATGAACCATCGGTCTGGGCGTTCAGGTCCAGACCCCAACGCTTGGTCTTGCGCAGAGCGTTCTTAGCGGGGAAGATTCGGCTTGAGCCCTCACCGGTAAAGTATGCCTTTCCGGCCTTGGCAACCTTGGCGGCAATCTCCCTGGTGCAGGCGGGATCAAATTTCTTTACTGTCTCAACAGTGTCCATCATCTCCTGTACTAATGCGTACTGGGAGTACTTGTTCTCTTTAAGATTCATATCGTTTTATTAAGGTTATTGCAAAATAGTACAAAAGGGGACTGTCCCCTTTTGTATCATTTTTGGATCAGGCGCTTGCGGATGCTCTGAACCCGCTCGGTAAACTCCTTGAGCTCCTTGCGCTGATTCAGTATAAAGCTGTTGTCATCCAGTTTACCCCATGCAGCCAGCATCTCATCCTCATTCATGAACGTAGCCTGGCGGAATATGTTCTGATAATCCTTCTTGCGGGTCTCATAAACCTGATCAAATATGTATTGCTGCATGTCAATACCCTTATTGAGAGCATTGTTCCAGTCATCCACGGTTAGAGTCTCCACGCCGAGCATGTGCTTGAGCGACATATACGCATGACGCAGTTTGTCAATAGGATATTTCTTCCAAATCTCATTGTAGCGGTGGTGAATCTCCTTCCAGGTGTTGAGTGTGCCGTCCTTGATATCGGAACGCAACTGGTCAACATCCTCCATCGACATGAGCTGACCGCCCAGATTGAACCATACGCGGGCGCGGTCACCGTCAAAACGCTTACTGATGCTCTGGAATGTCTCATCATCATGCTCCTCCAGGTATGCCACTATGTTCTTTACGGCATAATAGGTAAGCATATCGCCATAAGCGTGATATGCCTTGTAAGGATGCAGGATTACAACCTTACGGTGCGATTTCTCCATATTCTCGCCCAGAACCTCCAGATCCTTGATCTTATCAGGATCACCGTTAAGAAGATTTCGGCCGATATCCATAAGTGCGTCATCGGTCATTCCTTCAAGACTCTTACCCTCACGGCGCAACCATGCCTTGGCGGTCCACATGTCGAGCAGCTTGCGGGCCTGGATGGCCTCCTCCATGGAATCCGGTGCGTAGGCATCAAACTCGATGTTCTGAACCTTGAACACACGGGTATCGCGGGTGGCGTATTTCCAGTTGTTGCGCGCCATGGCGAACATATTGTAAAGCCATGAGAATGCGGGTATTACGTGCAACTCTCCGTGAACCTCGTCATTGCTGATGAGTGCAAACGGGAACGGGTTGATCATCTCGGCGGGATAAGCGCCCTTGGCCAGCATCGTGAATGAAGCAAATTTGCACGAGTGCTTTACGCTCACGCAAAGACCGGGCCAGAATCCGCGTCCAGCCTCAATCTCATTATCGTTGGTACGTGAATTATGGTTTGAGCCGATGGTAGCGCCGGCAGCCAGGTTTGACTGACCCTTGACCACGCTGGCAATCAGGAACGAGTTGTTGTGATGCTGCTCGTGGGCCGGGAAAATAAGGTTGTGAAGCACCTCACAGCAGGATATTGTGGAGTTATCACCCATGAACGAGTTCATGAGTCGGGCACCGTATTTAAGATTGGAATGACTGCCCAGCACAAAGCGTACGGCAATGACCGAGTAGAATATGCGGCATCCGTAACCTATGATTCCGTTAACCAGAACCACGTTCTCACCAATCTGGGTGGGATCCACCTCCGATGAGTTGATAGTTATGTTCTTGAGTTTGCTGGCACCCTTTATGTAGCAGCAGTTGCCAATCTTTACATCCTTGATGATCCAGCAGTTCTTAATCACGTTGCCGTAGCCTATGGTTCCGTAGAATCCGCGGCGGCTGTCAAACGAACTCTGCGTGATGGCCTTGAGGCGGTCCTGCAGGCGTCGGTCATCGATAAACTTAGCCCACAGGTATGCATCGGCCGCAATCATACCGTCAAACGGGAGCACCTTGCGGCAGCCGGTCTCGTTCATGAGTTCCAGCCAGACGCGGACATCCTCTTCCTCACCCTCCTTGATAACACCGTTACCGAACTTGGCGTGGTCAGTGCAGGACATCTCCTGGATATTGAAGAGCATGCATCGGTCACCTATTATATAATGTGACAGGTAGTGCACGTTGTGGATTGCGCAGTCATCACCTATATCGCATGAATGGATTGAGCTGTTGGTGATACCGCAGGAGAGCCTCAAATCATGATACTGAAGTCCGTTGTCGGTTACACGGCCGATGCGCACGAATCCGTAGAACTTGTTGTTCTTTATCATCATGGGGTCGAACTCATCGGTCACCAGGATGTTGTCCCAACTCATTGCGGTGTTGTCATTCTTTACGAGCGATTCAATCTCGCTGCTGGTAAGATGACGCCAGCCGCCCTTGGGAGCGCAAACCTGAGTGTTGCGCAAATAATACTTGTTCTGACCTGCGGGAATATACTTGGGATCCAGAAAACTGTTATACAGCTGATCCGATGTTAATACTGTTACCTTTTCCATTTATTGTCCTTTTAGTTACCAAGGAGTTGCGGCTGCAAAGTTAAACACTTTTTCACAATCCACCAAGAAAAACCACATATAAAATAATATTTTATATGACTCCCAGAAATGGTAAAAAAACGACGCATTGGGTCATTTCCCAATGCGTCGTTTTTTATTCTTCCTTAGGTTCTTCCTCAGCCTTGGGCTCGCTGAAATCGTTCTCGCCGTACTTGACCAGGAGGTCATACCAGCCGGCAATCTTCTTGATATGGCTGGGATATACGCGGTCGCGGTCAAAATCAGGAATGATCTCACCAAAGAACTTGAGGAGCTGGTCATTCGATGCCTTGCGCCAGTCAAAGGTGATCTCCTTCTTGTCATACTTGGCCTCGATAGCCAGGAAAACCTCACGCAAAGGCATCTCACGCTCATCGGTAAAGATAGAGATATCGCCAAGTGATACCACCTTGTCAGTACCCTGGATAGGCAGACGCTTCTTGGTCTCGTCAATGTTCTCAACAATAAGCGCACCGCGTCCGCGGGTTAGCAGTTTATACAGGCTTGGTTTGCCTGAAATAGTCAGAATTTCGTTAAGCATAATATCATTAATAATTTAAAGTTTTCTTACATTATCAATAAGTGCCGATATCTGGGACTCCAGAGCCTGCACATCATCATTCACAATCACAAAATCAGCCAGTCTGCACTTCTCCGCCTGATCCATCTGGCTGTTGATTCGGGCCACGACTGCCTGCTCGGTGGTATTATCGCGCTTTACGCAACGTCTTATGCGCAGAGGCAGCGGAGCATCCACGCAAACCGTATAATCAACCTCCCCGTCAAAGCCGGACTCAAACAGTATGGCCGATTCAAGTATGCAAAATTCCTTACTTCCCTGAGCATCGGCCCAGCGTTTGAAATCCTCACGGACCCGAGGATGGATGATAGCATTTACCCGAGCCATATTCTCCGGATTGCCGAAAATGAACTTTGCCAGGACCTCCTTCTGCATAACCCCGCAACCGCAAGGGCAGTAAAGCGTAGGCCCCACCAGTTCAGTAAGTGCCTCCTTAATGACCGGATCCGTAGCGGTAAGCAGTTTGGCGCGTGTATCGGAATCATACACCGGAATGCCCAGCAGTTGCATCTTGGCCGATACATAGCTCTTGCCGCACCCTATTCCGCCTGTCATTCCGATAATCTTCATATCAATAGACCGTGCGCTCCATCAGATAGTCAACCGTACGCGTCTGCAGACGGACATTACGTACATTGGCCGGTTGTGAATAAATACGCAGACGTGCGTTTGACGCATCGCTGCCGGCAATATCGTTATAATCTACAACCACCTGGAAATCGGCAGCGGTCACCCTGTCGTACTCGGACATCTTGACCCAGAAGGTCACGACAGCCTTTGACGGGAACGATTTGAGCGCCATATGATGCGGGAAATTCACGCCTGTTACAGGCACCTCAACGCTCTTCTCGGTGTACTGTTGCGACAACACCGTCATAACCACCTCATCCTGGCTGTAAATCACACCGGGATCATGTCTGAGAGGCACAGTACGGATTATGGTGTCCGATAAAAGCTGTATCTGTCCGGCCACGGCAATGACCCGATGCTCGGCGGTATCGGACTCCAGAACACTTATCCTGATGCTGTCCGGACTGAATTCGATGCGTTCCAGAAAGAACTGGTCCTGACTCTCGGTGGTTCCGCCGAACTCCACGGGCAGCATCAAGCTCAACTGATTGGCATAATGATATACAAGCGAATCAGGAGATATGGAACGGATTTGGACCGATGCCGGGAGCATGGCCGATATGGAATCACGCAGCCGCGATGTGGAGAGCGACGCGTGACCGTGCGACATGGCGAAGGCTGAATGGCTGACCATCAGGATTTTGTGTTCGCCACGACGGCCGGATTTGCGGAGTGATGTACCCTTGCCGCTCAATGAAACGGTAATCTGGTGTGCAGGCTGTTCCGTAATGCGGATATTGTCGGGGACATCGGCCACAATCAGGGGAATTTTCATCTGGGTATCATAATTCTGATTCATGGTCTGTGACCACCAGAAAAAGAAAGTGATGCCCAGAAAAAGCAGAAAAACCAGGAATTCCCCTCTGATCAGTTTCAGAAGGAAATCTCCGATTTTTCCTAAAAATGCTGCAAATCGGGATTTGGGATCTCCTTGCTCCCGCATGCGTAATTTATTAAGGATTAAGCCTTTGCTTTCTCGTCCTTGCTGGAATCCTGCTTCTTGCGGCGTGAAGGTTTCTCGGGCTTAACGGGCTGAGCCGTGGGAACGGGATTGACGTAACGCTTGTCAACCTTGATCTTCATGCCCTGAGCTATCTCTAGGGTTACGGATACATCATCTATATCCTTGATCTTGCCGAAAATACCTGAGCTGGTAACTACATCCTGCTCTTTCTGCAGAGCGTTGCGGAACTTCTCGCCCTCCTTGTCCTGACGGGGACGCATGAATATCATCATCACAATGAGCAGAAGAAATATCCACAGGAATCCGCCGGCACCGCCGAACATACCGCCCTGTGCCTGACCACCCTCAGAAGCTGCTGCTGCGGGTTCTGAAAGATCTGCCTGGACAAAATTCACAGTGTGTACGCCTACTTCCTGATATGTCATCTGGAAGGGATTGAGTAAAAGCATGTTAGTCATAATTGTCTATCGTTGTTTTAGTTTATAATTCCTTATTTATACGTCCCTGACCGGACAGGTCCTTGACGATGGTGTCCAGCATTCCGTTTACGAAACTGCCGCTGGCGGGTGTGCTGAGCAGTTTGGCAAGTTCAACATACTCGTTGATGGTTACCCTGAGCGGGATCTGCGGGAAATTGAGCATCTCAGCCATGGCCACCTGAATGATTATGACATCCAGAAACGCCAGACGGCTGGGATCCCAGCGGCGGCAATTGGCAGCCACCACCTGCTCGCGCTCCTGAGCCATATCCAGGCCGTAGTGCAGCAGGTCTATTGCGAACTGACGGTCCTCATCATCCTTGAATTCCGCCTTGAGAGGCTGTTCTACGACCTTTCCGTCCTCAAAGCTCTTTATGGTCTTAAGTACGAATGAATCAATGAGTTCCTTATCTCCGTTCCAGTATATGTTCTGTTCCTCGAGCAGGTTGTCAAGTTCATCGCTCTGCTCTATGAACTCCTTGTAGAGTCTGCGCACCAGTTCCTTATCGGCCTCAAAATCAAATTTCTCCGCCTGGATGTACTCCTCCATCGCATCCGATTCAAGAATGGCGGAACATGAGTTACGGAACCAGTCCGACTCAAAAAGCCAGTCGAAATCATTGCTCTGAACGTATGCGTCCAGCTGGGCGTTGGTCTGCATCTGTGCAAGCAGTCTGTTATCGGCCAGAAGTATCTCACGACGTGAAATGTGAGGCTCATTCATGCGCTGCTGACGGGCTACGGACTTAATTGTCTGACGTGCCCATGCAACCGGTATAAACAAAAGGGTTTTGTAAAGAGAATACGCGCTGTCAATGCTCTGAGCCAACTCACGGTCGGCATCGGCAGTCTTCTGCCCGCCGTTCTGGTAGTATGCGTAGATTACCTGAACTACTTTCAGTCTGATGAGAACTCTGTTTATCATTTGTGTCCTAACCGTTAATCCGGTCCGCAAAAGTACAAAATTTTTGCTCACAATTGCCAATTCCGCGCCCTATTTCTTGGATAGATAGAATCATTTCACCATATTTGTGGAAATTTAAAAACTTAACAGGTTTATGGAGGAGTTCAGGAAGAAGAATGCCGACGACATTGAGAAGGATGTGATATTCTCCCACGCCATAAAGGCCGGCAAGCGCATATACTACATGGATGTGCGCAAGACCCGCAAGGACGAGATGTATCTGTCCATCACGGAGAGCAAGAAGATAGTCAGCGGCGAGGGTGATGACGCGCAGGTGAGTTTTGAGAAGCACAAGATTTTCCTGTACCGTGAGGATTTCAGCAATTTCATTGACGGCCTGACCAAAACCATCAAATTCATACATGAGGCCGAGAAGGCCTCCGGGGCCGATGACGGGGCCGATAAGCCCGCAGCAGAGGCATCGGCCGATGACGCCGCGGAAGGTGCATCGGACTTCAAGATAGAGTTCTGAACATTTGTTTTTATTAAATAATTGCACTACCTTTGCGCCGCTTTTACGTAAAGCATGCCGTAAAAGGTAGTGTTTTGTGTGATGGTGAATTGAGTAATAACAATTTAGAGTAACACGTTTTAAAATGAAATCAATTGACGTTAAGGGCACAGCCCGCAATGAGTTCGGTAAGAAAGGTGCCAAGGCACTCCGTAAGCAAAATCTTATCCCCTGCAACCTCTACGGTGTAGAGCGCGACGCCCAGGGTCTTCCCGTAGCAAAGGCTTTCAGCGTAACATTCGAGGAGGTTCGCAAGCTTGTATATTCACCCGATATTTTCTCAGTTAACCTGACCATTGACGGCAACACCGTTCTGGCAGTTATGCGTGAGATCCAGTTCCACCCCGTAAAGGACAACATCCTGCACATTGACTTCTATCAGGTTGATCCCCAGAAGCCCATCGTTATGGCAGTTCCCGTTAAACTTAACGGTCTGGCAGCCGGTGTTAAGGCTGGTGGTAAACTGGAGCAGATCCTGCGCCGCGTTAAGGCCAAGGCTCTCTACACCGCTATTCCTGAGAAGGTTGAGATTGACGTTACACCTCTTACCATCGGTAAGTCATTCAAGGTTGGTGACCTCAAGGTTGAGGGTATCGAGTTTGTAAGTCCTAAGGACGCTGTGATCTGCACAGTTATGTCAACTCGTTCCGCTGCTGCCGCTGAGGCTACTGAGGAGGCTGCTGCTGAGGCTCCTGCCGCTGCTGCTGAGGCTCCCGCCGCTGAGTAATAAAGTATGAAATATCTGATTGTGGGGCTGGGTAACCCGGGCGATGAATACCAAGATACCCGCCACAACATAGGATTTATGGTATTGGACGCCCTCGCAAAGGCGTCCAATACTGTTTTTGAGGACAAGCGATACGGCTTTGTGGCGCACATGCGCATCAAGAACCGTGAACTTGTGCTCCTCAAGCCCACTACATTCATGAACCTGAGCGGAAATGCCGTCCGCTACTGGATGAACCAGGAAAAGATTGACCCGCAGAACCTTCTGGTTGTGGCCGATGACCTGGCACTGCCCCTGGGCAAGATCCGTCTCAAGAGCAAGGGCAGCGGCGGCGGTCACAACGGTATAGGCAACATCATACAGGTGCTCTGCTCCGAGCAGTTCAGCCGCCTCAGGTTCGGTATCGGCAATGATTTCCCCATGGGTGCGCAGATAAAGTTCGTGCTGGATCCGTTCAGTGACGATGAGCGCAAGATTCTGGACGAGCGCATACCCGTGGCAGTAGAGGCTGTAAAGAACTTCTGTCTGGCCGGCATCGACGATACCATGTGTAAATTCAATAATAAGTAGGTATTTGTATGGCTGAGGCTCGTATTGACAAGTGGCTCTGGTCCGTGCGCATATTCAAGACACGCACCATTGCATCGGAGGCGTGCAAGAAGGGCCGCATAACTGTAAACGGAGTGCAGGTAAAGCCCTCCAAAATGGTCCATGAAGGCGATACCGTACAGGTGCGCAAGCCGCCTGTAACCTACTCTTTCAAGGTTCTGCAGTGCATAGAGAACCGCGTGGGAGCCAAACTGGTGCCCGACATGATGCAGAACATCACTCCCCAGGACCAGTATGACCTGCTGGAAATGAATCGCATAGGAGGCTTTGTAAAGCGAGCCGCCGGTCTGGGCCGTCCCACAAAAAAAGACCGCCGCGACATGGAAGACTTCCTGTCCGACAGTCCCTTTGACCTTCCCGAAGAATTCGATTTTGAAGAATGATACAAAAGGGGTCTGTCCCCTTTTGTATCATTTTGTGTTACCAGTCGCGTTTGGCGACGAGTTCGATGATGCGGACTACCGTCATCATGGCTTTCTGCATACTCTGTACGGGAACCCACTCGTATCGGCCGTGGAAATTCATGCCGCCGGCAAAGAGATTGGGGCAAGGCAGACCCTTGAATGAGAGCTGGGCACCGTCTGTGCCGCCGCGGATGGGAACCTTGACGGGATTGACGCCTGCCAGTTTCATTGCATCGCACGCAATATCAACCACATACGGTACCTTGTCTATCTGCTCCTTCATGTTGTAATACTGGTCGCTGACCTCGGCAGTAACAGTACCCTTACCGTATTTTGCGTTCATCTTATCGGCCACAGCCTTGGCAAACTCCTTACGGGCCTCAAATCTGGCGCGGTCGTGGTCACGTATAATAAAGGTGGCCGATGCATGATCAACCTCACCGCTTAAGCCCACGATGTGATAGAATCCCTCATAACCCTCTGTAGTGCCGGGAGTCTCATTTGCGGGGAACATCTGTATAAGTTCTGCAGCCAGAAGTGATGCGTTGACCATCTTGCCCTTGGCGTAACCAGGATGTACCTCCAGGCCCTGAATCTTGAATACGGCCTTGGCGGCGTTGAAGTTCTCATACTCCATCTCACCTACCTCACCACCATCGACGGTGTAACCGAACTCGCAGCCAAAGCGCTCAACGTCAAAGTGTGCGGCACCCATACCGATCTCCTCATCGGGGTTGAATCCCACGCGTACCTTTCCGTGCTTGATCTCCGGATGCTGCTGCAGGTACTCCACAGCGGTTATTATCTCGGCAATTCCGGCTTTGTCATCGGCACCAAGAAGGGTTGTGCCGTCGGTCACAATCAGGTCCTCACCCTTGTGGGCAAGCAACTCGGGGAACAGGCTCGGTGAGAGAACTATGTTCTGCTCCTTGTTGAGGATTATGTCACCGCCGTCATAATTGTTTACAATGCGGGGCTTGACATCCTTGCCGCTCATGGAGGGGCTGGTATCCATATGGGATATGAAACCGATGGTGGGAACCTTCTTGTCTGTATTGGCAGGAAGCGATGCGTAAACATATCCCATTTCATCCATGAAAACCTCCTCAAGTCCCATACTTTCCAACTCAGCCTTGAGTTGGCGAGCCAGATTCATCTGCTTAGCAGTGCTGGGAACGGTCTGGGAGTTCTCATCGGACTGTGTATCAACGGCTGTATAGCCTAAAAATCTTTTAATCAGATCCATATTGTTGAGTTTTATTAGTCTTGATGCAAACTTACACAAAAAAGAACTACATTTGCAAAAATAACCTATTTACAAATTGGACAACATGAGAATTAAGCATTTGTTTTTCATGGCTGTGACTGCAGCATTTGCCTTTGCAGCTTGTGAGGATCCCATTGAGGGTGATGATCCCGGTACTGTCACCGGCGACGGCAACTTCTGGACTACCTACAAATTGGTTCCCAAAGGTATCAAGAGTATCACAGAATACGGTTTTACAGATAACTATGACAAAAACGGACGTCTGACCTCGAGCTCAAGAGAAGATGATTCAGACACATACTCTTACAACGCCGAAGGATATATATCCAAGATAGAAAGCGAATCCCGTGATTGGGAAGGCAATCTCACAAGGACTACCAAGACCTTTGAGTTCAACAACGGCGACAAGTTCTGCCCCATTCCCATGGGCCCCGGCAACATCTTCCATATCTTTGAGAACGGTCTGGTCAAGGGTCTGTCAAAAGTCACACTTCAGGAGGATGACAGCATCTGCGTAATGGAGTACAAATTCAAGGATAACATACTGACAGTCAGCACATCGGGCGGTTACTGGGATCAGGACACTGCAGGTCAGGATATTTTCGTACCTTATGATGACATCATCATTAAGTATGAGGGCAATTATCCCTACTTACTCCAAAACGAGCACGAGTTCATCGGCCCCATCACCTATCAGGCTAACGGACAGTTCGATACATACATTGAGGGTTTTTATAGTTGGGATGAAGAATATCCTGATTTCATAACTACGCACCGCACCCGCACCGTAAACAAGAACTTCAAGGATAAGTTGCTGATAGAAAAGGAGGTTGGCAAATACTACAATACCGGTGAGGCCGATCCTTGGAATATCGAGACCATTACCTACACTTATAATGAGAAAGGTGACGTTATCAGTGAGACAACGACCAATACAGCCTCATACAGCGAGGATTACCTGTCTACTTATGAGTACGAGTATGACGCCAAGGGCAACTGGATAAAGTGCACCGTAACAACTATCGTAACCCGTCCTTCTCAGCCTGAGCAGGAGCCCAGAGTTTATACAAATGAGCGTGAGATAGTTTACTATTGAACCACTGGATCATAAATTTGTCAAAGGGGGCTATTCTGTCCCCTTTGTCATTTAAAACCAATTTGTTGCATGAATAAGAAAGTCATACTTATAACAGGCGCCAGCAGTGGCATAGGCTTTGATACAGCACTCAAACTGGCAGCACAGGGACACACTGTCTACGGTGCGGCCCGAAGGATTGAACTGATGGAACCTCTCCGGGAAAAGGGCGTTATACCGGTTCGTCTCGATGTGACCGATGAGGCATCGATCGCTGATTGCGTAAACACTGTCATTGAGGCTCAGAGACGTATCGATGTGCTGGTAAACAATGCCGGATACGGATATCTGGGAGCCATTGAGACCGTTCCGCTCGATGAAGCGCGCCGACAACTGGAGGTTAACCTGTTTGGTCTGGCCAGGCTTACACAACTGGTTTTGCCGCATATGAGGGCACAGCACAGCGGGCGGATAATCAACACCTCATCTATTGCCGGAAAGGCTGTGATTTTGTTTGGCGGCTGGTACAATATATCCAAGTTCTCGGTCGAGGCTTTCAGCGACGCGCTGCGTATGGAAGTGCGTGAATTCGGAATAAAGGTCAGTATCATTGAGCCAAGCGGCATACGTACGGCCTGGGGTACCATAGCCGCCGATAATCTGGAGCAGGCTTCAAAGGGTACCGCATATCAGGAGCGCGGATTTAAGATGGCCCGTATTTTCCGTTGGGCTTACACATCAAAGCTGCTCTCCGGGCCCGAGCGCGTATCGGCCGCAATAGTAAGGGCTGCAAACGCACGCCGGCCACGCCTGCGTTACCGTCCCGGCATGGGTGCCTTCACCATCCTGTTTTTCCGCGCTATCCTGCCAGCCCGATGGTGGGACGCCATCGTCCGCTCCATCCTTTCCTGACGCGTCACCCAATGTACTCGCGGGGAGTCAGGCCTGTCATTTTTTTGAAGAGGCGGGTAAAATGGTGGGGATAGTCAAAGCCCAGCAAGTGAGCGGTCTCGTTTATGTTGTGCCCGTTCATCAGGAGATTCTTACCCTGCTCTATCACGAATGAATGAATGTAGCCGATAGCCGTACCGCCTGTGGCCTTGCGCACAACATCGCCCAGGTATCGGGCCGAATATGCCAGCTGGCCGGCGCAGTACTGTACCGATGGCACTCCCATATCCAACTGCCGCTGCTGAAAGTAGTACTCGTGGAGCAGGTTGTTGAACCTTTTAAGCAGGTCCGACGAGCTCTTGTCCTCCTTGGAAAGCTGACGCAGGTATATACGGTTGCAGTATTCCAGAATAAGGCGGATGTATCCCAGTATTACTGTTCGCAGCGCAGGCGAATCGGCATTCTCCTGCAACTCATGCCTTAGTTGTGTAAGCAACTGGGTTATCCTTCCCCACTCCGATGTCTCCATCACCAGCGTCTCGGTTGCAAAATATGAAAAGAAACGGTAATCCTTCATCCTGGGCTCAAGGTCACTACCATTTATGAGTTCGGGTGAGAACAGCAGCACCCATCCGCTTATGTAAATATCCTGTCCGTCATCCTCCTTTCCACCTATCTGACCGGGCTCAACAGCAATGATGGAGCCGTCGGGCGCATCGAACATCTTCATGCCGTAGGTCAGGTTCTTGGGGAAATTGCGCTGGATAAAGAGACCATAAACGCCGTAACGGTTCAAGCTGGAACGGATGGGCGACACCTCGTCATAATGGATTACACTCACCAACGGATGCAATACCGGTGCGTTTACCGACCTTGCATATACATTGGGATTTGAGACTTGCAGGATATTCTTCATAACGTCTGTAAAGGTAGATATTTTATCCAAAACAGCCAATATTCTGCGAAATTGGTATAAATCCAACCAAAATCGGTAAGTTACTCTCTTTCATAACGGCTACCTTTGCATCGGTAAAAAACAGACAAGATGAGACAGGTCCTAATAATTATGGCCGCAATGCTTATGGCTTGCTGCTCTAAGGAAAATGAGATAACGGCCCAGGATACATTAGATTATAAGATGAATATTACAATTGACGGACAGACTAAAAGTGTTACTCTTGTAGATAATGCAGCCACTAAGGCACTGATAGAGAAACTGCAGCAGGGACCTGTAACCGTGACTCTTAACAGCAGCGGCGGTTTTGAGATATGGGGTGCGCTGGGATTCTCATTACCCACCAACAACCAGCAGATTACGGCCCAGCCCGGCGATGTAATACTCTACAACGGCAGCAACATCTGCATATTCTACGGCTCCAACTCATGGAGCTATACTCGTCTGGGTAAGATAGACGGTCTGACAGGGAATGGGCTGAGCGCGTTCCTCAAGGCGGGCCAGAGCAATATCAGCGTTACGCTTTCGGTTGCATCGGAACAGACCGCAGTCAATGACATTCAGACTTTACAAGATGAGGCTGAATTCTATTCATTAAACGGTATTAAGGTGGAAAATCCATCCAATGGTATATATATAAGGAACGGTAAAAAAGTAGCTTATGAAAAAGGTAATAGTAATCTCCACGAGCCTGCGTGGCGGCTCCAACAGCGACATGCTGGCCGACAGGTTTATTGATGGCGCCAAGGCCGCCGGAAACGATGTAGAGAAAATCTCTCTGGTGGGCAAGAACATCCAGTTCTGCAAAGGTTGTTTCGGCTGCCAGAAGTTGGGCCGATGCGTGATCAAGGACGATGTGAACGACATCATGGCCAAGGTCCTCAAGGCCGATGTCATCTGCTGGGCTACCCCCATCTACTATTATGAAATGAGCGGCCAGATGAAAACCCTCATTGACCGCATGAACGCAATGTATCCGCTGGACTATCAGTTCCGTGACGTCTATCTGCTCACAACCGCCGCCGAGAATGAGGAGCAGACTCCCAAGCGGGCCGAATCGGGCCTGATGGGCTGGATAGAGTGCTTCCCCAAGAGCCGTCTGGCCGGAACGCTGTTCTGCGGTGATGTCAACGACGCACGCGATATTGAAGGTAATCCCAAACTTGATGAGGCTTTTGAATTAGGTAAGAAGGTATGAAAAAGATTTTTTTAGCAGCACTGACAGGCGTAATGCTCACGGGCTGCACTGGTAACGGACAAACAAAAACAGACAATAATATGACAACACTGCAATTGACACAGGAGTGGGACAAGACGTTCCCCAAGAGTGACAAGGTTGACCACCGTAAGGTCACGTTTAAGAACCGCTACGGCATTGAGCTTGCTGCCGATATGTACACACCCAGGAATGCCAAGGGCAAGCTGGCAGCGATTGCCGTGACCGGCCCGTTCGGTGCCGTAAAGGAGCAGTCAAGCGGACTTTACGCACAGCACATGGCCGAGCGCGGATTCCTGACTATTGCCTTTGACCCGTCGTTTACCGGTGAGAGCGGCGGCGAACCCCGCCGTATGGCATCGCCCGATATCAACACCGAGGATTTCCTGGCAGCGGTTGATTTCCTGTCCGTTCAGGATAACGTTGACCCTAACCGCATAGGCATAATAGGCATTTGCGGATTTGGAGGTATGGGCGTGAATGCGGCAGCACTTGATCCGCGCATCAAGGCTACCGTGGCATCCACCATGTACGATATGAGCAAGGTGAACGTGGAGGGTTATTTTGCCAGCGAGGATACCCCGGCTCAGCGAATGGAGAAGCGTAGGGCCATTGCGGCACAGCGCACAGAGGATTACAAATCAGGTACTTACAAGCGCGCAGGCGGTGTTATTGACCCCCTGCCCGACGATGCCCCCTGGTTTGTTAAGGATTACCACGCCTACTACAAGACCCCGCGCGGTTACCACAAGCGCAGCGGCAACTCCAACGACGGCTGGAACGTAATTGGATGCCAGAGTTTCATGAACCAGCCTCTGCTGGCCTGGGCTCAGGAGATTGAGAATCCGGTTCTGCTCATCCACGGTGAGAAAGCCCACTCACGCTACTTCTCCGAGTACGCCTTTGAGCGCATGACCGGCAGACACATTGAGGGTGTATCGGCCGTAGAGGGAAACAAGGAGCTTATGATTATTCCGGGCGCATCGCACGTGGATCTTTACGATGACGTGGCAGGCGTAATCCCCTACGACAAGATTGAATCATTCTTCAAATCCAATCTGAAATGACGCAAAGGGAAACGACCCCTTTGCGTCGTTTTTACTTCTGGACAGCCTGAGCTATGTTGATGATATAATCTCCCATCCTCTCCAGTTCTGAGATTATGTCAAGATACAGCGTGCTCACGGCATAGTCGGTCTGACCGGATTCTATCCTTGAATACTCCTCATCGCGAAGACGGTTCCTTAATGAGTTGATGTTTATCTCATTGTTTAGAGCCTGACCGGCATAATCGGCAGTATGGGGATTATCAGCATTCTTAAGATAGCTGATTACGGTGTCATACGCCTTCTGTAATTCTTCCAACATCAAATAGATACCCTGCTTCCGCTCTATGGAAAGCGTCCCCTTGCCTTTCAGCCTGTTTAATAATCTGCTTATGCATTCTCCGCTGTCTCCCAGGCTCTCAAGTTCCGATATAATCCTGAACAGTGTTTTGGCAAGGGCCTGTGTACGTTGGCTTGTCTCATTTTCCATAAGGGAGGTAAGGAATACGGCAATCTCTTTTTCTATATTGTCGGCTATGACCTCATATTTCACCAGGCGCTCCTTGGTCTTGTCAAAACTATCGGCATCGATCTGATCTACAGCATCACGTATAAGCGACACCTCACGCTGTGATATCGTTGCAAAATGGATAGTTTCAAGCATGGCCTGCTGTACTCCGATTTCTGGTGTGGCAACAGGTCCGCCGCTTATATAACGGAGAGTGTATTTATCGTCCTTACTATCAGGTTTACCGGCTATGAGTCTGCATACAAGTTTCTCTATCTGAGGCGTGAACCATATCAGGATCAGGGCGTTTATGGTGTTGAACAATGTGTGAAACATGGCAAGACCAACAAGCGGACTGAATTCACCCATACTTGAGACAATGGATATGTCAAGTCTTACAAAGGGTTTGAAAAGCAATAGAGCCCAGATGACTCCAAATACATTGAATACGGTGTGGGCCAGTGCAGCACGACGGGCATCGGTCGTACCCATGGATGCAGCTATATTGGCGGTAATGGTGGTTCCGATATTCTCACCCAGTACCATGGCGGCCCCCATCTCAAATGGTATCCACTCCTGACTGAGCATGATAAGTGTTATGGCCATGGTCGCGCTCGATGACTGCAAAACCAGCGTCAGCACGGTACCTGTTACAACAAACAGCAAAAGGCTGCCAACCCCAAATCCTGTCCAGTTCTTAAGGAACGCCAGGATTTGGGGGTTGCTGCTCAGATCCGGAACAGAACTCTTGATGAGTGACAGTCCCAAAAACAGCAGCGAAAAACCTATTATGAATTCTCCTATATTCTTGCTCTTGTCTTGTCTGAACTGCTGCATTATGAAACCTATCAGGAACAGGGGGATGGAAAGAGCGGCTATATCAAACTTGAACCCGAACAATGATATTATCCAAGCTGTTATGGTTGTTCCTATGTTGGCACCCATTATAACTCCGATGGCCTGGCTTAGGGTTAGCAACCCTGCACTTACAAAACTGACCACAAATACTGTCGTGGCACTGGACGATTGAATGATTGCAGTTATGCCCAGGCCGGTTAATACTCCCTTGAATGGATTTGATGTGATGTTCTTAAGCAGTGAACGCAGCTTGTTTCCTGTTGATTTCTGAATTCCGGAACTCATCTGGTTCATGCCGTAAAGGAACATGGCCAGTGATCCGAGTAGTTTTAAGATCTGTGATACCATATTTTTTCATGTTTAACTCGGTACAAAGAAAAGTGCATGGTGTTAAGCACCGGTTAAGGGAATGTTAAGAGGCTGTTAAGAAGGCATTAAATTTATGTTAAGGATAGAAAGGGGCCGTTTTGACGCAAAGTGAAACGACCCCTTTGCGGCGTTTTTGTTACCTTTGCACATCGGATTTAGTTTATGAAAAGAATCTGTCAGTTTATATCCAAGTACATGGGTGTGCTGGTATTTGCGGCGGCAGTGCTGGCGTTCATATTTCCCGATGCGCTTTCAAGGATACGGCCCACGGTCATCAACTATCTGCTGGGCGTTGTGATGTTCGGTATGGGTCTTACACTCAACCTGGAGGATTTCAAGGTCGTGTTCAGCCGCCCCAAGGATATCATCATAGGCTGTCTTGCACAGTTTACCATCATGCCACTGCTGGCATGGGTGCTGGCACGTGTGTTCAGGCTCGATGATGCACTGGCATTGGGTGTGGTACTGGTAGGATGCTGCCCGGGCGGTACGGCATCGAACGTAATCACCTATCTGGCCAAAGGCGATCTTGCACTGTCGGTAGGCATGACCGGCGTATCCACCATCCTGGCCCCGCTGCTGACCCCTGTGCTCACATGGGCGCTTGCCGGCCATAGTGTCCATGTGAATGTGCTTGGCATGCTGCTGAGCATACTCTGGGTGGTGATTCTGCCTATTGTCATCGGCCTCATCATAAAGAGTCTGTGGCCAAAGTTTACCGATAAGGCCGTGGATTATCTACCCGCATTCTCATCGGTGGCAATTGCATTCATTGTTGCGATAATCATTGCGGCCAATGCCGATAAGCTGCTGGCAGGAGGAATGATAATAGTGCTTGTGGTGATGCTCCACAATGTATGCGGACTGGGACTGGGTTACTTTATAGGACATTTGCTCAGACTGTCCGAGCCCAAGAAACGGGCCATATCGATTGAAGTGGGCATGCAGAACTCAGGTCTTGCGTCATCACTTGCCACCCTGCATTTTGCCGCCTACCCCTTGGCCACCATCCCCGGCGCCATTTTCAGTGTCTGGCATAACATCAGCGGTGCAATCGTAGCATATATTTTCAGAAAGTGACGCAAAGTTAAACGACCCCTTTGCGTCACTTTCTGAAAGAGAGGATGAGCGGATAGATTTCCAGGCGGCCGGCAAGCATAAGCACGATGCTGAATAATTTGGCGGCTACGGGCATGGATGAGTAGTTGCCGAAAGAGCCCACATCACCGAATCCTGGCCCAACATTACCCATGCAGGCTATTGCGGCCGATATGCCCGAGCGGAAGTCCATTCCGGCTATAGTATTGAACTCTACGCCAATGAATATCAGTGCAAAATACATAAGTATGAACAGTCCCGCCTGATTGATCTCCACCGGATTACGGAGCCGTCCGTCAACCCTGTTGCGTCTAACCACGTAGGGATCCCTGAACTGATGGAACTGGTAATCTATTTGCTTGCCCACCAGCACCAGACGGTCAATTTTTATTCCGCCCGATGTAGATCCGGCGCATCCGCATATCAATGAGCACACAATCAGTATGCCGATGCTGAAATCGGGCCAGACATTGGTATCGGCCGTGGCGAATCCTGTGGTTGTGGCTATGGAAACGGTCTGGAACACCGCCTGCCGGAACGCCCCGACTATGGTATCGGACATCATTCTGTTCCGCAGATTCACGGTTATGAACAGCGTTGCTATTGCAAGGAGGACTATGAATACCCTGAACACCTCGGATTTAAAGATGTAGAAACGTTTGCGTCGGCCCGGTATTATGGTCGAATAGAGCAGAGTGAAATTGACCGCGCCGGACAGCATGGAGAGCACCAGGATTGTCTCTATCAACGGATTGTCATAGAATGCAATACTGCTGTTCTTGTTGCTGAATCCGCATGTGCTGCAGGCCGACATGGCATGAATCAGGGCATCGAACCACCCCATCCCGGCCAACTTGAGACAGATGAAAGAGATTAGTGTGATGGATGTGTAGGTAATGAGCATCATCCTTACAAACCCGCGTTTGCCGCCCTTGAAATACTCTCTGGCCAGGCTCGATGTCTCGGTGCTGACCAATATAACCTGGCCGTTGCGGTCATCGGGAATAGCCAGGGTAATAAGCAGAACCACTCCGATACCCCCTATCCAGGCCGATGCAATCCGCCAGAACTGAAGCCCTGCCGGCAATGCCTCAATGTCATTTAGTATGGATGCGCCTGTGGTGGTGAACCCTGACATGCTTTCAAACAGCGAATTGACAAATGTGAACTCACTGCCATAAATAAGATACGGCAAAGCGCCGAACAGCCAGGCCGTAATCCACGATGCAAGCACTATCACATATCCTTCCCTGACATAAATGTAATCTATGGGACGGGTATATCTGACGGCCGCAAAACCACAACCAAAAGCGGCCAGAAATGAGAATGTAAGCGGCCAGAAGCTGTTATCGGCGGGCTCAAAAAATGCTATAAGAGCTGACAACAGTATCAGTGCGGATATTATTAGGAGGGATATTCCGCAATGCCGTATTATCACGAACGGTCTCATTTATCAATTTAGGCAATGAACGGATGCAAATATATAGTATATTCGCAGAAAACGTAAACAGGATGAAAGCAATTAAGCGAATAGCAGGCTTGATGTTTGCATTGTGCGCAGTCTTAATCTCATGTACCGGAAAGAAAGCAGAGACCGGTGCGCTAAAGCCCAGAATAGTTGTGATGACCGATATCGGCCCGTCGGAGGTGGAGCCCGATGACAATGAATCGGCCGTAAGGCTGCTGGCATACGCCGACCGGTTTGAAATAGAGGGTATAATCACCACAATAGGCTGGAACTGTGACCCTTACCCCAAGGACTGGGCGGTATATCTGACACGCGTAATTGATGCATATAAGACCGATGTGCAGAACCTCATGAAACGCTCTGGCCAGAAAAGGCACAAGAGCATAGAGCAGGAGAATGGACGTCAGGAACTTGGTTACTGGCCCAGTTATGAGTACATCAGCAGCCGTGCCATGATGGGCAGCACCCGAGCCGGTATCGGTGTAATCGGTCCCGATAATGACTCACCTGGAAGCAGATTACTGATACAGCTGGCCGATGAGGACGACGACCGTCCCATCTGGATCTGCTCATGGGGAGGCGCCAACACATTTGCGCAGGCCGTCTGGCGCGTTAAACAGGAGCGCAGCCCGGAGCAGCTCCGCAAATTCCTGAGCAAGTTCCGCCTCTACACCATCACCGACCAGGATATGCAATGGAGCATGCGCATGAACCGCGCTTACAGCTCTCACCAATGGCTCCGACGTGACTACGCACAGGAGCTGATGCTGGTTTGGGATGAGAGCGCCTGGCTTAACCAAAACGAGCTGGGCAAATCCAACTGGGACAAATACGAGAGCCTGATCCAAGGCAAGGGCGCCATGGGCAAGGTCTATCCCAAGTTCCTGTGGGGCGTTGAGGGCGATACGCCCAGTTTCCTGCACGTGATGCCCAACGGCCTGAACAATCCCGATGACCCCACGCAGGCGGGTTGGGGAGGCTGCCATCAGTTCGGTATATCACCTGATCGCGAGACCTACGCCTGGACCAACTGGCAGCAGCCGCTCAAGGACATATCTGACCATTATGAGCACAAGTTCTACCCCGATGAGTTCAACGATTTTGCCGCCCGCATGCAATGGGCTGATACCGGCAGTGGCAACCTCAACCCCGTAGCCGTCATAAACGGCAGTCAGGACCTTAAGCCTATGGAGTTATCGGGCAAATCAGGACAAGACATAAAGCTGGATGCATCCCGTTCCTTTGACCCGGACCGTGACAGGCTCTCATTCAATTGGTGGTTCCAGGAATTCCCGGATGAGACCGTCTATCCCCTTATCAGCGACCCTGCATCGGCCAGGATCACCGTTACCCTACCCGATAATTCCAGCGGCAAGACCTACCATCTGGTCTGCGAGATTCACGACAACGGTCCGTTCAACCTTACCGCATACCGCCGTATAATAATTAGATGTAAATAAGATAAATATGAAGATTATTCTGACAGGAGCCACCGGATATGTAGGTGAAGGCGTGATGCTGGAGCTATTACGTTCACAGCAGGTTGAGAAAGTGCTTTCAGTAAGCCGCAGGCCGATTGAAATAGACAAATACGATTGCTTATCGGCCGATGAGAAAAGCAAGCTTGAGGAGTACATAGTTAATGACATGATGACCCTGAAGGAGACCGATCCCCGATTCCAAGGGTATGATGCCGTGTTCTTTATTGCCGGCATCAGTTCCATCGGTGCCCCCGAGGATGTTTACAGGACCATCTCATACGATATCCCCACACACTTTGCCGATATCATGCCGGGCAAGGAGAATATGACATTCATCTATCTGAGCGGCGCCGGCACAAATCCCGATGGCAGGCAGTGGTGGATGAAGATTAAAGGTGCCACAGAGCAGTATATCGCCCAGGTCGGGTTCCGGTACGCATTTGCCTACAGGCCTGCGTTCATGCGTTGGGCCAAAGGGCAGCGACACATCCAGAAAATGCAGTATTGGTTCATCCCGTTCTACCCCATCACCCGTCTGTTTGGAGGCGGCAACAGCATGACCGAGGTTGCACTCTCAATGATTGCCTGCTCCCGTAACGGCTACCCTAAATTCGCAATCAGCCCCCGCGACATCACCAGATTGGCAAAAAAGCAATAATTACAGAAGAAAGAACAGAGCCACGCCGGTCATGCTTACCAGCACGCCTATAACCTCCTTGAACCTGATGCGCTGCTTGTCAAACACGGCGGCCGGGATAAGTATCAGCACAGGAGTGAGCGCCATCAGAGTGGATGCTATTCCGGCATCGGTGTAACGCACTGCCATGAGTGAGAGCGACACTCCCACCACAGGGCCGAACAAACTCATTATCAGAACATAAAGCATCGCCTTGCGGTCACGTCCGGCAACCTTGAGCTTGGGCAGTTCCTTGCTAAGAGTCATTAGCAGTATAAAGCCGATGCTGCCGAATATGGCACGTATCATGGTCGATGCAAACGGCAGCATGGTCTGCATCAGTTCCGGAGTCTGAGCCGGAAGTGCAGCCGAATAGTGTTCCAGGCCAATCTTGCTTAGTACAAGCCCTACGCCCTGCCCCGTGCCGGCTCCTATTCCCAGCAGTATTCCCTTAAGCGGCAACGTGAACTTGAAATGGTGCTCACGGTCTCGGCTCAGGATAGATATGGCAATACCGCTCAGAGTGACGGCCATTGCCAATGCCGTGCGCCAGGAGAGCTGCTCGCCCAGCATAGCCCAGCCTGCAAACGCGGCCATCGGAGGCGCCAAGGTCATGAACAGCTGGCCGAACCGGGCCCCTATGGAGAGATAACAGTTAAACAGGCACCAGTCGCCGAAAACGTAACCCACAACCGCCGACAGCGCAAGCCAGAACCAGGTCCTGGCATCGGCATAAACGGGATACGGGTGGCCTATGGTAACCCACAGTATCATTGCTAATAGGAATGTGGAGAGTGTCAGGCGGAAAACGTTGGCTGACATGGTGCCGATGCGGTGACTGGCTTTGTCGGAATAGATTGCGGTGACTGTCCAAAGCACCGCTACAATGAGTGAAATTATCTGGCCAATGTGGTTCATGAATTACTCTCGTGTTTAAGGCGCTGCAAAATTAGCAAAAAAGATGCGTAACTTTGCCGCTGGATAATTATGAACGATAAATACGCACTGTTTTTTGATATTGACGGGACACTGGTGAGTTTCAATACCCATCAGATTCCTCAGTCAACCGTCCGGGCGCTGACCGATGCAAAGGCCGGCGGGGCGCAGGTGTATATAGCCACCGGACGTCCGCCCATGATAATCACCAACCTGGGTGCAATCGAGCATCTAATTGATGGATACATTACCATAAACGGCGCGCTCTGTTACATCGGCCGTGAAGTTGTGTTTTATCGGCCCATTCCGCAGCAGGATGTGATGACGTGCGTAAAGGATGCGCAGGACAAGGGATACGGCCTGATTGTAGTAGGCCGCGACCAGGTGGCGGTGCTAGACCCTACCGGCAGCGTGGACCGCATATTCCGTCAGTATCTGAATGTCAGGGAGTTCGATAACCCATCACCGCTTCAGGATTTGCTCAACCAGGATGTCCTTCAGCTGACCGCATTCTTTGATGCCGATTATGAAAAGCAGATGCTCCGGCGCATGCCCCATTGTGTATCGGGCCGATGGCATCCGGAGTTTACCGATATAACCGCCCGTGAGGCCGATAAGGGTAAAGGCATCCAGGCAATTGCCCGATTCAAGGGCTTTGACCCCGCCCGCACCATCGCATTCGGCGACGGCGGCAATGACCTTTCTATGATCCTGCAGGCAGGAATAGGCGTAGCGATGGGCAACGCCACCCCGGAACTCAAGCAGCACGCCGACTACATCACCACCTCGGTCGATGAAGACGGCATCCTGAACGCCCTCAAACACTTCAAACTCACAAAATGATACAATTGGGGACAGTCCCCTTTTGTATCATTTTGTATCACTATTGAGCTTTTTTGGCTACTTTTAGGTAACCTGCAATAAATCAGAAAAGATTACATTTGCCCAAATTTTTCTAAATGAAATACAGCACGACATATCAGATTACATCGGCCCAGATGGATGGCCGATACAGACTTACCGTGGACGGAATCCTTACATTCCATGAGAATACGATAGCCCGGTATCTCACCTCTCTTGGGCTGGCTGCATTTGACCTGCAGAAACAGGACCGCACGTGGGTGATATCGGAAATAAACCTTGAAATGCCCGCACCGCCCACCATGTGGACCGAGGACATTGAGGTCCAGGTGTGGGTAAGCGAGATGTCATCACTCCGGATCTGGATGGAATTTACAATGAAGGAGGTGCATTCCGGCGCTCTGGCAGCACGCGGCAACAGTTGCTGGTCTGTCATTTCCATGTCCGAAAGGAAACTGCTGCCATGTGAAGGCCTTATTCCTGATACAGAAATCATCCCTGAACTTGCCGCCGGACCGCACAAGAAACGCGCTGTCATGAAATTTCAGAATGAGCCCATAAGCACGCTGCAGCATTCGGTAAACCTTATCGACCTGGATTTTAACGGGCACACCACCAATCGCAGATATGTCCAGCTGGCTCTGGTCTGCTTTGAGCCGTCATTCCTTGAGGCTTACAGGCCTGACTCGCTTAATATCCGCTTCATTCATGAGTCCCGTATGGGTGATGAACTTGTATGCCAGACACATTCTATCGATGCCCCACAAACATTCGTAGGCAGAATCATCAACGGTTGCGGGCAGGAGATTTGCAAAGTAAACAGCCACTGGGTAAAAAGGGAGCCCCTACCCGACATCGCATCGGTCAACCTTATCCGCCATCCCCAAAAGTGACGCATTAATGACGCAAAGGGGTCGTTTTTCAACCCTTAAAGGTAAAACCGGCCTTCTCAACTGCCGCACGGACAGCGGATTCATCGGCCACGCCTGTAACGGTCAGGGTCTTGGCCGATGCGCTGGCTTTTGCCGACGTTATACCCTCTATGGATTTGACGGCGCTCTCAACAGAGGCCTCGCAGTGGCTACAGTGCATTCCTTCTACACGATAGACGGTGGCGCCGGCCGGAACAGTTTCTTTACGGAAAATCTTGCTGAACAGTTTCATAGACAGAGCAAATAGGATTATAAGAGTTAACAATACGGTGCAGATGAGCCTGAATGTTCCCGGCATGACTGAGTCCGATGTACAGCATGCATCACCCATGACAGGCTGTACATCCATACCGGATGCGTTGATAATCAGCCCGAACAGAACTGAGAATACTATGATTGTGGAGAGGTAAATCCAAGTAAAACGGCTACCCAATGCCTTGCGCACCACCAGAATGGAGGCTATGTTGACCGCAGGACCGGCCATAAGCATTACAAGCGCCGCACCCGGTGAGAGACCTTTCATTATAAGTGCCGCCGCTACCGGGATGCTGCCTGTAGAGCAGATATACATGGGGATAGCCACAATCAGGATTATTAGCATCTGCAGCAACGGCGATGAGCCCAGATTGAGGAAAAACTCATCGGGCACAACCACATCGATAAGGGCAGCCAGAATGAGTCCGATAAGCAGACGCAGACCTATATCCTGCATCATGTCATAGTAGGAATACCTGAGCACTCTCCATAACCTGTTACCGCGTTCCACCCTGCACGATGACTCAACCGCCGGGTCATGGTCATCATCTTTTACAAAACGGTTTACAAGCAGACCGCCGCATACACCAGTAATCAGTGCCGCCGCCGGGCGTATTATGGCAAAACCCAGACCCAGCACGGAGAATGTAGCCAGAATGGAGTCTATACCTGTTTGCGGGGTGGCTATCAGGAACGATGCCACAGCCCCCTTTGATGCACGCTCATTCCTGAGCCCAATGGCCGTGGGTATTACTCCGCACGAGCATAGCGGCAACGGAACGCCTATCAGGGCAGCATAGAGCACCGACAGCCTGTTGCTGCGGGAAAGGTATCGGGAGTAAAACCTGCCTGGAACAAAGACGTGCAGTATGCCTGCTATCAGGAAACCCAGCAGCAGGAACGGACTCATTTGGGCCGTCACTGTCAATAATGACCGGAAAAACTCATTCATATAATGCTAAATATATCGTGCAACAAAAGTACTCTGCACTACAAAAATACAAAATCACCAATAGTGAGAATTAAAAAAAATGACGCAAAGTTAAACGACCCCTTTGCGTCACTTTTTCACCAAGGTCTACCGCCCGGACCGCCGGGACCGCCACCGCCTGGGCCAAAGCCACCGCCATTGCCGCCTGTGTAGGATGACAATGAAACCTGGGAGCCTCCGCTGACTGATGCGTCCGTAATTATCATGCCCTCCATTATCGCCGTGCCGTCTGTAGCGGTCACACCGGTCATAAGAACGGGGGCCGATGCGCCCGATACCACCAGGGGTGTGCCGCCACTTGACGGAGTCCTGAATGCAATCACATCATTTCCTACCTTAAGCGAATATAATGTGTTTCCGGTCCATGAAGATGACTGATAGCAGTTCTGATTGAGGCTTGCGCCAGATTCCAGCCCTCCGATGGCAATCAGTGTACCGCCCATGACATAAAGCTTGTATCCGCCTTCAGTATTGGCATCTATTGCAACTTCGGGCTGTGTAGAGCCTATGGCATATACCATACCGCCTTTGATATAGAAGTTACCGTTGGCGTCAAGTCCGTCATTCCTTACCGCATATCCGCATACATATCCGCCCTGAATGGTGAATGTACCGGCAGAATTCATGGCGTCATCGGCGGCCGAATAACTGTAAACAACACCGTCAGTTACGGTAATGTTGCCCTTTGACTCAATGCCCTCATGCGCAGCGCAGTTTACAATAACAGTTCCGCCGTTAAAGAACAGGTTTCCGTCAAATTTTATGCCTTTGGCCGATACGCTGTTTGATGAGCCGCTTCCGTAACGGTTTGATGAGGATTGCCCGTAATTGGAACCTTTAGTTACCACCTTTACGTAGCCCCCGTTGAAACTTCCTGTCATATCCCCACTTATGCCTTTACCTCCTGTTCCTGTGTTGGTTACGGTAAGAGAGCCTGCGTTAATCTCAAACAGACAGTCCGCCTTAATACCGGCCGAGCCTTTATATTCGGCATCATCGCTGTCATATGCCGCTGACCCTGAAATATTTATCGTAGTCGAGCCACCGTTTATACATACCAGCGAATCGGACGTAATACCTTTTTTCATATTGGCCGATACACTGACGCTGACCGTACCGTCCGATATGATAACCGCATCCTTGCCGCGTATGCCGTGTCCTGCACCGGAAGTCACGTTAACCACCTGTGATTCCATAAAGTGTATGTAATCGTCACTGGTAATTCCTGATTTGCCCTGCGCAGTCACGGTCAGCGTTCCGTCACCGCTGAAAATCAGCTGCCCCTCGCTGAAAAAGGCTGCCTTCTCATCTTCATCGGCCGGAGTTGAAGTGTATGACGCCGCATCTTTGAGGATATTTGTTCCTTTTACTACCACAAAACACTTTTTCTTTCCCTGGTTGTTTATGGCAGCTCCTCTGGTACTGGTCAGATCAAGGCCGTCAAGTACCAGCGCCTGTTTTTTGGTACTGTACAGTTTGACCGATCCGTCCTTAGCGGTACCCTTCAGTTCATAAATCACCTTCTCATCAGTAGTATTATTTACCGTCACATGATTGCCGTCCACGGTTACGGTACTGTTTATATCGCCTGTAACCTGTGCACCTCCATCGGCAAATACTATCTGTATGGTCCGGTCAAAGGTGGTGCCCGATATGCTGTCTGCGGCCAGGACAGATTCATTGAACTTTGGCGCCACGGTAGTGGTGTCATTACCGCCGGTCTGTGTCTCTGTGCTCTGAGTAAAATCAAGACTGTCAACAAGGCTGCCAGGTGTGCAGCTTCCGCATCCCAGCAACAATATCATAAGTGCAAAACATCCTTTTTTCATAATGCATATGCGTTTTGAAAATCCTGCCGCTAAAGTAGAAACGGTATGCGCCATTTACAAAAAAAATAAACAAACGCCCTATTTTCCTAAACAAAACGGCTTTATCCAAAAGATAAAACCCGTAAATTTGTCACTATGGTTATGGCTCAGACAGGACTATTAAACAGCATTTGGCAGATTGTTCTACAGATTATGCCCTTTCTGCTGCTCTTACTTCTGCACCATTTTCTGCTGGCTCCCCTGTTTTTCCGCAAGAAACTGATTGCTTACATTCCGGTTACTCTGGCTCTGATTACCGCATTCGGCTTTTACTGTTTCAATGTTGGCAATCCGCCTGGTATGGGCAGGCAGCCCGGAATGTTTCAGGGCCCGCCGCCAATGATGCAGGAAGGTCCTATGCCCCCTCCTATGCCGATGGAAGGTATGGCTCCGCCACCTGAAGGGATGACTCCCCCGGCAGATGGAATGCGTCCGCCAATGATGCCCGATGACGGACATCGGCCCCTTCGTCCTGAAACCATGAAACTGCTCATGGCTATTCTTCTTATCGGTGTTGACCTGGGTTCAATGGCCTATATGCGCAGCCTGCACACTGAGAAAAAGGTACAGCATCTTGAGGCTCAGAACCGGCAGCATCAGGATCGGCTGGAAGAACTGAGCCACATTACAGAGAATCGGCAGAAAGCAGAAAGTGACCTCACATTCAAGACGGATTACAAACAGGTACGCGTCAAACCGGACAACATTCTTTACATTGAGGGCATGGGAGAATACCTAAAGATATACCATATGGATGCTACCACGCCATTGGTTGTGCTCATGAGCATGAAACGCATCCTTGAACAGTTGCCCGATGACCGTTTTGCCCGAGTCCACAAGTCATACATAGTGAACCTGAACCGTATCATCAGCAACAGCCGCACACAGATTACCATGGAGAATGCAACAGTCATTCCCATTGGTGAATCCTACCGTATAGCAATCTCCAATCGGCTCAAAGCCAACTAAAGTGACGCAAAGTGATGACGCAAAGTGAAACGACCCCTTTGCGTCATTTTTGATATTAAGATTATGTTACAATTGCCTTCCTGCCTTTTGAAAACTGAGAAAAACCTATATTTTTGTACTGAAATCAAAAGGTGAAGATGTTAATTGTATTGAAGCTTTTAGGGTCCATCGCCCTGCTCATTTACGGAATGAAGGTCATGAGCGAGGCATTGCAGAAGATGGCGGGCCCGCAACTGCGTCACCTGTTGGGCGCAATGACCACCAACCGTTTATCAGGAGTAGCAACAGGAGCACTTGTAACAGTAGCAGTCCAGTCCTCGGCAGCAACAACGGTAATGACCGTATCGTTCGTAAACGCCGCACTGCTCACATTAAGCCAGGCAATATCGGTCATCATGGGTGCCAATATCGGTACCACACTGAGCGCCTGGATCATGTCGGCCGGATTCTCATTCAACATAGCAAATCTTGTTTGGCCGGCATTCCTGATAGGAATCATACTGATACAGATAGGTAAGCACCGTTATATAGGCGATTTCCTTTTCGGAATCAGTTTCCTGCTTTTCGCGCTGGGCATGCTTAACCAGACCGGACGCGAAATGGATCTGGCCGGCAACCCCGCAGTAGTGGAATTCTTTGAATCATTTGACTCAGGCAAATACAGCACTATACTGCTGTTTCTGCTCATAGGTGCAATACTGACTTGTATAGCTCAGTCGTCGGCCGCTCTTATGGCTATCACAATGGTACTCTGCTCTACCGGCGCCATTACAATATTCCAAGGTATTGCACTGGTTATGGGTGAGAACATCGGTACCACACTGACAGCAAACCTGGCGGCGATGTCGGCCAACACACAGGCCCGCCGCGCGGCCATGGCTCACCTGCTGTTCAACGTGTTCGGCGTGATATGGGTACTGATCCTGTTCTACCCGTTTGTCCGTATGGTATGTCGCATTGTAGGCATTGATGTTACGGCCGATACCATAGACCCGGCCCGCCTCACCTTTGCCCTGGCCACGTTCCACTCAGCATTCAACATCATAAACACATCGTTGCTGATAGGTTTCATACCTCAGTTGGAGAAACTGGTCTGCTACATAATCAAACCCGGCAAGACCGACGAAGAGGACGAGTTCCGTCTGCAGTTCATTCGCGGCGGTATCATGAAGACTCCGGAAATATCGGTTCTGCAGGCTCAGAAGGAGATTGTGATCTTTGGCGAGAAGATGCAGCACATGCTCCACATGACAAAAGAACTCTACTCCATCACCGATGATGAAGAGTTCAAGAAACTGTTTGACCGTATTGCAAAAACAGAGGATGTGAGCGACCGCATGGAACAGGAGATTGGCAAGTACCTGGGTGATGTAGCTGATGCACACCTGTCAGATGACACCAAGGAGAAGATCCGCGCCATGCTTCGCCAGATTGGCGAGTTGGAATCAATAGGCGACAGCTGCTTTGGTCTGGCCCGCATAATGCGCCGCAAGAAGGAGAACAAGATTACCTTCAATGATGAGCAGGAGGCCGGAGTTGAGCAGATGTTCTCACTTGTTGACCAGGCTCTTACACGTATGAACGAGCTTCTGGCCGGCCGCCGTGAGGATTATGACATCACTGCATCCGAGGAGCTTGAGAACAGTATCAACGGCTGCCGCAACCGCCTCAAGCAGTTGAATATAAGCAATTTGGACCAGCATATCTACAGTTATGACAGCGGTACCGTATTCTCAGACCTGATAAGTGAGTTTGAGAAGAACGGAGACTACATAATCAACGTGGTTGAGTCACGTCTTCGTGCCACCCGCAACGGAATCCGTTTCCAGGGAATTCTGATTGACACTGACAGCAAGACGGTTACGGTTGACGGACAGCCGGTGGCATTCACCAAGACCGAGTATGAACTACTCAAGATGTTCATGATGAACCGCGGCATGGTCTATTCGCGTGAAGAGCTGCTCCAGGCCATCTGGCCCGATGATGTTGTAGTGAACACCCGCACGGTAGATGTCAACATCACCCGCATCCGCAAGAAGATTGAGCCCTACGCCGAGCACCTGACCACCCGTGCCGGTTACGGTTACTCCTTCCAGGAATAAAAAATGACGCAAAGGGGTCGTTTCCCTTTGCGTCATTTTTTGACGCATTATTAAACGACCCTAATGCGTCAGTTTAGCGATTATGCCGTCCAACATGCGGTACAGTGAAGGGGCGGTGTCAGGGGTGACCGTCTCACACATCACCGAACTGCCCACCCGGAACGGCACATCAGCCAGTTTTTCACGGAGTCCGATACCCTTCTCCGTCAAGGAGACTATCATCTGGCGGGCATCCTTATCACCTTTGCGGCGTATCAGAATACCCTCCTTCTCCATGCGCTGAAGCAGCGGAGTAACCGTATTGGTTTCAAGATACAGCCTGTGTGCAATGTCATTGACCGGCTGTGAATCTTTCTCCCACAACACCAGCAGCACCAGGTACTGCGGGTATGTGAGTCCGTGCTCAGAGAGTAGCGGATGATAGGTCTGCGTAATTAAACGCGATGCGGTGTACAGCCTGAAACAGAGTTGATTGTCAAGCTTGAATTCCTCTTTCATCAAATCAGTGCCTTAATGTCATTCTCCATCTCCTCGGGGGTGGTGGTAGGAGCAAAACGCTTAACAACCTTTCCGTCACGACCGATGAGGAACTTGGTGAAATTCCACTTGATGTCACTCTCCTTCTCCACGCTCTTGCTGATGTTCTTAAAGAGCTTGGATGCTGCTTTTGCCTTAAGGCCGATGTACTCCTCGGTGGGTGCCTGGGTCTTGAGATACTCAAATATCGGATGAGCATCGGCACCGTTTACATCAGTCTTCTTCATGAGTTGGAATGTTACTCCGTGATTAAGACGGCAGAACTCCTCAATCTCTGCGTCCGATCCCGGCTCCTGATGTGCAAACTGGTCACAGGGAAATCCCACGATGGTGAATCCCTGCTCCTTGTACTTCTGATACAGAGCCTCCAGACCATCGTACTGCGGGGTGAAACCGCACTTTGAAGCGGTGTTTACAATCATGAGGACCTTGCCCTCAAACTCCTTGAAATCCAACTCGGCGCCCTTTCCTGTCAGGGCCTTGAAATCATAGATAGTATTCATATCATTGGGTAATTTTATATCGTTCACGATGCAAATATACGACTTATATTTATATCGCATACGATATTTGTCATAAAAAATGTTATTTATCGGAAATACGGCACCACAGGCGCCACATCAGCCATCCCCAGGCAAAGAAAAGCACATAGAACACCCATTTGGGTACCGATGTCTGATAAGCACCATCAGGATCTATCTCCTGATACTCTTGGGCGGGGATATCTGCATAATAATAGGCGCCGGCCCCGAAATCATACTCTGCAACCAGCCCCTTATGGGCCAGGATTATGTACAAAGCCAAAACAAGGGTGATTACAACCATCACGATTGTAATCACCCTGTAAATCTTACTCTTTGATGAGATCATTTGAATGTGTCAAGTACAGGCACCTGGAACAGTACACCCGACAGCAGCAGCCAAACGGCCAGCAATGTGAGCACAATGTTGAATACCTGTCCTACAATATAAAGCCACAGCACCTTGCCGCCCTGCATCTGCTGAGCCAACTGCTTGAAGTTGGTATCCAGGCCGATGCTGGTGAACGCCAGCACGAACGCCCAGTTCTTGTACTGATCAAGCACACTGTTGATGGCCTTGACCTGTGCTCCGCCTGCCAGAGGCTGAACTATGAATGATGCCACGAGCGATGCCACAAAGAATCCTATTATGAACTTGGGGAAACGGTTCCAGATCTCACCTGCCCCAACGCTCTTGCCGGCTGTACGGTCCACGCGGGTGGCAAAGAATATTGCCACAAAGAAAGCGATGAAACCTATCAGTATGTTCTGGATGGACTTGACCAGAACGGCAGACTGCTCGGCCTCGGCGCCAAGAGCGTTACCGGCCAGAACAACAGCACCTGTAGAGTCCACCGTACCGCCTATGAGCGCACCGCCCATAAGTTCGTTCATACCCACCGCACGTATTATCATCGGCTCAAACACCATCATAATGATTGTAAAGATGATGGAGATTGAGATGGCCAGTGAAAGATCCTCCTTCCTGGCGCGGGCAGCGGCACCGGTTGCAATGGCGGCGCTTGTACCGCAGACCGATGTGGCCGATGCCATGGTGATTACCAGCGGCTTGTTGTCAATCTTGAGCACACGGGTGCCGAACCACCACATGAAAATGATAACCACCGGAGTAACTATCCATGCGATACCAAGACCATACAGGCCGAATTTGGCTATGTTACTGAACAGCACTGAGAAGCCCATTATCACCAGACCTGTCTTGATGTAATACTCGGTCCTGATGGCGGGTTTGAGCCATGCCGGTGTTCCTACCGTATTAGATATAAGAAGGCCGATGAGCAGTGCCCAGAAAGCCCACTCCAGATAGCGGTTAAGCGTGAATTCCGCACTCACCAGACGTACTATGATTGCCACCACAAAGAGTGCCAGGAATGCAGGAATGTACTTGCTTGCCTTCTCGCCCTGGAGTTTGATACCTATTGTAAACAGCACGCCCAGAACCAGGACAGTCACTATGAGTTTGCGCCAGAATACCCACTGTCCTATCTGAGCGGACAATGCCACGGCTTTTGTAGCCTCCTGCTCACCCCATGACCAGGTGCTGAACTTGAGAGCAGAAAAATCAAACCATCCCGTAAGGACCGCCAGACCTCCTATTGCAATGATTATAAATCCAATCCATACCGCCAGCCAGTCCTCCTGCCTGAGCAGGTCCTGTGATCCTTTGTTTGCCATAAATCTTCTGTTTAGTAATTAAATTGGACACAAAGATAAACAAGTTAGAATAAGCCCACCAACAAAACCCCATATTTAGAAAACTTTTCCGTACCAGACCCAATATCAGGAATAAAAAAAAGGAGACCCGTGCAGGATCTCCCCTATGAGGTGGGTAAGCTTACTATATCGCGCCGCTACGACCTAGGTACCTTTGCTGCCGTCAAGCCCTGGAGGGTTGGAAGGGAGCTGGCCGTACAGGACTTACCCGGCACAAAGATAGTGCAAGTGAGAGTAAAATCCAAATATATTTGGAATTTTACCGAGCGCAGCCTATCTAAGACGTTAGTCAAAGATAGTGCAAGTGAGAGTAAAATCCAAAAGAATTCGCTAAATTTGCATTTTAGTATGGACGAACAGAACGAGCCCAAAATAATAAGGATAAACATCCTGCAGACATCAATGACACTCGGAACCTATCTGGGTGCTTATATTATCTTGGCATACCTTGTAACAATGCTCACTGTCAAGTATCCCGCACTGTCGCTGCTTGCAGTTCCCCTGTTCATAGGTATTCCGGTGGTGGCGTTCCTGCTGATCCGTCGTTTCCGCGACTCAACCCAGGTGCCATTCTTCCCGTTCCCCGTATCGTGGATGCTCTCCATCCTGACATTCCTGTTCGCTACAGTACTTTCTTGCATGGCCGCATACCTCTACCTGCGTTTCCTTGACCACGGCGCACTGGCTGCCGGTCTGACGGCTCGCATGGACCTGATGATGCAGTCATCGCAGCAGGTGACCGCCGCAATGACCGATCCCGCCCAGGCAGAACAGTACAACAGGACAATGCAGCTCATGCAGCAGACAATAGCATGGTTCTGCTCACTCCCCGCATCGGCCATGACCAAGCAACTTATCCAGTCATCACTCATGTGGGGTAATATTATCTCACTGATAATAGGACTTTTAACAGCAAAAAGGATTAAAATACAGCAATAATATGGACCTTTCAATCATAGTACCGCTCCTGAATGAGGCCGAGTCAATTCCGGAACTCTTTGCGTGGATAGGCCGCGTAATGAAACAGAACAACTTCAGCTATGAGGTGATTTTTGTCGATGACGGCAGTACCGATGACTCCTGGAAGATAATTGAAGGACTCAAGGCCGATAACCCCGAAATCGTAAAGGGCATAAAGTTCCGCCGCAACTACGGCAAGTCCCCCGCCCTGTTCTGCGGATTCGATATGGCTCAGGGCGATATCGTGGTAACCATGGACGCCGACCTCCAGGACAGCCCCGAGGAGGTTCCCGAGATGGTACGTATGATACGCGAGGAGGGTTATGACCTGGTATCGGGCTGGAAGAAAAAGCGTTATGACGGTACTCTGAGCAAGAATATTCCGTCCAAGATATACAACTGGACCGCACGTAAGGTTACCGGTATCCACCTGCACGATATGAACTGCGGACTTAAGGCCTACCGCCGTGATGTTGTCAAGAACATTGAGGTTTACGGCGAGATGCACCGCTACATCCCGTTCCTGGCCAAGAACGCCGGATTCGGCAAGATTGGCGAGAAGGTGGTTCATCATCAGGCACGCAAGTACGGCAAGACCAAATTCGGTCTGGACCGTTTTGTGAACGGATATCTGGACCTGATGAGTCTGTGGTTCCTTAACCGATTCGGCAAGCAGCCCATGCACTTTTTCGGCCTGTGGGGATCGGTCATGTTCGTGCTCTGCTTCATTGCAATAATCGTGATTGGCGTGAACAAACTGATTTGCCTGGCTCACGGAGTTCCAGCTCGTCTCATTACAGACAATCCCTACTTCTACATTGCACTTACCGGTATGATCATGGGCACGCTTATGTTCCTGGTGGGATTCCTGGCCGAGATGATTAGCCGCAGTTCACAGAACCGCAATGACTACAAGATTGAAAAAGAGATAAAGTAATCCCTAATGTCAATCCTTGATCTCATACTCCTGTCCGTAGCACTTGCAATGGACTGCTTTACAGTGTCCATAACCAGCGGGCTCATTCAGCGCCGTCTGGTGGTGCGCACCATGCTCATAACGGCGTTTTTCTTTGGACTGTTCCAGGCAGTCATGCCCATGATAGGCTGGCTGGGAATAAGTTCATTCAGCAGCGCCCTGGAACGTTGGGACCATTGGATAGCATTCGGCCTTCTGGCATTCCTGGGGGGACGTATGATACTGAGTGGACTCAAGTCCGATGAAGAGGAGAAGTCATTTGACCCCGCCAAATTCTCCACCACCCTGACAATGGCCATAGCCACCAGCATCGACGCTCTGGCAGTGGGTCTGTCATTCGGATGCTCGGGTTACCTTACATTTGCAAGCATCCTGCTTCCGGTGGCCATCATCGGCATCGGCTCATTCCTATTCTCAGTGGCGGGATTCATGATCGGCGCATACGTGGGTCGCAAAATCAAGTTCCCCGTTGAGGTCGTGGCAGGCGTCATACTCATAGGAATAGGAGTAAAAATACTGATTGAACATCTTACAGCGTGATATGAAAAAGTGGCACTACCCCTTCCTGGCGTTTCTGATTATAGGCACCATCATCATCCTGACTCAGAGCAAACCCGCCAAACCTGAGTACCGCACCGCCCAGGGTCTGGTGTTCGGAACACGCTATAACATCACCTATTTTTATAACCAAGATCTCAAACCCGAGATTGAGCACACCATGGCGCTTGTGGACAGCGAACTGTCCATGTTCAACGAGCAGTCAACCATATCGGCCGTAAACCGCAGCGCTAGCATTCAGGTGACCGACACCATGTTCCTCAAGGTATACCGCCGCGCCATGGAAATATCGGACCTTACCCACGGTGCCTTTGATATTACAGTGGCTCCTGCCGTAAATGCCTGGGGATTCGGGTTCAAGCACGCCGAGAACATTCGTCAGGCCACTATTGACAGCCTGCTCCAGATTACCGGATATGGCAAGATTCATGAAACCGACGGCCTCATTACCAAGGACGATCCGCGCATAATGCTTGACTGCAGCGCCATAGCCAAGGGATTTGGCAGCGATATGGTTGCCCAGACGCTGCGCTCCAAGGGCATTAGCGACTATATGGTTGAGATTGGCGGTGAGATTGTGGTCAGCGGCCATAATCCCAAGGGCAACAAATGGAACATAGGCATAAGCAAGCCGGTCGATGACTCGCTGTCGATGAACAACGAACTGCAGACAGTCATCTCTGTTACCGACATCGCCATGGCCACATCGGGCAACTACCGCAACTTCTACGTCAAGGACGGACGCAAATACGCCCACACCATTGACCCGCACACCTGCCAGCCCGTAAGCCACAGTCTGCTGTCGGCCACTGTCTTTGCACCCGACTGCGCCACCGCCGACGCCCTGGCCACCTCCATGATGGTTATGGGTCTTGACAGTGCCAAGGCCCTCCTGGCCCGTCATCCCCAATTCCAGGCCTATCTGATCTACCAGACCCCAGACGGCTCCCTGGCCACTTTCTCAACACATTAATCCCCCTTCCCTCCTTTCGCCAATTCGCCCCGCGCATTAGGTCCACTCCGCCAAAGTGTCCCACACTAACCCGCTTTCTGAGCCTCCTGAGCCACCTTGCTGTGTTACATACCCTCATCTGAGGGCTGTGTCCCACACTCACCCGCCGTATAACGTGTTCTCGGGCCGATGAGCGTGGGACACTTTGGCGAGAAAAAGTTTGCTCATTATCTGGGAAACCGTTATATTTGTGGGAAATTTCCAACTTTTCTAACGTTTTTTAATATGGAAGAGAAAAACGGCAAATACCTCTTCGGAGTAGTGAAGGTGGGTGACAAGGGACAGATTGTGATCCCGCGCGACGTCCGCCAACAGTACGATATCAAGCCCGGCGATTCCCTGATGATGCTGGGTGACAAAAACGGCATTGCCCTTCTAAAGACAGAATTGTTTCAGGACATTATAAACCAGGCTATGGAGGGCCTGCCAAAATGAGAAAGCATTGGATTGACAATCTGCGCTGGAGCACAGTGCTGCTGGTATTGCTGTACCACGTTATCTACTTTTACAACAACAAGGGAGTGTTTGGAGGAATAGGCGGATTCGGAGAATTCCCTGACGCCCAGCAGTATCAGGATGTACTTATGTATATGGTATATCCCTGGTTTATGCCGATAATGTTCCTGCTGGCCGGTATCAGTGCCCGATACTCACTCAAGAGCCGATCCCGTAAGGAGTGGTTCCGCTCCCGCACCCGCAAACTGCTCGTGCCCGGTACCATCGGACTGTTTGTATTCCATTGGATGGTCGGTTATTTCAACACCGCCACCGCACGGGCCATACTTATTGACGGTATTCCATTGCCGGTCCGATACGGAATCTATGCCGTAAGCGGCACCGGACCGCTGTGGTTCATACAGGATCTGTGGCTCTTCTCGCTCATCCTGCTGCTGGTATGCAGGCTGGACGGCAAAGACAGGTTCTGGGCTTGGTGCGGCAAGGCCAACACCGTAGTAATCATACTGCTGGGAGTGCTCTTCTGGGCAGCCGAGCAGACACTCATCAAGAACCCGCGCCCCGAATCGGCCGACGGGTTGTTAAACCTCTACAAACCACTGTTTTATCTGACGGTTTTCCTGATGGGCTATTTTGTATTCTCACATGATGAGGTGCAGCAGAAAGTGCGCAGGATGTGGGTGCCGATGATGGCGTGTGCGGTGGTATCGGGCGTAATACTCATTATCACCACTTGGGGGCAGAATAATACTTCACCCGAATATCTGTGCAGCCCACTCAATTGTCTCTACGGATGGCTGATGTGTCTGGCCATGATGGGCTGGTTCAATGCCCGGTTTGACTGCACCAACCCATTCTCGCAGTATATGACCCGCTCCAGTTACGGCCTTTACATAGTTCATTATCTGGTAATCGCCGCACTGGGCTATCAGATGAAGGTGCACACCACCCTTCCCCCGGTTGCCATGTACCTGATCCTGGCCGTAGCGGTATTCAGCCTCTCGCCCCTTATCTACGGGCTCCTGCGCCGCATCCCGTTCATCCGCTGGAGTGTCCTGGGTGAAAAGTGACGCAAAGTTAAACGACCCCTTTGCGTCACTTCACCAACAATAGCTGGTATTTGGCCACAAACAAGGCCAATAATGTGCGGTTTGGGTATAATTCTCCTAAATTCGCAACAATTTTTTAATCCAAACCAATAATTAAATGTTGAAGATTGACAATTTCATAAAGCTCTTTGAGGGCGCAACAAGAGAGTGCTGGGACCGTCCCGCACTTAGTGATTTCCGCAAATCGACCATCACCTACCGCCAGCTCGCAGAGCGCGTAAACACATTAGACCTGATATGGAAGAAAGCCGGCCTCAAAACCGGTGACAAGATAGCCATCAACACCAAGAGTTCAGCCCTGGGCGCATCGGTCTTTATGGCCGCCGTAAGCAAAGGTTACGTTGCAGTACATCTTTATAATGCATTCACCCCGGCCGATACACAGCGCCTGGTAAACCACTCCGACAGCAAGATTCTCTATACTGAGAAGCGTACTTTCGATGAGATGAACTTTGACGAGATGCCGCAGGTGCTCTGCGTCATCGATGCCGGCACAGGCAAGGTCCTGGCAAGCCGAAACGGTGTGGCCGATATCTATGCCCAGGCCGATGCACTGTTCTCTGCCCAGTTCCCCGCAGGCATGCAGCCCGCCGATTTCCAGGTTTGCAATCCTGACATTGATGATGTGTGCGCCATTCTGTACACATCGGGCTCAACAGGCAACCCCAAGGGCGTAATGCTCACCTACCGCAACTATACAGCCAACGTACAGGGCATCCGTCCCGGATTCCCCTTCCACCCCCGCGAGAACTACCTGAGCCTGCTGCCTCACGCACACAGTTTTGGTCTTACCTGCGACGTCGTAATTCCTATGACAATGGGTATGCACGTTACCGTTCTTGGTCTGCCCCCCATCCCGTCAAACGTACAGGCTGCCCTGCAGGAGGTTAAGCCCCGCATATTCTACGGTGTGCCCCTTATCTTTGTAAAGTTTGCCGAGTACGTACTGGGCGAAGAGATAAAGAGCCCCGAAGGCAAGGCAAAACTGGCCGATTACAAGCACAACCCCGATTTCTGCAAGATGTTGCATGACAAGCTCATCAACGCCATGGGCGGCAACATCGAGGTATTCGCCACAGGCGGTGCCGCAATCCCGTCCGAGGTTGAGTCACTGTTGGTTTACAAGCTGCAGCTCCCGTTCATAACCGGTTACGGCCTGACAGAACTGGCACCTATCGTATCATACGGAAAACTTGGCAAGTACATTCCCAAGTCATGCGGCGAGTATCTGCCCGATATCATGGAGGTAAAGATTGACTCTCCCGATCCCGAGCACATTGCTGGCGAGCTCTCAGTCAAGGGCGATCAGGTGTTCAAGGGATACTACAAGAACCAGGAAGCAACTGACCAGGTACTCAAGGACGGCTGGTTCCGCACCGGCGATATGGGTACCATCGACAAGGACCGCAACGTATTCCTGCTGGGCCGCACCAAGAACATGATCCTGGCCGGCAACGGACAGAACGTATACCCCGAGGAGATTGAGGTGATCCTGAACGAACTCCCCTACGTGGCCGAGTCAATCGTGCTGCAGCGTGACACCAAGATCATAGCCCTGATAGTTCCCAACATGGATGCCCTTGACAAGGCCGGCCTCAACGCCGATGCCCTGGAGGCCATCATGAAGCAGAACATCAGCCTGCTCAACTCCAAGCTCCCCGCCTACTCGACCGTAAACGGATACGAGCTCCGCTTTGAGCCCTTTGCCAAGACTCCCAAGGGCAGCATCCGCCGCTTCATGTACAAATAACCGCGAATCGGCCCCACCCCGCCAAAGTGTCCCACACTCATCCGCCTCAGAGCGTATTCTGAGCCTGGTGCGTGTGGGACACTAGTTCATACGGAGCCCATGTCCCACACCGAGTGTCCCCAGGAGCCTCCCAGGGCCGATGAGCGTGGGACACTTTGGCGGATCGGATCATCAGAAGAAAAGGGGAATTGGGATAAACACCATTGCTGCGTCGTTGTAGGTCTTTACGTCAAAATGAAAGGCAAGACCTACATTGACTGACCACGCGTTTTTTCCTCCCAGCCGGTCATAGGCACCGAAAAATTTGAATCTCAGGCTGTTCTCCACAACTTCGTCCGGACGGACCGTAAGCCTGAAAATCCAGTCTGCATTCAAACCGGCCATCACCGAAAGGCCACCGAAATCGCTTGCATAATAAGAATTCCCTTTTTCGTTGTATGTATTGGATTGTTGTACCAGTTCAGAATAACCGATACCGGCATATGGAATTAGCCTGAAATACTGATTGGATTTGAGTGTATGACCCGCATTCATATAAAAACGGGTAAGATTGGTGTTCTTACCGGTCTCCCAATTATAGCTGTAGGTGGGGTCAAAATAAAAGTCTTGAGTCTTGACCGATGTAAAATCACCGGAAAAACCAAAATCTAAATACCAGCCCTTCATTCCCAGATGATCAAAGCCGATGCTTATGCCGTTTGCATTCGCCAAGTCAGAAGAGGTCTTTCCTAAAAATGTACATCTGTTGTATGCAAAGTAAAAGCCCCACATATCCGGAACTCGTCCGCCCATACTCAAATCCGGCTCTTTCCTTGGAGTCCGTTCCAGATCAGTTCTGACGGATTCCTCATATTTCCTTACAACCGATGTGTCTTTACCTTGGTTGCTCTCTTTCAGGAACTTATCTATCTCTTTTTGGGCCCTCTCCCAATAATCGTCCTTTGTTTTATAAAAAACCTGAGAAGTGTTGCCTAATCCCCGGTTCTGGATATATCGGGAGTAAAGTTCTGCTATATCAAAGACAACCTGATCCGTTCTGAGATCCCACTCTGTAGCCTTTAGAGAGTTGTAATATGACTCATTGCTTATCTGGTTACAGATTACAGTATAGTATACGAACTTATGGTTATCTATCTTGACTTTCTTCTGGCCCGATATTAATGCATATTTAAATTTTGTAGAATAGTTCACATTATCCCCAAACACGGTTTTCTGATAATCGGTCCATGTAAGAGGTCCGTCACTCCAGGGTCTCAGCCTGATATCATCTTTTTTTGCAGAAAGCGATAATTAACTTGATGCAAACAGAAGCAGACACATCATCAACAGTGTCCTGCGATAAATTATTGGAATCATATATTGAATAAAAAACAATTGGGGATACTCTCCCCAATTGCAAACAGTTAATAGTTCTCCTTGTGAACCTCAAAGTAAGCCTGCGGATGCTGGCAAACCGGGCAGATCTGCGGAGCCTTGGTGCCCACTACGATGTGACCGCAGTTGCGGCATTCCCAAACCTTGACCTCTGATTTCTCAAATACCTTGGCGGTCTCAACGTTCTTGAGCAGGGCGCGGTAACGCTCCTCGTGCTGCTTCTCGATAGCGGCAACCATACGGAAACGTGCGGCCAGTGCGGGGAATCCCTCCTGCTCGGCGGTCTTGGCAAAGCCCTCGTACATATCGGTCCACTCATAATTCTCACCGTCGGCGGCTGCACCCAGGTTCTGAGCGGTATCACCTATTCCCTCCAGCTCCTTGAACCAGAGTTTGGCGTGCTCCTTCTCATTATTGGCTGTCTCCTCAAAGATTGCAGCTATCTGCTCAAAGCCCTCTTTCTTGGCCTTTGATGCAAAATAGGTGTACTTGTTACGTGCCATTGACTCACCGGCAAATGCTGCCTCCAGATTCTTCTCGGTCTGCGTTCCAGAATACTTGCTCATAATTGTATCGTTTATAAGGTTAATAATCTTTTTGGCAAATATAGTGCATTTTCGCCAAAGTGTAACACACCCACCCGCGTCAGAGCGTATTCTCGTCCCGGTCGTTGTGGGACACAGCCCTCAGATGAGGGTGTGTAACACAGTGAACGGGCTCAGGAGCTCTGTGAGCAGGGTTCGTGTGGGACACTTTGGCAGAAATAACGAGGGACCGAGGTTGGCGCTGTCAACCTTTTTTAGGGAAACACAACGCTTTCGATATGTGGGATTTGTTATGATTGCAACTACAAATGCAGCAGAAGAGCGGCGTTGATAGCTTTTGTTATATCATCTGGAATTCCGTATTCCTTTGCAAGACCGGGCCAATGACTTACTGATTCTACCACTTTATCTATTATCTGATCTGCATGTTTGATGTTTACGTTCTGCGCTACAGCCAGGAGATCCTCTCTTGTTATTTCATCAAACTTGTTGTTGATGGACATCTGGTGATTTGATGTCCACATACCTTTAGGATTGTACGCCCATGACATATCGTATGCCGGTGACAGTGACCACTTGCCTTTACGGTCCATAAGGAACGATATATTCTTGGTATGGTCATCCTGGTTTCGAGCCACCACATTAAAGACCATTCTACGAAACATTTGCTCAGCATCACTGTATGAGAGCCGCAAGCGGCGCATCACTTGGAATACCTGCTCATAACTATAGGCATGAATCATCTTATAGTCATAATGAGCCATTCCACATAATGTCTGCATATGAAGTTTCTCATTTCCATTGACACGGTCAAAGCGTTTGGTCATAAAATGCGCTCTGCCATTCTCCTCAATCAGACGGCATTCAGACATGTCAATACCTGCATCACGTGCCATTAGATAATATACATATTCTATCCGGCCATAATGCTTTGGATCACCCAGTTCATTATTTGTAACGCCATCCAGTTTTATAAGCCAATGACTGAAACCATCCGGAGCTTCTATCTGGCCACTACGGATATCACCGGTAGTTTCATTATATGCTATGACAGCCTTTGCCCTTTGGCCTCCTGCCGATGTCCCTACTCTTATGATATTTGCCACAGCCTCCTTAGTGTCAACATTCAGATTAACATCAAGCTTCTTTTTCTCATCAAGAACCTCACGGGCAGTTTCAATGAGAGTCTTGATTTCCAAGCCTGAACTCAATTCCAGATAGTTGTCCTGTGCGGGAACAAACTCCAAAGCGCCCATACTGCGCTTACCCTGATAGCAGAGCCTTTCAATGGGATTGGCAAAAGTTCTTCCCGATAGTGCGAGCCATTTGTCCAACAACGCCTTACCGAACGCATCAGGCAGGGCATCGGCCAAAAGGCCAGGCAGTCCAATGAATGTATCATGTGATAATTCCGGAAACTGATAGACACGATGAGGCATGAGCGGCATCATCAAAGGAGAGAGTTCTATACCCGATTCTGCAAACTCCGGGGTATATTCAAATCTGGATGAGAGGCGTCTCTCATCCCAAGCAACTGTGGCAACATGGTTTTGCCATAAATAAATGTCAGCGTAGTTAATCATAGCTTATTGGTTTAGGTTATTGATATATTAATCCCAATTAAAATCTTCCGCAACTTTCCTGTCCGGATTATCAATCGTATATGAACGATAAGCACGTTTCCTCTCTTTCATCTGCATCTTCTTCATTGCCTCAGAATATGCAACGGGGCTCAATTCTTTTTCAGCAAACAGGTCATTCAGTATATCAAGACGCTCCAGTGCCCGCAATATCATTATCAGGCTTAAAAGCGATGTGTTGTGGCCATTCTCTATCTGGCTTATGGAAAACATGGATAGCCCACAGGACTTGGCAAGTTCCTTCTGTGATACGTTCCTTGCCACCCGTTCCTCTTTAAGCTTCAGGCCTATCCGGGCCATAATCGCATTGTCTGTCAATTCATAAATATCAACCATATTCTATTAGTTATATCTAATATTTTGCAGCAAAAATATCATTTTTATTTGATATACCAAATATACAACACTTCTTTTTACAGAATTATTATCGGAAGAAAGATTGGTATATTCCAAAGTGTGGAAGCCTATCAGTGCGGAAAAATCAGAGTGCGGGAGTGAGGATGGCGCGCAGGATGCCGATTGCGCTGTCTATGTCCTTTACGTCCGATACCTGGAGGCTGCGTTTGGTACCTTCCTCACGCAGGCGGCACAGCATGGGGTTCTGGGCGGCGTAGGCCAGGATGGCGCCGAATGCCTCGCTCTCGTAATAGGGACTGTCGGGGTTGGCCACAAAGAACAGGCTCATGCGGCCGGCCTTGAGGTAGATTTTCTCTATGCCCAGCTCGCGGCCCATGCGGCGCAGGGTGACCAGGCGGATAAGTTCGTCGGCCTGCTTTGGAATCTGGCCGAAACGGTCCTGCAGGCGGTCGCGGAAACGCTGGATATCCTGCTCGCGCTCCATACTGTCAAGCTCGCGGTACAGGAGGATTCGCTCGCTGCCGTCGGGCACGAATGAATCAGGGAAACAGAGGTCAAGGTCTGTCTCAACGGTGCACTCATCAACGTAACGTGATGCATCCATCGGGGTGCTTCCGACAGCGCCCTGACCGGCTCCATTACCCTTCTCCTTAGCCTCCTGCTCACGGAACAGATCCTGGAACTCATCGTTCTTAAGTTCGCGGACGGCCTCCTTGAGTATCTTCTGATAGGTCTCGTAGCCCAAATCGGCTATAAATCCGCTCTGCTCGGCACCCAGCAGGTTACCGGCTCCACGTATGTCAAGGTCCTGCAGGGCCAGTTGGATTCCGCTGCCCAGATCGCTGAAACTCTCAATGGCCTGCAGACGGCGGCGCGACTCATCGGAGAGCGATGCCAGAGGCGGTGCCAGCAGGTAGCAGAAGGCTTTCCTGTTGGAACGCCCTACTCTGCCTCGCATCTGGTGAAGGTCGCTCAGACCAAAGTTCTGGGCGGAGTTTACGATGATTGTATTGGCGTTGGGGATATCTATTCCGTTCTCTATGATAGATGTGGCAATGAGCACATCGTAGTCATAGTTTATGAATCCGGTTAGGATCTTTTCAAGTTCATCAGGGTCCATCTGTCCATGGCCGATAGCCACGCGGGCATCGGGCACCTCACGCTCCACGATAGCAGCCAGATCGGGCAGTGACGATATGCGGTTGCTTACGATAAAGAGCTGTCCGTTACGGCTCATCTCAAAATTGACGGCCTCGCGGATGATATCGGGACTGAACACATGGAGTTCGGTCTGGATGGGATAGCGGTTGGGTGGCGGGGTCTGTATGACAGAGAGGTCACGGGCGCCCATGAGTGAGAACTGAAGCGTGCGCGGTATAGGTGTGGCGGTCATGGTGAGCACATCAACGTTGGCACGCAGCTGCTTGAGTTTCTCCTTGACCGATACGCCGAATTTCTGTTCCTCATCGATAATGAGCAGACCCAGGTCCTTGAACTTGACCTGTTTGCCGATGAGTTTGTGAGTACCTATTACTATATCTATCTTGCCGTTCTTGAGGTCCTCCAGAATTGCAGTGGTCTGAGCGGCGCTGCGGGCGCGTGACAGATATTCCACCCGGCACGGAAACTCCTTAAGACGGTCACGGAATGTCTGGTAGTGCTGGAAAGCCAGTATGGTGGTAGGTACCAGAACGGCCACCTGCTTGTTATCGGCTACAGCCTTGAAGGCGGCACGTATGGCAACCTCGGTCTTGCCAAAGCCCACATCGCCGCAGATGAGGCGGTCCATGGGGCGGCTGCTCTCCATATCCTGCTTGACATCCTGGGTGGCCTTGAGCTGATCGGGGGTATCCTCATACATGAAGCTGGCCTCCAGCTCATTCTGCAGATAAGAGTCGGGGCTGTAGGCAAATCCCTTCTCCTCCAGACGCTTGGCGTACAATTTGATAAGGTCACGCGCAATATCCTTGATCTTGCCCTTGGTGCGCTCCTTGAGGTTCTCCCAGGCGCCGGTGCCCAGCTTGTTTATGTGCGGCTCCTCACCCTCCTTGCCCTTGTACTTGGATACCTTGTGCAGGGCGTGGATGGATACAAACACCACATCGTCATTCTTGTAAATGATCTTAATCTTCTCCTGATACCCGTTACCCTGAGGCACGCGCACCAGTCCGCCGAACTTGCCCACACCGTGATCCATATGAACCACATAATCACCAATCTGGAACTCCTGCAGTTCCTTGAGCGTAAGCGCCACCTTTCCGTTGCGGGCACGTTCGCTGCGCAGGTTATACTTGTGGTATCGGTCAAATATCTGATGATCAGTAAAGAAGCAGCATTTAAGGATGCCGTCGGCAAATCCCTCATGCAGTGTCTTACCGATGGTCTCAAACTGAATGTTCTCACCTCGCTCAGTAAATATGTCGTGCAGACGCTCACCCTGCTTGGGGTTATCGGTCAGGATATAAATCCTGTAACCCTTAACTATATAATCGGTCAGCGTCTGTGACACCAGGTCAAAGTTCTTGTGGAACAGCGGCTGCGGCGTTGTATCGAATGTTATTGTAGCCGATGCCACACCGGTGGGTTTGTTACCGAACTCCACCACGCGGAAACCGGTGGTCTTGTGCAGGAAATCCTCAGCCGTAAGCAGGTGAGGCATCTCAACCGGCTCGGCATTATCGGTTGCGGCGGCAGTGACCTGACGCATGCGGGCGGCCATGCTCTCCTGATCGGCCACCTCACGGCTTACGGTGGTCATGCGGTCGGCAGTAAGCAGCAAGTCCTTGACAGCCAGCACGGTATCGGCCGGCAGGAAATCCATCAGCGATACCTGTGCACCCTCCATCTTGTCCATATCGGGCACCACAACCACGCTCTCCTTCTTCTCTGTAGAGAGCTGCGTATCGACCGAGAACTGACGTATGCTGTCTATGTCATCGCCAAAGAAATCAAGGCGGAACGGGTACTCCGATGAGAACGAGAACACATCCAGAATGCTGCCGCGCAGGGCAAACTGTCCCGGTTCATAGACATAATCCACGCGGTTGAAACCAAGTTCCAGCAGCAGGCCTTGGAGTTCCTCGCGGTCAAGCGTCTCGCCAACGTTCAAGCGTATTGACTTGTCCTCCAGGCTTGATTTTGATACCACCTTCTCGGCCAGTGCATCGGCCGATGTCACAATCACCAGCGTCTGGGCATCGGGAGTAACGGTGGTAAGGCGGCTCAGCACCTCGGTGCGCAATATCTCGCTGGCATCGTCCTTCTGTCCGTACTTGGCGGCGCGGCGGAATGCCGACGGGAAATAGAGCACGTTCTGATCACCCATGGTCTGCACCATATCGTGATAGAAATATGCAGCCTCCTCCTGATCATTAAGTATTATAAGGATGCAAGACTTACCCCCGTTCCGAGCCACTCCACAGAACAAAAGCGGAGCCGAAGACGCACGGAGCCCCTGCAGAAAAACGTTTCCTCCGCGTTTTCCTGCAAGCTCCTTTATCAGCGCCTTGGTCTGCGCCAACCCGCCATAAAGGCCACTAAGATCTGCCAATGTCATAGCACCTGCAAAGATAAATGAAAAAGGTGACAAACGGAACCGTCCCTTTTGTCACCTTTTTATTATATTTGTGCGTTATATCAGAACAAACTATGAAAACTAACCAGAGTATTGTAATCATTCCCACATATAACGAAAAGGAGAACATAGAGAATATCATCCGTGCCGTAATGGCATTGGAGGATAACTTCAACATACTTATCATTGACGACGGATCACCCGACGGCACCGCTGCCATAGTAAAGGGCCTGATGGAGACCGATTTCAAGGACCGCCTCTTTATTGTGGAGCGCAGCGGAAAGCTGGGTCTGGGAACGGCTTACATTACCGGTTTCAAGTGGTGCATTGAGCACGGCTATGACTATATCTTTGAGATGGACGCCGATTTCTCGCACGCACCCTCCGATCTGCCCCGCCTGTTGAGCGCCTGCCGCGATGAGGGTTACGATGTGGCTATCGGCTCACGTTATGTAAGCGGCGTGAATGTGGTCAACTGGCCTATGGGACGCGTACTGATGTCATATTTTGCATCCAAGTATGTGCACATAGTAACCGGTCTGCCCATACACGACACCACCGCCGGATTCAAATGCTACCGCCGTCAGGTTCTGGAGACTATAGAGCTGGACAAGATACACTTTAAGGGCTACGCCTTCCAGATTGAGATGAAGTTTACCGCCTACAAGTGCGGATTCAAGATAAAGGAGGTGCCCGTGATATTCGTTAACCGCGAGCTTGGCACATCCAAAATGAGCGGAGGCATATTCAGCGAGGCCCTGTTCGGCGTCATCCGCCTCAAGATAGCCAGCTGGTTCCGTAAATATCCCCAAAAGCCCCAAGCCCCGCAAGCATAATGAGCAGGACGCTGATAAAAGACGCTATGGTGGTGAACGAAGGGCAGGTGCAGCGCGCATCGGTCCTTATTGAAAACGACACCATAGCCGGTATCTTTACGTCCGATGCTCCCACTGCCGATACAGTTATCGATGCCGCAGGAAAGTGGCTCCTGCCCGGCGTAATTGATGATCACGTACATTTCCGTGATCCCGGCCTGACCCATAAGGCCGATATGTCCACCGAAAGCCTTGCAGCCGCTATGGGAGGTGTGACAACCATATTCGATATGCCCAACTGCGTGCCCCAGACGGTCACGCTCCAGGCTCTGCAGGACAAGTTTGACCACGCTGCAGAGACCTGTCTGGTAAACCACAGTTTCTACTTAGGCGCCACACACACCAACCTGGACCAGATTGAAAAGATTGACCCCGCTCATGTATGCGGAGTAAAACTCTTTATGGGCTCCAGCACCGGCGGAATGCTGCTGGACGATGCCGCATCACTCAAGGCGCTGTTCCGGGCCGCCACAGTCCCCGTTGCAGTACACTGCGAGGAGACATCAATCATCAACGCAAACATGGAGCGCTACGTAAGCCAGCTGGGCAGCGAGCCTCCCGTAAAATATCATCCACTGATACGCAGTGAGGAGGCGTGCTACGCATCGACATCAAAGGCGCTGGATGTGGCTGCAGGAACAGGCGTGCACCTGCACATTCTGCACCTTACCACCGCTCATGAACTGAACCTGTTCAATAACCATCCGTTGCAGAGCAAGCAGTTCACAGCCGAGGCCTGCCCCGCCCACCTGTGGTTCAGCGATGCCGATTACGACCACAAGGGCACACTCATTAAGTGCAATCCCGCCATCAAGACCGCCGCAGACCGCCAGGCCCTTCGCCTTGCGCTCACCGACGGCCGCATAGACGTGATAGGTACCGACCATGCGCCGCACCTGCTCTCCGAGAAGCAGGGAGGATGCAAGAGCGCCGCATCGGGCATGCCCGTTCTGCCCTACTCGCTCATATCAATGCTTGAGTTGGCATCGGCCGGCATAATGCAGATGACCGATGTGGTAAGACTCATGTGCCACAACCCCGCACAGATATTCAGCATCCGGGAGCGCGGATACATACGCCAGGGCTACAAGGCAGACCTGACGCTGGTATCACGCAGCGAGCAGGGCTACAAGGTATCCAATGCCGATCTGCCCAACAAATGCGGCTGGACACCGTTTGAAGGCGAGCAGTTCCACTGGAAGGTATGCACCACCTGGGTGAACGGCCGCGCCGTCTATAATGAAGGAAAGTTTGATACAGAAATAAAAGGAAAACCCGTAGAATTCAACAGATTATGATCAGAGCATTATACCTTGTCTACCAGATTTGCATTGCGCTGCCCCTGATGATTGTCATTACCATCATCGTAGCGCTCACCACAATGATAGGTTCAATCTTCAATGACCGTTTCTGGGGCTACTGGCCCGGAATGATCTGGGGACGCCTTTTCTATCGTCTGTTCTTCATCCCCATTCACGTTGAGGGTCGTGAGAATATCCAAAAAGGCCAGTCATACGTGGTGGCCGCCAACCATCAGAGTTACTGGGACGCATTCCTGATGTACGGATTCCTGGGCGTTAAGTTCAAATGGGTAATGAAAAAGGAACTGGGCAAGATCCCGTTCGTAGGTTGGGCATGCTATATGGCCGGCCACATATTCATAGAGCGCAGCTCGAGAGTAAAATCCATGGAGAGCATCCGTAAGGCCGAGTCCAAACTCAAGAACGGCATGTCGGTAGTGATATTCCCCGAGGGTACCCGTACTCCCGACGGCAAGATGGGCCGATTCAAACGCGGAGCATTTATGATATCGCAGGAGTTGCAGCTCCCCATCCTGCCCGTTACAATCGACGGAAACTACGATGTAATGTCACGCCATGCAAAATCAGTAACCTGGCATCCGGTACGCATGACCATTCATGCGCCGATAATGCCGCGTACCGATGTGGGACCCACAGAGCAGGAGCAGACTCAGGCTATGAATGAGACTGCACAGAAAGTAAGCGAAATAATCCAGGAAACCCTTGACAAAGGGCATTAATTAACAGAACCCAAACGGTTATAACCCATGCGATGGGTATATCCGTCCACATATGACTGTTCAAGGAAATAATCCGGGGCAGCATCCAGAATTCTCTTTATAAGTGCCGGAACATCATTTGCAGGACCTGCACTGAGCATCATGAACACGCCCACCGCAGCCGGCTCATTGTAATTCATGGCCATAAAGTCGCATATCATCTCCTCACACTCGTCCACAATTATGCGGAGAGAATCCTGAATGATTTCCATACGGCGCGCATCCAGGCCCTGACGGGACATGGAGATACGTCTCTGAGACATATCCTCATAACTGTTGTCATATGCTATCTTCTGCTTGAGGAAGCTGTAAAAGAGGTCATTCTGGCGTGTTCCGGATACCGTCATCTCCGTGGGAAGCAGAGTTACCTTGGCATGTCCCTTCTCAATGTAAACCGGGATAATGGGACGGTTATCCTTGCAAAGGAATACAAGGCGGGTGGTATCGGCCTTACCTGTCATCTGGAAACGTCCGTGACGGACCATGCATGAATCAATCTTTGTGGTGCGGTAAGGAAGGAATTCAATAAGTGACAACTCACGGCCCTCATAACCCAAGGTCTCTACGACACCGTCTATCTTATAATGACCGGTGCACGACATCATGGCCAGCATCAAGCTTGCCATTGTCAAGACCAAATTAGTGCGGTGTCTGAGCATGTCAAATCCTTTTTGCGACACGCAAAATTACAACACAGCAAAAAACAAAAAACGGTTTTATTATTCTTTAATGTAAAGCCACCCCTTAACCGGCTAAAAGTTGTTAAATGTATTAGTATCTGTTTAGATTTATCACTCTCTTTCTTTAGAAAAACGGTCCATTCTGAATGCCGGATAAAGTTCAAATACGGCGCCGATGGAGAGTGTCAGGATCCAGTTGTTCTTTCGGGTCAGGGCCAGCAGGAACGAACGCATCTTGCCGCCCTCTCCCATATCGGCCAAAAGACGGTCATGCAATGGCCCAGAGAACATCAGCGCAGCGGTAAGGAGCAGAAATAAGGCGCCAAGCACCTGTTGGAAACGCAAACGCTTTACGATAGGATCATCACCCTCATAACGGTCGGCTAACTGGCCGCTTGCAAACAAGAGCGATCCGACCAGATAAAAATAGGGCGAATATGTCCAACCGGTTATGTATGAGGCGGCACCAGCAAGAAGCATCAAGCCTCCTGTCACCATGAACGCCTCTATCAGCCTGTTATCTTTCTTATTCATGTTGTCAGCGCTGCTCTTCTATGAACAGATCCTCATCCTCACGGTGCATTTTATATCTTTCACGAGCTATTCGGTCCAATACAAGACTGTCATTGTTAAGCTCATTAAGCATCAACTCATTCTGGCGTTTCTGCTCGGCACTCTCACGCAACTGTTCCTGGAGGGAGCGTATCTCACGTTTCTGAACCATACGCTTCACCATGCTGTTGTCGCTGGCCACCAGCATCACCAGCAGGAACAGTACAAACACTATCAAGTATTTGTGCTTACCCAGAAAGGCTTTGAATTGAGGCAGGAATCCGTTGTCCATAATACGTATTTGGCAATACAAAAGTAGTTCAAAAAATCGGAGTTTCTATTTAGGTCAGGCCCGAAAAAAATGAGTATCTTTGAAAACTATTGGATTCGATTATGGAAGATTACATCGTATCGGCCCGAAAATACCGTCCTGTGACGTTTGACAGCGTTGTCGGCCAGAAGGCACTTACCACCACGCTCAAGAATGCCATTAGCAGCGGCAAATTGGCCAACACCTATCTGTTCTGCGGTCCGCGCGGCGTTGGTAAGACCACCTGCGCCCGTATTTTCGCCAAGACCATAAACTGCACCAACCGTGGTGCCGACGGCGAGGCATGCGGCGAGTGCGAGTCTTGCAGGAGTTTCAATGAAGAGTTGCGTTCATACAACGTGTTCGAGCTCGATGCCGCCAGCAACAATTCGGTCGACGATATCCGTAACCTGACCGAGCAGGTACGCATACCGCCCATGAACGGCAAGTACAAGGTCTATATAATCGATGAGGTCCACATGCTTTCACAGGCCGCTTTCAACGCCTTCCTCAAGACACTGGAGGAGCCGCCCAAGTATGCCATTTTCATCCTTGCCACAACCGAGAAGCATAAGATTATCCCGACCATACTGTCCCGTTGCCAGATTTACGATTTCGGCCGTATCAGTAATAAGGATATCATAGAACACCTGCAGTCTGTAGCACAGAAAGAAGGAGTCACCACTGAGCCGGAAGCACTTGCCATAATAGCTGAAAAATCAGACGGCGGCATGCGTGACGCACTCTCCATATTCGACCAGGTGGTGAGTTTTACCGGCGGACAGGTAACGTATCAGAAAACCATCGAGAATCTGAACGTCATAGACTATGACTACTACTTCCGCCTCACGGATATGTTCCTTGAGAAACGCATCCCGGACACGATGGTACTGCTCAACGACATCCTGGCCAAGGGATTTGACGGCAGTCATCTTATAAGCGGACTCATGCTGCATCTGCGCAACCTGCTGGCAAGCCGTGATGCCTGCACCCTGCCCCTGCTCGAGATGAGCGACGAGATGCGTGAACGCTACAAGACACAGGCAGCCAAATGTTCACAGAAGTTCCTTTACAGGGCTCTCAAGATATGCAATGACTGTGACCTGAACTACCGCATAAGCAAGAACAAGCGACTGTTGGTGGAACTCACGCTCATTCAGGCTGCACAGGCCGATGAAGACGATGACAGTAGTGGGCGCAAGCCCAGGAGACTACACCCCATTTTCAAAACGATAACTGCCACAGCACAGGCAGTTCCGGCAGCGGCAGCGCCCAAGGCCACCGCCAAGCCGGTCACCGCACAGACCGTCCAGCAACCCACGCCACAGCCTGCGCGAAAGAGCGCCATACCTACCCTTAAAGGCGGCAGCATATTCACATCCATCTATGGGAACAAGCCTGCAGGCCGTCCCGACCAGCCGCACGGCCGTCAGACGGTTCAGGTTATAGATCAGGAGCAGCATCCTGCCAAGCCCCTTACTGCCGATGCCCTGCAAAACTCATGGAATGAATTTGCAGCCACACTGCCCAAGCAGGACACTCCCCTTAAAAACCGCATGATCAACTGCCATCCCGCCGTTAAGTCCGATACCCTGTTTACCGTAATGGCAGGTAACCCCATGATGGCTCAGGAAATCAGTCAGGCACAGGACCGCATCCTCAGGTTTATACGCGAACAGTTCAGCAACCCCGCCATAGATATGGAGCTCATTGTTGACCAGTCACGTAACGTGGAGCACCTTCTTACCCGCGAGGAGCGTTACGCCCGCATGAAAAAAGAAAATCCAGCCCTACAAGAGCTGGAATCTGTATTTGGTTTGGAGCTTCGCTGATTACTTAAGCTTCTTAACGAACTCGATGCACTCACGCACCTTTGTCTCGATGAACTTGAAATCGCCGTTGGCGATTACATCCTTGGGAGTGAGCTGAGAGCCCAGACCTACGCAGACTACACCGGCCTTGAACCAAGCCTCAAGACTTGCAGGATCGGGTGATACTCCGCCCGATGGCATTATCTCGGTCCAGGGGCACGGACCCTTGATGGCCTTTACGAATGACGGGCCGCCCACCTCGGTGCCCGGGAATATCTTTACAATCTCGCAGCCAAGTTCCTCGGCCATATTGATCTCGGTCAGGGTGCCGCAGCCGGGAATCCATGCAATCTTGCGGCGGTTGCAGATCTTGGCCATATCAGGATTCAGACTGGGTGACACAATGAATCCGGCCCCAAGCTGGATATAAAGTGCTGCAGTAGCTGGATCTGATACAGAGCCCACTCCCATAATCATCTCAGGACACTCCTGGGCACACCATTTGTTTACCTCAGCAAATACCTCATGGGCATAATCACCGCGGTTGGTGAACTCGAATACGCGGGCACCGCCGTTATAGCATGCCTTAACCACATTCTTTACAAGCTCTGCATCCTTGTTGTAGAACAGAGGGACAATTCCGGTGCCGACAAATGTGTTGAGCACCTGTAATCTCTTGAATCGGCTCATATCTCTGAAATATTTAGCGGGCAACGCGGCCTGATGCATCGCCGCCCATAAGTTTCTCTACTTCACTTACTGTCACACGGTTATAATCGCCGTAGATGGTGTGCTTCAGGCATGATGCTGCAACTGCAAAATCCAGAGCCTTCTGGTCATCCTCATAGACGCGCAGTCCGTAAATCAGACCGCCCATGAATGAGTCACCGCCACCTACGCGGTCCACGATATGGGTAATGTCGTACTGTCTTGACTTGAACAGCGTCCTGCCGTCATAAAGCACGCCGGCCCACTTGTTGTGATTGGCGTTGATTGATGTACGCAGCGTGGTGATTACCTTCCTGCAACGCGGGAATCGGGCCATAATCTGCTGTGATACTGACAGATATGCATCGGCACTGACCTCACCCTTTGATACGTCCACGCCCTCGGGCTTGATACCAAGAGCCATCTGTGCATCCTCCTCGTTACCCAGAACTATATCGGTGCAGGCCACCAGATCAGGCATAACTTCCGATGCCTTCTTGCCCCACTTCCACAGGTTCTTGCGATAATTCAGGTCACATGATACGGTTATACCCTTCTCATTGCACTTCTTTACGGCCTCCAGGCAAACCTTAGCAGCGCCCTCGGAGATGGCGGGAGTGATACCGGTCCAGTGGAACCAGCCGGCGCCCTCAAGCACCTTGTCCCAGTCAATCATACCCGGCTCAATCTGGGCAATGGCCGATCCGGCACGGTCATAGATAACCTTACTGCCGCGGCTTACGGCACCTGTCTCAAGGAAATAAATTCCCAGACGGTTTCCGCCCCTGATCACGTCATTTACATCGACACCGAATCCGCGCAGTTCACGCAAGCAGGCATCGGCTATATCATTATCGGGAACTCTTGTAACAAATGACACGGGGAGACCGTAGTTGGCAAGTGATACGGCCACATTGGCCTCACCTCCACCGTATGTCGCACTCAGCATGTTGCCCTGTCCGAAGCGCTCATAGCCCGGAGTGGCAAGACGAAGCATAACCTCGCCGAAAGTAACTGTCTTATTCATCTCAAAACGTTAAGTTTTCAGACTGCGAAGTTACGTATTTTAATTTACATAGAAGAGAATGCCGGCGCGGAAACCTATACCGGTTTTGTCATACAGGACAGTGGTCGAGAATGCGTATTGCTCGGTAATGCCGCACTTAAAGTTCAAAGCGCCACGCATATAACCCGTCCAACCGCTCACAGCGGTATCCACATGGTCATACCACACGCCGGTATACCCTATCTGCGGAGTAAGTCGGAAACGTTTTAACCGGCCGAAAATGAAACTGTATCCGGCAACGCCCTCAAAAGTAACGGTATTGCTTATGCCGATGTGGACTATAGTGCTCTGCTCAAGGTTGAAATTCTTGAAATATGCACCCCAGGAATTACCCACGCCCCACCCTTCGGCATTCACACGGCTATTCTCATAGACCAGGGTGGTATAGAGTTCACTACGGTCAAAAAAGTAATGCGGACGTGGCTGGAGTCCCGCCGTAACATGTGACCTCAGCGTGGCTGCCACATCAAATGACATATAATGATTAAGGTAGCCTTCCATCTCAAAACGGGCACTGTATGTACCGTCGGGGACATTATCTATAAGCAATGGGGTCAAGCCCTGATAGACGTCATCAATGAAAACCTTAGCCCCGGTAGGATTGGTCTCAAACAACACGGATCCTATGCCGGCAGGTCTTGCTCCGAACACCAACGGAGAGCCTTCCGGCACGGCGTACTCAACATGCTGATAGTTGTCATCAATTATGACCGGTTCATCCCACTGCGCACGGATTGAACCGCACAGCATCAAGGCCAGCGCGGTTAATGAGAATCTGAATATTGAACGGACGTCCATACATTATTTTGATTCCATTTATCTCAAATGGTTTAATCAAAAGCAAAGATGAGGAAACCCTCACGGCCTCCCCATCTTTCCGCGATTTCCACATCACCGGAAATCACTGCGCTTCAGTCCTATTACGGGCTGACATCAAACAAGTATTAATTAGTTGTCAAACATATGCATAACTCATGCCCATCGTTTGGCACAAACGATAAACATCACATTTATTTTTATTCTTTTCCGTCATTTTGTTGTACCCGCCCTATCCTCGGGGCTAAAGCAAAACTTAGAAATCTTGGGCAGGTCTTCTGACTTATCTCACGCTCCAGGAACCTTCCCGACCCCTAACGGTCAGTGGCGTTTATTGCAGCCATGGGAGCGGCCGCTCATCCTGAAACGGTATCTGAGAAATACAGCAGCGGGACTGTCCGGGAATCTCACCCGTGTTCCCTATTAAATCTGACTCAACAGATACCCAGATTCTGATTGCAAAAATACTAATTTTTTGAATCTACAACCTTTTAGAAAGGTAAAATGTGTGTTACACACCACAAAAAAAAGCCGCTATTGGCGGCTTTCTTTTGCGGTGTGTATGGGACTCGAACCCATGACCTCCGCCGTGACAGGGCGGCATTCTAACCAGCTGAACTAACACACCTCGCTGTTTTGCGGTGACAAAGGTACGTACATTTTTGATACCTACAAGCGTCAGAGCACATTTTTTTCAAAAAATTTTCTGCAGCAGCAGGACATCTATATGACCTTCATCTTTCACGAGCCAGTCTTTGAGACGGCCAGTCTTAGCAAACCCATTACTGGTGAACAATTTAATGCTCGGTTTGTTGTCGGCCGGCACATGACAGAACAGTTGGCGCAGACGCAAAACTTTTTTTGCGTACTCCGACATAAGTTTGATTGCGGCCGATGCAATTCCCTGCCCCCGGTGCTCCGAAAGCAGAGCGATACCAATCTCGGCGCGTCCGTTGTAGGGGTCGATATCGGTCAGATCGATGCTGCCCACAACCACATTGTCGCTCACACGCTCAATCATGAACCGTATCTGGCGGTCAGTATAGAAATCATGCGACGACATGAGAATATACTTCTTGATCTGATAGCGCGAATATGGCACGGCATTGCCCGACGCCATCCACAGCGACGTATCGTTTTCCATACCGAAAATCACATCCAGATCCTCGGGCTCCGGTGCACGCAGACGGTATTTTCCGTCCGATAATATATCATTCTCCGTCATATCACTTCGTCCTCGGTTATAAGATGGCCCGTTTTGGCCGAATAAAGTCCCATTGTATATCGCCTGCCCTCCTGAGCCCTGCTGTACATCCAGTACAGGATGGCATCATAAGAGAAAGCGTCAGTGTCAAAGATAACGGCTTTTACATCATTATCAATACGTCCCTCAAGCGCAGAGCCGGCATCATCGGCCCCCTCCACAAACTGCGGATTGCGCAGATAGGTGCTGCCCGATATCATACGCTCCACATCGGCGAAAGTCTCCTTTCGGCCCACATAAAGGCAGTTCTCCGTGTAATCGGCCAGCCTGCGGCTGTGGGCATGAATGTTCTGTCCTATAAAAGTACCTATTTTCCTGAAACCTACCACGACTCTTACCAGCAAAGCAAAAAGACGGCTGTAACGCTTAAAGTGCTTGTTGAAGAAAATAAGCATGGCGTCATAGAACACCTTGGCATAACGGTATGATGTCTTGTTGGTACTCTCACCTTTATAATGTACTATGGGTAGCGGCAGATAACGGTTCTGGTATCCGGCCTGCAGTATGCGGTAAGAGAGGTCTATGTCCTCGCCGTACATAAAGAACGCCTCGTCAAATCCGCCCACCTTGTCAAGCGCCTCCCTGCGCACAAACATGTATGCGCCCGATACCACGTCAATCTGGCATTCCATATCCTTATTAAGATAGGTGCAGTGATATTTGCCGAATACCTTTGACTTGGGAAACAGTTTGCCCAGACCGGTCATATGCCAGAATGATACCGACGGCGTAGGCAGCGAGCGGCGTGACTCAAGCGCAAACCGGCCGTTACCGTACTGCATCCGCACTCCCACGGCACCCACCTCGGGGTGTTCATCCATATAGTCGATGCATCCCGGTATGGTATGCTCCGCCACAACCGTATCCGGGTTAAGGAACAGGACATACCTGCCCAGAGCCTTGTCAAGAGCCATATTATTGGCCTTTCCGAACCCCGCATTAAAATCATTGGCAATTATCTCGGCCTGCGGAAACTTATCGCGCAGGTATTCCACCGATCCGTCATCGGACTTATTGTCAACCACAAGTATCTGTGCATCGGGAACCGACCGCAAAACTGAGTTGAGGCACTGCTCGATGTAGTACCTCACCTTATAGCTGACTATGATGACGCTTACTGCCGGCATTATCAATCAAAGTAACCTGTTTCGTGTTCAATCCCGGCCTTGGTGGGAATTGCAAACATAGAACATATTGCACCGATGGCTGCAATGTACAGTCCTATTGTATCATTCAGCAGATAATAGAGCACCACTCCGAACTCTATGACCAGCAAGAATGCGGCAAGACGCAGCACCGAGCAGGTCATGTAAATCTTTTCTATCTTATCCTCGGGGTACTCCTTCTCATCCAGGCGGTCAACCATCTTCTTGAAACCGCGCAGAGCCAGCGGAATGAGCGCAAGAGCGGCAAGCACTCCTACCACCTGCAGCACATAAATCACCTTGGGTGCCGTTACAGCCATACCCTTCATGGGGCCGAATTCAAACAACAGTGCAATAATTCCTGCTATCAGATACATGCTGATCCACATTGCCATCAGCTTGACAGACATTTTCTTAGTATTCATCCTATTTGCAATTATTTTAAAGGAGTGCGGTCCTGAATGGAGCGCCCCAGTGATACTTCATCGGCATATTCAAGGTTGTTGCCCACAGCCACGCCACGTGCAATCACGCTCAGTTTTACGCCAAACGGCTGCAACTTGCGGGAAATGAAAAAGTTGGTGGTATCGCCCTCCATTGTGGGACTCAGCGCCAGGATAACCTCCTCAATACCACCCGCCTGGACACGCTCCACAAGGCTGTTTATCTGCAGATCCTGCGGGCCCACACCGTCCATTGGCGAAATCACTCCGCCCAGCACGTGATACAGTCCGTTGAACTGCATGGTGCTCTCAATGGCCAGCACATCCTGCACGTTCTCAACCACGCAGAGCGTTGATGCATCACGCTTGGGATTGGCACAGATGGCGCAGGTATCGGTGTCCGATATGTTATGGCACACCTTGCAGTAGCGGATATCCTGCTTGAGTGTGGAGAACACACGCCCAAAGGTACTCACCTCCTCCTCAGGTTTGGAAAGCATATGCAGAACCAGGCGCAGGGCGGTCTTACGGCCAATGCCCGGCAGTTTTGCGAACTCACCCACTGCCCTCTCCAATGCAGCTGACGGATACTCCTTATTCATAACACTGCAAAATTAACGGATTCGGCCAAAAATTCGTACTTTTGTGCTCATAAAACCAGTATAGGATGGAAATAAAGAGCGCCGAATTCGTAATAAGCAACACGGACGTGAGCAAATGCCCGCAGCACAGCATGCCTGAGTACGCATTCATAGGCCGCTCAAACGTGGGCAAGTCAAGCCTCATCAACATGCTGACTAACCGTAAAGGCTTGGCCATGACATCGGCCACACCAGGTAAGACACTCCTTATCAACCATTTCCTTATCAACAAGAACTGGTATCTGGTTGACCTTCCGGGCTACGGATACGCCAAACGCGGCAAGAGCCAGCAGGATCAGCTTACACGCATTATTAATGACTACATCCTGGAGCGCCCCCAGCTGACATCACTCTTTGTCCTGATTGACAGCCGCCACGAGCCCCAGAAGATAGATCTGGAATTCATTGAATGGCTGGGCGAGAACGCCGTTCCCTTTGGCATCATCTTTACCAAGGCCGATAAGCTGGGCCGAGGCCGCCTGACCGAGAACGTAACCCGTTTCCTGGACACCCTGAAAGAGCAGTGGGAGGAACTCCCCCCCCACTTCATCACGTCATCGCTGGATAAATCCGGACGTGACGATGTCCTGGATTACATATCCAGCATCAACAAATCACTTTAGCTCCAGTTACCGAGCCCGAGCCCCCGCCGCCGCCAAAGTGTCCCACAACCACCCCGCTAAGAATACGCTCTCACGCGGGTTAATGTGGGACATCCCCTCATACAAGGGCTGTGTCCCACGCTCATCGGTCCCACAAGCGCTGTGAGCCGCTTTGCTGTGGGACACTTTGGCAAAAAACCGCTTGTTTAGCAAATATTAACTAAACAAATCGTTGAGCAACTATTTTAGTAGTTACATTTGCAACATCACTAGTTACGCTAGCATTATGAAAGAAAAAGAGATTACCAAACTCAGTGACAAGAAGGAGGTTATAATGAACCACTTCTGGGACAAGGGAGCACTATTTGTGCGTGAACTCCGCGAGCTCTACCCCGAGCCTCAGCCCCATTTCAATACCCTCTCCACACAGGTGCGCGAGCTGGAGCAGGACGGATTCCTGGATCACAAGGCATACGGCCCCACCTATCAGTACTTCCCCATCATCAGCCGTCAGGAGTACAGCAGGTTCTCCATGGGCGGTTTCATCGGCAACTACTTTGGCTCATACCTGAATGCGGTATCGGCATTTGTGGGTGACGGCAAGGTATCGGTCGATGAACTCAAGGAACTTATCTCACACCTGGAAAAGAAACAAAAATGATCACCTTCCTTACCTACCAATTGAAAGTTGCGGTCATAATGGCTGTCTTCTACATATTCTTCCGTCTGCTGCTCATAAAGGATTCATGGCACAGACTCAACAGGATAGTGCTCTTGAGTACGGCTTTGCTGTCACTTCTACTCCCTGTTTGCATTATTACAATCCACAAGACAGAGATACTGCCTATGCCGGTGACCCAACTCACACAAGCCGTCTCAAGCACTCCCGCCCAGCCATCCACACCCTGGTGGCACATCGTTCTCATGGCAGTCTATGCTGCAGGCGTAACCTTTGTGCTGGCAAGGGTTCTGGCATCAGCCTTGCGCGTACGCAGTATAATAAGGCACGCACGCAAGGAGGTTCTGGCCGATGGCACCACAGTCTATGTCATGCCCGGCAACGACCCGTCATTCAGTTGGATGGGACACATTGTAATATCTGAGGCCGATTGGAGCAACCATGAAACCGCCGTCATCGACCATGAGAAAGCCCACGTGGCACTCCACCATTCAATAGACGTACTTATAACCGATATAATTGCCGCCCTGCAGTGGTTCAACCCCGCCATCTGGATGCTCCGCATAGACCTGCGCGCCGTCCATGAATATGAGGCCGATGACACCGTTCTTCGCGCCGGCACCGACATACGCAGTTATCAGTATCTGCTCATAAGCAAAGCGGCCGCAATGAACGGATACACAATAGCTAATAATTTCAATCACAGCATTTTAAAAAACAGAATTTTTATGATGGAAAAGGAAACATCAACCAGAAGGAGTCTGCTTAGAGCACTCTATCTTCTCCCCTTGGTTTGCATTTCACTGGCTCTCAATGCCCAAACCAAGGTTGATTACGTGAATGACGACAAGACTGTAACCACCAGTGTGGTTGTCAATGAGATTAAGCTTGACGGAGAGGCAATGGAAGGTTTGCCGCTTGACAGAATCTTAAACCTGCTCCCTGATTTAAAGAAAGACGCCAACGGCAAAATCACCACTTCCCAAGGAAGTCAAGTACAAAAAATCATTGTAAACGGAAAAGTACTCTATGGTCAGGAGGCGATTGCCAATGCCGAGCCGGCTATACCCAGAATAAGTGTAGTCGATTCCGGATCGGGCATGATCATAGATCTTTCCGGAAATTCCAGTGAAACAGTTGACAAAATCATCAAAGCATTACCCGCAGAGTTTGATGAGGACGGCAATATCACCGTTAACGGAAAACCCGTAAAAAAGATACTTGTCAATGGGAAAGAGTATAACAGCGGTGATCCCTCCAACATCTATGTCAGCAGAATAGTAGAAGAGGTGGAGGGTGAAATTCCGGATGGGCACAACAGAGTTACAACCGTTACAGTTAATGAAAACGGCCAGGTTACTATAACCAACAAAGACGAGGAGGCTCCTACCAACACTTCCGAAAAATAACCGGAACCGACAAATAACTTAAGAAAGGATATACCCCAAACGGACCAGGTCATCGCGAGAGTGAATCTGGTAGGTGAATCCGTCCCGGAGCAGGAACAGGTCATCGGCCACACGGAGAATCTCCTCATAGACGTGGTCTGTTACAATGATTCCCTTATTTGCTTTCTGCTCCTGGATCATGGCGCGGATTTTCTCATCATATATGGGTGCGATATTTGAGAAAGGCTCGTCCAGGACGCAGAACTCGGCATCGGAATTAAGAATCATATAGAGTTCCGCTATGCGCCTCTCGCCGCCAGACAGTTCCTTAACCTTCTGGCTTCTCAGGCAGTCAAACTTATCGTCAAACCTTACAAGCCCCTCAAAATCAACGCCATATAATTCATACGCCTGCGGCAGAGTCATGCCGGGCGGAATGAAATGAACCTGCGGCAGATACTTGACACGCAGTCCGATATGCCCGTAGTCAGTGCGCGGCTCGTCATTAAGACGGATATACTTGTTCTGCGGACGAATGCCGCCCATGATGCATTTGAACAGGCAGGATTTACCAGTTCCGTTACGCCCCAGCACACCTGTCACCCTACCCTTGTATGAAGTCACGAATGCGCTCTGAAGTACTACGTTGTCTCCAAATCTCAGCTGCACACTGTCTATAAGCAGTTTTCCGTTCTCGTTCTCCTCCATATCAGTTCAGATGCAACAGGGTAAACAATGGTGGTGCCAGAAAAATCAGGATCCGGAATATGATATACTCAATGACTATCGGAATCACATAGTATTCGGTCCTGCTTATACCAAGATTAATCCAAAAGTAGAGAGCGCCGCTGCGGTCAAATTTGCGGAACACATACAGGATGATGGGTATTGTCAGCAACTTGAATATCTTACACAGGAACAACCCTTCAGACAGTCCTTCAGGATCACCGGAATTAATGCCTACAATATAGGCAAAGCACAATGATGCAATACCTGCAACAATCAGATACCCGCTCCCGTATCGGAATGAAAGGGTTATTTTCCGGAAAAAGGTCATCGGCACTCTCATTGAGAACTTCACAAAGATAAAAAATCAATTCTAATACGCTGATTAACAAAAACACTACCTTTACGTCAGATTATAAAGTATTAACAAACCAGTCCTTTTATGATTAAAGAAATAATCAGAAAGAGCCTGAGCAGAGCATTCTGTCTCTTTGCTCTCATTTGCATTTCAACCACAGCCCAAGCAAAGAACACCGCAATCAATGATTACTCACAGTCTGGAGATACAATCAATTCAAGTTTCAGTTTCAATAATCCCAAATTCAGCCAGATTCTGAAATCCCTGCAGCAGTTTGCCGATGACCTGCAGCAAAAATTCCCGGACGGTATTCAGGAGCCCGTTGACCTGAATCTCAAGTTTGATTTCAATCTTGATCTTACTTCCTCTCAGCCATTCCTGCTGCTTCAGGTAATCTACAACACTCTGGCAGGCGATGACGGAATGGTAAACCAACTCAAAGACAAAGAGATAAAGAAGTTTGACCAGAAGACTCTCAACAAGCTCAAAAAGCAGTTCCGCAAGAGGTCAAACAAGGAGATAAGGAAACTCTGCAAGGGAGACCGCCAAACCCAGAAGGAACTCAAGCACAAGATCCAGAAGTTCCTGGACGGCATCCAGATTAAGGAATAAACAATCTGCGTTTCATTCATAAAGCACAATATACCAGCGCGAAAACTCAATTATAGAATTTCTATTATAGAATTTGTATAATCAAAATACTATGACTACATTTGCACAAAACAACAGTACAATGGAGAACCCTTTTTACATAACCGGTATCATTCCGGAAGAATATTTCTGTGACAGGGATAAAGAAACCCGGTGGATTATACGTACGCTCCAAAACAAAGCGCACATCCTGCTCACATCCCCCCGGAGAATGGGTAAAACCCAATTGATCCGCCACGTTTTTGAGCAACCATCCGTAAAAGACAACTATTACACCTTCTATACCGACATATATGCAACCACAAGTTTGCACGAACTTGTTCTGTTCTTAAGTAAGGAGATATACTCCCAGCTGGTACCCAAAGGCAAAGTTGCACTTGACAGATTCCTTTCTGGGTTACAGTCTCTGACAGGTAGCTTGGGTTATGACCCCATCACCGGCAAACCCACATTTGATATAAAGCTTGGGGATATCCATACCCCGGAACTTACGCTGCAAGAGATATTCGGTTATCTGGAAAATGCCGATAAGCCATGCATTTTTGCCATCGACGAATTCCAGCAGATAGCCAATTATCCTGAAAAGAACGTAGAAGCCCTACTCCGGACCCACATTCAGAAACTTAATAACTGCCTGTTTATTTATGCAGGCAGCAACAGGCACATATTGGAAAACATGTTCAATTCAGCCGCAAGACCTTTTTATAATAGCACCGAACAGACATACTTGGATTGCATCCCTAAAGAAATCTATATGAAGTTTGCATTAGAGCAGTTCAACAAATCGGGAAGACAAATTGACTCAAGTGCCATTTCACTTGCATATGACCTCTTTGAAGGACACACATATTATGTACACAATGTACTTCACAATGCTTTTGCATATCTGGATACGGAAAAGCCAATAGAAGAAAGTGATATCCTTAAGACTATAGTAGACATCCTGGAAGACAGAGGGCACATATTTGCATCCATGATGAACCAGCTTAACTATCAGCAAAAGGAAACACTGATTGCTATTGCCAAAGAAGGCAAAGCCAGCGGAGTTACATCGGTAGCATTTGTAAAGAAGCACTCACTTAAATCTCCCAGTTCCGTTCAATACGCCATCAGCACCTTGCTTGACAAGCAACTGATTACATTTGAGAACGATAATCGCACCAAAATCTACAGCGTCTCTGACCGTTTTCTGCAAAAATGGATTAGCTTTACTTACTGAAAAAAACAACCTTTTTCCAACCTTTTGAAACCCGCTTACGTCTAACGTATGAAACCGCCCGGAAAAGCGGTGTAAACGTTAAACAATTAAAACTTAAAGCATTATGATGAATTCAATTTTTTTGATCGGTATTTGCGTAATCATGCCTATCATCGTTGTCTGGATGAACAACCGCAAAGAACAGAATGAAACCAACAAAAAAACCGAGATTCTTTTAAAGGCAATAGAATCCGGTGCAACTGTTGACACTGACATCTTTAAGCCACAGCAAAAAGAAAAGAGCATCAAAGAGAAACTCCTGGCAAGAATTACTGCCGCTTTCATAGTTACATTTATCGGAATAGCCATTTGCATTGCAACAGCAATCATATCTTACACTGGTAGTGTTACGGCAAATATTCTTCCATATTTTATCTTTTATGGCGCAGTGATTCTGGCAGTAGGCATAGCTCTGTTCATAGTCTATTTTATTGGAAAGCGCATGCTTGCCAAGGAGATTGAAGCCGAAGAGAATTCACTGGACAAGAAGTAAAATAAATGACCCGCGAACGGTTCATAGAACTTATCAGAGCTGAGCAGGAGCCTTTACGCAGGTTTCTGCTTGGACTGTGTAGCGGCAACCAGTCCCTGGCCGATGACATTGCCCAGGACGCCCTGGTCCGTGCGTATGTGGCATCGGGCTCATTCCTGGGACTGTCCAAGTTCAGCACATGGCTGTTCAGGATTGCCTACAACAGCTTTATAGACAACTGCAGGAGAGCGACCCTTGACACGGTCTCCAATGATTCATTCGAGGCGCAAAGCGTCCTGTCTGATGATTCAACCGACGACTCTTTCCGTTATCAGCAACTCTATCAGGCTCTTGACAGGATACCGGACAAGGAACGCGCCGCAATCGTGCTCCACTACTTTGAGGATCACGATATAAAAGAGATTTCATCCATAATGCAAATACCCTCTGGCACGGTAAAGTACCTGCTCTCTATCGGCCGTAATCACTTAAAAGAATACCTTAGCATATGAACGGAAAGGACAACATAGAAGAGTTTCTGCGCAGCAACAAACCGCAACTTAAGGATGACCCCACATTCCTGCTGGAGACAAACCGCCGTCTCAAACAGGTGGAGGGCATCAAGGCCGAAGTTGACCGTCAGCGCACCCACGGACGCATGGCGCTTATCGTTACACTTATTCTTGGAATAGTTATTGGTGCTGCTGCCGTAATAATAGGCTACATCTGCCCCGTAGATCTGGATAAGCTCAATCAGGGAGCGCTGGCCGGCATAATAGTTTTCCTGACCACCTGGAAAGAATACTTCCTTATCCTGGCCGCCGCCCTATCGGTGTCATTAAGTTACATACTGTCCCGCACCCGCAAAGCGGCATTCTGATTACTTTTTTTCGCCAAAGTGTCCCACACGCACCCCGCTCAGAATACGTTCTCTCGCGGGTGGTTGTGGGACACATGCTCATACAGGGGGTGTGCCACACACTCATCGGCCCCACAGCACCCAGAAAGCCATTCCTTGTGGGACACTTTGGCAAAAAGCAAAAAAACTCACATCTTTGCCGAACCTTTTCCCTATTTGAGTGTATGCACACATGAAGCGCTTCAATAACAACAAGTGTATCACATTAAAGAATAAAAGATGAAAAAGATATTGCTTCCATTAGTCCTTGCAGCAGCCCTGGTTACTGCAATAGCATCGGCCCAGACCCGCACGGATAAGCCAGAAAAGATAGAGTCATTCATCAAGAACCAATACGACACGGAGTGGTATGCCCACCAAGCCGCTCTTTGGGAGAAAGAGGTAAATAAGCATCCCGATAATGACGATGCCTGGTACTACTGGTTTACAGCCACACGTTACTATCAGATGTTCAATGATGCCGAGCAGGATGTTTATGACAAAGCTCTGACCGACATAGCATACAGGCTTCATAAAGAGCGCCCCGAGAGTTACGCGCGCTATGTCATCGATTATGAGTGCAATCATTTCATCAGCCGTAAGAATATGCCCGATGACCTTCAGGACAACATGCTCAAAGCGATGCAAATGCGACCCGACTTTGAGCCGTTATATCCCCAATATGTGATATACCTGACCCAGATTGGCAGGACCGACCTAATGCCCGGAGTCCTTAAAAAATGGTATGAATCAGGCGATTACTCATATGCCACGCTAGCATTCTTCTATAACGCACTGGCAGGCATGGAGGAAAACGGTATCCTCTTTGTGGGGGGCGACATCGACACTTTCAGTCCTCTTATGATACAGTATGGCAAAGGACTCTTCCAGGACCGTATTGTCATAAACGAGAGCATGCTGTGGAAACCAGAATATCGTAAGACATTATTCCGCCAGTTAGGCTTAGAGCCATATGAGGAGCCTGAAACATTCAGCGATCAGAAGGAGATGGACCAGTGGCTTGACAACCTTATTTTCTATATCGCCCAGAACTCCGGACGTACCGTCTATTTCTCCTGCACACTGCGTAATCAGAATTTCAGAGAGCATCTGTACTCAGAAGGTCTTATAAACAGATACAGCACCCGCCGGTATGACAATCTCGCAGCCAAGCGCAGGAACTTTGAATCGGTCTATCTCACAGACTATCTGCTTGAATCATTCTCGGCCGATACGTTTGACAGGATTGCTTACAAGCTCAGTCTCAATTACATTGCCAACTTCAAGTCTTTGCTGGATTATTACAAGGCTCAAGGGCTCAAGTCCGAGTATGACAAACTGCGCAGGATAATGATTCACATTGTGGATATGTACAAGGAGCACGTCTGTGACCCGGACAGCAAGGAGGATCAATTCACATTGAAGCATTACTACGATGAGATTGACCGCTGATACGTTCCGAACCCTCTACCTTGAGCACGGCCCGCGTGCCCAAGGTTTCTTCCTGAGGATGACCGGCTATGACCGAGAACTGGCCCGTGACCTTACACAGGACCTGTTCATGCGCCTTTGGTCCGCCCGGGGAAGCTATGATGAAGGGAGACCTTTCAGCACCTGGATGTTCTCCATAGCATACAACATGCTCAAGAACGAGTATAGACGCCGTATGACTGTCATGGAGTATGTTGAGAATGCCGATAAGAACGAGCCTGTAACCGAGACCGATCATCTGGAACAGGAGCAGCGCGACCAGATGCTGCGCAGTGCCATAGGCCGTCTTCCAGAACCGCAAAAGGTGGTGTTCCTCTTAAGATATGAGGAGGAACTTCCCCTATCCGAGATTGCCCGGGTATGCAACATTCCTGAGGGCACAGTGAAATCACGTCTGTATACAGCACTGACAGCCGTACGTGAGTATTGTAAGAACAATGAAAATCAATAATATGGACAAACTGAAAGAACTTGAGAATGAGAGTCAGGAACTGCTCTCATCAATCAAATCAATGGCCGACAAGGAGAATCTGGACATGCCCCTGCCTTCACTGGAAATCACTGACAGCGAGCCTAAACTGCTGCGCCGCCGCATACCATCCTGGGTTGCAGTGGCAGCCATGCTCGCGGGCATCGTCATCGGCTTTGCAATGCCCAAACTGGGCAGCACTTACAATGGCGCGACAACAGCCTTCAATTACGCCGACACCTGCCGCAGCATCGCGCAGGACGACGTCAACCTTTCATTACTTGTAACCTCATCATCACTCTTTTAAAACCAATAATTATGGGAAAAAACAGTCTTAAAAGATTCAAAACTTTGTTTGCGGCAACCCTGGTCATGCTGCTTTCCGGCAGTGTAAATGCATATGCACAGGAAGAGCCTGAGATAGACAAGCCGGCCGAATATCCGGGCGGTACCATGGCAATGATAAATTTCATAAGTCAGAATTTGAAATATCCCCAGGAAGCCAAGGAACAAGGCATCCAGGGACGCGTTATGGTATTATTTACAATCCAGCCGGACGGTAAGGTTACCGATGTCCAGGTAAAAGATCCCATCCATCCTCTCCTTGATGCAGAAGCAATCCGCGTGGTATCCATGATGCCCGCATGGACCCCTGCCCTGAAAGCTGACGGCACACCTGTAATCTCAAAATCTTACATACCTATGAATTTCCGCAAACCCGAACCGGTCAAAGACGTCATCCTGGTCAAGTATGAAAAGGCCGAAAGCGGAAACAAGGCCGTAACCTGCACGATAACCTACAAGGAAAAACTCTCGCCGCAGGAGCAGCAGTCAGTCATCAGGATGGAGGATCTGGATTCTAAACTCAAGGAACTGGGTAAGAAAGGTACCGAAGGATCATTTGTACTGCCCAATACCCCCAGAACCATGGAAGAATTCAACACCCTCCAGGACGCATTGAACAAAATGGATGGAATAAACGTCACCTACAAGCAGGATTAACACCTTAAGTAAATACCTTTCCTGCCAAAGTGTCCCACACCCACCCCGCTCAGAGTACGTTCTCTCGCGGGTGGCTGTGGGACACATGCTCATACAGGGGATGTGTAACACGCTCATCGGCCTCACAGCGCCCAGAAAGCGGTTCGCTGTGGGACACTTTGGCGGGAAAGCAAAAAAATCGCCGTGAGAGCACACCAAATCGGATTTTTGCAGTATCTTTGTGCCCGTAAGCCGCGATACAGTCCTTCCAAGGGATTTCCAAAAGCGGCAATCAATCCGAATTTTCATTAAACATACCTTACGTAATGTCAGTGTGCCCGTAGTGCATCTCGGATATTGCCAAGGTCCAATAAAACAATGTTTGACATACTGCAATTAAAGAGCAAGAGTCTGGATGAGCTCCAGGCCATTGCAAAAGAGATGGGCATCAAGGCCAAGGATGACAAGAACCAGCTGGTTTATGACATTCTGGATGAGCAGGCTATATCAGCCGCCAAGAACAAGCCCGAAAAGGAGCGCCGCGACCGCAAGAAGGTAACCCGCAAGAGCGACTCCGAGAAAGTCTATACCGCCGATGAGAACGGCCAGGCCAAATCCGTAGAGAAGAAGCAGAACGCGCCCAAGCCTCAGGTAAAAGAGGTAAAGGAGGCCGATAAGCCTCAGGCTCCCAAGGAGGATAAGCCTCAGGAAGAAAACGCTCCCGCTGCTCAGGGAAAGAAAAAGCGCGGCCGCCCAAACAACAATAATAATAAGGATAAGGCACCCGATCAGGAGGCCGCACAACAGCAGCCCGTACAGGAGCCCGTTCAGGAGCAGCCTGCAACAGCAGCAAGTGAGCCCGCCAGAAAGGATGAACTCCCCCAGCCCGCACCGCAGGCAGGCCAGCAGAAGCGTCGTGGACGCCCACGCAAGCAGCAGGTTGAGGTACCTCTGCCCGAGATTGACGATGAGAATGTAACCATGCCGGTTACTGACGCTTACGAGCAGGAGGAAGAGCCTGTACGTCAGGTTGCAGAGCCTGCAGTCCAGTTGGAGCAGCCCGCCCAGACTGATGTTCAGGAAATGCCCGAGCAGCCCCGTCAGGAGCAGTTCCGCGCTGAGCAGAACGGCCAGCAGAACGGCCAGCGTCAGCAGAACAACCAGCGTCAGCAGAATAACCAGAACCAGAACAACCAGCAGAACCAGAACCGCCGTCAGGAGGAGCGCATGTATGACTTTGGTGATGTGCTTAAGGGTGAAGGCGTACTTGAAATAATGCCCGACAACTACGGATTCCTGCGTTCATCGGACTACAACTATCTGGCATCGCCCGATGACATTTACGTATCACAGTCACAGATCAAGCTATTTGGCCTTAAGACCGGCGATGTTGTGGAGGGCGTTATCCGTCCGCCGCGTGAAGGTGAAAAGTATTTCCCATTGGTCAAGGTGTTCCGCATAAACGGCCTGGAGCCCTCCGTGGCACGTGACCGCGTTCCGTTCGAGCATCTGACACCGTTGTTCCCGGATGAGAAGTTTACACTGTGCAACGGCAAGAACGACAACCTCTCGGCCCGCGTGGTTGATATGTTCGCACCCATCGGTAAGGGACAGCGCGCCCTGATAGTTGCCCAGCCCAAGACCGGTAAGACCATACTGCTCAAGGACATAGCAAACTCAATTGCCGCAAACCATCCTGAGGCATACATGATAATGCTGCTCATCGACGAGCGCCCCGAGGAGGTTACCGATATGGCCCGCAGCGTTAAGGCCGAGGTCATAGCATCAACATTCGATGAGCCCGCCGAGCATCATGTAAAGATTGCCAGCATCGTTATAGAGAAGGCCAAGCGCATGGTTGAGTGCGGACACGATGTAGTGATATTCCTTGACTCTATCACACGTCTGGCACGCGCCTATAACACCGTAGCACCTGCATCAGGTAAGGTTCTTTCCGGTGGTGTCGATGCCAACGCACTGCACAAGCCCAAGCGTTTCTTCGGTGCCGCCCGTAACATTGAGAACGGAGGTTCACTCACAATAGTAGCCACCGCCCTTATCGATACCGGCTCCAAGATGGATGAGGTTATCTTTGAGGAGTTCAAGGGTACAGGTAACATGGAGCTCCAGCTGGACCGCAACCTGAGCAACAAGCGTATATTCCCGGCAGTGAACATCGTGGCATCAAGCACCCGTCGCGACGACCTGCTGCTTGACCAGACCACTCTGGACCGCATGTGGATACTGCGCAAGTACCTGAGCGACATGAATCCCATCGAGGCTATGGAGTTTGTCAAGGACCGTCTTGAGAACACTCAAGACAACGCCGAGTTCCTGGCCAGCATGAATTCGTAACCTTATTAGGGTCCTCATAATACAGAAAAGCCGCATCGTCTGCGGCTTTTCGTGTTTTCATAAATAAGGTTAACGGATTTGGAAACTAGGCGATTACGTCCTATGTTTGCTGTCAGAGTATCAATAATCTTTGTTTATGAGAATAACTGCACTGACCTTTTCCACTTTATTTTTGATAACGACGTTCTCATCGGCCCAATCAAAACATCAGTATGTTGACCTTGGACTAAGTGTAAAATGGGGCACCTGTAATATAGGTGCCGATAAGCCCGAAGAACACGGAGAATACTTCTCCTGGGGTGAAACGGAGAATAAAAGGATCAACAACTGGGAAACATACAGGTTCACCGAAGGAGACAAAAACGAAATCTCAAAATACTGCAGCAATTCCCAATACGGATGGCACGAACTGGCCGACAGCTTATCGGCCCTGGAACCGGACGATGACGTAGCCCATAAAAAATGGGGCGGCAACTGGCGCATTCCCACAAAGGCCGAGATGAAAGAACTCCTTGGCAACTGCACCTGGACCTGGACCACCCGCAATGACATCAACGGATACCTGGTAACCGGCAAGAAACCCGGTTATACTGACCGCTCCATTTTCATTCCGGTTACAGGAACCTATGACGACGGCAAGATATTCAATCCCACTAAGAGCGGCCATTATTGGTCAAGAGACTGCGGCACATTTTATCCGTCCGATGCATATACCCTTGAACTATCTGTCAGGGAAGCCTCCATCGGAATGAAATCCCGCTGCCAGTCCCTTGCCGTCCGTCCCGTATGTCCCTAAATCATCAATAGTTTGCAATATGAGACTTTATCCTTATTTGTTTTTTGCAGCAGTGTCCCTACTCTCGGCCTGCAAGAGCAAGACCGGCAATGATGTAATCCGTCTGGACGGTACATTCGATGACAATTTCCTTGAAAGTTGGGAGTATATCATTCTTGAGGACGATAATCTGGATGCCGAACTTGGCATAATCAACCAGGGTATTCAGTACGATGACGGACTGTTCTTTGTACACAGTTCTTCTTATGACAACTACAAGAACACCACAATCAAGGTGTTTGACCGATCAGGCCACTATCTCAACAACATCGGCCGCATAGGGCGTGGCAGAAATGAGGTGCTGACCTTGGAAAAATGGATTCTTGACAGAGATAACAATGAGGTGCTGATAGCTCAAAGCTTCGGACACCCAAGTACTGTTACAATTAAAAGGTATGACTATGCCGGCAATTATCTTGGGCAGACCGTTACCGATACTCTTGACGAAAATTGCGTACTGATGGATATTGCTAAGATGACATCGGACGGCACACTGATAATTCAGGATAACATCATTCACAACATACCCTCGCACGATTATTTCAACATCAATAAAGATGGTAGCATAAGCACTCCACTTGACCTGCAGGAATATCATCTTAACCAAAGCTTCTTCTTTGACATAAGCGAATTCTCGATGTCAGGTGAAATTACAAATGATAATTCAGGAGGCAAACAAACCGCTATCGGAATATTCAACCAGTATTCTGACACCACATATGTAATCCGCAAGATGGACAACCACATCTACCGCATGAACGGCGGCAAGTCTGAGTACATAGCCAAAATGTCCTTTATTCCCGATGCACCCGAAAAGATGAAAAAAGGTATTGAAATGAATGATGACGAGTTCTATTCATACTGTCTGGGTAATTTCATGGATATGAAGGACTATATGTATATCGGCAATTATGAGGATATATTCATTTTCGATAAAGAGACTTCAAAGATATTCCGCATAGACCCCGACACCGTACACGCCAGATTCCCGTATCACAGAGTGTCTTCGGTTTACGGCAATGATATCATTGCGTTTGTGGATGTTGAGATGATACAGGAAACTTTGGAACGCATAAACAGCAAGGATTACGACCACCGATACAGTCCTGAGGTGGAGGCGTTCTACCGCAAAGTAAAAGACTGCAGCAATCCCCCAATCATTATCGGTCACTACAAGAATCACAGATAAACGACCATAAAAGGGACGGTTCTTACTGTGCCCTTTTTGAATATATTCCAAGGTGTACAGAACTTTTGGGGTATCGGTATCAGAAACCATGGCCGCCCGTGGGCTTGTGAACGGGAGGGGCCCGTGCATAAGAAGATGCTCTGGAAGGTAGGAGTTTACTCATGCCTTTCAGAGCGTCTTATTATGGATGGGAGGGATAGCGCGAAGCGCGTAGTTTCAGATACTGATACCCCAAAAGTTCTCTTGGATTAAGGGCACAGTAAGAACCGTCCCTTTTGTGCCCTCAGAATGGTAAATCGTCTTTTTCGTTACTTGGTGCGAAGGGATCCGGAGCGGATGCGGCGGGAGCGGCATCTACATAGGGCTGGGCTGCGGGAGCGGCGCCGTTTACTTCGTGGCTCACGCGCCATGCGCGGATATCATTGTACCAGCGGCCGTTGAACTCACGGGCGTTGATGTCAAAACTTACCACTACCTCATCACCTATATTGATGGCGGCCTGCTGGATCTTGTCCTCACCGAAGATGCTGAACATCATCTTCTTGGGATACTGCTCGCCGATAGTCTCCAATACGTACTCCTGAATTTTCCACGGATTGCCTGATGCCTTGGCCACACCTGAACGGGGCTCAAGGACTGCGATAATTTTACCTGTAATATCCATTATTCCTGATGTATTTAAATGTTTTGCGCGAATTTAAGACATTTCCCTTTTGAGTCCCATATTTTTCCACTCTATTTTTTCCACATTACCATTACTTTTCCCTATCTTTGTGAGACGCACAAACCGTACAAAAACAAAAAGGAATATATATGAATTTCACAGTATCAAGCCAGGCCCTTTCAAGCCGTCTGCAGGCTATCAGCCGCGTTATTAACCCTAAGGCTATCTACCCTATTCTTGAGGATTTCCTGTTCCGCATTGAAGGCGGAAAACTGACCGTAACCGCTGCCGACAACGACACCACACTGGAGACTGTCGTAGATATAGTAGAGTCAGACAAGGACGGCCAGATTGCCCTTCCCGCCAAGACTCTTCTGGACGCACTTAAGGAGATTCCCGAGCAGCCGCTCAAGTTTATCGTAAATGACAGCAGTTATGAGGTTACTGTGAAATATCAGAACGGTGAGTATCAACTGGTTGGCCAGAACGCCGATGAATACCCCACCCCCGCAGTCCTTCAGGAGGGCTCTGTAAGTCTGGAGATATCGGCCCAGGTCCTGTCAGACGGTCTGGCACGCACTATTTTCGCTACGGCCGATGACGAACTCCGTCCCGTGATGAACGGTATCTACTTTGACATCAACGAGGAGGGCGCCACATTCGTTGCCTCCGACGGCCACAAGCTGGTATGCAGCCGCAACAGCAACGTCAAGGCCGACGGCAAGTCATCATTCATATTGCCCAAGAAGCCGGCATCACTCTTCCGTTCGCTCATAGGCAAGGAGGCAGAGACTATCACCATAGAGTTTGATAGCCGTATAGCACGTTTCTCACTGCCTGAGTTCCGTATGGTATGCCGCCTCATTGACGGCCGATACCCCAACTACGCATCAGTTATCCCGCAGAACAACCCGCATCACCTGATCATAGACCGTCAGACACTGGTTACCGCTCTGCGTCGCGTATCAGTATTCTCACCTGCCAGCAGCGGTCTTATCAAACTGCGCATTGAGAAGGATAAGGTTGACATATCGGCCCAGGATATAGATTTCTCAACATCCGCCAAGGAGAGCCTGGCATGCCAGTATGAGGGCACCAACATGAGCATCGGTTTCAAGGCCGGTTTCCTGATTGACATCCTCAACAATATTCCCAGCCAGGAGATTACGCTCCAGTTGGCCGATCCCTCACGTGCAGGTGTGATTGTTCCCACAGAGCAGGCTGAGGGCGAGAATCTGCTTATGTTGCTCATGCCAATGGTTCTGAACGACTGATGAAACTCAATCTTGACAAACCGGTAGTGTTCTTTGACCTGGAGACAACAGGCACCAACACTGTTCAGGACCGCATAGTAGAGATTTCTTACCTCAAGGTCTCACCCAACGGCAATGAGGACATGCATACCCGCCGTATCAACCCCGAGATGCATATCCCCGAGCAGTCATCGGCCGTACACGGCATCTATGATGACGATGTAAAGGACTGCCCCACCTTCAAGGAGGTTGCAAAGGAGATTGCACGTGACTTTGAAGGCAGCGATATAGCCGGATTCAACTCAAACCGCTTTGACGTACCCCTGCTGGCCGAGGAGTTCCTGCGCGCAGGCGTGGACATTGACCTGAGCCGTCACCGTTTCATTGACGTGCAGGTGATATTCCACAAGATGGAGCAGCGCACCCTTACGGCAGCCTACAAGTTCTACTGCGGCAAGGATCTGACCGATGCCCACAGCGCCGACGGTGACACCCGTGCCACATATGAGGTTCTGATGGCCCAGTTGGACCGCTATCCCGATGAACTCAAGAACGATATGGGATTCCTCTCAGAGTTCTCATCGTTCACACGCAACGTGGATTTTGCCGGCCGTATCGTTCTCAACGACAAGGGTCAGGAGGTATTCAATTTTGGAAAATACAAGGATATACCTGTTGTAGAGGTGTTCAAGCGTGATCCCGGATACTACTCCTGGATACTGCAGGGTGACTTTGCACTCAACACCAAACAGGTTCTTACAAGAATAAAACTGCAATCCAGATAATGGAAGTTCTGAACGGTAAACATATTGTTCTGGGAGTGACCGGAAGTATTGCTGCCTACAAGGCCGCTTTCCTGGTACGTCTGCTCATCAAGCGAGGAGCCGAGGTTCAGGTGGTCATGACACCTGCCGGTAAGGAGTTCATAACTCCGCTCACCCTCTCCACCCTCACCCGCAAGCCCGTGGTAAGCGAGTTCTTTGACCGTCGCGACGGCTCATGGAACAGCCACGTGGACCTGGGACAGTGGGCCGATGCCATGCTGATTGCCCCCTGCACCGCCGCAACGCTTGGCAAGATGGCCAACGGAGTTGCAGACAATATGCTCATTACCACATACTTCTCAATGAAGGCTCCGGTATTCGTTGCCCCCGCGATGGATCTGGACATGTACAGCCACCCCGTTACACAGCGTAACATTGAGACTCTTACATCCATCGGCAATATATTCATTGAGCCAGCCAGCGGAGAGTTGGCCAGCCAGCTTGTAGGCAAAGGCCGCATGCAGGAGCCCGAGGTAATTGTAGCCGCTCTTGAGGAGTTCTTTTCAAAACAGGCACAGCTTTCAAAAAAAAAAGTCCTGATAACAGCGGGACCCACCTATGAGGCCATAGACCCCGTACGTTTTATAGGCAACTACTCTACCGGCAAGATGGGATTCGCGCTGGCCGAGGAGTGTGCCGCACGCGGTGCCGATGTAACACTCATTGCCGGCCCGGTTAATCTCAAGACCCAAAATCCAGGAATAAACAGGATTGACGTAACATCGGCACAGCAGATGTATGAGGCCGCAATGGAGCATTTCCCCAAATCCGATGCAGCCATACTGTGTGCCGCAGTGGCCGATTTCACTCCGGTCCAGACATCGGACACCAAGATAAAGCGCAAGGGTGAGATTACTCTCACGCTCAAGCCCAACCCGGATATTGCAGCATCACTGGGAGCAATCAAGCGCCCCGACCAGCGCATGGTGGGTTTTGCACTTGAGACAAATGATGAGTTCAGCAACGCACAGGACAAACTGGAGCGCAAGAATCTGGATTTCATTGTTCTCAACTCTCTGCGTGATGAAGGTGCCGGGTTTGGTTATGACACCAACAAGGTTACCCTGATAGACCGTAACGGAAGTGATGAACTGCCCCTGCAGTCCAAAAAGAATGTAGCCAAGGCCATCGTCAGCAAACTGGCAGGATTGCTGTTCTGCCTTGCATTCCTGCTCATGCCTTTCAGGGCACAGGCTCAGGAACTCAACCCCACTCTTACTGTCAACACATCAAAGATCCAGGGTACAGACAAGGATGTGTTCACCTCTTTGGAGAGCGCTATCAGGGAGTTTCTCACCCATCAGGTCTGGACCGATTATCATTTTACCGACAAGGAGCGCATCCAGTGCAATTTAAATCTCACTGTAAACAAATATGAGAAAGAGAGCGGTAAAATGACCTGTGACCTCACCGTACAGAGTAGCCGTCCTGTATTCGGCTCTACATACAACACCACCGTATTCAATTATCGCGATACGGAGGTTGAGTTCAACTACACCGAGCAGGACCGCATTGAATATACCCCCGGAATCACCCCGGATAATAACCTTACAGCCATACTGGCTTACTACAGCCTTCTGATAATAGGGCTTGATTTTGACACCATGTCACCCAACGGAGGTACCGATATTCTGCGTCAGGTAGAGAATATAGCCGCCAACGCACAGTCACTGGGCAGCGGATGGCGTTCTTTCGATTCCCAGGCCAACCGTTATTCCATCATAAACGACTACATGAACGGCTCAATGGCCCCTTTCCGCCAGTTGCAGTACAAGTATCACCGTGAAGGACTGGACGATATGTCGGCCAACGCAGACCGCGGGCGCGCAACTATAACCGAGAGCCTGGAACTGCTCAGGCAAGCCAAACAGGCCAAGAGCACATCGGCCCTGCCCACTCTGTTTACCGAAATAAAGAAAAACGAGTTGATAAACATTTACAGCGCGGGTATAAGCAAGGAGAAACAGCAGGTAAAGAATCTGCTGAGCCAAGTGAACCCCTCGCTTTCAAATGATTGGAATACCATAAAAACAGACTGATGCTAAAAGAAGTACACATTAGAAACTACGTGCTGATAGACCGTCTTGATATTGAATTCAGGGACGGTTTCTCTGTCATGACCGGTGAGACAGGTGCCGGTAAATCAATAATCCTGGGTGCCATGAACCTTCTGCTGGGCGGACGTGCAGACTCCAAAACCATCCGTCAGGGAGCCGACAAATGCATGATTGAAGGTATATTCTCCATAACAGGATACGCGCTGGAGGAGTTTTTCCGCGACAACGAACTGGATTTTGACCCCGACGAGACAATAATGCGCCGTGAACTCTCCGCATCGGGCAAGAGCCGCGCATTCATAAACGACACCCCCGTTACGCTCACCCAGTTGCGTGACCTGGGATGCCGCCTCATAGACATTCACTCACAGCATCAGAACCTGGCTCTGGGCACGCAGTCCTTCCAGCTTGACGTTGTGGATACCATAGCTTCAAACGGCACTGCCAAAACCGCATACGAGCAGAGTTATGACCGTTGGTCAGAACTCAAGACCAGGTTGGCACGTCTCAAGGCCGAATTTGAGTCCGACAACACCGACCGTGAGTATCTGGAATTCCAGCTTGAAGGTCTGGATGGCGCCAAACTCGTTGACGGCGAGCAGGAGGAACTGGAACGTGAATCCGACATTCTGGACCATGCCGAGGAGATAAAGCAGGAACTTTTCAGCGCCTCACAAATATTGTCGGGCGATGAGGAGGGTTGCATTCAGAAACTCCGCATGGCACTGCAGTCATTGCGTTCGGCACAGAAAAACTATCCTCAGGCACAGGAACTTGCCGAGCGTCTGGAGAGTTGCATTATTGAACTAAAGGATATAGCAGTAACTGTCGATGATGCCCAGGAGAGCGTAAACTTTGACCCCGCCCGCCTGGAGCAGGTCAACGAGCGTCTGGACCTTATCTATTCGCTGCTTAAAAAACACAGGAAAGAGAATATAGCCCAACTTCTGGAACTGGCCGCAAGCATCCGCACCCGTCTGGACCGCACAGGTTCATATGAGTTTGACATTGAGCAACTTACCAAGCAGACAGAAAGCGCCCGTGTAGAGATGGAGAAAATGGCTGCCCAACTTACCGGGACCAGGAAGAATGCATCCGACGCCATAATAAAGGATATAAAGGAGATGCTTGTGCCGCTGGGTATACCCAATGTCCAGTTCGGCATTGACATACAGCCTGCCGCCGGCTTTGACCGCACGGGACATGATGACCTCAGGTTCATGTTCTCGGCCAACAGATCGGTTCCAATGCAGGATATATCGCAGGTGGCATCGGGCGGTGAGATAGCACGTGTAATGCTCTGTATCAAGTCACTGATGGCCGGAGCACGCGCACTGCCCACCATCATATTCGACGAGATTGACACAGGCGTATCGGGTGCCGTGGCCGAGCGCATGGCTCTGCTTATGAAACAGATGTCCGACGGCAAACGTCAGGTGCTGGCCATCACCCACCTGCCTCAGATAGCCGCCTTAGGCCAGACACACTACAAAGTATTCAAGACCGATGAACAGGACGCCACGCATACACGCATAGCCGTACTGGATGGCGATGACCGCATACGTGAGATAGCCGGAATGATGAGCGGTTCAATCCTCACCCAGGCAGCTCTTGACAACGCAAAAGCACTAATTGACAACAATGGAAGATGAGATGATATTCGGCATCCGTGCCGTGATAGAGGCCGTAGAGGCCGGAAAGGAGATTGACCGCCTGCTTATCAAGAAGGATATGCAGGGCGACCTTTCAAGGGAGCTGTTCGCAGCCATAAAAGGGTTGGGCATTCCGGTACAGAGAGTACCACTGGAACGTCTTAACCGCATTACCCGCAAGAACCATCAGGGAGTGATAGCATTCACCACCCAGATAACATATCAGCATGTTGAGGACCTTGTCCCGATGCTCTTTGAAGAGGGCAAGGATCCGTTCTTTGTACTGCTGGACGGTGTGACCGATGTCCGTAATTTCGGCGCAATTGCACGTACGGCCGAATGTGCCGGTGTGGATGCCATCATACTTCCGTCCCGTAACAGCGTAAGCGTGAATGCCGACGCCATAAAGACATCGGCCGGCGCACTCCATATCCTGCCTGTATGCCGTGAGAACAATATCAGTCAGACCATAAGGTTCCTCAAGAACAGCGGAATACGCATTGTAGGAGCCACCGAGAAGGGTGATAAAGACTATACCAAAGGTGATTACACCGGTCCGGTATGCCTCATTATGGGAGCCGAAGACAAGGGTATTCCGCAGGAGCATCTGGCACTCTGTGATGAATGGGCACGTATACCCATACTTGGCAAGATAGAGTCACTCAATGTCTCTGTCGCAGCCGGAGTGCTTATGTATGAGATAGTTAAGCAGAGAATGTAATCGGCTGATTGTCAATCTGTCAGCCTACCGGAATTATTCTACGACATTTTGTCGCAGAACGGCTTGTGGTCTGTTTGTTGTGCACTGTTTCATAGGAATAAAAAACAAGACACTATGGAATACAATCAGAACAAACCGCAAAACCTGGAGCAGTTCGCCATCAACCTGAACGAGCGGGCACGCCAGGGCAAACTCGATCCGGTTATAGGCCGTGACGAGGAGATAAGGCGGGTCCTGCAGATTCTAAGCCGCCGAACCAAGAACAACCCTATCCTGATAGGTGAGCCTGGAACCGGTAAGACCGCTATAATAGAGGGTCTGGCACAGCGTATAGTACGCGGTGACGTCCCTGAGAACCTTAAGTCCAAGACAGTCTATTCACTTGACATGGGCGCACTTGTAGCAGGCGCCAAATACAAAGGTGAATTTGAGGAGCGTCTTAAGGGTGTAATAAACGAGGTTATACAGTCCGATGGCAATTTCATTCTCTTTATAGATGAGATTCACACCCTGGTGGGTGCCGGAGCCGGCGAAGGAGCAATGGATGCTGCAAACATACTTAAGCCAGCACTGGCCCGCGGTGACCTGCGCGCCATAGGTGCCACCACCCTGAACGAGTATCAGAAATACTTTGAGAAGGACAAGGCACTGGAGCGCCGTTTCCAGACCGTCATGGTCGATGAGCCCGATGTGCAGAGTTCAATCTCGATACTGCGTGGACTTAAGGAACGCTATGAGAACCACCACAAGGTTCGTATCATGGATGAGGCCGTGATAGCCGCCGTAGAACTCTCAAACCGTTACATAACAGAGCGTTTCCTGCCAGATAAGGCCATAGACCTTATGGATGAGGCAGCCGCCAAACTGCGTATGGAGCGTAACTCCGTTCCTGAGGAACTGGATGAGATAACGCGCCGCCTCAAGCAGCTTGAGATAGAGCGTGCCGCCATCAAGCGTGAGAACGACACCATTAAACTCAAGCAACTCAACGCCGAGATTGACGACCTTCAGGCACAGGAAAAGCAAATCCGCCAGAAATGGGAGTCCGAGAAAGCACTGGTAAGCAAGATCCAGCAGGATAAGCAGCATATAGAGCAACTCAAGATAGAGGCCGACAACGCCGAGCGTGACGGCAATTATGGTCGTGTGGCCGAGATCCGTTACGGCAAGCTCAAGGAGTTGGAGGCCGATATTGCCAAAATACAGGAGGAACTACACTCAAAGCAGGGTGACAGCGCCCTTGTCAAGGAGGAGGTTACCGCCGATGATATAGCCGAAGTGGTATCCCGCTGGACAGGTATACCCGTAAACCGTATGCTGGAGAGCGAGCGCGAGAAACTGCTGCATCTGGAAGAGGAGTTGCACAAGCGTGTTGTAGGCCAGGAGGAGGCCATAAGCGCCGTAGCCAACGCAGTACGCCGCAGCCGTGCCGGACTGCAGGACCCCAAACGTCCTATAGGCAGTTTCATATTCATGGGTACAACCGGTGTAGGCAAGACTGAACTTGCCAAGGCGCTTGCCGAGTATCTGTTCAATGACGAGAAGCTGATGACTCGAATAGATATGAGCGAGTATCAGGAGAAATTCTCAGTGACACGTCTTATCGGAGCGCCTCCCGGATACGTAGGTTATGACGAGGGAGGCCAGTTGACCGAGGCTGTAAGGCGCAAACCCTACTCCGTGGTGCTGTTTGATGAGATAGAGAAGGCTCACCCGGACGTATTCAATATCCTGCTGCAGGTACTTGATGACGGACGTCTGACTGATAACAAGGGACGAACCGTAAACTTCAAGAACACGATTATAATTATGACCAGTAATCTGGGAAGTGATTATATACGTGAGAAATCAGCACAGATAGGTTCTTCCGATACAGAACGTCAGAAATGGCTCGACGAGACCCGTAAGCATCTGCTTGAGATGCTTAAGCAGACCATCCGCCCCGAGTTTCTGAACCGAATAGATGAAACGGTAGTATTCATGCCTTTGCGCGAATCGGAGATACGTCAGATAGTAAAACTCCAGACCGAGGGTGTCTGCAGGATGCTGGCAGAAAGCGGCATCAATCTTACCATTGACGATTCTGCCATAGATCTCATATCAAGTGCTGGATATGATCCCGAGTTCGGAGCCCGCCCGGTAAAACGGGCGTTGCAGACGCTGCTGCTCAACAACCTTTCCACCATGATTCTGTCTGGTCAGGTGGACCGCAGCAAACCCGTTACCGCTACCGCCAGGGATGGAAAACTGGTATTCTGCTGATAAAAAAACGTCCCCGCGTGACTACAATCAAATCACGCGGGGATCGTTTTTTATCAATTATTGGAAAAGGTATAGGATTTAATTGTTTCCTTTTTTTATTCTGTGACAAAATTACTTATGGAACTATTCACGATTTTATTTTTTGTTGCCAAATAGATTAATGATTGTTCCATCGATGTATCCAAAAAGACAAATTCACAATTTTTAAATAATCCCTTTTGCCCAAAGGCATTTTTTTCTAAATAAAACGCGACTCTATAAAGGTGGTATCAAAAAATCAATTACCTTTGCAACCGCATATGCAAATGGTACCTTGACCGAGCGGCTAGGTATCGGTCTGCAAAACCGAGTACGGCGGTTCGAGTCCGCCAGGTACCTCCAAGCAAAAACCGGTCCGTCAGGCCGGTTTTTTGTTTGGAGGCACCGGCCTACAATACCTTTTAAAAAAAATGACTGCAAAAGCTGTTATACGTTCTATGAGGCTCAGGACCCTGCCCCTTTCTACGGCGGGGATAGTTCTGGGTATTATGCTGGCTTGCGCCGGGCATAGCGTACCCTGGTACGTTATTCTGTTGACCATACTTACTACGGTTTCCCTGCAGATTCTGTCCAATATGTCAAATGAGCTGGGCGACTGGCTAAGCGGTGTGGACGGACAAGGCCGGGAAGGACCAAAGTACGGAATAGAGGGCGGAGGTCTTACCGAGGATGAGATGCGGTCGTGTATCAGGATAACGGTTCTGGCATGCTGCATATTGGGATTGGGAATGATACGTGCATCATTCGGGACAATCCTGTGCATTGAATCAGAGAGTCTTGTGGTATTGGGAGCCGCCGCCATCTGGGCTGCAATGCATTACACTCTCGGGAAAAAGCCCTATGGATACCACGGTCTGGGTGACATATTCGTATTCTTGTTTTTCGGACTTGTTCCGGTGACAGGCGGATACTTTGTATGCGCTCACACAATTGAGCCCGCTACCCTTATTCCCGGTGCGGCCATAGGCCTCTTCAGCGTCGGAGTGCTGAACGTGAACAACATCCGTGACATGAAATCTGACGCGGCCAACCGTGTTACAATTCCCCTGAAACTGGGAGAGCACAGGGCCAGGATATATCACACGATACTAATTACAGGCGGATGGGTGCTCATGCTCCTTTACACCATTCTGTTTACAGCCGGCTGGACTCCATATCTGTATATTATCACGCTCCCGCTCTATGCAAAACACCTGGCTGGAGTCTGGAAACGTTCCGGACGGGAGCTTGACCCGATGCTGCCCATGCTGGTTATTTCAACATTCATATTTGCCCTGCTTGCAGGCATCGGCTATATTCTCTACTGATTATGCCCAAGAAAGAAGGAATACGCGAACTTTTTGATGACATTGCGGTCAAATATGACCGTTTCAACCACATCTCGTCATTCGGAGCCGACCGCTCATGGCGTCGCAGGGCCGTTCGCGCCATTGCCGACACCGATCGGCCCATTGAGGTTCTGGATGTGGCAACCGGTACCGCCGATTTCGCCATAGCGGTATCCAGGAAAGCCGCTCCCGGTTCACATATCACAGGAATTGACCTCTCTGAAGGTATGCTTGAGGTCGGAAAGGCCAAATGTCAGGGATTACCCGTCGGTCTTGAAGTAGGTGATGCCGAGAACCTGCGTTTTGCCGACGGTACGTTTGACCGAGTCTGCGTGGCTTTCGGAGTACGCAATTTTGAAAACCTCATGAAGGGCCTCAAGGAGATGTACAGGGTTCTCAAACCCGGAGGAAAACTCATTATACTGGAACTCTCCTACCCCAGGAACAGGTTTATTTTCAGTTTCTACAAATTCTACTCGCTCAGGATACTTCCCCGGATAGGAGCATCCATGACCGGCAATACGGGAGCATTCACTTACCTGCCCGATTCCATACTGAAATTCCCGTTACCCGAAAAGTTCATACCGATGCTTCGTGAGGCCGGATTCAGTACCGTCCGTGCACGGCAATTCATGTTCGGCGTTTGCCGTATGTATTGCGCGGTAAAATAAATATTAGTATATTCGCATCCACAACCAATATAATGCATTTTAATATGAAGAAGTCATATCTGATCCTTTCCGTCGCTTTAGTATCGTTTGCAGCAATTCTCGTTTCCGGATGTGAGAAAGAAGATCCGGATGCAATCAGCATGGACATAGTAAACAAAGGCATACAGGTTGTAGAGGGTGCCGATGGCAAGCAATATGAAGTAGTTGATCTGGGATTGACATCAGGCAACCTTTGGGCTGTCTGCAATATCGGCGCCTCCAGCCCGGAGCAGGCAGGATCCTTCTATGCATGGGGTGAACTGGAACCTAAGCAGAGTTATGAATGGAGCAACTACACATGGAATGACGGCAATACCGTAGCAACGGAAAGTTCCATTACCAAATACTCATCAACTGACGGATTGATCAATCTTCAGAAATCGGATGATATGCCCAATGTCAAACTGGGAGACGGTTGGTTCATTCCTTCAGAATCAGACTTCAAGGAACTGCTCACAACAAGAAACTGCACAGTAAAATGGTGCAAGCTAAACGGCGTGGGAGGATACCTGTTCACCAGCGTCAGAAAGGGTTATGAGGGCAACAGCCTGTTCCTTCCGCTTTCGGGAATGAAAGACCACAACACCGTCAAATGGGACGGCCAGTACGGATGGTATTGGTGCAATTCTATCTATTACGATGGCGAAAAGCAGAAACTATTCACCACCGAGGCCAGCGTAATGATGTTGGGACACACTGACCTTGACAACCATTACATCAGTTCCAGAACCCGCAATATGGGCCTTCCCATCCGCCCTGTTTTCAGCGAGAATAATTATTAACGAAAAATAATACCGGTTTTATTCATTCCGTGCGTATCTTTGCACGGTTTTAAAACTGTATGTCAATGGCAATAAGCATTAAGGAGATAGCCGGAGCATTTGTTGTTCTGTTCGCTATTCTTGATATCACCGGATCTATTCCTATTATTATAGATCTTCAGCACAAGACCGGCAAGGTTCCGGCCCTGAAAGTAACGCTTATTTCATGGGTCATGCTGACCATCATCTATTTCCTTGGTGACGGTGTATTGTCATTGTTCGGTGTGGATATCGAGTCATTCGCCGTAGCCGGCTCTATCATCATCCTGGCCATCGGATTCGAGATGACATTCGATATAACCATATTCAAGTATGATGCGGGCCCCAAGGAGGTGTCGTCATTCGTACCTCTGGTTTTTCCTCTGATAGTAGGCGCAGGTTCATTTACCACCCTCCTCTCACTTAAGGCAGAGTATCAGGCAATAAACATCATGATTGCCCTGGCGCTCAACATGCTTTTCATATTCGTGGTACTCAGGTCAATAGACCGCATCGAGAAGATTCTGGGCCCCGGATTCATCTACGTGCTGCGCAAGTTTTTCGGTATAATCCTGCTTGCAATCGCGGTCAAACTCTTTACCTCAAATATTGGTCATCTTATAGGATAATTTGGTAACTTTGCGGAACCTTTAAGCAGTCCGCATGATAGAGAAACATCTTGTCCTTAACGAGGCTGATCCTGCAGTGTTTTACGGGGTCAACAACACCAATCTGCAACTTATCAAAGCCCTGTTTCCCAAGCTGCGCATAGTAGCCCGGGGCAATGTAATGCGCATTATGGGTGATGAGGATGAGACCGCACGTTTTGAGCAGGCAGTGCGCCAGCTTGAGATGTACTGCGCCAAGTACAATTCGCTCAAGGAGGAGGTAATTGTGGATATCGTGAACGGCCAGGATCCAGGCGGAGAGAAAAGCTCGGATGTGATACTGTTCGGAGTTACCGGACGCCCCATCCTGCCCCGCAGCGTAAACCAGAAGAAACTGGTTACCGATTATGAGACACACGATATGCTCTTTGCCATCGGACCTGCCGGATCCGGCAAGACATATACGGCTATAGCACTTGCCGTACGTGCTCTCAAGAACAAGGAGGTTAAGCGTATAGTTCTGTGCCGACCCGCAGTCGAGGCCGGCGAGAAACTGGGATTTCTGCCCGGTGATATGCGTGAAAAGATTGATCCGTTCCTGCAGCCCCTTTATGATGCCCTGCAGGATATGATTCCCACCGCCAAACTCAAGGAATACATGGACTTTAACGTAATCCAGATAGCACCGCTGGCTTTCATGCGCGGACGCACCCTGAATGACGCCGTGGTAATACTTGATGAGGCTCAGAACACCACCCCCCAGCAGATCAAGATGTTTCTTACCCGCATGGGCTGGAACACCAAGATGATAGTTACGGGTGACCTCACACAGATTGACCTGCCGCCCACACAGATATCCGGCCTTGTCCAGGCACTGGACGTACTGGAGGGAATAGAGGGACTCAGCATCATACGCATGACCAAGAAGGATATAGTCCGTCACAAGCTGGTTACCCGCGTTGTGGATGCATATGACCGCTATGAGCAGGCACACAAGACCGATAAAAGAATTTCTAAAAAAGATAACAATGAGCAAAGCGTTGACAAGAACTGATTTCCAGTTCAAAGGACAGAAGAGTGTTTATCACGGCAAGGTTCGTGACGTTTATAACATCGATGATGACCTGATGGTCATGGTTGCCACAGACCGCATATCGGCCTTTGACGTAATCCTGCCCAAGGGTATTCCTTTCAAGGGTCAGGTTCTGAACCAGATTGCAGCAAAGTTCCTGGATGCCACCGCCGATATCTGCCCCAACTGGAAACTGGCCACCCCCGATCCTATGGTTACCGTAGGCCTCAAATGCGAGGGTTTCCGCGTTGAGATGATAATCCGCGGTTATCTGACCGGTTCCGCATGGCGTGACTACAAGAACGGATGCCGTAACCTGTGCGGTAACATCCTGCCCGAGGGTATGAAGGAGAACCAGAAGTTCCCCGAGCCACTGATTACCCCCACCACCAAAGCCGAGGAGGGTCACGATGAGAACATCTCCAAGGAGGAGATCATCGCCCAGGGTCTGGTAAACAAGGAGGATTATGAGGTAATGGAAAAATATACCCGCGCACTCTTTAAGCGCGGTACCGAGATAGCAGCCCAGAAGGGTCTTATACTGGTTGACACCAAGTATGAGTTCGGCAAGCGTGACGGTAAGGTTTATCTGATTGATGAGATTCATACCCCCGACAGCTCACGTTACTTCTATGCCGACGGCTATCAGGAGAAGTTCCTTAAAGGTGAGCCCCAGAAGCAGCTCTCCAAGGAGTTTGTACGCCAGTGGCTCATTGAGCATAACTTCATGAACCAGCCCGGTCAGGTTATGCCCGAGATCACCGATGCATATGCCGACAGCGTATCGGACCGCTACATTGAGCTTTACGAGCACATTGTAGGCGAGAAGTTCGTAAAAGAGAGCGGCACAGACCTGGCTGCCCGTATTGAGAAAAACGTAACCGATTGGTTGGCAAAAAGATAATTGATTATGACATTCCCTTTCCTTGTAGCTCTTTTCTTTGTTTTTCTGGCTCTCGTAAAGAAAGTCAACAGCAAACTCAATGATCCCGATGACTCGTCATTAGGGAGTGACACTTCTGCATCTCAGGAAGCTGAGACAGTTAAAGACGATGATTTTCCGCCCGTAGATGAGGAATTCAAGGAAAACAGGGAAACGCAGACTGAACCGGAAACGGTTTATGCTCAGACTGTGGAGCCGGAACCGGAACCTGAGCCTGAAGCCAAGCCCGAGCCTGAAATGCCCCAGAAGTCCTACGACAGGCTTTTCGGACTTATCGGCAAGCCTCTGGCCCACTCAACATCCATGGTCCGATTCAACAAGTTCTTCCGTGAGCAGCATATTGACGCCCACTACAACAACTATGAGTTGGAGAGCATTGAGGATGTGACTAAACTGGTTGAGAAATATCCCAACCTGTGCGGATTCAACGTAACCATACCCTACAAGCAGGATATAATCCCCTACCTGAACCGTCTGGACGAGACAGCCAAGGCCATTGGCGCAGTCAATACCGTAAAGGTACTGCACCGCGACGGAGGCGTTGAACTTGTGGGTTACAACACTGACTGGACCGGATTCACCAAGTCATTCGGCGAACTTCTTGAGGGCCACTGCAAGGCACTCATCCTGGGAACGGGAGGTGTCTCGAAGGCTGTCAAGTACGCCCTTGACAGGATGGGAATAGAGAACAGATTCGTATCACGCAACTCAAACTTTGAGATCATGGGTTACTATGAGCTTTCCCCGTCTGTAATGGATGAGTATGATGTGATAGTAAACTGCACTCCCATGGGTATGTGGCCCGATGTAAACCAGTGTCCCGATATTCCATACGGATTCCTGTCCGAAAAGCACCTGCTGCTTGACGTGATTGCCAACCCCGACGAGACCATGTTCATGAAGAAAGGCCGCGAGCACGGAGCCACAGCCAAGGGCGGAAAGGATATGCTTGAACAGCAGGCCGTAGCCGCATGGCAGATCTGGGACAGAATAGGAGAATAAGAATGAAAAGAATAGCACTCGTAACACTTCTGATATCAGGCTGTCTGATAGCTGCCGCCAAGGTTTACAAGCCGTCCGATATCAGACCGGTTCATCTGGAAGACAGGAACCGTTACGTATGCAATCCTGACGGTATATTGTCACAATCGGCAGTAGACCGTATAGACGCCGCCTTCCGCACAATCGAGGACAGCACCGGCATCCAGTCATTGATAGCCGTTCTCACGGACATCGACCCGGATGACTGCTTTGAGTTTGCCCACCAACTGGGTGAGAGCGTAGGTGTAGGCCGGTCAGGTTCTGACAACGGTCTTGTCATTCTGCTCAGCACCGGTGAGCGTTGCGTACAGTTTGCAACCGGTTACGGCATAGAAGGAATACTTCCTGACGCCTTATGCAAGCGTGTCCAGGTAAGGTATATGAATCCCCATTTTGCGGATGATGAGTGGGATGAAGGTATGGTTGCAGGTGCCGAAGCACTTAAGGACATTCTGCTCAAGGGTGATTATGACGATGATGACGATACAGACAAAATAGCCGTGTTGGCAGGAATCATAACCGTAATCGGCATGTTTCTCTTTATCGTAGGAATTGTACTGTTCATTGACCGCAAGAGCCGGAAATGTCCCAAATGTGGAAAGATTGCCTTGAAACAGGTGGGAATCTCAACCATTTCAAAGCAGAACGGCGTCAAGAAGGAACTGGTTACTTTCAAATGCAGCCACTGCGGATGTATAACCTCAAGGAACCGCACATCATACTACTCTACCGGAGGTCACGGAGGCGGAGGATCGCATATGGGAGGAGGATTCGGAGGAGGCCGCAGTTTCGGTGGCGGAAGTTTTGGCGGCAGCTACGGAGGCGGTCATTTTGGCGGCGGAGGTGCCGGATCGCGTTTTTAAAAAGGATATATGAATCAAAAAAGATAGAGTTATGAAAAAGAAAAGTACATGGATTATCATTGCGGTTATCGTCCTGATTGTTCTTTGGGGAGTCAGGGTAAATAACAGAATGGTGGCAATGGAGGAGAATGTCAACAAGGCCTGGAGTAACGTTGAGAACGTTTACCAGCGTCGTGCCGACCTTATTCCCAATCTGGTCAACACCGTCAAGGGTTATGCCGCACATGAGACATCCACCTTTGAGGCAGTAGTCAACGCCCGCGCCAAGGCAACATCAATCTCCGTGAATCCCGAGAACATGACTGCCGATCAGCTCAAGGAGTTCCAACAGGCACAGAACGAGGTAGGCGGTGCACTGGGCCGTCTGATAGCCATCAGCGAGTCATATCCCGAACTCAAGGCCAATGAGAACTTCAAGGAACTTCAGGCACAGCTTGAGGGCACCGAGAACCGCATTACTGTTGAGCGCCGCAACTTCAACGAGGATGCATCCAAGTTCAACACTTATATCCGCAAATTCCCGCAGAGTATCATAGCAGGAATTCGTGGTTTTGAGAAAAAGCCCTATTTCGAGGCCGAGGAAGGTGCAAACAAAGCTCCAAAAGTAGAATTCTGATGGAATCAAACGAACGTTATATGCTGCGTGGCGTATCTGCATCCAAGGAGGATGTACACAACGCCATCAAGAACATTGACAAAGGTCTTTATCCCAAGGCCTTCTGTAAGATCATCCCCGATATTCTGGGAGGTGCCCCCGAGTACTGCAACATAATGCATGCCGACGGCGCAGGCACCAAGTCTTCACTGGCATACGCCTACTGGAAAGAGACCGGCGACCTGTCTGTCTGGAAAGGTATTGCACAGGATGCCCTTATCATGAATATCGATGACCTGCTCTGCGTTGGTGCTGTCGATAACATTCTGGTAAGTTCAACTATCGGCCGTAACAAGAACCTTGTTCCGGGCAGCGTGATCAGTGCCATCATTAACGGTACCGACGAGCTTCTGGCCGAACTCCGCGAAATGGGTGTAGGCGCATATGCCACAGGCGGTGAGACAGCCGATGTAGGTGACCTGGTACGCACCATAATCGTGGACAGCACCGTTACCTGCCGCATGAAGCGCAGCGATGTGATCAACAATGCCAACATCCGTCCGGGTGACGTGATTGTAGGTCTGGCATCGTTCGGCAAGGCCACATATGAGAAGGAGTACAACGGCGGTATGGGCAGCAACGGTCTTACCAGCGCCCGTCATGATGTATTCGGCAAGGATATAGCCAGAAAATACCCCGAGACTTATGACCATGCAGTTCCCGAGGGACTTGTCTATTCAGGCGGTCTGAACCTTACAGATGCCGTCAAGGACTCGCCCTTGGATGCAGGCAAGCTGGTACTCTCACCCACCCGCACATACGCTCCCGTGGTAAAGAAACTGCTCGACGTACTGCGCCCGCAGATTCACGGAATGGTTCACTGCTCAGGCGGTGCACAGACCAAGATACTGCACTTTGTTGAGGGTGTACACGTAATCAAGGATAACCTCTTCCCCATCCCGCCGCTGTTCCGCACCATCCAGGAGCAGAGCAAGACAGAGTGGAAAGAGATGTACAAGGTGTTCAACTGCGGTCACCGCTTTGAGGTCTATCTGCCTGGGGAATTCGCCCAGCAGGTAATAGACATCAGCAAGTCATTCGGAATAGATGCCCGTATCATAGGACGCATAGAACCGTCCGATCATACGCATCTGACAATTCACAGCGAATACGGAGTATTTGAATATTAAACAATAAAACGGCTGACGGAATTCCGTCAGCCGTTTATGTTTATTGTCAAACTATTACCAATCTATATCACCGCTACCGGAACGGGATTTGGTGATATTGTCATATTTGAGGCGGCCCGAGATATCGCCCGATCCGCCAACTCTGGCTATCACATTGCTTGCATAACCGCTGACATCTATGTCGCCGCTACCTTTCACGCTTGCATTAAGAGTACCGTCAATATCCACTTTTGCTATCTCAACATCCCCGGATCCGGACACTACTATATTCAGGTCTTCTGATTCAATCCGGGATGCATCCCAGTCTCCGCTTCCTGCAACACTGACATTCACCTTATCGGCCTCTACATATGACACCTTTATCACACCTGAACCTGACACCGAAGATTCAAGAATGTCGCAACTGATGTTATCGGCAAATATATCACCGCTACCCGAAACCTTAATAGTCAGTTCTCCATCAGCCTCAATATCCGTCTTGCAGAAAATGCTACCGCTGCCGGACATACTGATATGACTGATCTCCGGCGATCCGACCTTTACTCTAAGACGAACATTGCGGTAACGCGCCGGATCAATCGAAATCTCAAGGATTCCTTTACTTACATCCGTATGCAGACGGCCGAAATACTCCTCGTCACCTTCCACAATAACGTACTGTTCATCGGACTGCTCATAAATCACATCAAACGGACATGTATTCCTGATACCGGCAAATTCCTTCACCTGTCGCTCCTCACGGTCACAGTCAGTAAAATCCATATTTCTGGTAGAGAGCCAGACAACCTGAGCATCAGAAAAAACACAAGAATTGAACAAAGCACAAACAGCAAAAATCAAATAAGATCCTGTTTTCATATTGAATAAGTATTAAGTTTCATCAAATACACCCAATAGACGAAGCCCCAAGAAAAATGTTACAAAAATCAGAGCAAATAGGATAGCGCGAAGCGCGTAGTTTTGACGCTAATACCCTAAAATTTCCTCCTCCAAAATGTACTGAACTACTGGATCTCCTGGAGATTATAAGGAGTCTCCTGATAAACGTAATAGTTGAGCCAGTTGGCGTATAAAAGGTTTGCATGAGCGCGCCAACGGTCCAAAGGCTTCTGTGCCGGATCATCATTGCGGTAATAATGCTTAGGCATGGCAATGGGCAACCCCTTATCCAAGTCACGCCTGTACTCCTTGTCCAAAGTATCAGGCGAGTATTCCATATGTCCTGTAATGAATATCTCGCGTCCCCCGCGGGCCGATGCCATAAAGACGCCGGCCTCATCGGACTCCGACAGCAGTTTGAGTTCGGGATGCTTGAGTATATCCTCCCTGCGCACCTCTGAGTGACGGCTGTGGGGAGCATAGAACTCATCGTCAAAGCCGCGGAATATAGGCAGCGGTTCATCGATGGTATTATGCTTGAATATACCGAACATCTTTTCCGGCAGCGGATACTTGGGCACCCCATAAAAATGGTACATCGCAGCCTGGGCGGCCCAGCATATATATAAGGTCGATGTCACATGGGTGCGGGCCCAGTCAAAAATATCCTTGAGTTCATCCCAAAATAAAACCTCCTCAAACTCCATCTGCTCCAGCGGCGCGCCGGTTACGATGAATCCGTCAAACTTCTGGTCCTTCATGCTCTCAAAAGTCTCATAGAACACCTTCATATGTTCCACAGGGGTATTCTTGGAGGTATGACTGCGCAGTTTCATCAGCTTGAGCTCAATCTGCAGGGGCGTGTTGGAGAGCAGACGTATCAGGTCCGTCTCAGTGGTTATCTTGATGGGCATAAGGTTGAGCACCACGATACGCAGCGGACGGATGTCCTGGCTGGTGGCACGGCTGGTATCCATCACAAAGATATTCTCCCCTTTCAGGATCTCTATTGCAGGCAGTTTATCGGGTAATTTAAGAGGCATAACCGGACTGATTATTATAAAACCGAAATATCCACAGCCCCAATCAAGGGACTGTGAATACACCGGCAAAATTAGCTAAAACTTAAAACAACTTGTTTTTATTATCATATTTTGGCAAAAGCCTGATCAAGATCAGCAATAATGTCGTCAACATGCTCTACACCGATTGAAAGACGTACTGTCGTAGGAGTGATGTGCTGCTCGGCCAGCTCCTTTGAGGTCATCTGAGAGTGTGTGGTGGTGTAAGGATGTATAACAAGGCTCTTTACATCGGCCACGTTGGCAAGCAGTGAGAAAATCTGCAGTGAATCGATGAACTTCCATGTATCCTCCTGAGTGCCGTTGATCTCAAATGTGAAGATTGAACCGCCACCGTTGGGGAAATACTTCTTGTAGAGTTCGTGATCGGGATGGTTGGGCAGTGAAGGATGGTTAACCTTGGCAACCTTGGGGTTCTTAGCCAGGTAATCCACAACCTTGAGTGCGTTCTCCACGTGACGCTCTATGCGCAGAGGCAGTGACTCTACACCCTGCAGCAGGATCCATGCGTTGAAGGGGCTGATGGCAGCACCGGTGTCACGCAGGATGACGGCGCGGATACGGGTAACGAATGCGGCTGCACCGGCTACATCGGCAAATACTGCGCCGTGGTAAGAGGGATCGGGCTTGGCCAGTGTGGGATACTTGTCGGGGTTGGCTTTCCAGTTGAAAGTACCGCCGTCAACGATAACGCCACCCAGAGATGAGCCGTGACCGCCGATGAACTTGGTTGCTGAATGAACCACGATATCTGCTCCGTGCTCCAACGGACGGATAAGTATGGGAGCGAATGTGTTATCCACGATGAATACGATGCCGTGCTTGTGAGCGATGGCTGCTACAGCCTCCAGATTGGTAACGTCGCTGTTGGGGTTACCGAATGTCTCGGCATAGATAGCCTTGGTGTTGGGGCGGATAGCTGCCTCAAGAGCCTCCAGGTCATTCACCTTAACAATGGTGTTGCTGATACCCTGGGTTGAAAGTGTGTGTGTTATCAGGTTGAATGAACCGCCATACAGGTTGTCGGCTGCCACGATGTGGTCACCAGCCTGAGCAATGTTCTGCAGGGCGTATGTTACTGCGGCTGCACCCGATGCAACTGCCAGACCGGCTACACCACCCTCGAGAGCGGCAACGCGCTTCTCAAGCACATCCTGTGTAGAGTTGGTCAGACGGCCGTAGATGTTACCGGCATCACGCAGACCAAAACGGTCGGCAGCATGCTGTGAGTTACGGAACACATATGATGTGGTCTGATAAATAGGTACTGCGCGTGCATCTGACGCGGGATCGGGCTGCTCCTGGCCTACATGGAGTGCCAGAGTCTCAAGATGAAGTTTGTTGTTTGCCATAGTTGTATATTTTTTTGTTTGTTATTCCGTTTTTGTTCTTTTGACGATGCAAAGTTACGGTGGATAGAAAATTCCACCAAACACATTGCATTATTAAGGAAAAACTTCCTACCTTTGCGCAAATTCAAAGAAAATAAACCAACAAATTAAACAATAAACTATGGAAAAGGAGAATATTTCAACTCTGATTGAGCCCAAAGCCGGCGAACTGGATGCCACAGACATCAAAATCCTTACCTGCCTGCAGGATAATTCACGCCTTACCACCAAGGAACTGGCCGCAAAGGTGCACCTGTCCACCACCCCCGTATTCGAGCGTCAGAAACGTCTGGAGCGCGAGGGTTATATAAAGAAGTATATAGCGGTGCTGGACCCCGAGAAACTCAACCTGGGCTTTGTGGTGTTCTGCTGCGTCAAACTGCGTGAGATGACACGCGATACCGCCCACAGCTTTGAGGAGGCCGCGCGTAATATGAAAGAGGTGGCAGAGTGCTACAACATATCCGGCGAGTTTGACTACCTGCTCAAGGTCTACTGCCCCGATATGCGCTCCTACAAGGAGTTCATCATGAACGTACTGGGCACAACCGATACCGTAGGCTCCATCCAGTCCATGTTCGTAATGAGTCCCATCAAGAAAACATTTGGATTATCAATATAAAAAGAAAGGCTTGCCGTTTGGCAAGCCTTTCTTTTATTTAGTAGGAATTGCTGCGAGAACTGCTTTCAGGTAGTCCCAGACCTTCTGGACGGACGGGATGTAGCAGCGCTCATCGGGTGAATGGGGGCTCATGAGTGTGGGGCCGAATGATACCATATCCCAGTTGGGGTATGCTCCGCTCAGGATACCGCACTCCAGACCGGCATGGATAGCCATAACCTTGGGCTCGGTGCCGAACATCTTCTGATACTCCTGCTTCATAACGTGCAGAATGGGTGATGCGGCATTGGGTGCCCAGCCTGAATAACCGCCGGTAAGCTCAATCCTGCAGCCGGCCAGCTCAGCGACGCTGCGAACGCGCAGTGCCAGAAGTTCCTTGGCGCTGTCTACCGAGCTGCGCAGCAGGTTGCCGATAAAGAACTCGCCCTTATAGATTTTGACCATAGCCATGTTGTTGGATGTCTCAACAAGACCCGGCATCTGGTCACTCATGCGCTCCACACCGTCCGGGCAAGCCAGGATAGCCTGAATATAACGCAGTGCAGTACCCTCCTCTACATACAGGCACTCATCGGGATCACATGTCTCACCCGGAGCGCACTGGTAAGGCTCAAATACATACTTGCAGCCGGGATCAGTTGCGGCATACTCGGCCTTGACCTCGGCAAACACATCGGCCACTACCTTCTTGGCAACATCCACCTTGGCGGGATCAACGTAAACGGTGGCAAAGCACTCACGCGGGATTGCGTTGCGCAGTGTTCCGCCTTCCATGTCGATAAGTTTGACATCGGCCTTAGTAAGCAGAGCGTACATTACGCGCGCGCCTACCTTATTTGCATTGGCGCGGCACAGAATGATATCCATACCTGAATGGCCACCCTGGAAACCCTTTACAGCAAGGCTGTAGCAGAGCCATCCCTTAGGCTCGGGCTTGCGCTCGTATGTGCCCTTGATTGATGCGTCCAGACCACCGGCGCAACCAACATAGATCTCACCCTCGGTCTCTGAGTCAAGGTTAAGCAGGATCTCACCCTTCATAACGCCTGGCTTAAGAGCCTGCGCACCTGTCATACCGGTCTCCTCATCATAGGTAACCAGCAGTTCCAGCGGACCGTGTTTGATATCGTTTGATTCCAGAACAGACAGAGCCAGAGCAACACCCAGACCGTTATCGGCACCAAGAGTTGTGCCCTTTGCCTTAAGCCACTCACCGTCTACCCAGGTCTCAATGGGGTCCTTCTCAAAATCATGCTTTACATCGGCATTCTTCTGTGGAACCATATCCATATGTCCCTGCATGATGACACCCTTCAGGTTCTCCATACCCGGAGTAGCGGGCTTGCGCATGATCACGTTTCCGGTCTCATCGGCAAAAGCCTCGATATTATGCTGCTTGGCCCAGTCCAGAAGCCATGCACGGATCTTCTCCTCATGCTTTGAAGGACGCGGCTGGCGTGTTATACCATAAAAGTTATCCCAAACAATCTTGGGCTCTAAATCCTTGATAGTCATATTCTCAAATATTAAATGGTTATATACACAAAAAAGCATATCGACCACTCTACGTGACCGATATGCCAAAGTTAATATTAACCGCAATAATATCCAAAATCAAGGTCTCAAATCTTATTTAGGATTATCTAAAGATTTGTTTTGTGAAATCAATTCTATTACTTTTGCAAAAAGATACTTTGAAAAATGGATAAAAATATCATGAAAGATGTTCTGGTTCATCATGAAGAGAACACAGCATCGTTAAGAGAAATTCAAGATCGTATAGTTCTGATTCGTGGCGTTCAAGTTATGCTTGATCGCGATTTGGCTTTGTTTTACAGAGTAGGCACCGGACAATTGAACAGACAGGTAAAACGTAATATAAACCGTTTTCCTGATGACTTCATGTTTCAACTTACAAAAGAAGAATGGAATAATTTGAAGTGCCAATTTGGCATTTCAAACACAAGAGGTGGAGACAGGCGTTCTATTCCATATGTTTTTACAGAACAAGGCGTATCACAACTGAGTGGTGTATTGCATAGTGATTTTGCAGAAGAAACAAGTGTTAAGATTATGAGAGCCTTTGTGGCAATGCGTCGCTTTATAACTGCCAACGCCGGATTATTCCAGCGAGTAGAAGCTATTGAATATAAACAGATTGAAACAGATAAAAAACTTGATGTTATCCTGAATAAAATAGAGGTTATGTCGCCTTCGGTTTCTTCCGAACAATTGTTTGCTACCGGATGTATTTGGGACGCATACACATTTATCTGTAATTTAGTAAGAAGTGCAAAAAACAAAATTGTTCTAATTGATAATTATGTCGATGAACGAACACTGTTATTGCTCGATAAAAGAGAGAAGAATGTAGATTGTCTTGTTTATACTAGATATAGTAGTCAGACAAACTTGGATTTTGAGAAACACAACAATCAATACCCCATAATACAAAAGGTTCAGTTGTCACATCAAATACATGACCGTTATTTAATTATTGACAATGATGTGTGGCTTCTTGGTGCTTCTATTAAAGATATTGGGCATGGACTATGCACAGTGATTAAGGTCGATTTCACCCCAGATATGGTGTTAACCTTGCTCTAAAAAAATGAGCCGCATCCAGAACAATGCAGCTCATTTTCTCAACTTATCACGCAATTGTTATTTCACAACGAACTTGCGTCCCTTGAGAATGTAGAGTCCCGCGGGAAGTGTGGATTTATCATCCGTATCTATCTTCATGCCCCTCAAATCATATATTTCAAATTCTTCGACATTTTGGGGGATAGTTTTGACATTAGTGGCAACCGCATTTTTGACGACCTGAGTCGATTTAACAGAAAGTGGTTTATCATTGGAATCCATCGCGATTACAATAACCACAATCTTTCCATCAGGCAATGCAGAAATATCTATGCTTTCATCATTGCTTCCACTGCGTCTTGGAGCTCTTGAAGGCGCTAACGATGAAACGACTACTGTATCTGATATTTCCAGACCGGTATCATCGTGAATAATTCTGTATTGATATTTTGCAACATCATAAACCGTAGACGTTAATGATATATTCAAGGTACTGTCATTATCTTCCAATTCTGCAAATAACACATAATCAGATTCATTATCATCTGGTTCAAATATACAGGTTTCAACAAAATTGTAGGTTTTTCCATTCAACGCTTTATCTTCTAGCATAAGGCTTGCCAGGCCCCAGATGCCTGGAGCCGATCCACGAGGCAGAATGGTCTGAATAGTATACTTTTCCCACACGGTAGGCTCACCATCAAAGTATTGACCATAGAAATTTCTATGATAAAACCAATCACCATGGAAATTGCCCTGAGGATCAAGTATGCTAAAGTATACATCACCTAATCCGGAGATATTATCCCTCGCATAAAAGTTTATAGTTACTTTAGTTTCTCCGTCAGGAGCCAGTTTATTGGTTGGTTCCGCATATACGACTATTCTGTTAAGATCCAACTCGGGAGCATCATAATCCGGATTGGGAGTATATATTGTCTGTATTATTCTTTGTTCCTGATTGGGAGAATCTGAGAAATTGTAGGTTTTCTGGTTTTGAGCCACATCGCACAACCTGAGAGATTCCACATAATAATCTGCTTCCTTATAGAAATCCGGAATAATACAATTGAATGTGCAAATCTGGGTTTCTTCATCGTAATCTCCAAAAATGTCATCTATTGAATAAAACTCTTCACATCCGATTCTTATTAATACATTATTCATTCCGACATTTTCAATCGCCTTGCAGGTTACCTTCCAGTTTTGTGCATGAAAACCATTTTCAAGAATAGTATCAGCCAACTCGTATGCAAGAGAACCCGATACATATGTAGGTTGTATCAAATCTTCCAAAGGATTGTTTATATATAGATTCCATGCATAATCGTTTGTATTGGTCAATCGGGCATTTCCATGCTCATCGTATATTTGAATACCATTCGATATCCAATAACCGGAGCAACTATACTTGCTGAAAGTAATACTTCCTCTTAGCAAATGAGGATTGCCATCAACTGGTGATAGCCACAAGTCGTAATACTGACCTTCAAAATAATCTGTATATTCTTTGGATCTTGGACTCGATATTCTGGTAATTGCAACAGATGAACCATCTTCAAGTCCATCAATATGCGTCAGTTCTATTTCTACAGTAACTACTTTGTCTTCGTCAGGGCCACCTTCAACTGTAATATCCAACCTTTTTATCTTCCCGGGATAATCATAATCTGGAAAGAGATTAAGAACTTCAAAAGTCAAGTCATCCCTGATTTTTGATATATATCGTGTACCATGCATTATTCTGTCACGAATGAATTCATATTTTTCGGGAGCACGGGATCTTAATAAATCTGGATCTTTAAGATAATATGCCACAGATTCGGCCATATCTTCATCCGGATTTATTTCATGAGCATATGCCGTAACAAATTCTGTTTCTTTGGTCGTTGACCATTGGTTCCCATTATTGGGATCCTCATACCATCCTCCTATCCTTATCCACTCTTCTTTAATGTTGGATGAGAAAGAGAATGCCCAAAGAAAATGCGTCTTTTCATGAAGAATAAGTCTTTGTGTAGCAAAATTCTCATTATTGTCCCCAAATGTTGATTCCATAAATTCAATGTAACCATTATCAACACACCAGGAAACTGCAGCGGCCTGCGGATGTAAAGGATGTATATGTCCGTTACGGCGTCTAATCAGGTAATTCAAGTGAGGTGTTACATGGTAGCCTTCAGGCAGTTCTTCCAGCATATTTATGATAGCAACTAGCTCTGATGGCAAAAAATCCTGAAAGCAAGATGCATCTTCATTCGTAATTCCTCTTGTCAGCTCTTCATAACTAGGCACATTAATGGAACAACCGAATCTGCTTTCCAAAATAGCATTAGCCAAGTCCCTATTCCTTCCAAAGTCTGTTACCACCTTTACGATAGCATGGTGTAATCTTTTTGAAAAGAAACGTCCCCTAACGCCATCCAGATTAACTAAAAACGGATTGGCATAATAAAATGCATCCTCAGAAATTGTTATTATCTGTGAGTTTGACAATGAATCAACTACAGTAATATCATCTGCCAGGTGTTCTGAAGTCAATTTGAATTCTCTTCTTTTTTCCCATGCTCCATCTAAAGGAATTGTTTTCAGTGTTTCACAAAGACGATAGGCATATTCTTCTGACCAGGGCGACACGTCATCTGAAAGTATGATGTTGTACCTATAGAAAAGAAGATCTGAAAAGGAAACATCGGATGGAACAATCTTTTTTCCAAGAAATTCTATAGCCGGTACAGTATTGACACTAGCTGTAGTCACATAACCTGAAATAGAGGCATCGGACTCCCAATGGTGATTCCATTCATCGGGGTTGTCACTCATCTTGGTTACTGCCAGATTTATCTTTTCTGATGGAGTGACCGTTCCTTCCTCGTCAATAATAATCTTTTTGGATTGAGGAATATTATATCCCCTTGCTTCAAGTTTTATAGTATGAGTGCCCGCTGGGACATCATAGAACACGACATCACCATCAGATGTAAGTATTTGTCTTTTCAGGAAAGATTCGGATGAAACGTATGCAAAAATGGTATCATCCGTTTGAATACCTTGAACATTAAATGTAATGACTCCTGATGCTGATGCTGTTAACTGAATGACCAGCATTGATAATAGCGCCATTCTAAATCTCAATGGATTCTTCATAACAAAAAACATTAATTGGATTTGTCCTTTTTATAATATCACCCTTTGTTACAGTAATAAACTATAACTATATGGAAACAAATTTACAAAATATTCAATATCAAACAATATCAGTAAGAATAAAAAGAAGTGGAGCCACATCTGTGACTCCACTTCTATTCATCATCCAAGGAATTTGCCTCGGTTCTGCAGGCCAAGCAATCCCGACATCAGGAAAATGATGGCCGCAACAGCCATTATGATGCGGTTCTTGAGCAGAGTAAGGCTCCAGATGGCGGCATTGATGTTCTCGGGCTCCTCGTAGGGATTGATGGTTACATCCCACATCTTGTTCTCAACCAACGGGATATTGCCAAGGATCATGGCCAGTATCACCGTAAGCACGGAGAGCACGGCAGCGGCGTTTCCGTTGCGGATAAGGGTTGAGTACAGGAATGCCAGGTTACCGAACAGTGTGACCGGAAGCATAAGCTGTGCCGCCATGGAGAATGGCTCTACGGGGAACAGCAGGATTCTGGCCAGGAAGGCATATACCACAAGAATCAGATATACCTCAACATATATCATCACCAGGCGGAACAGCCATACCTTGTACATATAGTTGGGAATACCGAAAAGAAGTTCCAGAATGCGGTGGTCGGCATCATTCTGAATACCGAAGCATGACGGATAGAACACCAGCAGCAGTCCCGGTATGATAAGCTGGCTGTAAACCATACCGTGACTGAGCGACGTGCCTCTTGATGCGGCCGCGAACATAAGGAAGAAGAAAAGGGCCAGGCCCACCAGCAGGAACCATATGAACTTGCCGGCAAATATTATCCTCATGTTGTACATGCACAACTTGCCGAATGATTTTGTTGTCTGTAATACTGACATAGTTCAACTCCTTTTAAAGGTTCTTTAATAGGCACAGGTATGCATCCTCCAGGTTAGGCTCGGCAAGCTCGGCACCCGGCCACGGACATGTGGGAGATATGTAACGAACCTTGATCATGCTGCCGTCCTGGATGTGGTTGGCAATGAGTTTCTCGTCGAGTTCACCCAGACGGGATGCCTCAATGTCAAATAGCCATACCTTGTCCTTGGCAAGCTTGACCATATCGTTGGGCTCACCGAAGTACTTGAGCGAACCCCTCTCAATAACCACAACCTGATTACATGAACTTGCTATATCCTCAATGATATGGGTCGAGAATATCACGATACGGTCACGGCTAAGTTCAACAAGAAGGTTACGGAACCTGATACGCTCACGCGGGTCAAGACCTGCGGTAGGCTCATCGACCACTAGGATACGCGGCAGGTTGAGCAGTATAAGCGCAATACCGATACGCTGCTTCATACCGCCCGAGAACGATCCGATGGCCGAATTCCTCTGCTCATACATATGTACCGATGTCAGTACATACTCCAGTCTCTCATTACGCACCTTCTCATCGGTAATACCCTTTAGGATGGCCTGATAATTGAGGAAGTCCCATGCGCTCATGGATTCGTACATGCCGAACTCCTGAGGCAGGAAGCCTATCAGACTCTGCAGCTCCTCCCTGTACTTGAGGGTATCCATACCGTTTATGAACACCGTTCCGTAACTCTGACGCAGGATACCGGTCACGATACGCATGAACGTGGACTTACCGGCACCGTTAGGTCCAAGAAGTCCGAACATACCGCTGTGAATCTCAAACGTCACACCACGCAGGGCCTTGAACGGCTTCTTACGCTTGCCGATGATAGGAATACTCTTTACGAACACGAACCATGTACGGCGGATACCGGCAGTCTCACCCTTGAGTCGCTCTACATTGATGTTGTTCTCATACAGATAGTCTGCAGTCTTGCTGATGCAGAGTCCCAATATCCATACCACGGCAATAAATACCATGAATCCCTTGCTCTCAATGCGTGAACTCAGGAACATCATAGCGCATATCGGAAGTGCCCAATATAGGATCTTGCGGATTACAGCCACTGCACCGGCACCCTTCTTGAACTTGTATGCTATATATTCAAGTACAGCCTTGAGGATATTGTTGACACCTGCCAGTGTAATAATGGTCATGAGCAGGATCCAGCCCTGTTTCTCAAAATACCATCCGGCCAGATAGCATGTATACCCGAACACAACCACCTGCCACAAGAGGCTTACAAAGTCCTTTGCGTGATGGAAAGTGCGTGCCAGTCCCAAACGGCGGCGTATATTCAGGCCGCTGCGCCACTGACGCAGGAACAGGCTGTACCAGTCATAGACCTTGACCAGGTTACGCACCTCAATTACAATCGGCTCGCCGGGCTTTACGATATCCTTACGTGCAAAACGTACCGAACTCTTTATAAAGTACGTAATACCCGGAACGGCTATAGCCAGCACGATTATGTAGATGAGTATGCGGAATATACCGTGTACGGTAGTAAAGATCAGTATCAGGCCCACGCCGAATAGCACTGCATGCAGTATATGGGTGTATCTGCCCAGTTTTCTGTACCATGCCCTCATGTTCTCGAACGATATGTAAAGCGTAGGTATGAGCAGCAGAGTCAGTATGGCCGAGAATGTCAGACCGCCTATTACAGTCAGCGCGAACGGAGCACCTATGGCACCTGCATACTCATTGTCACCCATTGCCATCGGGATAAGCGTTACGATGGTGGTGATGGTAGTGATGCAGATAGGTCTCAGACGCGAATAACCGCTGTTCATGATTGACCTCATACGGTTGTAGCCACGGCGGCGCAATGTCGTTGAGTAGTCAATCAGTATGATACCGTTGTTTACCACTATACCCAGCAGGATAAGGAATCCTGTCAGCGTGTTGGCGTTCATCAGGCTGTTGCCCGACAGGAGCAGAGCCAGCAGCGAGCCGATGGCAGCCAGCGGGATGGAAAACAGCAGGACTATAGGCGTGGTCAGTGACTCAAAGGCCGATGCCAATATCATGAATATAAGTATGATAGAGGCCAGTATCAGGAACTTGAACTCACTGGTGGAGTCATCACCGCGCTGAACCTCGAGAGCCAGACCCGATGGCAGGTTGTAGTTGGCAATCAGGTCATCAATCTGATCATGATAGCCGTCAAGCACATCCTTGGGCAGTTCCTCACTCTGTGATATGGAGTAAGTCACATTCACGCGGCGGTCACGGTTGACACGACGTACCTCCGATGGTCCGCGGCTCAGACGGATGTTGGCCAGTTGCTGCAGTTCATGGGTGCCGCCGTTTGCATCGGTCACAATTACGCGACGCAAATCATCCAAGGTCTTCTCCCAGCGTCCCATCTCCTCCTCTTCCTCGGTCAGGTCATCCATTATGACGATGTCATACTCATCGGTTCCCACCTTGAAGCTGGCACCGGTGCTGGTAGTACGGTTCAGAGAGTTAAGGGCCTGTGTTATGGCCGATGTGGATATGTTGTACGATGCCAGAGTCACGGGATCAAAGGTAAGCTGAACCTCACGACGGCCGCCCGGGTTGTCTACCCTGACGTTACGTATAAACTCCAACTGCTCCAGATAGTATCTGAGGTTGTTTGAAACCACACGCATGGTCTCTGTATCGGAACCCTTGACAACTATCCTCTCGGTATTGTCACCCATTCCCAACACGCTCATGAAACGGGTCAGGGAACTCAGGCCCGATGCACTCTGGTTGCCACGGGCATAACCCGCAGTAACACGCACGTCAATCTCATTCTCAAGGGCAAGGCTTTCATTCAGCTCTTCAACAATCTGGCTGATGGTAGGACCACCCTTCTTGTTGTATCCCTCCTGCAGAGTGACGGTAATTGATGCCTGATCCTCCTGGATACGGCTTATCACATCCTTCTTATACTCCAGGCTGTCCAGACGCTCCTCGAGAGTAGCCGTTGCCTCATCGGTATCATCGATAGTGCTGCCGCTGGGCATTGTAATGTTCACGTTGATACGGTCACTGTCAACCTGACGGTTCTGCCCGGTATCACGGGACAGGGCGAATACAAAGGCTATAACCAGAACGGCCACGGCTATGCCGATAGTCGGTCCGGGCTTTCTCAGACACGTCTTGAGCAGAGTCGAATACATCTGCAGAGGACGGTCATGTATGGACATCTTCTTGAAGAAGACACTGTTACTGCCGCCACCACGCTCCATCATTGCAGCCGTAGCCATAGGAATGAACGTTACGGCCACTAAGAGCGAGAACACCAGGGTCGATATGATGGAGAAACCGATGTTCTTTCCCAGCAGCTTGATCATGGGCTCATCCGAGAATACAAACGGCAGGAATACCGTTATCGTGGTGAGCGTAGATGATATAAGGGCTTTACGCACCTCCTTGACACCCTGGAGCGCTGCCAGACGCGGCGGCATTCCCATTGATGCCAGGCGGTAGATATTCTCCAGCACAACGATACTGCTGTCCAGCAACATACCCACAGCCAGCGCCATACCTATAAGGGTAAGGGTGTTTATGGATATACCGGCTGCGTAGAACACGTTGAAGGCCGATAATATGGACACAGGTATTGACAGCGCGATAAAGAACACAAGGCTCAGGTTGCGCAGGAAGAACCACAGCACCAGAACAGCCAGAAGACCACCTATCAGGGCAAGTTTTACTATCTGTGATATGTTGTTGCTTATCTGGTCGGCCGAATTTGACTGAACCACAAGCTGCAGGTCCTGTGCGGCTACCTCCTTGTTTATTTCATCAATACGCTTCAGTGTACGGTTGGAGAGATTCAGAAGGTTCTCACCTGCTCCGTTCACCAGAGACACGGAGATGGCATCCATACCGTTCACACGGCTGATGGTTGTCTCCTCCCTGTAGTCAAAGAAGACAGTGGCTACATTCTTCAGATATACTGGGCCTTGCGCCACCACCAGGTTCTCCACCTGCGACACGTCATCATAGTTGGCGTCAAGCTGAACATAATACTTACGGTCAGGCTCGCTTATGAATCCCAGGAAAGTACGCTCCTGGTTATACTGGTTCAAAGCCTGGCTTATCTGTGAATTGGATATGTTCAGTGCATGCATTGCCTCTGGGTTGGAACGTATCTCGATTGACTTGACACGTCCGCCGTACACCGTCACGCCTGCTATTCCGTCTATACTCTCCAGACGCGGTACCACATCCTTGTCCACGATGGCTCTCAGACGGTCAACACCACCCGATCCGCGCACCTGAAGTGACATGAACTGGTTGCTTACACCTGTAATGTTGGCCTGTTGGACATTGACTGTGACATCGCTCGGGAAATCGCCTCTTATGGAACTGATCTTCTCCTGCAGTTTTACGGTGGTCATCTTGAGGTTGGTTCCGCGTTTGAAATCAACCCTGATGGAACCCTGTCGGCCCGATACCGTCGATTCCATGTTCTCCACGCCACCCACAGCGCTTATTGCTCCCTCGAGCGGAATCACCACCTGCTGCTCCATGTATGCCGGAGTAAGGTCGCTTCTGGACGAGCATGTCACGTAAAGCTGGGGCAGTTCCGTATTGGGCAGCAACTCAACGGGAAGCTGCTTGTATGAGAAATAGCCCAGCAGCGTCATCGCCACCAGAAGCATGCAGATAGTTACTCTACGGTCAATAAATGACTTCATTACTTTCCAGTGATTCTTATTTTGGCGCTTTCAAATACATAATAAACACACGGTATCACCACAAGACTCAGCAGAGTCGAGGTAATCAGACCGCCTATCACGGCGATGGCCATGGGCGAACTCAGGGATGCCCCCTCGCCTATTCCCAATGCCATAGGCACAAGTGCCAGGATTGTGGTAAGACTGGTCATAAGAATGGGTCGGATACGCTGCTGTCCAGCCTCTGCAATGGCATCGGTCAGACTCAGACCGCTCTCCTTGAGTTGTCCTATGCGGTCCACAAGGATAATGGAGTTGTTGACCGCGATACCGGCCAGCATAACCATACCTATGATACCCATTATATTCACGGTTATACCTGTTATCAGGAACATCAGTACCGCACCCACCAAAGCCAGAGGTATGGTGAGCAGGATGGTGAACGGATGCAGCAGTGACTCGAACTGTGATGCCATCACCATGTAAACCAGTACGATTGACAATACCAGTGCCAGAAGCAGGCTGTTCATCGATTCTGCACGACGCTCCTCCTCACCGGTCACGGTTATGGAGTAGTTCTGCGGCAGTTCAATGCCAGATACCGCATCTCTGACACGCTGAGCGGCCTTGTCCAGTGATATTGACTCGTCGATTTCGGCAGTGACGCGTGTCACACGGTTCTGGTTCAGGCGCGATATCTCCTTAGGTGCTGTGCTCTCACTGATCCTGGCCAGTTCCACAAGACGGAAATCTTTCTGGCCCGATGTTATGACCATATTGTTCAGATCGGCCAGAGAAACGCCGGGAACCTTGATGCTGATATCTCTCATGTCACCCCTGTAGTCCATCTGACCGGCTTCACGTCCGGCAAGATGCTGCTGTATCTGGGTAATTATGGTTGATACGTTAATGTTGTTCATTCCGGCCATGGCGCGGTCAACCGTGATGATGATCTCGGGAGCGCCGCCTGCCAGTGAACTCTCAACGTTATACAGGCAGTCAATCGAGTCAACCGCAGCCTTTACCTGGGATGTAAGTGCAGACAGCAGGTCCAGATCCTCACCCTTTATCTCGACCACCAGAGGAACATCCTCGGTACCCATCATCGAACTCAGAGAGTTGTCATCCTGAGTGAATGAGAGTTCCATACCCTCTACTCCGTCAATATAGGCCGCAAGGACCTCGGTAAGGTAATCAGGAGTAACTGCCGATGCCTTTGAAAGCTGTATCTTCATCGAAGCGGTGTTCTCACCCTCAAAGTCCATGTTCTGTGACGAAGCACCCGGTCCCACATGTGTATAGATCACGCAGTCGGGATCATCGGCCAGGTCAAAAACCAGATTCTCAAGACTCTCAAGTGTGGACGATGTACGGTCCAGGCTGGTACCCTCGGCCATACGCACCTTCACGTTGATGGTACCCTCATCGGTCTTGGGCATAAACTCGGTACCTACATACGGCAGCAGGAACACTGTTCCGGCAACCAGTATAACCGATGCGCAGATAACCCACCAGCGTTTCCCGACAAGACGTTTCAGGAATGAGCTGTAACCCTTGATGTTCACTGAACTGAAACTCTTAAGGGGAACGGCTTTCTTACGTCCGAATATCTTGTCATAGAGTGTAGGTATCACAAGAATAGCCACTACAAGTGAAGAAACCAGCGAGAACGTTACCGTCCAAGCCTCATCCTTGAACAACTCACCTGTTGCACCGTGCAGATATACGATAGGCAGGAATACCACGATGGTGGTAAGGGTTGATGCCGATACCGCACCGGCCACCTCGGATGTACCGGTCACAGCGGCGTCACGCACCGAAAGGCCGCGTTCCTGGTTTCGGAATATACTCTCAATGACCACGATGGCGTTATCCACCAGCATACCTGCACCCAGCGCAAGACCTCCCAGCGTCAGGATGTTTATGGTCAGTCCGCTGAAGAACATCAGGTTGAAGGTTGCTATAATGGAAACCGGTATTGAAACGGCCACGATCAAAGTGGTACCCACCCTGCGAAGGAACACGAACAATACTATGACAGCCAGCAGCACACCCAGAAGGGCGCTGTTCTTTACCTCACCGATAGAGTTATTGATGAATGTAGCCTGGTCGCTGATGATCTTGACCTCATAACCGGGCAGTGACTTCTGTATCTTGGCAAGGCTTGTCTTGACACCCTCAACCGCCTTGACGGTATTATAGTCCATCTCCTTGAATACGGATATGCCGATGCTCCGCTTGCCGTTCACCCTTACGATGTTCTCGGGTTCGCGGTTCTCAAAGTGGATGGTGGCTACGTCACGCAGGTAGATGGGAGCCATGCTGGCCGATTCAAACTCGCCTATCTGGCCCGGACTTGTCTCGGTATTGCGGTAACCCACTATGATATTGCCGAAAGCAGTCTCATCGGTCAGGGTATTGGAACCTGTTACCAGATACTGGAAACCCTGTTCCGATATTCTGCCGCCCGATACCCTCTGGTTGCTCTCCTGGATACGTGACGATATGTTTTCGACCGTGACATTGAAAGCCTGGAGCTTGTAGGGATCGGCCTCGATTACCAGGTTGGTGAACTCGTCACCGGCCAGGGATACATCGGCCACACCCTCAACACGCATGAGTTCGTTGCTCACATATGAATCGGCCACCTTACGCAACTCGGCCATATCAGTTATGTCCGGGTTGGAGAAACCTATGATCATGATAGGTGCGGTGGTGGGATCCTTCTGTGAAATACGAAGGTCGGTCACACGGCTGTCTTGAGAGAAACTGCTCATGGCCTTCTCCAGATCCAGGAACGCCTCATCCATATTCTTACGCCATGCGTACTCCACCGTAATACGGGCGGTACCCACCTTTACGACCGATGACACCGAGCGCACGTCACTCTGACGGGCAATCTGGGACTCCATACTGCGCACGAACTGCTTCTCAATCTCTTCGGGCGGACGCTCGCCGGCATCGATTTCGACAAACAGGCGGGGACTGTTCATGCTTGGAAGCAGTTCCACGCTAAGCCTGTCATATGCTATTTTTCCGAGCAGCAGGATAGCCAGCACCCCCATGGTGACGGTGACCGGATTCCTGACCGCCCAACTTACAAGTCTTTTCATCCTTTACGCTCTGTTTATCTTTGGATCTTCACCTTTGAACCGTCTCTCAGGGTCTCAAAACCGCGGACAACCAACTGATCGTCTCTTTCAAGACCGCCCAGTACCTCCACCATGTTCTTCTCCTCGAGACCAAGTCTCACCTGCTTTGCCCTGGCAATACCCTGGTCAACCACAAATACGATGCGTCGGTTACGCTCGGGGCGGACAATGTTCTTGGGAATGATGATTGTGGAGCTGTGGCTCTCGGTAACGATATCAGCCTTTACGAACATACCCGGTCTGATGAGCAGGTCCTTATTGTTTATCATAAGCTTGCCCTTGAATGTACGGGTCTCGGCACTGATGGCCGGAGAGAGTTCGGTGATCTCACCCATGATTGTGTCCTTGGGGAGAGTATAATGGGTAATGTATGCCTTCTGGCCTACCTTGACCTCAGTGATGGCACTCTCCGGGAGGTTGATCTCAAGCAGCATCTGGCTGTAGTCCATTATGGTTACCACCGATGTTCCGCTGTTGACCTTGGCCTCCTCCGAGAAGTGAGGAAGGTTTACGATCACACCGTCAAAGGGAGCACGGATATTCATCTTCTCCAGATTCATCTCGGCGTTCTCATAATCCAGACGTGAGTTCATGATCTTGACCTCCGAGTTCTTGACCTCGGTCAGGGTTGCACCACCCTTTTCATAGAGAGACTTTGTCTTGACCTGCTCCTGCTCGGCAAGTTCCAGATTCAGACGTTTGGTTTCGATGGATATGCCGTTCTCATAAGACTTATCCTCGATACGTACAATCAGGGCACCTTTCTTAACCTTGTCACCCAGTTTGTAAGGCTTGCCTGTTGCAGGATTCTTCTGCAGATGGTACTTGCCGGCCATCTCGGTTGACAGTTCAGCCTCGGCACTTGAAATAGCAGTGCTGTTGGTTGTGAAAACCCTGCTTATAGAGCCATAGGTAATGTCCGATACCGATACCGGTGTAGGTATCTCGGCACGGTTCATTGTGTTCTCTTGTCTGCACCCTGCCATAAGAACTGTCAGGGCAGCCAGTGTAAGTACGCTGATTCCTTTTTTCATATGCTGTTTGATTTTTATTATTTCTTTTTCTTGTCTTTAGTCTCCTGGTACGTGATGGGAACCACAGGCTCGTCCTTCTCAAAATCGTAAAGGGTCAGGATCTTGATGTTCAGAAGCTGAACCTTATAGTTGATGATGGCCTGGGTATATGACATCTTGCTGTTTGAAAGCTGTGTCTGGAACTGGTTCATCTGCATACCGGTCAGCTCACCGTTACGGTAACGCTCCTCATTGAGGTCATAAGTCATCTGAGCGTTCTGCTGGCTCTGCTCTGCAATGGATATCTGCTGAAGCAGGTTGTCAAGACTGCGGCAAGTACTGCGCAGGTTCATCTCTATGCTCTTGAGTTCCTCCTCGGCACTGAGTTCAAACATCTGACGCTCTATCTCGGCGGCGCGGATACGTGCCTTACGGGCGCCCCAGTCAAAGATAGGAACGCTGAACGATACAGATACACGCGGGTTGTTGGTAGGATTATCGTAGATATTGGGGAACTGAGGATCATCGCCCATGATACCTACTGACAGTGATACGTTACCGTTGAAACTGTCATTGTCCTTGACCTGGATCATTGACATCTCCTGCTGCTCACGCGATATCTCTCGCTGACGGAGTTCCAGTCTGGATGACATGGCGCTTTCCAGAGCCTTGTCAAAGTCCACCAGTACCGGATCGGCCTCAATGTCACATACCACCCTGATATCCTCATCCAGAGGTATGCCCAGGGCCTGCTTGAAGTTGTCCTTTGAGTTTTCCAGGCTCACCCTCTGGTTCTCCAGGCTTGAACGGGACTGTGACAGGTTAAGCTGGGCCTGATAGAATTCGTCTTTTGTAACCAGGTCTGCCTCAACCTTATCCTTTATTATATTAAAGTTCTTCTCGGCATTCTCAAGCTCCTTCTCACTGATCTCAAGGTTCTGCTGTGCAGTGAACAGGCTGTAGAACTGGCTTGTTATGTTGCGCTCCACGTTAAGCATCTGCAAGGCATAGCTGATGCGGGCGTTCTCATAGTTCATCTCAATCTGACGCATGTTCATCTTGGTCCTGTTGTAGGTGAACAGAGGCTGGGTCAGACTCAGGTAAAGACTGTTACTGAATGCACGGTTGCTGTTTGTGGTACCTCCTATCGTCGACTGGTTGTTCTGCCATGACAGACTGTTGTTGAGCGACAGGGTTGCATCGGTCCAGATGATGGGTTGCGATATGCTGAATGTACCGGACGATGACAGCGAACGGTTGGTGTACCAGTCAGAGAAACGGCTGTCAAACTGACGTGACTGCGAGTATGAGACAGGAGTCAGATTAAGTGAGAACCTTGACTTGAGCGATGCCCTCTGGGCAATCAGGTTCTGCTCGTAACGTTCCATACTCATGCGGGAGTTAATCAGATCCGGATTATGCTCTGCACTGTACTGCAGGGCCTGTTCCATGGTCATGACAATCTGCGCCCGGGCACCGGTTGCAAGAACCGATGACACTGCAAGTGCAAGTACTGCCACAATTACTGTTTTTCTTTTCTTCATATTATGTTGTTTTATCTTATTCTCAATCCCTTACTCTCTTTACCAGTCTCACGGCATCGGCAACTATAACACTCACACCCGAGCGGTTGTTGAGCGACACCTTCACGGTATCGGCCTCAAAACGGAATGTTCCAAGAAGGTTCCACCCCTCCTCGGCGCGCCGCATGTTAAGTGACACACGGTCCTGCATGTTGAACTGCTCAATCTCAAAATTGTAGTCGTTGGTTACCCTGCGGCCGTTGTTATTGTTGTTATTGTTGTTGTTCCACCTGCGGTTACGGTTATTGTTGTTGTACATGTCAGGTGACGTATAGAAATAGACGTCATATACTCCGGCGTCGGTCAACGGAACACTCCAGCGGGCATACTGCGAACCGTCTCCCGGTGATATGATATATGCCGACCGTATATAGTCGCCGTACATACTCTGATCGGTCACCAGAGTCCACAAGGTATATGTACGCCAATCTGAGAAGCCCTCATAAGTGAATTCGTTCTTTTTCTCACGTGACTTGTCTATCCATTTGGAGAGATATCCTGTACGGATAGGTCTGGACAGGGTAAACAGCTCCTTATCCTCGTTATCCACAATTATCTCACCCGGGAGTGTGTTTTCCACACCCGTGCGCAGCGAATAGACTCCCTCGGGAGTCAGGTCAATACCTGTATATGTACTCCAGTTGGAGTTATCCAGCCTTACCAGATGCGGAAGGTTTGATGACAGCATCGTATTGACGTCAATACGGCTCGGTGTATTGAACCAGTGGGTCACAATCCTGCGTGTCTCATGCGGAGCCACACTGATCAGCATTTTCTTTGGCTTGTCCTCGTCGCCGGCATTCTCAGTTTCAAAGAACACGTATTCCAATGTTACATATCCCGGATAGTCCGATATGTTCTCAACCGCGATCTCAGCCTGATAGATATCTGCCGTATCAGTAGTTACGGTAGTCATCTGGGGATTGCCTATCTTGTAGCAGGCCAGACGGACCGGCTCGTCCCAGGCATCGATCTTCTCCTTAAGGCTCACTCCCGAGAATGTCTGCAGCCAGTCCAGAATGGAATCAAACGAAACGTTCGAGAACTCCTTCTCCCTGGTCTTGGCGGTAATGGAATCAATCATATCCTCATATCCCATGGCGGCCGATACGGGAGCAAAGAAATCCTGTGTCTTGAGCGCCAGGGCATTATCAGCCAGATCCTCCCATTCCGGATCGGACATGATACGGTTAAAGTCGTATTTGCCCATCAGAATCAGAGCCTTCTCATCCTCAGAAAGACCGTTCATTCTCCTGAGCCACTCACCTCCGTTATTGGTATTGTTATTGGTTATCGACTCTACCATACGCTTTGCCATCGGCCAGTCGGATGAGTAGATGTTGTATCTGAAGTTGTAGAAAAGAGGCATGTAGTAGTAGGGATTGTCCGTCTGGGTCATGGTAAACTGTCCGCCACGGTTATTACCCGAGAAACTGCCCTGCTGCATCATGAAATTGATTGCCGTCTGGAAGACACTTATGAGTATCTCCTTTTCGGACATGTTGTTGTTTCCCCTACGACGGTTTCCGCCCATTCCATACATGCGTTTCTGGTTCTCAAACTGGAACATACGCATGTCACAGCCTCTCTCATGTACCAGTGCCATCTCAGGCTGCAACTGTTCGTAGGCCGATGTCCACACACGTTTGTATGAGGTGAAATTGACCGGAACCTCAACTATCGAAAAACGCCTGAAGGGATATTTCATTTCTGCCGTGAACTCCATGGTCCTGCGCGTGCTGCGGACAAAGTTTGAAAGGGTATCGGCTATGGAATCAAATACAGCGAACTGGTCGTTCCACTCACCAATCTCCCATACGGTGTACATGATGGAATCCACCATCATGGACTTGGGTCTGTAATCACCTATCAGGAGTGATACTGACGGCAGTGACGACTCGGGCTTGAAGGTATACTGTGTCGAATCGGCGTTGACCGAACACTGGCCTTGTGATATAGGAGTCAGTCCGGGATTTGGAGTGACGATGACATTGAAATCGGTAAAGTATGACCTCTCCCACTCCGGACTTTCGTTGCTGAAAGCCACACCCGGACGCGGGTACCAGTAACTTTCGGGAGTGAGCATGGTATAATCCCCGCTCTGGAACAGGTAACGTTTGGGAACGTTCAGCATGGAGAGCACCTTGGTATTCTCAACAATCTTCTCATCCGTTATATCCAGATAGCAGATGCGCTCGTCGGCCATACCGCTATACTCCATGACTATCCTTACGGGCTCGTCGGCCTTAAGTGTCCCGGCAAATGTGAGTACAAGCAGATGTTTCAGGCGTTCACTCTTTACCTCATGACCGGGAACAGTGATACTGCTTATATGGAATCCGGGATTAAGGGTGAATACAAGTGTCTGCTGATCCTCCCTGGGTCTTACGGTCATGTCGGCCGTAATGCTGACGGAGTCACCCTGCTGGGTCACTGTCAGATTGCACACGTCTGCCACCGCACCGCCCTGATTGACATACCTGTTGTCAAGTTCAATCATATCAGCCCTGTAATTCTCATCGACCTTATAAGTATGCACATGCCTGTATCCGGTAAACAGGCCGGCTGCCAGGAACAGTCCTGCGGCGATACGCCAGGGCAGAAGGCTGTATCTGGAATTGGCCAGACGGTGGAACAGTGATATATCCGTAAGGATCAGGCCTATACCGAGCAGCAGATAGCACAGACGGTGGTTAATCAGTCTGGACAGTCCGCTGAAACCGGTCACAGCCGATTTGAGCATAGGCAGATTGAAACCTATATAGTCAAATAGGTAATAGTAAAGGTCATCGATATAGAAAAGCGTAACGCCGATATAAGCCAGCAGAATCACCATCGTGATAGCCTGGTTGTTGAGTATCAGCATCAGGGTGGTTGAAAGACCTACTATGAATACCAGTGTCGGTACTGACAGCAGCAGGAAATACCATATATAACTGAGGTAATCCAGGTCAACACCGTATTTAATAAGACTCATTATGAGCGCTATGGCAGCAACCACCAGGTCAAGCATGAAGAACACCTTGAGTGTGGCCCACATCTTGCCCAGCAGATACTCCGCATTACTGAGCGGACGGGTATAGAACACCTCGGACGTGTCAAGCTGCTTGTCACGCTTAAGATACTCCGATGCAAGGAATACAGATACTACGGCCTGTCCCACATTCATTACCAGCATGAAAAGATACGGGATTACAGACCTGTTCACCATCTCAGGCTGCTGAAAGGGCTGGAGGATATATACAGATCCCAGAATCACTGCGGCCAATATGGCTAAAACCGCGAAAACCTTGAAGAACCAGCCTCGTACAAGCAATTTAGTCTCGTACTTTGAAACTATGCGTATGTTAGTTATTCCCAGCATCAATCCTTATCCTTAATCTCAGTAAAATAAACATATGCATGCTCCAGGTTTGGAGGATAGTTCACAGCACCGTATCCGGGGTTCTCCTTTGACACGACCTGAAGGTCCCAACCCAGGCCATGAGGTATTGTCGATATCACAGCATACTTCTGATTAATCTCGGCATACTGCTCATTGGTAACCTGAAGACGCCATACCTTGCCTTCTGTCTCACTGAGCATACCTGTAGGCGAACCGCGGAACATGACCTGACCCTGGTTGAGCATGGCCATCTCGGTACATGAACTTGATATATCGCCTACTATATGGGTTGACAGGATGATTGTGGTATCCTTAGAGCTGGCCTCGCTCAACAGGTTACGGAACCTGATACGCTCCTCGGGGTCAAGACCGGTGGTTGGCTCATCCACCACCAGGACCTTGGGCTTGTGGATAAGGGCCTGGGCAATACCCAGACGCCTCTTCATACCACCCGACAGATTCTGTGCGTAGCGGTCACGGGCCTCATAAAGACCCACCTGCTCCAGCATCTCGTCAACAGCCTTTCCCCGCTGGGAGGAATTTGTCATACCCGTAAGCGCAGCGGCATACTCCAGAAACTCACGAACCTTGTACTTGGCAAAAAACCTGAAGTCCTGAGGCAGATAACCCAGTATGCGGCGTACCTCCTTACGCTGTGTGCGTATATCGTAACCGCAAACGTCTATCTGACCCTCGGTAGGTTCCATCAGTGTTACCAGGATACGCATCAGCGTGGACTTTCCGGCGCCATTAGGCCCCAGAAGTCCAAACATTCCCGATGGTATCTCAAGGTTGATATCGGTCAGCGCTCTCTTCCCGTTGGGATAGTAGTGGCTTAACCCTTTAATACTTATCGACATTTCTTGTCAAACAGGACTCTATTACAAACAATCACTTGTTAATCGCAGCGGCAATCTCCTCGGCACCGATTGAAAGCGTCACGTATGACGGAACGGTACGGGTGCAGCACTCATTCTCACCCCACAGGAACGGATAGTCGTCCTTGTGCTCAAGAAAGTCTGGCTGCAGCAGAACCAGTCCGGGTGCGATACCACCCGGTATGAATGTATAATCTGCGCGGTTGTTTCCGTATGCCACCTTCTTGGTGTTTACGCCCACAGCTGTAACGAATGATACATTTGAGTACGGATGGTTGCCGTATATGAAATTGAGACCGGCCAGAACCAGTTCGGGATCAATCAGATCAGGATAGTAACGCCAAACCATATAGTTATTCTGGGCCCAGCTTATCACGCGCTCGCTTCCGCCCCACGTGCCGCCTGCCACCGGAACACCGTAAGGAGTGGACTCGGCAGTACGCTTGGCATCCTCTACGAATACCGGAATAACCTCACGCAGTTTGGCCTTGAAATCATCGTCCATGTAAGGCAGCAGTGAGAGTGCTGTAGTTATGTTTACACGCGGTGCACGCATAGCGCTTCCGCCGCCTGTGCGGTTATCCTCGGCACCCTGGGGAGCAGTTCTTGCAGCCTCTATCTGACGCATCACGCCGGGCAGGAACATATCCTTGTACTTCTGCTCACCTGTAAGAAGCCACAGCTGGATGGCGGCACTTGAACGGTCGCCGCCCATACCACGGTTTCCACGCTGGCCGTTGAACTGTTGCTGCTGTTGCGGACGGTTGGCCATTTGAGCCTGATAATCATCCATATCCTTCCAGAGCTTGAGAGCATTCTTCTTGCAACGCTCAGCAGTCTCGGGAATATATGGGGCGAGTACACGTGCAGCATGTGCCAATGCAGCGCATACGTTAACGTTACCCATGGGATTACCGTTGTTGTTGGTGAATGCGAATCGGTCATCAAGTGTACCCGAACGGTTGCCGCGTACCTCATATGGCTTGAGGCTGGGATCATAGATGTAACCGTCTGTAATGGTTACTGCATCACCCAGGTGGTGATACTGGTGCATATTACCCTGTACGATGCCGCCTGCTATGAAACCTATGTTCTCTATCTGCGCGCAAAGGTTCAGGGCGCCGTGCTCAACCTGCTGTATGACATCGGGCAAACCGTCCGGACGGTGAATGTCCACAAACTGGGTCTTCTGGTCAATGAATGTCTGGTCACGCTCGGGACGCAGTACATCCCATACCTCGGCCAGCTGGTTTGTAAGGCCGATAACCGTACCGGACTGAATGTCAAAGTCACCCGCATCATACCAGGCGCCTACAGCAAGTCCGGGGATATGCTCATACGGTTTGTACTTGGTATTGGTCGAGTTACCCATGCGGTAACCGTCATGCTGCTGATAATTGGTGGGTGCCTGGATGGCGTCGTCCATATGAGAACGGCCGTGCCATACACGGTAAGCCTCATTCACCAGCATATGATCCATCTGGACAGGAAGCCACACATCCATCGTATTGTGCCACTTGCCGTCATATACGTTCACGTTGATGGGGAACGGATTGGTCTTTACGCCTTTATACTCTATATAATATGTACCGGGCTCACGAACTGCGCTGAAATCGCACTGGGCATAGTTGTAACGGTCATAGAACACACCCCACTCCTTCACTTCGGGAGTAAGTACGAGTGTGCTGCTGCCGTCGGCGTTAACGCGCCATATCTTAGCCTTTGCTGACACCTTGTCATTGCGGTCCAACTCGATGACGGCCACCTTCTTCTGGGCGGGGGTATAACCTATCTGTGAGAATCCCACATTGGGTTCACGTATCCACGCGGCATTTGGCGTGGGCTCCACATACCACTCCAGAACTGTTCCGGTCTTACCGCCGGGGAGATATGAACGAACCACGAATGTGCCGTTCTGGGAGAGGTTGCGGCCGTCGAACAGATTCAGCTCTGCATCCGAACTGAACAGAACACGCAGTGACTCATCCTCGGGGGCAACGACAATGGTGTGACCCTTTGATATGGGTTTGGGCACGATGAACTCGTCACGGCCGCGGTCATCGAATGTGGAGAGGCCCCAGAACTGAGGTATTTTCTCGCTGTTGGGACGCATCTCGGTATCACTTGACGGATAACGGGGGAATATCTCCGACTGGCCGTCCACCAGATATGTCTTTCCGTAATAGGTGGCAGGGAAAAACTCCATGTTAAGACCGGCCTTGCCTACCAGATTCTCCGGAACAGGATTGTCCAGCACTACCGATACACGGAATCCTACACCCTCTTCCTTTACCTTGAGGTCATACTCGAATTCATAGTCCTGATACTTGAAATGACAGTTGATGACGCCGCCCAGAGTATCGATGGTACGCTCGGTAAGAGTGGAATAGATATCCCACTGCTCGGGTGTGTTCATAAGACGCACTCCGCCGCCGGTAGCTATACGCACTCCACGCTGTATAATCTCAATTCCCGCCGTCTTCTCATCACAGAATACACCCTGGTACCTGTTTGAATAGACAAGCACATTTACACCTTGGGTTTCAAAATAGCCCCTTTCATTAATCTCAAGCCTACCCGGGTCAGTCTCCGTACAGGAAACCAATACGCACAATGCGGCAATAATTGGCAGTAATCTTTTCATTTCGTGTAAGTTTATTCAGATAGATGCAAATATAGTGAAAGGAAAGCAGAATCGGTCATCTTAGGCGCATTCTTAAGTATCTTTAAGCTTTGCTTTAAGATAACTGTAACGGTGGATAAAAAATTAGTTAACAATTTTTTTCTCCCCCCCGCTTGCAGTATCTTTGCGCGATAACCTGAACCGGTATGAAAAAACGCGTTTTAGTGACATACAATATGTTCCGCACCGGTTATGCGGAACTAGTGGAAAAATATGACGTAACCTTCCCGCCCGAAGGCCGCGAGACCTTCACCTACGATGAGGTCTATGAGATGCTTCCGGAGTATGACGTACTCCAGTCCATGTTCAACTTCCCCGTTGACCGCAAGCTCATGGAGCGCGGCCTGCCCCGTCTGGAACTGGTAAGCAACTACGCAGTAGGATTCGACAATATCGACATACCCACTGCCACGGAGTTGGGAATAGCCGTAACCAACACCCCCGGACCCGTAACAGAGCCCACCGCAGACCTCGCATTCGGTCTTATGCTGGCCGTAGCACGCCGTATAACCGATGTTGACCGCCGTCTGCGCATACCAGGAGCCCTTGAATGGACACTCCTGGCCAACCTGGGTTACTCCTTAGGAGGCAAGACACTGGGTATCTTGGGCATGGGACGCATAGGTCAGGCACTTGCACGACGCGCCAAGGCCAGCTGCATGAACGTGATCTATCACAACCGTCACCGCGTAAGCCCGGAGATTGAGCGACAATACGATGCCAGGTACGTTGAGTTTGAGGAACTCCTCAAGACATCCGATTTCATATCGGTCAACGTCCCCTACTCCAAGGATACATGGCACCTGATAGGCAAGGAGCAGATAGAGCTCATGAAGCCCACCGCAATCCTTGTCAATACCGCCCGCGGACCCATTGTCGATGAGCTTGCACTGGCCGATGCCCTAAAGAACAAGCGTATCTGGGGCGCAGGTCTTGACGTCTTCGAGTTCGGCGACAAGGTAAGCCCCGAGATACTGGCATGCGATAACGCCGTCATCACCCCGCACGTGGGTACCCAGACCTACGATGTGCGCAACGAGATGGCGGAGTTCGTTTCACGCAACATCATCAACTTCTATGAAGGCGGTCCTGTTGCATTCGTCAACAAGGTAGAAAAGAGAAAATAATGGCTACGGAGAGTCTGCTACAGAAACTTGATGACCTGGAGGCCCGTTTCCGCGAGGTCAGTCTGCTCATAACAGACCCTGCCGTCATAGCCGATATGAAACGGTTCGTCAAACTGAACCGTGAATACCGCGACCTGGAGCGCATATCCCAGGCACGTGCCGAATATGTAAGCCTGCAGTCAAACATCAGCCAGGCCAAAGAGCTGTTGGGCGAAAGTGACCCCGACATGCGCCAGATGGCACGTGAGGAACTGGACAGTTCAACAGCCCGTCTGGAGGCACTTGAGGAGGAGATAAAGCAACTGCTCATCCCGGCCGATCCGCAGGATGAGAAAGACGTGGTGATGGAGATCCGTGGCGGTACAGGCGGTGATGAGGCCGCCCTATTTGCAGGTGACCTTTTCCGCATGTACTGCAAGTATTTCGAGACAAAAGGCTGGAAGTACGCAGTTTCTTCATGTTCAGAGGGTACATCCGGCGGATTTAAGGAGATCATATTCACCGTAACTGGCGATAAAGTATACGGTACGCTCAAGTATGAATCGGGCGTACACCGTGTACAGCGTGTCCCAGTGACCGAGACACAGGGCCGCATCCACACATCGGCCGCAACCGTAGCAGTCCTGCCCGAGGCCGATGCCTTTGAGGTTGAGATAAACGAGGGCGAGATAAAGTGGGATACGTTCCGCAGCGGCGGTGCCGGAGGCCAGAACGTGAACAAGGTAGAGAGCGGCGTAAGGCTCCGTTACAATTGGAAAAATCCCAACACCGGAGTCGTCGAGGAGATACTTATTGAGTGCACCGAGACCCGCGACCAGCCCAAGAACAAGGAGCGTGCACTGTCACGCCTGCGTACCATGATCTATGACCGCGAGCATCAGAAATACATGGATGACATCGCTGCCCGCCGCAAGACCATGGTGTCAACCGGTGACCGCTCAGCCAAGATTCGCACCTACAATTTCCCGCAGGGACGAATAACCGACCACCGCATCAACTGGACCTCTTACAATCTGCCGGCATTCATGGACGGTGACATACAGGAGTGCATCGACCAACTGACAATAGCCGAGAACGCAGAGCGTATGAAAGAGGCTGAAATGTAAGGAAAATTCAAATAAAACAGACATATGACAAGAGAAGAGTTGTACCGGAACATAAAGCGCAAGAAGTCGTTTTTGTGCGTAGGTCTTGATACCGACATAAAGAAGATACCGCAGCATCTGCTCGGAGAGGATGATCCCGTATTCGCCTTCAACAAGGCCATCATAGATGCCACCGCGCCGTACTGCATCGCATACAAGCCCAATCTGGCATTCTATGAGAGCACAGGACTCAAAGGTCTCCAGGCTCTCTATAAGACCATAGACTACATCCGTACCAATTACCCGGACCAGTTCATCATAGCCGACGCCAAGCGCGGTGACATAGGCAACACATCAAAAATGTACGCCGAGAGTTTCTTTAGTGAGATGAACGTGGATTCAGTCACCGTAGCCCCGTACATGGGACAGGACAGCGTAACTCCGTTCCTGGGACATGAAGGCAAGTGGGTGATCCTGCTGGCACTTACCAGCAACAAGGGCGCCGATGATTTCCAGTACATACAGGACCCCGAAGGCACTCCTCTATATCAGAACGTGCTCCGCAAGTCACTTGAGTGGGGCGGAAACGCCGACAACATGATGTACGTGGTAGGCGCCACACGCGCCCAAATGCTCACCGATATACGCAAGACCGTTCCCGACAGTTTCCTGCTGGTTCCCGGCATAGGAGCACAGGGCGGATCCCTGGCCGACGTATGCAAATACGGCATGAACAGCAAGTGCGGACTGATTGTAAACAGCAGCCGAGCAATAATTTACGCCGACAGCACGGAGCAGTTTGCACAGGTTGCCGGACAGAAAGCCAAAGAGGTACAGCTGGAAATGGCTGCCTATATTAAATAATATTGCTATATTTGCAATCTTATAATACACACGCGAAGACTACATAATGGAATTTACAGCAAAACAGATAGCAGAGTTTCTGAACGGTACCGTTGACGGTAATGAAAATGCCGCCGTTCATACTTTCGCCAAGATTGAGGAGGGTGCAGAGGGTGCACTCTCTTTTCTTTCTAACGTCAAATACACACAGCACATATACACCACCAAGTCCAGCATAGTCCTGGTAAACAAGGATTTCAAGCCCGAGCAGCCAGTCAGCGCCACTCTGGTAAGGGTTGACAACGCATATGAGGCTCTGGCCAAACTGATGTCGCTCTACGCATCCATGAAACCAGCCAAGACCGGAATCAGTTCGCTGGCATCGGTTTCTGACAAGGCTAAAATCGGCAAGAACGTGTATATCGGCCCGTTCGCAGTCGTTGAGGACGGCGCATCAATAGGTGACAATACACAGATATATCCCCTGGTTACCATCGGCGAAGGCGCATCGGTAGGTTCAGACTGTATCCTCTATCCGCATGTAACCGTGTATTACGCATGTAAGATAGGCAACCGATGCATACTCCATGCCGGCAGCGTGGTAGGTGCCGACGGATTCGGATTCGCACCTACGCCCAACGGCTATGACAAGATACCTCAGATAGGCATAGCAGAACTTGAAGATGACGTAGAGATCGGTGCAAACACCTGCATTGACCGTTCCACTATGGGACGTACCCTGGTTCACAAGGGCGTCAAGCTGGATAATTTCGTCCAGGTGGCACACAACGTAGAGGTCGGCGAAAATACGGTAATATCGGCCCAGTCAGGTATTGCTGGATCAAGCAAGATCGGCGCATGGTGCATGATTGGCGGCCAGAGCGGTGTATCGGGCCATCTGACAATAGGTGACAAAGTAAACTTCGGCGCCAAGACAGGTGCCCTGAGCAGTTTCCCCGATAACCAGAACATCATGGGTTATCCCGCCATTGGATACCGCAACTTCCTTCGCTCATCCATACTGTTCAAACAGCTCCCTGAAATGGACGCTACAGTAAGGCAACTACAGAAGGAAATAGAAGAACTGAAAGCAAAACTTGAAAGCAAATGATGCTTTAAGACAAATAGCATAACATGTACAAACAAAAGACTTTAAAGAGTAGTTTTTCACTTAGCGGCAAGGGCCTTCACACTGGTCTTGACCTGACCGTGACATTCAATCCCGCACCCGCAGACTACGGCTACAAGATACAGAGAACGGATCTTGATACCCAGCCCATAATTGAAGCGTTTGCAGAGAATGTACGAGAGACGCAGCGCGGAACAGTGCTGTTCAAGGGAAATGTAAAGGTCAGCACCGTTGAGCACGGTCTGGCAGCACTCTACGCCGCAGGTATCGACAACTGCCACATTGAGGTTAACGGTCCTGAGTTCCCCATCCTGGACGGAAGCGCCATAGAGTATGTGGAGAACATCAAGCGCGTTGGAATAAAAGAACTTGACGCACTCAAGGACTTCTACGTAGTCAAGAACAAGATAGAGGTAAAGGATGAGAAGACAGGCTCGTCAATCATACTTCTGCCCGATAATGAATTCTGCGTAAACGTACTCATATCATATGATTCCAAGATACTGTACAACCAGTACGCATCACTGGATGACATGAATGACTTCCCCACGGAGATTGCCCGCAGCCGCACATTCGTATTCGTGCGTGAGATAGAGTCGCTGCTGGATGCAGGCCTCATAAAGGGAGGTGACCTGGACAACGCTATCGTTATTTACGAGCGTGAAATGCCCCAGGAGCGTTATGATAAGATATGTGAGGTTATGGGAGTACCCAAGATGGATGCCACCCGCCGCGGCTACATAATGCACAAACCCCTGCAGTGGGACAACGAGCCGGCACGCCACAAGCTGCTTGACATCATAGGTGACCTGGCACTGGTAGGAAAGCCCATCAAAGGCCGCATCATCGCCACCCGTCCTGGACACACCATCAACAACAAGTTTGCCCGCATACTGCGCAAGAACATAATACTGAACGATGTCCAGGCACCCGCATATGACCCTTCGGTTCCGCCGGTAATGAATCTGCAGCAGATCCAGGCCATCATGCCGCACAGGTTCCCCATGCAGCTGCTTGACAAGGTCATCACACTGACCGACCTCTACGCCGAGGGCGTCAAGAACGTAACTAACAACGAGTTCTACTTTACCGGACATTTCCCCGAGCATCCCATCATGCCGGGTGTGCTCATAATCGAGGCAATGGCCCAGTTGGGAGGCACTCTGGCCCTCCAGATAACAGGAGAGCCCAAGGATTTCGAGGCTATGTTCATAAAGATAGACAACACCCGTTTCCGTCAGGCGGTAGTACCAGGTGATACCCTTCTGATGCGTGTCGTAAGGACCGCGCCCATACGTCATAACATCTTATCAATCAAGGGATACGCCTTTGTAGCCGACAAACTGGTTGCAGAGTCCGAGTTCATGATTCAAATAATGAAAAAAGACAATAACTGATGATTAGTCCGTTAGCATACGTAGACCCCTCGGCCCAGATAGGCCAGAACGTTGAGATAGGCCCGTTCTGTTTCATCGACAAGAACGTAGTCATTGGTGACAACAACATAATCATGCCCCACGTGAACATCATGTACGGTTCACGCATAGGCAACGGCAACCAGATACATCCGGGAGCCGTCATAGGAGGCATCCCTCAGGACCTCAAGTTCCGCGGTGAGGACACCACAGCCGAGATAGGCGACAACAACCGCATCCGTGAGAACGTTACCATAAACCGCGGTACCGCATCCAAGGGCAAGACAGTTGTGGGCAGCAACAACCTCCTGATGGAGAACATGCATGTGGCTCACGACTGCGTGATAGGCAGCAACTGCATCCTTGGCAACAGCACCAAGATTGCCGGCGAGGTTGTGATTGATGACTTTGCCATCCTGAGCGCCTGCGTTCTGGTACACCAGTTCTGCCATATAGGCGGCCATGTAATGATCCAGGGCGGTTCGGGCTGCAGCAAGGATATCCCTCCCTACGTGATAGGCGGCCGTCATCCGGTAATCTATGCCGGCCTTAACATTGTAGGTCTGCGCCGCCGCGGTTTCACCAACGAGACAATAGAGGCCATCCACAACGCCTACCGTATCATTTACCAGAACGGTCTGAACGTAAGCCAGGCTCTGGCAGCCATCAAGGAGGATTCCATTTACAGCACCCCCGAGGTTCAGTATATTGTCAGGTTCATTGAGAGTTCTGAAAGAGGTATTATAAGAGACTAAAAAAACAATACAATATGGTTTACAGATTCATTTTCATTTCCGATGAGGTCGATGACTTCTATCGTGAAATCCAGATCAATTCTTCAGCGTCATTCCTGGATTTCAGCAATGCAATCCTGAAATCTGTAGGATATCCCGATGACCAGATGACCTCATTCTTCATCTGTGAGGACAATTGGGAAAAACGTGAGGAGATTACCCGTGAGGAGATGAGCACCAGCTCCGAGGTTGATAATTTCGTTATGGCCAGCACCCCTCTTGACGAGCTGATTGAGGACGAGAAGCAGCGTCTCATCTACATCTTCGACCCTTTAACAGAACGTTGCTTTTTCATTGAATTAAAGGAAATTATAACAGGCAAGACACTTAAGGAAGCCGTCTGCACCGCCAGCCAGGGCAACCCGCCCAAACAGACTGTAGATTTTGATGAGATGGCCAAGGCCAACCCAGTTCTTGATGTCGATGAGAACTTTTACGGCGACGAGGGATTCGAGTCCGATGAACTTGATGAGGAAGGATTCGGCATGGAAGGCGGCAGTGAAGGAGGTACCGTAAGCCTGGATTCCATAGACGACCTTTATTGAGTGAAGACTTTAGTCATCATACTTGGACCAACCGGCGTGGGCAAGACTGAATTATGTCTGACCCTCGCCGATTTGTTTCATACCCCCATCATTTCGGCCGATTCACGTCAGATGTATGCCGACATTCCCATATGTACGGCAGCCCCTACTCCGGCCGAAAGGGAGCGTGCGGAGCATTTTCTGGTAGGAAACCTCTCACTTGATGACTATTACAGCGCCGCCAGATACGAAGAGGATGTTATGGTGCTTGCGGATAGACTATTCGCAAACCACGACATTTTATTGGTCACAGGAGGCTCAATGATGTATATAGATGCCCTCTGCTATGGTATAGACCAGATTCCAACCATCCCGGACGATATCCGCCTGCCCCTTTTGGAGCGTTATAAGGAGGAGGGATTGGACAAACTGGTGAAGGAACTCAAACTATTGGATCCGGAGTACTACAAACAGGTGGACAGAAAGAATCCCAAGCGTGTCCTGCACGCTCTTGAGGTCTGCTATATGACCGGGCATCCCTACTCCGACCTTCGCAAGGGACAAAAGGCCGAGCGTCCGTTCCGGATTGTGCGCATCGGACTTACCCGTCCGCGTGAAGAGTTGTATGAACGTATCAACCGCCGCGTTGACAAAATGGTGCAGGAGGGTCTGATTGAAGAGGCACGCCGCATGTATCCGCGCCGCGGGCTCAATTCACTCAATACCGTAGGCATGAAAGAGCTGTTCAACTGGATGGACGGCGCACTCACCCCCGACGGCAAACCCTGGACGCTGGAGTTTGCCATAGAGAAGATAAAGCAGAACACCCGCATCTACTCCCGCAAGCAGATGACGTGGTTCAAGCGCGATGAGAACACCCGTTGGTTTAACCCCGATGATGTAGACTCTATAATAGATTATATAAAGCTTAAGGCATGCTGATAAGACTTTATGACAAGAATCCCAGCCAGCGCGATATAGACCGCGTCCTGGATATTCTGAACGGTGGAGGCGTGATTGTGTTCCCCACGGATACGGCGTATGCCCTGGGATGCCATGCACTCAAGGAGCGTCCAATTGAACGTATCTGCAAGATCAAGGGCATGGACCCGCGCAAACACCGTTTCTCCATAGTCTGCTATGATCTGAGCGATATAAGCCAGTACGTACAGATAGACAATGCCACGTTCAAGACTATGAAACGCAACCTGCCAGGCCCGTTTACCTTTGTGCTGCGTGCCGGAAGCCGTCTGCCCAAGATATTCAGCAACCGCAAGGAGGTTGGCATACGCGTCCCTGACAACGACATAACACGTGAGATATGCCGCCAGTTGGGTGCTCCCCTGCTCTCCACCACCGTTCCTTATGATGAGTCCGATGACATAGGCTTTCTGACAGATCCCGAGCTTATCGATGAGCGTTTGGGCGATGATGTGGACCTGGTAATTAACGGCGGCGCAGGCGGATTCGAGTACTCCACAGTAGTCTATTGCGTGGACGGGGATCAGGAGATAATACGTCAGGGCAAAGGAATTCTTGATGAGTAATAAAATATTGTTGAACAATTAATTAAGCATAATTATATGAAGCGATTGATAATACTTGTTGCAGCAGTGATTTCCACCTTTTCACTGACAGCACAGAACAGGAAGCTTACCCTTGATGATATAATATCCGGAACTTTCTACGGAAACAGTATGGATGGCATAACCCCCATGTCAGACGGTGAACATTACCTTCAGGCTGATGGCAACTGCATACTCAAATACTCATTCAAGACAGGTGCCGTTACAGACACAGTCCTTAACCTCAGTACCGCACGCGGCGAGAGGCTCCCCTTCCTGGGCCGTTTCATACTCTCACCTACTGAGGACATTATCCTGCTGGAGCAGTACGTGCAGAAGATATTCCGTCGCTCATACACTGCCAACTATTACATCTACACCATACGCAACAACAAGATTGACCCGCTCACCACAGGCGGTCCCGTTCAGGTGCCTTCATTCTCGCCCGACGGCCATAACATCGCATTCGTTCGCGACAATAACATATTCTTAGTCAAGTTGTTATTCAATAATGCTGAAGTACAGGTCACTAAGGACGGAGAGCTTGGAAAGATACGTAACGGTATCCCCGACTGGGCCTACGAGGAGGAGTTCGGAGTAACCCGCGCCTATGAGTTCAGCGCCGACAGCCGCATGCTGGCCTGGATCCGCTTTGATGAGTCAAACGTAGGCGGTTACAACCTCCCCTTCTTCCTGACCGCCCCTGACCGCGACTCGTACTCACAGGAACTGGTAAGCTACCGCCCGCAGCAGTACCCCACCGCAGGAGCCGCCAACTCCAAGGTATCGGTCCACTCATTCGACATAAAGAGCTCCGTCATCCGTGACATGGACCTAAAACTGGACAGTACCACATATATTCCGCGCATCAAGTTCATTGAAAATGAGGATAATACCCTGTTTATATTCACTCTCAACCGCCCCCAGAACAAGTTGGAGATTTACTCCGGCAATCCCCGCTCAACGGTATGCAAACTCATTCTCCGTGAGCAGGATGACCGATATATTGATGAATTCGGCTACATGCAGACGCAGTTCTATGGCACCCAGTTCATCATGCAGAGCGAGCGTGACGGGCATCGGCACCTATATCTTTATGACCTGAACGGCCAGTTAAAGCGCCAGATTACCAAGGGCGATTTTGATGTTTTGGCACTACACGGCTATGACCCAAAATCGGGCACAGCATATTATGAGAGCAACGAGAGCGGCATTTATGACTGCGCCGTATGGAAGGTTGACGGCAAGGGCAAAAAGACAAGACTGACTCCGGATAAAGGCACCAGCCATGCACGTTTCAGCACCGGTTGCAAGTACTTTATCAACTCCTGGTCCGATATGTCAACGCCGTATGTTGTAACATGTATTGACAACAAAGGCACAATACTGAGAACCATCGAGAGTAATGCCGACTTATTACAGTCCACCCTTGAATATGGCTTCCCCAAAAAGGAGAATTTCTCATTTCAGACTGTTGACGGCACCACTCTCTACGGCTGGATGGTAAAGCCCGCCGGTGCCGATGAGTCCCACCCCTGCCCCGTCATCCTGTACCAGTACAGCGGTCCCGGATCGAACGAGGTGCTCAATGAATGGGGTGCAGGATTCTATCCCGGCGCCGCCTTTGAGGCCCTGCTCACACAGAAAGGCTACGCCGTCGCAGTTGTTGACGGACGCGGTACCGGCCGTCGCGGAGCAGACTTCAAGAAGCAGACCTACAAGCATCTGGGCGTGATGGAAAGCCAGGATCAGGTTGCTGCAGCCCAGTACCTTGGCTCACTCCCCTACATCGATGCAGAGCGCATTGCCATCTGGGGCTGGAGCTACGGCGGCTATAACACGCTGATGTCCATGAGTGAGGGCACTCCGGTATTCAAATGCGGCGTTGCGGTTGCTCCTGTAACCGATTGGCGCTATTATGACGCCCCCTACACCGAGCGTTTCATGCAGGAGCCCAAACAGAATGCCGATGGCTACCATGATGCATCGGCCATTGACCGCATAAACAAGCTGCACGGCCGCCTGCTCATAGTTCACGGCCTTGACGATGACAACGTATTCTTCAGCAACACCGCCTCATACATCGAGGCTCTGATAAACGCAGGAGTGGATTTTGATATGCAGGTCTATCCCGGCAAGGAGCACAGCATCACCGGCTTCTCCCACCGCAAGCACCTCTTCACCCGCATCCTCCGCTTCTTTGACGACAACCTCAAGTAAGCGCTCCGCTCCTCCGCCGCGCTATCGCCGCCAAAGTGTCCCACATCGAACCCCGCCACAGCCCTTGTAGCGGGGTTCGTTGTGTTACAACCCCTCATCCAAAGCCCGTGTCCCACACGAACCGACCTCCCAGCCTACTCTGGGGCCGATGAGCGTGTTACACTTTGGCGGGATTCTTTAAGCACCGCCGTACTATTCCCTTTGGGGACACAACGTTCCGCGACTACTCCGGACCCATACGATGCCTAAACATCGATCGCCTCCTTTTTAATCCCCTACGGGGCTTAACAGTCGTTGAACGCAACGATGTTCTTAACGGCATCTCCCGGGTCCTACGCTTACGCCTCTCCACGATGGTCCCCAAAGGGAATAGTACGGCTACTGCAAATGGGGGCATTTGCTGTTTCCGATACTGATACCCGATTTGTTCCCTTACACTTGGGATAATCAAAAAATGCTAGTGATAATTATTTGTAAATCAAGAAGATACATGGTATCTTTTCAAGTGATGGCAACTTGCCACCCCACTCTTTTACAGTGCGTGTTTTGATGTATTCGTCTTTGGTGGTTAGGCCGGCCGCGATGCAGAGGTGAGTCTGGGGACGGCTGGCTTTCAGGATATCGGCCATCATCTTGGCGTTTCGGTACGGAGTTTCGATGAAGAGTTGCGTCTGATTCTCGGTGTAGGCTCGCTGCTCCAGTTTTTTCAACATCTTTATTCTTTCATCTGGTTCTATGGGGAGGTAGCCGTTGAAGGCAAAGCTCTGGCCGTTGAATCCGGATCCCATTACTGCAAGGATTATGCTTGAGGGACCTACCAGGGGGATTACCTGCAGGCCTTTGCGCTGGGCTATTGCTACGACATCGGCCCCCGGGTCGGCTACGGCGGGACAACCGGCCTCAGAGATTACTCCCATGGGACTTCCCTCCTCCAAGGGTTTAAGCATGCTTGCAACCTCCTCTGGGTTAGTGTGTTTGTTCAGCGTGTAAAATGTTAGCTGATCTATGTCGATTGAGCGGTCCACCAGCTTGAGGAAACGGCGGGCGGTACGCACATCCTCCACTATGAAATGGCGTATGCCCATTATGATTTCGTGATTGTACGGTGGCAGCACCTGCTCAACCGGAGTATCACCCAAAAGGTTCGGAATAAGATATAAAGCGGGAATCATGGCACGAAGGTAGTGCATTTTACACTAACTTTGCAGTGATAAAAGCAATAAAGTGGAGAGAGGAGATTTTACCATAAGAATTGAGAACGGTCTGGCCTGCGATGCACGTTACAGAATGGCCGCACCAATCAATCTGTGCATCCGTGAAGGTTGGCAGACTGCCATAGTAGGCCCCAACGGTGCCGGTAAGACATTGCTGGTTAACACCTTATTGCGCCAGTATCCGCTTTTGGACCACTGTGAGGTTGAGTACGGCAACGGCATAAGCGGGGCCGATATCCGCAACATCACTTTCCGCGACAGCTACGGCAGCGCCGACAGCACCTATTTCTACCAGCAGCGCTGGAATATGACAGAGATGGGTGAATCGGCAATAGTCCATGACGCTTTCCCTGAGGTTAAGGATCCGGTATGGAAGGAGCGCCTTTTTACCCTTTTTGACCTGCCGTTCATCTGGGACAAGCAGCTTGTGACACTCTCCAGCGGCGAAATGCGCAAGTACCAGCTGGCCCGTTCGCTGGCCGTGCGCCCCCGCATGGTCATCATAGACAGCCCGTTCATCGGCCTTGATGTACAGACGCGCGATATGCTGTGCCGCCTGCTGGAGAACCTTGTTACTGAATGGAATATGCAGATAATCCTTGTGGTATCGCGCCGCGAGGATATCCCGCAGTTCATAACGCATGTAATAGAGGTGCATGACCGCAAGTGTACCGATGTCATTCCGGTAGCTGAATATATGGCACAGCCGCTTGAACCGCTCCCCCAGCCCATTCTGGAGCCGGATCTGATAGATCTTATGCATAACCTGCCCGAGAACGGCATGGACTCTGATGAGATAGTACGCTGCAATAAAGTTATACTCCAGTATGAAAGCCGTCGCATCCTGAATGAACTGGACTGGACAGTGCGCAAAGGTGAGCATTGGGCACTCCTTGGCCCCAACGGAAGCGGTAAATCGGCCCTTCTTAGCATGGTCTATGCCGACAACCCTCAATCCTACGCCTGCGATATTGCACTCTTTGGCCGTCCGCGCGGTACTGGCGAGAGCATCTGGGAGATAAAGAAGCACATAGGGTACGTATCGCCCGAGATGCACCGCTCCTACTGCCGCCGCTATCCCGCAATAGACATAGTGGCATCGGGCCTGCACGACACCATTGGTTTGTATAAAAAAATTACTGCCGATGAACGTGACCGCTGCCGCATCTGGATGAACATTTTCCAGATATCGGATCTGGAGGACCGCGATTTCCTGGAACTCTCCAGCGGAGAACAGCGAATGATCCTGCTGGCCCGCGCCTTCGTAAAGAACCCTTCCCTACTCATTCTTGACGAGCCCCTTCACGGACTGGACCGCCGGCGCCGCACCCTGGTAATGCAAATAATAAAGGTCTTCTGCGACAACCCGCAGAAGACCCTCATCATAGTAACTCATTACCCGGAGGAGCTCCCCTCCACCATCGACCACACCCTCACGCTCAAACGCAACTCTCAATAAAAATATTCTTACATTATTAGGGAGAACTTTTTGGGGTATCAGTATCTGAAACACCGCAGAACTATCAGTTTGGAGAGACAACACCTCCAGGCTACTCCGAACCCCTCCAGACCCTAAACGGCAAACTTACCCCTTTTAGCCACCTAAAGGTGTCTAACGGGGCGCGGACAAGTGCCGTTCTTAACGGGATCTTCCGTGGGTTCTCCGCTAAACGCCTTCCGGTAATGCTCTCCAAACTGATAGTTCTGCTACTGCTAATGGAAAGATACTGATACCCCAAAAAGTTCTGTGCACCTTGGAAGTTTATCACTAAAGGATACCTTGCTGTCAATCCAGTTGGAAGAGATCGTTCACGCTCTTGCCAAAGTAGGCTGAAAGCTTGAGGGCGAGTTCTGTGGATGGGATGAACTTACCGTTCTCAATGGCGAATATGGTTTGGCGTGACACACCAATGGCATTTGCCAAATCCTGCTGGGATATTCTCAGAATAGCCCTCTCCACACGTATATTATTCTTCATTGCTACTCTCCTTTAAGTTGTTTGACAATACTCTCTTTAACACAAGCGTATAAACAAGCGCCACCAACGGCACCCATGTCAACCGATAAAAGATGGTTCCAATCACTCCTATTATGAAATATGAGACATCCGGATGCCAAGTACCACCGTGTTTGGCAAACATCAGTGACGTTGAGAACTCACACTGTTTGCTTATGAACGTTGCTATCAGATAGTAAATGACAAAATAGGCCAACATTCTCACTCTGATATGACGGATAAACTCATCTTCCTGCTCCTCTTTTGAAAGGCAGACCATCAACAATCCTATATATGGCAGCAAAACAATAAGTCTGCTTACAGTGATGTAAATCTTAATAAATTTCTGTCTGTCAGGAGTGCGGCCTATCACATCCATATTGTTTACCAGGACATGGCCCAGATAATAAACCACCAAAGGAATCAGTATAGCCGATGCAATCAGTATGAACCAACCGGCCTTCTTATAACGGTACGGCATAAGCATTGACTTGAACCCGCTACCGTTACCCAATCTTACCATCAATTTCAAAAGAACAATATACAGCAGTGCCAACACATGATTATTGGACAGCCACCACGATAATTTATATACAAATCTGACGAACATAGATTTGTCAACTAATGAAAGCCTGCTTTCATTCACCATTTGCCCTATAGCGTTATAGACAGTATCGGACAGCAGATAACCGCCCGATATCATCTCTGCCGTTGCTCTTGAAACAAAGAGTAAAACAACCACAATGGTTAATGCCCTGTATCTTGCCGAATCGATATACTCGTCTTCGACACTCTCCCTGGAGAAACAAACAAGCAGCAAGCAGACACTCAGAAGCAGACTACAGGCCACAAACAAACGTCCAAATACAATCTGGCTTTCAAAACGGCCATGCAAACAGATAAGAAGCAAAAAGCAAACAGCAACAATGGCCAACGCCACAAAACCCACATTCTGCCATTTGTGCGGCAAAAGCGTAAGATGTTTCTTATAATCTCTCATAATTGTAAAGTTTAACGCAACAAAAGTAAAGCGCGCTTTACAATTATCCAAGCAAAATTTACATTTTAACAAAAATTATGACGCAAAGGGGTCGTTTCCCTTTGCGTCAAACAGTTACAGTCATTGCCTTCACTTGATGTTTGGCCAAATGGCTGGCTGTAAGTCTTTGAAGGACATTTCCTTAATTCTCAAGTCTCTGAAGAAGTCTGTCTATCATCTTGGAATCACGACTGCCATTGATCCTTCATCCTTATCCAAGGCCAACGAGGCCCGGGATTACAGAATATTTGAGGAACTCGGCTTGTGGCTCATCAATAGAGTCCGCCCGATGTATGCAAAGGAGAGAGTTCCTGGTGTGTATCTTCCCGGTTGGGGATACTCTAAGAATGCTGTCAAAATCCACCTTTGGGTTGCAATAAGTGCTTACTTGATGCTCGCCTGGGTGAAGGCTGCTCTCAAAAGCCCGCTGACGATTACTGAAGTATCCAAGGTTATAGAGGCATCAATCCTATCAAAGGCTGATATCAGAGAACTCTTGGATGTTCCAGCCCCGCTCACTCAAAATCAAAATGTCAATGAACTCTTATTAAACTTTTAATTAAATATTTATCGCATCAGTAGTATATTAAAATCAATCATAAATCCATACTTTCCTGAATTGTTGTTTTCCTGCATAGTTCTGCCAAAATTGAGTCTCTTCCAACAAGAGCTTATTATTGAAATCATACTTGTATATAGTTTTACTTATGTTTTTTTGATTGTCAGAATACTCTATATTCACTTTTTTTGTTAATAAACTACGGTGATAGCTGTATTTACTCTTATCTACTTTTTTAAACTCAGTATTATAAAACCGTTGATAACTTAGTTCTTTTCTCAATCGGTTCTTCAAGCCATAATGGTATGTCGTTCTGATTCTGTGAGAGTAGACAGATTTCGAATTAATGAGTTTACCATATTCCTCAATGATTTTTCTCCCTCTTCTATCATATTGTATCTCCGATAACGTATCTCTCTCTACAATAATGCCGTTAACGCTTTTGGTTTTTATATTTTTTGAATGACGGCCATCTTCAGAATATTGGACAGAATTATCATAAATAATGACCGCTGTATCTGTTTCTTGAATGTTTTTGGTGCTGATTAGTCTGTTTTTGGTATCATAATCATAATAGACACTACCGTGATTACCCACAAAATAACCTACTACATTTTCGTGAGATCTGCCTGTTTCATCGTATATAACATGGTATTTAATTTCTGGTACTCCATCATGAATATGTATTTCTTTGTAGGATTGGATAGTTCCATTCTTATTATAATTTTTTACATACTCAGTAGTGTCCCGGGATTCTTCTGGAACAGCCAAATTATAACATATTTCAATAGAATCAATTGAATTCTCTTTTACATCGACATGATACTCATGGAGAAATATATAATATCCAGTTGAATCTGGTAAATACCAGGTAAACCAGTTCTCTATAGTTGATGACAAATTGCCATTCTCATCATATTGATACATTACTTGTTTCTCCAAGACATCTCCTTTAAATTCCTTATATTCAATCAGGTTTTTTGATAATTCTTTACAAGGCAATAAAGCAAGCAATATAATGTAATTTGCAATTTTCATAATCACTTAATAATTTTAATTCATTAGTGTCCGACGAAAATCTATAAACGTTCTTTGAAATAATTGAGAGCTAGGTGGTTAGACGCAAAGGGGTCGTTTCTCAATGCGTCATTTCAGAAGTTGGTAGCCATCCAATGATTCACCAGACTTGGACGCAAAGGGGTCGTTTCTCAATGCGCTCTATACACTCTCAAATAATTCAAACGTTTGATGATTCTATGGCGCAGCAACGCTTGCGGTACAGCCAGATCAGGCAGAAACATAACGCCAGCGCTGCAATGACAGCAAGTGCGGTCCAGATCAGTGTTGTCTGATCATCGCCTGCAGCCGGTCCGTTCAGGAAATTGCCCGATGCATGCAAAGTGTCAATTACGCCGTTCCTGTTTGATATGGTATCGGCCACCCCATTATTCATCAATGTATCGACCGATGCCGAATCAGGAGCAGTCTGAATAATGTGCTTTGCAGAGTCAACGGTATCTGTTTTATTGAACAGTTCTTGAGTTCTCATGTCCGGAAATGGACGGCGTGGCCGTCTTGTATTATTCCATCCCTCTCCTATGGGAGTCATTATTATATCCAAAAAATGTAGCATAATGTATTATATTATAATCAGTTTAATTCATCAACCAATAGGAACAGACCGTAGTTCCAAGTAAACCTGAAAGGAAACTCACCGCATTACATAGAAAGCTGTAAACCACAGCTTTCTTTATATCCCTTATGAAAATGAGATACCACAGAGCCTCCACAATGAACACCAGCAGCTCACCAATCAGAATAACCTTTGTGCTGTAGCCCACGTGCATGACATACAGGTTAAGCGGCATATTGGTCAGCACGTTTATCACAACCGACAGGGCAAGCACCTTACCCCTGCGCTCCATAAGCAGCCACAGCACGCCCAGTTCAATCAGAACCGTAAGTGTTAGAGCTATAAGCAACTGTCCTGTCATAACCTTATCAATTAAGTAATGTTGCTATCAGGTAACCGGGTATAAGTGATGCCGCCAGCAGCCCGAAAGCAAGTCCCTCACGCCCCTTAAGCATCTCATTTGCCCAGTAGAGAGTGATAGGCATCGTACAGTTCACCATAAAAAGACCCGCAAGGGCAATGCCTATGTGGTTACCTCTGGCCACAAGGCAGACTATAACACCCGCAACCAGAATAATAATGGACGTTACCATTCCCATCCATTTTACCAGCCATCCGCCTGCCATTTTACCCGTCATGGTCAATGCTCCAACCAGGAGAACAACCATTGGAGTCTTGTCAATCACTCCTGTAAAGGACTCGCCCAGGAATGAACGTCCGGCCACAATAAGCATAATCAGGATCAGGACCGCCCATACCAACAATTTGGGGTACACTTTGTTTTCGCTTTCAATCTCTGTTGTATCAATAGGCTTTGCAGCATCAATCTGCAGATAAGCCAGAGCCAGAATGCAAATACCAATCAGCAGGCAGAGCATCAGCGCCCGTGACAGGAACACAGACCCAACGGCAAGCCCGAACGCTCCGGTAGATACAAACACACCAAGAGCCCTTATGTCATTACCGGTCCTGACGGCAGTCTCTTTCCCACCCCACACGTGAAACAGGGAGTTGCCTATGCCCAACAGCACCGATAGCACAACAAGCAGAAACACAGATGCCTCAGAATTGCAGGAAACAACACCTATGGTTTCCAGAACCGCCAGAATCAACATTACAATTGAGGCCAGCAATATCCAGTGACGCCGCTTGGCTCTATCGGCCAGCATACCCGTAAGCGGTTGGGTTAGAAAAGCCAGCACGTTATAGACAACAAAGTATCTGAGCAGATCCGATGCCCCTGCAGTTGCCAGATACAGGCAGCAAAGACACAACCCGTCAACACAGAAATGAAGTGCTGCCGCCAATCCCGTACGGGCAACTGTATTACCGGACTGAGTCTTTATCACCATATATACTATTATTCGAGAAGCAAAGGGGCATTTCTTTCAGTCGCTTCGCTTGGTGAAAGCGTCCCTAAGGGCCGAGCGAATAATGCGCACTTTTCTCTTTGATTATTCTAATCTTTGCTGGATTTCATCCAAGAACTGGGCTTGACTGCCGCTAAGCGTGAATAGTTCAAACGTGAGAGGCTCGTGGCAAATAGTGCCTTTGATTGTGTGGGTACCCTGGGCATCCCAGTCCTCCTTGCTGATGGCAGGAAATACCATCTGGAAATAGGTCACTACGTGGTCTCCGTGACGGTCAAAATCCTCATCAAGCGGAACACCATCTACGCGGATGGGCTTCAGCACCTGACCACCGGGGAGCGTGAGAGTGAAGTCACTGCCCACATGACCCAGGAATGAGTGCGGCTCCATGATGGACATCTCAAAATAGAACGTAGTCTCCTTATCGGTAAAATCGGCGCGGGTCACGCTTATAATATCCGGCATATCATCATGGATATGGACAGTCTTGAGCCTATCGGCGCCGATGATACGTACACTGCGTACATCACTCATGTCAGATATGTCATTGGACACTTGAAGGCCTTTGATTACAGGCTGGTTATCCTCAAGGCTTATCAGATCAACGGTCTTGACATCATCAGGGATGGCAGGGAAATGCTCCGTCATGGTGTAGTAGCCGTTGGCGGGACTCCAATAATATAGTTCCTCAAAGCCTTCAAGACCTTCGGCATAGGTGTAACGATACTCCTTGCCATCGGCCACAATTTTATCATTATAGATACGCGTGAGCCAAAGGTCTGCATACTGATGTGCCCGGAACACCAGGATGAGTTCATCGGGAGTGCGTATGACATCAGTCACATAAAAGAAGCTGGAGTTGCGATTATAGAAGTTCTGGGGATTATGGATATGCAGCCCTTTGTCAAAATAGTCCGATGATATGGCGGCAATCATCTTTTCTGTAGCAGTCTTGGCATCAAGGCCTGGATATTTGGCCGTAAGACGTGTATTATCCTGTATTGGCACTATATTGTTTTCAACTATAAGCGCTATCTGGTTGATACCGCGTTTGCGGGCTGTCTGGGCCATCTGGTCAACATCACCTACAGACATTGTTTCTGGGTGGATGGCAATACCGTGCCCGTCAAATACTGTAATCCAGCGCTTCATAAGATCCAGATTACCGGTAGCTGTCAGGTTCTCATACCGGAGGTCAAACCCTTCCAACATTGTTGCCATGAGGTTGTCATCCTGAGGATTGCAGTTAAGTTCAAAACGGTACTGGCCGTTACCCTCATCATAGATATGGGCTCGGCGGTACTCCGGCATGGTCATGGTCTTGAGCATCTCATCATTGGTGGCAATCTCTGTCTTAATGCCTACAGCATCAAGCTTTTCGGCAAACGGCAGGACATCATCAAGGGTGATGGGATACATGTAACGAACCGACATACGGGTGGTCTTGAAGTTCTTGTACTTTTTGAGATAGCCGGGAACATCGGCAGCCTTCATGCTGGCCTCCACGCCGTCAAATGTCTTGACCTTGGCCTGTCCGTCCTCAAAGATCCAGGTCATGCCGTCCTCAAACTCAGGATAACCGTTTACTGAGCTGGCCTCCATCTTGTTCTGTGCCTTCGTGCTTGATCCACACTGCGTGAGGCAGAACAATGCCATTACACCAGCAGACAGAATAATCAGTCTGTTCAGATAGTTCCTTCTAATAATACCTTTCATAATCATATCATTTTTTATCATTCCTTCAACAGGGGTGTCTGGACTCCATACATAAGACGGATATCTGGTGACGCAAAGGGGTCGTTTCACTTTGCGTCATTTTTTCTCATTATTCAAATTTGATGCGGTCACCGAAACGGCGCTTCAGCTGTTTCTTTTGGTCAGCCGATACCTTGCCGTTAATTATCAAATGGTCTATTTCAAGGCTGTCCATCCAATCCGGTATCTCAACCTTATCGGTAAAACGCAGTTCCAGCATATCATAGTGCTTGACTGAACGGAGTTCCTCGGGAACCTTATCCACACGCAGGGTTAACCAACTTGCCATCTGTTTGATCTTTCTCACATTCTCTTCGGCTTCCGACTCGTCAACAGCCCAACCCAACTGGAATGACACGCAGTCGTTCTCATCGGCCATATATCCTACTATGCCGCCGCTGAGTTCCAACGGGATAGTTCTTAGCGGTTTTCCGGTTGAGGTATCCACTTCAATGTACTTGACCGGGACCGATGCCATCTGTTTGGGGAATTTATTATAATTATGAGGAACCTTCTTAGGTGTAGGCTTGCCGTCCTTGTCATAAGGCATGAACTTGAGGAACCAGCCGTCAAGTTCAGTGGGAACCTCCATTGAACAGGCCCCTCCACGCAGTCTGTCCGGGGTATCCTTCATTACTATATCCTGCCAGAAAGCCCTATCCGGATTACCCTGGGCCGCCTGTACAAACTGTTTGAGTATGGGTTGGAGGTCCGATGCCCAACTGCCGGCGCCCAGTTCCTGCAAACGTGCGGTCTTATCTGCAATAGCCTGCCAGTCATCTACAGTTCCGGTAAGGGTTATTGACGGAAATCCGCAACCTGCATACATTATTATGAATTCAAAGAAAGACTTGGTGGTCTCCATCAGCACAATCTCCGATGCCATACGCTCAACAGTTCCGGTGGTTGAGAAATCGGCCGTAATGAGTCTGGCAACATCGTTTTTGGTATTGGCATCAATCTGCCGGGCAAATCCGTCAACGATTGAAGTCCAGTCAAAATCAGGATGATAGAGCGGATATTCAGCCTGTACAATCAGGTCCATCTTTCCGTCAAAATCCACAAACTTGTCACGGAACTTTTCCGGGTTGGCATTTACGTCATGTGAGAAAGCCTGGCTTATAAGCATCCATATTACATCGGGCGATAGTGTTATGGGCCGATGATCGGCAAATGCCTGAACCATTCCGGTAAAGAACGGAGCATCGTCAGGCATCAAGGGAGTATCCCAGAAACTGGCAGCGATATAACTGTTATCCAAGCCATAATAAGTTTCACGGCCTATACTTTTAAGCCTTTCTGCCTGCGATATCCAATTGAAATGTTCATTCTTTGGCTTGGGAAGATTTTCATCAACCACAAACGTTATACTACCCTGTTTCTGTTCAAGAATGCGTGCATTTTCGGCAGTAGCGGTTGTGGCTGCACATAACAGCAGCATTACCATCATGTATGCTTTTATTCGTCTCATATAAAAACCTTTCATATAAATAATACCGTCTTGCCCCGATAGTTAAAAACGACGCAAAGGGGTCGTTTAATAATGCGTCACTTTTCTATTCATTCCTTTAAAACAGGTGGCTGGACTCCGTACATAAGACGGATATCCGGTGTTTCTATACCCAAACCTTGGAAATCCTCCATATTGATTACTGACACACCGGCTTTTGTGGAGTCTGCAGGCTCCTTGTCTTTTGATTCCTCCACCTCATTACTGCCTTCAGCCTTTCCTTTTGATACGGCTTTTGATGAAGAACAGGAGCAAAGCAATGACAGCACCAGAAATGATACGCCATAAACTACGCGGTACCACCCGCGTGACATACAAATCCTAATCCTTCTTATTACCATAACTCAAACTACTAGTTTGCCAGCAAAAATAGTTCTCATTTTTACAATTGTCAAGGATTACGCGTTGCAATCCCGTTGCAATCTCGCCAAAGTGTCCCACAATCACCCCGCCTAGAGCACGTTCTGACGCAGATGAGTGTGTGACACGAGCCTCAGAAGCGGGTATGTAACACAATGAGACCCGCTACAGAACTTGTGGCGGGGAGTGTTGTGGGACACTTTGGCGACGGGAGGGCCGATGAGCAGAAACTGACGGTAAACTACCCTATAAGTGATGAGTAGGTTTTCTGACGTTTGATGTAGTAGCGCCAGAGCAGGCTGAAGCTTACGCGCTCGGGGATGGTATCGGTCGATGACTCCTCCAGGTTCTCGCGGCGGCTGTCCAGGAACTCGGGCTTGAGGCGGCGAAACTCACGGCGGGCACGCAGCACGGCCTTGAAATCACCCCAGTGGAACTTGGCAAGGAACATCAGAGCAGCCAAACCATCCAACCAGAAACGCACACGCATTACCTTATTCAGCTCACTCTCCGGCAGATTCTTGTAGAGCATGAGCAGGTTGTTGCGGAAATTCAGGAATGTCTTGTATGGATTTGATTTGTTGAGTGTTGCGCCACCCACATGATAGACTACGCTCTCGGGAATGCACACGATGCTGCGGTTGCGGCTGCGCATACGCCAGCACAGGTCTATCTCCTCCTGATGTGCAAAGAAACGGTCATCCAGTCCGCCTGCTGCCCAATAATCGGCACTGCGTACCATCAGGCAGGCTCCGGTTGCCCAGAAAACGGGTGCAATTGTATCGTACTGGCCGTTGTCCTTCTCAATGCAATCAAATACGCGGCCGCGGCAGAACATATAACCCCAGTGGTCCATGTAACCGCCTGCGCCACCGGCATACTCAAACTCATCCGGGTTATTAAGTGCACGCAGCTTAGGCTGGCAGGCTGCAACCTCTGGATGCACATCCATATAGCTTACCAGCGGCAGCAACCAATCCTCGGTCACCTCCACATCCGAGTTGAGCAGTATGTAATATTCAGCCTCTACCTGACGGAGTGCCATATTGTAACCCTTGGCAAACCCCCAATTCTTTTCCAGGCGAATAAGCGGTACCTCAGGGAACTCACGCTGCATCATCTCCATGGAGTCATCCTTGGAGTCATTATCGGCCACAATCACCTGCACGCCCTCCATGCGTGAGCACCTGAGCAGCGTAGGCATGAAGCGCTTAAGCATCCCGCTGCCGTTCCAGTTCAATATGACTATCGCAATCTTCATACTACTCCATTATTGTAGCGGTCAATGCATCACCAGCGGCATTCAGTCCGCCCAGAAGAACCCGAACCAGACTGTTCTCCTGAACCTTGGCCGAATCCATCTCCACCCTTATATAATTGTCCGTAAATCCGTGGGCAGGCATTCCTCGACGCGGACGCTCCACCAGTACCGTTGCTTCACGGCCGATATGCGCCTCATAAAACGCACGGGTCTTGCGGTCCGATAACTCCAGCAGACGCTGGCTACGCTCATGCTTGACCTGAGGTGATACCTTGTACGGAATCCTGAGAGCAGCCGTACCCGGACGCTCCGAGTAACTGAATACATGCAATTGTGTAACATCCAGACTCTCAATGAACTGATATGCATCCTTAAAAAGTTCATCAGTCTCTCCGCGCATACCCACAATCACATCAACGCCGATGAACGCATCGGGCATAACGCTCTTGATACGTGCCACCTTCTGAGCAAAAAGTTCACGCTCATAACGCCGGTGCATAAGCTTAAGCACCTCATTGGACCCGCTCTGCAGAGGTATATGGAAATGCGGCATGAACGCACGCGACTGCGCCACAAAGTCAATCACCTCATCGGTAAGCAGGTTGGGCTCAATGGAAGATATCCTGTAGCGGGATATACCCTCCACCTTATCCAGTTCACGTATCAGGTCAAGGAAACTGTCACCTGTACTCTTGCCAAAATCACCTATGTTGACACCTGTAATGACAATCTCTCGGCCACCCTCCGCGGCAGCCTGACGGGCCTGCTCCACAAGACTTCCGATAGACGGGTTGCGGCTGTGTCCGCGGGCGTATGCCACGGTGCAATAGGTGCAATAATAGTCACAACCGTCCTGAACCTTGAGGAAGAACCTGGTGCGGTCACCGCGTGAGCAAGAAGGCACAAAGTTCTTTATATCATTGGTACCCACAGTCTTGTAGATTCCGCTGTCACGTTTTTGGAGTCCGTTCAGATTCTCCAGGATGTTACCTTTCTGATCCTGCCCCAACACAATATCTACACCGGGAATACTGGCCACGGTATCGGGCTGAAGCTGTCCGTAGCAGCCGGTCACAACGATATAGGCATCGGGATTTTCACGCACAATCTTGTGGATGGCCTGGCGGCATTTCTTATCGGCCACCTCGGTCACCGAGCAGGTGTTGATTACGCAGATATCGGCCTTCTCGCCACGCACGGCCTTATGTGCACCGGCCTCGATAAGCTGGCGCATTATGGTCGATGTCTCCGAGAAGTTGAGTTTGCATCCCAGAGTATAGAACGAGGCGCTGCGGCCCTCCAAAGTAAATTCTGCGTTACCCATATATCTGTTGCGAAATTAGCAAAAAAAGAGGATGTCCTAAAAAAGAACATCCTCTTCTTATCTGTGTGTTACAGAATTCTGTTATTCTGCAGCCTCGGCAACTACCTCAAAGGCAACCTCTGCCTTAACCTCCTTGTGGAGATTGATGGTAGCGGTGTACTCACCAACTGCCTTAACGGTCTCGGCAACGATAGCCTTGCGGTCTACCTCGAAGCCCTTAGCGGCCAGAGCCTCAGCAACCTGAGCTGCACCTACGCCACCAAAGATTGTGCCGTCCTCGTTAACCTTAGCGCTGATGGTAACCTTAACACCGTTCAGCTTAGCGGCCTGTGCCTCAGCATCGGCCTTGATCTTAGCCAGCTTGTGAGCACGCTGACGCTCGTTCTCTGCCAGAACCTTCTTGGCTGACTCTGTTGCGATTACAGCCTTGCCCTGTGGAATCAGATAGTTACGGCCATAGCCGTCCTTAACCTTTACTATATCGTTCTTGTATCCAAGACCTGCAATATCTTCTTTCAGTATAATCTCCATAGTCTTTCTGTTCTTTAAAGATTATTACTTCATCATATCGGTTACGTAAGGCAGAAGAGCCAAGTGACGTGCTCTCTTAACAGCCTGAGCCACGCGACGCTGGAACTTGAGTGAAGTACCGGTGATGCGACGGGGCAGAAGCTTACCCTGCTCGTTAAGGAAACGCTTAAGGAATTCGGGATCCTTATAATCGATATACTTGATACCTGCCTTCTTGAAACGGCAATATTTCTTCTTCTTGATATCCTGAGTCTGAGGTGCAAGATATCTGATTTCTGATGTCTGCTCTGCCATAATTATGCCTCCTCTGATTTAGATTGTCTAAGACTTCTTCTCTTTGCTGCGTATTCAGCTGCATACTTGTCCTGCTTGATGGTCAGGAAACGGAGCACGCGCTCGTCACGACGGAAATTAACCTCAAGCTTCTCTACAACTGTAGGCTCAGCGTTGAACTCGATAAACTCATAGAAGCCTGTTGACTTCTTCTCAATAGGATAGGCCAGCTTACGCATGCCCCAGTTCTCCTCATTGACAATCTCTGCGCCCTCGGCAGTGAGAATGCCCTTGAATTTTTCTACCGCTTCCTTCATCTGAACATCAGATAAAACGGGAGTCAAAATGAAAACGGTTTCGTACTGATTCATTTGTTTTTGATTAAATAATAAATAGTGTTTGCAAAATGCGGATGCAAAGGTACAAAATATTTTCACCCCCACAACATTTTTGGCCGATAAAGCCATAAAAAAGGTGATATTGTTTCATATTTCGGATAAAAACCATTTAATTTGCAGTCAAAGAAAAAAACGATAAAACAACATAACAATGAACAGCTTTAAAAAGTATTTGGGAGCTATCGTAGTAATTCTGGGTGCCATCCTGCTCATCTGCAGTTTCTTCCTTGGCTGGAACAACTACAATGGAGTTCAGATAGGAGCACTTGTCCTGATGATAATTGGTCTCTTCCTGCACATCTTCCTGGGCAAGAAAGACTAACGATTCCCAACAAACAAACAAACAACCATACGAGGTGAGACCCAAAGTCCCACCTCGTATTTTTTACCCCTAGCGTCGTTTTTGGTGACGCAAAACGAAACGACCCTTTTGCGTCACTTTAGGCAAAAAAGAAAGCGCTCCAAGTATTGCTACCTGAAGCGCTTTTAAAGACGGCGGCTACCTACTCTCCCACTTGCGCAGTACCATCGGCGTGAACGGGCTTAACTTCTCTGTTCGGAATGGGAAGAGGTGGAACCCCGCTGCTATAGCCACCTGAATAGGATTGACTTACAGCCACAAAACGATTTGCTATATCTTCCACTTGGCTTTGATTCTCTTGAGCACTTTTCGCAAGTGTTGTTACACAAGGAAAAATTCGGGCAATTAGTACTGCTCGGCTTTGACGTCACCGCCTTTACACCTGCAGCCTATCAACGTCGTAGTCTACAACGACCCTCAAAGGAAATCTAATCTTGCGGCCGGCTTCGCACTTAGATGCATTCAGCAAGTCGGAGGCCAAGCGGTCTTAGGAAGACAAAATTTGTATTCAACTCCTTGGCCCACAGAACGACATGGCTACGATCCGACTTACCATCGGCGTGAACGGGCTTAACTTCTCTGTTCGGAATGGGAAGAGGTGGAACCCCGCTGCTATAGCCACCTGAATAGGATTGACTTACAGCC
>JAZSLV010000005.1:0-91537 GCA_045535555.1 Bacteroidaceae bacterium | reverse complement strand
ATACAAATTTTGTCTTCCTAAGACCGCTTGGCCTCCGACTTGAACCTCTTTTTTCGTGGGCGTTGACGGATTCGAACCGCCGACCCTCTGCTTGTAAGGCAGATGCTCTGAACCAGCTGAGCTAAACGCCCGTGCTTTCCGTAAAAGCGGTGCAAAGATAAGCACTTTTGCGGATACTCAAAAACTTTAGGACCTTTTTTTTGAATATTTTTCCCCGTATGGCTCTTTTATGGTATTTTTGCGGTACAAAATCATATAAAATAAAAAATGGAAACAGTTCTCAGCGGCATTCGCCCCACAGGTAACCTTCACCTTGGCAACTACTACGGTGCAGTGACAAGCTTTATAAAGCTTCAGGATTTGTACAGATGCTTTTTCTTTATTGCCGACTGGCACTCCCTGACCACACACCCCACCCCTGAGAACATACAGAACAGCGTCCGCACCATCCTGGCCGAGTACCTGGCCTGCGGTCTGGACCCTGAGAAAGCAACCATATACGTACAGAGTGATGTACCTGAGGTTGTAGAACTCTACCTCTACCTCAATATGAATGCATATCTGGGTGAGTTGGAGCGCGTAACATCATTCAAGGAGAAGGCACGCAAGCAGCCCGACAACGTAAACGCCGGTCTGCTGACCTATCCCACCCTGATGGCATCGGACATCATTATCCACAAGGCCAACAAAGTACCCGTAGGCAAGGACCAGGAGCAGAACATGGAGATGGCCCGCAAGTTTGCCCGCCGTTTCAACCAGATGTACGGTGTGGAGTTCTTCCCCGAGCCCGCATCATTCTCACTTGCCAAGGAGGGTGGCATCAAGATTCCCGGACTTGACGGATCGGGAAAGATGGGTAAGAGCGAGGGCAACTGCATCTATCTGTGCGACGAGCCGTCAGTTATCCGTAAGAAGGTGATGAAAGCCGTTACCGATGCCGGCCCGCAGGCCATGAACAGTGAGAAGCCGGAGGTTATACAGAACCTGTTCACCCTGCTTGAGGTGGTATCTTCAAAGGATACCTACAACTATTTCAACGACAAATGGAATGACTGCACCCTGCGTTACGGTGACCTCAAGAAACAGTTGGCCGAGGATATCGTAGCCGCTACCGATCCCATACGCGAGCGTATCAAGGAGTACGCAAGCAACACAGCGCTTCTGGACAAGATTGCACTTGCCGGCGCCGAGAAGGCCCGCGAGAGCGCATCCAAGACTCTGCGTGAGGTTCGCCAGATCATAGGATTCAGGGTGTATTAAGCACCTCAATTAAAAGGACTATATGAGCAAGATCAAGGATGCTGCCGATACAGCATGGGCTGCAGTACGGACAGGCAAGTTCTGGAAGGAACTGATTATAATGACGGTGGGTATGGCCATTGCCGCCCTTGCGGTAAACTACTTCCTGGTTCCCAGTAAGCTGATTGTAGGAAGCATCTCCGGTCTTTCAATCGTGATAAGCGGCATATTCGACATCTTTGGCATGACCGTCAAGGTATCGACCGTTATCGTAATCATCAACGCCATCCTGCTTATTCTGGCATATCTGCTCATAGACAGGGAATTCGGAATAAAAACCGTCTATACCGCTCTGATACTGGGTCCACTTATGGACTTGTGGGAGAAAGTGTTACCGGCATCGGAACTGATTACAGACGGAACATCGGTTATGGGAGACATCTGGCTGGATTTGTGCTGTTTTGTACTTCTGCTCAGCGCATCCCAGGCCATACTGTTCCATATCAATGCTTCCACAGGCGGCCTTGATATCCTGGCCAAGATTGTGAACAAGTACCTCCATTTTGATATAGGTGCATCAATATCGGTAGCCGGAGCCATAATATGCTGCTCGGCATTTGCCATCAACCCCTTCCGTATGGTTGTAGTGGGTCTTATAGGAACCTGGATAAACGGAATAGTAGTGGATTATTTTACCGCCAGCATAAACAAACGCAAGAGGGTTTGTATCATTTCCTCCAGCCACGAGATTCTGCGCAAATACATTATTGAGGAGTTGGACCGCGGTTGCAGTCTTTACCATGTGACAGGCGGATACAGCGGTAAAGAAAACATAGAGATCCAGTCCCTGCTAACCCAGGATGAGTTCTCAAGACTCATGGACTTTATGAAGAAAAATGATATTCACGGATTCATTACCGCGGGTAATGTAAGTGAGATCTACGGACTCTGGAACAAACACAAACGCGGCCCGATAGGCTGATCAGAACCACTTCGCTATTTCCTGCTCGGATTTTATCACGTAAACCGTCTTGGCATCGGGCGTACGTGAAGGTATGCTGCACGCTTTAAGTGAACGTACCAGTTCCTGCATCTCATTATCCGACAAGCAGCGCCCTGCCGGTATGGCAGCTTTACGGGCCATGGCAAGAGCCATACTCTCAAGTTGACGGTCCTCCTCCTGTGTGGGATTGATCCTGAGGTCGGCAATCATATCTGTAATAAGACGCTCGTAATCCTGTCCTTCCATACCCGACGGAACGCCTTGTACTGCTATCGCACCGCGTCCCATATCAGAAAGGTCAAATCCAAGGGCAGCAAAACGGGGTTTGAGTTCTTCAAAAAGCACTGCATCATTGGCCGACAACTGGAACATCTCCGGGAACAGAAGACCCTGTGATGCCGATGCGTGACTCTTGGCATCGGCCATAAAACGGTCATAAAGGACCCTTATATGTGCACGGTGCTGGTCTATTACCATAAGCCCTTCATCCGAAGGGACAAGTATGTAGCGGTCGGCAAACTGATAGGGCTTGAGCGGTTCCTCCTGGGGTGAGGAGATTAAAGTCTCACTCATGGGTGTGTATGGTATCTCGCCCTCGTTCACCTTACGCTCCAGCACGTCTCCGTACAGTTTGCTCCAGTTCTCCCTGTTGGCCCGTGACTGTCCTGTCTCGCTGCGGGTCTGGGAGAAAGGATTGAAATCAGGATTATAACTTACCTTGGGCTGTGCCACCGGACGCGAAGCGTCATAGATGGGGATATCGGGCATATCGGCCGTATCGAATTCTATGGTGGGCATCTCCTCATAACGGCCCACAGTCTCCTTTACTGCAGCCATGAGGATTTTCCATATCACCTGCTCATCCTGAAATTTTATCTCAGTCTTGGTAGGATGGATATTCACGTCGATAGTTTGGGGCGGAACAGTAAGGAATATGAAATATGACGGTTGGTCACTTTCAGGCACCAAGCCCTCATATGCGCTCAACACAGCCTTATGGAAATAAGGATGACGCATATAGCGGCCGTTTACAAAAAAGAACTGTTTGGCGCCCTTGCCTTTTACGTTATCCAGATTGGAGCAGAACCCGCTCACCTTCACAACCGATGTCTCCACCTCTACCGGAAGGAGGGCCTCATTCATCTTACGGCCGAACAGGTTGACAATACGTTGCTTTATGGCCGATACGGGCAGTGACAGCACCTGCTCTCCCTGATGCGTAAGTTCTACAGCGACCTCGGGGTGCGCAAGCGCCACACGCTCAATCTCGGTAAGTATATGTCCGAATTCAGTCTGATTGCTTTTAAGGAACTTACGACGTGCCGGAACATTGTAAAAAAGGTTACGGACGGTAAATGAACTGCCTGCAGGGCAAACGCATGGTTCCTGGCTTTCTGTCTCAGATGCCTTGACGGTTATTTCGGTACCGGTCTCGCTATCGGCCGTACGGGTACGCAACTGAACCTCAGCGACAGCGGCTATAGACGGCAGAGCCTCGCCGCGGAATCCGAAAGTGGTAAGTGAAAACAAATCATCGGACCGGGTTATCTTGGAGGTGGCATGACGTTCAAATGCCGTACGGGCATCCTCGCTGTTCATTCCGCAGCCGTTGTCAATTACCTGTATTGAGGTACGGCCGGCATCGGTCAGAATCACCTTGATGCTGTCCGCGCCTGCATCTACAGCATTCTCCACCAGTTCCTTGACCACCGATGCAGGGCGGTTTACCACCTCACCTGCCGCGATCTGACTGGCAACCTGCTGAGAAAGTACTTTAACCTTACACTCCATCGCTGTCAGAATAGGAAAGAACTGCCGTTAAGGAGATAGAACAGAAGTCCGGTCAGCAAGGTGATGAGCACCAGAGCCACGGGGAAAGTGATTCTGGGTCCGCCGTTCTCCTTACGACGTTTAAGATGGGTGGTCGCTTCCACGAATTTTCCGCGGATATCCTCAGGATTAAACTCTTTCTCAGGCAGCATACCGAGTCTTCGCTTGGCTCTCTCCTCTATCTTGGCCAGTTTCTCCTTACGTTCGTCGACATAAATATACTTATGTTCAAAACGGCGCGGTTCCCTTACTGTGAACATTCCCATAACTATCTCTTTTTCTTTTTACCTCCCTGTAAAGTGGGCAGAGGAACTTCTTTATTGGAACTGCTCTTTTTAAGTTGTTCTTCAGCCCTCTTGCCCCTCCAGTAGAACACGTCTTCCGGATCAACCGGTCTTATTCTCTCAAACCAGTTGAAATTGGGCAGATACATTTTTTTCTCATCCAGTTTCTCCATCGGGTACATCACACCGTTGGAGTGTCCAATCATAACTATCTTATCAACGGCACGCATCTTAAAATACGTCCTCAGACTGGATCCTTCTGTTGTGTTCATTCCTATCATGGCCGAATCGGAATCAAGAGGATAGAACACTGCCTGGACATTTCCGTTCACATCGGCATAATCTATCTCACTGTTCTTGAAATAGGCTTTGATTTCACGTCCGGCTATCTGGTTGAAATGGATGTCATCGTTCATCTGGACAAAAAGAGCCTGTCCTATCACATGCGCCCAATCTATAGTACTGTCATTCATATAGAATATTATCTTCTCTCCCAGAATCTGGTTTTCCTCGTTCCACAAAATGGGATCAGAATACAGTGTAAGACTGGAATCTCTGGTGGTAAACACCATGGAGTCGGCCACCATCTGCATATCAATACGGTATGCCCTCACCTTGTGGAAACCGCGCATCTGACGCTCCACAACACTGTCACGGGCCTCATTGTAGAATGTCACCAGTCGGAACGTATCGGCATGGACAAACATGCTGTCACCCGCAGAGTACTCTATGAGCAATGCCTTGCCGGTAATCACAGCCGAGTCATTATCACTGTTGTAATACACATACTCGCCCCGGGCATCAACCTTATCCTTAAAATTGTTTATGATTACGTCGCCGAAACCCTCCATGTGGCCCGACTGGCTTTCATAAATGATACTGTCACCTGTTATTCTGTTGTCACCCTCATTCTGCTCGATAACGGAACGGTCCAGCAGTACTGCGCTTTTGTTGTCAGTATTGAAGCGCCCGTGGCTGGTATTGATGACATTGTCCTCATTCACTATGGTAGCGGGACTGTACAGGTATGCGATATGGTCATCGGTACTGTAATGGAGCGTATCCGTTGTAAGGGTATAATCAGGACTCTCCATAGACACCCCATCCATGAAAACGGCCATATTGGTGTTGGTGTCAAACTGTCCGTACTCCGATATCAGGGTACTCTCCTCATCCAGAAGGGTACCGCCGTCAAAGAACCATCCAAGCCCGGTATTACGGTCGTAGTTGAGACTGTCGGTAAGCAGAATCATGGTCTTGTTCTCAAGGCGTACGTTATCTCTTACACGCAGCAGTCTGGTATTACCGTCATAGAAAAGGGAATCACCGTACATGAACAGTGTGTCACCCTGTTCCATCCTGACATTGTGGTATGCATCAAATGAATTCTTCTCCTGATAGAAAAGGGCACTGTCACAGTACAGATACATGCTGTCGTGCCTGAAAACCACATTGCCCATAAGCCGTTGTGCATCGGGATTGATCCACTCGTCATAACGCATGATATCTGCATTGAGCAGATAGACCCAACTGGTATCTGTCTTTTCAGGTTCAGTATCGTGTACGGTCACGTTCTCCTGAGCAACGGCTGTTGTCAGAAAGCACAAAACGAGCACCGATGATAAAAACCTGAGCCTGGCCATGATGGTGTATAGACCTATTATTTCTTACCCCATCCGGGATATATGAAATCACAATCGTTCCATCCCTCGCTTATGCGGACATAGGTGGTACGCTGCTTTTCACGGACCCATTTCTCAAGCGCCTCCTGCTGACGGAGACTGCTCACCATTTCATAAAGGATCTCGTAATCCTCGGACATGTTTGCCTTGTGACCGTTTATCCTGTTTCGGAGCTTAACAATTGCACAAATGGTCTTGCCGTTGGACAACTGTATTACGAACGGGTCCGATATCTCTCCTATGTGCATCCTGTCTACAGCCTTGGCTATCTCGGGGTGCAGCTCTTCCATCCTGAACTTGGATGTACCCGGCACGTTGGGAGCAGGTTGGTTGCTCATATTACCTTTGTTGTTACGGGTATCCTTGTCCTGTGAATATGCAGTTACACAAGATTCAAAGGTCTGGTTTCCGCTACGGATTACATTTGCTATGGAATCCAGACGTGTAAGACAGTTGTTTACACTCTCCATAGGAATACGCGGCTTGCGAAGTATATGTCTTACCCTGACACGGTCACCCAGTCTCTCTACGAACTGAAGTATATGGTATCCGTATTCCGTCTCTACTATCTTGGATATCTTGTCGGGATCAGTCATGTTGAAAGCCACGGCAGAAAACTCGGGCACCATCTCACCTCGACCGAAAAAGCCCAGGTCACCTCCGTTACGTGCTGAACCCGGATCCTCAGAATAGAGACGAGCCAAAGTGGAGAAAGAGACCTCTCCGGACTGGACCCTCTCAATATAACTGCGCATTTCATCCTTGACCGCATCAATCTCCTCCTGTGGTATGATGGGCTCCAGGGTGATTATCTGAACTTCAACCTGAGTGGGAATATCGGGTATCTCATCTGCCGGCACGTCTTTAATATAACGTCTTACCTCGGCCGGAGTTACCTTAACCTTGGAGATTATCTTTTTTCGGACCTCATTTATAATCTGAGCCTGGCGTCTGTTTTCATAATAACGGCTCTTGACCTGATCCAAGGTCATGCCGTAATATTCTTCCATCTTCTCCTCCGATCCGAACTCATTCAAATCGCTCTTGAAATCCAGTTCAGCCTGTTGCGACACATCATCATCGGTCACAAAAATACTGTCCAGTTCAGCCTGATTGAGGAACAGTTTGTTCACGGCAAGTTGCTCGGGTATTACACAGTAGGGATCACCTTCCCACTGAATACCCCGTTTCTGGCCCTCCTTCCGTGCCTCCTCCACCTCGGACTTATATATGGCCTCATCTCCTACAACCCAGACAATCTCGTCAATGACGTTGCTCTGGGCCGAGGTCTGCGTATACAAAGCCGTAAGCAGGCAGGCAGTCATGAATATGTTTTTTTTCATTTGTATATCCTCCTAATGAAAAATGATTCTGTTTTTTTCAATGGCAGCATCATACAGGTCTTCCTTTATCTTTCTCATGTATGACACCTCATTGCTGTTTATGAGCAATCCGCGTATCCTGGAACGGGCATGGTCCAGCGGCTCGATACCTCCTTTGAGAGCGTATTCACTCACATTCAGCAGATATATGTACTCTTCATCCCTGAATTCAAAACTGTTGTTTTCCCTGAGCATTGACTCGAGCGGTTTATCCAACCCCGGAAGCAACACTTCTATCTCCGCTACCGTACGCCAGTTATCATAGAAAAACTCACAGCGTGCGGCATTCCGGATGCTGTATTTCTCAATTTCCTCAAAAGACTCGTCGTCCTGACGGGTATACAGTTTCCTTATATCCCCCAAATCATGAGATTTGTTTGATATCTTAAGGAACAGTCCCTTGAGCAGAGACTCATCTAACACAAACAGACGTTCATTGTCATTATAGAACTGTTCTATGTCCTCATCGGCTATCTCGGAAGAGAACTTCTGTTCAATGAGCCTGCGCTGATATTCATGCTCTATCAGTGAACGCCGGTAATTCTCAACCAGACGGTCAATATCCTTTGTATCCGGAATATTGCGTATGGCGTTCTGATAGAACAGGACATCCTGCGCCCAGTTCTTTATGAACTCACGGGCAAACAGGGTGCTGTCCGTTTCGGACAGGCCAAGCGGAACTACCTGTTTGATATCCTCCGCATAGAGGACATCGGTACCTATCTCTACTATAGGAGTCTTACCGTAGACATATTCCGTCACGCTGTTGTTCCACTTGCAGGAAACAGGTAATAAAATGCACATTAGTGCAAACAATCCTGAAGTAAGCCGGTTACGTGACTGAAGTATTCTCATCATTTATTCTGACCGACCGTTTTAAGGGCCTTCTTGTTTATCTTGTATTTATATTTGCTCTTAAGACGTTTGAGCCACTCCTTCTCCAGATAATTCTGATAGTCCTCTGCCACATCTCCCGAAACATCCTGTAAAGAATCCGGTTGTTTGAGTACTCTTCCAACCACGTTTACATAAGGATAGCCTGCCATAGGTTTGAAATCGCCTATGCCGAACACTATCTTATCGACGTATTCATTCTGGCCCTGTCTGAACACACCGCTCTCAACAGAACTTCTGAGTACACGCACCTTTATATCCCTACCGTTGTAAGCAAGGATTGAGTCAACCCATACGCTCATGTCGGTCCTGTCAAGAATACTCTTTATCTGATTGAAATCACCCTCACTCCTGCAGAACAGGACCATGCCCTTGAAACAGGGTTTGTCAAACTTGAACTTTTTACGGTGGGCATTGAAATAACTCTCCAACTCCTCGGGGTGGTTTGCTACTCTCTCCCATATCTCACGGTTGCTTATGTCAAACACCAACAATCCGTCATGATACTCTCTTGAAAGGTTGCCGAATTCCGGTTCAACCTCCTCAAGAACGCTGTCAAGATGTGCCACAGCCTCTTCATCGCGTATGGTCCATCCCAGACGTTCGGCATATTCGTTGGCTACCTTGCGCCTTGATTCTTCATAGACTCCGGTCTCTTTCATCCAGTTGTCTATATCAAAGCGATTCTGCTCATAAGTGCCTAACTGACGGCGCTCGTCAACCATGATTAAAAAAACCGCTCCATCCGATATGAAAGGCTTGCTGTATTCTCCCTCTTCAAGTGAGAACACCACCTCCGAAACCTCCTGGGGCAGCTGTTTCCATGACACCCAGCCGGCCTCTCCTCCGTTCTGGGCCAGATCATCATCCGAATACTCGTAAGCCATACGCCGGAATGACTCTCCGGCATTCAGTTTGTCATAAACGGTATTCAGCCTCTCATAGCAATCGTCCAGAGTCCTGCCGTTTTTTTCATCGGGAATGGCCGATATCACGGATATGTGCGCCAGGCCGGTCTCACCTATCTCCGCAAGAGACTGCTCATACGATGAACGAGCCACTTTTTCCAGGAAATCCTTGTCAAGCAGATACTCTTCGGCCTGCATGTCACGGTACATCCTGTACTCACTGATGAATGACTCGGACTTGTCCAGGCCCTCATCAATTGCAGCCTGCACCTTTAGCTTGAAATTCAGATACAGGTCTGCATATTCTCTGACGGTTTTCTTTGAGATATTGTTCTCTAAGTTGTTCTTCTCAAAGAAATACTCAAACTCCGACTTGGAAACATCATATCCGTTGACCGTCATGACCACCACATCGTCCTGTGAGAATGACGGTATGCAAAGAAGAACGGAAACAATGCATGAAAGGATACGTCTCATAAACTATGGTTTTGGTTTATTCGTGGCGGCTGTAGTTGGGAGCCTCGCTTGTGATGGCCACGTCATGCGGATGACTCTCGTTCATACCGGCATTGGTAATGCGTACGAATTTGGCCTCATGCAACTTGTCGATGTTGGGAGCGCCGCAGTAGCCCATACCGGAACGCAGACCGCCCGCCAACTGATATACAACCTCGTAAAGGGTACCCTTGTAAGGAACGCGGGCTGCGATACCTTCCGGAACCAGTTTGCGTGTATCCTTGGTATCGGCCTGGAAATAACGGTCCTTTGAGCCGTTCTCCATAGCCTCCAGAGAACCCATGCCACGGTATGACTTGAACTTACGTCCGTTGAATATGATGGTCTCACCGGGAGACTCCTCGGTGCCGGCTACGAGTGAGCCGAACATTACGCTGTCACCACCGGCTGCAAGAGCCTTGACTACGTCACCTGAGTAACGCAGACCGCCGTCGGCAATGATCGGAACGCCCGAACCCTTGATGGCCGAATAAACATCATATACGGCAGATACCTGAGGTACACCGATACCTGCTATGATACGTGTGGTGCATATTGAACCAGGGCCCATACCTACCTTGACGGCATCGGCGCCGGCCTCAACCAGCATCTTGGCGGCAGCGCCGGTTGCAATGTTGCCTACAACGATATCAATGTTATTGAAACTTGCCTTGGCCTCCTTGAGTTTGGCAATAACGCTCTTGGTGTGACCGTGGGCGGTATCGATTACGATGGCATCGGCACCTGCCTCAACAAGTGCGTTCATACGCTCCAGAGTATCGGCTGTAACGCCTACACCGGCGGCAACGCGCAGACGGCCCTTGCTGTCCTTGCAGGCCATGGGTTTATCCTTAGCCTTTGTTATGTCCTTATAAGTTATAAGTCCTACCAGCTTGCCGTTGTTGTCTACAACAGGCAGTTTCTCGATCTTGTTCTCCTGGAGTATCTGTGAAGCAGCCTCCATGTCAACCTGCTGATGTGTGGTAACCAGGTTCTCCTTTGTCATGACATCCTCAATCTTGACGTCATAGTTACGCTGGAAGCGGAGGTCTCGGTTGGTGACGATACCGCACAGCTTGCCGTCCTCCTCCACTACGGGTATACCGCCGATATGATACTCTGCCATAAGTGCCAGGGCATCCTTGATGGTATTTTGACGGTGAATGGTAACAGGGTCGTATATCATTCCGTTCTCAGCACGCTTAACGATTGCAACCTGACGCGCCTGCTCGGCAATAGGCATATTCTTGTGAATTACGCCGATACCGCCCTCACGCGCAATGGCAATGGCCATGCGTGACTCGGTTACGGTATCCATGGCCGCGGTCACGAACGGGATGTTAAGGGTGATGTTGCGTGAGAATCTTGATGTAAGATTGATGTCACGCGGCAGAACCTCTGAATAAGCGGGGATGAGCAGGACATCATCAAATGTCAAGCCCTCCATAGCAACTCTATCTTCTAAAAATGACATAGTATTGTGTTTTTATTAATTACCCATTTCTGATATGAACTTGATTCGTACCAGACGAATCTCCTCCTCGCTGTAATCATCGCCCAGTTCGTCTATCGCATCATCTATCGAGTCACTCTCCGACTCGCGGAAATATTCATAGATATCCTCGGCGCGGTCATCGTCCATCACACTCTCTATGAAATAATCAATGTCAAGCTTTGTACCTGAATTGACAATAGCCTCTATCTCCGTAAGCAGTTCGTCAAAGTCAATACCCTTGCTTATGGCTATGTCATCAAGAGCCACCTTCATGTCGATGCTCTGAATGATGCTCACCTTAAGTTTTGACTTATTGGCAACTGTACGGACACGCAGGTCCTCGGGACGCTCTATCTCATTCTCCTCGACATGACGCTTTATCAGGTCTATGAACTCCTGACCGTAACGCTTGGCCTTGCCTGCACCTACGCCCGGGATGTTCTGGAGTTCGTCAATGGTTACAGGATATGTGGTAGCCATTGCCTCGAGTGAGGGATCCTGGAAGATCACATACGGCGGCAACTGCAGGTGCTTGGAGAGTTTCTTGCGCAGGTCCTTAAGCATTGAATAGAGTTCCGGATCAACGGCAAACGAACCGCCGCCACGCATCGGGCCTTCGGTCTCGTCATCCTCAAACTCCTTGTCCTCCACAATCATGAATGATTTGGGATTCTTAAGGAAGTCACGACCCTCATCGGTTATCTTGAGCAGACCGTAGTTCTCAACATCCTTGCGTATGTATCCGGCTATCAGAGCCTGACGGATAACGGCATTCCAGGTCTTCTCCTCCTCATCGGAACCTGAGCCGAACACCTCAAGGTCATCATGCATATGATCAGTAATCTCGGATGTCTCCTTGCCAAGAAGCATGTCGATGATATAGTCTGCCTTGAAGTTTTCCTTAACTGCAAGTATGCATTCCAGAACGGTCTCCAGCAACTGCTGTGCCTCCACCTGTTTCTTGGGATTCAGGCAGTTGTCGCAGTTACCGCAGTTGTCCTCCTCATAGTTCTCACCGAAATAGTGGAGCAACAGTTTGCGGCGGCAGACCGATGACTCGCAGTAAGCAGTTGTCTCTGCCAGAAGCTGACGGCCTATATCCTGCTCGGCCAGGGGCTTACCCTCAAGGAACTTCTCCAGTTTCTGAACATCCTTGCTGTTGTAGAACGCAATGCACTGGCCCTCACCGCCGTCACGTCCGGCACGTCCGGTCTCCTGATAGTAGCCTTCAAGGCTCTTGGGGATGTCATAGTGAATGACGTAGCGTACATCGGGCTTGTCAATACCCATTCCGAACGCTATGGTAGCCACGATGACGTCTATCTTCTCCATGATGAAGGCATCCTGCGTCTTGCTGCGTGCGGCGGCCTCCATTCCGGCATGATAAGCCATGGCCGATATGTCATTGGCTTGAAGTATCTCTGCCAGTTCCTCAACCTTTTTGCGGGAGAGGCAGTAGATGATGCCCGACTTGCCGGGATTGGACTTTATGAACTTGATAATATCCTTGTCTACGTTCTTGGTCTTGGGTCTTACCTCATAGTAGAGGTTGGGACGGTTGAACGATGATTTGAAATCCTTGGCATCCTGAATACCCAGGTTCTTCTTGATGTCATCACGGACCTTGTTGGTGGCTGTGGCAGTCAGGGCAATTATCGGAGCCAGTCCTATCTCCTTGACGATATCCCTGATCTTGCGGTACTCGGGACGGAAATCATGGCCCCACTCCGAAATGCAGTGAGCCTCATCAATTGCGTAGAAAGATATCTTGACCTTCTTGAGGAAATCCACGTTCTCCTCTTTTGTAAGTGACTCGGGAGCCACATAAAGGAGTTTTGTCTTACCGCTCAGAATATCCGCCTTGACCAGATCTATTGATGTCTTGTTGAGTGAAGAGTTTATGAAATGGGCTATTCCGTCCTCCTCACTGAGGTTGCGCATGGCATCAACCTGGTTTTTCATAAGAGCGATGAGCGGGGAGATAACTATTGCAGTTCCGTCCATGACAAGGGCGGGGAGTTGATAGCAGAGAGACTTACCTCCACCTGTAGGCATAAGCACAAACGTATCTTTACCTTCCAGCAGATTACGGATTATAGCCTCCTGGTCTCCCTTGAAAGTATCAAAGCCAAAATGGACTTTCAGTATTTCCTGCAGATTCACATCTTTTGCCATACAAACATTAAATATTCATCCAAATTTCTATAGCGATAGAAAACAAAGTTAAGTACAAGTATTTCATACTTGCAAACTTTTTGACGAAAAAAAACTCAAATATTTTTAATAGATTGACCGCAGCGTGTCACACCTTCTCGAACACCACTCCGTCAGCCTTATCCAACTGACTCTTGGCATAATCAAGTGTCACGGTATAACTCTTTTTTGACGAAGACGGAATCTCGTACATGGCGTCGATCATAATGGTCTCCACGATTGACCTGAGGCCTCGTGCTCCGAGTTTGAATTCTATTGCCTTGTCCACGATGAAATCCAGGACCTCCGGCTGGAATGTAAGATCCACTCCATCCAGTTTGAAAATCTTGGTATACTGACGGACTATTGAGTTCTTGGGCTCCGTAAGGATATTGCGCAACGCATCGCGGTCCAGCGGCTGAAGGCTTGTTACCACCGGAAGACGGCCTATGATTTCGGGTATCAGGCCAAATGATTTGAGGTCCTGCGGCGAAACATACTTCATAAGGTTGTTCAGATCTACCTTACTGCGCTGCTCCACGGAGTCGAATCCCACCACCTGAGTGTTGAGACGGTTGGCGATCTTACGTTCTATACCGTCAAATGCGCCACCGCAAATGAACAGTATATTCTTGGTGTCCACCTGGATGAATTTCTGCTCCGGGTGCTTGCGTCCACCCTGAGGGGGCACATTGACCACGGTTCCCTCAAGCAGTTTGAGCAGGCCTTGCTGAACGCCCTCTCCGCTCACATCACGTGTTATGGAGGGGTTGTCGCTTTTGCGTGCTATCTTGTCAATCTCATCAATGAATACGATTCCGCGTTCAGCCGCAGCCACGTCGTAATCGGCCACCTGAAGCAGACGTGACAGTATACTCTCCACATCCTCTCCCACGTAGCCTGCCTCAGTCAGGACCGTAGCGTCAACTATCGTAAAAGGAACTTTGAGCAGGCGTGCTATGGTCTTGGCCAGAAGAGTCTTGCCGGTACCGGTGGCGCCCACCAGAATGATATTGCTCTTTTCTATGTCAATATCATCCGTCTCAGGCTGGGTAATACGCTTGTAATGGTTATAAACGGCAACTGAAAGGTAACGTTTTGCAGCATCCTGACCAATCACATAATCATCAAGAAATTTCTTTATTTCCTTGGGCTTGGGTACCGACTCCATGGTGAACGACGGTTTCTCGCCACCCTGTTTGGCATCGCGGACTATCTCCGCCGCACGCTCTACGCACTCGTTGCAGATACAACCCTCAATGCCGGTGATGAGAAAGCCCACCTCCTTGTCACTACGTCCGCAGAAACTGCAATACTGTCCCTTCTTGCCTGCCATTATAAGTTACTTGCGTTTTTCAAAAACCTGATCAATCATACCGTACTCCTTGGCCTCTTGAGCAGACATCCAGTAGTCACGGTCGCTGTCAGCCCACACCTTTTCAAACGGAGTGTGTGAGTGTTCGGATATGATTGTGTAAAGTTCTTTCTTCATTTTCTGTATCTCACGCGCCGTGATCTCTATATCACTCGCCTGTCCCTGGACGCCGCCCAGTGGCTGGTGAATCATGACACGGCTGTGAGGCAGAGCCGAGCGTTTCCCCTCCTGACCTGCCACCAGGAGAACGGCTGCCATGCTGGCTGCCATACCCGTGCATATAGTGGCCACAGGACTGGAAACAAACTGCATCGTATCATAAATGCCCAATCCTGCGGTTACGCTTCCGCCGGGCGAATTAAGATAGATGGAAATCTCTTTTGTAGAGTCTATGGAGTCCAGATAGAGAAGCTGCGCCTGTATGGTATTGGCTGCATAGTCATTGATTTCCGTACCCAGAAATATGATACGGTCCATCATCAGACGTGAGAATACATCCATCTGGGTGACGTTCAACTGGCGCTCCTCAAGGATATAAGGGTTCAGGTACTGGGACTCTGCCTTGATGACATCATCCAATGTCTGGCTGTTCATACCGAGATGGCGGACAGCGTATTTACGAAAATCATCCATAGATCTGTTTTTTGATTGATACTCTGCAGCTATATACTCTTATTTCTTGGTTTTCTTTCCTTTTGAAGCCTCGGCAGGCTCAAAAAGCTTGTTGAACTCATCAAAAGAAACCTTCTTGTTCTTGAGCTTGACATCGCCCTTGAGAGCGGCGGTGAGCTTGGTCTCGATAGCACGGTTAACAAGGCCGTCTACCGTCTCACGCTTCTTGAGCATCTCCTTAGAGTAGTTTTCCAGCAGCTCATCGGGAATATTCATCATACCGTACTGGGCAAACTGTGCGCGGGTTGCCTCAACGGCCATTGCCTTTACATCAGCGTCCTCAACCTTGATGTTGTACTTCTCTACCAGCTTCTCCTGGATAAGGTGCCATGTGAGCTCCTCAAGGCTGCGCTGGAATGTAGCTTCATCCTGCTCTGCATCGGGCTTATTGGCCTTCATGATACGCTTGAGCAGATCCTCGGCATACTCCTGTTTGCCGACCTTCTCCATCAGATAGGCACGAACATCGAGCAGGAACTTATAGTCGCTGTCAGGCACAAAACTCTTGGCCAGATTCTCCTCAACCTTGGCGCGGAAACCGGCTTCGTCCTTAACTGCATCCTTACCGAATACGCGGTCAAACACCTCCTGGTTCAGCTCGCTCTCTACAAAGCGGGTGATATCCTGGATAGTGAGTGAGAAATCGGCGGTGATACCCTCAACCTCCTCTTTCTTCTTGTTGAGAAGTGAAGATATCTCTATTGCGTTGCCCTCATAAGCCTTTGAGGGGTTGAACTTGATTACGTCACCCTTCTTGGCCTTGGCAAAAAGTTTCTTCTGAGCGGCAGCCTTGATATACTCGGGCATCAGGGTGGCACCCTCAACTACAATACCGCCTTCCTTGGCAGTGCCGTCGGCATTCAACTCAACGAGCTGACCCTTTATCACGTCATTCTCCTGATAAGCGTCAACCTGCTCGTAATGGCCGTTCTGCTGAGTGTAAGCCTTGACCTGACCGTCAACCATCTCAGGAGTTACCTTTATCTCGTAGTAGGTGATAGCATCTTCCTTACCTATCTGAGCATCGAACTTGGGGGCAAGAGCAATGTCAAAATAGAAAGTCTGGTTGTCGTCATCCAGACTCATTCCGGCCTCTTTCTCCTCATTGGGAAGCGGCTCGCCCAGCATATCGATCTTATTGTCTTTAATGTAACCGAATACCTTCTCCTGAAGGAGCTTGTTGATTTCATCGGCCTTGATAGACTTCCCGTACATCTTCTGGACAAGGCTCATGGGAACCATACCCGGGCGGAATCCCGGCATCTGGACTTTCTTTCTGGCATCTTTGAGCGCCTTGTCTACATTCTCCTGATAATCAGCTTTCTCCATGCTGACGGTAAGCAGGCCCTGTACCTTGCTTACATTCTCAAACTTTACGTTCATTCTGTCTTTATAGTGTTGAATTATTTCGCCTTTTTTTATTAGGGTGCAAAGGTACTGTAATTCCTGCAAATTGAGAAAAAATTAATTTTTTTTCACGGGGTCAGACCCCTTTGCGTCCAGGGAAGTTTCCCATATCAGTCAAACTAAGCAAGACGCAAAGGGGTCTGACCCCAATTGGATGGGAAGTTTGGTGAACCGAGCGAATTTGATTAACTTTGCCACGTTATGGAAGAGATTCAGGAACAGGCTTCAGAACACAAGATGGTCCTAAGGACAGACAATCTTGTAAAACGCTACGGTAAACGCACCGTGGTCAACCACGTTTCGTTTGATGTGAAACAGGGTGAAATAGTCGGTCTGTTGGGACCTAACGGAGCCGGCAAGACCACTTCATTCTACATGACGACAGGCCTTATAACACCCAATGAGGGACATATATACCTGGACGATCAGGATATAACCGATTACCCTGTGTACAAACGTGCCCGCGCCGGTGTGGGATATCTTGCACAGGAGGCCAGCGTATTCCGCAAGATGAGCGTCGAGGACAATATAGCATCCGTTCTGGAACTCACCGGACGTCCGCTTGACTATCAGCGCGAGAAACTGGAGAGCCTCATCAGCGAGTTCCGTCTCCAGAAGGTACGCAAAAACCTGGGTGACCGTCTCTCCGGTGGTGAGCGACGCCGTACTGAGATTGCCCGATGCCTGGCCATAGAGCCCAAATTCATAATGCTGGACGAGCCTTTTGCCGGAGTTGACCCCATTGCCGTCGAGGATATCCAGCAGATAGTATGGAAGCTCAAGGACCGCAACATAGGCATTCTCATAACGGACCACAACGTCCACGAAACGCTCAGCATAACAGACCGCGCATACCTTCTTTTCGAGGGCCGCATACTGTTCCAAGGCAATCCAGAGGAACTAGCCGAGAATCCCATAGTAAGGGAAAAGTACCTCAGCCAGAGTTTTGAACTCAAAAAGAAGAACTTCCAGAAATGAAAAAGGCAAGATACATTTCAGCACTGCTGGCATGTATTCTGATTTCCGTCTCAACTCATGCCGTCAAGATCAGGCGGGAGCCCGGTCAAAGGCTTCCCGAATATATTCAGCCCACAGACCTTGATGACCCTGCCCTTTGGCTGAGGCCCACAGGATCCGTCTTTACCAGAGCCATCGCCGCCCCGGGAGATTATTCACTCAATGACATTCCCCGAACCGGAACGATAGATTATCCTCTGGTTCTGGTCGATTTCAGCGACCTCAGATTCACTATTCAGGACAAGGATTCGCTTGTAAGGCGATATGACCGGATATTCAATGAGCACGGCTATACCGATACGACATCATTTTTTTTCCACGGAGAGTGGATTTATGGAGCCACCGGCAGCGTATCGGACTATTTCAGAGACCAGTCATACGGTCAGTTCATTCCAAGGTTCAATATCATCGGACCCATACATCTGAGCAAAAGTTATGCCTACTACGGAAAAGGGGAGTATGACTCAGATGCCCACATAGAACAGATGATCCGCGAGGTATGTGACTCTATTATAAAGAACAGGCACTCCAATCTGTCGGGATATGCCGACAACGGCATTATCTATCAGTTCTCAGTGATCTACGCCGGCAGAGGAGAGAACTATAACGGATCAGACCCCAACACCATATGGCCACAGGCCAGTGAACTGTATTTTACCCGGAAAGACACACTGATTTACGGGAGCGGAATCAGAAGCATGAGATACGCATGCTCCTGTGAACTGTTATGGGATTCGGACTCCATTCCGGATGGCATAGGAACGTTCTGCCACGAATTTTCGCACACTTTGGGATTGCCCGATTTTTACAACACCAGTAATAACGCAGGAACCGATGACGAAGACAATGCCGCTATGGGATACTGGAGTCTTATGGATTACGGCAATTATGAGAACCAGGGGCTTTCGCCGGTAGGATACACCGCATTTGAGAAATACTCCCTTGGATGGATGGACCTGGAGGAGATAACAGCCCAGGGAGTTTACGTCCTTGACGACATAAGCCGGAAACCCGTCCCCGGATCGGGAGTTCACAGTGCTTACCGCCTGAATACCGGCAACGACGATCAGTTCATCATTCTTGAGAACCACCGTAAAACCGGCTGGTACAAGTTCCATAAGGCCGAAGGACTGATGGTGACAGCCGTCGATTACGACCGGGACCGCTGGATGAACAATACCATCAACAACTTCAACCCCAAGCGTTACCGCATTCTGCCCGCCGACAACGATTATTCCAGGAACGGCAATGCCGGAGACCTGTTTCCCCACTCATATACCGACAGTGAGGGCGATCATGTGACAAACAGCATAACCACCACAGGCGCACCGCAACTTAAAGCCGGTTCATCATACCCGTCATTCAACATCTACGGCATAAGCCGACAAGGCGACCGCATAGAATTCACTGCCGCATACGACCTTCCCTCACGGACAGAAAGCCCGCAGAGAGAGGATATATCAATCTCTATTGAAGACGGTTTGCTTAAGGTTACAGCCCCATCGGGGAGCACGGTCACCGTATTTGACATCTCAGGAAAGGCAGTATCCCGTTCCCGGACCACCTCCGCTGTCTGGCAGACTACACTTCCGGGACCCGGAATCTGGATAGTGGATTGTGCCGGAAAGACAAGAAAAGTGAGGTATTGAGCCTCACTTTTGTCTTATAAAGATATTGATCGGAGTACCGCTGAAATCCCATTTCTCACGAATCTTGTTCTCAAGGAAACGCTTGTAGGGATCCTTTACGTACTGCGGCAGGTTTGCAAAAAATATGAAAGTGGGAATCTGCGGGCCCTGCAGTTGTGTGCAGTACTTGATCTTTATGTACTTACCCTTGGTTGATGGAGGCGGATAAGCCTCAATAAGCGGAAGCATCTCGGCATTCAGCTTACCGGTTGATACGTGATTGGTCTTATGCCTGTAAACATCCTTGGCCAGCTCCAGGACCTTGAGTATGCGCTGTTTCTCAATGGCCGATGTAAACACGATCGGAAAATCCACAAACGGAGCCAGACGCGAGCGTATGGCATCCTCATAATTCTGCATCACCTTGGCCGAGCGGTCCTCAATCAGGTCCCACTTGTTGACGACCACCACAAGACCCTTCTGGTTCTTGATGATGAGTGATACTATATTCATGTCCTGACTCTCGATGCCGCGGGTGGCGTCCAGCATCAGCACACATACATCACTGTTCTCGATGGCACGGATAGAGCGCATCACGGAGTAGAACTCCAGATCCTCCTCTACCTTGCTTTTCTTGCGGATACCGGCGGTATCTACCAGATAGAAATCAAATCCGAATTTGGTATATCGGGTATAAACCGAATCACGTGTGGTACCGGCTATATCGGTCACGATATTGCGGTCCTCACCTATGAAAGCGTTTACAATGGAACTCTTGCCCACATTGGGACGGCCCACCACTGCAAAGCGGGGTATATTCTCATCGGTCTCGGGATCGGCCTCGACCGGCAGTTTGCTCACCACCATGTCAAGCAGCTCACCGGTACCGCTTCCGTTTGCGGCCGATATGCTTACGGGATCACCCAGACCCAGGCTGTAGAACTCGGCTGCAGCATACTGGAGGTCAAACGTGTCCATCTTGTTGGTGACCAGTATGACCGGAGTCTTGGAACGGCGCAGGATACCTGCCACCTCATCATCCAGATCAGTCACACCGTTCCTGATATCAACCAGAAACAGTATCAGATCAGCTTCTTCTATGGCTATATTAACCTGCTTGCGGATCTCCTCCTCAAACACGTCGTCCGAATTCACCACCCATCCGCCTGTGTCTACGACCGAAAATACGCGGTTGCCCCACTCGCACTTGCCGTACTGGCGGTCTCGGGTGGTACCTGCCACATCATCCACAATAGCCTGACGGGTCTGTGTAAGACGGTTGAAAAGAGTTGATTTACCCACATTAGGGCGGCCTACTATTGCTACCAGGTTGCTCATAGTTGTTGTGAGATTATATGATTAATCCTGTCCGTAACCGAAGTTGCGGAGTTCACGGTCGGAACTGCGCCAGTCTTTGTCTACTTTCACGAACAGTTCCATGAAGATCTTCTTTCCGAAAAATTTCTCCAGATCCTTGCGGGCCTCAATGGCCACACGCTTCAGAGCCTGACCCTCATGCCCTATCAGAATACCCTTCTGTGATTCCCGCTCCACATAGATGACAGCGTTGATCACTATACGTGAATGGTTCTCGCGGAACTGCTCCACTACCACTTCGACCGAGTACGGTATCTCCTTGTCATAATGAAGGAGTATCTTCTCGCGGACTATCTCGGAAACAAAGAAACGGGCGGGCTTATCGGTAAGCTGATCCTTTTCAAAATAGGGAGGACACTCGGGTATAAGTTCATTCACGCGTTTGAGCACCGTCTTTACGCCGAATGCCGTGGCGGCCGATATGGGTATTATCTCCGCATTGGGTAGTTTTTCATGCCATGACTCCACCAGTCTCACCAGATTCTCCTCATCGGTCAGGTCTATCTTGTTGATGATGACCAGCACCGGCACCTTCATCTTAGCCACCTTCTCAAGGAACTCGGCATTCTTATCGGCCTTCTCAACCACATCGGTCATGTAGAGCAGCACATCGGCATCTACCAGAGCCGATTCCGAGAATGCCAGCATCGACTCCTGCAGCTTGTAGTTGGGTTTGAGCACACCGGGGGTGTCCGAGAAGACTATCTGCGACTCCTCGGTATTGACAATACCCATTATCCTGTGGCGAGTGGTCTGCGCCTTGAAGGTGGCAATGGATATGTGCTCACCCACCAGCAGGTTCATCAGAGTTGACTTGCCTACGTTGGGGTTACCCACTATGTTTACGAATCCGGCCTTGTGCATAAGAATCCAGGTTTTGGTAAGGGTCAAAAAAAACGCATCTATGGAGGGATGCGTTTTTCGATTTTTGGTTTACTCAGCGGCTGCTTCCTTGACTACTGCCAACTTGCCTCTGTAATAACCGCACTCACCGCATACTGTGTGATAGACGTGCCATGCTCCGCAGTTAGGGCAGATTGCAAGTGTAGGTGCTACTGCCTTATCGTGAGTCCTTCTTTTCGCAGTTCTTGTCTTGGACTGCCTTCTTTTAGGATGTGCCATTTTGTTTTGTTTTTATTATTGTTGTTTTATTCGTTATCTTGTTCCATCAAGCTGTTCAGAGCATCCCAACGGGGATCGGTAGCGCCGGTATCCACATCATTCTCATCACCGCCTTCCTCTGCGTTGTGCTCATCGAGTTTTTCCATCATTCCCTTGTTGCACTTACCGGGAGCGTGGGTGTGCTTGATTGGTATGGCCAGAGCTATGAATTCATAGATGTACCATGCCACATTCACGATACCCTTATCCTCGGGAACCACAACTATATCACCGTCATCGGCAAAATCAGGACCCAACTTAACCTTAAGTTCACCTGAGTTCTCGATATCGAGTGACATATCGTCCAGACAACGGTCACATGTTACTATGACTGTTCCGTTGACTGAAAAATTGAGATGATATACACCGGATGCCTTGGTAACCTTAAGGTCTACGTTTACCTTGCCGCGCTGAACCTCCTCGCCCTCCACGATACTGAAGAACTCCTGGTCAACGGTCCAACTGTAGGCCGAATTAGCTTCGGTAAGCCCCTTCAGGTCAACGTTATATTTATCCAGTCTTCCCATCAAACAATTTTTTCGGGGCACAAAGATACGATATTATTTTTTCAAAGTAAAAGGATTAAGATTTTTTTTATCTAGGAAGCTCTATGCGGAAGGTGGTGCCTTTGCCAAGCTCAGAGTGAGCCACATATATCTTTCCCTTATGATACTCGGTGACAATACGTTTGGCAAGCGACAGGCCCAGACCCCATCCGCGCTCCTTGGTGGTGTATCCGGGATCGAATACGCTGCGCCAGGAATTCTTGGCTATGCCCTTACCGGTATCGGTGACATCAATCGTCACATAATTCCTTTCTTCCTTAAGTTTGATGGTTAGTTTTCCCTTGCCGTTCATGGCGTCTACAGCATTCTTGCAGATATTCTCTATGACCCATCCGAACAACGATGCGTTCACCTTGGCATTGACAGGAGGATTGGGGAATTTACGTATAAACCTGACTGTTGCCGGAGAGCGGTGCTCCACATAGTCTATCACGCCGTCAAGCACGCCAACCATATCGGCCTGGACAGGTTCGGGCATGGAGCCTATCTTGGAGAAACGTTCGGCCACCATCTGAAGGCGGTTTACGTCCTTCTCCATTTCACCTATCAGTTCATCGTCATACTTATCCTTAAGCAATTCAGTCCATGCCATGAGTGACGATATGGGTGTTCCCAACTGATGCGCAGTCTCTTTTGAAAGACCCACCCACACGCGGTTCTGCTCCGTCTTCTTGAAACTGAGCAGCGCAAAAATGGCAATCAGCACAAACAGCATCACCACTCCCATCTGTATGTAAGGATAGACGGTGAGGCGGTTCAACAGAATTGACTCGTCAAAGCATACCTCGTTATAATGCTCCGTATCGGATTCGTCGTAATAAATCTTTATGGCATTACCCAGACTGCGCATATGTTCCACGCAACTGTTCAGATATGCCAGAGTATCGGCTTTCCTTATCTCTATATTCAGGAAACTCTTTACATCGCCTGTCTCATCAACCACAATCACCGGAATGGTCTTGTTGCCCGACATCACCGCAAGCACAAGACTCAGGTCCGTATCCTCATCAGCATCACTCAATGACCGGTATGCCTGGGCAAAGACCTCCATCTTGGAATGTTCCTCACGCGACAGGTCCTTTACCAGAGACTGCGACACAAACAGTGACAACAGAGCTATGATGATGGCAACCACTATAAGCACCGTCCTGATTCTTTTGAATTCCCTGAATTTCCTCATTGAAAAAATGCCGCATCTTTATTGAGGCGACATAGAATAAACGGATTAAATGCGCGGTTATTGTACCGGACCTGTCAAAGACCGAACAGACGGCAGGCATTGTCCGATGTGACCTGTATTAGTTCATCTGCACTGATTCCGTACGTCTGAGCCATTACGGCGGCGGTATTTACGATGTATGAAGGCTCGTTTCTCTTACCGCGGAAAGGCACCGGCGAAAGATACGGACAGTCTGTCTCCAGCACCACCCTGTCCAAAGGAATGCCGGGCAGGACCGATGGCAGGAGAGATTTCTTATAGGTAAGCACACCGCCTATTCCGAACATGAATCCCTCAAACTCCAACAGGGCCCGGGCCTCATCGGCACTGCCCGAGAAGCAGTGGAATATACCTCTCAGTCCGCAGTTCCTATAGTCCGACAACACGCTGTAAAGCTGGCTGAAAGCATCCCGGGAGTGTATGATCAGGGGAAGGTCATACCTGAGAGCCCACTCTGTCTGAATCCTGAATGATTCTATCTGGTCATCCAGCCGGCTCTTGTCCCAATACAGGTCCAGTCCTGTCTCACCTATTCCGATAAAACGGTGCCGTCCCTGGGGTTTTCGGTCATCATCAAGAATAGCCTTGAGCCCATCCAACTGACCATGAAAATCATCCGCCAGATCCTCAGGATGCAATCCGATCATGGGACGGCACAATTCGGGCCATGTATCACACACCCTGAGCAAGTCAGCCAAAGTATCGGGGTTTATATTAGGCAGAAGCAGGTATTCCAAACCAGCCTGAACCGCCCTTTCAATAACCAGAGGCAAGTCCTCACGGAATGCCTCGTCATATACATGACAGTGAGTGTCAATCAGTTTTCTCACTTGTGCGGTAATAGTAAATCAGGCCGTATTCGCGGCAGGTCTTGAGTTTCTTCTCACCGGTCAGGTCTGAGAAATAATTCTCCACAGAGTTCCATACGTCAAGTATCACCTCATCCATCTGCGGACGCATGAGTGAAACCACCATCAGGGCCTCGTCTGTGAGTTGACGCAGTTCACACTGCTTGTCATAGAGTTCCTTGAACAGTTCATAATGGACGGCCACCTTGGCTATGGTAGGATTATAAATAGGTATGCCACCCTTGTCGGTCCTGTTCTTCTCACCTCTTATAGTATTCTCGCAGCAACGGATTACCGCAATGTCACTGGACATATCCGGCAGTTCGCCCGATGTCTCCGGAATTGAATAGTATTTCCTGTCAGCAGCCTTCATCTCACCGCGTTTTACGCACATATTGAAAACCGTAAGGAAATGCGACACGTACATCTTGGCGTTCTTGAGTTTATTCTGGTATGCCTCTGACTTGGAATAACTCACCTGGTCATCAAGCGTCTTTATATATCTGTCAACAGCCTCCCTGAAACGTGCCAGTTTCTTCTCGGCCTTTGAAAGAAGTTCGGGCGAGAGTACGGGGGCATAATAATCACTGTTACGGATCTTTGCAATAGCTGTTTCCAGAGAACGGATCCGGGCTTTGTCGGTGTTGGGTAATCTTCTGTAAGGCATAGTAATTAAGGACTTATTAAAGGACTCTGTTCAAAAGGCTGCCGGCATACTCCCTGAGCAGGAGTTTTTTCTGTGCAGGCAGATTGACTCTGTCAAGTTGTATCATCGCTTCATCAAAAAGCGAATTTATAAGTTTCTCGGAGAGCGCCTTGACGCCGACCGCATCGTAAATGGCACGTACACCGGCTATCTTTGAATCGGGATCATTCCCGTCATAGACAGCCCAACGGTCCAGTTCCTTCTTCTGCTCACCGTCTGCAAGACGGTACGCATTTATATAAAGGTATGTCTTCTTATTGCACAGTATGTCACCGCCAATCTTCTTGCCGAATACAGCCGGATCGCCATATACATCCAGCAGGTCATCCTGAAGTTGGAAAGCCAGGCCTATCTTCTCACCGAATTCATAGAGCAGTTCCGAGTCATGCTCTGATGCGCCGCCAAGCATGGCACCCATCCGGACGCAGGCAGCCAGAAGGACCGATGTCTTAAGGCGTATCATCTCTATGTATTCCTCTTCACGCACATCATCACGGGTCTCAAACTCCATGTCATACTGCTGTCCCTCCATTATGCCGGTAAAGGTCTCGTTAGCCAGATCAAGCACCTTCTTCAAGTCCGGGGCCGATGCCTCTGCCAGATATCTGTAAGCCAGCACCAGCATGCCGTCACCTGAAAGGATAGCGGTGTTGTCGTTCCACTTCTTATGGACAGTCGCCTTGCCGCGTCGCATATCGGCCCTGTCCATCAGATCATCATGCAGAAGAGTGAAATTGTGGAATATCTCCATACCCGCAGCCGTACTGAACACACTCTCTATATCATCGGCATACATATTGTAGGCCATTATCAGGAATGTGGGACGTATACGTTTGCCTCCGAGTGAAAGGACATATCTTATGGGAGCGTAAAGTTCGTCGGGCCGGCGTGAGTAATCCAGCCCCTGAAGGTAACTCTCAAAACACTCTTGTATCTGCTTTGCTGATTTCATAGCACGCAAATATAATACATGCCTGGCGAATAAAAAAGCGAAGAGGCCAAAAATTGGTCTCTTCGCAATATAACATTCTATCCGTTAATCAGTTAAGACGGAAGTTTACAGGTACTGTATATTTTACACGTACGGGTTTGCCGCGCTGTGAACCCGGTTTCCAGTTAGGCATTGTAGAGATAACTCGGAGTGCCTCACGGTCCAACTGCGGGTGAACGCTCTTTACAACCTCAGGCTCAACGATTGCACCGTCCTTGTTTACAATGAATGTTACAAGTACACGACCCTGGATGTTGTTCTCACGGCAGATTGCCGGATATTTGATGTTCTTACGGAGATAATCCAGAAGGGCTGCTGTACCGCCCGGGAACTCCGGCTGATCCTCAACAACCATGAAAATCTCTTCTTCCTCGGGCTCGGGCTCAACCTCAACTACATCGTACGTATCAAGGTCAACCCACTCTACGTTATCCTCGGTAGAAGCCATGATATCCTCCTCGATATCGGCATCATCTTCTACGATCTCAATGATCTCTGCCTTGGTTACGGCTGCTGGTGGAGGCGGAACTGTCTTTTTCTCAGGGAGTGTGATAGGAACCATCTCCTCGTTGAGGGACATATCCTTTGCAGTATAGAGTTCAGAGTTATCCTCAACCTCTCTCTGTGTCCACTCAAGCGCCACGAACATTACGCCGAGAGCAATCACGAATCCTATAAGGAGTGAAGTACCCTTACCCCTTTCAAGGTCAGCGCGTTCAGACTTTTTAATTTCCATAATTTATTATAGTTTAGTTTTAGACACCTTTGTTATCATCGGGCAAAAATACTACTCTTTTTGTCAAACCGTATAACTCATGGCTATATTTTTGTATTTTTAATAATTACCGTTTCCATCCCGGCCTGACCTCCCGTCAATTAAGACGGAAGTTTACGGGCACGGTGAATTTTACACGTACCGGTTTCCCTCTCTGGGAACCAGGTTTCCAGTTAGGCATTGAAGAGATAACCCTCAAAGCCTCACGGTCCAACTGCGGGTGAACACTCTTTACAACCTCAGGTTCCACTATCGTTCCATCCTTATTCACGATAAATGTCACCAGAACACGTCCCTGGATATTGTTCTCACGGCAGATTGCCGGATACTTTATGTTCTTACGCAGATAGTCCAGAAGCGCCGCGGTACCTCCAGGAAACTCAGGCTGATCCTCAACCACCACGAAAATCTCCTCCACCTCGGGCTCGGGTTCAACCTGTATTACATCGTACTCGCCGGGATCTATCCAATCGTCAAAATTATCATCCTGCGAAGCCATGGTATCATCATCAATTTCGGCATCATCATCTATGATTTCTATAACATCGGCGTTCTTTACCGCTGCGGGTGGCGGCGGTACGGTTTTCTTTTCGGGCAATGTTATAGGTATCATCTCCTGATCGAATATTGAAAGGCCTGCATTTAAACAGAGATCAGAGTCGTCTGTCTCTTTCTGAGTCCATTCCAGCGCCACGAACATGACACTGAGAGATATCACGAATCCTATCAGCAGTGAAGTTCCCTTTACTTTTGTAAGGTCTGCACGTTCAGTCTTTTTTATTTCCATAACCATACATTTATAAGGTTCATAATCCTCACAAGGCTCACTCGTTTTCCCTGCTTCTGTCCTCAAAACGAGGGCATTCTGGGAATACGTCATATACGGCAAATAAAAAAAACTACAGAAGGTTAACAAATATTACAGACGGCGTACCACTTCATCTTTGAAAAACGTTATTAACAATGATATGTCCAATGCGATTTAATTAATAAATTTGTTCCCGATGAAGATACATCTCCTGACCATTGCTTTGGCTTCAATCCTGATTGGAGCGGGTACTGTCCGGGCCCAGAGTCTGGAGAGTTCATTTGAATTCCTGCGTCTACCCGTATCCGCCCACAACTCTTCACTGGGCGGCAGGACCGTATCGGTATTTGATCCCGGAACCACTCTCTTCATCACGAATCCCGCACTGCTTTCCGCCAACGATACCCGTCTGCTGGGACTGAACGTCATGACCTGGTTCTCCGGAACCACAGTGGCCGGAGCCCAGTTCACAGACAACTTTGACGAACGCTCACATTATGCATTCAACGCCCGGTACGTCAGTTACGGCAGAATGAAAGAGACATCGGCCGACGGAACGGTTACAGGCACATTCACCGCCAAGGACATAGCCATAGGAGCCACATGGTCATATATGCTCACCGACAATCTGAGCGGTGGCGCTACAGGCAATATCATAACCTCACGCTACGGTTCCATGACATCGGTCGCCATAGGAGTCGATCTGGGTCTGTTGTGGTTCAATGATGACAGGTTCCTATCTGTGGGAGTGGCCGCCACAAATCTGGGCGGTCAGATAAAGGCATTTGAGAACACGTTCCAGAAACTGCCTTTTGACATAAGTGCCGGAGTAACCTGGAATCCGGAGCACGCTCCGCTCAGGTTTACCGTGTCAATGGATAACCTGACACGTTGGAGCGCATCGGATTTCTGGTTTGCCCAAGGTGAGGACAGCGGATTCGGTGAAATCCTAAAAAGACACATATCGATGGGCGCGGATATCAACCTCAGTGAACGTTTCTATGTGGCCTTAGGCTGTAACCTGCGCACCCGCGCCGAGATGGCCGGCAAAGGAAGCAAGGGATTCACCGGAATGTCCGTCGGCACCGGCCTGAGATTGGGAAAGGTCATGTTTGACCTCTCTTACGGCAAGTACCAGGTATCTGAATCATCATTAATCTGTAATTTCGCATTCAACATATGAAAAAGATCATCATAGCAATGGACGGCCATTCGTCGTGTGGCAAGAGCACCATGGCCAAAGCGCTTGCAAAAGCTATAGGATACACATATATAGATACCGGCGCCATGTACCGCGCCGTAACCCTATACGCCATGCGCCGCGGATTCATAGGTCCGGGCGGGATTGATGAGGAATCCCTGCGCAGGGAGATGCCGCTCATAAAGATTTCATTCGGTCACGAGAACGGTCAGCAATACACCATCCTGAACGGGGAGAATGTGGAGCGTCAGATACGCGGCATGGAGGTTTCAAGTCATGTCAGCCCTATATCCGCCATCGGTTTTGTAAGAGAAGCCATGGTTGAACTTCAGCGTGAAATGGGCCGTAAGGGCGCCATCATAATGGACGGCCGTGACATAGGCACCACCGTCTTTCCGAATGCCGAACTCAAGATCTTTGTTACCGCAAGTGACGAGATACGTGCCCGCCGCCGTTTTGACGAGTTGGAGATGAAAGGTGAGCATCCGGTTTACGAGGATGTACTCAAGAACGTACGTGAACGTGACTACATAGATTCACACCGTGCTGTTTCGCCACTGCGCAAAGCCGATGACGCCATAGTCCTGGATAACAGCAACATGACTATTCCCGAGCAGGACAAATGGCTTATGGACCAATATCTTAAAGCTGCAGCCGATTAAACGTCATGAAGGTCGAGATTGATCTTGAGTCAGGATTCTGTTTCGGCGTGCTCTCTGCCATCGGCAAGGCTGAGGAGGAGTTGCACAGCGGCGATGAACTATATTGTCTTGGCGATATAGTGCACAACGGAATAGAGTGCGAAAGGCTTCAGGACATGGGGCTCAAGACGATCAACCACGAACAGTTCAGTACGCTGCATGGAGCCAAGGTCCTGCTGCGTGCCCACGGTGAACCTCCATCTACTTATGATACCGCCCGCAGGAACGGAATTACGCTGATAGACGCCACCTGCCCTGTGGTTCTCAAGTTGCAGCAGCGCATTCACCGCCAATATGAGGAACTTGATCCACATACACAGCAGATCGTAATATTCGGACAGAAGGGACATGCAGAGGTTCTGGGTCTGGTGGGACAGACCGAAGGCACTGCAACCGTCATTGAATCCGTCGATGAAATGGACCGGATTGATTTCAGTAAGGATATTTTCCTGTACTCACAGACAACCAAATCGGCATCAGGCTACAATCAACTCATTGAGAAGATCGCCGAGCGTGTCCCGCAAGGACGCAAATTCATACATAACAACACTGTATGCGGTCAGGTGTCACACAGACGTGAGAACATACGTGAGTTTGCAAGCCGGCATGACGTGATACTGTTCGTATCCGGGCGCAAGAGTTCAAACGGGAAGGTCCTGTTCAACGAATGTCTTAATGTAAACCCCAGGTCTTACATGATAGAGGATAAGGAGGATATAGATTTCAGTATCCTGGAAGGGGCTGAGTCAGTGGGAATATGCGGGGCGACCTCAACGCCCAAATGGCTGATGGAAAAGTGCCGGCAGTATATTCTGGAGAATTTGAAAGATAATTGATTACTAACTGATAACCTTAATTACTTATGAGTTTAAAGTATAATGAGATCGGAAAGACCGGCATGAAGGTGGCAAGACTTGCCTTCGGTGCTTCATCACTGGGCGGAGTATTCCACACCATCAACGAGAAAGAGGCAATAAATGCCGTTTTCACCGCTGTTGACAACGGACTGAACTTTATTGACGTATCCCCCTATTACGGGCATTACAAAGCCGAGACAGTTCTTGGCAAGGCCCTTAAGGATATCCCGCGTGACAAGTATTTCCTGTCAACCAAGGTTGGCCGATACGGCAAAGACGGTGTGAACACCTGGGATTACAGCGCCAAGCGTGCCACCGAGAGCGTCTATGAGAGCATGGAACGCCTCAACATTGATCATATAGACCTTATCAATGTCCATGACATAGAGTTTCAGGCCGCATTACCGGGCGGACTCCAGAAGGTGGTAGACGAGACTCTGCCCGCTCTGGTTGAATTGAGGAACAAAGGCATCGTGAGCCATGTGGGCATCACAGACCTGCAGCTGGAGAATCTCAAGTGGGTGGTTGACCACGCTCCCGCAGGTACCGTTGAGAGCATACTCAACTTCTGCCACTTCTGTCTTAATGATGACAAACTGAATGATTATCTGGGTTACTTTGAGCAGAAAGGCATAGGCGTAATCAACGCATCTCCGCTGGCCATGGGTCTGCTCTCCGAGCGCGGAGTTCCGGATTGGCATCCTGCACCCAAACCTCTGGTTGAGGCATGTGCCAAAGCCGCTCAGCACTGCAAATCCAAAGGCACATCGATTGAGAAACTGGCCGTCCAGTATTCATACAGCAATCCTCGTATAGCAACCACCCTGTTCAGTTCGGCCAATCCCAAGAACGTGCTGCGTAACATCGAGGCAGTACAGGAGCCGCTTGACTGGGATCTGGTATTTGAGGTACGTGAAATCATCGGCAATCAGCAGAGAGTCACCTGGTGCAATTCATAAAACGCAATGAAGATAATTGACACTCACTCGCACCTGTGGCTGCGTCAGGATACTGTAGTAAACGGATATCCCATACGTACGCTCGAAAACGGCCGGTCCCTCTTTATGGGCGAGGTACGTCAAATGCTGCCACCGTTCATGATTGACGGACACAACACCGCCGAGGTATTCCTGTCAAACATGGATTATGCGCAGGTGACTGCTGCCGTAGTAGTCCAGGAATTCATCGATGGAATCCAGAATAAATATCTGGCCGAAGTGCAGAAAAGATACCCCGAACGCTTCATTGTCTGCGGTATGGCCGATTACCGTAAACCCGGTTATACGGAGGAGGTCAGAAACCTGATAGCACAGGGGTTCAGGGGAATAGCGATACCCGGACACCGTCTTCAGACTCCACAGGGACGCGTTAGCCTTACCAGCCCGGAGATGATGGATATGTTCCGGCTCATGGAAAAGAAGAAGGTCTTCCTATCCATAACCCTTGAGGATGGAGCCGTCCAGGTACCGGAGATGGAGGAGGTTATTCAGGAGTGCCCCGATCTTAAGATTGCCGTAGGCCATTTCGGAATGGTTACCGTACCCGGATGGATGGAGCAGATACGGCTGGCACGCCACAGGAACGTGATGATTGAATCCGGTGGAATAACCTGGCTTTTCAACGATGAATTCTACCCGTTCAAAGGTGCCGTCAAGGCTATCCGTCAGGCTGCCGATGAAGTAGGAATGAATAAGTTGATGTGGGGTTCCGACTACCCGCGCACCATAACCGCCATCACCTATCGCATGTCATACGATTTCATACTCAAAACCACCGAATTGACCGATGAATCCAAGGCTTTGTTCCTGGGCCAAAATGCAGTCGGTTTCTATGGTATAGATACAGAAATAGATTTACCTTACATTAAAAATATGTCAGAATGAGTCAGAACACCAAATCAAAAACCTTTACCGTTGCGCTGTCAATGGTAATATGCCTGTTCTTTTTATGGGCAATAAGCAATAACCTGCTTTCATCGGTCGTCAAGAAGATGATGACCCTGTTTGATATAGACCAGGCAAAGGCCGAATTCGTAGAGACCTCATACTGGTTTGCCTACTTCCTGTTCCCCATACCGATAGCCATGTTCATGAAGCGTTTCAGCTACAAGGCCGGCATCGTACTGGGACTTCTCATTGCAGCAGTCGGCGGATTGCTGTTTATGCCCGTTACGCGCATACACAGTTTCCCGCTCTACCTCTGCGCTTTCTTTATCGTAGCCATCGGCATGTGTTTCCTTGAAACCGCCGCCAACCCTTATGTCACCGAACTGGGCGATCCGGCTACAGCACCGCGCCGACTCAATCTGGCTCAGGCCTTCAACGGACTGGGTGCATTCGTTGCCGCAATGTTCCTTAGCAAAATCATACTCGGCACAGGTACGGAAACATCGTTGGAATCGGAGATTCACACATTCCGCATGACATATGCCATATTCGCGATCGTACTGATTGTCATTGCGGTTGTCTTCATCTTTACCCGACTGCCCCGCATACAGGCCGAAGATGCCGATGAAAGCAACAAAAAACTCATTTCATTCAGCGTACTCAAACGCAGCCATCTGCGTAACGGCGTAATAGCACAGTTCTTCTACAACGGAGGTCAGACAGCCGTAAACAGCCTGTTCCTTGTATACTGCATCAACTACGTAGGCATGACCAACAGCCAGGCCACCACATTCTTTGGTTTCTACATGCTGTTCTTCCTTCTGGGCCGATGGATAGGCACTACCCTGATGGTAAAGTTCCGCCCCGAGAACATGCTTGTCGTATACGGTGTGGCAAACGTGCTGCTCTGTATTTTTGTCTGCATAATAGGCGGCAAGGCTGCTGTGTATGCCATGATGGGAATATCGTTCTTTATGTCCATCATGTACCCCACCCAGTTCTCACTGGCACTTACAGACCTCAAGGGTGATACCAAGAGCGGATCGGCATTCCTGGTAATGGCTATCGTGGGCAACTCCATACTGCCCATACTCACTGCCTATGTCCAGAAATCAATGGCTAACCCCAATATCGCATATATTATTCCTCTTATCTGCTTTGCCGTTTGTGCATGGTACGGTTGGAGAGGACATAAAGTTATAGACTGATGAGACAGATTAGGATTCCCGCACAGGGAGAGATGATTGTGGAGCAGGCACCCAGACCCACCGCAGGTGCAGGTGAGGTGCTTCTTAAAATTAACTATGTAGGTTTCTGCGGATCGGACCTTAATACATTCCTGGGACGCAACCTGATGGCCAAGGAGGCAGTTATTCCGGGTCATGAGATAGGTGCCGTGATAGAGAGTGTGGGCGCCGGCGTACCGGATTATCTGGTTCCGGGTCTTGCCGTAACGGTAAATCCCTATACCAACTGCGGTCACTGTGCCGCTTGCCGTTCCGGACATCCCAATGCATGCCAGTTCAACGAGACATTGGGTGTGCAGCGTGACGGTGCAATGCGTGACTTCATGGTACTGCCATGGCAGAAAGTAATACCGGCACAGGGCATATCGCCCCGTGACTGTGCACTTATTGAGCCGATGAGCGTAGGTTTCCATGCCGTATCACGCGCACAGGTTACAGACTCCGACACCGTATTGGTGTTCGGTTGCGGTATGATAGGCGTAGGTGCAATCGTACGTGCATCACTGCGCGGTGCCACCGTCATTGCGGTTGACCTGGACAACGATAAGCTTGCCCTGGCCCGCCGCCTTGGTGCAGCCCATACCATCAACTCCAAGGAGGAGGACCTGCATTCAAAACTCGTCCAATTGACCGGTGGATTGGGACCGACCGTAGTGGTTGAGGCAGTGGGCAGCGTACCCACATATCAGGCCGCCATTGATGAGGTTGCATTCAGCGGCCGCGTAGTATGCATAGGTTACTCCAAGAATGACGTAACCTTCCATACCGGTCTCTTTGTAAAGAAGGAGATAAACATACACGGATCCCGCAATGCCATGCCGTCTGACTTTGAGGCGGTAATCCGCTACCTGCAGCGCGGCACCTGTCCCAAGGACGAGCTCATATCTGCAGTCGTCAAACCCGACCAGGCGTTGAGCTCCATGCAGAAATGGGTTGAAGCCCCGGGAAAAGTCTTCCGCATCCTGGTTGATTTTAACTGACTTCGGCATCCAGAGACTTGATTTGGGCGAGCAGGTCATCGGCCTCTTTCTTGAGAGTCTCGATTTTGGCTTTGATGGCATCCACGAATCCGTTGCCGGTCTTGCTGGATGCATTCATGAATCCTATATTGTTCTCATAGGTCTGGATCTCAGCCTTCTTCTGCTCATACTGGCGCATAAGCCTCTCACACGGTGTTCCTGCATCACGGGTTGCACCTCCACGCTGCTGGCGGCCGCGTCTGGAAACTGCAGTCTGGCCGAGTGACTCCAATATGCTCTTGAATTCGGCTGCAATCTTATCCTTGACCTTGAAGGGTACGAATCCTATGCCGTTCCACTCATCAATGAGCTGCTGGATAGCCTTGGTGTCGTCATCAGTCAGATTTGCGGCATCAAAAGCCTTAAGTTTGGAGAGAATCTCCTTCTTGGCGGCCAGATTGGCGTTCTCCTCATGTTTCTTGGACGACGTGTTCTTGTCACGCTGCTCGTAAAAATAGTCACAGGCGCCTATAAAACGTTTCCAGATGGAGTTGGTGTACTTCTTCTGTACGGGACCAATCTCGCGCCACTGTTTCTGGAGTTCTGCCATCTTATCGGCCGTCTCTTTCCAGTCAGTGCTGTCCTTGAGAGATTCAGCCTGCTCACACAGAGCGGTCTTCTTTTCAAGGTTGGCGGTCATATCGGTCTTGGCCTGCTTGAAGAACTCACCCTTGCGGCTGAAGAACACATCACAGGCTGCACGGAAACGCTCAAATATCTTCTGGTTCTGCTTGGCAGGGGCAAAACCTATGTCCTTCCATTTCTTCTGCAATGCAAGCACCTCCTGGGTCTTGTCATTCCAGTTCTGGAAAGTAGTCAGTTTATCATACTCTATAGCTTCCAGGAGTTCACAGATGACGGTCTTCTGGTCAAGATTCTCTTTCTCCTTATCCTTGAGTTGCTCAAAGTGCTGCTGATGACGCTTGTTGATAACGGTCGATGCAGTCTTGAAGCGGTTCCAGATTTCCTCTCTTGACTCCTTGGATACGGGACCGGTCTCACGATAGTCCTGATGCAGTTTCTGGAGCTTGCGGAAAGCAGCTACCACATCGGGCTCATCGGCCAGACGCTCTGCCTCCTCGCAAAGGGCTATCTTGGCTTCCATGTTCTTCTTGAAGTCATACTCGCGGAACTCGTTGTTGAGTTTCTGTATGTCATAGAACTGCTCGGCATACTGCTGGTATGCTTTCCACAGCTCGTTAGCCTTATCGGCAGGAACCTCCTTTATCTCTTTCCACTCCTGGAGAATGGTCTTGAATTCGTTGTATGATGCGCCCTCGGTATTGGCCTTCTCTATGAGAGCCTTGAAACGGTCCAGAAGTTCCAGTTTCTTCTTATAGTTCTCCTTACGGACAACCTCAAGAGCCTCCTGAGCGGCGGCTTTCTTCTCCTTTATGATATTCATGAGCTTGCGGAACTGTTCCTCAAGGGGATCGGGTTCAGGCTTGAAATCCTGGGCTGTACCTCCACCGGCCACGAATGCGGCTATCTGCTCCTCCTGGGCAGCGCGCTGAAGTTTATAGAAATTCTGCTTGAGAGACTCAATTTCAGGTCTCTTGGCCAAAGAAATATCACCAACCATCTCCTGAAGACGGACAATGATCTCCTCACGTGTGGTAGCAGTTACTGTGGCCTCCTGAATCTCCTCTTCAACCGGCTCGGGAGCAATCTCCTTGTTCAATTCTTCGCTCATAATCTTGGGTTTTAATTCCAAAAGATGCAAATAAAAGCAAATCCCTGCAAAAAACCTATTTTTTGCCCGTTTTTTAAAGAATCAGAGTGATAACAAGCATATAGATACCCATGCCCAGAAGGTCATTGGTTATCTGGACAAAGGGACCGGTAGCTATGGCGGGATCAATATGTATCTTCTCAAACAGCAACGGAAGCAGTGTGCCCCAGAGTGTTCCAATCAATACCAGGGCGAACATACTGCCGGGGACAGCATATGTAACCGGATCGGACCAGCCGAACGCGAAAGCGTTGTAGGCAAGCACCAGAAGCGACAGTACAATGGCATTCAAAAGGGCAACCGCACTCTCCTTGAACACCTGTTTCCAGATATTGGAAGTATTGAGCGAACCGTTTGCCAGACCCTGTACCACAAGGGCCGATGACTGCGTACCCACGTTACCGCCGGTTCCTCCGATAAGCGGTATGAAGAACAGCAGCGATGTGGCAGCGGCAAATGCAGTCTCAAAATGCTCCAGCAGTTTGGAGTTGAGGATACCTCCCAGAATACCTATAAGCAGCCATGGTATACGTGACCACATCTGGCGGAATACGCTGTCGGCGGTCTCTACGTCACCGGTAAGACCTGATGCCATCTGGTAGTCATGCTCCTGTTGGTCACGCAACTCATCGATCACGTCATCGACCGTTATCTGACCCTGCAGGCGTCCTATGCTGTCAACAACCGGAACAGATACCAGGTTATACTTTTCAATCAACTGCACCACATCATCAATGGGTGTGTCAACCTTGGTGCTTATCAGGTCCTCGTCCATCACGTACTTTACCTTTGATACGGACGGGTTGGTTATCATCTTCTTGAGCGGGAACACACCCTTAAGGCGACCGTCATCATCCACCACATAGACATTGTAGATGTCATCCAGGTCCTCGGCTTGCTTGCGCATCTCCTGAAGGCACTCCGGCATGGACATGTTCTCATTCACAACCACCATCTCGGTGCCCATCAGACCACCGGCGGTATCCTCGTCATACTGCATCAGGTCAACGATGTCGCTGGCCTGTTCTATGTCACCGATATGGGCAAGCACCTCCTCCTGCTTGTCCTCGTCCAGATCCTGTATGATATCAACGGCATCGTCGGTGTCCATGTTGTCGATGAACTTGGCGGCGATGACATCGGACGGGAGTTCGTCCAGCAACCTCTTACGGTTGTCCTCATCCATCTCGACCAACACATCGGCTGCGGTCTCATTATCCAGTTGACGATACACCAGACGGGCATCCTCCACGTCCAGTTCATCGCACAGTTCGGCAATATCGGCGGGGTGCATCTCATCAAGGATGGCCTTGAGCTGAGCGGCATCCTTGTTCTCTATCACTTCAAGAATGTTATCCAGAAATTCCTTCTCCATAGTTCTGAATATTGCGGCCCTTGAAGCGGGGCCAGATAAACGATCAGTTCCTTTAATCTCCGATGGCGTTCAGGCTTTACCCTCAACCATGAGCGTCAGTTTGATGAAGTCTTCAACTGACAGCTGTTCCGGGCGTTTGTCCAGATACGGGCAGTCCGCCGGTAGAGGCGAGTCTTTGTCATAAACCTGACGCAGAGAGTTGCGCAACATCTTGCGGCGCATTCCGAACGTAGCTTTCACAATCTTGCGGAACAGGGCCTCGTTGCACTCCAATGAGCGGCGGCTGTTTCTTGTCAGGCGCAGGACACCGCTCTTGACCTTTGGAGGAGGGTCAAAAACGTTTTCATTTACGGTAAACAGATATTCGGTATCATACCACAATTGAATGAACACGCTCAGTATGCCGTAGTCCTTGTTTCCGGGACCGGAGCAGATACGCTGTGCCACCTCACGCTGCAGCATTCCGGTGCAGCAGGGTATGAGTTCCCTGTAGTCCAGCATCTTGAAGAAAATCTGGCTGGATATGTTGTACGGATAGTTTCCTGTCAGCACAAACTGACGGCCGTCAAACAGTGTATTAAGGTCCAACTGCAGAAAATCACCCTCAATGACATTAAGCCCGGGAAAGTTTTCATGCAGGTATACGACAGACTCGTTGTCTATCTCAACAACCTTGAGTTCACGGTTTTTCTGACTTAGGAATTGGGTGAGGACACCTGTACCGGGTCCTATTTCAAGAATCGGAAGGTCGGCACGCAGATCAACTGTGCCGGCTATGCGCTGAGCGATATCCATATCCCTCAGGAAATGCTGTCCTAATGCCTTTTTGGGTCTTACTGTCCGCATCAACGTCCATATAGAATATGTTTGGTTATCAACTCGCGAAAAATTACTATCTTCGCACATCAGAATGCTGACCTCCCGCCGCATTCACGGCAGCAAAGGTAGGCAAAATCATCCAAAGGATGAACACTTTATAATGAAAAAGATAACCTCAACCACGCTCAAGATAGCCATACCGCTGGTCATATCGGCAGTGGTTCTATATTTCACATACCGCGACTACGATTTCTCGCAGTTCTGGTCCGATATGCACAGCATCCGTTGGGGCTGGCTTATCGGAGCACTCTCATTCAGCGCCATGGGGCCCCTGTTCCGCGGCCTGAGGTGGAACCTGCTTCTTGAGCCGATAGGATACAATGTACCCAGGAAAGACACGATTCTGACCGTATTCACCGGATATGCTGCCAATATCATCATACCCCGCGTAGGAGAAATCTGCCGATGCGGAATGCTGGAACAGAACGCCAAGGTCCCATTCAGCAAGGGTCTGGGAACGCTGGTTGCAGAGCGTGTGGTGGATGCAGTGCTGCTGGGACTTATCGTAGTGGCCGGCGTACTGGTTTCATGGAATGAGTTCACCCTGCTGCTCACTCCCGATGCCGATGTTGCCGCACCGGCAGTTGAAAGCATACCACTGCTTCGGAGCCCCAAGTTCTGGTACTGGACTACAGGAATTGTGATTCTGGTCGCCGTCTGCTGGTGGTTATGCATAAAATTCCGGCTGTGGGACAAGATAAGGAACTTTATCCAGGGGTTCTGGGAAGGATTCCTGTCACTCAAACAGATAAAGCGCCTGCCTCTGTTCCTGCTCTACTCCATAGGAATATGGGTATGTTACTATTTTGAACTCTACCTGGCATTCTACTGCCTTCCCTCAACCGCAGCCTTAGGGCCAGTCGCAGGACTGGCATGCTTTGCAGCCAGCAGCGTGGCGGTCCTGGTACCCACGCCCAACGGAGCCGGTCCCTGGAACCTTGCAATAGTAAAGATGCTTGGCATTTACGGAGCCAAGACCAATGAGGCCCAGATCATGTCATTCGTACTGCATTTCTGCCAGACCATGATTTATCTGCTATGCGGATTCATAGCATGGATGGCACTCAAGATAATTCACCGCAATGGAACATCCCGAGAACAGTGAAGAGTATAAAGGACTGACCGTAAACAGCGGAGTAATCAGCCCGGGATCGGTCAACCCCTATCTCAAAGGGCGCCGCATAAGCCGTCCCACCCTGACGGTTCAGGATTACGTTGACGGAATAGTAAAGGGCAACGTCACCGTATTGAGCCAGGCCGTCACGTTGGTGGAGAGTCTTAAGCCGGAGCATCAGGCCATCGCCCAGGAGGTTATTGAAAAGTGCCTCCCCTACTCAGGCAACTCCGTTCGCATTGGCATAAGCGGAGTTCCCGGAGCAGGCAAAAGCACCAGCATTGATGCATTCGGTCTGCACGTGCTCAAGGACGGCGGCAAGCTTGCCGTGCTGGCCATCGACCCCAGTTCAGAACGCACCAAAGGCAGCATACTGGGAGACAAGACACGCATGGAGCGTCTTGCAGTGCACCCCAAGGCATTCATACGTCCCAGTCCGTCGGCAGGATCTCTGGGCGGTGTTGCCCGCAAGACACGTGAGACCATAGTACTCTGTGAGGCAGCCGGTTTTGACAAAATATTCGTGGAGACCGTAGGCGTGGGCCAGAGCGAGACCGCAGTACACTCCATGGTGGACTTTTTCCTACTCATACAACTGGCCGGCACCGGCGATGAACTGCAGGGAATCAAGCGCGGCATAATGGAGATGGCAGACGGAATAGTCATAAACAAGGCCGATGGAGACAACGCCCCCAAGGCCGAACTTGCAGCCAACTCCTTCCGGAACGCCCTTCATCTGTTTCCCCCATCGGAAAGCGGCTGGACTCCCAAGGTCCTCACCTATTCCGGATTCTACGAATACAGAATAAAGGAGGTGTGGGATATGGTCTGGGAATACATAGACTTTGTAAAGAAAAACGGTTATTTCCAGTACCGCCGCAACGAGCAGGCCAAGTACTGGATGTACGAGAGCATAAACGAATCCCTCAAGAACGGATTCTACAACAACCCTGAGATAGCCTCACGACTGGCAGAAGCCGAACGGCAGGTGCTGGGCGGAGAACAGACATCGTTCTCGGCCGCGCAGAAACTGATTGATTACTACTATTCACACCGTAAATGAAGAAAGTCCTTATTGACCTTACCATATTGAAGCATATAAACTGCGGATTGGGACAGATTGCCTACAATTACGCCAGATTCTACGGTGAAAACGCCCGTAATCTGGAGTTTGAAGTCCATTTTCTGCTTCCCAAGCAGTATGTCGGAGCATTCGGCAACGACGTACATTACCACGCATCATCATGGCTTTTTTACCTGTCGGACCGTTTCTCCCACGAGTTTGATGTATGGCATTCGATACACCAGCTGTGCAGACATATGCCGTCACGGAAATCCACCCCTTATCTCCTTACGATACACGACATCAACTTCATTTATGAGAAACGCGGCAGGTCATTGCAAAGGCAGACCCGCAAGTTCCTTAAGAGAATGAATCGAGCCGACAGGATTGTTTTCATATCGGACTTTACCAGAAATGACATATTGAATCATTTTCCCACCGACACGCCGCAGGAGATAGTTTACAACGGAGTGGAATTCGGAGATCCTCAGCGTGAAAGGAGGCCCGACCTGCCGTTTGATGAAAACAGCAGGTATATATTCACCATTGGCCAGATTAGACAGAAAAAGAATTTCCATGTACTTCTGGACGCAATGAAACTGCTTCCGCAATACAAGTTGGTGATTGCAGGCGAGAAAGGCTCCGCCTACGCCGAAATGATAGAGGAGAGGATCAAAGCCGAAGGCATAAGCAACGTCTTTCTGATAGGAACAGTTCACAATTCAGAGAAAATCTGGCTCTACAACCATTGTGAAGCCTTTGTGTTCCCTTCAATGTTTGAAGGGTTCGGCCTGCCGGTAATTGAAGCCATGTCATATGGGAAACCTGTTGTGTCATCGGATATGACTTCACTTAAGGAGATATGTTCGGGACACGCTTTCATTCTTGAAAGCTTTGAACCCGGCCATATAGCCCACAGAATCACTGAAGCCATTGAGACCTATTCAAAAGATCCGGCTCTGGTATCCCAAAATACAGAGTACGCCAAGTCCTTCACGTACCGGCGCCACATGGACGAATACCTTCGTATATACAGGGAGATGCTTCAGTGACTCCTGATCCAACGGATATCCTTGTGATATAACAGTTTCCAGAAGAAGACCCGGGAGTAATACGAACAGGAGCCTTTTACACCTTTTATTACATAACCCAGATGACGGCACACGATGCCGAACATCGTCTCCATGGAATGGGCCAATGTGCCCGCATTTCCGGTTCTGAGCCTGTTGCCGTAATCATCCGCCGAATGGTCCATCTTAAGCAGGAACTGCACTATCTCGCTGCGGCACAGAAACATGGTGCCGGCACAGAAAGCCACGTTATCCTCATAAAGGATTCCGTATTCACCGCATAGTTTCATGGTGTTGCTACGGTTCTGCTGAGACTCTTTCCTTAAAAGGAAGTATCTGGAACATACCATTCCCACCCGAGGTGAAGAAATGGCATCCAGAGCCTTCCTGAAATTCTTCTGTGAGCCGACCAAAGGTCCCACCAGATTATCCCTGAATCCGTAACCCTTATAATGAAGATGGTTTAGCGTCAGATTCCCGTTGCTGTTCTTGGTATGTAATTTCAGTATGTAATCAAACCGGGAAAGGTCATACTCTTTCATAGCCTGAAAAAACGGATAGACATCATATCCGCAGTTATCAGTAAGCATAATCCTTGCATCAGGCTTTCGCGACAGAATCTTGTCGCATACCTCCGGATTGTCATCAGTGAGCGTGACAACCAGCTCATAAGGTATGGTAATATTGGATAACAGGCCCAAAAAGAAATCTGTCTGATCCTGATAGTGTAAGTGCAAATGAACCAACAGCCTGCCCATAATCCTACCTGAGTTTAGTCAGATGGAACGTTTGTATTTGAAATCCGCAGCAAACGATTTTATCCCGTGAATGAGTTTCCTCAACAGGCGGACGGGTTTGGTAACTGCGTGCCCTATAGACCTTTCCAGTTTTTCGGTGCTGTTGTATCTTTCATTGTGGGTGATACTGTCAAACAGGAAATTACGATAGATGTCCGGATGATTGTTTATAATCTGCCATGTAAGAGCATCCCTGTTTGCCGGTACTTCCGATACAGACTTGGAAACCTGTTTGATGCGGTACTGAAGCAGGACTTTGGGAATACGGTAAACGACATCGTCCTTATTAATCAGGCTCAAAAGGAAATCCCAGTCCTCCAGCCCCACTCTCATATCCTCGTTATAACCTGAAGTCTTGTCATAATCACTGCGACGGAATATGCACGGATTGAATATGGAGTTCCTGAATATGAACTTTTTCCATTGGTATTCGGGCAATTCCCAATACCCGTTCTTCTGGCCGAACAGACGTGCCTCACAATATACCACCTTGGTTTCCGGAAACCGGCGGAACCTTTCAATAGCCAGTCGTGTATAATCCGGCATGATAAGGTCATCACCGTCAAGAGGAAGTATGAATTCTCCGTGAGAGGCTCTGATACCCGTGTTCCGGGCGGCACTCACACCCCTGTTCTCTGTCTCGATTAGACTGAACCTTGAGTCCAGTTCCACATATCGGCCTGCCACCTGTGATGTATTGTCGGGCGAGCCGTCATTTACAACAATACACTCCCAATCCCGAAACGTCTGTTTGAGAATTGAATCAAGGGTTTCTGAAAGGAAAGCAGCCTGATTATAACAGGGAACAATAATTGACAGAGTTGGATTCATTGTCCTGAGACTAAAAAGGCATCCGTTTTAAGGACGCCTTGTTATCTTGCTGGGCTACCCGGACTCGAACCAGGAAAGGCAGGACCAGAATCTGCAGTGTTACCATTACACCATAGCCCAGTATATTTGCTCAAAAGCGGTGCAAAGATACGGATTTTTTGTGTAACACAAATTTTTTGGCATATTTTTTGTACCAACAACAGCATAAAATAAACGTCATTGAATCAGCAACCGATTCTGACATATTTTATTATTTTTGCAAAGTGTCATAAACCACAAAACCGCTACCCGATAAATGGCGAAAAAGAAAAAAAGAGAAAGCATTGTAGAGAGCATCATTGAAGGAATTCAGGATCGCAAGGGAGAGAGCATAACAGTAGTAGACCTGACAGGCATTGAAGATACCGTGTGCCGTTATTTCGTAATCTGCCAGGGAGGCACGCCCAACCAGACCCTCGCCATTGAGGATTCCATCCGCGAGACCGTCAGGGTAAAAGAGGGCCGTAAGCCCGATTTTGTGGAAGGAGCCAGATACGCCCATTGGATAGCCATGGACTACGGCGACGTCATGGTGCATATCTTCATCCCCGAACTGCGCAGATTCTATGATCTGGAGCACCTCTGGGCCGATGCCGTGACAGAAGAGATTCCCGACCTGGCATGACACGTTGACATATTAATAACTGACACTACCGACAACCCATATGGCAGACAACAAAAACAACAAGCCCGGAAACGGATTCAGAATAACGTCAATAATTTACATACTGCTGTTCATAGGATTCGGCTACATCCTGTTCAAGGATGACGGATCGGAACTGTCAGGCGAGGCTTCATATACCGACTTCAAGGAGTATATGGAAAAAGGATACGTCAGCGACCTGGTTATTTACCCCAACATGAACACCATGGATATGTACATCAAGCCCGATTCGGCCAAGTACGTATTCGGAAACCGTGCCGCACAGCCTCAGATCAAGCCGATGCTGATCGTAGGAGTAGGGTCGCTGGACAATCTCCAGGAATTCATAGACCAGGCCGAGCAGTCCGGAACATTTACCGGCAAGGTTGAGTACCGCAAGCGTTCACACACATTCACCGACATACTCATCAGTGTATTCCCGTTCGTACTCATAATAGTATTCTGGATACTCATAACCAGACGTATGGGAGGCGGTGCCGGTGGTGGCGGCGGCGTATTCAATGTAGGCAAGTCAAAGGCACGCGTCTATGAGAAGGGCCGGTCAGACCGCGTCACATTCAAGGATGTTGCCGGACAGGCGGAGGCCAAGACTGAAGTTGAGGAGATTGTGGAGTTCCTCAAGAACCCCAAGAAGTACACGGATCTGGGCGGAAAGATACCCAAGGGTGCTCTGCTTGTAGGCCCTCCGGGTACCGGCAAGACCCTGTTGGCCAAGGCAGTGGCAGGTGAGGCCGATGTTCCGTTCTTCTCACTCTCAGGTTCTGATTTCGTGGAGATGTTTGTAGGCGTGGGAGCATCCAGGGTACGTGACCTTTTCCGTCAGGCCAAGGAAAAATCGCCATGCATCATATTCATAGATGAGATAGACGCCGTAGGACGTGCCCGTGGCAAGAACCCCGCAATGGGAGGCAACGACGAGCGTGAGAACACGCTCAACCAGTTGCTCACCGAGATGGACGGATTCGGAACCAACAGCGGCGTGATAATACTGGCAGCCACCAACCGCGTGGATATCCTGGACAAGGCTCTGCTGCGTGCCGGACGCTTTGACCGCCAGATCCATCTTGACCTTCCCGACCTGAACGAACGCAAGGAGGTGTTCGGCGTGCATCTGCGCAACATAAAACTCAGCAAGGATGTGGATGTTGACCTGCTTGCCCGCCAGACTCCCGGATTCTCGGGTGCCGATATAGCCAATGTCTGCAACGAGGCGGCTCTGATTGCAGCCCGTCACAATAAGAAGAAAGTTGAGAAAGATGATTTCCTGGCTGCCGTTGACCGCATAGTGGGAGGTCTCGAAAAGAAGACCAAGGTCATGACTGCTGAAGAGAAGCGTGCCATCGCACTTCATGAGGCAGGTCACGCCACCCTCTCATGGTTCCTTGAATATGCAAACCCGCTTATAAAAGTAACTATAGTTCCGCGCGGCCGTGCACTAGGCGCAGCCTGGTATCTACCTGAGGAGCGTCAGATAACCACCAAGGAGCAGATGCTTGACGAGATGTGCGCCACACTTGGCGGACGTGCTGCCGAGGAACTGTTTATCGGACACATATCAACCGGCGCGATGAATGACCTGGAGCGTGTCACCAAACAGGCCTACGGCATGATTGCATACGCCGGCATGGGCGACAGACTGCCCAATCTGTGCTACTACAGCAGCACCGATGAGTACGCCTTCCAGAAACCGTATTCGGACAAGACTGCCGAACTTATAGATGAAGAGGTCAAGACACTCATCGCCCAGCAGTATGAGCGAGGCAAGCAAATCTTGCTTGAGCATCAGGAGGGACACCATCAGTTGGCACAACTGCTGATTGAGCGTGAAGTTATCATGGCCGAGGATGTTGAGAAGATATTCGGCAAACGTCCGTGGGCGTCACGCAGCGAGGAGATTCTGAGAGATGACCAAACCGCTCCGGAAAACGCTCCGGTGGTTGAGAACAAAGATAAAGTTGAACCCTAAAACTCAGATAACGTGAATTTTCTGATAAGGACTATTACAGCAGTGGTATATGCCACGGTTATGCTGTTCTGCATTCTCAAGGGAGGCCCCTGGTTCGTAGGCCTCTTTGCAGTGTGCACCATTCTTACTACACTTGAGTACACCGGACTTGCAAATAAATACAAAGGAACTGACGTGAGCCGCCTCTGGGCCACCGTGGCCGCATTCACATTCTATGCGGCAATAGTAGGACTCTCTGTAATGCCCAGCAGTGCCGTACTGTTCCTGCCGTTCATGTTCACCCTGATAGTAATCATGGTACGTGAACTCTATTTCAAGAAACCGAGTCCTGTAAATGACTGGGCACACACTCTTTTTCCGGTCATCTATATTGCTCTGCCGTATGCCATGACATCAATGCTCGCCTTCAACGTCCAGGGTCCCGACAGCGGTTACAGCCCTGTCGTAACACTCACCCTGTTTGTATTCCTGTGGTGCAACGATGTAGGCGCATACTGTACAGGCTGTACTATAGGAAAGCATAAACTGTTTGAAAGGATATCGCCCAAGAAGACATGGGAGGGCTCCATAGGAGGCGCCGTGTTTACCATGCTGGCCGCATTCCTGCTCCATCATTTTCTGCCTGACTGGTACAGTTTCATGCCTGTATGGGTATGGATAGGCATGGCCCTTGTCGTAGTTCTGTTTGGCACATGGGGAGACTTGATTGAGTCACTGATGAAACGTGAGATGGGTATTAAGGACTCCGGAAAGATCCTGCCCGGACACGGCGGAATGCTTGACCGTTTTGACAGTGCGCTGCTGGCAATCCCGGCCACTGTGGTTTATCTGAGTTTAGTCGGATTCTACTTTTAACAGACTTATCATTTTTTGGGCCGCACGGTCGGGTGCTCCGGCCGGGCCCAGTATGGCTTTCATCTGGGTGTAACCGTCCAGTTGCATACGGCGTTCCATAGTGTCCGACAGCAGCGGAATAAGATGCTCACGCACATTGGCGGCATTCATGTCACCGCTCAGCAATTCAGGCACCACCTCCGAGAAAGACACCAGATTCACAAGAGAAACAAAACGGACCTTTATAAGCAGTCGCTTTATCAGATTGGCCGCCCAACTTACAGGCACCTTGTAACAGACCACCTGGGGCACATCGAACAGGGCGGTCTCAAGGGTAGCTGTTCCCGATGTTACAAGAGCCGCATATGCCGCCTCCAGCACACCGAACGTATTACCGTAAACCTTCTCTATATCGGCCGTACCTATGAAACTGTCATAGAACTCGGGCTCTATACCGGGCGCGCAAGCCAGCACCGGACGTATACAGTCAATATTTTTTATCGCCTCAACCATTATGGGGAGGTTCCGGCTTATCTCCTGTCTGCGGCTGCCTGCCAGCAATGCCACGACACGGCGTCCGTCATCTTCAAGGGCTGGTTTGCGGTTGGTGTCCGACTTGTACTCCTCTATCTCATCGACAGTGGGATTCCCGACATAGTTGATATTGTAGTCGTGATGACGGAAGTATTCAACCTCAAATGGAAGTATAGAAAAGAGTTCATCCACATCACGACGGATATTCCTGATTCTCCAGCTCTTCCATGCCCAAATCTTGGGTGAGATATAGTAATAGACAGGAATGCCCAGTTTGTGTACTTTTTTCGCAATGGAAAGATTGAATCCGGGATAGTCTACCAGTATTACCACATCAGGGTTCCATTCACGGATATCCCTGAAACACAGGCTTGCGCCTCCAAGTATGGTGCCGATATGGGTGATAACCGGCCAGAAGCCCATGTATGCAAGTTCACGGTAATGCTTGACCAGGTCTCCTCCGGCGCTCTTCATCATGTCGCCGCCAAAACAGCGGAACTGCGCAGAGTCATCCCTCTGTGCCAAAGCTTTCATCAGATTGGAAGCATGAAGGTCTCCCGACGCCTCCCCGGCCACAAGATAGTATTTCATTCCATACAATTTGCAGATGTCAAAATTAGTATAATTTTCCCATATATCGGTTTTTTGCACTAACTTCACACCCTAAAACAAAAAACGCATGGGAAAAATCATAGCATTGGCCAATCAGAAGGGAGGTGTAGGCAAAACCACCACCACCATCAACCTGGCCGCATCACTTGCCACTCTTGAGAAAAAAGTTCTTGTAGTGGATGCCGATCCTCAGGCAAACGCATCCTCCGGTCTGGGTATAGATATCCAGTCACTCAAGTCCACCGTGTATGAGTGTCTTGTAAACGGCGACAATCCCAAGGACGCCATCCTTAAGGCATGCATTGACGGGCTGTACGTACTGCCGTCACACATAGACCTGGTGGGAGCCGAACTGGAACTCATGAACATGAACAGCCGCGAGACCGTCATGAAAAAGATGCTGGCCCCCATCAGGGATGATTATGACTACATCCTGATAGACTGCTCGCCTTCACTGGGTCTCATCACCGTCAACTCACTCACCGCGGCAGACTCCATCATCATTCCCGTGCAGTGCGAGTATTTTGCCCTGGAAGGTATAAGCAAGCTGCTAAATACCATCCGCATAATCAAGACCAAACTCAATCCCTCACTTGACATAGAAGGATTCCTGCTCACCATGTATGACTCACGTCTGCGTCTGAGCAACCAGATATATGACGAGATTAAGAAACATTTCCAGGAACTGGTGTTTGATACCATCATAGCCCGAAACGTCAAACTGAGCGAGGCTCCCAGTTACGGTCTGCCCGCCATCCTGTATGACGCCGATTCCAAGGGCGCCAAGAATTATCTTGCACTTGCCCAGGAGATACTCAAAAAGAATTGATCACAAATGACACCTCCCAAGAAATCTGCGCTTGGTCGCGGCCTTGACGCCCTCATATCAACCGATCTGATAAAAACCCAGGGATCATCATCAATCAATGAGATTCCCGTCAGTCAGATACATGCCAATCCTGACCAGCCCCGCCGTGACTTTGACCCCGAGAGTCTTCAGGAACTGGCCGAGTCAATCAGAGAGATTGGCATTATCCAGCCCATCACCCTGCGTAAGATAGCCGAGGGTGACTACCAGATCATAGCCGGCGAGCGCCGATTCCGCGCCGCAGGCTTAGCCGGTCTCAAGACCATACCCGCTTATATCCGCACGGCCGATGACGAGAACGTCATGGCTATGGCCCTGATTGAGAACATCCAGCGTGAGGACCTTAACTCCATGGAAGTAGCGCTGGCATGTCAGAACCTGCTTGAGGTATACAACATGACCCAGGAGCAACTGAGCGCCCTCATCGGCAAGAAACGTGCCACTATAGCAAATTATATCCGCCTGCTCAAACTGCCCGCCGAGATTCAGGTGGCGCTCAAGAACAAGCAGATAGATATGGGACACGCCCGCGCCCTTCTGGCCATAGATGATCCCATGAAACAGCTGCAGTTGTTCCATGAGTTGACCAAGTACGGTTACTCGGTACGTATGGTTGAGGACAAAGCCCGCCAGATGAATGAGAAGAAAGCCAAAACCTCAAAGAGTGCAGCCGATGACTCTCTGGCACCTCTGGGACGCCAGCTTTCCAAGTTCCTGGGTGCTCCGGTCAAGGTAAAAAGCAATGCCAAGGGTGCAGGCAGCATCAGCATATCATTCAAAAATGATGAGGACCTGGCCCGTCTGATGCAAATGTTTGACCGTCTGAAGAAATGACCGTCCTGTCAGGATTCATAAAGAAAATTCTGCCCGCCATACTGGTGGTTATGACCGCCCTCCCGGTCCGGTCACAGGTAAGCATCGGCAATGAATTCCATGAAGACTCCCTGCGCAGTGCACGCATGGACAGCATCTACCGTTCACTCAATGACACCGCATCATGGCGACGGGAGATGGATTTTGTCCGTAATCTGAATTTTGATGAAATGCAGGATTCGGATCTGGTGAGGATGCAGGATGAGGTCCCGGACGGAAAGCGCAGGCGCAACACCTGGAAGGATGTGGAACAGAAATATGCAGACCGCTACAAGAGAAACGCTACAGGCTGGGAGCCCGAGCCGCGTGTGGCCGTCTGGATGTCGCTCCTGATACCCGGAGGCGGACAGATATACAACCGCAAACTGTGGAAACTGCCCATTGTCTACGGAGGTTATGTGGGATGCATCTACGCCCTTACATGGAACCAGTCCACATACACGGACTATCAGAACGCATATGTTGACATCATGGACGATGACCCCAACACCAAGAGCTATGAGGATTTTCTGCCTCCGCATTATGAGATAGACACCAGTATGGAGGATTGGCTTAAGGATGTGTTCAAACAGCGCAAGAACAAATACCGCCGTTATCGTGACCTGAGCATATTCGCATTTGCCGGCATGTACATAGTGGCCGCTATAGATGCTTACGTGGATGCCGAGTTGTCTCATTTTGACATATCTCCCGACCTGAGTATGAGAGTGGAACCCAATTTTATGATGGACCACCGGGGAACTCCTACGGCGGGTTTTTCTTTAGCTATTAATTTCTGATGAAACTGAACAAATATACTTTGGCTGTTGGCTGTTGGCTGTTGGCTTTCAATACTTTGAAGGCTCAGGATGTGGTGCCCGACACTACCAGCGCCGTATGCACGGATTCACTGACCGTGGAGTTTCCGGAAAGCATGGAGTTTGACATTGACAGTCTCATGGGTCTTTGGATGGCCAAGCATTATCTCTCATATGACGAGGAGTGTATGGAGAGTTCTGTCAATCCCAAGTTCAGCGATACCGTATACGCACAGCGTCTGAGCAGTCTGCCCACTATAGTGGAGATGCCTTACAACTATGTGACCCGCAGTTCGATAGACGCCTATATGGGACGTAACCGCAAGGTCATATCCTACGCTCTGGGCATGATGCCCATCTATGAGGACAAGTTCGTGGAGGCGCTTATCAGGTATGATGTCCCGGTTGAACTCAAGTATCTGCCCATAGTGGAATCAGCCCTCAAGCCCAAAGCCTATTCGCGTATGGGAGCGGCAGGTATGTGGCAGTTCATCTACAGCACCGGCCACAAATACGGGCTTCAGGTAAACAGCCTGGTCGATGACCGCTATGACATCGCCAAGTCATCTGACGCTGCTGCCCGCCATCTGCGTGACCTTTACGATATGTTCGGTGACTGGTCTCTGGCCATATCGGCCTACAACTGCGGACCGGGCAACATAACCAAGGCCATAACCCGTGCAGGAGGCAAACGTGATTTCTGGGACATCTATCCCTATCTGCCCCGTGAGACCCGCGGCTATCTTCCGGCATTCATCGCTGTTAATTACGCCATGAGTTTCTACAAGGAACACGGAATATGTCCCATGACATCGGCCCGTCCGGCACAGACCGACACCCTGCACATAGAGAAGAACCTGCACATAGGACAACTCATACACTATAGCGGGATAAGCCAGGATGAGTTCAAGGCACTCAACCCGCAGTATCTGACCGAGGTAATACCGGGAGCCTACCGCACCTGCGTGGTGACACTCCCCCAGCAGTATATCAAACCCGTCGTAGAGGCTGGCGATTCACTCTACGAGTATGATAAGGACAAGTATTTCAGCAAGGCAAAACTGGCGTACATAGATGACGACATGAAGAACCGCGTCACCTACGTAACACACAAGATCAAGGAGGGTGAGACTCTTGGGCACATAGCCATCAAGTATCACACATCGGTCAAGAACATCAAGAACTGGAACAACCTTAAGAGTGACAACATCAGGGCCGGCAAGACTCTGAGAATATATAACCGATAAAAAGGACAGCAGGATGAGTGAAGATAATCTTTTTTCGCCCGATGAAGAGAGACTCATAGACGAGGCCTTCCAACATCTTATTGACTCTTATCTCCAGACCAAGCACCGCAAGAAGGTGGAGATAATAACCAAGGCATTCCAGTTTGCACGTCAGGCCCACAAGGGTGTGCGCCGCCACTCTGGTGAGCCTTACATCATGCACCCTCTTGCCGTAGCACAGATAGTATGCTCAGAAATCGGGCTGGGCTCCACATCCATCTGCTCCGCACTGCTTCATGACGTGGTAGAGGATACAGACTATACCACCGATGACATCAAGAACGTATTCGGTCCCAAAATCGCCCAGATCGTAGACGGACTGACCAAGATAGCCGGAGGCATATTCGGAGACAAGGCATCGGCACAGGCTGAGAACTTCAAGAAACTGCTTCTGACCATGAATGACGATATCCGCGTCATCCTGATCAAGATTGCCGACCGTCTGCATAACATGCGCACCCTGGAGAGTATGCAACCCCGCAAGCAGTACAAGATTGCAGGTGAGACTCTCTATATCTATGCCCCCCTGGCCTACCGTCTGGGACTAAACAAGATAAAGTCCGAACTGGAGGACCTGAGTTTCAAGTATGAACACCCTAATGAGTACCGCGATATCCAGGAGAAACTCTCATTCTCACGCGAGGAACTCAACAACATCTATGAGGACTTTACATCGCCCATAGTGGAGAAACTGGATGAGTTGGGCATAAAATACAATATGTTCGGCCGCATCAAGTCACCCTACTCCATCTGGAAGAAGATGAACAAGAACAACCTGACCTTTGAGGAGGTTTATGACATCCTTGCCGTCAGGATTGTATTTGACCCCACTTCACCCGAGCAGGAGCAGAACGAATGTTTCAACATCTATCTGGCGCTCACCAAGATCTACAAGTCACACCCGGACCGTCTGCGTGACTGGGTTACACACCCCAAGGCCAACGGCTATCAGGCGCTGCACGTAACGCTCATGAGCAAGACCGGACAGTGGGTTGAGGTGCAGATACGCAGCCGCCGCATGAACGATATCGCCGAACAGGGTATCGCAGCCCACTGGAAGTATAAGGACGGATCCACTTATGAGGAGGATGAGACTGAACTCACCCACTGGCTGGAGACCATCAAGGAGATTCTTGAGGATCCGCAGCCGGACTCGATGGACTTCCTGGATACCATCAAACTGAACCTCTACTCATCGGAAATATTCATATTCACTCCCAAGGGAGAACTGCGCACCATGCCACAGGGAAGTACGGTGCTTGACTTTGCGTTTACCATACACACCTATATGGGCACCAACTGCATCGGAGCCAAGGTAAACCATAAGCTTGAGGCCATCAACTATGAACTCAAGAGCGGTGATCAGGTGGAGATACTTACCTCCAAAAGCCAGAAGGTGAGCCCCGAGTGGCTGGATTTTGCCACAACGGCCAAGGCACGCGGCAAGATAAAGCAGGTACTGCGCAAGGAGGAGCGCGCCAACCAGAAGTTCGGTGAGGCCATATTCCATGAGTTCCTTGAGAAAGAAGACATGGAGGTGGATTCGGCCAAGATGGAGCGCATATGCCGTCTGCACGGCATGAACAGCCGCGATGAACTGATGATAGCACTCGGCCAGAAGAAGATCATTCTGGGTGATGCCGAGCGCAATATCATAAAAGGTGAAAGCGACAGCTGGTACAAGAGGTTCTGGTCATCATTTTCATCATCATCGTCATCAAAGGACAAGAAACAGGCCGATGAGCAGAATACGGAAGGAGTTGATGTAAAGCGTACGCTGATAATCAACGACATGGATATGCACAAGTACACCTTTGCAGACTGTTGCAATCCTGTTCCCGGTGATGCCGTTCTGGGTTTTGTAGATGAGAAAGGCCATATCACCATCCACAAGCGCAAATGCGAGGTGGCCAACAAGCTAAAGGCTGCCAAGGGCAACCGCATCCTTACCGTTGAGTGGCAGATTGAGAACAGCCTGTTCCCCGTAACCATCTACATGAAGGGGCTGGACAGCATCGGCACACTGGGCAAGATTACGGAAATCATCTCCAAGAAGATGAACGTAAACATGAACAAGCTGGTGATTGAGTCAAAGGAAGGTCTGTTTGAAGGCACCATAAGCGTTCAGGTCCACAGTCTCAAAGACGTGGATAAGATCCAGAAAGAACTCAAGAAAATCAAGAATATCACAACGGTTGTCCGCAAGGAGGAGTAGCGTCCAGTTCATCAAGGATAGACACCAGTTCCTCACGCACTTTCTTAAGGCGCTCCACTACGTCATGTGTATCGGCGGTCTCCTGCGGCTTGTCTTTCATACGGGTTTTGGCACCCTTAATGGTAAGCGACTTTTCCTTGACCAGGAAGTTGACCTTCTTTATCTGCTCTATATCATCGGTGGTATAATGCCTAACGCCCTTGGCATTCTTCTTGGGTGATATCTCCTTGAACTCCTTCTCCCAATAACGCAGGGTGCTCTCAGGGATTTCCAGCATCTCCGACACCTCCTTTATGGAGTAATATTTTTTTAAGACCTTGTTGGTGTTAAGCGCCATAGTCCTTATATTTAGTCAAATACTTTTCCGTGATTCTCGGCAATGCCTATCATCTCCTCATACTGATCTGCATCCAGATCCATAAAGTAGTAGTTGATGGGATTTACATCCTTGTTGCCCACCCAGACCTCATAGTGAACATGCGGGCCGGTACTCTTTCCGGTCGAACCGGCCAGAGCAATCTCCTCACTGCGTACCACCTTCTGTCCCTCCTTGACCAGGATCTTGCTCAAGTGGGCATAACGGGTTTTGTAACCGTATCCGTGATCTATCTCAACCAGATTTCCGTAGCCCGATTTCCACTTGGCGTAAACCACCTTTCCGTTGCCTGTAGCATATACGGGAGTACCGGTGTCACAGGCAAAATCCATACCGTGATGGAAACGGCGGACGTGATAAATGGGGTCATTACGGTAACCGTAGCCCGATGCAGTACGCTTAAGGTCCTTGTTGGATACAGGCTGTATGGCGGGCAGGCAGGCCAGTTTCTCCTCCTGCTCACGGGACAGTTCAACCACCTCGTTGAACGAACGGGTCTGCATGTACAGTTTCTTGGAGAGCATGTCAACCTTCTGGGATGTGTTCACAACCAGATCGGCATTGGACATATCCATGAGTTCGGCGTATCGGTTGGTACCGTTAAAACCTGCCTGACGGGCCACGTCCGGAACAGGATCGGCCTCCAGAAGCACGCGGTAGAGATTATCGTCACGCTCCTCTATGTCATGGAGCACCAGCAGTGCGTCATCGACCTTACGTGACAGCACGCGGTACTGTGACTGCAGGCGGCTGTTCTCTACAAGAAGGTCCTCAACCTGAGGTGTGCTTATGATGAACCAGTAGATTATGAAAAAGATACCGCCCAACAGTACCGACAGAAGGAACCTCCACACCCAGGACATGAATCTCTGGCCTAACGTGGGGAACACCCTGCGGTAAACCCTGCGGTTGGGATCATACTGATAGTAAATCTTCCTCATAATCTTATTACAACACGCAAAAGTAGCGAAATTATTGTACCTTTGCAAGCCAAAAGAATACAACATAAAAAGATATGATGACAGCTAAGGAAATCCGCGAATCATTCAAGAGTTTCTTTGAGAGTAAAGAGCACCTGATAGTACCTTCAGCACCCATGGTGGTCAAGGATGACCCCACCCTTATGTTCACCAACGCCGGAATGAACCAGTTCAAGGATATCATTCTGGGCAACCGTGCACCCAAGAGCCGCCGTGTGGCCGACTCACAGAAGTGCCTGCGCGTGAGCGGTAAGCACAATGACCTGGAGGAGGTTGGTCATGATACATATCACCACACCATGTTCGAGATGCTGGGCAACTGGTCTTTCGGTGACTACTTTAAGAAAGAGGCCATAAGCTGGGCATGGGAGTATCTGGTGGATGTTCTCAAACTGGACCCCAAGAACCTCTACGCAACCGTATTTGAAGGTAGCCCCGAGGAGGGTCTGGAGCGCGACAACGAGGCTGCCGCCATCTGGGAGCAGTTCCTGCCCAAGGATCATATCCTTAACGGTAACAAGCACGACAATTTCTGGGAGATGGGTGATACCGGTCCCTGCGGCCCCTGCAGTGAGATCCACATGGACTCACGCTCCGAGGCTGAGAAGGCTCAGGTTCCCGGCCGCGATTTGGTAAACAAGGATCACCCCCAGGTAATAGAGATATGGAACCTGGTGTTCATGCAGTTCAACCGCAAGGCTGACCACTCACTGGAGCCCCTGCCCGCCAAGGTAATCGATACCGGTATGGGATTTGAGCGTCTGGTACGCACCCTGCAGGGCAAGCAGTCCAACTATGACACCGACGTGTTCCAGCCCATCATCAAGCAGATCGGTGCTCTGACCGGTCTTGAGTACGGAAAGGATGAAAAGGTAGATATAGCCATGCGCGTAGTTGCCGACCACATCCGCACCATTGCATTCTCTATTACCGACGGCCAGCTGCCATCCAATGCAAAGGCCGGTTACGTGATTCGCCGCATACTGCGCCGTGCAGTACGTTACGCCTACACGTTCCTTGGTCAGAAGGAGGCATTCCTCTACAAGCTGCTGCCCGTGCTCATTGACAACATGGGTGACGCTTATCCCGAGTTGAACGCCCAGAAGACACTCATAGAGAAGGTAATCATTGAGGAGGAGGAGTCATTCCTGCGCACCCTTGACACCGGTATCAAACTGCTTGACAAGGTTATGGCCGATGCCAAGGCAGCCGGCAAGACAGAGATAAGCGGTGTGAGCGCATTCACGCTGTACGATACCTACGGATTCCCGCTTGACCTGACCGAACTCATACTGCGTGAAAACGGCATGAGCGCCAACATTGACGAGTTCAATGAGGAGATGGGTAAGCAGAAGGCCCGCGCCCGCAACGCCGCCGCCGTAGAGAACGGTGACTGGGTTGTACTCCGTGAGGGTGAGACTGAGTTTGTAGGCTATGACTTTACCGAGTATGAGACATCCATCCTGCGCTACCGCGAGGTCAAGCAGAAGAGCGGCGTAATCTACCAGATTGTACTGGACAAGACCCCGTTCTATGCCGAGATGGGCGGTCAGGTAGGTGACCAGGGCGTTATTGTAAGCGAATTCGAGACAATAGAGATAATTGACACCAAGAAGGAGAACGGCCTGCCCGTTCACATTACCAAGAAGTTGCCCCAGCACCCCGAGGCTCCCATGATGGCCTGCGTGGATACTGACAAGCGTCACGCCTGCGAGGCCAACCACACCGCAACCCACCTGGTTGACGAGGCCCTGCGTGAGGTTCTGGGTACACATGTTGAGCAGAAGGGCTCACTCGTTACCCCCGATGGTCTGCGCTTTGACTTCTCACACTTCCAGAAAGTGACCGACGAGGAACTGCGTCAGGTAGAGCGTCTGGTAAACGAGAAGATCCGCATGGACCTGCCGCTGCAGGAGCACCGCGACCTCCCCATTGAGGAGGCCAAAAAACTTGGTGCCATAGCACTCTTCGGTGAGAAATACGGTGATAAGGTACGTGTTGTACAGTTCGGTAACTCAATAGAGTTTTGCGGCGGCGTACACGCCTCATCAACCGGCCGCATAGGTATGTTCAAAATCGTATCTGAGAGCTCAATAGCCGCCGGAGTACGCCGTATCGAGGCCATCACCGGTCAGGCTGTAGAAGATATGGTTTACAGCATACAGGATACCATCCTGGCACTGAAGACCGTACTGCCCGGTTCATCAATAGAGACTGCAGTAAAGAAGGCCATCGATGAGAACGCCGCCCTTAAGAAACAGGTAGAGGAGTTCCTCAAGGAGAAAGCCGCTCAGGTCAAGGAAAGACTCATAAGCCAGGCACAGGATGTGAACGGTATCAGAGTAATAAGTGCAGTATTACCCGGGACAGCCGCTATGGTAAAGGATATGGTATTCGGCATCCGCGCCGAGCATCCGCAACAGACCATCGTAGTCATAGGCAGTGTAGAGGCCGATAAGCCCTTGCTTACCGTCAGTGTAAGCGATGACCTGACATCACGCTTCAACGCTGGCCAGATGGTACGCGAGGCAGCCAAGCTGATCCAGGGCGGCGGAGGTGGCCAGCCCCACTTCGCCACCGCCGGCGGCAAGAACCCCGACGGCCTGCACGCTGCAGTGGAATCCATTATCAAAACCATCGGATAAGCCATCCGGCTGGTTACTCGCGCCTTCGGCGCTCGGGAGTTTTTGAGTTTGTTGCTTCGCTCCAAACTCTCGGGATGGAAACATATCTGCGTATTAGGTACACGACATTTTTTTAGTTTGGGGCGTCGCCGCCCCAAACCCGTTCCGCGGGACAAAGTCCCGCTCCACTCTGCCGGCCTTCCAGGCCGGGTAAAACAAAATCCCGACAACGCTTTGCTGTCGGGATTCCGTTTTACTGGGTGCAACTGGAAACCTTTTCACTCCGGCCAGTTGACAAGGTAAACCGTCTGGGTGGCGCGGGTAAGGGCGGTGTAGAGCCAGCGGTAGTATTCCTCGTCGCGGCCGTCCTCGGGGATGTAGCCCTGGTCAATGAATATGTTTTTCCACTGGCCGCCCTGGGCCTTATGGCAGGTTACGGCGTAGGCGTATTTTATCTGAAGGGCGTTGAAATGGGGGTTCTCACGCAGTTTCTCCATCCTGGTTTTTTTGGACGGAATCTCGGCATAATCCTCCATCACACTGTTGAACAGGCGGTCACTCTCCTCACGGGTAAGAGAGGGTGATTCACTGTGCAGGGTATCCAGCAGCAAAGTGACATCCATCTCCAGGTCATCATAATCGGGAAAAGAGAGTACCGCATCCTCAAAGCGGAACCCATACATCTCACGCATACGGCGCACTCGCCGTATCACAGCTATGTCACCGTTGGCAATGAATGACGGCAGGCTGGCGTACGAATCGGCCCCCTCATCGGCCACAAGTTTCTCAGCCCAATAGTAATTGTTCTTGACAATCATCACGCTGTCACCGCGGTTTAGTTCATCCTCGCGGTCCAGTATCTGACTGCGTATTCCGTTGTTATAAATATTGGCACGCTTGTTTGAGCGGCAAAGAACCATTGTCTCGTCAATTCCGTCACGGCTGTAGCATCCGCTCAGCGTCTCTATCAGGTCACTGCCCGAGATTTTGACTACATCCTTGAACCCATCCAGTTTGAAACGGAACCCGCCGGGCTCACCCAAACCACGGGCATAATCCCTTAGCGCTGTAGCATTATGCAGAATTCCGGATTCCTGCATCTGACGCATCACGTTCTCAAGACAGAATTCCGATACATTGAGACCGTAAGATGACAAAACCTGGGCCGATAAGCCCGGGCTCTCCCGTTCTCCCACAGGGGGCAGCTGAGCCTGATCACCCAGCATCAGAAGCCGGCAGTCCTTTCCGGAGTATACATACTGTACGAGGTCATCCAGAAGACGTCCTGTTCCGAAAGAACTGCCCGACAGGCCCTCATTTGATATCATTGAGGCCTCATCAACCAGGAAGAGGGTGTGTTCGTGAAGGTTGCGGTCCAGTTGGAAACTGCCCGCGTCAAGTATGGATTTCTGACGGTATATCTTCTTGTGGATGGTACATGCAGGAAAGCCCGATGTATTTGAAAAAACCTTAGCCGCACGACCTGTCGGAGCCATCAGCACCACTCTCCTGCGATGGCCGGCCAAAGTCCTGACCAGCGAACTTATTATGGCTGTCTTGCCGGTACCCGCATAACCCTTAAGCAGGAACACCTGACGGGAAGCGGGATTGTTCACGAACATTGCCAGACGGTTCATTGCCACTGCCTGCTCGGAAGTGGGCTGAAACGGAAAATGTGCGGCAATATCCTGAAACAGAGGGTCAATCATTGCTCCCGAAAAGCAAAAAAATGTTGTTTTATTATTTAATACGGATAATTGTTCTATTTTTGCGATGCGAAAATAAAAAAAACATCCCAATATGAAAAAAGTCGTCAACATTCTTCTTTCAATCTGCATTTTAGCACTCGTATACGTTGTATATGGTAGTATCATGAATCCTATCAAATTCACCAACGAGAAGAAGATCCGTGACAAGGCAGTCATTCAGAGACTTATGGATATCAAGGCTGCACAGACTGAATACAACTATCAGCATGACGGTTACTGCGACAACTTTGATTCTCTCGCAGCTTTCATCAGAACCGGCAAGTTGCCTATCACCAAGAAGATAGGTGAACTTACAGATGACCAGTTGGAGAACAACTGGACAGAGAACAAGGTTCTTACCCTTTACGCAAAGGCACAGACCGCCGAGCAGGAGGCAGCAACACTGACAGGCCGTAAAGCCAAGCAGAAACAGATTGAGGCCGACACCCTGTGGGAGAAAGCAGCAAAGGAAGGTTTCATTGAGATTCTTGAGGACGGAACCAAGAAGTTTCTCTTTAGCCGTGAGACAGAATTCGTAAGCCTTTACGATTCTCTCTACAAGGGCCGTATCAATCCGGACTCACTGCGCTATGTACCTTTCAGCAACGGAAAGGAGTTTGAACTTACAATCTCATCCGATACCTCCAAGGCCGGTGTGATAACACACGGATTTGAGGCCAAGACACTCTTTGTAGACTATCTGGGAGAGAACAGTGAGGACGGAGGACTTGACAAACAGGAGATAATCAACCTCCTTGAGGACTGCGATGACCGTGGCCGTTACCGTGGTATGAAGGTTGATAACAACTCCGGTAACTGGGAGTAATACCTTGCGCGTAATAAGCGGAATATACAAACACAGAAGGTGGGACGTGCCTAGAACATTCAGTGCACGTCCCACCACTGATTTTGCCAAAGAGAGTCTCTTCAACATCCTGGCAAACAGGATGGATCTGGAGGGCGCCACAGCACTTGACCTGTTCTCGGGCACCGGCAGCATAAGCATTGAACTTGTTTCAAGGGGATGCTCACATGTGGTGAGCGTTGAGAAAGATCCCGCCCATCACGCCTTTATCCGCAAAGTGATGGACACTGTAAAGACCGACAAATGTCTGCCTATTAAAGGAGAAGTATTCAAGTACATTGCCGGCTGCAGCACTCAGTTTGATTTCATATTTGCAGATCCTCCATATCAGTTGGAGAACCTCTCTGAGATACCTGATCTGATTCTTAATGGAAACCTGCTTGCTCCCGACGGCATATTCGTGCTGGAGCACGGAAGCAAGAATGACTTTAAGGATCATCCTCGCTTCACCGATATGAAGGTGTACGGTTCAGTACACTTCTCTTTCTTCAAATAATCAAGGCCTTCCACCGCCGCGCATTCCGCCGCCGAATCCGCCACCGAATCCGCCACCACCCATCATAGCTCTGGTCTCCTGACGCATCTCCCTACGTGCAGCACGGGTTCCGAATACATTGGCACGCAGTATGAAGTGTACCATGATGTAACTGTGGATATTATTGTTCTTGGTATCGGTACGGCCCGTTGTAGAAACTGAACGGGTTACATTTGATTCATCATTCAGGATATCGTAGTACTGAATCTGCAGTGTACCTGCGTTACCCTTAAGGAAACTGAACGATGCGTTGGCGTTCCAGATAAGGTCATTGCGGTTAAAAGACCCGCTGTAACCGCGTCGGCTCTGCATGGTGATATCAGTTCCCAGGTTCAGGTTACGCCAGGGCAGACGTGCATTGGCGCGTCCTCCGTAACTGAACGTGTATGTATCCATGTTCTGGTTCTGACGCTGGTTATTCTCGGAGTGGTTATATGTAAAACGTCCGTTTGCAGTTACCTCCAGCCATTGGTTACGGTAAGTGACCGATCCGTTCTCACCGGCCGATATGGTATTGGTGGCACTCAGTACGGCACTGCCGCCGGTTCCGGCACCGGGATTGAACTGGCCGATGCTTCCGGTTCTCATGTAACTCTCCTGATGGCGGAACGAACCGTTGGCACTGGCATTGTAACGCCATTTGGTGTTAGGTATGGTCTGGTTGTAGGTCAGGTTGCCCGATGTGCTCCAGTTGGTCCAGAATCCGTCCATATTCTGCGGCTGTGTTACCGATATACCTGTTGACGGATCATAATCAGTCTTTTGTGAGATGTTCCTGAGTGAGTTCTCAAGAGATACTCTTATGTTGATTGTCTTCTGGGTCTCGGTGATATAGTTCTGATAACTGATTTCAAAGTTGTTACGCAGTGTCGGCAGCAATCCGGGATTACCCTTGCGGATATTCATGGGGTTACTGTCATCGGTAATATCCATCATATCCTCCATGCTGGGCTGACTGGTGTTGGTACGCAGTGTAACCTGAACACTCTTCTGACGGTCAAACCTGTAACGGTAATTGAGCGAGGGACTCCAGTTGTATACCACTCTCGATGTATCGCCTATTATCTTACCCATATACTGGAAGTTGTCCATTCCGGTATACTGAGGCATGAAATTGACACCTATATTGATATTTGATTTCTCAAAGTTGTAACGGAACTGCAATGTCAGCGTATGGTTACGTGACACATTGGTTGCAGAACGGCTCAACCTGTCATCACGGAACCGGTTAAGGCTGTCGGGCAGGCTCCATGTCTTATACCAGTCATCAAAACCGTCCCCCCAAAGGACATAAGTCTCCCTGTTCTGGTTACGGTTGTTTACCTGAACCTGATAACTGAACTGAAGATTACCGCGCCCAGAATCAATAGGCTCACTCCACATGATACGTCCCGACCAGCTGCTGTTATCGGTAGGACTTATGTTGTAGCGGTTCATCGTGGTGTCACGCCTGTGATCCTGATAATAAACCTGGTCCGAATATGAATAACTGTCGTTTGTACCCTTGGTGCTGTTGAATGTAAAGCGTACCGTAAAGTTACGGCCCTGGTCGTTGAATCTCTTGTTGAACTGGAACTCACCGCCCAACTGGTTGTTACCGGTCTTGCTGTGGTTGTAACTGGTCTGTGAGTTGACACCTATCGAATCCATCAGATCGGTCCCAAGGTTACGGTACTCATCCAGAATGTCGGTCATATCGGTAGCCTCGTAAGGATCGGTATTGAACGTTACGGAGCCGCTGTTGGAGTTGCTGTGATTACGGCTTATCTGGAAACTTGGGCGGAATATGATGTTGAGTGACGAATCGGGCATCCACTCCATACGGAACTCTCCGTTTACGCTGTTGTTGCCGCTGTTGCTGTTAGAGCGGTTGTTACGGAAAGACGCCGACTGATACTGGGTGGTAAAGGTCTCTGATTCCGACTCGCTCAGAGAGCGTGAGGTAGAACCGTTATACCTTATATTACCGCCTATAACCAACGGGAATTCGTTACGACGGCGCGGATATGGCTCACCGATGTTCTTTGAGAAGTTCACTCCCAACTGATGGTTGTAACTCACACCGTTGCCGCGTCCCGAGTTCTGGGTGTTTGCATTGACCGAGAACTGAGTGTTGGCCTGGAAACGGTTGAGCGTGTATCGGCCCGAATAGAGATATTTAATCCATTCTCCGTAATCATTCTTACCCACCGGCTTTCCTATACCTCCATCTATATTATGGAGCCAGCCGTTACGCATGTTGGGTTTTATCTCAAGGTCCATGACCGTCTCCTCCTCACCGTCATCAATGCCGGTTATACGTGCCAGGTCACTCTGTCGCTGATATGTCTTGATACGGCGGATTATGTTTACCGGCAGGTTCTTTGTGGCCATCTGCTGGTCATTGCCAAAGTACTCCTGTCCGTCCACAAGGATACGGGATACCCTGCGTCCGTTAACGGTAATGCCGCCGTTCTCATCGACCTCAACACCCGGAAGACGCTTTATAAGCTCCTCCAGGACCGAGCCCTCCGGAACACGGAATGCGCTCACATTATACATCAGGGTATCGTCAACCACCTGTGTGGGTGGCAGGGCTTCCTCAATCACAGCCTCGGTCAGCATGATACTCTGCTCATACATCTTAAACACACCTAAGGCACGCTCCCTGTCCTCCTTTACAGTCTTGAAACTGAACTCCTGAGATGAATAACCCATAAAAGAGTAACGCAGCAGGAACTCTCCCACCGGCACCTTCTTGATATTGAACCAACCCTCATTGTCGGTAACTGTTCCGAACAGGAAGGTGGTATCGGGCAACTGAAACAACTGTACCGTTACCTGAGGCATATTCTCTGTGGTGGAACCGTCAATTATATGTGCATTTACAGAGACTTTACCGTCCAGTTTGGACTTCTCCTTTGAGTCATTCTTCTGTGCGGCGCATACCGACGGAATGAGTATTGAGAATAAGGTCAGTAACAGAAAAGCTTTCTTCATAAGCGCTGAATGTATGCTTTTGACGTGGGAGTTGGAAAATGGTTTAATCCGGAAAAACACATACTCACCTCATTTATATTATTTTTGCAATCGATGGACAAAACGGAGTTTGCATCGGTACTTGGACGCGCATTCAGTATGGCGGCATCTGAGCACGGTCTTTCTTACAGTGACGGAGCCGATGAGGCGTGGGGCACTGTAGGCGCATCATATCTGGGATTCGCCCTGTGCGGTCTCAAGTCATCGGAGCTCAGGAGTATCCAGTATTCGGTACGCGAACGGTTCGGTCCGGTGTTGCTTGACTGCAAATGGTATGATATGCTTAAGGCTGAATGCCTTGGAGGTCAGGAACATACAAACGCCCTACTCCCCGGACCCGACGGGACTCTGTGGAACCGTACCGTGACCGCACAACTGTTCCTGGAAATGCTGGATTTCTGCCGTGAAGGCTAAAAAAACCTCCATCCTGTTGACAATTGCAAATCTTTGCAATATCTTTGATATTGAACTATCCGATTGTTAAGCTTATGAGAAAGATATTATTTGCTCTGCTGACCGCAATGATAGCAGTCACGGCCGATGCCCAGTTCGTCAGTTTCCCCCGGTTCGGAAAAAGCCTCAAGATGTGCAGCGATCCCATATTGGGAATGGAAGGTCTGCATGTAGGCGATGAGGGCTATGTAACATTTGAGGTCGTGAATGAAGGCGACAGCGTATATACAGGCCCCATATATCTGAGGATTGTGGAGCGCGAGCACAGCGTACAGGTCCTGGCTGCCAGGAAAGCCAAAATCAAACCTGGCAGGACATACTCCATCACAACCGTATTCCCCACCGACCGTCTGAACCCATATGCCAGATATTTTGTCGGTTTTGAATACAATGAGAACGGTCATACGGTCCCCATGGGATTCACCGAGGCCAATCCGCTGGAGAGTTTCATGCTGCTTCCTGCCATTATAAACAGCACAGCCCGGAAGGCTCCGGTAAAAGCCAAGATTAAAGAGATTAAGAAATCTTCAAAATAATTTTTGGGGATTTGTTGGATAATATCATAAAAAAGAAATACCTTTGCGCCGGTTTTGAAAGCCGTAAGGCCTGACAAACTCAGCGGGGTGTAGCTCAGCCCGGTTTAGAGTACGCGTCTGGGGGGCGTGTGGTCGCTGGTTCGAATCCAGTCACCCCGACTGGTTGAAAAAACGAGAACGAGAAATCGTCCTCGTTTTTTAATTTGATTTTGTACTTTCGCAATTTAGCATCAGGAATTTCGTTATAACAGTATGATATACTATATCTGCGCAGTAGTATTGGTGCTGCTAATCATCCTTTATCGTCTTGACAGGTGGAACAGGACGCGTGGACTTATTCAGGAACAGGCCATGCAGCCCAGGCAGGAAATACCGGCCGGTGAGTGCTGCGGCAAGCACGCCGTATGCGAGAAACAGAAACTTGCCGAGGCACGGTTACGCAGTGCACAGTATTTTGACGATGAGGAATTGGACCAGTTCATAGGACGCAAGCCGGACCAGTATACAGACCAGGAGGTGGAGGAGTTCCGATATGTGCTCTACACCATGCGGCAGGACGAGGTCCGGGAGTGGATGGAATGTCTCCAGGCCCGTGACATAGAACTGCCCGATGAACTCAAGGAGGAGTGTTACTCCATGATGAATGAAGTATAATGAGATGACAAGGAGCAGGACAGCCGTTTTCATAATGCTGTTACCGCTGATTGCAGTGGTGACCGGCTGTTCCACATCCCGCAACACTGCCGCCTCACGTTCATATCAGGCACTGGTAACAAAATACAACGTCTATTTCAACGGCTCCGAAGCATACCGCAGAGGCTATGAAGCCCAGGAAAAAGCCAAGAAAGACAATCTTCTGGAGATACTTGACCTCTACCCGGTCAGTGATGAAAAAGTGCATTCAGTAGGCACATCGGACTTCAACACGGCAATAGACAAGGCAAAGAAAGGTATCAAACTCCACTCCATCACCGCCAAGCCCCAGAAAAAGAAAGGCACCCCGACCGAATCGGACAAAGCGTTCCAGAGTAAGAATGAGTACAACCCGTTCCTGTGGCATGCCTGGTTCCTTATGGCCGATGCCCAACGTCAGAAAGGAGATTTTATAGAAGCCGCCAGCACCTACTCATACATAGCCAAACTCTATTATGATGAGCCTGAGATAGTGGCCGAGGCACAATACAAAACGGCCCAGTGCTACTCCGAGTTGGGCTGGTACTATGAAGCCGACGAACTGTTCCAACGCTCCGCTGAGACCAGAACCGGCGTAGCCCGCCACCTGGATTACCAGACCCGCCTGGCAGCACATCTGCTTAATCAGGAGCGGTTTGAGGAGAGCATACCGCCACTGGAAGAAGCCATCGGCCGTAAGGGAGTGAGCAAGATCCAGCGCATACGTGAGAGATACCTCCTGGCACAACTATACAAGGTGACAGACCGCAATGACGAAGCCTACCGTATGTTCGGAAAGGTAATTCGGATGAGTCCGCCCCATGACATAGAGTTCCATGCCCGCATTCAGCAGACCGAGACAATGGCAAACTCCGGCAGCATGCGCAAGATCATGAAGAAACTCAGACGCATGGAGAGGGATCCCAACAACAAGGATGACCTGGACCAGATCTATTACGCAATGGGCAACATCTATCTAATGCGCTCGGATACGGTCAATGCGCTCAGACTCTACAACGAGGGTGCCGACAAGACCGATAAGGCATCGGCAGAGAAAGGCATACTGCTGCTCACCATGGCCAATCTCTATTGGGACATGAAAGACTATCCCAACGCATCACGCTGCTACTCTCAGGCAGTGGGAATGATAGGCTCCACGCACAAGGAGTATCCCATCGTGAAACTGCGCTCAGAGGTACTGGAGGACCTGGTGGAATGCTCCGGCACCATACGCCTTCAGGATAGTCTTCAGTGGCTCTCCACTCTTCCCGAAGAGAGACTCTATACCATCATAGACAAAGTGATAGATGACCTCAGGGAACAGGAGCGTCAGGAGGAGGAGCGCCGCAGACAGAAGGAGAAGGAAGACTTACGCAAGGGAGCCGTTTCGGAGCTGTCTATAACTGATGATTCCGACCAGTCGGACGGCCAATGGTATTTCTACAATCCCAACGCTGTATCCCGTGGCAGGAAAGAGTTCAGCCGCCAGTGGGGAGACCGCAAACTTGAGGACAACTGGCGCAGGTCCAACAAAACCACGTTCGCAGCAACCGGTCTGTTGGCCGATGGCACATCGGGCACCCTGGAGGCGGAACCCGACACCCTGTCGGACATTTTCGTGGACAGCCTTGGCGCAGTGCCGAAGGAGACAGATCCCTACAAACGTGAGTATTACATCCAGCAGATACCCTACTCCGACGAAGACAGGCACAAATCCGACATGCTCATATCAGAGGCGCTCCTGGAACAGGGAATCATATACAAGGACCGCCTGACCGAATACCCCGACGCCGAGGCGTCACTCACCCGCATAGTAAACGGTTACCCCCAATCCGACGAGGCCGACGAGGCCATGTACAACCTCTATCTGATGTACTCGCTCTGGGGCCGCAACGATATGGCTGACAGTTGCCGCAACCGAATGCAGAGACTCTACCCCGAGAGTGACTACACGGTCATGATATGTGACTCCGACTACATAGACAACGCCCGATACGGCAAGCACCGCGAGGACTCAATCTACGTAGCAACCTATGCCGCATTCCGTGAAGGCGACAAGTACACGGTAAGGAACAACAGCCGTATATCGGCAAACAGATATCCCAAAGGACAGCACCGTGCCAAATTCATGTTTCTGGACGCAGCCATAGACCTGCAGGAGGGCCATACCGATACATTCCTGATCAAACTCAAGGAGATAGTGACCCGTTATCCGCAGAACGAGATAAGTGAACTGGCCGGTCTGATAGCACAGGGTATCCAGAACGGAAGGATTCTGCAATCCACATCATTCAGTTCCATCTGGGACCGCCGTAACGGCCCCGCGGCCGATGAGAACCCGGACAGCGTGCCGCAGTTCAGCGCCGAGCGTTACGAGCCGTTCATATTCGTGCTGGCCTATCCTGAAGGCCAGCTCAACCAGAACCAACTGCTCTTTGAGGTGGCAAGATTCAATTTCAGCAACTACATGATGCGCAACTTTGACATCAGTTTTGAAACTGATCAGGGTATAGGCATGATGATAGTCGGAGAATTTCTTAACTTTGACGAGGCTTACGTCTATAGCCGCAATCTGTATGACGATGCGGATATGGCAGCCAAACTGAACGGAATAAAGGCTGTACTTATAACCCGCCGTAATCTGGAAACGCTTCTTAAGCATTACAGTTTCAACGATTACCAGGAGTTCTACGGTAAGCACTTCCTCAATATCCCTGAGTTTGACATAGACGGCGCCACACTCTTTGAGGAGTACATCCGCGAAGACAAAGAACAGGAAACAGAACTCAGTAAGGCCGATGGACAAGACGGAGAATAAGAACGGGACGCTTCTTTGGGTAGATGATGAGATAGACCTGCTCAGAGCACACATCATGTTCCTTGAGAGCAAGGGATACGAGGTGGATACCGTAACCAACGGCCACGACGCGCTGGATATGTGCCGCGAGCGCCAGTATGACCTTGTACTTCTGGACGAGCACATGGTGGGTATGAGTGGTCTGGAAACCCTTCAGCATATTAAGGAGATCGATCCCAACATCCCCGTGGTCATGGTCACCAAGAGTGAGGAGGAGAACATCATGGACCAGGCTATAGGCTCCAAGATAGCCGATTACCTGATCAAACCCGTCCACCCCAACCAGATACTTCTGTCACTCAAAAAGAATATCCACAAGCGTGATATAGTGACCGCCGAGACAGACCGCAGTTATCAGCAGAATTTCGGTCGTCTGAGCATGCAGATAAATGACTCCTTTACCGCTGATGACTGGATAGAGGTATACCGTCAACTTGTTTACTGGGAACTTGAACTCAAGGAGGCTGACAGCTCCATGCACGATATGCTTAAGATGCAGAAGACCGAGGCCAACGCCGCTTTCTGCAAGTTCATCAAGCGCAACTACATGGACTGGATGAAAGACCGTGACAAGAGCCCTGTCATGAGTCCGGACCTGTTCAAGAAATACATATTCCCCGCATTGGACAACGGAGAGAAACCGTTTCTGATAGTGATGGATAATTTCCGCTATGACCAGTGGCGCATACTGAGCCAGGAGTTGGCCGAGCTCTTTACCTTTGATGAGCAGCTCTACTATAGCATCCTGCCCACTGCAACCCAATACGCCCGTAACGCCATATTCTCCGGTCTCATGCCCGAACAGATAAGCCGTATGTTCCCGGACCTTTGGGTGGATGAGGATTCCGAGGAGGGCAAGAACCTGAACGAGTCACCCCTTATAAGGACCCAGATAGAGCGTTACCGCCGCAAGGATACATTCTCATACAACAAAGTAAATGACTCTGCATCGGCCGACAAACTCATGAGTCAGTTCAACAACCTGCTGCAGAATGACCTGAACGTAGTGGTAGTGAATTTCATAGACATACTGTCACACTCCAAGACCGACTCCCGCATGATGCGTGAACTGGCCAACGATGAGGCCGCCTACCGCAGTCTTATCCTGTCGTGGTTCCGCCACTCCAGCGTCCGTGAACTGTTCCGCTCCATGGCCGCCACGGGGCGCAAGGTAATGATAACCACCGATCACGGCAGTATAATGGTAAACCACGCCGTCAAGATAGCCGGTGACCGCACCACCAACACCAACCTGCGTTACAAGCTGGGCAAGAACCTGGGATTCAACCCCAGGGATGTCTATGAGATAAGTGAGCCGCTCAAGGCTCACCTGCCCTCACCCAACGTAAGTACATCATACATATTCTGTACCGAGGCCGACTATTTTGTATATCAGAACAACTTTAACAACTACGCATCATTCTACAAGGAGACCTTCCAGCACGGAGGCGTATCGCTTGAGGAGATGATAATACCCTTCATAACCCTTAATCCCAAAAAGAAATGACCATAACCATAAAGGATCTTGACCATATTGAGGAAGCCGCCCGCGAGTTTATCGGCCAGATGGGCGATGATACCGTATTCGCATTCTACGGCAAGATGGGTGCCGGCAAGACCACATTCATAAAGGCCCTTTGCAAACTGCTGGGCGTGGAGGATGAGGTAAACTCACCCACATTCGCAATAATAAACGAGTACCGCTCTCAGACCACGGCAGAGCTAATATACCACTTTGACTTTTACCGCATCAAGAAACTTGAGGAGGTATATGACCTGGGTTATGAGGACTATTTCTACAGCGGCGCCCTGTGCTTTATAGAGTGGCCTGAACTTGTAGAGGAACTCCTGCCGTTGGACGCAAAAAAAGTAACCATCACCGAGAACAGTGATGGTTCCAGAACAATTACTCTGTAAGACAGATTATTCCCCTAAGGAATCCACGTAGTCGGCCTCGGCCTCTACAATGAGTATCACCTCATCGGCCGGGAAGGAGCCAATCTTGTCCTTCTTGGCCTCCTTGATGATATATGCCACCAGCGCATCGTTGTCTATGTCTATGCAGCCGTCGGCATCGGGCTCCTGGTCCAGCACACCGCTTGTGGTAAAGTAGTCATTGATTACATCCAGCATATAATAGAGGATGTCATCAGTGTACTTGTCCTTAAGATCCTGCGGCAGCGTGTTCTTGATGTACTCGACGGTCTTCTGATCGTCAAGGTCATCCTCAAGGAACTCATCCTGTGCCATAATCAGAGCAGTGCGTTAAGTTTGTCCTGATAAACGTTCTTCATGGCCAGGCCGACAACACGGTCCACCTCCTTGCCATCCTTCAAGAACACAACGGTAGGAACGTTCATGATTCCGAACTTCTCGGTCAGGTCATCGTTCTCCTCGATGTCGCACTTACCTACTATAGCCTTGCCGTCATATTCGGCTGCAATCTCCTCGATGATGGGTCCCAGACGCTTGCAGGGTCCGCACCATGTAGCCCAGAAATCAACCAACACGGGTTTGCCTTGTTGCGTGATCTCTTCAAAATTCTGACTGGTAATCTCCAATTCCATAATACTTGTTTATTGATTGAATGAATAATTAATTATCTCTTTGCTTTTTATAAAATCCATAAGATCCTGGGTGACCGTTATCTTTCTGGTTCCCGATGTAAGTGAAATCTTGTTATCTGGCTGTGAAAGGTCAGTAAGTATGAACTTGAGGGTTGTCTTACCCTCCTTTCCGGTGAGCGTATCCAGATCACTTATAAACTCTCTGTCAAGTTCTGTCACCGGCATGGAAAGGGTCATGGAGGTAATGGCGGTATCCTTAACGTCCTGCAGCAGTTCTATCGAGTTTATAACCATGTCTATCCTCTCGGGATTGTACTTGTACGGCTGGCACATAGCCTTGATAAACAGATAGTTGCCTTCTCTCATCATATTACACCATTTGAGCCAGGGCTCACCAAAAAGCACAATCTCTCCCGGTCCGGTAAAATCCTCAATCCTGGTCGCTCCGTAAGGCTTGCCGTTCTTGGTATGTCCGCTTCGCACCCCGGTTACCACACCGCCCATAATCAACTCTTTGTTTACCAGTTTCGCCTTATCCTCCAATTGGCTTACGCCCACATTGCACACATTCTCCAGGATAACCCTGAACTCATCCAGCGGATGGGCCGACAGGTATATACCCACCAACTCCTTCTCCTTGTTGAGGCGCTCCAGCAGAGGCCATTCGGGAGCATCGGGAATGGAAGGTGTTGCAATCAGGTCAGTATGTCCCATATCTCCGAACAGTGAGAACTGTGACTCCATCCTGTCGGTCTGGTACTTGGTGCCGTAACGCACCAGCACATCACTGAACACCTCGTTCTTGCCGCAGGGCTGCAGGAACTGCTCGCGCCTTATCTCGGGGAAGCAGTCAAACGCTCCCGCCAGAGCCAGATTCTCTATGTTCTTGCGGTTGCAGGCACTCAGGTTCACGCGCTGCACGAAATCGAATATGCTCTTGTACGGTCCGTTTGCCTTGCGTTCGCTCACAATGGCCGATACCGCATTCTCACCCACGCCCTTGACCGATGCCATACCAAAGCGGATATCACCCTTGGCGTTGACACCGAATCTGGGCACGCTCTCGTTCACATCGGGTCCGAGAACGTTAATACCCATAGCCTTGCACTCATCCATAAGTTTTGTCACTTCAGTGATATCGCCGGCACGGCTAAGTACGGCAGCCATATACTGTGACGGGTAGTTGGCCTTAAGATAAGCGGTCTGGTAAGCCACCCATGAGTAGCATGTGGCGTGAGACTTGTTGAACGCGTATGATGCAAATTTCTCCCAATCGGCCCATATTTTCTCCAACACCTTGGGATCATGGCCATTGGCCTGACCGCCCGCAATGAACTTGGGCTTAAGGTGATCCAGCTTGTCCTTGAGTTTCTTACCCATGGCCTTACGCAGGGTATCACTCTCACCACGTGTGAAGTTGGCCAGCAGACGTGACAGCAGCATGACCTGCTCCTGATAAACCGTAATGCCGTATGTATCCTTAAGATACTTCTCCATTACGGGGATATCATACTCAATAGGCTTACGGCCCAGTTTACGGTCAATGAAATCCGGAATATAATCCATAGGACCCGGACGGTACAGAGCATTCATGGCTATGAGGTCCTCGAACACACCGGGCTGCAACTCACGCAGGTATTTCTGCATACCGGGCGATTCAAACTGGAACGTTCCTATGGTACGGCCCTCGCAGTAAAGCTGGAATGTCTTCTTATCATCTATCGGTATCGTATCGATGTTAAGATCGATACCCAGGCTTGACTTGATATTCTCAACAGCCTCCTTGATGATGGAAAGAGTCTTAAGACCCAGAAAGTCCATCTTGATAAGGCCGGTATCCTCAATCACACTGCCCTCATACTGGGTTACCAGCAGACGGTCACCCGTATCCTTATCGGTAGCCCACGATACAGGCACCCAGTCGGTCACGTCATCACGGCATATAATGGTACCGCAGGCATGAACGCCGGTACCGCGCACATTGCCCTCAAGCATCTTGGCAAACTTGATGGTGTTACGCAGACGTTCATCGTCCGATGCGGCGGCCTGCTGTATCTCAGGGACGCACTCCAGCACATTGCTCAGATTCATCTTGCGGGGCTTGCCGTTGGCATCATCGGGCAGGCGGTCAGGAATAGCCTTGCAGAGGTTGTTGGATATGTCCAGAGGTACCTCAAGCACACGTGCCACATCCTTAATTGCCATCTTGGTAGCCATGGTGCCGTAGGTGATGATATGGGCAACCTTCTCCTTTCCGTATTTCTCGGTCACCCACTGGAGCACGCGGCCGCGGCCGTCATCATCAAAGTCCACATCGATATCAGGGAGTGATATACGGTCCGGGTTGAGGAAACGCTCAAACAGCAGGTCATACTTGATGGGGTCAATCTGCGTGATACCCAGACAGTAGGCTACGGCCGATCCGGCAGCCGAACCACGGCCCGGTCCTACCGATACGCCCAACTGCGTACGTGCGGCGTTGATAAAGTCCTGCACAATAAGGAAGTATCCCGGGAAGCCCATGGTCTTCATGATGTGGAGCTCAAATTTGAGCTGCTCCATCACACTCTCCGGTATGGGATCACCGTAACGCACCTTGGCTCCCTTAAAGGTGAGTTCGGCCAGGTAATCGGCCTCCAGTTTGATACGGTACAGTTTGTCATAGCCTCCCAGTTTCTTTATCTTCTTGTCGGCATCCTCCTTTGACATCACGGTCTCGCCGTGCTCATTACAAGTGAACTCCTTAAAGAGATCCTCCTCAGTCAGACGCTGACGGTACTCATCCTCGGTTCCGAACTCAACAGGAATCTCAAAGTTAGGCATGATAGGAGGATGGTTGATGGAGTACTCCTCAACCTTATCCAGGATCTCTACAGTTCCGGCAAGTGCCTCCGGAACATCCTCAAACAGAGTGTTCATCTCCTGAGTGGTCTTGAACCACTCCTGTTTGGAGTAACGCATCAGGTTGGGGTCATCGGGAGTACGTCCGGTAGAGAGGCATATCAGCAGTTCGTGGGCATCGGCATTATCCTCATCCAGGAAATGGACGTCGTTGGTGCATACCATTTTTATGCCGAACTTGCGCGACATCTCAATAAGATGTCTGTTCACGTTCTGCTGCAGGGGGAACGCCTCATGATTGGCATTAGGTACGGTTGCCTTATGACGCTGCAGTTCCAGGTAGTAGTCCTCACCAAAGAGGTTATGGAACCACTGCACCACCTGCTCAGCCTCATCTATCTTACCTGCAGTGATCAGTTTGGGTACCTCACCACCCAGACATGCCGAGCAACATATTATACCCTCGTGATATTTCTCCAGGTCATATTTGTCAGTACGTGGATGTGAATAGAATCCGTCCATCCAGGCCCTTGACACAATCTTTATCAGGTTATGGTAACCCTTCTCGTTCTTGGCCAGCAGAATGAGGTGGTAGTTGGCGCCGTCCAGCTCCTTGCTGTCACGCTGCTCCTTTCGGCGTGGTGCCACATATACCTCACAGCCTATTATCGGCTTAAAATGCTTACCCTCCTCCTTAAGCTTGTCATTGACCTTGTCGCAGTAGTTCTTGAACTCCTTGATGCCCATCATGTTGCCGTGATCTGTAACAGCAACGCCGCGCATACCGTCGGCTATGGCCTTATCAACCAACTTCTTGATATTGGTCTGGCCATCCAGCAGAGAGTACTGCGTGTGGACGTGGAGATGAACGAATTCCTGCATAATACCGTAAGGCTGAAAAAGTTTTTAAAGTTACTTCCATTTGGAGACAGAGGCAAGCGAGGCAGGCTCAAAGTTTTCAACAAAAACCCGGCATGCCGGTCACGAATGTCCCACAGCAAAATACAATACAATAAGTATGCCATTATTTATCTTTTTATTCTATCTTTGCCTATCAATAGAATAACAAGGACATGGCCCAGAACAACGGAAAACATACCGCAATCAATCCCGAAGGAAAGACCACACTTACAATTGTGGTTATACTATTCTTCGTCATTAACCTGCCGCTGTTTCTAATCCCTTCCATCTGCGGATGGTGGTCATACGCAGCACTTGCCGTTACACTTCTGTTTGTCTGCTTTTTTCTGAACTTTTTCAGGAATCCGGTAAGACATTTCCCAAGCGATGACAGGGAAAAGGTAGTGGTATGTCCCGCCGATGGCACGATCGTGACCATTGAAGAGGTTGATGAGACCGATTATTTCAATGACCGTCGCCTTATGGTGTCCATATTCATGAGTGTATGGAGCGTTCACGCCAACTGGTTCCCCGTAAACGGAACAGTCAACAAGGTGGAGCATCAGGACGGTAATTTCCATGCCGCCTTCAAGCCTAAGGCCAGCACTGAGAACGAGCGCTCTATGGTTGTCATCAAGACCCCCGACGGCAAGGAAATAATGATGCGTCAGATAGCCGGTGCGCTGGCCCGCAGGGTTGTAACTTACTGCAAACCGGGTGACGAGGCACAGATTGACACCCACATGGGTTTCATTAAATTCGGCTCCAGAGTTGATATCTATCTGCCGGTAGACTCCCTAGTATGCGTAAAAGTAAACCAGAAGGTAACAGCAGATATCTCAATCCTGGCAAAATTATCATGACAATGGCAAACAGCATTACAAAACATATCCCCAATACCATAACATGCTGCAACCTGCTTTCGGGCTGCATGGCTGTTATGGCCGCTTTCCACGCCGATGCATGGCGCGCCCTGCTCTGGGTGGTTGCCGGCGCACTGTTTGATTTCTGCGACGGTCTGTCAGCCAGACTTCTCAAGGCTTACTCACCCATCGGCAAGGAACTTGATTCACTGGCAGACCTTGTCACGTTCGGACTGGCTCCCGCCATGCTCTGCATCATGACACTGCGTGAGTTATGCCCCGAATCAACCGTTTATCCCTACATAGGCCTGGTGCTGGTTGCATTTGCTGCCCTGCGTCTGGCCAAGTTCAATACCGATGAGCGTCAGACTTCATCATTTCTGGGTCTGGCAGTTCCCGCCAACGCCCTGTTCTGGTGCGGTCTGTTCCAGATGGACCTCAACTCGGTTCCCGGAGCCAAATGGATAATCGGAGCTCTGGTGCTGTTGTTTGCCGGTCTGATGGTCAGTGAGATACCCATGTTCTCGCTCAAGTTCAAGAACCTCAAATGGGACGACAACAAAATAAGGTTCATATTCCTTATAGTATCGGTTGTAATACTGGTTCTTCTACGCGAGAGAGGTCTGGCCGCAGTCATAGGATGGTATATAATACTGTCAGTTCTGACAAAAGGTCAGCATTGATTAACAAGGCAAACTTTTTGCCGTCTGTATAGTAAACTGATTTCAGATGATAATTACCGCCCTGATAATAATATTCATATTACTGTTTGTCCTGCTTGCAGTACTCACCTTTGCACGTGATCTTCTGGCTTCTTTTCTGGGAGCGATAGTAGGTCTTTTCCGCAAGGGTGGCCGGATGCAGAAAAAAACAGAGGGACGCCAGACTGTAGGCAAGCGCACACGTTCCAAAAAGAAAGTCCTCTCCGATTCCGACGGTGAATACGTAGATTTTGAGGAGGTAAAGAAATAAAGAAGTGACGCAAAGGGGTCGTTTCGTTTTGCGTCACTTGTGCACCAGGGTGCCGATAGGCTCGCCTGCAATAACTTTCTTAAGGTTGCCGGGAATATCCATATTGAATACGTAGATGGACAGACCGTTCTCCTTACACATGGTGGTGGCGGTCAGGTCCATTACCTTGAGGTTGCGGTTGTAAATCTCATCGAAAGTGATTTCATCAAACTTGGTGGCGGTGAGATCCTTCTCGGGATCTGCGGTGTAGACTCCGTCCACGCGGGTGCCTTTGAGCATTACATCGGCCTCTATCTCTATGCCGCGCAGGGATGAGCCGGTATCGGTGGTAAAGTAGGGATTGCCGGTGCCGCCTACCAGAATGGCCACCTGGCCCTGCTCCATTGCGTCAATGGCTTTCCACTTTGAGTAGAGCTCGCCTATAGGTTCCATGCGGATGGCGGTGAGCACCTTGTTGGGGCAGTCTATCGATGCAAGTGCGGAGCTCAGTCCCAAACCGTTGATTACCGTTGCCAGCATACCCATCTGGTCACCCTTGACGCGGTCAAAGCCCTTGCCTGCGCCCTTGAGACCGCGGAATATGTTACCGCCGCCAATCACTATGCCTATCTGCACACCCATATCATGTATCTCCTTGATCTGCTGTGCATACTCACCCAGACGTTTCTCGTCTATTCCGTAACGCTGCTCACCCATCAGGCTCTCGCCACTGAGCTTGAGCAATATCCTTTTGAATCTTGCCATACTGAAATCTGTATTTAATTACACAAAAGTAGTTAATAATTCAGTTTTCCGGACGCATTTTATTTTCTTTTCCGTTTTATATGCAGATGCAACGGTTTTGCAGCGCATTTTTGTTGTTTTGAGGATTCCGTTGTGATACTTTTGCCCCGTAACCAATGCCGTTAAAGAACCGTAATGCGGTTTAACATGGCATGTGTTCAGAATTATCAATTATACAACCAGTTTGATTATGAGAATACGTTTTTCTGCAATTGTCTTTTTCTGTGCCTTGTGCAGCATAGCGTCTGCCCAGGAGTACGTTGATTTGGGATTGAGTGTAAAGTGGAGTACCTTAAATACCGGTATAACAGCCGACAGACCTGTAGGCTATTATTATCGCTGGCCCGATGCAATGGCAATCAAGACTACCGACGGCAGCCGTATGGGCACCAAGGCCGAATGGGACGAGCTGCGAGAGTACTGCACCTGGAAGTGGACCGAGCAGAACGGCATAGGCGGCTATCTGGTAACAAGCAAGATAAAAGGATATACGGACCGGAGCATATTCCTGCCCGCTGCAGGCTGGCTTCAGGACGGCCAGCTGATGCAGGTAGGCACATACGCATCATACTGGTGCTCAACCCCGGGAGTCCAGCCTGATGATGAGGCCGCATACGGTTTCAATTTCAAGCGCGGAGCCGATGAGTGGCACAGCGAGAACCGTGAATCGGAACAGTCGGTGCGTATGGTGATGCCTCTGTCCGGTAAGGAGGTGTCCGGAATCACGTTAGAAAAAACAAGACTCACTTTGCAGCAGGGTGCTGGCACCAGACTGAAAGTGAGAATGGGAAAGCGTGACGTGAACAGCGCCTGCACCTGGAAATCCTCCGATGAAAACGTAGTAAAAGTTATTGAAGACGGCCTCTTTGTGGCATCAGGTCCGGGCAGTTGCAAGGTACAGGTAACCGCGTACGGCAAGACAACACAGTGCTCCGTAACCGTAACCCCGCATGAGTTTGAATACGTGGATCTGGGACTGAGTGTTCTGTGGGCCAATGCCAACCTGGGAGCATCGGCTCCGGAGAGTTACGGTGATTATTACGCATGGGCTGAGATTGAACCCAAGGAGTCTTTCTCCTGGGGTAACTACCGCTACAGTTCCTTTGCACAGGAAGACGGTATGGACAAATATACCGCCCAGGGGCAGTCCCATCAATTCCTCAAGGCCGACAATCTTAACCGTCTTGAGCCGACCGATGACGCAGCCACAGTAATGTTAGGTGACGGTTGGCGTATTCCTACCAACGATGAGATTGTAGAGTTGGTGAAAAACTGCACGTATGATACCGTTACCCTAAACGGTGTAGCCGGAATGCGTTTTACAAGCAATGTTCCCGGATTTGAGGGACACAGCATATTCATTCCCTATTCAGGTCAGATGAACGGCAATGAGCCTATTGAAATAGGAAAACAGTTCTCTCTCTGGACATCGATTGCAGGCCGTGGTTCCAGAGGAAGCTGTTTCAGTACCATAGGTTCAGTAAACGGAATGATGGGAGGTTTGTCGGAACTGCCCCCGGTTGAAGTACTGAGAATGGCATTTGACTTCAGGTTCAACGGTTATGAAAGCAGATTCATGGGAATGAATATACGTCCCGTGCGCTCCCTTGCCGATGATATGTTCACATCACTATCCCTACCGGCTGAGAGTATGGATATAAGTTACGGTACCATACGCAATGTGGAGGCTGTGATGAAACCCTCCGGACGTCAGGTCAAACCAACCTCCATCAACTGGAGCTCATCGGCACCACAGATTGTATCCATCGATGAAAACGGCTTTTTGACAGCTGTCGGACAGGGCACATGCGTGATTACCGCAGAGACTGAGGGGCGTAAGGCTCAGATGACAGTGAATGTGTCATTGCCCGTACCGGAGGCGGTTGACCTGGGTCTGAGCGTGATGTGGGCATCGGCTAATCTGGGCGCTTCAAGACCCGATGAGGCGGGAGGATATTTTGCCTGGGGAGAGACAAGCCCCAAGCCGGGTCTTTATAGCGGTGGGAATTATAAGTTCGGGCAATATACGAATGAAATGACCAAGTATAATTTCTATACCAGTCCCGGTCAGTGGGGTGGAGCCAAATACCCGCTTGATTACAAGGAGACTCTTGACCCAGAGGATGATGCAGCCGCAGTACTTCTGGGTAACGGTTGGCGTATGCCCACTGCCGATGAACTGTGGGAACTCAAGAACAGATGCACCTGGGAGGCAAAGTATGCACAAGACACTATTGAGTACAATCATGACGACACTGTTGAGCTCTATTTTGAAAAACATCTTCTTGGATATGTCATTACCAGTAATGTCCCCGGGTACGAGGACCGTAGCATCTGGCTTCCAGCCACGGGTTTCATAAGTGATTATAATCATGATTCAAATCCTGTTAATAGAGGAGATGCATATTACTGGACATCGACTTTGGGACAATCCTTGGATAATGGTGGCACACGCTGGAACGGCAAGAATATCAGGCCTGTAATGGAACTCCCGCAGCAAGAGAACCGTCCCAAGGCAGGGCCCGACCCGGTCAAGCCTTTAAGACACAATGCCCAGGTTGACCTTGGATTAAGCGTATTGTGGGCCGATTGCAATGTAGGTGCCGACAGCCCCCAGGAAACCGGAGCCCGCTTTGCCTGGGGCGAGACCGTACCCAAGACCTATTATTCAGAGTACAACTACAAGCACATGAAAGCCTTCAAGGACCAGAATAAGTGGTGGTACTCCAAATATACCACTACTGATGAAGATCCCTATGTGGATGGCCTGACCAGGCTGAGTGCCGAGGATGATGCAGCCCGGGCCAACTGGGGAGGCAAGTGGCGTATGCCCACCAAGGAGGAATACAAGGAGCTGTATGAAAAATGTGAATGGACCCAGGATTCCGTTAACGGAGTGAAAGGATACCGCATAACAAGCAAGGTTCCCGGATATACGGATAAATCCATATTCCTTCCTTATAATTCAAATTCTTTTGACAGGTTATTCGATTATGATTATGAAAGAGGTATTTATATGACATCCGATAAAATGAGCTCCGAAAAGGGATATATGTGGCGTGGATGTGTAGTACTGGAGTTCGATAAATATGAATTCGGTACAACAGATGAGGTTGAGCTTGACTTTGGAGAGAATGCAACGTCTTTGCTCGGATCAAGGATGTCTAAGATACATATAACGGCCAGGGATAGGACAAATGGTTGTTGTGTACGTGCCGTGTGTGAAAAATGATACAAAAGGGGACAGACCCCAATTGTATCATTTTCTGAAATGTGAACTAATAAAATATTACAGATATGAGAATTATCAGATTTTGGTTATTGTTGGCGGCAGGAATTCTGGCTGCTACGGGCGTTCAGGCTAATAAGAAGGACATCTTGAGTAAGGAGAAAGGCAGCATAACGTTCCGCGTAGATCCGGACCTGCCTGAACCTACGGGTGAGAGCCTGAGTATGAGAATGCACAGTAGCGAGAGGCTTGTAAGTGATATACTTGACAGGAGCGAGATTCGCGGTGAGAACCAGAGGGTTGTGGCATGGGGTATAGGTGATGAGAAATATGCCTCATACGGAAAGAACCCCTTCTTTAAAGGTATGATCGATGCGTTTGCCGATCATCGGCCTGTGGTTCTTACGCCCGATGTCATCTGGTTCCTTATCTGTCAGGGATTCGCTCATTATGTTAATGATAACCCGGAGGAGCTGCGCAACCTGTTTGTAGATCATGAGGGCAAAATTGACCTTGTGGTGCAGAGCGGTAAGGACCTGTTGAGCGGTGAGGCTGATTGGGAGGCTATTGTGGACAGTTTCTACGTACAGATTCGTGACAATACCAAGGGCGATATTGCCGATATCATATCAGAGAAGTTCTCCACAACGGGTGTAACTGAGCACATGGTATCACAGATAGCGCTAATGGAGACAGTAAAGTCATACTTTGACTACATTGTGACTTATTTGTCCTGCGGCATACCAAGCGTAACTCTTAAGGGCACCCCCGATGACTGGCAGTCCATACTGGACCGCACCCGCAAACTCCGTGCTTACGGCATAGGCTGGTGGGTTGATGACCTGGAGCCCATTCTCCAGGAGTTTGTCAATGCTTCAAAAGGCAAACCGGATGTTGATTTCTGGAAGAGTATTGTCAAGAAATACCGCCCTGGCGATGTGCGTGGACTCAGTTGCGGAATGGATATCGGCTCCACCAAGTTTGACGGCTGGTTCCTTAAGTTCCTGCCTTATGATGAGGACGGACGTACCCCTGCCGAGGTCAATATGGACCACAGCATGCTGCCGGAGATGGTCAGAACCGAGTATAAGTACATGATAATCAATGATGTTACCGGCCAGGTGGAACAAACCATGATGATGGAGTTCTGGGCCGGAATAGTAGGTATGGAAGTGGATCCTGAGACTTATGCCATGACTCCCAAGATGGGATGGTTTACACGCATAGAAAAGACCGAGGAGGAGCTGCTTGAAGAGTTCAAGGCAATGGACAATGGCGAAGGATTCTCAGACGGACTCATGCTCAAGGTCAACAAGGTTCCCGATATAATCCGCAAAATGGGCCGTATAAACAATCTCACCCTGCGTTTTGTGGGCAAAGTTGTCATTCCGGACTGGATGGACGGCAAGGATATACGCTCACTTGAGATATCAGGCTCCATGACACCCGATGAGGAGGAGGCACTGCGTAAGCGTTTCCCAAAAGCACGTATCAACGGACGGGCTCTCCTGGATGATGAGAATGACTTTTAAGGTCTAGCACAAACTGAACCTGTTTGAATTCATAGACCCTGTGCTCACCGCTTCGGGTCAGGAGCATCAGGCAACCATCGGGACGGATTCCTTCAATGCAGGCATCAAACTCTCCTTGTGCATCACGGAACTTATGGTACCCTTGGCGGCGGTACAGACGGCTGCGGTACAGTTCATCCACACTGGCCCGCTGACTGGGGGTGCCAAGTTCCATATAACCGATGAAACGGGCAATTATGTCGTCAAGCAGGGCGTCGCGGTCATAATCACGGCCGGTAATGTTCTTGAGCGAGATTGGGTTGGGGGCATCGCTCACAAATACCTCCTGATTCACATCCAGGCCCACGCCCACAACAGTGTCCAGGATTGAGCTGCCCTGCAGGGTATTCTCTATCAGGATGCCGGCCATCTTATAATCCTTATAATATATGTCATTGGACCATTTGACTGAGAAACCGGCGGCATACTCAGGTCCCGCTGCTGCAATCACGGCGTCCGATACAGCAAGCGCAATAGCCTCGGATATATAGAACTGCTCCTGGACCTTTATCCCCTTGGGATGTGCCAGGATACTGAACAGCAGGTTCTTGCCCTGTTCAGACTCCCAGGTGTTGCCCTTCTGTCCGCGACCGGCCGTCTGGAAATCGGCCACTGCAACCTCATAATCATATTCAGGGTCTCCCCCTTTAAGTTCACGCAGATAGGTGTTTGTGGAACCTATGCTGTCGCTTCTGTGCCACTTTATCTTACTCATCATTCCAAAGGCGGAAAGAACGCCTCTTTAATATGTTCAATCTTAAAATCCCCATCCTCAATGCTGATGGACACTATATCAAATCTGACATCCATATCCGTACGGTTGTATCGGATGTAAGCATCGGCCGCGTTTACTGTTCGCCTTATCTTCTTGTCATCGACAAATGACCACGGGTCACCGTAATCCGTGTTGGTACGTGTTTTAACCTCAACAAACACAAGCACAGAGTCTTTTGTCACTATCAGGTCCAACTCCTTGTGACCGCTACGCCAGTTGCGGTCCAGAACGGTGTAACCGTGTTCCTCAAGATACCGGGCGGCAATATCCTCGCCTTCATGCCCCAGAATAAGGTGTTTTGCCATGAATGTCAGTCTTTATAGTGCAAAAGTAGTCAGTTTGTTGAGTTATTTTAATATCTTCGTACCGATTTCGTGCCGCATATGGAGAAAAAGGGTACCCAAACAAGAAAGGAGCGCTACAGCTTTCTGGTCAATCCCGATGAAAGGCAGATGATTGAGAATTATCTGCATAAGTACAAGATCCGCAACCGCAGCCGCTGGATGCGCGAGACTTTGATGACATTCATTATCAAAAACCTGGATCAGGATTACCCCACCCTGTTCAATGAGCAGGAGATGCGCCGATGACACAGCAGGAGCAGGACATCAGATTCATGAAAATGGCCTTTGACGAGGCCAAGGCTGCTGCAGCAGAGGGAGAGATTCCTGTCGGAGCGGTAGTGGTATGCAAGGGTATGGTGATAGCCCGCGCCCATAACCTGACCGAGACCCTGACCGATGTCACCGCCCATGCCGAGATGCAGGCTATCACTGCCGCCGCCTCTTATCTGGGAGGCAAATATCTGGACCAGTGCACTCTTTACGTAACCCTTGAGCCATGCACTATGTGTGCAGGAGCCATCGGCTGGTCACAACTACAGCGCCTGGTTTACGGAGCAAGTGATGAAAAACGCGGCTATACGATTTACGCGCCAAAAGCCCTCCATCCCAAAACGGAGGTCACAAACGGCGTAATGGCCGATGAATGCGCACAAATCGTGCAGGATTTCTTCCGCAAAAAAAGATAATTCCTAAAGATCCTTCCGGTACTTACCTTCATCTTCGTCTTCAAGCATACTCAGGTAGCTTGTGTATCGGGAAAGATGAATTTCCCCCGTTTCCACCGCACGTTTCACGGCGCAGTCGGGCTCAGTCGTATGCATGCAGTTGCCGTAACGGCAATCGGCCGAGTACTTGAAAATCTCGGGGAAGTAGTGGCTTATCTCCTCATGCTCCATATCGAATGTGCCGAATCCCTTTATGCCCGGAGTGTCTATTATCCATCCTCCCTCAGGCAACGGAAACATCTCGGAGAATGTAGTGGTGTGCATACCGGTGTCATGTTTCTCGGATATCTCACCCGTACGCTGATTAAGATTGGGGATTATACGGTTTACAAGCGTGCTCTTGCCCACCCCTGAGTTACCTGCAATCAGAGAGACCTTATCCTTGAGCAGGGCACGCACATCGTCCACCCCGTCGCCGTGCAGAGCATCGCACTCCACACAACTGTATCCTATCCCGGCATACAGGGACAGCAGTTCCTGTGCCTGCGCCCTGTCATCGGCACCTATCAGATCGGACTTGTTGAACACCAGCACCACGGGCACGCGGTAAGCCCAGGCCGATGCCAGGAACCTGTCTATGAATACAGTCGATGTAACAGGATGATTCACAGTCACCACCAACAGGCACTGGTCCAGATTACAGGCCAGAATATGCGACTGCTTGGAAAGATTAGAGGAACGCCGGATGATATAATTCCTGCGTTCCTCTATGTTTGTAATGTATGCCGGCTCGCCCTCACGTGCCGGAGCAAACTCCACGTAGTCACCTACGGCTACGGGATTGGTGCTTTTTATGCCTTTGATGCGGAATGTACCCTTTATGCGGCATTCCTGATCACGCCCGTCATCGGTCCGGACCAGATAACTGCTGCCGGTATTACGAATAACCAGTCCGCGCATCAAAACAATTAAACGGTCATGATCTCTTTCTCCTTCTCGGCAAAGAGTTCATCGGCCTTCTTTATATACTTGTCATGCAGTTTCTGGAGTTTCTCCTCGGCATCCTTCTCGGCATCCTCGGGCAGACCGTCTTTCTGGGCCTTCTTAAGGGTGTCCAGAGTGTTGCGGCGGGTGTTGCGGATGGATATCTTGGACTCCTCGTTCACCTTACCGCTCTGCTTAACCAGGTCACGACGGCGCTCCTCGGTAAGCGGGGGAATGGCAAGACGGATAACCTCACCGTTGTTGGTGGGCATGATACCTACAGATGAATCAATGATAGCCTTCTCAATGACCTTGATCATATTCTTGTCCCAAGGACGGATGGCAATGGTGCGGGGATCAGGAGTGGATAGTGCGGCTACGTTGTTGAGTGCCACCATACTGCCGTAAGAATCCACACGGATATCATCCAGGATGCGGATATTGGCCTTTCCGGCACGGATATGGGCAAATTCATCCTCAAGATGCATGATGGACATCTCCATCTGCTCTTCAGCTTCGCTGAGACAAATATTTACATCTAACATAACTTTGACTTTATTTCGATAAAGCAAAGATAAACCATTTTTATTCAATTAACCGCATATTATTAGTAAATTTGCATCTGACAAAAGATAAGGACCTGATGCTGACCGATTGCGCCCATATTCTTGAAGGATTCAAGACAATCTCACTTGACGAGATGTCCTCCATCCGCCTCATGAACAGGATTGACAGCAAGTACCTGGCCAATGAAGACCAGTTGTGCCGACTCCTGCAACTGGCCAAGGATGATTATATGGTACAGTCCATAAACGGAATCCTGCAATCCGAATACAGCACCCAATATCTTGATGACAGGTTCAATACAATGTACCTGAACCATCACAACCGCCGTCTCACACGGCAGAAAGTCCGCATACGCACCTACATGGATACAGGCGACAACTTCTTTGAGGTAAAACTCAAGAACAACCACGGACGCACCAAGAAAAAACGCATACATCTTACAGGTGCCGATACATATGTACAGGACGGCGCGGCGCAGTTCCTTGAGGAGACCGCAATGCTCAACATACCTCTCAGCGACATGATGCCCAAGGTAGCCAACCATTTCAGGCGGATAACACTGGTCAACAATGCCCGCACCGAACGCCTCACCATAGACCGTCAACTCTCATTCCACAATGTAGAGACCGGCCTGGACCGCAGCATGGACAATCTGGTGGTAATAGAGGTAAAGCGTGACGGCAACACCTACTCGCCCATACAGGACCTGTTGCGTCAACTGCGCATATTCCCCAGCGGATTCAGCAAATATTGCATAGGAATGGCGCTTACCACCCCTGGCATAAAGCGTAACCTGTTTAATGAAAGGATAAGAAAAATAGAAAAACTGACATCAATATGCTATTGAATTTATTAGCCCCGCTGGCGGGCGGACTCAGCCAGCTCGCAGTCGCAGCATCAGAGGAAGAGGAACTCTTCGGCGATGAGGCCCAGGGTCTCCTCTCATCATTGGGATCCACCCCGTTCTGGCCCGCATGGTCAAGCGTATGGGAGATGATAGTACGTCTGCTCATAAACGTCATCACCATCGGAATCATAGTTCATGCATTCTACTACCCCAAGGCCAAGAGACGTGACTACTACTTTACGTTCTCCATCATCGGAGTGAGCATATTCCTGCTCATATACCTGATGGGAGGCGTAAAACTCAAGATAGGATTCGCCCTGGGTCTGTTTGCCATATTCGGCATCATAAAGTACCGTACCGAGCAGGTTCCCATCCGCGAGATGACCTATATGTTCGTAATCATCGCAGTAGCCGCCATCAACGGACTGGCCACCAGTGTAAGTTATTTTGAACTGCTGGGCACCAACCTGATATTCATCATAGCACTGGCCATCTGCGAGAACACCAAGTGGATGAAACACGTCCCCTCCAAACTCATCAAGTATGACAACGTCAAACTGGTGGCACACGGCAAGGAGGAGGAACTCAAGGCCGATCTGGAGAAACGTCTGGGACTCAAGATCATCCGTATAGAGGTAGGTAACGTGGATTTCCTCAAGGACTCGGCCATCATCAAGATTTATTACGAGCCCATAATGGATGAATTCGGCACCATAGATTCAGTAATGAAAACCGGCAAGATAAAATGAGACTGTACAGAGTCAAATCCGGCATCCGGGCATTAATTGCCGTAGCAGTCATGTTTATCATGGCGCAAGGCAGTGCTACGGCCCAGTCCGGAACCGGTCTTTGGACCGGGGCCGGCCTTAAGAAGGACCTTCCCAAAGGGATGAATGCCGAGTTTGAGGCCGAGTGGCGTCAGACCGGTTTCTTTACAGAAACTGACCGCTGGTCGGCAGGAGCATCGGTAAGCAAGCGTCTGTACCGCAACAAGGACAAGACATTCAATGTCAGGGCAGACCTTGGCTACAGATACATGTTATCCAACCGTCAGGAGTATACGACCGACAAACGTGATCCGGAGTTGTTTGAGCAGGAAGACGGTATGCCTGCTCAGTATTATCTGGACAACCATATTGACTTTAATCTCACCAATGACTTTCTGGAGAGCCGTCACCGTTTCAGCGCTTCCGTATCGGCCGGATATGAGGTCGGCAGGTTCAAGTTCAGCCTGCGCGAGCGCGGACAATACACATACTCCTGCGGCAAGGCTGACATCAGGGACAAGCACCGCTTCAGTGAGAAAACCGACATGACTACCGGAGAGTCCTATTATGAGGATAGCATAACCGTTGTCAGCGTAAAGCCTTCATCAAAGGTAATCCTTAGAAGCCGCATATCGGTGGATTATGACATACCGCATTTCAAGCTGGATCCTTTTGTATCATATGAGGTGTTTTCTGATTTGAGCGGAAGGGAAGCTTTTGAGAAGGGGCGTCTTACAGCCGGTACAGGTTTCACGCTTAAAAAGAAACATGCGTTCCAGCTGTCATACATCTGGCAGAACCGCATTGACGATGACGAGTCGGTAAAATCGGCTGTCAGCATAAACTATACATTCAAATTCTAAAGGACTTTTTACATGAAAAGACTGCATATTCCGGCACTGGCAGCAATCCTGGCTGCTGCGGCACTGTTATTGACAGGTTGCAATCCTGACGACGACTCCAAGAAGGACGGCGGCAATACCGATCCCGTGAATACCGGCAACGCAAAAGTGGAGATAACCACCGGCGATGCCACAGACATTAAAAAGAAATCAGCCATAATGACAGCGACATGCGCTATCACCGATGCTGACGGATTGGGCGGTATTGCATGTTTTTACTATAATTCCACCGCCGGCAATGCAGAAGCTGTCAGGCAGAACGGTATCAGAGTATTCGCAGACAGCGTTACTGAAAGCAGCAAGACATTCAGTGCTGCCGTGAGCGGCCTTGACCCCGACACCAGATATTATTATGTGGCCTGCATAACCTTGGACGGCCACGAGTATACCGGAACAGTCAAGTCATTTACCACGCTGGCATCCGATGAAGGTCCCATGGTCTTCTATCAGAAAGACGGTATCGTGAGATACATCGCCCATTCCGCATTGGACGACATCCAGGAGGCCGATAACGGCAACATCATAAAGTACTGCTTCAGTGACAGCCGCGTGGCATCGTACTCCAAGAACATACTGGACAGCGTCACATACAGCTATCCTTCAGGCATTTCATTCTCTGCATTCCCGGATGCATCGGATTTCAGAAGCGCCATTGACAACGCCGAGACTCCCCAGCCCAGATCCGTAACAGAACCTCCCGCCTCGGATGAGGATGCCGATGATTACAGTGATTACATTGAGAATTTCAGCGTAAAGAACTCAATCGTATTCACTTGGGCAGGCAATGATGTCACATGGTCCGGAACCGTTCCCAGCGGTGTGACAATCACCAAGGACCAAGGCCATGTAACCGTACAGTCTACAAAGGGCAAGATGAAATACCGTCTGCAGGGGACTACCTCTGACGGTTCATTCAAGGTTGCCGACATGAATGTCACGGAGACCGATGACAACAACAAAAAGTTCATTCTGGAACTGTATGGCGTTGACATCACCAACCCGAACGGCCCGGCCATCAACATACAGTCCGGCAAAACCATCCTGGTCAACATGCCTCTTGACAAAGTCAATAACCTGAAGGACGGCGCAGTCTACACCCAGACCGACGGCGAAAGCCAGAAAGGTACTTTCTTCAGTGAAGGCCAGTTGGTATTCAGCGGACCCGGTACACTGAACGTTACGTCATTGGGAGGTCATGGAATCTGCAGTGACGACTACATAAGGTTGCGCTACAACGCAGGTAACATCAACATAACATCAATCAAGGACGGTTTCAACACCAAGGACCGTTTTCTGATGTACGGCGGTAATATTACCGTCAAATCCTCAGGTGACGGAGTGACCGTACGCCGCGGTCCGTTTGAACTCTACGGAGGATCTCTTGATATCACCTGTAGCGATGACGGAATAGTATCTGATTATTCTCTTGAAGCCGATGTGGCTTGCGTGAAAATCGGAGGAGGAAACCTCAAGATTGTGACTACAGACGCAAAAGGCCACTCAGTCACGACCACCGGAAACCTTACCATTGAGAACGGAACTGTAACTGCATCAACTCAGGGTGCTGCTTCCAAATGCCTTACCGCCAGCGGTGAAATGGTAATTAAGGATTCATACATCAACCTGACCACCCAGGGTGACCCGCTGTTTGACGAGGATGAGAATGACTGGTCATCGGCTGCCTGCATCCGCGCCAAGAGCAGTCTTTCAATCTCAGGCTCTGATGTATATTTGCTCAGCGCCGGCAATGGCAGTAAGTGTATAAATGCCGCATCCGATGTGACCTTGGGGAGTTCGGCGCTGTCATTGGTAACGAATGGAGACGATTATGACGGTGACGGAAATAAGATCAGGTCACGCGCCATAGATGTCATCTCCATGTCTGTAAATGACGGCACATCGTTGGGTATCAGTGCTGCAAAGACTGCGGTCTATGTAGAGACAGGACTTAACGTGACAGGCGGCAACACATTCGCCTACTCACTGTCTGATGAGACAAAAGCTTTATATGTAAAAGGAACGATAACGCAAACCGGAGGACTGGTCATGTCCGGTCTGTCCAAGTAAATGAGAAGGCTGATCATACTGATGTTGACGACACTTCTGACTGTCAATCTTTTCAGTCAGATTAATGATGTTGTCGCATCCGACAGCCTCACCAAAAGCCTGGACTTGGACAATCTGCGCAAGATATCATTCAAGGATGGCAACGTTATAGCCACCTATTCGGACGGAACGTCGCAAAGCAGTAAGATGTCAGGCTCGGATAAACTCCGGTTTACCACGGATAAACAGGATGAGGAGGTTTCGGAAGGGGCATCCCGTTATACCATATATGACCTGAGCGGACGCCCCGTCAAGACCCACACCGACCGAAGTTGTGACCAGCCATTTGACCTTAATGACCTTGGTTCAGGGATATATCTGCTCAAAACCGGCAACCGCACTATCAAGATTGTCAAATAAATCGACAAAAGTTTGCCTACATCCGCAAAAAGGCATAATTTTGCACCCGCTTAACAGCAATTAGAGGTAGATCCGCTAGCTCAGCAGGTAGAGCACATCCCTTTTAAGGATGGGGTCTCGGGTTCGAACCCCGAGCGGATCACCAAAGAAATAAGGTTTCAAATCATCTGAAAGTTTACTTTCAAGGGGTTTGAAACCTTATTTCTTTGGAATGATGGCCCGTGGCCAAGGGACAGGGGTCATCATTAACAATGATAACCCGTGGCAGGGACAGGAGGCCGACTAAAAAGCATTTTTTAGCCGGTCTCTTTTTTTGTTCATATGATTTGTTTCTCATTTTTACTTTGTGGATTTTGACCGTATGAGTGTTTCTTGATGTCTCAACTTGCCTGAGCTAAGCTGCTCCATTGCATTG
>JAZSLV010000002.1:0-9253 GCA_045535555.1 Bacteroidaceae bacterium | reverse complement strand
TGTGTTTCAATGATATAAAGATAAAGAATAATCCGCAAACCACCAAGAAACAATTGAAATAGTTTGCGGATTATTAGATTTAATCTTCTATGCTATCCTAGGGACTTTTTCAGTGGCCTCCTTGTGAACGGGAGGGGCCCGTCCGTAAGAAGATGCTCTGGAAGGTAGGAACTTGTTCATGCCTTTCAGAGCGTCTTATTATGGATGGGAGGGATAGCGCGAAGCGCGTAGTTTCCGAGACTATACCCCTTCAAGTTTTCCATGATAGACGTTGCCAAAGTGTAACACAAGAGCCCGCGTGAGAGCGTATTGTGGCGGGGGTGAGTGTGGGACACGGGCTCTGGATGAGGGGATGTAACACACTCATCGGCCCGAGAGATGGTTCTGAGGCGGGTGGGTGTGGGACACTTTGGCGGGGCGGGGGTATAAAAAAGGTGCCAAACGGGAAAGACCATTTGGCACCTTTTGGGGGGAGTGGAGCTGTTACTCAGCGAGGAGCAGTTCCATGATCTGGCAAGCGGCCTTGGCTACGCTGGTGCCGGGGCCGAAGATGGCGGCGGCTCCTGCCTTGTAGAGGAAGTCGTAATCCTGTGCGGGGATAACGCCACCCACGATTACCAGGATATCCTCACGGCCCAGTTTCTTGAGTTCCTCAATCACCTGGGGAACCAGAGTCTTATGACCGGCGGCAAGTGATGAGACGCCAAGTACATGGACATCGTTCTCAACGGCCTCGCGGGCAGACTCGGCAGGAGTCTGGAAGAGCGGACCCATATCCACGTCAAAACCGCAGTCGGCGTAACCGGTGGCTACAACCTTGGCGCCGCGGTCGTGACCGTCCTGACCCATCTTGGCAATCATGATACGGGGCTGACGGCCCTCCTTCTTTGCGAACTCTGCTGTAAGCTGGCAGGCTCTCTCAAAGTCTGCGTCTTTCTTGCTTTCTGATGAATACACGCCTGATATTGTTCTGATTACTGCTTTGTAACGGCCTACGACCTTCTCGCAGGCATATGAAATCTCACCCAGTGATGCACGCACTTTGGCAGCCTCGACAGCAAGAGCAAGCAGGTTGCCCTGACCGGTCTCGACGCACTTGGTGATGGCATCAAGAGCCTTCTGAACATCGGCCTCGTTGCGGTTAGCGCGGAGCTGCTTTAAGCGCTCAATCTGCTGGTTGCGTACGGCGGTGTTATCGACCTCAAGAATATCGATGGGATCCTCGTGGTCCAGACGGTACTTGTTGGTACCTACAATGGTCTGAACGCCTGAGTCGATGCGGGCCTGTGTGCGGGCTGCAGCCTCCTCGATACGCATCTTGGGCAGACCGGTCTCGATGGCCTTGGCCATACCGCCCAGCTTCTCAATCTCCTGGATGTGCTCCCAAGCCTTATGGGCAATCTCGTTGGTCAGTGACTCAATGTAGTATGAGCCTGCCCACGGATCAACCTCACGGCATATGTTGGTCTCCTCCTGGATGTAGATCTGGGTGTTACGGGCAATACGGGCACTGAAATCGGTAGGCAGTGCTATGGCCTCGTCCAGAGCGTTGGTGTGCAGAGACTGGGTGTGCCCCAGGGCTGCTGCCATAGCCTCGATGCAGGTACGGCCAACGTTGTTGAACGGATCCTGCTCGGTGAGTGACCAACCTGAAGTCTGGCAGTGTGTACGCAGAGCCATTGACTTGGGGTTCTTGGCGCCGAAGCTCTTGGTTATCTTGGCCCAGAGCAGACGGGCTGCACGCATCTTGGCAATCTCCATAAGGTGGTTGGTACCGATGGCCCAGAAGAATGACAGACGCGGTGCGAATGTATCGATGTTCATGCCGGCGTTGATACCTGCACGCAGATATTCCATACCGTCGGCCAGAGTGTAAGCCAACTCGATATCGGCGGTGGCACCTGCCTCCTGCATGTGGTAACCGGAGATTGATATTGAGTTGAACTTGGGCATATTCTGTGATGTGTACTCGAATATGTCGGCGATGATCTTCATTGAGAACTTGGGCGGATAGATATAGGTGTTACGCACCATGAACTCCTTGAGGATATCGTTCTGTATGGTTCCCTGCAATTCCTCGAGAGTGGCACCCTGCTCCAGACCTGATACGATGTAGAAGGCCAGGATAGGCAGAACGGCGCCGTTCATTGTCATTGATACTGACATCTTGTTAAGAGGTATGCCATCGAACAGTACCTTCATATCCTCGACCGAGCAGATGGATACACCGGCCTTACCTACGTCACCTACCACACGCTCGTGGTCGGCATCGTAGCCGCGGTGGGTGGCAAGGTCAAACGCAACTGACAGACCTTTCTGACCGGCGGCCAGGTTACGGCGGTAGAATGCGTTACTTTCCTCAGCAGTGGAGAATCCGGCATACTGACGGATGGTCCAGGGACGCATCACATACATGGTCGAGTAAGGACCACGCAGGTTGGGGGCGATACCGGCGGCATAGTTCAGATGCTCCATGCCCTCCAGATCCTCCTTGGTATATACAGGCTTTACTTCAATGTGCTCCGGAGTCTTCCAGATCTCATCGGCACCTGCCTTTGTCTTGCATCCGCAAAGAGCCTCCTTGGGGGCTGCGGACTTGATGTCTATATTCTTGAAATCGGGTTTCATAACTACGGATTATTTGATGTTAAGCTTGCTGTTGAAATCACGGAGAGTCTCAAGTACGTTGCAGCGTACATGGACGTAATTCTCTATACCGGCGGCCTTGAGGTCCTCAATGCAGGCGGGGTTACCGGCAATGACGAATATTGCGCTGTCACCTACTGCCTTGAATGCGGCGGGACCGTACTCGGCGTACTCGTCGTCGCTTGAGCAGAGCACCACGATATCGGCACCTGCCTTGCGTGCTGCCTCGGCTCCCTCCTCGACGGTCTTGAAGCCCAGGTTGTCAATAATCTCGTAGCCTGCGCAGCCAAAGAAGTTACCCGAGAACTGGGCGCGGGCCTGACGCATGGCCAGATTTCCTATAGTGAGCATGAACACCTTGGGACGGCGGCCGCTGGCCTCGGTCTGCAGGCGCAATGCCTCAAACTCTGATGCTATGCGTGATGAGTCAAGGGTTGCGATGGTTGCCTCACCCTCTGCCTTGCAGCAGCAACAGCAGGTCTTGGGGGCACGGCCCTCGGACATCTCCTTGATGTTGGGGAACTGGTTGGTTCCCAGAAGTGACTCCTTACGCTTGGCGGCGTTCTCATGACGGGTGGCGTTGGTGGCGTTTACAGCCTCCTGTACCTTACCGGCCTTTACCATTGCCAGCATACCGCCCTCATCCTCTACCTGGAGGAAGAGCTTCCATGCCTGCTCTGCCAGAGCCTCGGTCAGGTTCTCCACGTAGTATGAACCGCCGGCGGGATCTACAACCTTGTCAAAGTGTGACTCCTCCTTAAGCAGCAGCTGCTGGTTACGTGCCAGACGCTCCGAGAAATCATCTGACTTCTGATATGCTGCATCGAACGGGGTGACTGTTATTGAGTTGACACCTGCCAGAGCGGCACTCATGGCCTCGGTCTGTGAACGCAGCAGGTTTACGTAGGGGTCAAACACGGTCTGGTTGTACTTGGTGGTGACTGCGTTGATGAACATCTTGCATGAGCAGCGGCAGATGCCGTCCTCGGGGTTCTTGCCGCAGTGGCACTCGGGCTTGTAGGCTTCGACTATCTTGGCCCACAGCATACGTGCTGCGCGGAACTTGGCAATCTCCATAAAGTAGTTGGAGCCGATACCCATGTTGAACTGGATCTTCTTGGCTACCTTATCGGCGGGAACGCCGGCCTCGGTGAGGGAACGCATGTACTCGTTACCCCAAGCCAGTGCGTAACCCAACTCCTGATAGCAGAATGCGCCGCTGTCAGTAAGCATTGAAGCCTTGACGGTAAGGGTGCGGAACTTCTTGAGGGGCTCGAGTATCTCAATGAGCCTGGCGGCATCATCAAGACCGCACTCAACACCGTTCTTGAGCATTGAAGCGATGGGGTCATATGCGATTGAACCCTTCAGTGTGCTCAGGTCATAGCCTTTCTTTGTGAAATAGTCAACCAGTGCCTGGGCCTGTGCGCATGCCAGCTGGGGCTTGGTACTGAAGTTCAGTTCTATGCAATCGGCACAGATGTCCTTGAGCAGTGCCTCCAGATCGGCACCCTCGATAAGACGGCCACGGCAGCAGAAACTGAGTGAATCGACACCCTTGTTAAGAATGTCCAGTGCCTTTGCGTTGGCTTCCTTGATGTCCTTTGTGCTGATGCCCTGACGAACGAACCATGAATTGCAGGCTTTGGTGCCGCGCTTGTAAGGAAATTCTCCGGGCTTGGTCTCTGTGTCAAGGCCTTTGAGGTCCTCCTGACGGTAGAACGGCTGTACCTTGAATCCCTCGTTGGTTCTCCAGACGAGTTTCTTCTCAAAATCGGCGCCCTTAAGGTCCTCAGTTATCTTGGCCATCCACTCCTCGGTGGACACGGGCGGGAACTCTGAGAAGAGTTTTTCTTTGTTGTTTGACATAAAAATATTACTTGTTTGATAGGATAATTCTCTTGCTATGGCCCTCGCTGAGCGCATAGTCTGGCAAAGATATGTAATTAGATTGAGTAAACCTACTTAAATCTTTAGATTTATATTCTATGAATAACTATAAATTTTTAAGGTTTTATAATAGAGTGCAAACGGCTATTATCGGCAAAATGTAAGTAACTTTGCACCCGAAAATTAGGACAACTTTTTATATCTGGACAAAACACTGATTTACAATGGATTGGATTAAGACGCTTCTGTTTGACACTGAATCAATAGCCCATCTGCTTCTGCTTTACTCTTTTGTCATCGCCGTTGGCATGATGCTTGGAAAACTAAAGTTCCGCGGTGTATCGTTCGGAGTGGCATTCATACTGTTTACGGGTATCGTAGTGGCTCATTTCGGTTTTACCGGTAATATAAAGACTATAAGTTTTATTCAGGATTTCGGACTTATACTCTTTGTCTATAGTCTTGGTCTCCAGGTGGGACCGTCGTTCTTCAGTTCATTCGCCAAGGGCGGAATACAGATGAACCGTCTGGCTGTACTTATGATATTCCTCAATATCGTGGTAGCGATAGGTGCCTATCTGCTTCTGTTTGACCGTACCGACCCCGACAGTTTCCCCATGCTGGTGGGCGTGCTGAGCGGTGCCGTTACCAATACTCCGGGACTGGGTGCTGCCGAAGAGGCGCTCCGTCAGATGGGTGGAAGCAATGCCGATATAGCCAACGGTTACGCATGCGCCTATCCGCTTGCCGTAATAGGTGTCATTATGGTGCCGATGATAGTAAAGGCAATATGCCGTGTCAAGGATGATAAGGAGAATGCCCAACTGGAGAGCATGAAGCAGCAGGATACAAGCACCAAACCCATGAGACAGTATCTGGAGATGACAAATGAGCGTCTGGACGGCAAGACCATCCTTGAACTGCGTCGTCTCATAAACCGTGAGTTCATATGCTCGCGTCTGCTGCATGAAGGCGTGGTCATCACTCCCCATCGTGACAGCGTGGTTAATCTGGGCGACCAGCTCTGCGTGGTAAGTTCCGAGGATGACGGCGAGGCCATACGCACTTTACTGGGATCGGCCGTAGAGGTTGAGTGGGATAACGTAAAGGGGACCGAGCCTCTGGTTTCACGCCGTATCGTGGTTACCAAGGAGAAACTCAACGGCAAGACTCTGGGACAGTTGCATCTGGGCAGCATATATGATGTCACAATCACCCGCGTGGTACGTTCAGGTACGGAGCTGTTTGCATCGGCCAGCCTTGTGCTTCAGATAGGTGACCGCCTGTCGGTTGTAGGTAAGGAGAGCAGCGTGGCTGCAGTGGCTCAGCGTGTGGGCAATGAGTTGAAACGCCTGGATGTGCCAAACATCGCTACATTATTTATAGGTATTCTGGTGGGTGTTCTGTTTGGTAGTATTCCGATCGCTATACCCGGTATTCCAACTCCGCTTAAACTGGGTCTGGCCGGCGGTCCGCTGGTTGTGGCTATCCTGATAAGCAGGTTCGGATACAAACTGGGTCTGGTTACTTATACCAAGGCAAGTGCACTTATGATGCTGCGTGAGGTGGGTATTGCACTATTCCTGGCAAGCGTTGGCATCAAGTCGGGTGCCACTTTCGTTGAGACTATAACATCGGGCGACGGCCTTACTTACATGCTGGCCGGTCTGCTCATCACCGTAATACCGGTATTTGTTGTAGCACTTATTGCACGTAAGCGTCATAACATGAATTACTACAGCATACTGGGTCTTGTGGCAGGTGCCAGCACCAATCCTCCGGCTTTGGCTTTTGCCAACAGCCAGACCGAGCATGACGCTCCGGCTGTGGCTTACTCTACGGTTTATCCTTTGACTATGTTCCTTAGGATTCTTACTGCTCAGCTTTTGGTGCTGATTGGGTGTAGCATTTTTTAGGGTCAGACCCTGTGCAATCTTCTGGCTTATTACCAATTTTGATTTAGGATGTAGGGGATGCCGGAGGCGGTTATTCCGGCTCCGCTGATGGTGTAGCGGGTTGAGTAACTGTTGTTGTAGAACTCAACGCGGGCATTGCCCTGACTGTCGGTTATGACATTGGGGTTCCAGTAGAGCGTGCGGCGGGCATCGACATCACCGTAAATACCGCCTTCGGGGTATTGGGGAGCATAGAATTCAACCGGTTTTGAAAAGCCGTCTATTGTAGTGGTCCTGCGTCCAAGGTTGGTGATATCCCTGTATGACAGCAGATCCCTGTCTTCCTTTATCTGGATGTCAACCAGATAGTATCTGTCAAAAGAGAATTCAACCCAATCGAACCAGTCTGAATCAAGGCGTTTCTGATGATAATCCACAAGAAGCGGTGCAAGTTCGGCTATCTTGCGGGGAAACATGGCCTGGTCATACACTATTATGCTCTTGACATCAATCATGTCTATACCAGTAGGGATGTCAAAAGGCTTCTTGTCCAGGACTTTCTGTGAATTATGTACGTAATAATAGGGCTCCAGATTAAAACGTATGCCCTTTTCCAGAAAGTAGCCATGTACGTCGGTGGTGAATTCGCCCAGGTCCAGTTCCATCTCTGATTCCTTTTGTGCATCCAGTGACGTAAAGGTGTCGTAATCAATAAACTGCCGTTTTTCCGTTATATCTACATCATCAAGCACTATGCCCAAATCTTCCCTTATTACCAACGGTAGTCCGTCGTCGGTAAAATCCGGTTCAGCGGCCTTGGGGTTGTTTTTGTTGCGGGTCATGTCTATCTCTTCCTTGAGGAAGGGCTTGGGCTCGGGACGGTCGGAACGTTCAAATCTGATACGGATGCTCTTTTCATACTTGGATTTGCCGTTCCTTTTCTTTGACATCAGGTTGATTGTCATCTTGGCCTTTCCGTAGAAATCTGTCAGGTCAAACCCGAAATAGCCTGTCGTGTCCGTGTGATATTCAAATGTTTCGAACTTGGTCTTGTCATAGTTGGGTTGTACCGATGCCAGTACATTGATATCCGATACGGGTGCCCTTTTGGAATACGAGAGCACCCATCCGTTCATGGTCAGACTGTCTTCTATCCTGTGCTTTTCGGCAAAAGACTTCTGGCCGGTCATGAACTTCCATTCATAACGTTCCCATCCCTGTATCAGGGTAAGCAGGTTGAGCGCGTTACGGTGCTCTGAGTCATTGGCTGTAAGATACCATGCGGGGTCGTGTATGTAGCCTCTCAGGTCCGATGAGAGCAGCAGATTGGTCTGAAGGTTATCTGTCAGGCCGCTTCCGAAATCGGTCATGTCACGTACTGAGAGACAGAACCTGTCACGGATGGGATTTCCGTTCCTGTCGGTCAGTTTGAGCGAAAGGATCTCCTTGCTGAACGGCTGTCGAGACATGCTGTCTGTCCTTATGGTTATAGCCGGGCTATGGAATCTGTCGTTGTTATGGAATATGCTGCGGGATGACAGTATCATACCTTTCTTGTCATACAGCGTCATCCGGCATACTCCTATGGGCCAGTTTGAACAGTCGATGTCAACGGATGTCCTGTCTGTGAGTTGAATTTCCTGAAAATGAATAACTTCTCCGCGACAGGTTACCGCCAATGCGGTCTGTTCGCCGTTGCGGTCAGCGGTCCTGGATATGTTTACATGCAGCAGGGAATCGGAACAGGGGTCTGAAATCATGGAGTAACCGCTTTTCTGTGCCTTGGGCAGGCTGAACCGTGCGCTTGTCCCGTCCCGGGCTATGAATTGCACGGTTTCGGAACCTTTGGGGGTGATACGGAATGCTCCCATGCCGTCATGTACGGCATATGCGGTATCGGTCCTTGCGTTGTAGACAAGAAAACCGTCAAGACCGAGTCCGTCCTTACCGGTGGCCTTGAATGCAATGTTACAGTCCAATCCGGCAATGAGATCACCTCCTTCGGGGAAAAACGAGAGGTTGATTCTGCGCTCCTTTTCATCGGCTTCCTCACGGATTTCGGGAATGAAGGGGTTGTCATCCTTAAGCACTATGGTCGAGTTTTCAAAATCTCCCGGCCTTTTGGGTTTGGTATATATGGGAATTACACGAGTGAATATGACATCTTCACTGAAATCAAGCATATTCTGTGTATAAGCCCTTATCTCATAAAAGCCGCTTGGGTATTCCATGATACCCCGTTTCTCACGTGCCTGTTGAGTGTCGGCGTCATATAGGGGAATGGCACCGTCGCACTGGCCTGCTATGACCTTGAGTTTCTGCTGAAGGATTAACTGTCCGGTCGGGGAGAGGAAATCTACGTACAGGACTTTGCTTGGGGCGCGTTTAAGTGTCGTGGCATGCGTGACGAATGCCTTGAACCATATTATCTCACCCTGGAAGTAAGCGGTGTTGTCAAATTCCAGATAAACCTTCTCCTGGGGAAATATGTTGTTGAACTGATGTATGTTACCCGAGAAACGCATCAGATCCCGGATGAAATCATCCGGGTCTTCGGGTGGATTGCCGGCCGACAGCACAAGGCCGGACAGCATAAACGCGGTAATCAGGCAGAGTAATTGTTTCACGAGTGTAAAAGTATAAAAATTCTGACAATGGCCTATTGGCGAGAAGAAAAAAACGAGGCCGACTAAAAAGCATTTTTTAGCCGGTCTCTTTTTTTGTTCATATGATTTGTTTCTCATTTTTACTTTGTGGATTTTGACCGTATGAGTGTTTCTTGATGTCTCAACTTGCCTGAGCTAAGCTGCTCCATTGCATTG
>JAZSLV010000013.1:0-11133 GCA_045535555.1 Bacteroidaceae bacterium | reverse complement strand
TAATTTTGGGACATCAAGCCCGTTAAACAATAAGATTACACTGCGGCACGCCGAGAGGCGATGACCGCTTGCCAAAGATAGTGTGTGGCCTTGATTTTTATATAAGCGGGCGTAAAATCGACCGATTTTATGTAAGTTTGCAATCTAATTAATATACACATAATATGAGAAAGTCGATTTTGATGTTGTTTGCATTATGCTCGCTTCCTCTTTTCGCCCAGAAGAGCGGAGGAATAACCGAAGGAATGCTTGAACAGATCCGCAAAGGATACAACGACACACCTGCAGAAAGAGCAATACGTAATGCGCTTGCCGGTCAGTCTATTGCTACACTGGCTGTCAATGCCGATAACCTGGCGATGATTGACACCCATTTTTCCGACAAGGTCACCACAAAAGGTATTACAAACCAGAAATCATCCGGACGCTGCTGGCTGTTTACCGGTCTTAATGTCTTGCGGGCCAAGATGATAACAACCCATGATCTGGGCGAGTTCGAGTTTTCCCAGAACTACTGCTCATTCTATGATTTGCTCGAAAAATCAAACCTGTTTCTCCAGGCTATAATAGATACCCGCTCCAAACCGGTCGATGACCGTGAGGTAGACTGGCTGTTTGAGAATCCGATAGGTGACGGCGGTCAGTTTACAGGCGTTTCCAACCTCATCATGAAATACGGCGTGGTGCCAAAGGATGTCATGCCTGAGACATACCAGAGCAATAATACGGCCGATATGCGCTCCATCCTGTCACAGAAACTGCGTCAGTTCGGTCTGGAACTTCGTGAACTCAAGCCCGCCGATGCCTCCAAACGCAAGGTTGAGATGCTGACCGAGATTTACGGCATTCTTGTAAAGTGTCTCGGCGTGCCTCCCACTGAGTTCGACTGGGCCCGTTATGATTCCAAAGGTAAGTTCGTAAGCCGAAAGACCTATACCCCCAAGAGTTTCTATGACGAGTTCATCGGCCAGGATCTTGAGAACAATTATGTAATGCTCATGAATGATCCGGTCCGTGAATATTACAAGACTTATGAGATTGAATATGACCGCCATGTTTATGATGGTGACAACTGGATTTATGTGAACCTGCCCATTGAGCGTATCAAGGAGATGGCAATCGCATCAATCAAGGACAATACCGCCCTCTATTTCTCATGTGATGTAAGAAAGTATCTGGATTCAGACAAAGGAACACTTGATCTGGCCAACATGGATTATGCATCCTTGTTTGATACTCAGTTTCCCATGGATAAGAAACAGCGTGTCCAGACACACGCCAGCGGTTCGTCACACGCCATGACTCTGATAGCGGTCGACCTTGATGACGAGGGCGCCCCAAAGAAGTGGATGGTTGAGAACAGCTGGGGAAACACATCGGGTTACAAGGGCTTCCTTATTATGACCGATGAGTGGTTCAACGAGTACATGTTCCGTCTGGTGGTGGAAAAGAAATATGTTCCGGCCGATATTCTGGAGCTGCTTGGCAAGAAACCTCAGAAACTGCCGGCATGGGATCCCATGTTCCTTCCCGAAGAGTAATCAATTTAATTTACATATTCAAAAATGAAAAAACTGTCATTGTTTGCTGTAGCGGCTCTTATGCTGCTCGGTGTTTTATCCTGTTCCAAGTATGAGACAGTCAAGGGAGACCCGATGAAGGTCAAGATTTATACCCTCGACAATGGACTTAAGGTTTATATGTCCGTAAATAAGGAACAACCCAGACTTCAGACTTACATCGCAGTCCGTAACGGAGGTAAGAACGATCCTTCTGACAATACCGGTCTCGCTCACTATCTGGAGCATATCATGTTCAAAGGCACGGAGAGTTTCGGCACATCCGATTATGCTGCAGAGAAACCACTGCTTGACCAGATAGAAGAGCAGTTCAATGTTTATCGGACCAAGACCGACCCTCAGGAGCGTCTGGCAATATATCATATTATTGACAGTCTGAGTTATGCAGCATCCGAAATCGCCATTCCGAATGAGTATGACAAACTGATGTCAATGATAGGCTCACAGGGTACCAACGCCTTTACATCCGAGGACCTCACCTGCTATCAGGAAAATATTCCGTCAAACCAGATAGACAACTGGGCACGTATTCAGGCTGACCGTTTCCGCAATCTCGTGATCCGCGGATTCCATACGGAACTTGAAGCTGTCTATGAAGAGTATAACATGTATCTGAATGAGGATGCTGAGAATGCCATTTATGCCATGGACTCCGTCCTTTATAAGAATCACCCCTACGGACTCCAGCAGGTCATTGGTACTCAGGATCATCTTAAGAATCCCTCTATCAGTGCAATCAAGAAACAGAAATCGACCATGTATGTGCCTAACAACATAGCCATTTGCGTTTCCGGTGATTTTGATCCTGATGAGTTTGTTGCCGTCATAGAGAAATATTTCGGATCATGGGAACCCAATCCGTCAATTCCGGAATTCAAGTATGAGCCCGAAGAAAAACTGACATCGGCCGTAGAGAGACATGTTTACGGCAATGAATCCGATTTCCTGCTGTTCGGATGGCGTTGCCCCGGACAGAAAGACAAGGAATCAGAAATAGCCGGTATCGTCGGTTCTATATTAACCAATGGTAAGGCAGGCCTGATAGACCTTGACCTTAACCAGTCTCAGAAAGTGCTTTATGCCGGTTCTCAGATCTATGACCGCATGGATTATTCCGATTTCCTGATTCAGGGTTACCCCAAGGATGGTCAGTCCATGGATGAGGTCAGAACTCTTATACTTGCCGAGGTTGCCAAACTCCGTGCCGGTGAATTTGATGAGTCTCTCATAGAAGCAGCCATATCAAATATCAAACTTCGTCAGATGCGTCAGCTTGAATCCAACAGCAGTCGTGCAATGATGATGGTCAATTCATTCATCAAGCGTTCCGATTGGGCTGATGAGGTTCATGAACTTGACCGTCTGGAGAAAGTTACCAAGGCCGATGTTGTGGAGTGGGCCAACGAGTATCTCTCGGATAACTCTTATGTTGTGGTCTACAAGCATCAGGGTGTAAATCCCAAAAACAACAAGATCGTCGCTCCTGCCATTACTCCGATTGCCACCAACCGAGACAAGCAGAGTGCTTTCCTGACTGAGATTGCACAGACCCAGGTAGCGCCCATCGAGCCTGTATTCGTGGATTATGAGAAGGATCTCTCAAAATCTGAGTTTAGGAAAGGCATTGAGATGCTTTACAAGAAGAATGAGAATAATGATATAGTTAACTCAACATTCCGCTTTGACATCGGTAACAGCACTGATCCTGCATTGGGATTCGCCTTTGAATATTTGTCATATCTGGGTACTCCCACCCGCAGTGCCGAGGAGTTGGCACTTGAGGAGTATATCATCGCCGGCAATCACAGTTTCGTTGTCAATGACAATACCATGACCGTTTCTGTCAGTGGCTTGTCGGAGAATCTCGGTCAGATGTTGGATTTGGTTGAGGATCTTATGCTCAATGCAGTTCCCGATGAGGAAATACTCCAAAACCTCAAGCAGGATGAAATCATGGCCCGTCAGATGGCAAAGGCAAATCAGAACAGTTGCTCATCTGCACTTAACCGCTATGTCATCTACGGCCCTGAATATGTCAAATCAGTCACGTTGTCTGATGATCAGGTAATGTCTCTTACGTCAGATCAGCTTTTGGGACTGGTCAAGGGCGTTCTAGGAAAAGAGCATAAACTCCTTTATTATGGTCCTCAGACCGAATCAGAGGCCAAAAGCGTAATGGCCGAACATCACAAGTGTTCTGATAACCTGGAGAAACTTGAAAAGAAATACACCAGAAAACAGATTGTTGATCAGCCCAAGGTATTCATTGCTCCATATGATTCCCGCCAGTTCAACTATATCCAGTATTCTGACCGTGGTGAGACCTTCTCAATGGATGATGTTCCTGCCATTGAACTCTTCAACGAATACTTCGGGGGAGGTATGAATACAATAGTTTTCCAGGAGATGCGTGAGGCAAGAGCCCTTGCTTACAGTGCGGGGGCATATCTGTCATCGCCTTCATATCTGGATGATACATACTGCTTCTATGCCCGAATAGGTTCACAGAATGATAAACTGAAAGCTGCCGTTGAGGCTTTTGATTTGATAATCAATGATATGCCACAATCGGATAAGTCGTTCCAGATAGCTAAAGCGGGTTTGGAGTCCGTACTCAGAACCAACAGGACAACAGGGATGTCTGTGCTGAGCAGTTACCTTAGTGCCAGGGAACTCGGTATTACTGAGCCGCTTGCCAAGAAGGTTTATGACAATCTGTCAGATATGACAATGGATGATATTGTTGCATGTCAACAGAAGTGGATAAAGGGACGTACATATATATACGGAATTCTGGGTGATGCCAATGACTTGGATATGAATTACCTCAAGTCTCTTGGAACAGTTCAGCAGATATCTCTTGACGAGTTGTTTGGTTACAAGTAATAGTACAGACAACATAATGAACGGACAGGGCACAGCGTGCTCTGTCCGTTTATTATTGACCTCTGTATGTTAAAATCGAACTTTTATGGTTAATTATTGGGAAATCTTTACCTAAAGCTGTAACATTGGCCCGGAAGTTGTATATATTTGAAAGTGACAAGTGTTAATGTAAACCAATTAATTAACCAAAATAGGAGATTAAGCTATGAAAAAAGCAATTAGGATTATCACTTCTTTTATAGTTCTCGTATGCTGCTGTGTAGGAGCATCAGTGATAACTACAAACTATGTGAATAAGAAAAACGGTAGGGTCGTTTACGTATCAGAGCAGGGCGCACCTTATACTACGCTTTCTCAAGCATACATGCCATCCGGTAAAATGCAACCTGTAGATCTGACGGAGGCTGCCGAGAAGACCGTACATGGTGTAGTCCATATCAAATCAACGATAAAGGGTCGCACTCAGACCTATCAGGAGTATCCTGACATATTTGAATATTTCTTCGGCGGACGTCCACGTCAGCGCCAGTATCAGTCTCAACCCCAGGTCGGATACGGATCAGGAGTTATTCTAACCAAGGATGGTTATATCGTCACCAACAATCACGTTGTAGAGAATGCCGATGAGATTCAGGTCACACTGAATGACAACAGGGTATTCACCGCTACTCTTGTAGGTGCTGATGCCAATACGGACCTGGCATTGATTAAGATTGAGGGTGATGAATTCCCGATCGTTCCCATGGGCGATTCCGATGAACTCAAGTTGGGAGAGTGGGTACTTGCAGTAGGAAATCCCTTCAACCTCACATCCAGTGTAACAGCCGGTGTGGTTAGCGCCAAATCACGTAAGATAGGTATCTATGAGGGAGCTGAAAGCATAGAGTCATTCATTCAGACTGATGCGGCAATCAATATGGGTAACAGTGGCGGTGCTCTGGTTAACGTTCGCGGTGAACTGATAGGTATAAATGCAGCATTGGAGTCACCTACAGGTACCTATGCCGGCTATGGATTCGCTATACCGACCACAATCGTCAAGAAAGTGGTTGCCGATCTCAAGGAATATGGTACCGTACAGCGTGCTATGCTTGGCATAGAAGGCGGTGATGTACTGAACATGCGTCAGGATGACAGGAACAAAAATGTCGATTTCGGTGATGCCATTGACGGCGTTTACGTTTCAGGTGTTGTTAACGGAGGAGGCGCTCTCGCTGCAGGAATACAGGAAGGCGATATAATCACTGCCATCAACGGAAAGAAAGTAAAGACGATGAACGAACTTCAGGAGATAATTGTCCAATACCGTCCCGGTGATAAGGTTACAGTTACTCTGCTTCGCAACAAAAAGGAAAAGAAGATGGAAGTCGAGCTTAAGAATGCCCGTGGCAATACGGATATAGTCAAGGCTGCCGATATGGAGGTACTTGGAGCATCATTCCAGGACGTTCCTGAACAGACCCGTCGTCAGTTGAATATCGGTTATGGTGTCCAGGTCAGCTCCGTCAACAGCGGACTTATGAAAGATGCCGGTATACAGCGCGGATATATTATTCTCCGAATTAACGAGCAACAGATCAAATCGGTTGATGATGTCGAGAGGATCTATAAGGATGCCGTATCATCTCCCAATCAGGTGCTGTTCATCCAAGGCATATATCCTAGCGGACGTAGAGCAATGTATGCAATCGATCTGGCCAATGAGTAAAGGTTAGGTCTGCATCAGAAATGAAAAATTGGAGTGGCCGTATAAACCACTTCAATTTTTTCGTGTCAAATATCAAGTATTATATTTTTATTTTAAGTAAATTTGCACCCAATTCGCTTATTTCAGAATAATAGGCGTTTTTAATTTGTATAGAACTATAAAGCTACATACTGAAAATGAGGCAACTTAAGATTACAAAGAGTATAACCAACCGTGAAAGCGCATCCCTGGACAAATATCTGCAGGAAATAGGTCGTGAGGAACTGATTACGGTAGAAGAGGAGGTGGAACTTGCACAGCGTATTCGTAAGGGTGACCGTGCAGCTCTTGAGAAACTCACACGCGCCAATCTGCGTTTTGTAGTATCAGTCTCTAAGCAGTATCAGAATCAGGGACTCAGTCTTCCGGATCTCATAAATGAGGGAAATCTTGGACTTATCAAGGCTGCCGAGAAGTTTGATGAGACCCGTGGCTTCAAATTCATAAGTTACGCTGTATGGTGGATCCGCCAGTCAATACTTCAGGCATTGGCAGAGCAGGCACGTATCGTACGTCTGCCCCTCAATCAGGTGGGATCACTCAATAAGATAAGCAAGGCTCTTTCCAAGTTCGAGCAGGACAATGAGCGCCGTCCTTCACCCGAGGAATTGGCCGAGGTTCTGGATATACCTGTAGATAAGATCGCAGATACCCTCAAGGTTTCAGGTCGTCATATCTCTGTGGATGCTCCGTTTGTTGACGGTGAGGATAACAGTCTTCTTGATGTTCTGGTAAATGATGATTCTCCTATGGCCGATAAGACTCTGGTCAACGAATCTCTTTCCAAGGAGATTGATCGTGCTCTTTCCACTCTTACCGATCGTGAGAAGGATATTATCCGTATGTTCTTTGGAATCGGTTGTCGTGAGATGACTCTTGAGGAGATAGGCGATAAATTCGGCCTTACCCGTGAACGTGTCCGTCAGATAAAAGAAAAGGCAATCCGTCGTCTTCGTCAGAATTCCCGCAGCAAACTGCTCAAATCATACCTTGGTTGATATGAGAACGGTATTGAAACCGGTTATTGCGACAGCGTTTCTCCTTTTCTCGTTGTCCCTGTCTGCGCAAAGATCGGGCAGGTCACAGGATCCTACCCTCAATAAGGGAGAGGGGCTTGAAATGAACCGTAAAGACCTTGCCAAGATGCGTAATCAGAATCAGGAAAAGAATTCCCGTCAGGTTGATGTGTATATGTACGTGGCCTCTTTTTCATTGCTTGATTCAGCCCTTTTCGTGTCTGACATACAGTTCGTCAGGGATGTGACCGTAAACAACAAATGGTTTGTAAAGGATCGTCTGGCGTTTGAAAAGCAGTTTTCGGATTATGTAGTCGGATCTGATGAAAACGAATCTTATATGTCATCTCTGGTCTTTTCGGATAAAGAAAAGAAACTTATCAGAAAAAGAGGAAAACTAATCAGGAGAAACAGAAAGAAAAATGGTTTCAGGTTGTATGAGGTTACGGATTTCAAATTCGTAAAACCCGACTCTGAGCCGGTTGAAGATTAATGATATCCATTAATCAGTACTGCAGGTGGACTGCAATTCTCAAGCCCCATTGGTCAACATCGGGGCTGTTTTTATATGTCATTCTTTTAAAGAAATTGACAGACGCTATCTTGAAAATATTTTCAACTCCGGCGCCTATTTCCACAAACGGCTCTTTCATAACGGTTCCGGTAGCCTTGCTCTTGTCTGTGGGATAAGAAAAGATATTTCCGCTTGAGTCAATTGCCGGATTATTGCGGTTGCTTAGCGAACCCCAAGTGCCACGACAATACAAAACCTCTCTTAACTTGAGATTCTTTATTAGGGGAGTACGGTTGAAAATGAGGCCATTCATATAATATACCACATCCCACGTCAGATGTTGATCCAGTATGAACTCCATCGGCGTCATGGTCTCAAAAGTCTCTTTTCTGTAAGTGTATGACAGGTTGGCATTGGGTATAATCAGCAGAGGGTAGGGAGCCTGTCCCCAAACCTTTCCAGCTTTCAGCATAACGTCAAAATATCCAACAGGGGCAGCCATGAGGCGTTGACGGTATGAAAACTCAGTATGCTGTATGGAGTAGTCGCTTCCCAGAACACCTGCTTTGGAAATAGAGTGGTTGAGTGTAAATACAGGCAATTCAGGGGTCTTGCTCTTCCTGTTCCATTTGTGCTGTACAAATTTCTCGCCAGGAGCATATCTGAGGCCAATCTCCAACTCCGTCTGCATGATTTCATCCACGGATCCGCTCCCGTCGCTTTTTTCCATGGTTATGAACTTGGTTGCCTCGTTAACCCTGTTACGCAGGATTCCGGTAAACGAGAAACCGCTATGACGTTCCAGGGTATATGTCAATTCTGCGTTTCTGACATATCCTATCATGTTGTCTGGCAGACGTTTGAGAGAAAGAAGAAAGTTGTCCTTGTTTGTATATATATACTGTTGCCCATATTGATAGATATCATTGTCATATTGGAGTCTCAGGGAGTGAACTGGAAATTCGTTCCATTGTTCCTTCTTGGGTTTGAATGAGTACTCAAGTCTTCCTGAATACTTTAATCTCTTGTCGTCAATTCCGTATATCAGATGAGCTGTACCGAACAGGTGGGGGTTGAGGTATGCAGTCGTCATTCCGCCAAACTTGAGCCTGATCTTTTCCATTCCATTGTAACTGATCATGGTATTCACTGGCCCGATATAGAACGGCGTATTTTCCTCTTTTACCGGAATGTATCCCGAAAACAGGAGGTTTACGAATTGCTCAGTCCAATAGTAGATGGGGATTGTGCGTAATTTTGCAATCATCTCCTTTACATCCTTGGTCTTGCCTCCGTCGGTACCATTGTCATTACTTCGGTATTGAGCCCAGAATTCTTCGTCTTTATGAAGGGCATCTTCATTTTCTATTATATGCTCCTGATGGCCAAACGGCTCTTTGTCCACTTCGTCGTTGAATCTGTATCCCGAATAGAACACTTCTCTTCGGCCGTATATGCCATCAATGAAATCATATAGTTTAAACTCTGCAGTGATGCACTCGTAAATAAGAAGTCTTGGGTGTTCGCTGTCGCGGGCAAATCTTTGCTCAACATTCATGTATTCCACAAAGTTCAGATTGATATCGTACGGGACATTCATCTGAATCCATTTCACGAAATGGGTGGAATCAACTGTGACATATAGATGACCTGTAAATCCGAATGATTGAAGGTTTCTGGGTACAAAAGCCAGATCCACACATCGTTCATCTTCTACAACTATGGTGTCTTGCAAATAGAATTTATAGTATGAAGTTGCATAGTCCGCAAAAGGACTCACAAACTCATTGCGTAATATCAGTACCTTTTCGTTAAACAGGTCAATGTCCCTGAGAGTGGCTTCAACTGCAGCTCTAACCTCCTCGTCGGGCAGGAAGTCTTCTATTCCTATCCATTCTCTGCCGATAACCTTCTGCTTCTGTCTCAATGGCCTTCTCTGATAGTAGTCAGTAGCGGCCAATTCGCGGGACGAAACATTCAAAATGGGCTTTCCTGATACATTGGATGTATCCACATAATCTCTCAGGAACGGAAACTTGCGGAACATGGCCTGTTGTTGCTTTTCTTCTGTGAAGTTGTCCAGGGCAACAATGTATGTTTCGTATCTGTCCCTCGAGACATAGTCGTTGTTGAAAGGGTTGTCATTATTTTTGCGGTCGATTATCTCACTCACCAGTTCAACGGCGGGGTTACCTTTCTTTGTGTATTTTTCCTTTTCCGGTTTGATGACAACTTCGTCTATCTGATACGAAACCTCTTTCAGTGTTATGTTTAGGGGGAAAACAGTTCTGCCTGACAACTGTATCTCACAACTCTGATATCCCAGACATGAAGCAATCAAAGTTTTGCCTTCTACGGAACCGTTGAATGAAAAATTACCTTTGGAATCCGTAATACAGCCTGTTGACGTGTCTTTGATTCTAATGGTCGCATATGGAAGTATGTCGCCTTTTTCATCCTTTACGTTTCCGCTTATTCTGACAATATTCCCTTGAGCGTACAACACAACAGTTCCCGCCATAAGCAGGAACAGTGAGCATAGCGTTTTTCTCAGTAGTTCAATCACACCTTATAAATATATACAGCTGCCTGTTGTGCTGTAAAAACTATTTCGATGCAAAGATAATCATTCTTTGTCAATACTGTGAGGCGCTAATTTCAGGTCTTTCCTTAGCACGTTGTCAAAGGGCGTCTTATGTCTGTAGAAATGAACCACTTCCGGAAAAAGGATTATTTTTTTTGGAAAAAAGTCTCCAAATTATTTGGTCAGAATCCAAACTCGCTCTATCTTTGCATCCGCTTTCCGAAAGGAACAGCGTACAAGAACGATCTTTGATACGATTTCATACAGACAAGTAGTACGACGGGCGTACTTTTTCAGAAGTATGTCCAAGGGTAATACGAACCGTCAATCAAATAAGAAACTTTGATAGTCAAGAGACGGACCTGAGCAAAAAAGACAAACTGGTGCGTCCATAGCTGCAGCGTGCTTTATGCACGTTTTTTTATGGGCGTACATGAAATACGGTAAAATTTACAAAGAAGAGTTTGATCCTGGCTCAGGATGAACGCTAGCTACAGGCTTAACACATGCAAGTCGAGCGGAACAGCTTCGGTTGTTTAGCGGCAGACGGGTGAGTAACACGTATCCAACCTTTCCCTTACTCGGGTATAGCCTCGGGAAACTGAGAGTAATCCCCGATGAAGTGTACGAGGAGCATTTTTTGCACACCAAAGATTAAGCGGTGGGGGGTGGGGATGCGTTCCATTAGGTAGTAGGCGGGGCAACGGCCCACCTAGCCGATGATGGATAGGGGTTCTGAGAGGAAGGTCCCCCACATTGGAACTGCGACACGGTCCAAACTCCTACGGGAGGCAGCAGTGAGGAAT
>JAZSLV010000027.1:0-93141 GCA_045535555.1 Bacteroidaceae bacterium | reverse complement strand
CTGACGGCATACCCTCTAGACTCCTCTATTTTATGTCTGATTGGCAATGCGAAATGGTATTGGAAGCATGTTAATATTTTGCAAACAAAATGGACTAAAAAAAGAGACCGGCTAAAAAATGCTTTTTAGTCGGCCTCTTTTATGTTTCAATTTAGCACAAAAACAAATTAGGGCCGGACATTCATCCGGCCCTAATCTAAATAGAACTTCTACAGTTTAAAGCTCTGTTGAGAAATCAAAGATATAATCATCACTACCGAATGACAATGTTCCTAGCTCAATTATCCAAGCAGCATTCATAGTAACATAAAGCTTGCTGGTTTGGGTATCAAGCTCAGCATTGGCATTGGAGAATTTAAACTCACCAGGGTAGGGATATTGACCATAGTAGTAGAAATTTTCATCAGTAGTTCCAACCACCTGGTCCGGAATAATAACCGAATAGTCTTTCTTGTTGATGTAAACCTTCATCTGCTCGTCATATCCCCAGCCATACCAGTCAAATGTAATGATAAGACCAATGATATCATCGGCAGTAAAATCGTTTCCATATATTTCGGCAGGTATATCGTCAGTTGCCATTCTGGTAATATCAGCGCCATATGATGCCTCAAAGTCAGAGCCTACACTTTCTGTGCATTGAATTTTATTACCACCACCGAAGAGAGTCTCATTCAAAGGAGCTGCAGCAGTAAATGTAGCGCAATAACTGAAGCTTGAGCCATCAGGCATTACCATGAAAGTAGGATTACGATAGTTGAATCCCATTGTCGATGTCCAACCGGGAACGACTGTACCGTCATTGTGTATAATATTTGCAGTAAACTGCATCTTGTCACCTATAGACGGAGAAGCGATACCGAGTTTATCGCACAAAGATACCATGTCAATCTTTGCCTCACTGGGAAGAGTCTTGATGCCTTCGGCAGCGATAGCTGAAGAAACATCACCGTTAACGGCAGTGTAAACACAAAGAAGCTGAACCTCCTTAAGATAGGAAGTATAATCACCCATATACTTGGGCACATCCAGTTTGACGTAGAAATCGCCATCAGTAGAACCTGGATTCAACAAAAGGTCATGCTGTGTTGATTTACTAACTGAAACGGCAAATGAGTGTACAGTACCTTGGAGATCATAAGGAAGCTCAGGCTCCTTACTGCAACTTGCAAGTACTGCAGGAATGGCTAATGCCAATAATATTTTTGATGTTTTCATAATGTTGAATCAGTTTAAGTTAATCACTGAACATCCCAGAATACGTTAGTATATGCGCTAACTGTACGATTCTTGTTGTTGATATTCGCATTATTGAGCTGAGTCTCCGAATCCGGGTACCACATGATTCTGGGATAATCCAGAATTACAGCGCAGTCATATGCAAGCGGCTGAGGCAGCGGAGAGGCTGCAGCAGTCTGATCATAAGGAGTATATATCTCCCTTTTATCATTTCCCTTGAAGAGTACGGGATAACCGGTACGACGGATATCGTTGTAAGCCTCAACAGAATTGAAGAAATTGGCAACCCACTTCTCGGTCATGACAATCTCAAGTTTCTTATCATTTGTTGCGGCATTGTCATAAGCACTGTTTACACCAAGCAGGAAACCTGTTATTTGAGTCTCAGTGATAGCAGGAACAGTAGCATCTGAAGCCTTAGCAACAGAATTTACGTGTGCGATAGAGGCTCTAATTCCCTGCTCAAGAAGTTGTTTTGCATCACCTGCAACACCCTCGGTAAGCACAAGTTCAGCCTTCATGAAAGGTACCGAATAAGCCTGAAGCATTCTGTCGGGAGCAATACCGTTACCCTTACCTGCAACACTACCGCCCAGACCGTCATCAAACTTACCGCCTACGGGATAGATACCGATACATGTCATTGAGGATTCCTGAGACATAGATGTCTTACCGGAATTACTGCCTGTAAAGATTGATATGAAGGCTCCATCACGATAATCGGTCTCATTGTTGGCATTACCGGTTGCTGTAGCCTGATTTACATAATAGTAAGGGATACGGGGATCAACTACACCTGCAAGGGGATTCTGCTTGAAGTTGTAAGTCTTACCGTTAAGAACCTCATAGAACCAAGGATTGATCCAAACGCTCTTCTGACCGCCCTCGTATTCATCAACATAACCGAATTTACGCTCGTCTGAAGGAGTCTTGGTTGCTGAGTGCGGGAACTGGAGATCCTCACCGTCACCAATGAAATTGTCCTCTGTCAGGAGAGCGTTCAACTCTGTCTGCCATCCGGTAATATCGGCCTTGGCCTTACGGGACTGAACCAGCAATTTGAGTTTGAGGGTATTTGCAGCCTTAAGCCATTTTGCAGCGTCTCCACCGTAGAAAAGGTCATTGGCGCCAATAGCCAGAGGATTATCTGCACTTGTATCCTTGAAATTGGCAATAGCCTGATTGATTACAACAAGAAGGTCATTGTAGATATCCTTGCTGGCATCAGCCTTAGGAGTCTCAATACCGGCTACGTTTGCCTCTGAATAAGGAATATCACCCCAAAGGTCTACCAGATTCATATAAGTGTAAACCCTGAGGACGCGACCTATACCGGCATAAACAGCGTCGTTAACGGCATCACCCTGTTTGATAAGCTCATCACAGTTCTTGATGGCATACCTGTATGCCTGATCCCATGTATTGCCAAGTGTGGAATAACCGGCAACCAAAGAATAGTTATCTACCTCACGGCTTGTGGTGTGCTGAACATATGATTCCAGATGAGTATTGATATAATAACCCTCGGAGAAAGTAGCACCTACCTCATATTCCGTGCAGGTAAGCAGCTGAGAAACATCAAGGTCTGTCACTGCGTACGGATCCTGGTTAATATCCAGGTCACAGCCGGTCAGTGAGAAAGCCATGACTCCAGCTCCAAGTAAATAGAATAATTTATTTTTCATAATCATCAGTCAATTAGAAAGTGAAACTCAGGTTGAAAGCAACTCTCCTGGTTGAAGGAGCACCAGTGTAATCAATACCCTGAACGTTTGTGTTACCGAATGTATTCACAACAGGATCATAGTTGGAATGCCTGGGAACATTGGGGGCAAAGTACCAGAGGTTACGTCCTACAACTGAAACCTCAGCATTTGAGAGTTTAAGCTTGCTTATGAAATTCTTGGGAAGACTATAAGCAAGAGTAACCTCTCTCAAGCGCCATACAGTTGCATCATATGTAGCAACCTCATCGCAAGAGTTGATAGCGAAGGTTGAATATGTACCATCTGAGAACCAGAGATCGGCCTCACCGATTGCGGTGGTATTCCAGATATAATTGCCTTCAGCGTCAACGATAGGCTGGAGAGTGTTGGCATCACCGTAAACACCCTTAATGATGCGGGTTCCAAGACGATCCTCGGTATCCTTGGTAACACCACGGCCCAGAAGGTCAGTCAGATAGGAACTGAATACGCAGCCACCCTTCTGATAGTCAACCATGAAGCTGAGAGATACGTCCTTATACTTGAATGTATTGGTAAGGGCGGTCTTGAAATCGGGGTTAGGATCACCTATGATTCCATTCTCAGTATCATTGATGTACATACCAGTTGAAGGATCAACGAGTGGAATACCATCGGCTGTGCGGGCAAGTTTCTCACCCTTAAGGATACCGTAAGGCTGTCCCTTGATCAGGACTGCCTGAGGAGCGTCAAAGTCACCACCGATTACGATCTCGTCAACACCGTCGGCAAGTTCAACAATCTCTGACTTGTTCTTGGTGTATGTAAGATACATGCTCCAGGTGAAGTCCTTGGTAACTACAGGATAAAGGTCAACACCAAGTTCGAAACCCTTGTTGCTGATAGAACCGAAGTTGGTAACGAATGAGTTGTAACCGGTAGAAGGAGCAGATGACTTGGCGCCGATCTGATTCTCTGAGAGACGGTTATAAACTGTAGCGTCAATACCTATACGGCTGTCAAAGAACTTAAGTTCAAGTCCAGCCTCAACCTCAGTGGTAAACTCAGGCTCAAGTTCAGAATCGTACAGAATGGTGGGAAGTTCCATCATACCCTGGCCCATATAAGGTGAACCAACTACATAAGTACCGTTGTTATAGTAAGCACCGGCATCATTACCGACCTTGGCCCAACCAGCACGGATCTTACCGAAATTCATGAAGCTGTCGCTCATGCCAAGGGCATCTGTGAATACGATAGATCCTGATACAGCGGGATAGAAGAAGCTGTTATGCTCTATAGGAAGTGTTGAAGAGACATCATTACGACCTGAAATATTCAGGAATGCCCACTGATTGTAATCCAGAAGGATATCGGCGAACAGACCGTACTTGCGGGTTCTTGAGTAAGACTCACTGGCGGTCTGACCCTTTGTATTGGCAAGATCGAATATTTTGGGGTTGATAATATCTGTACCTGATGCACCCATTGCCTCGTAGGTATCCTGGTTGTAGTTGTGACCGAAGGTAGCCCTTACACCCAGATCAGAGAATCTCTTGTTGAATGTGAGCAGCAATGTTGACTCGATCTCCTGATCACTTGACTCTGACTTGCTCAGATAACCCTTTCCTGCATAACCGCGTGAACCAAGGTTGACGATAGTCTTACGCTGGAACATATACTCGTTTACACCCAGAGTGTAATCCAAAGTGAGCCACTTGGTAAACTCGAATGAGAAGTTTGCATTGGCAACGATACGTCTCTGAATAGTCTGGAACTTATCATTCTCCCATGCCCAATAGGGGTTGTTGGCCTGTGAAGAGAGCTGGAACAGCAGGTTGCTGCCATCTTTCTTCTGATAGGGGAAGTTCTGGATATCCCAGCTACGAGGCATGATGAATGCACGGGCAAGAGAGTTCATACCTCCGTTAGAAGCCTGTGACTGGTTATTACCATACATAGGTGAGAACTGGTCTGTATAAGAATAGGCCAGGTTACCTCCTGCGCGGAATCTCTTTCCGAACTTCTGGTTACCACCCACTGAGAATGAGTAACGGTCAAACTCTGATCCGGGAATGTAACTGTCCTGATCAGTACGTGACAATGTCATGTTGAAGTTACCCTCTTCTGTTACCTTCTGAACATTTGCAGACAGATCAAATACGTGACCTTTCTTGAAAAGGTCCTTTACGTTGTTGGGATATGCCTTGTAAGGCACGTTGCCTGCAAGGTCGGGATAGAGCTCAAGTGCCAGTTCAGGATATTCAGCGGCAATCGCAGCATACATAGGAATGGTCATACCATCCTCGAATGGAGCGCCCCATGAACCGTTTGATCCGGCAATATTGAAGTCAGAACCCTGTCCGTAACTGTTCTGATAGTCGGGCAGTGAAGCTATTGTCTCGATAGCATATGATGAATTCACGTTTACAGAGAAACCGCTCTTGGCACCAGCCTTCTTGGAGCCGGACTTGGTTGTGATGAGGATCACACCGTTAGCGGCACGTGAACCGTAAAGTACAGCTGCAGCAGCACCCTTAAGAACGCTCATAGACTCAATGTCATTGGGGTCAAGAGTTGAAATACCGGAGCCGAATGCACCACTGTTACCGGATCCGCGACCACTTGCGCTTGTACCGTCATTACTGTAAGGTATACCATCCACTACATACAGAGGCTGGTTGTTACCGTTGAATGATGAGTTACCGCGGATAGTGATACGTGTAGCACTACCGGCATCACCGCTAGGAGCACTGATCTGTACACCGGCAATCTTACCCTCCAATGCACGAAGCATATCGGGCTCAGCTTTCATGACGGCCTCTTCAGCATCAACTTTTGTTACTGTATAACCCAGAGAACGTTCTGAACGCTGGATACCTACGGCGGTAATCAGCACCTCGTCAACCTCAATTGAACCGGGATTCAGGGTTACGTTGATAACTCGTCTTCCGTTCACAGGAACAGTCTTGGACTCATAACCCATGAAAGAGAAAACCAAAGAACCGTTTGAAGGAGCGGTAATCGTGTAAGCACCATCCAGATCTGTGGTTGTTCCGGTTGTCGTTCCCTCTACAGATACTGTAACAGCCGGCATGGGACTTCCGTCGTCCGCTGCGGTTGCAATACCTGTAACTTGCACATTCTGAGCATAGGCAAGTCCTGCACACAGAACAGCAGTCATCATTAAGAGAATTTTTCTCATAGACAATTTATTTAGTTTGACAATAGTTTTCAATGCAGCATGTACTTGAGAGTCGGGTTAAAAACTCTGCGTCTTTATTGTTGCATAAATATCAAAAAACTTACCTACAATGGGGCAAAAGTAAACAAATTGATGATATGTTAGTCATTTTTTTTAAAAAAATACAAAAAACCTATCATTTTAGGATACCTTCCGACAGAGAAAGCGCAATTCTTACACCAGAATCACACCTGTCAGATAAAGGAAAACGGAGTTGTAATGCAGCGATGTAATAACACCTTATATAAATACACCATGGAAAAAGAGAAAAATACACTATCTTTGTACACAAATAATATCAACTGTATTGTATGGGTAAGGACACAGGCAACAGGAAGCGGACAATAGGCTGGATTCTGCTTAATCTTTTCTTGATGATAGGGCTGTCATGCCTTTTAATTGTCATCACTTTCAGTTGGATAAAATCCTATACCCGTCACGGGCAATACATCTCAGTGCCCGATGTAAGCGGAATGTTTGAGGAAGAGGCCGGTCAGGCCCTTGCCGCAGTGGGACTAAAGTATGAAGTCCTGGACTACAAATACGACAGGATGACGGTCGAGGGCGGAGTAATCGAGCAGAAGCCCAAATCCGGATCATATGTCAAAGACGGGCGAACCATTTACCTTACGCTCAACTCGGGAAGGGAGCCTCTGAGGGCTGTTCCCGATGTGGCCGACAACAGTTCACTGCGTGCCGCCGAATCCAGACTGAATGCCGCAGGATTCAAATTGGGCAGAACGGTATATGTTGACGGAGACCTGGACTGGGTATATGAAATAAGATACCAGGGGGAAAAGATAGAAGCCGGGACCCAGATACCCGAGGGCTCCACCCTAATCATAGTTGCAGGTAACGGCAACCCTGTCGAACACATTGAAGAGGTTGATTCAACCACCATAATAGACTCCGATTTCTTTGAAGAATAACCTCATGGTTGAACTGGAAGACGAGATTGAAGAGTCACTTGACGACCTGGAGCCCACCCCTGATGCGGCGGAGCTTTATGAACATTTCCGCGTGGTAGCTGACAAGGGGCAGAGTCTGCTCAGGGTTGACAAATTCCTGTTCGACCACCTGGAGCACTCCTCCCGCAACCGTATACAGAAGGCCGCCGATGCCGGAATGGTGATGGCTAACGGCCGCCCGGTCAAGAGCAACTACAAGGTAAAACCGCTGGACGTCATAACGGTCATGATGGACCGTCCGCGTTACAGCAGTGACATAGAACCCGAAGATATTCCGCTGGACATAGTTTACGAGGACGACTGCCTGATGGTGGTAAACAAGCCGGCCGGTCTTGTGGTCCACCCGGGATGCGGTAACTTTCACGGTACGCTGGTGAATGCAGTTGCCTGGCATCTGCGGGACAACAAGGATTATGACCCCAACAGCCCTCAGGTGGGACTTGTGCACCGCATAGACAAGGACACCAGCGGTCTGCTGGTAGTGGCCAAGACACCCGATGCCAAGACCTCTCTGGGCAAGCAGTTCTTTGACAAGACCACCAAACGCGCATACCAGGCTCTGGTCTGGGGCGTTCCCAAGCCTGCCGAAGGGACGGTTGAGAGCCAGATAACACGCAACCCCAAGGACCGCCTGCAGATGACTGTGTCATTTGACCCCGAAGTGGGTAAGCACGCAGTGACACACTACACGGTCCTGGAGCGTTTTGGATATACGTCACTGGTGGAGTGCCGTTTGGAGACGGGACGCACGCATCAGATAAGGGTGCACATGAAGCATCTGGGCCATCCGCTGTTCAGCGATGAGCGTTACGGCGGTAATCAGATACTGAAAGGCACCACTTACAGCCGCTATCGCCAGTTCGTACAGAACTGTTTTGAGATATGTCCGCGTCAGGCCCTGCATGCCAAGACCTTGGGATTCGTACATCCCATCACAAGGCAGGAGATGTTTTTCAACTCCGAGTTGCCGGCCGACATGCAGACGCTCATACAGAGGTGGAGGGATTATGTGAGTTCAAGGGATTTTGAGAAATAAAAACAACATAGAATGAAACGCAAGATTGCAATCGTAGCCGGCGGCGACTCAAGCGAGAATCCGGTTTCTCTGCGCAGCGCCGCAACCATCCTTGAGTACATGGACAAGGATAAGTACGAGCCCTATATCCTGGAGATTGAGGGAAAAAACTGGCAGGTACATGTAAGTGAAGGCGTAAACGCCCCGGTTGACCGTAACGACTTCAGTTTTACATACAACGGAGTAAAGACTGTTTTTGACTACGCATACATAATCATTCACGGTACTCCCGGCGAGAACGGTGTATTTGAAGGCTATCTGCGCCTTATGCGCATACCTTTCTCCACATGTGACGTGCTGCCGTCGGCCCTGACCTTCAATAAGTTCGTACTCAACAAGACCATGAAGAGCTGCAAGGTGAACGTAGCCAACTCCCGCCGCCTGCGCAAGGGAGACAAGGTGGACCCCGACAAGATAATAAGCAAGGTGGGACTGCCCTGCTTTATCAAGCCCACTGACGGCGGTTCAAGTTTCGGTACTACAAAGGTAAAGACCCGCGAACAGATAATCCCGGCCGTTGAGGAGGCTTTCAAGGAGAACAGCGAGATCATGATAGAATCATTCATGCAGGGTATTGAGGTTACCAACGGTTACTACAAGACCCGCAAGCGTGAGGTTAAGTTGCCTGTTACCGAGGTGGTTCCCAAGACCGATTTCTTTGACTACGACGCCAAGTACAACGGCAAGGTTGAGGAGATTACCCCCGCCCGCATACCTGATGAGTTGCGTGACCGCATCCAAGACCTGACGGCTAAGATATATGACCTGCTGGGCTGTCACGGAATAATCCGCAACGACTATATTATTACTGACGGCGACAAGATCAACCTGCTTGAGGTGAACACCACCCCGGGCATGACCGCCACCAGTTTCATACCTCAGCAGATCAGGGCAGCCGGACTGAACCTGACTGATGTACTTACCGAGATTATTGAGGACAGTTTCCAAGAATGAAAACGACAGATATTCCCGCCGAATTTGAGAAAATGCGGTCCCTTGAGGACGATGAGGTGCGCGGTGCCGTGCTCTCATTGCTGAATGACCCCGCCTTTGTTAAGATCGTGAAGGGGATGATCAAAGGTGTGCCCATCTGGGTGCACAAACTCTACACCAGACGGTTCAAGACCGTGAACAGTTTCCAGATGGGAATGATTTGTCCGTTCCTGACAAGAATACTCAAAAAGGCTACTACCGGTTTTACGAATGATTTCTCGGCACTGCCCGATGGACGTGAGGATTTCATCTATCTGTCCAACCACAGGGATATAGTACTTGATTCGGCATATCTGGATTACATTCTCATTGTGCTGAACGGCAAAAAATCAGTCGAGATAGGAATAGGCAACAATCTGCTTATCCACCCATGGATTGAAACACTGGTAAGGCTCAACCGCAGTTTCGTGGTAAACCGTTCGGCCACCGCTGCAGAACTTCTGGAATCATCAAAACAACTCTCCAGATACATACGTTTTGTAATTGAGGAGAAGAAGAGCCCCGTATGGCTGGCACAGCGTGAGGGACGCGCCAAGGATTCCGATGACCGCACCCAGAAGAGCGTGCTCAAGATGCTGGCCATGTCCGGTCCCGATAACATGTCAATCTCCGAACGTCTGCAGTCACTCCACATATGTCCGCTCACAATCAGTTATGAGTATGACCCCTGTGACTGGCTCAAGGCTGCGGAATTCCAACTTAAGCGCGACAACCCGGATTATGTCAAGAGCGAGCAGGCCGATCTGGACAACATGAAGACCGGCATATTCGGATTCAAGGGACATCTGCACTATACGGTAGCCGCCCCGATTGATGACGAGATTGCTGCAATTGACACATCCATGCCACGAAATCAGTTCCTTGACCAGGTGGCACAGATCATAGACAGACACATTTTCAAGGGATACCGCATATACCCATGCAACCGTATAGCACTGGATCTGCTGCGCGGAGACAACTCTCAAGCAAACGGGTACACCGCCGGGCAGAAGCAGGAATTCCTGGATTATCTGGACAGACAACTTGCCAAGATTGACATTCCGGATCCGGACTGGGATTTTCTCAGAGAGCGTATACTGACCATGTATGCGAACCCGCTCATTAACCAATTAAGCGTATCGGAACAATGAAAGCAACCTCCACCCTGTTACTGACCCTGGCCGCACTGTCGGCAACCGCCCTTATCTCATGTGACGATGACAAAGAGAAGGTAGAAACCATGTTTTCCGGTTTTATGACCGGATATACTGACGCTGAAGGATATGTAACCATCCTGAATGACGATTACGGAACGCAGTATATGGTCAGTGAAAAAACCGACAAACTGAATCCGGACACACTGTACAGGCTGGTTGCATCGGTAGCGCTTAATGAAAACAAGACCGCACGCATATTGCAGATGGTCCCCACCATATCATACAAGGCCCCCGAAGACTCTATCATACCGGATTCGCTCCATGTCCAGGATCCGGTAGAGATTCACAGTCTGTACATAGGAGGCGGATATCTCAATATCAACATGGGTATCAAGGTGTCTAAGGAGAGTGCATCCCACCGGCTTTTCTATTCACATCTGGACAGCCCGGGCAAACTCAAGTTCACCATATACCACAATGCGTACGGTGACGAGCCTGTTTACACCAAGTATGCCTATATATCCATTCCGCTTTCGGGTTACGGACTGGCCAAAAAAGACACAGTCTTCCTCAGCTGCAAGGGCTATAAGGAAGACTATGACTATAAACTGATATTCAAGTAAGCTTATTTAAGCCCCTCAAGAATCTTCTTAAGTACTACTGTGGCCGATATCTCACGATTGGCGGCCTCAGGTATTACAAGCGAGCGGGGGCTCTCTATCACATCATCGGTAACGATCATGTTGCGGCGTACCGGCAGGCAGTGCATGAAGAAAGCATTGTCGGTGACTGCCATCTGACGGTCGCTGATGGTCCAGCTGCGGTCCTTGCAAAGAACCTCTCCGTAATGCTCGGGACTGGCACATGACCAGTTCTTTCCGTAAATGAAATGGGCACCCTCAAAGGCTTTCATCTGATCATACTCTATCCTGGCACCGGCAGTGAACTTGGGGTCAAGCTCATAACCATGAGGATGCGTGATGACCACCTCATAACCGGCGGCGACCATCCACTGTGCGAATGAGTTGGGAACAGCCTGCGGCAGAGCCTTGGGATGCGGAGCCCAGCTCATGACAACCTTGGGACGCTCAACGGTCTTATGCTCCTCGATGGTGATCCAGTCGGCAAAACTCTGGAGCGGATGTCCGGTGGCGGCCTCCATTGAGAATACGGGACGGCCGGAGTACTGGATGAACTGGTTCAGGATCTTCTCCTCATAGTCATCCTGACGGCTCTCAAAACGGGCAAACGAACGCACGCCTATTACATCGCAGTAGCAACCCATTACGGGGATGGCCTCAAGCAGATGCTCTGACTTGTCACCGTCCATAATGACGCCGCGCTCGGTCTCCAGTTTCCAGGCACCCTGGTTGACATCCAGGACAATCACGTTCATACCCAGGTTCAAGGCAGCCTTCTGTGTGCTCAGACGGGTACGCAGACTGGAGTTGAAGAACACCATGAGCAGGGTCTTGTTGCGGCCCAGCTCTACATATTTGAAACGGTCTCTCTTTATCTCAAGGGCCTCCTGCAATGCCTGATGCAGATCGCCCAGATCCTTAACGCAAGTAAAGTGTCTCATCATCAAAAGGATTTATTGTCTTGTCTGGCCATCACCGTTGATGAGCCATTTGTAAGTTGTTATCTCTTCAAGTCCCATGGGACCGCGGGCATGCATCTTCTGGGTGCTGATGCCTATCTCTGCTCCCAGTCCGAACTGTGCACCGTCGGTGAATGCCGTTGATACGTTCACATAGACGCAGGCGGCATCGATATACTGCTGGAACTTGCGTGCGTGACCGGCATTCTCGGTCACGATGCACTCGCTGTGATGTGATGTGTATCGGCGGATATGCATAAGGGCATCCTCAAAAGAGGGCACTGTCTTGATTGACATACGGTATGCAAGGAACTCCTTTCCAAAACTGTCAGTTGTTGCATGCTCCAGGAGTTCTGCGGGATACTTGCCATCAAGTGCTGCGTATGCCTGCTCATCGGCCTCAATTACCACGTTCTTGGCTGCCATGCGGATACAGAGTTCAGGCAGGTCGCTCAGACGGTCGGCATGAATTACCAGAGAGTCAAGCGCATTGCAGACGCTTACGCGACGGGTCTTGGAGTTGAATATGATATCGGCTCCCTTCTTAAGGTCACCCTCCTTGTCAAAGTAAGTGTGGCATACTCCGGCTCCGGTCTCTATGCACGGAATCTGAGCCTGCTCGCGGACAGACTTGATAAGGCGTGAGCTGCCGCGGGGAATAAGCAGGTCAACCATACCTACCGCCTTCATGAGTTCAGCGGCAGCCTCATGGCCGGCGGGAAGCAGTTCAACCACATGGGGGTCGATACCCTTCTGCTCCAGCACGCGGTGTATCAGGTCAACTATGGCGCAATTGGAGTCATAGGCATCGCTGCCGCCTTTGAGGGCGCAGGCGTTGCGTGACTTGAAACAGAGCGAGAACACATCAAAGCTTACGTTGGGACGTGCCTCATAGATGACGCCTATCACACCGAACGGGACACGTACGCGGGTCAGTTTCATACCGTTGGGACGTACACGCTCATCGATGACCTTTCCTACCGGGCTTTCAAGTTCCGCAACATGGCGCATATCAGACGCTATTCCTTTGAGGCGGTCATCGGTCAGGAGCAGGCGGTCATAGACCGGATTGCTGCGGTCCATGCGTGCCAGATCCCTGGCATTGGCCTCAAGCAATGCGGCCGAGTTTATCTCAATGGCATCGGCCAATGTGAGCAGCAGGTCATTTATCTGATTCTCATCCAGCATGGGAAGAGAATATGAAGCATCTTTAAGTAGTTCTAATGTCTTTTCTATCATGGTTATTTCTTTGAAGCATGGAAACGTGTGCAGCGGGCGTTCTCCGGATCCGTAAGGACCTCCAGCAGGACATCCTGACGGCGGCCGTTTGCAATACGCACCTCAATACCGTCGGCAGCCACTCCGAGAGCGGTCTTCATCTTGGTCATCATTCCGCCGCGTCCGTACTGGGACTTGCTGGTGCTTACGCAGCCGGAGTAATCATCGTCGGGGTAAACGTCATGGATGAGTTCCGATCCGGGCTCATCGGGATTACCGGTGAACACACCGTCCACATTACTCAGGATAACCAGTATCTCGGCCTTCATCATACGTGCTACCAGACCTGAGAGCTCATCGTTGTCGGTAAACATAAGTTCCTCTACCGATACGGTATCATTCTCATTGATTACCGGTACTACCCCGTTATCAAGCATTGCGGTCATGCAACGCATCTGATTGGCATGGAGAGTCTCATTAGTAAAATTCTCCTTTGTGGTGAGAATCTGGCCTACGGTTATTCCGTATTCCTGAAAAAGGTCATAGTAGTGCTCTATCAGTTTGGCCTGACCTACTGCGGCAAAAAGCTGACGGCCGGTCACGCTCTCATCCTTGAGGTTGGGAAGCGCTCCCCTGCCAGATGCCACGGCACCCGATGAAATGAGCAGCACCTCGATGCCACGATGTCTGAGTTCGGCAATCTGGTCCACCAGAGCTGCCATACGTGATATGTCAAGACGGCCGTCGGGACGGGTCAGCACATTGCTGCCCACCTTGACAGCTATACGTTCGGGATATTTCATTGTTCCTGTAAAAGTTGTTCGGCATGCTCCCTGTCCTGAGGATTGACAAGAACCGAGAACGCACCGGCCATTGCGGTATATGTTGAAAAAATAGCACTCATAGTATTGTTCATTACCATTGCCGGTATGCCGTCTGACTCCAAACGGGCACGTACCACCTCAGCTTCAAAGGCCTGACCCTTGAAAACGCATACCAAATCCTGTTTTTCATTCATAACTGCGGTGTTTAACTATTGTGAACTCGCAAAGTTAATGATTTTTCCATACCTTTACACCGATATGTCACTCAAACGCTTTGTTATACTCTCAATATTGTCTGTAAGCACCCTTGTAGCATACGCTTCAGCAACAAATGACACCATAGCCAGGGCCGATACCATATGGTTTGATGACGGAGCATGGTATCTGGGACAGATAGCCGATTCACTGTTCAACGGATACGGCAAGATGGTATATGCCGACAGCACTGTTTATCAGGGAGAATGGAAAGACGGCATGTGGGACGGAAAGGGCGATCTGTATTACCCGGACGGAGACTCATACAGCGGAGAATTCAGCAAACATCAGTTCAGCGGATACGGAAAATACTCCTACTCTGACGGAAGCCGTTATGAAGGCTACTGGCAGAATAACAGGTTCAACGGCTCAGGCACTATGAACTATGCCGACGGCAGTATCTATGCCGGCGAGTGGAGAGATGACAGGAAACACGGTTTAGGTGTTTATTACGATGCCGGTACCGGAGCATTGCAGAAAGGTGAATTCATGGATGATCTTTTTATCCTGCCACCCAGCATCCAAACCAGTGCCTTTGACAACAATAATGATTTCGGTTGGAATCAGTCGGATAAATCCGGGAAAAGGAGAAAATCATCCTGGCATGACACGGATGACGCAACCATATTCATGTCTTACGGAATCAATCATATTCTTTCGCTGCATGCCGATTTTCACACATCGGAACGTTTTTTTGCCGGCTTCTCGCTTGGAATCAACACCGTGAACAAAAGGATTGGCAAGGAATCCGTTACTTACGACGATGAAACAAGCGAAAAGATCATTCTCATAGATTGGAATGACTTTCCTGACGAGATAATGACAGAGAATACCTGCAACTTCTTTAAACTGACCGGCCAATGCGGAGTTAGTTTGGGATGGTTCTCAATAGGCGGAGCCGTCGGAATAGGTCTGAAGAACACTATACGCAACTGCCGCAGCCTGGAGCACAACGACAGTTACTATGAGCCGGGAACTCTCTATTACAGGGAGAAAATGACAGGAGTCAGGTTTGCTTATGACTTATTCACCGACTTTGTGATAAGCCGCTCAATACCGTATCTGTATTCCTGTTCCTTCAGGACAGGATACGGCAACATTGACGGCTTTTTCATAGGGGCCGGCGTGACCTTCTGATTTTTGGAATATGATATCGGGTAGAATCATAATATTATCGGCATCCATCCTAGCCAACCTTACGGTGTATGCATGGAGTCCCAATGACAGCATCCCTGCTGACACATTGCTGCTGGATGACGGTTCGCTGTATATGGGGCAGATTCAGGACTCGCTGTTCAACGGCAACGGAATATGCATATATCCCGACGGCACCGTATATGAAGGAGGTTGGAAAGACGGACTCTGGAACGGCCAGGGTACCTTGGTCTATCCCGACGGAGATATTTACAAAGGTGATTTCCGCAATCATGTCAAAGAGGGTACGGGAATATACATCTACGCCAGTGGAGCCCGATATGAAGGACGATGGAAAAATGACAGATTCAACGGGTACGGCAAACTCCGGTTTGAAGACGGAGGAGTCTATGACGGAGAGTGGAAAGACGACATGAAACACGGATACGGCAAACTTGTCGATGCCCAAAGGCAAACCTTTGCCGGTTATTTCTATTATGACGAATACCTGGGTATGCCGCCAGACACAAAGATTGATCAGGACAGCACCTTAACCGAAGAGCTCAAGGCATGGGGGTTTGAAAAAGAGGAGCCTTATACTCCTCCTTCCATCTCTTTCGGTGTTTCATTGAGCACTACCGGAATAATGACCGCCAGTTTATTCTATGAAATCAATGAAACATTTTTCTGGGGTTTATCCATGGGGGCCGACATTCAGCCGCCTACCAAAGGTATTCCCACTTCGATGGGATGGTACCAATATCCTGAAGACATTCATTTTACCGGCAGTTACATATCATCGGTATATATGGTTGAGGCCGGTCTTGTCCGGAAGAATTTTGCCATAGGAGGCTCCATAGGCAAGGGGTTCAGAAAACTGTATTCCAACTGCAAGGCAAATGTCAGTATCGGCACATATTTTGACAAAGATCAGGTATCATACGGAGAGGCTTATCACAGGACGATGATTGACGGCATGCCATTGGTATACAGAGGGTATCTCAGATACTCGTTTCACATAAAAAAAGAACCCAAGGCATATTTATACCTTGGGTATGGCAAGCCCGAAGAACTGTTTCTGGGGCTGGCGTTCCAACTGTGATATCAAACCAGATGTCTTACAAGATCCTCCCTGTCTCCATACAGGTAATCTATAACCGGCATCTCTATCATTGTATAGCAACCGGGCTTCTGGAGCATTGATGCACGGGCGGCGCATACCAGTATCTGACCTGTAAGTGCAGGATTGTTTATCTTCATGTCAAATTCAAACAGTTGGTTCTGTGTCTTGCCCGATACGCCCTTGCGTGTCAGATTCACACCGTGTCCCATATCCTTGAGTGCATCTACCGACTCCACCTGCATTACGTGTGTCTCATCGTTGACAAAGTAGGGATCGGCCTTGATTGCGGCTGCTACATCTTCAAAGCGATAACCGTCAAGAATCTCAACATATACCATACGGCGATGTATGCCTGTGCCTACCGGAATAGTCATGGAGAGTGCGTCTTTTACACCCGGAACGGCCTTTACCGCAACCGAATGGCCCATTGACATTCCAGGTCCGAAATTGGTGTAGCTGACACCTTTGGGAGCCATGGCCTGCATCAGCGAACGTACTATCGAATCTGTACCGGGATCCCATCCTGCAGATATCACGGCCACCTTTCCTGCATCCTGGGCAACCTGCATAAGACGCTTGCGGGTCTCCGGAATGAGTGTATGTATATCAAAACTGTCAACTGTATTTATGCCGAGTGGAAGAATATCACGGGCATACTCTTCGGTCTTGCGTGAAGGTACGCACAGGATAGCCACATCGGGCTTGGGGAGTTCTGAAATATTCTTTACAATCTTATATCCCGAAAGTTCCTTGGGAGCATCGGCTCCGCCGTTACGGCGTACTATGCCTGCCACCTCAAAATCAGGTGCTGTCTCAAGGGCTTCAAGTACATACTTTCCGATGTTTCCATAGCCTACAATTGCTGCTTTGATTTTTTCCATAGGTCTTAATTATTAAGGTTTTCGGGGGGCGAAGTTATAAAAAAGTGCTTTATATAGTACGCGTGCGTGCAATAATAACGCAGGGAGTACGTTATTTCTAAGCAACACTTACATAACAAACGCATATTTATCATGATTGAATTCATTCAGGGAAAGATTGAGGAACTCACCCCCACCCAGGCGGTCCTGCTCACCCAGGGCGGCGTTGCATATGATCTGAACATTTCACTGTATACATATTCGGCCATTCAGGGCAAGGACAATGCACGTCTGTATGTTTATGAAGCCATACGCGAGGATGCATACGTCCTGTACGGATTCAGCGGCAGGCAGGAACGCGAGCTGTTCCTTATGCTCATATCGGTTTCGGGCATAGGCGGTGCATCGGCCAGGATGATACTGTCATCTTTCACTCCCGCCGAACTGACCGGCATCATAAGTTCCGGTAATGACTCGCTGCTCAAGAAAGTAAAAGGCATAGGTGCCAAGACCGCACAGCGCATCATAGTGGATCTACATGACAAGATAGCCAAGAGCCAGTCCGATGAGATGCCGCTTGGCATACAGGACGGCATACAAACCGGACAGATAGCAACAGAGGCCATAACAGCCATGGTTACATTAGGCTTCCCGCAGGCCGCCTCACAGAAAGTAGTACAGGCAATCCTTAAGGAACAGGAGGGGCTGACGGTTGAAGCCGTCATCCGCGAAGCACTCAAACGCATCTGATGATTAAGGTAAGACACCTTGCTGCAGTATTGCTGCTCTTGGGCTCCTGCTTCTGTGGGGGCCCCCACTGCCTTTATGCGCAGGGTGTCCGCAGAACTCTCCCAAACCCCGAAAACATAACAGAGGAGATTACCTACGATGAAAATGACGAGACGTTCAGCATAGGTTATAAATTGGGTGATTATTACATTGATGTCCCCACGGTCATGACGCCCAATGAGTATAACCGCATGATGATGCAGCGTTCGTTGCAGTCATTCTACCGTGACAAGTATACTGAGGAGTTCAACGCTCAGGGAGACAACAAGTTTGACTTTACCGATATGAAGTTTGACCTGGGACCGGCCGAGAAGATATTCGGCCCGGGCGGAGTGCAGGTCAAGACAAGCGGATCGGCTGCGATCAAATTCGGCTACAACCGGAACAAGGTAAACAATCCTTCGCTTTCAGTCCAGAACCGCACCACAGGAGGATTTGACTTTGACGAGCAGATAAACCTGAACATCAATGCCCGGGTAGGTGACAAGATAAACATGAACCTCAACTATAATACCGAGGCCACGTTTGAAATTGACGCCAAGACGATTAAATTGCGTTATGAGGGTAAGGAGGATGAGATTATCAGGCTTCTGGAGGCAGGAAACATAAGCTTCCCCACCAACTCATCGCTCATACAGGGGGCATCGTCACTGTTCGGCATCAGGTCCGACCTTCAGTTCGGAAAACTCAAGTTGCAGATGGTCCTGTCACAGAAAGAGTCCACATCGGCCTCTGTCAGCTCACAGGGAGGACAGCAGATCAATGACTTTGAGATAGATGCCAGCAGTTATGATGAGAACCGTCACTTCTTCCTGGCACATTTCTTCCGTGACAACTATGACGCCAACATGGCTATGCTGCCCAGCATAGTCTCCGGCGTTCAGATAACACGAGTTGAGGTATGGGTCACCAACAAGAGGAGCAACTACGACAACCCTCGCAACATAGTGGCATTCACGGACCTGGGTGAGACCGGGCATATAAGCAACTCCATCTGGAACGCTCAAGGCGGTCCCGCTCCGGCCAATGCGGCCAATGACCTGTACAGACGTATTACCAATGATTATCCGGACGCTCGCGACATAGATCAGGTGGCAACCTCCATCGGATCATTCCTGGAAGGAAGCACCGACTATGAGAAAATCTCTAACGCGCGTAAACTGAATTCATCGGACTATACCCTTAACAGCGAACTGGGTTACATATCACTCAAGAGCGCTCTGGCATCGGACGAGGTGCTGGCCGTGGCTTTTGAATATACTTACGGAGGCAACAGTTATCAGGTGGGTGAATTCTCATCGGACAAGACCGATGCCAGGGAGACACTGTTTGTCAAATTGCTTAAATCCAACTCCAATTCACCCGGAAGCGGCACCTGGGACCTCATGATGAAGAACATATACTCCATCACTCAGGGAAACATACAGAATGCACAGTTCAAACTGGGTATTTACTATAACAGCGACAGTACCGGCAGTCGTCTGACATATATACCCGAGGCCGGGCTCAAGAACATGCCTCTGCTGCGTCTGATGAACCTGGACCGTCTGGATGACAACAACAATCCGCACCCCAACGGCAAGTTTGATTTTATAGAAAGATACACTGTACAGGCGTCAAACGGCAAGATTATATTCCCGGTAGTGGAACCGTTCGGAAGCCATCTGAGGAAAGCGATAGACAATGACGCGGTAGCAGACAAATACGTGTTCCAGGAACTATATGACTCCACGAGAGTGGTTGCCAAGCGTATCGCCAACAAGGACAAGTTCATGCTCATAGGCCAGTATTCGGGCACAAACAGCAATGTCATACAATTGGGTTCATACAACATACCGCGCGGATCGGTTGTGGTAACCGCCGGCGGCACAACCCTGCTTGAGAACAGTGACTATACCGTAGATTACAGCATGGGAACGGTCACGATAATCAACCAGAGCATTATTGACGCAGGCACCAGCGTAAATGTCCAGTTGGAAAGCAACACCGAATACAGTATGCAGCGCAAGACCATGGCCGGAGTCAACTGGATGTATGATTTCACTCCCAATTTCCAGATGGGCGGAACTTTCATGCACCTGAATGAGAAACCCTTGACCAGCAAGGTCACCATGGGCGACGAGCCTCTGGTCAACACCATGTACGGACTCAACATGAACTGGAGGCACGAAAGCCAGGCTATCACAAACATCATAAACCGGATTCCGTTTGTGAACGCCACTCAACCGTCAAGCATAAACTTCAGGGCCGAAATGGCCGCACTGCAGTCATCAGTATCAGATAAGGTACAGGGAAGCGCATCATACATCGATGATTTTGAAAGTGCCGAGAGCGGGATAAGTATCCTGCAACCATCGGCCTGGAGTCTGTCGGCCGTACCTAAGGGTATGAAGGGATACGGCAAATCAGGTCAGGTTGAGGCCGGATTCAACCGTGCCCTGTTGAACTGGTTTACTATAGACCCGCTGTTCACCCGCCGCAACTCACCGCTCACCCCGGCCCACATCAAGACAGACCTGGAGCAACTCTCCAACCATTATGTACGCGAAGTCTATGAGCGTGAACTCTACCCCAACAAGGAGTCCACATCAAGTGAGTCTACAACACTGCAGATACTCAACCTGGCATATTACCCCAACGAGCGCGGACCGTACAACCTGAATCCGGACCTGGATGCCGATGGTCATCTGCCCAATCCCCAAGACAACTGGGGCGGTATCATGCGACGTCTCACCACAACTGACTTTGAGGCTGCTAACATTGAATACATAGAGTTCTGGATGCTGGACCCGTTCATATATAACCAGAGTGCGGCAGGTGGTGACCTGTACATGAATCTGGGTGAGGTCTCTGAAGATGTCCTGCTGGACGGAAAGAAATTCTATGAGAACGGTATTCCCGTGGACGGCGATTCGGCCAAATGGACACAAACCGTATGGGGTAAGGTTCCCACAGGCAAGAGTCTGGTCTATGCATTTGACAACAACGCAGCCGACAGCCGTGACCGTCAGGATGTAGGTCTGAACGGACTGAACTCCGACGAAGAGCGCAGTTGGCCCGCATACGCTACATACCTGAGCCAGATCCGCGGCAAGGTAAAACCTGAAGTATACCAGAACATCTACGATGACCCTGCTGCCGATACCTACCACTACTATCGCGGAGCCGATTACGACGATGCAAACATGTCTGTCATGGACCGTTACCGTAAGTATAACGGAACGGAAGGCAACTCACCCAACAATGCCGAAAGCGGCAGCAGATATGACCAGTCCGCCCGTACCACCCCCGATGTGGAGGATGCCAACGGTGACTATACAATGGATGAGTATGAGAAATTCTTCCAGTACCGTATATCCCTGCGTCCGGGTGACCTGGAGATAGGCCGTAACTATATATCCGATAAAAGGGAGGTAAAGGTAAAACTGCGTAACGGCAATACCGAGACAGTCAACTGGTATTGTTTCCGCATACCTGTCAATGAATATGAGAAAGCCGAGGGCGGTATCCGTGATTTCAGTTCAATCCGTTTCATGCGCATGTATCTGACCGGATTCCAGGATGAGGTTCACGTGCGTTTCGGATCACTTGAACTTATGACCAGCCAATGGCGCAACTACGAGCAGCCCATTTACAGTGCCACCAACCGCACCCCCACCATATCGGGCAAATTCTCTGCCACATCGGTCAATATTGAGGAGAACGGAGACCGCGCTCCCGTGAACTATGTGGTTCCTCCAGGCGTGACTCGCATACTGGACCCCAACCAGGTGCAGTTAGTACAGGACAACGAGCAGGCAATGAGTCTTAAGGTTACAGGACTCGGAGCCGGCGAGGCGCGCGGTATTTACAAGAAGAGTTCACTGGATCTGCGCAAATACCAGCGCATCCAGATGTTCAGCCATGCTGAGGCATTACTGCCTGATGACGGGACCCTGAACAACGGAGACATCTCGGTGTTCATACGTTTGGGTTCGGACTACTCCGGTAACTACTACGAGTATGAAATCCCGCTTGACCTCACTCCCGCAGGACATTACAGCGGCACAAATGAGAATGACCGCAGGATGGTTTGGCCCGAGAAAAACATGCTGGACATAGAATTCGACATACTCACTCAGGTAAAGAACAACCGCAACATACAGAAAAACCTGGGTGCCATCAGCGCTTCAACTGTCTATAGTGAATATGACCCCAACCACCCGGAGAACCGTATTACCGTAGTGGGTAACCCGTCTATCGGCAATGTAAGAGCCATAATGATAGGCGTCAGGAACAACTCCATGAGCGCCAAGAACGCCGAGGTATGGGTCAATGAACTGCGTCTGGTGGGTTACGAGAGCAAAGGAGGAATGGCGGCACACAGCACACTGGGACTCAGGCTGTCAGATGTGGCATCAGTAGACCTGGCGGGACAGATGACTACTGCCGGTTACGGTGGGCTTGAACAGAGTGTAAAGGACCGCAAGACAGATGACTACTATAAATACTCCGTAACGACAAGCACCAACGTAGGACGTTTCCTTCCGGAAAAGTCCCGTATATCGATACCTGTCTACTACTCTTTCACCAGAGAGAAGACATCACCCAAGTACAGTCCATATGACACAGACCTGCTGTTGGATGATGTCATAGAGTCATTCCCCGAAGGCTCACAGCGTGACTCTATACAAAGCATTTCACAGGATCTCAGAGAGAGTAAGAATTTCAGCATATCGGGTGCCAAGGTCAATATAAGCAGCGAAACGCCCATGCCTTATGACCCCGCCAACTTCTCGTTCAGTTACTCCGAGAACAAGAGTGACCGCAGCAACAGCACCATAGACTACGAGCACGATGACAACTGGAGGGCGGCAGTCGATTACAATTATGCACCGGCCAGTCAGGGATGGTCTCCGTTTGCAGCCTTACCGTATGATGCCAAGTGGTTCTCTATCGTGAAGGACACCAAGATAGGCTGGCTTCCGCAGAGCATATCATTCAATGCAGGACTGCAACGCAGTTATCACGAGTTGCAGGAACGTGACCTGGAAGGTTCTGAAGGAATCCCTGTAATATTCTCTCAACAGTTCTACATGAACCGTGACATGTCTGTAAACTGGAATCCGCTGCAGTTGCTCAGGCTCTCATTCAGTGCCAGGACAAGAGCCGAGATAGAAGAGCCATACACCGTGGTCAACAAAGACCTGTACCCTGACAGTTATCAGTTATGGAAAGACTCCGTAAAGATGAGTCTTATGAATATGGGACGTCCGCTTGACTACAACCAGTCATTCAACGCCGCATACACCATACCTATTAATAAAATACCCGTGCTGGATTGGATTACGGCCGATGCTGGCTTCAACTCCGGTTATTCATGGAACCGCGGTACCACATATGCCGACGGCACCAACTACGGAAATATCATCAGCAATAGACGTTCCATATCATTGAACGGAAGATTCAACCTGCTTAATCTGTATAACAAGGTTAATTATCTGCACCTCCTGAACAACCGGTATTCATCCAACGGCAGGTCATCAAGCACATATACATCAAACCGCATAAGACGTTACCAGCAGGAATTGACACTTCTGCCCGGGCAGCGTAATGTCGTAGTTCATTCCCTGGGTACCTTAACGCCTAAGCTGACCGCTACCACGGAAGATGGCAAGACAGTTAAGATCAAGTTCCGCAAACTCAGCCCAGACAGTGTTTCAATCAAAGTCAAGGATACCCTGAATGTGGTGCTCAGGGTTATTCAGGATCCGGATGCACCAGAACGCAAGCAGAGGTTCAACATGAGGGAGGGAATGGAAATGGGACTTCGTGCCCTTATGATGGTACGTAACGTATCCGTATCATACCGCAATGACTATAACATGACCCTTCCGGGATTCATGCCTGACTCAAGGACATTCGGACAGAGTAAGATGTCGGGCATGCTTACCCCGGGACTTGACTTTGCGTTCGGTCTTACCGATGACAGTTACCTGCATAAAGCCATGGGTAACGGATGGTTGCTGAGCGGTGACAGCATCGCCCACACCGCAACATCCACCGCAAGTGAAGACCTGCAGATAAAGATGACCCTTGAGCCGTTCCGCGACATAAAGATAGATGCCAATGCCAGTTGGAGCAGATCGGCCAACAGCCGTATTCAGTATATGTATGCTGGTATGCCGACCAACAGAGGCGGTAATTTCAGCATGACCACTGTCAGCATCTCAAGTGCATTTGAAAGACATTCATCAAAGAGGAACTACAGTTCACGCAGTTTTGAACGTCTGACCGCTTCACTGCCTGTAATACGCGACCGGATAGAGTCCCAATATGAAGGAGCCCGTTACCCGTCTCTCAGTTCTTTGGCCGGTCAGGCTTATAATCCCGCCAACGGCGGTGTTGACATGTACTCATCGGATGTGCTGATACCGGCATTCCTGTCGGCATACACCGGCCGCGACGCTCATAAAGCCACGTTAGACCTGTTCCCAAATATTCTGAGCATGTTGCCCAACTGGACACTCACATACAGCGGACTGAGCAAACTGCCTTTCTTCAGGAAACATTTCAAGAGTTTCAACCTGACTCACGCTTACAAGAGCGTTTACTCCGTAGGCAGTTTCAACACTTTCAACAGTTACATGGAGTATATGAACGGCCGAGGATTCATTGAAGATGTAACCACCGGCAATCCCATACCGAGCACCATGTACAATATAAGTTCAGTATCAATCAACGAGTCATTCGCACCGCTGTGCGGCGTGAGCATGACTTTCCTCAATGATATATCGGCACATCTGGAATTCCGCAAGACACGAGTGCTTACACTCAGCACTACAGCCGTTCAGGTTGTTGAGACATCGTCCGATGACATTACCGCGGGTGCCGGTTACAAAATAACAGGAGTGAAGCTGTTCGGGGCTCAATCCGGAACTGGACGCAATCAGGTAAGCAATGACCTGAACATGAATCTGGACCTCTCATACCGTAACCAGAATGCCCTATGCCGTAATCTGCGTGAGGAAATTACCCAAGCCACCAGCGGCAACCGTGCATTCAAGTTATCGTTCAGTGCCGACTACACCTACAGCCGCATGCTCACCCTGAATTTCTACTACGATTTCCAGAGCAACTTCCCGCTGGTATCGACATCGGCCTACCCCACATCTACTCATGATGCTGGCTTTACATTGAAGTTTACTCTGACCAGATAACAGTATTTTTAACTGAACCGTCAGGGTATCTTATAACATGAATACCAGGGGCGGATGAATCTATAATTCTTCCGTCTAGTCCATAATGTACAGGCTCGCTATTTATCTTAGAGTCAATAACAGAATAGACTGAATTTTCATCAGAGGGCTGTAACTTGTAAACAACTTTGTCTGCATTTGAATAGACGTATAGTGAACCTTTGTAGTAAGTTATTCCAGCCGGGTCTTTAACAGAATCAGTTGTCTGAGCCCTGTTATCACCATTGACATCAACATAGTTCACAAAACCGTTAGTCATATAATATACGCCCTCCTCACTGCAACAGATTCCTAGAGGAATAATAGTATTGATAATCGATTTACCTTTTATACAATCCACAATCAAAAAACGTTTTTCTATTCTATAAGGCGTCATGACAACAACATAAGCTGCAAATGAGTTTGATGTAATATCACCAATAATATAATCATGAGGAGCAATGAAAACTGAATCACCGCTTTTAATATTGATTACTGCATCTGCAGCAGACACCAAGGTGTCACCATTGAAAACCGTGAAAGCCCTATAAGGATTGTCAGAGATTTGTATTATTTCTCCATATAAATCTGTCTTGATCAGTCTGTTGGTTGAATCAGACTGAAAACAGAATACAGCATCTCCATCAGCACCTCCTACAGAATCAATGTACATATTATACACCTTGTCCTCAGCATCAAAATCAAAAACCTTAACAGCATTCCACCCATATTGAGCGGTTGAGTTAAGTGCCGATAGTACAAAGGCAAACAATGTGATTATCTTTCTCATAACTGTAACTATAGAATTGGTGTACTCTTATCTGACTAACAATGTGGATCCGGATTCTACCCTGAATTCACCGTTAAAGATAGCATTTATACTTCACTGCAACAAACTCCGTTGGGAAGAATTGTATTAAGGGTTGACTTACCTTTTATACAATCCATAATCACAATCTGGTTCGATGAAGACAGCCGTCCTCTTTGTCATAAGTTGCCGATAGCCGGGAAGTTCTGATCCTCAGCGATGGTGAACTGAGCCTGGCAGCGGATATCCTGTGAGGATGCTGCAAAGTCGGCCTTGTAATCACCATTGACTGTCTGCCAGCAGGATTCACTGAGATTAAATGAAGCCAGGTCATACTCAGAGAGTCTGAACTCCAGCGTCTCGCTTTCACCCGGCTGGAGCAGAGCGGTCTTGCCGTAGGTCTTGAGTTCCTTGGTCAGTTTGTTCAGACCTCCCTTGGGAGCCTCAATGTATACCTGAACAGCCTCCTTGCCTGCAACTGCACCGGTGTTGGTAACCTTGATTGAAAGGCTGATTACGCCTTCTTCAACAGTTGCCTGGGGCTCACTGTACTGGAATGTGGTGTAGCTTAGACCGAATCCGAACGGATATGAAACCTGCTCGGGATGACGGTCATAGTAGCGGTAGCCTATGTCCAGACGTTCCTTATACTCGGTATAGTCATACAGTGCAACGGGCTTTGCATCTGGGTTGCCGCGGTTGGCGCGGGCCTTTGACTGCAGGTCACGTGCATTGACCGGGAAGTTTGCGGTCGAAGGCATCTTGTTTAAGTCAACCACATATGTGTCAACCAGCTTGCCTGAAGGATTGACAGCACCCTTCAGAACGTCAGTGATGGCATGACCGGCCTCCTGTCCGGGCAGTCCGGCCAGAAGGATTGCATCGGGCTGTGATTTCCAGCTGGCAGTTTCAATGGGAGCGCCGATATTCAGGATAACCACAACCTTCTTGCCTTTTGAATGGAATGCATCGCAAACGTCCTTGATAAGACCCTGCTCAATGTCGGTCAGGGTATAATCACCTTCAATACCACGGTCGGCAGACTCACCGCAACTGCGGCCTATGGTGATGACTGCAATGTCACTTGATATAGCATCGGCACGGTACTGGTAGGGCTTGCGAACCAGAGACTGCGGAATGACATGGTTGGTCAGACCTGTGCGCATAAAGTTCTGTGCACTTACTCGTCGGTTGTTCTCCTGAACGTATTTGGTATAGGCCGATGAAACCGACGGCTCCAGTTTGTATCCGGCTGCGGTAAGTCCCTCATTGAGTCCCACGGCATGCTCGTAGTTGACACTGCCGCTACCGGTACCCACTACGTACATATCATATGAACTGGTTCCGTACAGGGCTATCATCCGGCAGTTCTTGGCAAAAGGCAGGGCACCGTTATTCTTGAGCAGGACTATACCCTCGGTAGCGCTTGAACGTGATACCTGGGCATGAGCCTTAAGGTCGGGATCATTCTGGAACTCATAACCCTGCATCTTGGGCGAGCGGGCAATGAACTCCAGGATTCTGGTTACGTTACGGTCTATTATCTTCTCATCAAGAATACCGTTACGGACAGCCTCTATGATGCTGTTTATCTGATTTGCGCTACCAGGCATGAGCAGGTCGTTTCCGGCATTGACGGTGGCAACTGCATCGCGTCCGCCGCCCCAGTCGGTCATAACCATACCCTCAAATCCCCACTCCTCACGAAGTATGCCTTCAATCAGAGTTTCGTTCTCTGGTGCGTAAGTACCGTTAATCTTGTTATATGATGTCATAACTGCCCAAGGCTGTGACTCACGTACTGCAATCTCAAAACCTTTGAGATAGATTTCACGTGATGTCTGCTGGTCAACCTGTGCGTCATTGGCCATACGGTTGGTCTCCTGGTTGTTCAGGGCAAAGTGCTTGATTGTGGTTCCTACACCGTTTGTCTGCACGCCACGTACCATTGCGGCGGCGGTCTTGCCTGATATTACGGGATCCTCAGAGTAGTACTCAAAGTTACGGCCAAGAAGAGGATTACGGTGAATGTTAAGTGCTGGTGCAAGCAGGCAGTCTGCTCCGTAGCGCTTAACCTCATCACCTATGACAACACCAACCTCCTCAACAAGTTGCTGGTTCCAGGTCTGGGCAAGCATGGTTGCTACGGGGAATGATGTACAGTAATATGTCTTATCCTCACCCTGACGTGTGGGGTTGATTCTGAGTCCGCCGGGGCCATCGGGCAACATTACGGAAGGTATTCCCAGACGGGGTATTGGATAGGTCTGTCCGGCACAACCGGGAATAAGGTTCTTTGCATCCTGGATTTCCTGGGCAATTTCAGGACCGTTCCAAGCACCTACGCCTACAAGCAGGTTGACCTTCTCTTCTAGAGTCATAGCTGCCACCACTTTCTTTACAGGTGACTTGCCTAACTTAACCTCACGGTTACATGATACGGTTGCAAATACCATTAATACGGCACAAGCAATAGAAATATAAGATTTTCTTGTCATAAAAGGTTAGTATTTTGGTTCAAGGCCACGTTTGCGCGCCTCCTCAATCAGAAAGTTGTATGCAGCATCGTGCTCATTGGGTATGACTCCGTCCAGGATGGCATCCTTGATTGATGCTTTGAGTTCACCTACTATTGCTGTAGGCTCAAGTCCAAAGATGTGCATAATCTCCAATCCGTCAATCGGGGGCTGGAAATTGCGGATACGGTCCTTCTCCTCAAGGTCAACCATCTTTTGGCGTACCAGTTTGAAGTTCTCCAGATGACGTTTTTTCTTCTGCTCGTTCTTGGAGGTGATATCGGCCTCACACAGAGTCATCAGGTCATCTATGTCATCGCCGGCATCAAAGAGCAGACGGCGAACGGCTGAGTCTGTCACCTCATCATCGACGATTGCAATGGGACGCATATGCAGTTCAACCATCTTCTGCACATACTTCATCTTCTCGTTCTTGGGCAGTTTCATGCGCTCAAAAATGCCGGGAATCATCTTCATGCCCACATAGTTGTGGTTGTAGAATGTCCAGCCGTGCGTGGGCTCCCACTTCTTGGTGCGCGGTTTGCCTATATCGTGCAGCAACGCCGCCCAGCGCAGCCACAGGTCGCTGCTGTTTCGGGCCACGTTGTCCAGCACCTCAAGTGTATGGAAGAACACATCCTTGTGGCCGCGTCCGTTGACCGTTTCCACACCCTGGAGTGCTGCAAGTTCCGGGAATATCAGTTGGAGCAGTCCGCATCGGTCCAAATCAATGAATCCCTTGGACGGAACGGGTGCCAGCAGTATCTTGTTGAGTTCTTCCGATATGCGCTCCTTGGATATTATGTTTATGCGCTCGCGGTTCTTCTCTAGTGATGCAAATGTCTCATCATCTATATAGAAATTGAGTTGGGTGGCAAACCTGATGCAACGCATCATTCGCAACGGATCGTCACTGAAGGTTATCTCAGGATCAAGGGGAGTACGGATAATACGGTCCTGCAGGTCATCAATTCCGCCGAACGGGTCAACCAGTTCACCGAACCTGTCTGCGTTCAGGCAGATGGCCATTGCGTTTATGGTAAAGTCACGACGGTTCTGGTCATCCTCAAGAGTGCCGTCCTCAACAATCGGATTTCTTGATTCGCGATGATATGACTCCTTCCGTGCTCCCACGAACTCCACCTCCAGATCACCGCGCTTTACCTGTGCCGTACCAAAGTTCTTGAACAGACTCACATGCGCGCCGCGACCCAACGCCTTGCCGTAAGCCTTGGCCATCTCCAAACCGCTGCCCACAACCACCACATCAATATCCTTGCTGGGACGCTCCAAAAACAGGTCTCGCACATATCCTCCCACCACATAGCACTCCAGTCCCAGACTGTCGGCAGTCTGAGAGAGCAGCCTGAACTCCTTACGGTCAAGCAGCCTGGCCAGTTCCTCGTCACTGTATATCTTCATTTATCGCAAAGATACTCAAAAATCCACGGTTATTATTTATATTTGTGCCGATAACCCTTTAATGCTTTAATAATATGAAAACTCCTTATTTGCCGATGTTGGCTTTTGCAGCGTTGTTATTAGCAGGTTGTAATCCTGATTTAATAACGGTTGTAAAGGTAATACTCAGAAGCAGATCAATGACGTTCTCGGTTTTGGCGGTTCAGGAGCGGACAGCAGCATCGGGAAAGTTTTGTCCCAAAAATTTCCTATATTTATCACCGGAATCATTTGGTTTTGACTCTTAATCAGCATTATATTTGCCAAGTAATTTATTGTTGGACCTTTTAAAAACTGGAGTTATGAAAAGGATTACTACAATTCTGTTTTCGCTTGTAATAATGTGTATGGGCAGTCTTGCAAATGCACAGACTGATACAACCCATGTGGTTGATGGATTTACACTTGAGGAGCAAAGCATTACCCTTAAGGTGGGTGAAAGCTATCAGTTGCATGTAAGTCCGGCTGATGCCAAGATCAGATGGATGGAGAGCATGCATCCACTTGACAATTATGTTACCGTTGACATGAATGGTTTGGTAACAGCATTGAAGCCAACCTCTGCAAACACCATTATGGGCGGCATTACGACCGTTGGCGCGGAATCATTGGATGGCAGTGTCAGTAAACTGTGCAAAGTCACGGTTCTGGATGAAGGCAGCATTCTGAAAGACAAGAAATCATTTGCCCCTGTGGATGAATGCGAATGGACCGAAGCCAAGTTCACACTTGACAACAACGGCCATTTCAAGGCAGAAGGTGCATACTATGGAAGCGGGGCCCAGACCAACCACCTTAATTACATTGTAACGGACCAGTGCATTTACCTGTGGTTTGAAATCAACTATGAGGACTCCACAAAGATGTTCTATCCTCAGCCTTTCAGCCTGGAGATAGAGAACTGTAATGCCCAGGAGTACAACATCTATTTCAGGAACAAGACTCAAGTTCTTGATTCTCAGGATAAGTTTGTGCAGTATGCCATAAGGAGAGGCTTCTCAACAGGTGGCACAACAAATGCAGAAAGCATAGCTGCCAGCATTACGGATACAACAGTTGAATATTACAATCTGTCGGGCCAGAAGATAGATTCTCCATCCGGACTGACAATAGTGGTGACGCGCTACAGTGACGGCACTATCCGTACAGAAAAGAAGCTCTTGAGATAAATCCGGCCATACTTGAAGAAAAACAAGTACTTTTGCATCGGATAAAACAACTGAGATGAAAAAGATACTTGCATTAGTGGCATTGTGCATATTTGTTATCTCATGCCAGGAGAGCATAGAGCAGAAAGCCGGACACCATCTGGATAATGCAAAGGAGGCTTTCAGCATTGGTAATTACAATGTGGCCAAGCAGGAGATTGACAGCATAAAGATTCTCTACCCCAAGGCCTTTGAGACCCGCAGGCAGGGCATTAAGTTGATGCAGCAGATTGAGGAGGCCGAGCAGATGCGTATCATTGAATATGAGGACAGCATGATTGCCGTGGCTCAGGCTGCTTTTGACAAGATCAAGGCTGGTTATGCTTTTGAGAAAGATGAGCGCTATCAGGATATAGGCCTCTACACCATAAAGAGCCAGGCACCTCAGCGTAATACAGACCGCACTTATATCCGTGCGCAGGTGGATGAGTTGGGCAGGATGACACTTATTTCATCATATCGCGGAAGTTCTTACATACATCATGACTGGCTCAAACTGAGCGTAGGCGATGTTTATGTGGATACTCCGGAGTCAAAAGACCGTCATGAATTCACTGACCTGGGCGTATATTACGAGTGGCTGAGTTTTATAAACGGTAATGACGGAGGTGCAGCCGCATTCATAAGCGCCAACAAGGATGCCGATATCCGATACACCCTTTACCGCAAAGCCGGTCAGGAGGAAAGCCGTCCCGTTTACCGTAACCTGAAACTTAACAAGGATGACCGGTATGCGATAGCAAGCCTGTATGAACTGTCACAGGTGCTGCTATCGCTCAACGAGCACAAAAACCTGCGTGAAGAGGCACAGCGCCACCTTATGTTCATCCGTTCCAAGATGAAGGATGAATCAACTGAAGAAGGTGTTCAGGAAGATAAGTAGTATGCCTATAGGCGCTACCAGTTTTACCAGATAATATAACGTGAGGCTTATCCAGCGGGGAATCCTGAGTTTACCGCTGTTGGTAAGTTCATCCAGGAAGTTGGCACGCCTTAAACGCCAGCCAGCAAAGACGGCCAGCAGCAGACCGCCTATTGGCAGCATTATGTTTGATGTGATGTAATCAAAGAAATCAAACACGCTCAGACCGAACAGTTTGAAATCCGCAAGCGGACCGAATGACAGCGAGCAGAAAGCTCCCACCACACCGCACACTGCAAAGCACAAGGCAACTGCCCTCTTGCGCGAACGGTGCATCTCCTCAATGATGAATGCCACTACAACCTCCATAAGTGATATGGCCGATGTTACAGCAGCCAGCAGCAATGCCAGGAAGAACAATATTGCAGCCACATTACCCAAGGGCATCTGACTGAACACACCGGGCAGTGTGATGAACACCAGACCGGGGCCTGCGCTTACATCGGGCTCAACGCCGTTCATGTAGGCAATGGCATAAACAGCCGGAATGATGGCCAGACCGGCAATTATGGCAAACGTGGTATCAAAGAATGATATCCAGGCCGATGATGCCAGTATATTCTCCTCCTTCTTTACATAAGAAGCATACGTTAGTATGGTGCCGCAGCCTATGCTGAGTGAGAAGAATGCCTGTCCCATGGCCGCGATACAGGTATCGGCCGTAACCTTGCTGAAATCGGGCACCAGCATATACTTGACACCATCCATTGCTCCCGGAAGGGTAAGCGAGCGGATAACCACCATTACTATGATAACAAACAGCATGGTGATCATGACCTTTGACATACGCTCAATACCTTTGCGTACACCGAATACTATGATTGCTCCGGTCAGACCCAGGAAAATCAGGGTGTAAAGCAATGGTTTCCACGGGTTGCTGATGAACGACGAGAAACTGAGAGCATAGTCACCCTGTGCATCGGAGAACGCCAGTATGCAACTGTCGGCCAGGTACTTGACTGACCAGCCTCCCACCACACAGTAGAATGACAGGATGCAAGCCGATGCCAACACCGCCAGAAAACCTATCCAGCGCCATTTGGAGCCGGGAGCCAGACGGTCAAAACTGCTGAACGGATTGGAACCGCCGCGACGGCCTATCAGATACTCGGAGACCATGACCGGCAGGCAGAGAAAAACCAGCATTATCACATACAGGAGTATGAATGCTGCACCTCCGTTCTTACCCATCATATAAGGGAAGCGCCAAATGTTACCCAGACCGATGGCAGAACCTGCCATAGCCAGAAGCATACCCATACGGCTTCCGAATGTCTCGCGGGGCTTACGTGTCATCAAAACAGTCTTATTATGTCGTTAAGGTTGGCAAAGATAAGCAACCCGAACAGTATAATCATACCTATGGTATTGGCCACTTCCAGGAACTTGTCTCCCGGTTTCTTACCGGTTATAACCTCGACCAGCAGGAACAATACATATCCGCCGTCAAGTGCAGGTATGGGCAGTATGTTCATGAAAGCCAGGATAATTGACAGGAACGCTGTCATAAGCCAGAAGGCATGCCAGTTCCACTTCTCGGGGAATATGCTGCCTATGGTTCCGAATCCGCCCAGACTCTTGGCTCCCTCCTTGGTAAACACGTAACGGAAATCGCCCACATATCCTTTCAGGGTATTCCAGCCGTAACTGATGCCGGCAGGTATGGAACTGAAGAAACCGTAATCCAATTCTACCGGTTCATACTCATCGGTCAGATGGATTATACCTATGCGGAAATTGTCATCGGCAGCTACAGACAGCGTATCACGTCCTGCGCCGGGACGACCTATCACCACCTGAAGGTTCCTGTCCACATACGAATCCTGCGCACGTGTACGCATATCGGCCAGAATGGTCTGGAACGATGTCCAAGTGCAGGCGCTCTGCCCGTTCACATAAAGGATAGTATCACCTGCCATCAGTCCGGCGGCGGCAGCACCTGTTACGTCCCCACCGGTTATGACACTGTCTATAGTCATGGGGCTCAGGATAGAGACGAACGGGACGGTACGGGTAAAATCAAAGAGGGACAACTCCTGGGGCATTTCAAGTATCACCTCCCTGCCGTCACGCAGTACCGTAACATTCTCTGCTTTTGCTATGGCCCGATACAGGTCTCCGTCAAATTCACGAGTTGCCTTTCCGTCAGTTTCTATTATGACATCTCCGTCACGGAATCCCAATGACTCGGCATATTCGTTGAACTCCATTCCGTACTTGAGGCCCTGTGCCGGGATATAACTGTCTCCCCAGTGGCACAGCACGATAGAATAGATGAAGAAGGCCAGAATGAGGTTGAAAAGCACACCTCCCACCATGATGAGCAGACGTTGCCATGCATTCTTGGTACGGAACTCCCATGGTTTGGGTTCCTGCTGCATTGAGGCTACATCCATAGACTCATCTATCATACCGGCAATCTTACAGTAACCGCCAAAAGGTACCCAGCCCACACCGAACTCTGTGTTCTCGGGTGAACGGCGCCAGTCGTCCTCGGGCAGGGATTCCAAATCCACGGGCTTGTATGTAACCTCTTCCTTACCCTCAAAATTGTAATGTTTTACTTCCTCATAACTCTCAGGTACGTTTGGGGCAAAGAACCTGACACGGATCTTGCCGTTGACACGTTTGATCCTGAACAGGGAGAAACGGGGGTTGAAAAAAGCGTAGAATTTCTCCACCCTCACTCCGAACAGGCGTGAGAACAGGAAATGACCGAATTCATGGAATACGACAAGAATGGTAAGTGAAAGGACAAGTTGGATAAAACGGATCCAAAAAGTAGACATATTGATTTGGTTTAAATGTTCATTTAATCAGTGATGCTGCCAGACGGCGTGCCTGGGCATCGGTTTCTATATACTCATCAAGTGTGGATTTCTCTCTGAATTCAGCACGCTCCATGGTCTCCGCTATGACATCACTCATCTCAAGGAAACCTATGCGGTCCTGCAGGAATGCGGCCACACAAACCTCATTTGCAGCGTTCAGAATACAAGGCATATTTCCACCCCGCTCTATTGCCTTGTATGCCAGCGCCAGATTGCGGAAACGGTCGGTATCGGGTTCCTCGAACGTGAGTGTACTCAAGGTAGTGAAATCCACTCTGGGGAAATCGGCCTTAAGACGACGCGGATATGAGAATGCATACTGTATGGGCAGACGCATATCCGGGGCACCCAGTTGGGCCTTTATCGCACCGTCGGCAAACTGAACCATGGAATGGATGACTGACTGCGGATGTACCACCACCTGTATCTTACTGTACGGAACACCGAACAGCCACTTGGCCTCAATAACCTCGAAGCCCTTGTTCATCATGGTGGCTGAATCTATCGTAATCTTGGCACCCATATCCCAGTTGGGATGTTTCAGGGCCTGAGCCTTTGTGACAGTCTTGAGTTGGTCCTTACCCAAAATGCGGAACGGGCCACCCGATGCCGTAAGCAGTATCTTCTCGACAGGGTTCATGGTCTCACCGCTAAGGCACTGGAATATGGCCGAGTGTTCTGAATCAACCGGCAATATGGGCGTCTTGTACTGGAGAGCAAGCGATGTGATGAGTTCACCTGCCACAACCATGGTCTCCTTGTTGGCCAATGCTATGGTCTTGCCTGCCTTGATAGCCTCAATTGTGGGACACAAGCCTGCAAATCCCACCATCGATGCCAGCACTATGTCTATTGGGGATGCTGTCACTATCTGGTTGATGGCATCGGCTCCTGCATAAACCTTTACGGGTTGTCCGGCAAGAGCCTCTTTTAATTTTGCATAGTGCTGTTCGTTCGCTATCACCACCGCTTCGGGTTTAAACCTAAGAGCCTGTTCAATCAGCAGATCGACGCTGTTATTGGCAGTCAGGGCATAAACCTCATATTCATCGGGATGGGAGGCAATGACGTCAAGCGACTGCTTCCCTATTGAGCCTGTTGAACCTAATATGGCTATCTGTTTCACTGGAACAATATATATTTTTCGGGATCAAGGGGCTGTCCCTGATACCACAGTTCAAAATGAAGGTGTGAGCCCTGCAGGGCACGGTCGGTTCCACCGCCTACCAAAGCCACCACATCTCCCTGCTTGACACGGTCACCGGATTTCTTGAGCAGAGACTCACAGTGTTTGTATACCGATATGAGTTCGCCCGGGTGCACGATGCAAATGGTATAACCCATATCCGATGTATATGTTGACATGAGCACCGTTCCGTCAAGCACAGAGACCACGCTCTGGTTGGGACTTGCGGCGATATCCACCCCAAGATGCTGTTCAAGGGCATCATAGCTCTTGGTTACCAAACCCGCAGTAGGACGGAACATACCGATGTTCCTCACATCAGTTACCGGCTGTGACTGTGACGTGATATTATATCGCTCGGCTTCCTCATACTGGCGCATGAAAGTCTCCTCACGCTCGGTGCGCTCCATAAGCAGTTCCGTACGTACGCGTGCCAGTGAATCGACCGAATAAACGGTATCAAGTGATATTGATCCGGATATGATATCCTGCAACACCGATACATATCTGTTCTGCATCTCGAACACCTGTTCAAGAGAGTCTATCCTCAACGCCTCATTTACTATAGCCTGGCGTATGCGGTAATCCTCAAGGGTAGTGCCTTTCTGCTTGGGCAGACTGCGGAACACTGCTATGCCTCCCCAAGCACCGAGTGCGGCAATGACAATAACCGCAAGAGTCAGGATAAAATGGGATATTCTCATCCTGAATACGCGGCGCTGTTCATCCTCATTGACCACAGTGAGTCTGTACAGATATACAAATCTGCGGAACAGGCTCTTACGGCCTACCTCCTTGCGTTTCTGACGGATGCTCTTCATATATCTCTTTATAGTTCTGCAAGCCCCTCGGGGAGGTTATACATAATGGTTCTTTTTTTACGGTCCACCTTGGTTATCCATTCGGGGTTGGCGGGTATGATGCGCTCACGCTCTCCATCACGCACCTGAAACAGGATATTGGGAGTGCTGTCATCAACGGCGTTAACCAAGCCCAGCGGTCCGGCTTTTGCATCAACCACCTTCCAGTCCAGAAATGCACTCCATGTGGGTTCTTCATCATCGGCCTCTGCCAGATACTTTAGTGGCATATAGACGGTAACTCCCATAAAACGGGCCGTTGATTCAACCGTGTCATACCCTTCAAACTTAACCAGAATGGTAGTATTGCTCTTAGGGCGTATGGACTCCAGGAAAAACGGTACCAGAATGCCGTCAAGCGAGCATACCAGGCAGTCAATGTCATCGGTCCAATCAAGTGTTGCGGGTACGGTGACAGCCATCTCTCCGCCTACTCCGTGCGGTTTGACTATCTGTCCTATCCTCTGTACCTCGCCTGGCTCAATCATATCAATCCTCTCTCTTGATGTTTGCGCCCAGCGCGTTAAGGCGTCCGTCAATATTCTGATATCCGCGGTCAATCTGGCCTATATTGTCTATGCGGCTGGTACCCTTGGCACTCATGGCTGCAATGAGCAGTGCAATACCGGCACGGATATCGGGCGACGACATACGGCGGGCCGTGAGCGGAAACTGACGGTCATGGCCGATGACAACGACGCGGTGCGGATCACAGAGTATCACCTGGGCACCCATGTCAATGAGTTTGTCCACAAAGAACAGGCGACTCTCAAACATCTTCTGATGTATGAGCACACTGCCCTTGGCCTGTGTGGCGGTTACCAGCAACACGCTCAGAAGGTCCGGGGTAAGTCCCGGCCAGGGTGCATCGGCCAATGTCATTATGGAGCCGTCAATGAATGATTCTATCTGATAGTGTTCCTGGGCGGGAATGAATATGTCATCGCCGCGCTGCTCCATCTGTATTCCAAGACGGGCAAAGCTATCGGGGATGATTCCCAGATTCTGGTAAGATACATCCTTGATTGTTATCTCACTCCGGGTCATGGCTGCCATACCTATAAAACTGCCCACCTCAATCATATCGGGCAGCACCTTATGGGATGTTCCGTGCAATTCCCTAACACCGGTTATGGTAAGCAGGTTACTGCCTATGCCGTCTATTCTGGCACCCATGCGTACCAGCATCCGGCATAACTGCTGCACATACGGCTCGCAGGCGGCATTGTAAATGGTGGTTACGCCCTCGGCCAGAACTGCGGCCATTATAATGTTGGCTGTACCGGTTACCGATGCCTCGTCCAGAAGCATGTAGGTACCCTTAAGCCTATCAGCCTTGAGTTCAAAGTATCCGCGCTCCTCGTTCAGGAGGAAATTGGCGCCCAGTGCCTGGAAACCCTTGATGTGGGTATCCACGCGGCGACGGCCAATCTTGTCACCTCCGGGTTTGCTCACCGTGGCGTGTCCCAGACGGGCCAGCAGCGGTCCAAGCAGCATCACCGATCCGCGCAGTCCGGCGCTCTTGGCTACAAAGTCCATGCTCTCGGCATAGCTACGGTCAATGGTATCGGCCTTGAAACTCCAGCATCCGGGAGCGGTGTTATTTACCTTGACACCCAGATTGGCCAGCATGTCTATCAAGTTCCTTACATCCAGGATGTCCGGAACGTTCTGTACCGTCACCTCATCCGGAGTTAGCAGTACGGCACAAAGAATCTGCAGGACCTCGTTCTTGGCGCCCTGCGGACAGATGGTCCCCTTAAGTCTGTGACCTCCCTCTACAAGAAATGACGGCATAGCGTTTTATCAATATCTGCGTTTGTTCTTTTTCTTTCCGTGTTGCTGCCCTCGCTGCTGAGGCGGAGCCTGTGCAAACTGTACGTCCAGATCACCATCCTGGAGCATAAGACGGCCGCGTGAGAAATAGGCAAAGTCATCGGCTATGCGCTCATCGCTTACCATCTCCTTGTTCCAGGTCATCAGATCTTTCTTCATCTGCACTGCAAGCAGGCGCACCAGCTGGCTGCGCTCAGGTCCCTCGGGCATATTCACGGCCTCCTTGATCAGCGATGGCAGTATATGTCCGTAATGACGGTAGCGTATATCGCCTGCCGGATAGTCAATATGATCCGGTTTCTGCTGGGTCTTTTCCAGACGGGTTATCTCAAACGGATAGTCTATATCCAGTTTATAGTCCGACATGAATGCCAGATGATCCCACAACTTGCCCTGGAAATCGGGCACGTCACGCAGTGTGGGGAACATACTGCCCATGATGTTGATGATGGTGTTGGCGCAACGCTGACGCTCGTCGCGGTCAGGGATTGTCACGGCATACTCCACCATCTCCTGTACGGCACGTCCGTACTCGGGCATAGGCATCTTTTCTCGTTGGGTATTGTAATTCATCAAACCAGTTTTTTAGGTTTAACAGCAATAAAATCTTTCAGATAGTAGGGCTCAAAATAGGCTACGTCACGGAACTCCTCACGGTTGAACGACTGCTCGGCCAGCGGGAACATCCAACGGGCCTCGGGGTTGATGTCATCCAGGAAGTGTGCATTCGGGTGATTGATGGTCTCGCGGCACTTGGCGGCGCCGTTACCCATGAACCATACGGGATGCTTGTCAAGGAATTCCCTGTAAGTATCGGCATCGACTATATCGGCTCTTATCTCACGGACCTCATTAAGGGCACGGTCATAGACGGCGCTATAAACCTCCATGCGGCGGGCATCGATCATGGGACAGAGCAGTGCGTCATCGGGCAGTTCCAGACTCAAAAGCGGCTGCACACAGAGAAGTTTGAGGGTGGAGACCGATATCAGCTTGAGCCCACGGCCGTAGCATACGCCCTTGGCCATGGATACTCCTATGCGCAGGCCGGTATAAGAGCCCGGACCCTCGCTCACTGCTACGGCATCCAGCTTGAGACCGCGGCTGTCAACCAGCGCCAGAGCCTCATCGAGCAGCACGCCCAGTGATACGGCATTGTTATGACCTTCACGGTCAGCCTTGTCAAAGACCAGCTGACCCTCATCACTTACAGCAACCGAACAACCGTCGGTGGCCGATTCTATATGCAGAATGACACTCATCCCTTCTAATCTTCACTATTAACCTGCAAAAATAAGGATATTTTTCAAAAGGAAAAGGCCGTATCGGGGTCTATTTTCCGCCCCGGTACAGCCTTTAGCCTGATTTAAGTTGAGATATACGGTTTACTTACCGAAATAACGCTTGTAGAGAGCCTCGAATCCCTTACCGTGACGGGCCTCATCCTTAGCCATCTCATGAACGGTGTCATGTATGGCATCCCAGTTCTGGGCCTTGGCGGTCTTGGCAATACCCAGTTTACCAGCGCAAGCACCGTGCTCAGCTTGCATACGCTTCTCAAGGTTGGTCTTGGTATCCCATACCATCTCGCCCAGCAACTCGGCAAACTTTGCGGCATGCTCGGCCTCCTCAAAGGCGTAACGCTTGAATGCCTCGGCAATCTCAGGGTAGCCCTCGCGGTCAGCCTGACGGCTCATGGCCAGATACATGCCCACCTCGGAGCATTCTCCGTTAAACTCCATACGCAGGTGGTTAACCATCTCCTCATTGCCAACCTGGCCGTCGCCAAGAATATGCTCGCAGGCAAACTGCAATGATTCGCCGTTCTCAATTACCTCCTTGAATTTCTCTCTGGGTGCTTTACACTGTGGGCAGCGCTCGGGTGCCTCGTCTCCTTCATGTACGTATCCGCATACGGTGCAGATGAACTTCTTTTTCATAATCCTTCTTTATTAATTGGTTTGTATATGGTCGTTTGGCAAATATAAAACAAGCCTTGAGAGAAAAAAAGAAATAGAACGCTTTTTTAATACAGGAACCCGAATAGCCAAAGCGGAATCCGGCTGCCGTGCCCAACTTCAGTGTCATCAACAGCCAGATAACTGTCTTTTACATCAGCTATCTGATCAAAAGTCTTTCCTTTACCACCCACCTCGAACAGGAACTTATCATTAATAATGAAATCACCCTGCTTAGGGTATCGCACATCGTGATTTACACGTAACTGGTTCAAAAAGAACGTTTCCCGCTCATTTCCCTTATCAACTACCGGGCAAAGGACATGCATCAGATTGGTATTACCCAAGAAAATCTTATCCGGTTTGATGAGAGATTTATAATTCTTGGCATTTAAAGTTAGTAACGCCAGAACCTGAGCCTTATCCAAAGCATAAAGCATTTTGAGCCCCAGTTCATTATCAGTAGAGAGTTGACGCCATAGTTCTGACATCGTGGGTTCAAAAGGAACGTGCTCACTTATGATCATAAGCAGTTTCTTTACTTTTTGCAGAGTTTCAAAAGTGATTTTCTCAACGGCCGGAAGATCTGAATCTATTACCACTGAAACTGTTTCACGTAAACGTGAGGGAAAATCTTCATCAGACTCCCTGTAAAACGGATAGTAACCGTGTAACAGATAGGTCTCAAACAAAGGAGCCACTTTTATTCCGGAAACAATCTCCATAGCCTTTTTGACATGATTCACAAGAATCTCCTCCAAAGGAACAGGCCCTAACTTAAGAATGCCTTCCATCTCAAGATACTCACGGAACGACATGCCATATAGCGTATATTGTGTCTGCCTTCTGGACATATCAACCTTAGCATTGTCCATGACAAGCAAAGAACTGCTTGTATATACTACGCTCATATCAGGATAATTATCGTAAATGTTTTTGAGCGTCTGTGACCATCCCTCGTAACGATGGACCTCATCCAGATACAAACGTGATATGCCATGCCTATCGGCCCAATCAACAAGGTCCATAAGACTATGAGTGGCAAACCACAGGTCGTCCAATGAGACATATAGAGTCTTGTCAATATCCTGATAGTTTTCAAGGATATGCTGAAGAAGCATGGTAGTCTTACCCACACCTCTGGCACCTTTAATACAGATTATACGGGCGTTCCAGTTTATCTGGCTATACAAATAGCGTTTGAAAACCAGGTCAACCCTGGATATCTTACGATGATAGTTGTTATACAACGGCTGCAGTTCAATTTGTTCCATAAAGCCATATCCTTTATTCTTTCAGCAGCAAACATAATGATATTTATATTTCAAACCATAAAAATCATACAATATTTATGGTTGAAACCACAAATACACTCTATTTCTTTTTTATCAATCCTCCCCATATGGTATATCCATCTGTCGTCTCTTACGATTATAGACCTTCTTGGACTTGAATACTGCCGGTCGTGATGAAACAGGCTTTCCGTGAGCAAGTATCTCTTCCTCACGGCTGGCCTTGCGGTTGGCTTTCACATAATCGGCCAGTGTCCCTATCTGTTTGTTTTTCTTTCTGTTTTTCATAATCTAAAACGAAATTGAAAGTAGTTCTTCACCTAATTTATGTAATGCCGACTCTATCCTGTGGATTTGTTCCTTACGCGGCTTACGTCCACCCGATGCATAATGCCACAACTGTTTCTGGTTGATACCTGTCAGCCTTTCCAAACCGGACTTACTGAATACATCCTTGTAAAACCCCAGAAAAGACTCTACATCCATATGGAAATCCAGATTATGTGGTTCCGATAACAACTCCGGAACAGGTATATCAGATTCCTTACAAACAGATATTGTTTCTTCTATGGCCGATTCCAGATTTCTTTTGATTTCATCGACCGTGTTACCTGAAACCATTATGCTGTCCAGGCCATCTATCATTGCACAATAGTTATTACCTGTGTGCGCTATCGTTACGTTCAGTGTTCTCATTTCTTCTTCTCAATCTTGTTAAAATCTTCCATTGTAAGTCCGGCCTCTTTAAGAAGCCTTTTCAAAAAAGGATTGTAAATGTCATCGTTTCCTCTTCCCGGTACCGTAATACACCTTTTAGCTTTAGGATTGACAAATACATGATGATCACCTCTGGTTCTGGAATATGTCCATCCATTTGCCTCAAGCAAGGCAATAAAGTCTTTTACCTTCTTATTCATGGCAAAGATAACTAAATTTCTACTATTTTTACAATTATTGATCACTATTTTTCTACTTTTATAATGCAAAAAAAATGGTATAAACATGGTGTTAGACCACGGCACAACAAATATAAAGAAATAATCTCAACGATTTGATTGATCAATAAAAAAATGGCTCAGATATGCCAGAGCACAAATCTGAGCCATTCTGACTGGAATTAATTGTCATACCCGAAACGGCACGCTTTGCGGTTCTCCAGGTACTCCTGGAACTCCTGGTCACTTACCCAATCATCGTACGTGAATGTCAGGTAGTCGCCTTGAATTTCACTACCCACGTACTTGTATCGGAGCAAATCACTCTCTGCTGCCATACGACGGCACACACCATGCATACTCAAGAAGCGGTGCAGCAACGGAAGAACCGGGAAATCAACAGAAACTCCCTGTAGCCAATACTTATCGGAGCACCATGTGCAAACCAGAGCTGCCTGCTCATACTGTTGATAGGCGCCGGCCTTATCGCCCACACTCATAAGGAATCGGGCAAACGCCTCATGCTCGCGGCTGATTTTGAGAAGACTGTTTACCTCCTTTTCACCAAAATCAAGTTCCTTCCACATACGGTCAATCTTTTCCTGGTAAGGAACGGAGCACTCTTTAACAAGTGAAGGAATCATGCGGAGCTGGCCGCCACGGGTCCATGCCACAAGGACATAACATTTGGATTTGTTTTCCATATCACACAACAATAAATCAATGAACATCTCCGGATACCCGGCCCAGCCGCAAGGGCATAGTTCACCCCTGCAGGGTTTGGGCCATCGCCCGGTTGTTGTGTGAATAAGGATTGTCAGCTAAGACATTGTAGCTTGCGGATTGCGGTGCAAAGATAAATATTTTTCGTAATATTATTCAAGAGTCACTTCTTTTTTAACGTTTTGAGAAGACGTGGTTCTCAAAAAAGTCTGCATATCGGTAATTATGGAGGTCCGTACCGACCCAATCAAAAAAGCCCTCGTCAAACATTTCACGGGCGCGAACGCTCACATCCTCTCCGTATAAGCCCTCAAGAGAACCCAGGTTACGCTGGAACTGGGCCCCGGCATCCTTAAGGGCACGAATCTGATCCATCTCCATGTAAGTGTATCGTTCCGGATGTGCCAATACGGGCTGATACCCGTCCTCAATCAAATAACTTATCTCATCGTCTGGTACTATACTACCCATCCGCTCAGGAGTGTGTAAGGGTAGTTCAATAAGAATATGATTGCCTTCCCACGACATCAGCCAGTTGTTTTGTCTCACCGTTGGCCAGGTTGATTCTATAAAACGATATTCCATGGATGGAACCAACTCCAGATTTATGCCTTGACGCTCTAGTTCATCCCGCAACAGATTGCAGGCATCAGTAACAGTCTTTGGAGTGTTATGATAAAGGAATGAGCAATGCGATGTACAGATGGCCCTCTGATATCCATGTTTGACAAGCCAACTTGCCAGAAAAACTGCTTCCTCAAGATTCTTGGCCCCGTCGTCTATTCCGGGGAGGATGTGGCAATGACAATCTATCCATTTATGCATCTTCAATAATCGTTACAGATCTCTGGTATACAACTCTCATCCGCTACAATTTTCTTAAGATACTCTCTAAATGCAGGTTTACCTTGAGCATAAAGAGCAACACTGTCTTCCACTATGTTTCTTTTATCTTTAAGTTTTTCATCAACAGATTTCCAGTCCAACAGCATCTTAAGTTCCTGTCCCTCTTCTTGGGACTGTATTTCATTATTAAACTTGAAACGATCTTTGTTCCGTGAGAAGTAATCGTAATCGTTAACAACAAGTAGGAAGTTAACAGACAGACGGAGGTCTATGAGATCGACATTGGCACCTACCGTAGTGAAATAAGCTTTCCTGGTTTTAGGCTTAAACCTTTTATCATTAATATCCGTTTTTAATAGTTTTTTGATATCCATTGTTCGTTCATCACTGTTTACATTTTCGATAGTGGCTGTGGATTCCAAATTATTAGTATCATCAACTTTGGAACATTTATCTTCATCAAATAATTCTTCCAGATATTCGCGCATAAGCGCTAATGTTAGGCTGCAGTTTTTCTCAAGAATTCTATCCACCTTATAGTTGAACTTATCTTTCTCAAATAGGTCGAAACCACCAGAAGGAGGAAATTGGTAACACCCAAATTTGGTACTCACTTTTCTTGCATTTTCACTGCGCTTTCCAAAGAAGGTTTTATACTCCAACTGTCCTTCACTAGATGTACAGAGCATCACCAAACATTGTACACTTAGCAATGAATAGCGACCAGCACCATTAAAAAAGACCTGCTTGAAAACAAATTTGTTTTCACGATGAATATAACGACGGAACGGAAGCATGGGCCACAATTTATATAGCGGGATATCAAATAAATAATCCCTCCTTTCTTTCTCATTATCATACAATTTTTTAGCTTCTCTTTGTAATTCTTCATAGGCCTTAAAAAACTCGTACGTCAATATATGACTTGTTAGCACATTAAGCTCGTAATTACCTACAGAAAGGTGGATCTTCTTGATTTTGTCTCTTTCGACATCCAATTCGTCTAGTATGAAACCTATGTGATTGCCATCAGGCATGCTACGTGCCGTAAACCATTTATAACCTTTTCTATAGTTATCATTACCCATTAATTTTCTCTTGAGAGCTTTTTCTTCCTTCTTACCTCTTTCGTCCATGGCGGTTTCTTCGTTCATGATTTTAGTGCTATAGATATCTGGCAAATCTTTTTCCTTGCCTTTCAGCAAGTATTTATTTCCATTCTTGCATAAAGAATCTGCTTCATCAAATTCAAAATCCTGAAATAGAGATATGCAAAAAACCGGATATTTCTTTCCAAGTATTTCCGTAAAATACTCTTTATTGTATTCGCAATATATTTTTTCCAACATCTTATCTTGCCATTCAAGAAAGTCTCCAGAATTTATTTTTCTATTCAATCTTTGTCTGAGAAAATCAGCAGAACTATAACAATCGTCCAAAAACTTACAAGTTTCTTTGAAAAAATCCTTAATAGCATCTTTTCTCAAACCAATCAAGGTAACCAAAAGGGTCAACAATCCTATTATTATTCCTAACATGATAAAGTAGTTTATAAATTATAATACTTCGTATTTCAATTATAAATCTTAGTCCATCAACCATTGGAGGCATTCGATCTGTAAGTCACTGCCATCAACAGTTGACGGATTTATATGATCTGTAAAACAACGGCTCACCATATCGAGTTGGATGTAATATTTGGAATCCTTATACTCTTTATCCATCTCGATGATGAATATTTGTTGACCTGAAGACATAGTAAGGTTCATCTTCTCGAAATCAACAGTGATTTTTCCGTTCTTGTATTTTAATTCACCGCCTCTTTTTTCGGGCTGTTCATCTGGAATCTCTTTTTTCAATTCTAATGAGACTTTGACTCCCGATATCTCACCATTAGCTGTAATATGGTTTATTTTACCTGACTTTTTACCGTAGTTTTTCCATTTCAGGCATCGATGAGGCAAGGGCTCACCAAGAACAAGACGTGTAATAACCAGTAAGTGAATAAAGGTTTCGTAAAGTTGTCCTCCAGTTTGTTCATCATATGACCAGCCTCTCTCGTCTTTTCTCTCATGGATAAACAGCCTGATACTTTCCAGTGAGCCAAGATGATTAAATGAAGCGATGATATCCTTATGGTTACTCTCGTTGACCGACAGGTATTTCTCATAGAACTGGAGCGGGCGATAAAGATAAGTCAAGGGAAGAGCTTTCTCCAGATAATAATAGCTAAGGCAGAAGATATTATCATTGGAAGAACGTATCATCCTGAACAAATCCAACTCATTACGGAACACTGTGATTGGTTTTTCAACCACTACCATTTTGAGTCTATTGTAATATGGTTCCAGATATCGCATGTGTGCAAACGGGGGAGTTGCTATCCAAAGAATGTTGGATGCCAGGATTCTCTTACGGAACATATCCATCTCTTTTTTGTCAGCATATTTAATCTGATACTTTTGCAAATCCAGTTTAGAAGGAGCTTTCTCATCAAGGCTTTTTATCTTGTTCTCCGAATCATCATAGATAATTACATTTTTGTAGTTTTCCTCCTTTTTGACATACTGATAAATGGCTTTAAGTAGTCTTCCCGATACAACCTCTCCACATCCGATGATAGCCACATGATACCGATAATCACCCTTCTCCTTGATGTTTTCGGTAGGCAGGTTTGAAATAATCAGACCCAAGATAACTGCAGTGTAGATAACGCTGATTAAAAGAATGGGAAGTGGAGTATCTTTATCAGGATTTATAAGCATTGACGCTACAGTCACTGCTCCCAAATCAGTACACAAATCAAGACAACATGCCTGAAGTATAATGACAAAGGGAAATGTCACAATATACTCCAGAGTATGCATAATGGCATATTTCTCTTCAAAGAACCTGCGAAAGAAGAAATAATACAACACCCAGATTACAGACTCTGCGAGAAAGTACATTGAAGCGATTCTGATTGTACTATCCCAACATGAAGGGATATGTTGCTGCCATATAGCAATACAAAGAAAGCCTGCACTTAGTATCAGATAATACGACTCCACTACAATCGGAGGGACATTAGGACGTTTACTTTCATCATCCTCTCTCTTTTCTCTTCTGACAATTAATTTAATCCACTGCAATAGGGAGAGACACCTTAATATGTATAGAGATGTAAGTGTCACACACGAAAGGAATGAGAAACTATCCTTCCAGCGGTAAGAAGTTTTGTTGACGGGAGTACTCACTTTGTTGAAGAACTCCTTTATGCAAGTACAAAAATGACTTTGTCGCATATCTCAGTCTTGAATAATTATCAAAATACTTACCAAGTTCAATCAATATCCCACACGCCCCTTCCGGCTATTCCACCTGAAGGTTTCGATGTCGGCCAGTTGGACCTGATGCTCCTTGGGACGGCGGGTCAGGCCGGATTCACGTAGTATTACCTGCTGGTGGATGGTGCGGGACATCAGCTTCATGGTGCGGGCATTGGCCTCATAACTGGATTTTAGCGTGGTGATGTACTTCTTTATATGGGTCTCGGCTGCCGGCGAAAATGTGATCTTGAACTTCTTGAGGCAGCTGCAGAGTATATCGTAGAGTTCATCGGGGGTAAAGTCCTTGAATACCAGGGTGTGGTCAAATTCGTAGATTCCAGCATCGGTCATCTGCTCGGCAACAGTCTTGTTGGGGGCATCGAGTTCGGCCAGGATGAGGGCACATTCTCCGCCAACCTCGACGGTGAGTTCCTCAAGTTTCAGTTTTACGTTCTCAACGAAACTGTTGTAGTCAGATGTTGATAAATCCATCTGTTTGGTATCGGCATCAATAAAGATCAGTCCGTTGCATGACCTCTTGACAACCTCCTGCAGACGGTTTTTAAAGTCTGCCGGATGTTCTCGCAGTAAGCTCTCTGCCTTGACCTGGGTTATGTTGCTGTTGGCTATCAGATGCATACCTTTCAGTATGGCCGCCATTATCTCGGCCACGGTACTCTTGCCGGTTCCGGATTTGCCTATAAAGCGCCATGAGAGCAAACCTTTACCCACGTAGGGTTCGCCTATGGAGTGCAGGTATCGGGCGGATTGTACAAAGTTGCGGATGGCCTGTTTTACGTTGCTAAGTCCTGACAGGTTGTCAAGGCGGGCAAGTGCTGCGTCTATGGCTACGTCATCAAAGACAACATCCTTATATCTCTTTCCTATCACCACATCCTCAGGTTTGATGATGATAAGGTCTTCATTTGTGGGGTTCTTGACTGAGGCCAGACGTGATCCCATTGAGGCCAGAATCTGGTTCTGTATAAGGTTGGAGACGTATCGGCCGTTACCGAATCGGGGTGATGGCTTTTTGGCCTCCTCGTCAATGATAGCTCGAAGGTTTTCCTCGGCCCCATCGGATAATTCCAAGCCCTGATCCTTTATCATGATTTGGGCAATCTGCATCAGCTCATCGGTGGTGTAATCCTCAAAGTTGAATACGTTGGGGAATCGGCTCTCGATACCCTCATTGCTCTCCAAGAGCTTTTTCATAGGTGCGGTGTAGCCGGCCAGAATTACTACCAGGTCACTCTCATCATTACCCAGTTCTGTAAGCAATGAGTTCATGACAATGCGTCCGTGGTCTTTCTCATAGCCATCAACCAACTGATAGGCCTCGTCTATGAACAGGACATTTCCTTTGGCACGGGCCAGCAGGTTGCGCATCTTGAACTCGGTCTCGCCTATGTACTGGCCTACCATCTGGCTCTTCTCGGTACGTATCACATGACCAGTGGACAGGATTCCCCACGATGCGAATATCTTGCCGATAATCTTGGCTACAGTGGTCTTACCGGTTCCCGGATTACCCAGGAACGCCATATGCAGACGCGGCATTCTGGTGGGCAGACCTTTCTCCATACGCAGGTTGACCAGCCTTATTACGTTGAGATAGTCATGAATCTTTTTCTTGAGGCTACCTAATCCTATGAGTGCGTCGAGTTCGGCCATTGCATCGCCCGAATTACTGTTAAGTTCGGGAATATCCTCTACCTCGACTGTCTGCATCTTGCTTGGGGAAGGATTCTTGATGGAATCTAAACGGCGGAACTGAGCCGGAACGATCATTTCATCAAAGATGTGCTTTATCATTTCCTGATTCTCATATCCTACACCGCTGTAATTCTGCTTGTACCGGATATACATCTCCAGCTTGTTGCGGGCCTCAGGGGTGAGTTTAAGTTTATACTCGCTGCAAATGGGGTCAACGAGCCGGAACAACTCCTTTGAGCTGTAGTCATCAATATAGACGGGGGCCGAAAAGTAACCCTTAAGCTCGGGATTTGCGGCAAAGAGGCTTTCGAGTCCCTCCTCATAACCAGAAAGCACCAACATCCAACCGGATTGTTCGCGGATCTGACCAAGTGAATCTATGAGTGCCCTGATTATCTGGGGCTCGGAATCATAATTCTTGTATTCGGATTTGTAGAGTTCATGTGCTTTTTCAAACAGCAGCACTCCGCTATACATGTCACGTATCCTTTGTGACATATTCCCGGAACTTCCGTTCACGGTATCGGAGAGGAGGCTTGTTACGTTAATGGTCTGTATCTCACAACCTTTTAGCAGACCCAGGTTGAAATAGATATCGGCCATCATCTCGACACATCTGGTTACGTTTGTGCCGATGCCTCCAATCAGGATGGTATTAAGTATGGGAGGTATTTCCGGCAGTCCCGCCTCGGCTCTCTCCTTGTTTACCCTGCTGCAGACCTTCATATCTTCAACACGCTTCTTGAAACTTTCCATACCGGGCATATCATGGAGTTCCTGAAGCATATCATCAAGAGTATATTCTTTTTGGTGTGACGACCTGTTTGTAGGCCAGGGACCACATATCGTAACTTTATTGCTCTTTACCTTCTTGCCATTCTTGTACAATGTCATGACAAGGGTGTCTTTTTCCTCTACATCCAGTTTATATTCATCATTGACCAGATCAGTCAGTTGGAATGGTGTGAAATGCAGATGATTGCCGTCACGGAACATGGCTATGGAATCCTTATCCCATGTGCACTCCATTTTCTTCTGGTCACCGGTAATTGTGATCTCAACCCTCAGGTCATTCTCCTCATGAGGATATGGAACCTCAAGATCAATATGGATGAATGTGTTTTTAAAAGGTTGGATGGATTTGGCCATTCCCTCAACCAGATATTCGGCCGGCGTATCACCGGGCTGACAATGGAATTGGAAGTTATAATGATGAACGTTGACGCCGAACATCTTCTGGAGTTCCTCATCGGTCAAATCTTCATCGTCGTCATCATTAATGTTTTCATCGACACTTTCAGATTCACTCTCCGGTATGGCATCCTCTGGGTCCAATTCGTCGTTCAGGAATTTATCCAATAGTTTGTCAAACAGTTCATCACTGTCCTCTTCATTATTATCCGGTTGGAATGCGTTAGTCCGTTTCATAAGCAAATCATTAACTGGTAACCACAAATATATAACTTTTTTGTATTTTAGCGGAACTGTAACCAATTATTGCTTTGAAAAATAAGGACTTGATAGAGAGCATGGAGATGAATCCCTGGCTTATGGATGAAGTCAAGGATTTCCGTTATACGCACAGCGAGATTGAGCTGCACAAAGACTTTGCCAAAGAGGCCGAAATGACCAAGGACCTGGATTGGGAGGACTACGTAACATGGCGGTGCATCATTGATGCCATGAACTACAACCCTTTCCTGAAAGTGCACCGTGTTTCTATGGATTTACCGGAACCGGTCAAGGAGTGGCTCTATTGGAATAACGTGGACATAGTCTTTGATCTGGTCCAGATGTCCGATGAAGAACTGCGTGCCATATCAGGTACTGACAAGACTTATTATGAGCAGGCGACCCGGTTCCTGTCCGATAACAAAATCACACTACGTCATTGCGCCCAGAGGACATACAAGATAGCATCCTGCTGTTTTACGCTTAACGGATGTCCTGCAACTTTGGACAGATGGATAATAAAACCTTACGGTAACGTACACACATTCAATCCCAACAGACCTTCATTGTATCCTGAATGGTTTGATCGGCACTACAGACTTTACTGTCATGTCGCAGATGAGGAAAAGTACTGCAAAAAGATAATTCCGGTCGGAGCGGGAGTGCCAAACGAGATGCCTCAGGAATTCCATGAGCTCCAGAATACGTTAAATGATGTCTGGAATTCTTACTATGAGGTATGTATCAAACACCATATCAGCCCCATTGATCGTATATACCGCATCCCCGAAAACGACAAGGAACTCCGGAAAACGCCCCTGTACAGATTCATTGAGCTCAAGAAAGACGCTTTCCGCGCCGCCATTTCGGCATTTGAACAAACCATGCTGATATGCCGCCTGTCAACACACAAATACATTAATGAAGAAAGCGACGAACAAAAACTGAATATCACCGAACTGGAAATGGATACGGAATTGCAACTCCTCATGATTCGTCTGGTAGCCATGCGTATTGATTTTGACAATCTGGTATGGTATCTGAGAGAGTGTTTCGGATTCCTTCAGCACCCATGTAATGACTATCATATAAATCCCTGGCTTCAGGAGGCTATCAGTGAGTATCGTACCGTTTATTCCGATGAACAGTTGCGCGACCAGTATGCCAAATCCTGCGAAACCAAGAGAGTCAAGACATGGATTGATTTTGTGGCCAATCAGGCACTGCAAAAAAAGATAGACGAGAACCCGTTCCTGCTTACCTGCATTGAGGATACAGACCTTGACAAATCCATCAAGAAAAGCCTTTCAGAGTTTAAAATTCCCACAATTGCCAATCTGTTACAGTTCACGGACATGGAACTAGGAAAGCTTTTTGACGGCAACAAGGATACAGTAAGCCAAATAGATGAATACCTGAAGAAACATGGGTTGTATCTTTATCATTCGGACTTTCTCACCTACAAGTTGGCCAAGAAAATACGCCAGCTGCTGGAGCAATCTAAAAAAGATTGACCCTATAATACCAACAAAATGACTAATTTTGCGCATCAAAATAACCGCACATTATGATTCAGTCAATGACAGGTTACGGCAAGGCTACAGCCGAGGTCGGAAACCGAAAGGTGATAGTTGAAATAAAGTCGCTCAACAGCAAGGCTATGGATATATCCACCAAGATTATCCCTGCTTACCGCGACAAGGAACTTGACATACGATCCCGCATCACAGCGGCTTTGGAGCGCGGAAAGGTTGATTTTGCGCTTTACATTGATGCTGCTGCCGCTACCGGTGCGCAGACTATCAACGCAGCCGTATTCAACAGTTACCTGCAGCAGATTGAATCAATCGCAGCCCAGACTGATTATGAGGTTCCTGAGGACATAATCACAACCGTTCTGCGCATGCCTGATGTAATAAGCAGCAACCAGCAGGAAGAGGTTAGCGAGGAGGAGTGGCAGGCCGTTTCAAAGGCCGTTGACCAGGCCATCAACGCTCTGGTTGAATACCGCAAGGTTGAGGGTGCGGCTCTGGAAAGGAAGTTCCGCGAGAAGATAAGCAATATCAGTGCCCTGCTGGCATCAGTAGAGCCTTATGAGAAGGAGCGTGTAAACAAAATCAAGGAGCGCATGCGTGCATCCATGATTGATGCCGTGGGCAAGAACTATGATGAAAACCGCTTTGAGCAGGAGATGATATTCTACATTGAGAAACTGGATATTAGCGAAGAGAAACAGCGCTTGTCAAACCATCTTGATTACTTTATCAAGACTCTCGAGGAGGGTCACGGACAGGGCAAGAAGCTGGGATTCATTGCTCAGGAGATGGGACGCGAGATCAACACCCTGGGCAGCAAGAGCAACCAGGCCGAGATGCAGAACATTGTGGTCCGCATGAAGGATGAACTGGAGCAGATCAAGGAGCAGGTACTCAACGTGATGTGATTATGCGAGGAAAATGTCTTATATTCTCTGCCCCGTCGGGCTCCGGCAAGTCAACCATCGTCCAGTGGCTGCTACAGCATCCTGAACTCAAGATGGTGTTCTCAATATCGGCCACCAGCCGTGCGCCACGAGGCACCGAAAAGAACGGCGTGGAGTATTTTTTCCTTACAGCCGATGAGTTCCGCACCCGCATAGCGAACGATGAGTTCCTGGAGTATGAGGAGGTATATCCCGGTTGCTTTTACGGCACTCTCAAGGAGCAGGTGGAAAAACGCCTCAACGAAGGCATGAACGTGGTGTTTGACGTTGATGTGGTAGGTGGCTGCAACATAAAACAGCACTACGGCGATGAGGCCCTGTCAATGTTCATACAGCCGCCATCGGTAGAAGAATTGGAGCGCCGCCTAAAGTTGCGCGGAACTGACAGCGACGAGATGATTGCCAAACGCGTGGCCAAGGCCAGTTACGAACTCACATTTGCACCCAAGTTTGACGTGGTAATTGTAAACGACAAGCTTGAGGAGGCTCAGCAGAAGGCACTCTCCACAATCAAGTCATTCCTTAATGTCTGACCGCATAAGGACAGCACTGTTCGGGGGCACGTTCAATCCCCTTCACAATGGCCATCTGGCTATTGCGCAGAGCGTTCTGGAACAGGGTCTGGCCGATGAGGTATGGATTCTCATAACCCCGTGCAATCCCTGGAAAAAGGATCAGGCTCTGCTTGATGACCGCCTGCGCTATGACATGGTTGCCCAGGCTGTAAAGGAGATGGATGGCGTCCGTGCATCGGACTATGAGTTCAAGCTGGACAAGCCCTCATACACCGCCAACACGCTCAGACGCATATCGGCCGATTACCCAGACCGTGAGTTCATACTCACCGTAGGAGCTGATAACTGGGTAAAGTTCCACAACTGGAGAGAATCCGATTTCATTCTGAAGAACTACCCCATCATAGTCTATCCCCGCCAGGACTATCCCATAGAAACGCTCTCCGGCAATGTAACTCTGCTGAATTGTCCCCTGATGGACATCTCATCCACCCAAATCCGCCAGATGGTCCACAACGGAACCCCCATAAACGAATTAGTCCCGCCATCTGTAGCCAGGACCATAAAGGAAAAAGGTCTCTACCTGTAAAAATGATACAAAAGGGGACTGTCCCCAATTGTACTATTTTTCGATGAGAGCGACGGCGTGAGCGGAGATGCCTTCCTCGCGGCCGGTAAAGCCCAGTTTCTCGGTAGTGGTGGCTTTGATTGAGAGGCGGTCGGGATCGATGCCCATGACCTGCGCCATTACAAGTTGCATCTCAGGGATATGCGGGTTGAGTTTGGGGCGCTCGGCGCAGACGGTGGCGTCTATGTTCACCACCTGCCATCCTTTTGAGGCCAGCAGGTCAACAGTACGTTTAAGCAGGATCTTGCTGTCAATATCCTTGTACTGCATGTCAGTATCGGGGAAATTGTAGCCTATATCACGCAGCGTGGCAGCACCCAGCAGAGCATCGCATATGGCGTGGATAAGCACATCGGCATCAGAATGGCCCAGAAGTCCAAGCGTATGCTCAATCTTTATGCCGCCAATCCAGAGCTCGCGGCCCTCCACCAGGCGGTGAACGTCAAATCCGTATCCTACGCGAATGTTTGTCATTTTCCTAATATCTGTTTGATGCCGTCCATGTCAAACGACAGGGTAAAACGTAAAGTCTGATCCAGAGGGTTGCTCTGTGCCACCGATATAAGATATGCCGCATCCAGAGAGAAAACGTTCATATGGAAACCGGCACCCACGGTAAAGTACTTGCGGTTACCCTTAAACTCATTCTCATAGTGATAACCTCCACGCAGGAAGAACTGGTCATTGTAATTATACTCGGCTCCTACACCCCAGTATATCTCACGTAACTCCTCTTCAAAACCTCCCGGGGCATCGCTGAATGACTTGAATATACCGGCAATGGGTGACAGTTCATTGTAACCGGTCTCAGTAAGCCATCCGTTATACTCGGATATATACTCCATGTAGTCATGGGCATCCGAACTGATTTCAGCGTGATGCTCATTCATATACTGTCCGTAAGTGGGTTTGGTGGGAACCATCAGCTTGTTGGCATCGGCACTGATTGAGAATGAGTTGTATTCATCAATAGGAACCGTAAGCGATGCGCCCAGACGCAAATTGGTAGGTATGAACTCATTGGTCTGGCCGCCATCATAAGATATCTTGCTGCCTATGTTGGATGCGTTCAAACCCAGTCCCAAAAGACAGTCACGGCGTCCTACTCCTATATAGTTCTGATAGAACATGGATATATCGGCCGAAAATGCCTTGCCGGGAAATACGTCATCGTCATAGTTGTACTGAAGGTCCGAGTAGATGAACCGCATACCTACGGCTGCCGAGAAGTTCTCGGACAGTTTACGGGAGTAGTCAAAATCAACTGCCATCTCATACGGATGAATGGCAAAATTACTGATTGACTGTCCGCCGTCCGTAGAGACAAAGACCTCACCCAAAGAGAAGTATGTAAGTGAAGCACTCAAGGCTGAGTAATCATCAAGCTTGTAAAAACCGGTCAGGTTGGCCAGGTCTATATCACTTACCAGTTTTCTTAGCCAGGGAGTATAACAAAGCGATATTCCGGCCTGACTGTTGGTAAACGGATACTTGGAAGGGTTCCAGTACTGGCTGTTGTTGTCCATGTACGGATCGGTGGCGCAACCCACATCACCCATGGCACCTGCACGGGAGTCGGGTGCTATAGAAAGGGATGTAACGCCTGTATAAACCGGGTTGAACAACTCTTTCTGGGCATGCAGGGTCTGGACTGACAGTACCAGCCCGACTGCTGCTATGATAACTCTTGTCGTTATATTTCTTTTCATCATATTATTAACTCCAAAATGGGCCTTTTATTGTATCACCGCCCCACTATGACCAATTTACAGGTGGCCGATGAACTGCCTCCGCCATCGGTCTCCACTGTTGCTCTCACTATGTACAGACCCGGTTGCATCCTATGACCGGAGTTGCCGTGCAGATTCCAGTCAACCACCGTCACGCCTTGCCCGGATTCGTCCCTGCATGTTTGGGTCCACTGAAGCATTCCGTCAGTGCCGGAGACCTGGATGGTAACACTTGCATTCTGTCCCGGACGGTCATGCGTTATGACGAATGAGGTGCTCTCACGTGCGGGACTGTCGGTAACGTCAATGGAGAACTTGGGTTTAAGGTCATTTACCACCTTGAATCCAAGATATACCGTAGTGGAGTTGTTCATCACATCCCATGCCCGCAGCATAAGTTCATGCTTGCCCTCAGGCAACTGCGGAATGGCAAACATCACCCTGCCGCTGGTATAATCGCCTGCAGTCTGCTCAAAGTTGCTGTTGAGCACCCATGTCCAGTTGGGATTGTTGTCTACAATCAGGATTATGTCATGTCCCAGTCCGTTGCCGGATGTATTCAGTCCCGACATATCTGAGAGTTGGGCCACAAGCATGGGTGTGGCATTTACGCTGGCACCATACTGGAATGTGGGGGTATTCAGATACAGCATGATATCCGGTCCTACCGAATCTGCCGATAGTCCATCGGCCGAACCTCCCACAGTGAAGTTGTCATATACTCCATTGGCATTACGTCCGTCATTGCCGGCGGCAAACAGCAACAGACGTCCGTTCTGATTGGAATAGTTGATATCCAACGGTACGGGGAAACTGAATTCAAATGAACCGTTCCTCACAGAATCAGCCCCGGAATAGAGAATCCGGTCACTATAGCTGAATGTAAAAGGATTTTCGGCCAACCTTTGGTTGTTTCGGCATGTAATAAGACGGTTATTGTCAAACACCGTAGCGGAAAGCGTGCCGCGGTAATCAGATACACGTTCACCGTTGCATTCTATATGTCCGCTCACCGTAATCACCGAACCGGCCTTGGCCTGCCCTGTAACAGTGGTGTCAGAATCGGCAAAACGGTCCACAACAGCCTTGAGTTCAGCAACCGCCAGATGCAGAGCAGGATCACCCAATAGTACAAAATGGATCTTGTTTTCAGTACGGTCATTCTCTCCCACGCCCTGTGTCACCAGTTCGTTTTTGGCCAGACGCATTGCATCGCCAAGTGTATTCAACCTTCCGTCAGCCGAGCGGGAAAGCAGATAACGGCTGAAACTGCGGTTCATGCAGCCGTTCAGGCTGGCATATACAGTTCTTGTAGTTCCCAATAATCCTATGGCACCTCCATCGGCATTGTTGACCAGATTCACTCCCAAACTCTCCAAGGGGGAATCAAAAGGTGATATATCGCATGATGCAGTAATCCAGAAAGGCAGCCTTTTGGATTTGAGATTGGCCATATCGGCCTTGGTAAGGACGCGTTCATGGGATATCTCACTGGTGCTGCCGTGGCCCGAATAATTCACTATGAGCGATCCTTCATCAAACTGCTCCAGCAACAGTTTGCGGACCGACGGATAACCGTTGGAAGACGATGTCACCTCCAGCTGAAAAGCATCCCAGTATATCTTGCGGACATCAACAGCAGGATTCAGATTCTGGTAAATTCCAGCCATCTTGTCGGCATCCTCCATGTGTGCGTTGTTGTCGCCGTCATCACCCAATACAAGTATCCTGTTGCACCATGCGCCAGAGTATGCACCTTGCATATACTCAATGATCCTTTCGACCTTAGCCCTTGCCTGAGAGGCCGATTCAAAGGGCAGACGGCCCACGCCTAGATCAACCTTCTCGGTCAACAGCGACCTGCCTTCCGTGTCGTCAAGGAGTCCGAAGTAGTCTTCCATGACGTATGATTCCGTATGGCTCAGTGACTCATATGATTCATAGCAAAGCAGGTAATCATCGGGATTACGGCCGGTCCAGTCAGATCCGTGCATACGGTTATCCCAGGCTCCCTGGCCCATGAGTAAAAGATAACGCGGAGCCGATGATGCTTCCCTGCGGTCATACAACATCTTCATGAAACGGCGTATTGCAGTTGCATCGGGAGTACCCGAAGAGAATTCATTATATATCACATCGGCACGTACAACCTCCACATTAAGGCTGTCAATGCGGCGATGGGCATCAGCCAGACTCCAGGCAGCGGCTGTCAGTTTGTCCGATGCCGGAACTACAATAACCATGTCTACCCCGTTGAGCGAATGCAGATTCTGGTTTTCTATCAGACCAACTGTCTGCGGTTCCGGGAAAGCCCCTTTGACATTTACTGCCATAAGTTTGTCATCGGGAGTATAAGAGGTTCCCATTGTTATCGTCTTACCGTCAGCAAACACAGAAGGCACGATGCCGCAGGTCCCGTCCTGAGACAGTTTCCATATCTGGACATCGGCATTTGATCCGGATACGCAGAAACTTACGTTATCAGCGGCCTTATCGGTACGGAACTCCGTAGCCGAGCCGTACATAGCCAGTTTACGCCTGTAATTGAGACGTATGTAATCAAGATGTCCGGATTCGCCCGACGGCCTGTCATGCACCAGTTTGACGATGTTATGCTCCCCAAACTGACCAGTGCTGACAAAGGATTTCTCCGCCACCCTTGCCAAGTCATTTGAGCCTGGTTTGCCGATGGTCATAACACCGGTTTCAACGCCATTGACGCTTAAGGTTACGGACGTTGAACGGGATGCAGAAGCAGAGAATGCCACCTTAACCCCGACGCTTTCACCTACAAGTCCTTCCAGATCAAACTTATATGTCCTGCTATTGCCGGTGGCGTAATCATATCTTTCAAACATACGGCTGCCGGAGCGAAACCAACTGTACTCATCCGGATCATAAGCCTGATAGTCCGGGTATGTATCAATGGTATCGCCGGGTATGGTATCGGAATCAATCATACCGAATGACATGCTCAGGGAATCCGCACAGTCGGTCAGGAAATAATAACCCCAATCAGAATATGTATTCACACGGTGCTCATATCCATCGGACGACCTGTTCCAGCTTACAGGTCCCTGACCGTAAAACAGCATGTAACCGTCACCTTTCCATAACGGCTGCTCCGGAAGGTCATCCGTAAGGTCCTGCAAATCGGTCTCAGGCAGAACTGCACCTCCGTATCCGAACAGGCGTACACGCGACGGATCGCTGAAACCCATTGAACGGAGTGAACTGAACGGCAATTTATATATGCCGGATTCGGGAATCCTTATCTTAACCCATCGGCCTTGGGACAACACAGAATTCCGGGCGTACCGGTCCTGCGGATTAACCAACTGCACAGGAGCCTTTTGTGCCTTGGGTGCTGAACTTATGGTTGTCTTGTATGAGACAATGGCGTAATAGTTTCCGTCACGTTCTATGACAGGCAGGAATCCTGCATCCAATGAAGCTCTACCGAATGATTCCCCTACAGATGTCTCAACGGCGGGCCACTGCGGAATCTCATCGGCGTCAAGGTTCCAGCGATTCAGATCCCCGGCATCGATTTGCGTCAGTTCCGGATAACCGATTGTTGCCGAATAGACTGAATCCTTCCAGTTACCGGCCAGTTCCATTCCGAAACCGCTCCAGGGACGCACGGAGTCCGATTTCATGGACTTCCAGTCAACATCCACGAAACGTGACCTTTGCGCGCGCATACCTGCGGCTGCACAAATAAGCAGAACCAGTATTATAGCCGATTTCCTATTCAAGTCTATCTGATATGAAAATCCAAAACGTTACTGTCTTCGAGGAATCCCTGCAGATGCTGTCCAATACTTACCGGGCCCACTCCTACAGGAGTTCCGGTGAATATCAGGTCACCTGTCTTGAGGGTGCAGAAACCGCTCACATACTCAATTATCCTTGCCACAGGAAAAATCATATCGGCAGTATGACCCTCCTGCACTGTATTACCGTCAATATCCAAACGGAAATGCAGGTTCTGCAGGTCTCCTATCTTTTCCCTGGGAATCCAGTCACCAACTACCGCCGACTGGTCAAAGCCCTTGCAAAGTTCCCACGGCAACCCTTTACTGCGGAAATCATTCTGCATATCGCGTGCCGTAAAATCAATGCCCAGAGTCACCGCATCTATATACCGGTGTGCAAACCTGGCGCTGATGCTTTTACCAAGACGGTTTATCCTCACCACAAGTTCCGTCTCGTAATCCACCCTACCCAGATGGTCAGGCAGGAAAAACGGACGGCGGTTCCTCAGGATCGCAGAGTCCGGCTTCATGAAAATGACCGGACTGTCCGGAGTTAATAACGTTTCCCCCAGTTCTTTATTGTGTCTGGAGTAGTTCATTCCAACGCAGATGATTTTCATATCGGCCCTCTTAAATGTGTTACAAAGTTACTAAATTTAAAGCTTCGCTTTGAATATAGGCTTCGCCTCGGGATAAAAACGAGTAAACTCTTTTTTCTCCTCTCGGCTTGCACTATATTTGTCATCACTATGGGAAAGAATAATGGAAACGATTGGAAGGACAGGCTGGGAGTCATGTACTCCACCAATCCAGATTTCAACTACGAGACCGATGATGAGCCGGAGCAGGAACTTCTGCCTCCCCAGCAGCAGAAACTGCGCCTGAGGATGGAAAAGAACGGCCGCGGCGGCAAGACCGTTACCGTGATAAGCGGATTCCAGGGTCCCCAGTCCGATATGGATGCGCTGGCACGCACGCTCAAGACATTCTGCGGCTGCGGCGGATCGGCCAAGGACGGCGAGATAATAATCCAGGGCGATTTCCGCGAAAAGCTCAAGGCCAAGCTCCTCTCTTTGGGCTACACCCAAACCAAGGGATAAAAAAACAGGTCCCCAATTGGGAGCCTGTTTTTTCTATAGAGAAATCTTGAAAATTATTCAGACTTCAAGGTAAAGCGGCGGAAGGCAGTTACGGTGAGGTCCTTATCCAGAGCCTTGAGGTACTCGGCAACGGTCTTCTTCTCGTCAACGATGTACTTCTGGTTCAAAAGGCAGCTCTCATCGTAGAACTTCTTCATACGACCTTCAGCAATGCGCTCGATCATGTTCTCGGGCTTACCCTCCTCGCGAGCCTTATCGGCAGCGATCTCCTTCTCACGTGCCACGATGTCAGCGGGAACCTCCTCGGGCTTAACGGCGATAGGATTCTGAGCGGCAACCTGCAGAGCAATCTCATGAACATACTCCTTGTCTGACACCTCCTTGTTGAAGGCAACCAGGCAGCAGAGGAAATTCTTACCCTGGTGGTTGTAAGAAGCAATCTCGGGAGCCTCGATGTAGTTGTAACCATCAAGCTCAAGCTTCTCACCTACGATACCGGTGCGCTCCAGAACGATATCAGCAACGGTCTTACCCTCAAAAGGCAGAGCCTTAACCTCATCGAGTGACTTAGCCTTAGCAGCAACAGCAGCATCCAGGATGCTCTGTGTGAGAGCGATGAAATCCTTGTTGTTGGCAACGAAGTCGGTCTCGCACTTAAGGGCGATGATAGCACCGAAGTTACCGTCAACCTTTACCAGTACGCAACCCTCGGAAGCCTCACGGTCAGAACGCTTTGCAGCAACTGCCAGACCCTTCTTGCGGATTATCTCAATAGCCTTCTCAAAATCGCCTTCAGCCTCGGTGAGAGCCTTCTTGCAATCTGACATACCGGCACCTGTCTTGGTGCGCAGGGCTTTAATATCATCAAGTGTTACAGCCATTTTCTTTAATGTTTTTACGGTTAATGAAAATCAAGCCTCAGCTTCGCCTTCTGCCTTGGGAGCAGCAGCCTTGCGTGTACGCTTGGGTTTTGCAGGAGCCTCCTCGGCGGGAGCCTCTGCAGCGGGAGCCTCAGCAGCAGCCTCGGCAGCAGGTGCCTCCTCAGCAGCAGGAGCCTCATCAAGAGTCTCATCCTTCTTGGCTACCTTGCGGATACGCTCCTTGCGGGGCTTCTCAGCCTTCTCGCCTGCCTCATCATCGGCAGCCTCATCACCCTTCTCAGCCTTACGCTCGGCAAGACCCTCGGCGATAGCATCGCAGCAAGCGGTCAGGATAGCTTCAACTGACTTGGTAGCGTCATCGTTTGCGGGGATAACGTAGTCGATATTTGAAGGATCACTGTTTGTATCAACGATAGCGAATACGGGGATACCCAGACGGTTGGCCTCACGTACGGCGATGTTCTCCTTGAGAACGTCAATTACGAACAGAGCGGCCGGCAGACGTGACAGGTCGGCGATAGAACCAAGGTTCTTCTCCAGCTTGGCGCGCTGACGTGTGATCTGGAGGATCTCACGCTTTGAAAGGTTTGAATATGTTCCGTCCTGAGTCAGCTTGTCGATAGTGGCCATCTTCTTCACAGCCTTGCGGATTGTGGGGAAGTTTGTAAGCATACCACCGGGCCAGCGCTCAATAACGTAAGGCATACCAACGGTTGATACCTTCTGGGCTACAAGCTCCTTGAGCTGTTTCTTTGTACCTACAAAAAGGATCTTCTTTCCGTCGCGAGCCATGCGCTTGAGAACCTCAGCAGCCTGATCTATAGCGGCTACAGTCTGGTTAAGATCGATGATATGAATGCCATTGCGCTCCATGAAAATGTAAGGAGCCATAGCGGGATTCCATTTGCGGCGCAGGTGGCCGAAGTGGCAACCAGCTTCGAGAAGCTGTTCAAAATTTGTTCTTGACATAAATAGTTTGTTAGTTTGTTTACATTCTGTTTTAACAACCGTCGGGTAGCTGTCCCTTAAGCGGCAGATCCCGACAGTTTAGATACTAAACACAGATTCGGCGTATTAACGCTTACTGAACTGGAATCTGCGACGTGCCTTGGGCTGACCGGGCTTCTTACGCTCAACAGAGCGGGCATCACGGGTCAGGAAGCCTTCTGAACGAAGAGCCTTCTTGTCATCAGGATTGATCTTAACAAGAGCGCGGGCAATTGCAAGACGCAGGGCATTGGCCTGGCCATTGTAACCGCCACCGTCCAGGTTCACCTTGATATCATACTTCTCAGCAACATCAAGTTTCTTGAGGGGCTGAAGAACTACGTACTGAAGCAGTGATGACGGGAAGTATACTGCGAGATCTCTCTTGTTGATGGTAATCTTACCTGTACCTTCTGAAACGAAGACACGTGCCACGGCGCTTTTACGACGGCCTATTGCATTGATTACTTCCATTCTCTTTCAAATTAACTAAGTGAATTGATATCGATTGCCTTGGGCTGCTGTGCCTCATGCTTGTGCTCTGTACCTACATAAACATAGAGGTTGTCAATGAGCTTGTCACCAAGCTTTGTCTTGGGAAGCATACCCTTAACAACTTTCTTCATAAGTCTCTCAGCACCGTTGGGCTTAGCCATCAACTGTGCAGGTGTGGTCTCGCGCTGACCGCCGGGATAACCGGTGTAACGCAGATAAACCCTGTCAGTCCATTTCTTGCCGGTCAGGACAACCTTATCGGCATTGAGAACGATGACATTGTCGCCGCAGTCAACATGCGGAGTGAAATTAGTCTTATACTTACCGCGCAGCAGCTTGGCAACCTTCACGGCGAAGCGGCCCAGAACCTGGTCCTTGGCGTCAACCACGACCCATTCCTTATTAGCGGTAGCCTTGTTGGCCGAAACAGTCTTGTAACTTAAAGTATCCATTCTAAACTTTAAATCAATAATTAAACATTTTCATTACTCTACGCAACCTCTCCGTCATCCCGACGTCATGGAAACTCCCTAAACGCTTGCGCTCAGCGGTTACGCTATACCGCAGAACCCGCACTCGGGGGTTTAACACGCTAATAACTAACCCTTTATGCAAGGGTTGATAATAATCGGCTCGCAAAATTACACTTTTTCAATGAAATAGCAGCACGTTTCCGAGATTTTTTTGATTTAGTGCCATACTTGCAAAAAACCGCCTTGAAACAAAGCAACTCTGCAAGTATGGCATCAAAAAAGCCCTAAAACCCCGATTTTGGCGCCATACCTGTCACCACAGCCACCATAACCCACATTCTCTGCAAGTATGGCTAACACACCCACACCTTGGGGAAGCGAAACGCAGGTTGGGCCATTTTTCTCCCTAAGATACGAAGGAAATATTCCTGATTATGAGGAGGGGAATAGCGGCAATAGGGATAGGTACAATCTGTACCCACCCCCGTACATATAAGAGCTATTTCTTCTTTGTTATATTGAATCAAACACTTAATTTTGAAAAAACACGAAAACAAATGGAACAACCCAAAATAGAAAGAATGCTTCATTTCATCACATTGTTGGCTGATAAACGCGGCCATACAGTGGACGAGATATCCAAAAGATTGGGAATTACACGCAGGAGTGTATTCCGTTATATCGATACATTTAAGAACGCACGGTTTGTTTTTAGCAATAAAGATGGTTACTACAGGCTGGTTACTAATGATGGAACCATGAAGGAATTGGGCAATACGATCTGGTTCAGTGATGAGGAAGCATACGTAATCAAGACTCTGATAGATGAACTGGACAACACCAACAGTATGAAAGCAGGCCTTATGCGTAAACTTGCTGCAATTTCAGACATGACTAATCTTGGAGATTACACCTGCAACAAAACATATTCCTTAAATATTAGCAGACTGGCCGAAGCCATGAGAGAGCATAAGAAAGTAATGCTCAAGAAATACTCATCGGCCCACTCTAATGACACACGCGACCACATAGTTGAGCCATTTGAGTTTACCAGCAACTCGATTGATGTCTGGGCATTTGACACGGAAGACCACAAGAACAAGAGATTTAAAATATCCAGAATCAATGAAGTCCAGGTTCTTGACTCCAATTGGGAGTACACCGCCAGACACAACGCAGAATTGATGGATGATTTCCGCACACATGGCGATGGCAGCTATCATATAAAGTTGCAAATAGACAGGATGGCAAAAGACCTTATGACAGAGGAATATCCTTTATCAGAGAAACACATCTCCGATTTAGATGGCAGCCACTGGATTTACGAAGCCGATGTTTATAAGCTGGAAGGCGTAGGCCGGTTTATCATGGGGTTATTCCAGCACATTATTATTCTGGATGGCAAGGAATTAAAGGATTATATAATGTCTATAATCGAAAAAATGATTAATGATTTAAAATAATTCATTTGGTGACACAAATTGGCACTCCTTCTATTTATATTTGTAACCTATGAAACCCATTGATGCAAATAGAAAAAAGAAGACGAAGGGTTGCCCCTCCGCCTTAGATGTTTTCACAACGGAATAATCCTTATTGTGATTTGCTTCAATTTTGTACTGCAAACATAAGCACATTTTTTGACCTGACAATAGAAACGACACTTTTTTTAGGAATAAACAAAAAACAAAATATGAAAAAGATATTAGGACTGGATCTCGGCACCAACAGCATTGGTTGGGCGGTAGTGAATGCGGATGATGATGGAAATCCCATGTCAATTGAAGGTATGGGAAGTCGAATTATTCCCATGGGAAGTGATAAAAGTGATTATGAAAAAGGAGCGGTTATCACAAAAAATGCGGATAGAAGAGCAAAACGTTCTGCTCGACGAATGGGAAAGCGTTACAAAATGAGAAGAAATAAATTGCTTTTCATTCTGGATAACCTTGGTATGTTGCCTAAACAATTCCGATTTAAGAATGGTTTTCCAGAAGCAAACAAATTGCAAGATTTGGAATTATTGCCGATTCAAAAGAAAACGCTTCAATTAGATTCGCTTCAACATTATGCATTAAGAGAGAAAGCTCTTTCTGAAAAAATCGAATTAGAGGAGTTTGGTAGTATTTTGTTTCAATACAATCGATTGAGGGGATATGCAGGAGGCGGAGATGATGATAACGAGATAAAAGATAGTAAAGACGACGAGACGCAGGACGATGCAAAGAAATACGAAACGCGAATTCAGAAATTTATAATCAAAAGTGTTGTCAAGTCTGACTCAACTTTCACAGTAAAAGTAGGAAAAAACAAAGGAAATGTGTTGCCGATGTTTGATGTTGTTGTTCTTGATGATGATAACGAGATATGTGGAACAACAATGCTTCAATATTTAGACGAAAAAATTAACTCCGAAATAGAGCTTGAAATAAGAATCAAACGGACAAAAAAAGGAGAAAATATAACTTTTGCACTTCCCCAGAAAACCAATTGGAGAAAACAAATGGAAGAAACGGAAATGATTCTGAAAGAAAAGAACATTTTTCCTTGTCAATTGTTTGTTGATGATTTACGAAAAAACAAATGGACAAAAATTAGGAACCGTGTGATTCTGCGTCAGCAATATATGAAAGAATTTGACGCCGTATGGGAGGAACAATCAAAACATTATGCATTCTTAAACAATTGTCCGAAAGAAATTCTACTAAATTTATTGAATTATATATTCCCTGGACATAGTCAAACACAAAAACAATTAAGAGAAACAGGATTGAAAAATGGTCTTAAATACGTAATTAAAGAACAAATTATTTATTATCAAAGGCCTTTGAAGCCACAAACAGAACTTATCGGTAAGTGCCAGTTTGAAAAAGAGGAAAGAGTCATTCCTACTTCACACCCTCTATTTCAAGAGTTTAGATGTTGGGACCAAATAAACCGTTTGTTTATAACGTCAAAACAAAATGTATGGAACGAACGAAAACAGAAATATGTTTTACAATACACTAACCGATATTTAACTGATGAACAGAAGTTGTCGATTTATAAAAAATTACAAGTTCAAAAACAGGTAGGATTCAATGACGTGGCGAAAACTGTAAATCTGAAAAACGACAATTCAGAATACCTAAATGGACTGAATATAAAAGCGAAATTAAAGGGAAGTGAAACAACAATTGCCATAAATAAAATATTAGGTGTTTTTCAGAAGGATGATATATTGGTTGAAAACATTTGGCAAGCTGTATATGATAATGTACACGAAGGAAGTGAATATGACGAAAATAGCAAACGGATTCAATCTATTATATCTGCACTTCCAAAACAATTAGACAGTGATATTCGCATAGAATTGGCATTAAAACTTGCCCAAAAACTCAAATTTCAGAGGAAGTATGCGAGCCTTTCGAAAAAGGCTATCGAAAAAATATTGCCGTTGATGCAACTAAATCCTAAAAATGTTCCTGGAGAAATTAAATCCAAAATTGAAAACGTCAAGCATTTAGTTGAAACAGGAGAAATTGTTGACGAGGTATTGCCACAGGATTACATTATTGATTTTGTTAAGAATAATCCACAAACGTTAGAACACGGAGGTTTAATGTATGCGTTTGCAGCGTCATTAGTTTATGGAAGACATACAAAAGAAAATGTCAAACCTCAAATTACGGATTATCATAATATAGTTTATGTTCAGAGGAATTTGAGAAATCCTATAGTCGAGCAAATTTCCAATGAAACTATGCAAGTTATAAAAGCTGCTTGGAAACAATTCAAATTTAATCCTGAAGAACTAGAAATACGAGTCGAACTAGCGAGAGACTTGAAAAATAATGCACAAGAAAGAGACAAAATATACAAGGCACAAATACGTAACAAAAAGACAAACGATAGATTAAAAGACAAATTAACAGAATTGAATATTCCGATTACAGAATTGAACCTTTTGAAATACAAACTGTATGAACAACAGAAATATTTGTCACCATACACAAATGAGCCAATTGAAATTTGTAAATTATTTGATGAGAATTATTATAATATAGATCATATAATACCAAAATCAAGGTTTTTTGATGATTCTATTAGCAATAAGGTTATATGTGAAAGTAACATTAATGAAGAAAAGGATAATCGTACTGCTTGGGAATATATCTTGCAACAAAATTCAAAATACAAAAAAACAAAAGATGGGTATGAGATACTTACCCCAGAACAGTATTTAACTCATATAAATGGAAATTATATTGGACAGAAAAAAAAGAATCTTCTTGCAGAAAAAATTCCTTCTAATCCAGTTAATCGACAATTAAAAGACACACAATATATTTCTGTTGCTATAAAAGATGAGTTGGCAAAAATCGTTGGTAGTGACAACGTAAAAACTACCACTGGTGGTGTTACCGATTATTTAAGAAGCCATTGGGGTCTGAAAAAGTTGTTTATGGAATTGACCGAGCCTCGGTTCAAACAAATGGAATTATGGAATTTGGACGAAAATGGAAACCCTAAAGAATCGTGGATTACAAAATATTTTGACAAGGGAAATAACAAACACATATATGAAATAAAAGGGTGGAGTAAAAGATATGACCATAGGCATCACGCAATTGACGCACTTGTGGTTGCATTGAGTAATGAAAAATTCATAAAGCGTTTAAATGATTTGAATCAATACTTCCAAGATGAATTGGCTAAATATAAAGATTCTATACCGCAATGTGACGAGGATTCTTTAGAAGAGGCATTTTTTAAGCTATCCAAGGAGAATCGCACAAAAATTATGTCAGAGATTGAAAGCTCAAGAAGGTTCAACGCCCCTATGGATGATTTAGTTACGGAGGTGAAAAAGCATCTTGAGGCGATGATTGTGTCTCAAAAACCTAAAGACAAATTAGCGATAAAGGATAGTGATGGTAAAAAGCAGCTAAAGATTAGAGCTGCACTTCATCAGGAAACTTATTATGGGAAAACTGATAGTAGAGATACAAAAACAGTGAGCATTTCAGAATTGAAAGTCAAGGACATATCTCAAATCATAGACGATGTACTAAAAAAAGAAATCGATTCTCATCGAAAGAAATATGATACAATGAAAGAAGCTTTTAGTGGTGAAGGGCTTATCGCGTTTAATGAATCGAGGTTCCAAACAAAAAATAAATCAAAGCTTAAACCACCCGTTTATAAAGTGAAATTATGGTACAGTAAGAACGATTCTGAAGAAAGTGACCTACAACGGTTATATGACAATAATCCAAACAAAAGTGTAATCACTGGAGACAATTATATGTTTGTAGTAATGGAGAAAGATGGCAAAAGGTCATTTGACATTGCCACTCTATATGATTCCGTTGCATTAGCGAAAGAAGAAATTAAAGGAAAACATTACGATTTGGAAAGCATAAAAAGGCACATCTGCGAAGCTAAACGTTTAGAAGACAAAAAAGATACTAATGGAAATCTTATAGCCAAGTCAAACAAAGTCTTGTTTTATCTACAACAAAACGATTTAGTTTATATGCCAGATAGTGCAGAAGATGAGGTTCTTAGTCTTAATGCTGAAGAATTAAAAACATGGCTATCAGACCTCAAGAACAAAAAGGATTTCGCTAAACGAATTTATAAGGTCGTTAAATTCACAGGAAGAGATTGTTATTTCATACCCAATAATTATGCGAAAGAAATTAGCATACCAAAAGATATTTCAGAAGAAGAAATGAAAAAACTTAAAGAGAAATATCTCGACAAAAAAATACCGAAACAAGAGTTGAATTATGCAGAATTCAGTTCATTTGGTAATTGCGTCAAGTTTGTTCCTGATGAAAACTTTGTTATGAATATAATAGACAAGAAGAAGCCGAAACCTAAGAAGATACAAGATTATTGTGTTAAAATAAAAACCGATTGGCTTGGTAATATTATAGAATTTAACGGACTAAAACTATGAACAACATTAAACTTTTCCAAGACAAAAAGATCCGTTCCCAATGGAACGAAGAAGAACAGCAGTGGTACTTCTCTATTGTAGATGTAATAGAGGCTCTCACTGACTCACCTACTCCAAGACAATATTGGAGAAAGATGAAAGACCGTGACTTGAAGCAGTATCAGTCGTACCCATTTTGGGTACAACTGAAACTTGTTAGCAATGATGGAAAGAAATATGCAACAGATTGCACCAACGTAAAAGGTCTGTTTCGCATAATACAATCCATACCATCACCCAAAGCAGAACCATTCAAGCAGTGGCTTGCACAAGTAGGATATGAAAGATTGGAGGAAATAGAGAATCCTGAACTCGCCCAGGAACGAATGAAGGAACTCTATGAGAAAAAAGGATATCCCAAAGACTGGATTGATAAACGTTTGCGCGGTATTGCTATCCGCCAGAATCTTACTGATGAATGGAAAAAACGCGGCATAACTGAAGAACGTGATTACGCCATACTGACTGCTGAGATTAGCAAAGCAACTTTCGGCATGACACCATCGGAATACAAGGAGTTCAAGGGACTAACCAAAAAGAACCAGAACCTGCGTGACCACATGGATGATCTGGAGCTGATTTTTACCATGCTCGGTGAACGTGTCACTACTGAGATATCGGAAAAGGAAGAGCCGGACACATTTGATAAGAGCAAGAAGATTGCAAAACGTGGTGGCAATGTGGCAGGGGTAGCTCGAAGGGAAACCGAGAAAGAACTAGGCCGAAAAGTATCTACCCCCAAGAATTATTTACCAGATAAGGATAAACCTCTATTAGAAGATGATTAAGAAGACCCTTTGTTTCAGTAATCCGGCATACCTATCATTACGGAATGAACAATTATTGATCAGATTGCCGGAGGTGGAGAAAAATGACACCCTTCCGGAATCATTCAAGAAGGACGCAATCAGGACCATTCCCATTGAAGATATCGGTGTAGTTGTACTTGACAACAAACAAATCACTGTGACTCAAGGATTGATGGAATCCCTGTTGGAAAACAACTGTGCCATCATTACTTGTGATAACAATCATCTCCCCGTAGGCCTCATGCTGCCATTGTGTGGGAACACAACCCAGAATGAACGTTTCAGGGATCAACTGGATGCTTCACTTCCGCTTAAGAAACAATTATGGCAACAGACCATACAATGTAAGATCAGGAATCAGGCGGCCGTACTCAAAGCCAACACCGGTATTGAGACAAGAAATATGTCCGTTTGGGCGGATAGCGTAAAAAGCGGAGATTCAGAGAATCTGGAAGCAAGAGCTGCAGTTTATTATTGGCACAACCTGTTCCCTGACCAGCCGGATTTTATTCGTGATCGCGAAGGTATTTCGCCAAACAATCTACTTAACTATGGTTATGCCATCCTGCGTGCCGTTGTAGCCAGGGGATTAGTTGCAAGCGGACTACTTCCGACATTAGGCATACACCATCACAACAGATATAATGCCTATTGTCTGGCCGATGACATCATGGAACCCTATCGGCCATACGTAGATCAATTGGTTATTGATATCGTCTCTAAATATGGATATCCAGATGAACTTAGCACTAATCTTAAGCAGGAGCTATTGTCTATTCCTGTTCTGGATGTTACTATCAATGATCAACGAAGCCCGCTAATGATAGCAGTAGGGCAAACAACTGCATCACTGTACAAATGTTTCAGCGGTGAATCTCGAAAAATAATATACCCCACTATATGATTTCAGAAAGACTTAGTGAGTATAGGATAATGTGGATACTGGTTCTGTTTGATTTACCCACCGAGACAAAAAAGGACAAAAAGGCTTACGCACTGTTTCGCAAGCAATTGCTTTGTGACGGATTCACAATGTTCCAATTCTCCATTTATCTAAGACATTGTGCCAGCCGCGAGAATGCCGACGTACACATTCGCCGTGTCAAATCATTCCTTCCCAATATGGGGCAAGTCGGAATCCTTTGTATCACAGATAAGCAATTTGGCGATATGGAAATCTTTATCGGCAAGAAAAAAGAGGAGCCCATTGCGCACGGTCAGCAACTAGAGTTATTCTAGTGCCACTTGATACAACTTGTACCAACTTGGGAACAAGATTACGAGATTTGCAATACGTGGTTTACCGGGTGCTTACGTACAACTAACTTCAGAAATCCAAAACACACATCCCAAAAATAAGAAATCCCGGAAGATGACCGGGATTTCTTTTTCTAACAACTGTCATAACTCGTTGTGTTACTGGATAATACTAGTATCCAGTTGTTAGCAGTATCAAAGATACTCAAAATTGAAAGCAAATCACAACGTATTGGCCACTCTCCTTGAGGGGATAATCGTTGTTAGCAGTATCAAAGATACTCAAAATTGAAAGCAAATCACAACAGGTCTGTGAGCGGTGACCTTTCCATGCTAGTTGTTAGCAGTATCAAAGATACTCAAAATTGAAAGCAAATCACAACACAATCAACCAGACATCGCCAGCAAGCGAAGTTGTTAGCAGTATCAAAGATACTCAAAATTGAAAGCAAATCACAACATTCCTACAGGATTCCCTGCCGCTGGCAACGTTGTTAGCAGTATCAAAGATACTCAAAATTGAAAGCAAATCACAACCACGCCAGCCGGTTGCGGCCTTCCGATAGGTTGTTAGCAGTATCAAAGATACTCAAAATTGAAAGCAAATCACAACATTGCGTACATGATGACAGGCTCACCCATAGTTGTTAGCAGTATCAAAGATACTCAAAATTGAAAGCAAATCACAACATATTGTTTTTATCTGCAAAATATAGCGCGGGTTGTTAGCAGTATCAAAGATACTCAAAATTGAAAGCAAATCACAACATACATCGATGCACTGCAGCCAGATTATAGTTGTTAGCAGTATCAAAGATACTCAAAATTGAAAGCAAATCACAACCGTCAAACTTGGATGATCTCGTGACTATCGTTGTTAGCAGTATCAAAGATACTCAAAATTGAAAGCAAATCACAACGGCAATCAGACGATTGTCCTTGTCAAGCAGGTTGTTAGCAGTATCAAAGATACTCAAAATTGAAAGCAAATCACAACCGGCTGATGAAGAAATACACCAGAGAGCAGGTTGTTAGCAGTATCAAAGATACTCAAAATTGAAAGCAAATCACAACGTCCACTCATACCCGCAGCGGGTGCACTTGGTTGTTAGCAGTATCAAAGATACTCAAAATTGAAAGTAAATCACAACGAGTTTTAGATAATCACCGGGATGAATCTGGAGGTTGCTGCGGAGGTGGAATTATAGAAAAAGTTCCTGACGCTCCCGGCGGTCAAGTTCTACCTGGGACAGGATTTTCTGGCGAGCGTTCTTGTGCAACTTGATGCAAAAAAAGATCAGGACTACGAAACTTATTCCTCCCAGGAGTGGTTCGACCGAACCGGACAGGGCAAATGCATCGTAGCATCCGTGTGCCAGCACCGGGACAAAGAAGATGCTCAGCAGGTTGCCGGCTGTTTTCCTGCCAAAATGGTATCGTGAGTAGTAATAGCCCATGAATACGGCAAACGCATAGTGACCTGGTACTGCCAGCAACGCACGGCTTATGGCAACAGAGAGCCAAGCGTCGGGATGTCCCAGTACATAACCCAGATTCTCAATGGCGGCAAATCCCAAGCCCACGCATACAGCATATACTATGCCGTCATAATGCTCATCAAAATAGGGGTTTCTGCGCAGGATAAGCCACAGGGCAAGTAGTTTAAAACCCTCCTCGGGGACGGCGGCCACAAGAAATGCCTCTAAAGTGGACCCGGTAAGAGTTGCAGGCTGGCCGCCGGGACCGAACAGCAACACACTAATACCCTGTTCCACAAAAGAAACCGGCAGGCAAATCAGTGCTCCGTACAGAAATGCCTTTAGCATCTGTGACATTGGCTCAGGCTGATCATCACGCCTGCAAGTATATATCCAGAGCAGTATGGCGGGCAATATGGCGGCGGTAATAAGAATCATATAACTCTACTTTACTGTGCGCAAATTTATAAGATTCTCATTAAGTTTGTAACTGCGAACACAAAAACGGGCAAACATGAAGAAATACATACTTCTGCTGAGCATCCTGATTTCTTATGCAGTGATGGCACGTGAAACACGTAACATAGACCGCGATTGGGAATTTGTGCTTAGTGATGCCACTATAGACCAATTGGCCGATGTGGAGGGCTGGCGCACGGTTGATGTACCGCATGACTGGAGCATTGAGGGGGAGTTTGAGCGGAGCAATCCCAGCGGACAGGGCGGTGCATATCTTCCTACTGGTATAGGCTGGTACCGCAAGACCATAAAGGCTGATATCGGGGCCGATGAGCGTTTGTTCCTTGAGTTTGACGGTGTGATGGCATGCAGCAGCGTATATGTGGACGGCCAGTTGGCGGGATACCGGCCCAACGGATATGTGGGATTTACATATGATATCACTGATCTTGTTACTTCTGTTAAGGAGGCCACAATTGCCGTGCGTGTGGACAATTCAGTCCAACCTGCATCACGCTGGTACACGGGCAGCGGAATAAACCGCCACGTACGCTTGGTAAGCAAAAATGTCTGCCACATAACCGCAAACGGAGCGTTTGCATCATATAATGACGGTAAGATTGACATAAAGACCAACATATCGAACACATACAATAAAGATATAAAGGTAAGCCTTCAATATATCCTTAAGGGTGCTGACGGCAAGGCAGTAACCCGAGGTAACAGTTCTGAAGTCCAGATAGGAGCCGGCTTACAGACAGAGATTAGCGGAAGCATAGATATAAAGAACCCTCATCTCTGGTCTGTAGATGACCCTTATCTGTATACGCTTGAGGTTTCGGTCATGGACGGTCGCAAGGAACTGGATAAAGAGACCGTGACAACCGGACTGCGCACAATACGATTTGACAATGAGAAAGGATTCTTCCTGAACGGGCAGAACATAAAGATGTACGGTGTATGCCTGCATTCCGATGCGGGCGCTCTGGGAACTGCCGTGCCGGCATCGGTCTGGGAGTATCGGCTCCAACAGTTACGCAGGCTGGGCGTGAACGCCGTAAGGATGGCCCACAACCCTGCTGACCCCACGCTGATGGAGTTGTGCGACCGCATGGGATTCCTGGTAATGGCCGAGTCCTTTGATACTTGGAATACGCCCAAGAACCATGCCGAAAAAGGATACAACCTCTATTTTGACGATTGGTGGGAGGCCGATACACGCGCCATGGTTGAGCAGGCCCGCAACCACCCGAGCGTGGTGATTTACAGTGTGGGCAATGAGATCCGGGACAACCTGAACAATGAGCAGGGATTTGACAAATACCGCAAGCAGCAGGACCTGGTACACTCACTTGACAACACCCGCCCTGTAACGATGGCGCTGTTCCGTCCCAACTCATCGGGTGTGTACAGGAACGGATTTGCCGAGACGATGGATGTGGTGGGTCAGAACTACCGCGTGGACGAGCTCAAGGCGTATCATGACGCCCACCCAGAGAAGGCAATCATAGGCACCGAGAATACGCATGATGTCCAGTCGTGGCTGATGCTTAGGGACGACCCATCTCTGTGCGGCCAGTTCCTTTGGGCAGGTATTGACTATCTGGGTGAGGCCGCTTGGCCGCAGGTTATGTGGAGCACCTCACTGCTGGATGTAACCGGAGGTGTAAAACCCGCTGGACTGCAGCGGGCCAGCTGGTGGACAAAGGAGCCTATGGTGGCGTTTGCCCGACATGTCGACAACAACGGCGCAGGTGCGTTGGTATCAGACTGGACTCCGGCCGATATGGATACTTATGACCAGGCTGTGATTGAGGTCTATTCAAACTGTCAGGAGGTGGATGTCTGGATAAACGGAGAGCCTCAGGGACGCAAACCTATGCCCGACAACGCCCGCCCCGCAGTGTATAACGTCAACTATAATCAGGGAATAATAGATGTAAGAGGTTATAACGACGGCGTGGAGGCAGCCAAATGCTTTTCTGTAACCGTAGGCGATCCCCAGAAAATCATGATTGAGAAGATAGGAGGCCATGCCGGAACAAGTTTTGATGACGTTGAGATACTGTCAGTATCCGTTGCCGACGCTGAAGGCAATATCTGCCCAAACAACGACTGCCGGATTGAGCTGAAGGTTGAAGGCGCTGAACTGATAGCCGTAGACAATGCCGATGTCCTGGCGCACGATACCAGCCACAAGAGTGCAGTCTTCAATACTTATCAGGGGCGCATGACAGCCTACATCCGCCGTACACAGGCCACCGGTAAAGTAATAGTAACGGCGACCGACTGTTCATCGGCCGCCGCTCTTAAAGGTTCTGCAACGTTCTGATATTTACTTGATTGCAGCTTTTACTTCGGTAATCATGTTCTTGTGGGCTTCATCCTCCTCGGTCAGGGTTGAGGTAAGCTTTATATCACCTGCCTTGTCCTTGGTTGAGAATGTGCCGCTGTAGAGCAGGATGCTGTTAAAATAGAGGGTAGCCTCAAAGCATATCTTGTAATCACCGACAGGAACCTCCTTGCCGTTGGCATCCTTGAAATCCCATGTATAGGTCTGGATTCCGCTCTGAGACGGAGTTGCACCTGTTACGGCGTCGATTTGCTCATCTGTCATCTCCTCTGCCTTGGCGTTTTTGACCCATGTCGGAACGCAGGTGGGACGGAATGTGTAACCGCGGCGACCTCCGCGGCCCTTTGATGTAAATGAAGTTACTGTAAGGGTGCGGACTACCTTACCCTCTGAATTCTCAATCCAAACGGCCCACTGGTTGGAGCCTGCTCCGGACTGTTTCTGATAATTGAATGACAGTTCCACCGCATTGGCTTTGTTGGAACGCTGGGCCGATGACGGCATGGCAATGACGGCAGAGAGGACTGCCAGAAGAATGATTCTGATTTTCATAAAAAACAAATTTGGTTATCTTGCTGGGTGCGAAGATAACCAAATTGTTTTAAAACAACTAATCTCCTAACGGAGCCGATAGTGGAGACAGCGAACTCAAGTTCAGACTTGGGAACCCTCCCGTCCACTTTGATGTTTCAGTTGTGTCTTCTTGAACTTCCTGTACATGGGAAGCGGTAGTATTATTCCAGTCCTTCATATATAAATACAATTTTCACGTTTGATTGTCCTTTTCTGCACTATAGGCTATGCTTCTTGGACAAAGATATGAAAACAAATAGAAATAAGTGTTAAAATCTAAAAAAATTATTCCAGTCCGCTGAAAGGTGCAGGCATATGCTTTGTATAGCCCTGTGCGTGGAATGTTGCGATGATCGAACCGTTCTGGTCTGTGACTTGCACCTGAGCTGCGGGTATCTTGGGATGACGGCTTGTAAAATGACCCTCGGCGGTAAGCACATCACCCTGTTTGGCCGATACGTGATAATATATAGTGGAGTTGATGGCAAACGCCATGTTCTCTCCCTGATTGACCAGAGCGGCGAATACCAGGTCAGCCAGTGTGAACAGCGCCCCGCCCTGACATATATTGCCGGCATTCATGTGATTCTCCGTTACGGTCATGGTAGCCTTGGCCATACCGGGTTTTACGTCGGTAAGCTCAATACCTATATATTTGGCGAACTTGTCACCATTATTAAGAAATTCTTTAAGTGTCATTGTATGCAGTTATTCGGTTGTAAAGGTATTCAAAAAAATGATGGCATCAATAAGTTCCTGTGTGGGAAAATCCATAGGTACAATGCCAACAGGCTTCTTATGGTTACCCAGGTACTCCAGCAGGCGTACATTGGTGGTCTTGGCATTGCGTTTAATATTGGTGCTGATACCCGAACCCGTATAGCCCGACAAATGGTTAATGCACCAAACTCCGTCAGGAGCCGATGCAAACTCCCCTACCAGGGAAGCAACCTTATCCCATTTGGTGTCCAGGTAATTACCCTTTCCTCCGTCAGTGAAATAATCCTGAGCCCAGAGGACGGCACTCTTATCTTCGGATGACATCATCCTAACGTGATGCGACGACCCGTTTCCGGGCCAGCCAAACACTACGGTGCCGGGCCAATCCCTGCCGTTTGTCCGGTAGTCCCTATGTATAAAAAGAACTCGCCCGCGCATATCGGCCACAGTCATCTTTGCATTGAACTGAGCCAGCATCTTTATATCAAAGAGAGTGTTTATAAGATCCATTGTCATATCGACACCCTCAAGACCACCTCCCGCGCTGTTGGTCATAACCACACAGAACTCTGAAGGATGTTCCACAAGTTTCCTTTTTATTATCAGTAAAGCCTCCTCGAATCCAAGATGGCAGTCTGCCGGGCCGTGATAAATCCTTAGTGTTCCGTCCTCAATTTTGGGACGCATGTCAAAGAAACGGATTCCGGCATCCCACTGATTGGCTATAGAGAGCTTTTGGGTACGTGCATAATGACGCGTCAGCATACCCACGCCAGCCGTTCCGGAATCATGCGTGCCGGGAATGGACACCCTGCACACCTTAACAGTATCCGGCAAGCGCGACATCCAGTCTTCATTTGAGGCTTTTGCTCCCCAAACGACCGGTAATGACGCTAAAAGGAATACAGCTCTTTTAATCAACTGCATATGTAATAGGTGATAACAGGCTCCAAAATTACAATAATTTGTATTTTTGCCGATTAGTAAAGCACTATCTTATGGATCGTTCCAAGCAAATAATACGTACCAGCGTCATAGGAATAATTGCCAATGTGCTGCTGGCTGCATTCAAGGCATTTGTGGGCATTCTGGCAAGTTCGGTTGCCATCGTGCTCGATGCAGTGAACAACCTTAGCGACGCACTGTCCAGCGTGATAACCATCGCCGGCACCAAGTTGTCGCTCAAGCCGGCCGACAACACCCATCCGTTCGGTTACGGGCGTGTGGAGTATTTCAGCGCCATAATCATTTCGGCAATCGTGCTTACCACCGGTATCACATCGATGGTAGAGTCCGTACGCAAGATTATCAATCCCGTTGAGCCCGATTATACCACCGTTACGCTGATTGTCATCATCGTGGCAATCATATCCAAGCTGATTTTGGGACTCTATGTGCGGGGTAAAGGCAGACAGTTGCAGAGCGATGCCCTGACCGCATCCGGGTCCGATGCTCTGTTTGACGCTGTAATTACACTGGCTACTTTGGTATCGGCCGGAATCATGCTTATTTGGAACGTATCGCTGGACGGATATCTGGGTGCATTGATATCGGTCGTAATCATAAAGGCCGGTATTGAGATGCTTGCGTCGCCCATAAACCAGCTGCTGGGGGCCAATGCTCCGGCAGACCTTATTCATCAGATCAAGAAGGACATTTCAGGTATGGATCAGGTTCAGGGAGTTTATGACATAATTCTGCACAGTTACGGTCCAAACCTGTCCATCGGCTCACTCCATGTGGGAGTACCCGACACCATGACGGCCGGCAGTATTCACAGCCTCACGCGCCGCATATCGGAACTCATGATTCAGAAATACAATATCGTGATGACCGTGGGTGTGTACTCGGTGGCAACCGGAGAAAGCAGGCAGGCCGAGCTGCAGAAAACCGTCATTCAGACGCTGTCACGTCAGGAGCATGTGATGCAGGTTCACGGTTTCTTCTATGACCCCGCCACTGGCAAGGTATCGGTGGATGTGGTGGCTGACCGCAGCATCACCGATGACCAGGCTTTTGCATCTCAGCTCAAGACCGCCCTGCCCGACATACCGGTCAGCATCGTAATTGACCACAACTACAGCGAGTGACGCATTGTTAAACGACCCCTTTGCGTCACTCTGGGATATTGAGCACTGCCTGGAGTGCCGGCTTGGGCGTGCGGTCGCGGTTATAGAGCAGCGGATAGTTGGTGCGGTTGGGTATCGGATAGCCGTTCTTCCATGACATTCCGTCATGCAGTCCCCATATCGTCACGCGGTCTATCTTGTCGCGACGGCTGTAGAATATGTTGAACAGTTCCGCATATCGGGCCGTAAGCTGCGCCTGGACATCATCGGGCAGACCGTTCTTGTAAGGATCCAGATAGGTCTCAAACTCCTCTAACTGAAACATCGGGTCCTGCAGGGACTTGCCTATAACCTGCCCCTCTTTGGTCAGAGGCAACACATCGACATCCAGTTCTGTTATCATGACCTTTACACCCAGGGCTGCGAATGTGTCAATCGCGGCAGTTATATACTCGTTCTTGGGGAAATTGAGTCCCCAATGTGCCTGTATGCCGATGCCATCGATGCGGATACCCTCTTTCTGAAGCATACGCACCATACGGGCTATGCCGTCACGCTTGGAGGGACGCCATACGTTGAAATCGTTGTAATAGAGTTCAGCATTAGGATCATACTCGTGGGCAAACTTGAATGCCAGACGTACCACCTCATCACCGTCACCGCCAAAGGCATTGGTCCACAGTGTCTTGCGGTATGAGCCGTCATTGTCAATTATCTCGTTCACCACATCCCAGGCATCGATCTTGCCGCTGAAATGACCGGCCACGGTCTCAATGTAACTGCGCATGGTCTCAACCATCTCATCGTGGCTCTTGGGAGTGCCGTCGGGATGGTTGAAAAAGAAATCGGGGGTTTGGTTGTGCCATACAAGAGTGTGGCCGAGAGCCCACAGTCCGTTGTCCTTGGCAAACTGCACGTACCTATCGGCCGCCTGGAAATTCCAGCGGTCAGGTGACGGGTGCAACACCTCAGCCTTCATATCGTTTTCGGGGCTTACTGCATTGAACTGCTGCAGGATGATCTGGGCCGACCTGCTGTCACGTCCGTTTACTATACTTGAATTCACAGCGCATCCCATCTTGAATGCGTCTGCATAAGCACCCTTAAGCGTCTTCTGTGCAGATGCAGTAATGGTGCACATCAGAAACAGGGCAAAAACTACTGTTATTCTTTTCATTATTCTGATTATTCGGTTAGTATGCAAATATAAAAACACTATCTTTGACAACACAACTAATTGCGCCTAAATATGAAAAGAGTCCTTTCTTTGTTTGTCATCACCTGCTTGATTATTTGTTCATGCAAAAGCAACAGCGGTCAGCAACAGACATCATCGGACCAGGTTTCATCGGACCAGGTTTCATCGGACCAGACAGAAACGCCGACCGGCATGGCGGCAACAATCCTGACATTCTACAAAGCCTATTGTACTGAATTCGATGGAGAATCAAAGACCGACTCCATTCTTTCCGCATATTGCACCGATGAGCTACGGGAGTATGTAATGGATTGTGTCGGTGAGTATGACTTTGTTTTAAACGGAGGAATATATTCTGAAATACACTCTGAATCCTTCCGTGTAGTCAAGCGGAATGAGAAATACGTAGTCTATTTTGAGTATACCCCATGGCCTGTAAGAGATGAGCCGGCTAAGGACTCGGTATATGTTATGGTCAATAAGGAAAATAAGATCTCATATATCATAAGACCCGAAGACAACTACCGCGTTCCCACCTCATACGCCAGCGAGAGTCTATACAATTTTGAAGATTATGAGTTTGTTGACCTGGGCCTGAGCGTTAACTGGGCCACCTTCAACGTCGGAGGACGTAAGTATGATCCTAATTGGCACGGAGACTTTTTTGCATGGGGCGAAACCGAAGCAAGAAAAGAATTTGTACAGAACTATTATCTGGAGCCCAAACAGGGTCATTACTATGATGGCAAACTGAACGTTATAGAATCATGTGATGACGCAGCCACCGTGCTTTGGGGAAAAGACTGGCGCATGCCCACAAAAGAGGAATTCCAGGAACTGATAGACAAATGCGAATGGGAATGGATGGAGCAGAGTTATCATTGGGGATATAAAGTTACCGGACAAAACGGCAACTCGATATTTCTCCCGGCCGGAGGAATGAAAATGGAGAGAAGATGGATCAATGAATCCAGCGGGCTTTACTATTGGACAAGTACATGCAAGTTTGATGATCCTGAAAGAGAGCCTAAGGCATGGCAGTTCGTTTCTGTTTCCGACGGACCGGATAAGAGTCAAAACAGAAATATGATATTAACGCTAGTTCCATTGAGCATTCAGAGCGGACGCTCAATAAGACCTGTCACCACAAAACAGTATGTCCCCATAAGCGATATCATCCTTAACAGGACTGAATTGAAAATGGAAGTAGGCGACGACTATATCCTGAGTGCCGCTTTCATCCCTGAGGATGCAACCAAGAGGAACATTTACTGGCGTAGCGGCAATTCAGCAGTAGCATATGTTGACAGAAACGGAAAGGTAACCGGCGTCTCAGGCGGAAAGTGCACAATAACCGCCGTTTGCGGAGAGTTCAAACAGGAGTGCCAGGTCACGGTCATCCAGCCCAGAGACTATGTTCCCGTAAAGCCTGAAAAGGTTATCACCATATATGAATTCGGAAAAGAGGTGAATGACTCCCTGATTGATGGGTTCTGGAAATATGATGATTCCGCCGAAGAACTTGAAGAGGTATTCAAGGCACAGATAGGCAACAAAGCCGATGATATAACCGTCACACTGTACGGCTACACCAGCGAAGGCTGGAAGAATGATCCCGGTGACTATAGTGTAATCAGCATCGAGTCTGCCGGCAAAAAATACCAATTCAAGAATCCGGACTGGGAGAAGCGGGTTGTGTTCGACAACAACTATTTCTACTGTCACCCCATGGGCAAGTCACGCTACCTGCTGTTCTTTAAAGGATGGGGCGACTGCTGCTCTCCTGGTATACTGACAATACTGGCTATCGACGAGACCGGCGCCAGGACTGTATTCAATAAGGAATTTGACATAAGTGAAATAAACAGGGATCCTTTCTCCATGACAATTGAGGACGACTATGAATATGATGAAATAAAATATAAACCCCAATTCCCTAACGCCTACAACCTGTATATAGAGGATGGTGCCCTTAAAATGAAAAAGGTCAACCTGCTGCGCGAATAAAAATGACGCAAAGGGAAACGACCCCTTTGCGTCGTTTTTGAGTATCTTTGCGGCCGATTATGGAAAAACTCAAGAGAATTGTTCGCCAGGCGGTGCCCAGGGCGATGAAAACCATTTGGTGGATATTCAAGATAACCGCCACTGTCTCTTTTATCATGTTCCTGCTTAAGTATACCGGTATACTTACATGGATTGCAACGGCAGTAAGTCCCGTGTTCCGCATTTTCGGACTGCCCGGTGACGCCTCACTGGCCTATGTGAGCGGATATTTCATCAACGTATACTCGTGCATTGCGGTAGTATCGACCATAGACCTTACCGCACGCCAGATTACCATACTTGGAACCATGACACTGGCAGCCCACGCCATGGTGGTGGAGACTGCCGTTCAGAAAAAGACAGGAGCACCCGCATTATATACTGTGCTTATACGCACCCTGGGATCACTCTCTCTGGGTATCATCATGAACCAGGTTCTGCCGGGACGGCCTGTGTATGATGCAACGACAGTCAATCTCTCTGAGATTCCGTTCTTCCAGATTCAGGGTGAGTTCTGGCCCATGTTCATGATATGGTTCAAGGGCCTGATGAAACTGGCCGTTTGGATGACGGTGCTTATTACCCTGCTCAACATCATACAGCGCGCATTCTATGAGTACGGCATCATGAACTGGATATCGAAAGTGTTCAGTCCGCTGCTTACACTTTTTGGTCTGCCCAAAGAGACATCGTTCCTTTGGATAGTAGCCAATGTGGTGGGTCTTTCGTACGGATCGGCCGCAATCATGGATGAGATGGAGCGCGGTAAGATATCGGACCGAAGCATACTGCTGCTCAACACCCACATCGGCATATCTCACAGCAACCTGGAGGACCTGACGCTGTTTACTGCAATAGGCGGAGTTTGGTACTGGATGCTCCTGTTCCGATGGGCGCTGGTGACCATCCTCATCTGGTCAATGCGTCTCTACTACCGCCTCACCTCCCGCTGACCCCCAATCCACCCCCTCCCACCTTAGGGAACTGTAGCTTATGTACAACCATTTCCTTCCCTAAGGTAAGCTGTAAATGTCATTTCCCGCGGGCTGACCCTGCACCTTAGGGAACTACAACGCAGGTGCGAGCGATTTCTTCCCTAAGGTGAACTGGAAATACGTAATATCGCGGGCTGCCCCTGCACCTTAGGGAGCGAAATGGGCTTATGCGAGCTACAGCTCCCTAAGGTCTGAGGTACTGAAAAAAGAACGCCCCAACCATGAGGTAGGAGCGTTCTTAAATATTTGTACAAATAGGTCTCTATTGTATTATATCAGAACTCGGCGTTCTTGGGTGTGCGCGGGAACGGGATGACGTCGCGGATGTTCTGCATGCCTGTTACGAACAGTATGAGGCGCTCAAAGCCCAAGCCGAATCCGGCGTGCGGGCATGAACCCCAGCGGCGGGTATCCAGATACCACCACAGGTGTGTCATATCCATCTGGCGGCGGTTAATCTCGGCCATCAGTTTATCGTAATCGGCCTCACGTACTGAACCGCCTATAATCTCACCAATCTGCGGGAACAGAACGTCGGTACCCTGCATGGTGGGTGCGGGAGCCTTGACTCCCTTATAGCCGATAGAACCGCCATCGGGAGTAGCCTCATTCTGCTTCATGTAGAATGACTTGATGGCTGTTGGATAGTCAGTCATGATAACCGGCTTCTTGAAGTGCTCCTCAACCAGGTAGCGCTCATGCTCACTGGCCAGGTCATCGCCCCAGTTGCAGGGGAACTCAAACTTCTTGCCTTTCTTGATGGCATCCTGAAGTATGTTGATACCCTCGGTATAGGGAAGACGCACGAATGTCTCTTTAAGCACACCGTTAAGACGCTCCAGAAGAGTCTTGTCAATCATCTGATTAAGGAACTCCAGATCATCCTTGCAGTTGTCAAGTGCCCAACGTACGCAGTACTTGATGAAATCCTCCTCAAGGTCCATAAGTTCCTCCTGATCCAGGAAAGCGACCTCGGGCTCAATCATCCAGAACTCGGCCAGGTGGCGCGGAGTGTTGGAGTTCTCGGCACGGAATGTGGGACCAAAGGTATAGATAGCGCCAAGAGCGGTAGCACCAAGTTCACCCTCCAACTGACCGCTTACGGTAAGTGAGGTCTGCTGGCCAAAGAAATCATCATCATAGATAATCTTGCCCTGGTCATCCTTCTTAAGATCATAGAGGTTCTTGGTGGTTACCTGGAACATGTTTCCTGCACCCTCACAGTCACTGGCTGTGATAAGCGGAGTGTGGAAATAGAAGAATCCATGCTCATGGAAATAGGTATGTATGGCCATTGCCATATTGTGGCGTATGCGCATCACTGCACCGAATGTGTTGGTACGCAGACGCATATGGGCATGCTGACGCATATACTCAAATGACTGGCCTTTCTTCTGCATGGGATAGTCATCACCGCACAGGCCCAGGACCTCAATCTGAGATGCCTGAACCTCTACAGCCTGACCGGAGCCGATGCTCTCTACCATGGTACCCTTCACGCTAAGGCAGGCACCGGTGGTGATCTGTTTCATAAGGTCCTCGCTGAACTTCTCCAGATCAGCCACAATCTGAACATTCTTGATTGTCGATCCGTCATTAAGGGCGATGAAGTTTACGGTCTTGCTGCCGCGTTTGGTCCTTACCCATCCTTTGACGACAACCTCCTGACCGTAATCGGTACGCTTAAGGAGGTCAACAATCCTTGTTCTCTTAATATCCATTGTTTCTAAAAATTCGTAGTTAATTATTCGTAAGCACCCATGCGGAGCATGTTAACCTCCTTCTCGGTGAGGAAACGCCAGTCACCGCGACGCAGACGCTTCTTGGTGAGTCCTGCAAACTGAACGCGGTCCAGCTTGGTAACGCGATAACCAAGGGCGTCGAACATACGACGTACCACACGGTTACGGCCTGAGTGGATCTCAATACCAACCTGGGTCTTGTCATCGTTTACGTAGCTTACCTCATCGGCACGTACGATATCGCCCTCTTCCTCGCCGATGTTAACACCGTCAAGAAGCTTCTGCAGATCCTCAGCGCTGACAGCGCGGTCCAGGCGTGCATGATAGATCTTCTTCTTGAGGAACTTGGGGTGTGTGAGGCGGCTTGCCATCTCACCGTCATTGGTAAGAAGCAGTACACCGGTTGTATTGCGGTCAAGACGGCCTACGGGATATACACGCTCCTTGCAGGCACCCTTGATATAATCCATAACTGTCTTGCGCTCCTGGGGATCATCAACTGTGGTAACGCAATCCTTGGGCTTGTTGAGCAGGATGTAAATCTTACGCTCTATGCTTACCAGCTGATCGTGGAACAGCACGTTGTCACCGCGATGCACCTTAGTGCCCAGCTCGGTAACGGTCTGGCCGTTAACCTTAACTACACCGGCCTGGATGAATTCATCGGCCTCACGGCGTGAGCATACACCGGCGTTTGCCAGGTACTTGTTCAGACGTATCTCCTCCTCGGGATCGTGGATTACATCCTGATACTCAATACGCTTGCGGTTGTCCTGACGCTTCTGCATGGGCTTGCGGAAACCGCCCTGCTGACCGTAGCCACCCTGACGCTGGTAACCGCCCTGACGGTTCTGGCCGTAACCACCCTGACGCTGATAGCCGCCCTGACGCTGGCCGTAGCCGCCCTGGCGCTGATATCCGCCCTGACGCTGGTAGCCGCCTTCCTGCTGCTCTGCGCCCTGAACACGCTCTCTGTAGAAACGGGGCTGACCCTCCTCTACATTATACTGACGGGGCTGGCCGTAGCCGCCCTGACGCTGACCGTAACCACCCTGACGATTATTGTTGTAACCACGGTTCTGATAACCGCCCTGACGGTTCTGGCCGTAGCCCTGATTATCTCCATAATTCTGACCGTACTGTCTGCGGGGACGATCCTGGTAATTACCCTGCTCGCCTTCCTGACGCTGAGGACGCTCTACCCTTGAATACTGGGGACGGTTGTTGTTGTAGTCAACCCTTACAAATCGGGGTCTGCCTTCACGACGGTTAGTACTCTGGCTGTTCTCATCGGAATTTCCGTTAAACCTGTTGAAGCTGTTCTCCTGCTCTTCCTGATTCCCGCTCTCGTCGTAGAATCTGTTTCCATTCTCTGTTTCCATCATAATTGTACCTTTTTAAGTTGGAAGCCGTCACGGCTTCTGTTTGATTTAGATTTTTGTGACTATTAATATCATACGCCGAAATAGTTGCCAGGCGCAATGGCTTTAAGTTCTTGTTTAATATTATCGTTAACGTTTAGTGAATCAATGAATTCGCTTATGGACTGCTGAGTCACCTGACTGTTGGTGCGGGTGAGTGCCTTGAGAGCCTCATAAGGATGCGGATAACCCTCACGGCGCAGTATGGTCTGGATAGCCTCGGCCACCACGCTCCAGCATCCGTCCAGATCGGCGGCAATCTTCTGCTCGTTTATGAGCAGTTTACCCAGACCCTTGAGTGAACTTGCAATGGCAATCATCTGATGGCCGAAGGGAACACCCACGTTACGTATTACCGTTGAGTCTGTCAGGTCACGCTGCAAACGTGATACAGGCAATTTGCGTGCCAGATGTTCCAGAATGGCATTTGCCATACCCAGGTTACCCTCGGCATTCTCAAAATCAATGGGATTAACCTTGTGAGGCATTGCGCTTGAGCCCACCTCACCGGCCTTGATCTGCTGCTTGAAATACTCCATTGATATGTACTGCCAGAAGTCGCGATTCATATCTATCTGGATGGTGTTAAGACGCTTCATTGCATCAAACAGGGCAGCCAGATTATCATAGTTGGAGATCTGTGTGGTGTACTCCTCACGTACCAGGCCCAGTTTCTCGGCCAGGAACCTGGCACCGAATGCCTTCCAGTCAATATCGGGATAGGCTACGTGATGTGCGTTGAAATTACCCGTCGCGCCTCCGAACTTGGCCGACATGGGCACTGCCTTGAGTTGCTTAAGCTGCTCGCGCAGACGGTAAGCGAATACTTCAATCTCTTTACCCAGACGGGTCGGAGAAGCGGGTTGTCCGTGTGTGCGAGCCAGCATCGGAACATCCTTCCAGCGCTGTGCATACTCCTCCAGCTTTTCAATCAGTGACTCTATCGCAGGATAATAAACGTTTTCCAGAGCCTCCCTGATTGAAAGGGGAACTGAAGTATTGTTTATATCCTGTGATGTAAGTCCGAAATGTATGAATTCCTTGTACGGGATCAGTTCCGGGACAAGATCAAACTTCTCTTTGATGAAATACTCAACCGCTTTGACATCATGATTGGTAACCTTCTCAATTTCCTTAATGTGAGCGGCATCTTCTTCCGAAAAATCCTGCCATATATGACGAAGGCCATCCAGAGATGCACGCGACACACCTGCCAACTGAGGAAGCCGGAATTCACATAGAGCCGTAAAATACTCGATTTCCACTCTTACCCTGTAACGGATAAGCGCAAACTCTGAAAAATAAGATGCAAGTTCCTGTGTCTTGCCACGGTATCGCCCGTCAATGGGGGATACAGCTGTCAATTCGTCTAATTTCACTTTTTAAAAACGCAAATCTGTAAAGTCTTCAACTTACTTTTTTCAATATCACGCACAACTGCTTCGCAGCATCGGTGCAAAATTAGTAAGAAATTCATAATTTTGCGCCTCAGAACACTCATAAATATCATAAAAATATGTCACAGACCCTAACCAAAAGAATCAGTGAGAGCAAAGCCGCACGCTGGACCGCGCTCATAATAGTGTCATTCACCATGATGTGGGGTTATTTCCTTACCGATGCCCTTTCACCCCTCATGACCATGCTCGAGGAGCAGATGGGCTGGACCAGCCTTGAGTTCGGCCAGTTCAACTGGGCCTACTGCTGGTTTAACGTATTCCTGTTCATGCTCATATTCGGCGGCATCATACTGGACAAGATGGGTGTAAGGTTTACCGGAATAGTAACCTGCATACTGATGCTTGCCGGCGCACTGATCAAATACTACGCAGTCACTCAAATATCTTCAGGGCCCGAGGCCGGAACCATATTCGGTATGCGCACTCAGGTATTCGTGGCCTGCCTTGGTTATGCCATATTCGCTGTCGGTACCGAGAACTGCGGTATCACGGTGTCAAAAGTCATCACCAAATGGTTTGCCGGCAAGGAGCTGGCACTGGCTATGGGCGTTCAGGTGGCAGTAGCCCGTCTGGGAACAGCCGCTGCATTGGTGTTCTGCCCCATAATAGCCAAACACTTTTCAGTCTCAGCCCCACTCCTGCTGTCTGCAATCCTGCTCTGCATAGGTTTCCTGGCATATCTGGTATTCTGTCATATGGACAAGAAGTTTGATGCCGAGGTTGCACAGGCACAGACTGAGCCCGATGACGTATTCAAGGTAAAGGACCTCAAGCTGATAATCACCAACCGCGGATTCTGGCTTATCGCCCTACTCTGCCTCATGTTCTACTCTGCAGTGTTCCCTTTCATGAAATATGCTGCATCACTCATGGAGAACAAATACGGAGTGAGCACCACACTGGCAGGTCTGATACCGAGCCTGATCCCGTTCGGCAACCTTATCATGACCCCGCTCTTTGGTGGCATATACGATAAGAAAGGAAAGGGTGCCACCATTATGATTATAGGTTCATTGCTTCTGATCCTGGTACACGTGCTGTTTGCCCTGCCGCTGCTCAACTACTGGTGGTTTGCCGCATTCATCATGGTTATACTGGGCATAGCATTCTCACTTGTGCCGTCAGCCATGTGGCCCAGCGTTCCCAAGATTATCCCGCAAAAGCTGGTAGGCTCAGCATACGCCCTGATTTTCTGGGTTCAGAACATCGGCCTTGGATTCGTTCCACTGCTCATAGGCGGCATACTTGACAAGTATTGCAAAGTCGGCACTCGTCTGGTTGAGGGTGCAGAGGTGACACAGTACAACTACACCCTGCCGATGGTGATATTCGCCCTATTCGGTGTTGTTGCCCTGCTGCTGGCAATGCGCCTTAAGGCAGTTGACAAGAAGGAAGGCTACGGTCTGGAGGAACCCAATATCAAGGAGTGATACGGATTATCGTAATTACCGATAAATGGAGAAAAAGAGGGAGCGTTTTGACAGCCGCGTGGGTATGATCCTGGCTATGGCCGGATCGGCCGTAGGACTGGGTAACCTGTGGAGGTTCCCGTTCCTGGCAGCACAGAACGGCGGCGGAGCGTTCATATTCGTCTATCTGGTACTGCTACTTACCATCTGTATCCCTGTACTGATGACCGAGATTACGCTGGGGCGCAAATGCCGCACCAACGTTACTCGCGTATATGATGAGCTGGGTGCCCCGCGCTGGCGCTGGGCAGGTTTCCTTACCTTGCTCACACCAATAGTCATCATGGCATTCTACACCGTAGTGGGCGGCTGGTCGGTCAAGTACCTGATTGAGGCATGCGCTTTCAACTTTACCGCCCCCGATGCCGACTATGCAGGAGCATTCGGCGGATTCATAAGCTCCACCTGGGAGCCACTGGTCTATACGCTCATATTTCTGGTCATAACCGCAGCTGCCAATTTCGGTGGCGTAAAGAACGGGATAGAGAAGTTCTCCAAGCCCATGATGACCGTGCTGTCAGTCACTATCATACTGGTTGCAATCCGTTCTCTCACCCTGCCCGGAGCAGCTGAGGGTACAAAATATCTGCTCATACCTGATTTCAGCAAGATAGACGGCAAGGTCCTGATTACTGCACTGGGACAGGCATTCATGTCACTGAGCATCGGCATTGGCATCCTGCTTACCTACGGCTCATACGTCAAGACAAAGGAGGATATAGCCATGACCGCCATCACCACCGGTCTGATTGACACGCTGTTTGCCATCATTGCAGGCCTGGCCATCATACCTGCGGTCTATGCCATAGCCTTCATGAACGGCACTGCCCCCGCTGTAAATGCTGGTCCCGGGCTGGTGTTCATAACCCTGCCGGGAGTGTTCGCCTCAATGCCGGGCGGCAGCATAATAGCCATACTGTTCTTCATGTCGCTGCTGTTGGCCGCTGTGACATCGGCCATATCCATGCTTGAGGTTATAGTACGCTATTTCATCGAGGAGTGCAAACTGAGCCGCAACGCTGCCGTAATAGTAAGCATGGTACTCATAATACTGCTGGGCTGCGTATGCTCGCTGTCACAAGGCACGCTGTCAGGCATCACCATCCTGGGCAACAATATCTTTGATTTCTTTGATGTAATATCAAGCGATGTGCTCATAACCGTTGGCAGCCTGATAATGGTGCTCTTTGCCGGCTGGCGCATAAAGAGGACAGATTTCCTTGACGAGCTTACTGGTCACGGCAAATCCGGCACCCCGCGCTGGATATTCAGTTTCGTTTACTTCATGGTCCGCTGGATTTCGCCGATAGTCATCATCGTGATCATGCTCAGCAACTTGCTGTCAGATTGATTTGATCTTATAGAAGAACAAACAGGGATTTGAGTCAATGGTGGTCTTGTCGGCTACATCCTTAAACTTTCTCAGGAATGGGTCTGATGTCTTTTCGGGAAGGTCCTCACGCAACTGCATCAGACTCATTACTTTACCTATGCCGATGAACCAATCCTGGTATGCCGTCCTGATGTTCTTTACGGGAAGTGTCTTGACATCATCCTCCAATGAATACTGGTAGCGTTTCTGCTTGCCGGTACTCTTGTCTATTATGTAGTAGTTGAATTCATGCAGCTCATTCATAAGTATGAATGAACCAGTCTCATACAGGCCGGTAAATCCTACAAACTCATCTTCATTGTACATGTTGAATGCCGTGAAGAAATTAAAGTCCGTGATGTTCTTCAGTTCACTCTTGCCTGGAACATTATCCGCTCCGGGTATCTGCCTCCACGATGTCTCCTTGTCACCATCCAGCACATAAATAGCCGGTTCAAAGGGTGCAATGTAATAGAGCTTACCGTCAAACACATTACACATGTGCTCACCGCAGAACTCAGCGGTGTTATCGGTTGAGAACGGTACGGATTTTAGTTCCTTGACACTGCCGTCCTTAAGGTCAACTATGGAATAAAGCAACCCGCTGTCATTGTAAATATAGTTGTGAACAAACAGCCTGCCGTCAGAGAGCAGACGCACATCGTAAATTAATGACTTCAAAGCATCGCATTCTGCCTTTCTGATAAAGGAACCGTCATACCCAAAGTACAGCAGTTTACCCTGCGTGCCGTCAATCAGACAGACCTGTCTGGAGCTGGCGTCAATATAATAGGCTGACAGATACAGATACTCGTTCGATGCGCGGCCTTTCATTCCATAACGGGCGTGCAGGGAGCCGTCCATATTGAATGAATACAGATTATCATCGGAAGAGATGAAAATTAGGGAGTCTTCTACAAAGATTTTCTGAATATCACCCAACGGAACATCTTTGGAGAGTTCCACAACTCTGAAATCATCAAATATAATCTTGTCGGCATTAGGATACAGTTTCTCATACCCGTATTCCGTTGTGGAATTATTCTTGCAACCTGATGCAAAGGAAATCAGAAAGCAGCTCACAGCTGCCAGTTTAAAAACATTACTTAATTTCATCTTTTTGGACGGTTAATTGGGACAAAAGTAATGCTTTTAGACGACAAGAAAACTAAGGTTGCAGAAAACGTTCCAAGTGAGCGGAACTGAAAGGGATATAGTCTTGGAAACCGTCGCCCCTTCGGGGCCCCGACCTTCTTTTATTTTGCTACGCAAAAGCGCTCCTTGCAGTCGCTTGCGGCGCGTTAGAGGTAGGGGCCCGCAATAAAGAAGAGGCCGACTAAAAAGCATTTTTTAGCCGGTCTCTTTTTTTGTTCATATGATTTGTTTCTCATTTTTACTTTGTGGATTTTGACCGTATGAGTGTTTCTTGATGTCTCAACTTGCCTGAGCTAAGCTGCTCCATTGCAT
>JAZSLV010000004.1:0-155419 GCA_045535555.1 Bacteroidaceae bacterium | reverse complement strand
TATTCAGGTGGCTATAGCAGCGGGGTTCCACCTCTTCCCATTCCGAACAGAGAAGTTAAGCCCGTTCACGCCGATGGTACTGCGCAAGTGGGAGAGTAGGTAGCCGCCGTCTTTCAAGAGAGCTGAGGATATTTATCCTTGGCTCTCTTTCTTTTTGTAGTATCCCCACTTGCGCAGTGACGCAAAGGGGTCGTTTCGTTTTGCGTCACTGCGAAACGACCCTAAAGGGTTGAAATGAAACGAGGTGAGACAACCGTCTCACCTCGTTTGGTTTGGGAGGGTTAGTGCCCCTGGTAGGAATTACATCCGGCGGAAGTTGACATTGGTGTTGCGGAGAGACTCGCTGGCGCCATTTGTAGAGCCTCCAGTGGAGTTTCTAGGCTGAGCCTGACCACCAGACTGCGGCTGAACGTTATTTGGCTGTACGGGCTGTATTGCGTTCTGCGGGCCTGCGCTTCGTCCCTGTACGGGAGACGATGCTCCGGGTGTCTGCTCGGCACCACCAATTATCACGCGTGTATTGCGCTTAACCTCACCTAACTGTCCACCTCCGAATATGTTACCGAATATATGACCGTTCTTGACATCAACATTGGTCCATATTGTGGTAGCATGGAGGAATCCTGTAGGTCCAAGGTCCAGGTTGTTTACATTGCCTCGGCTTGCTCCATAGATGTTACCGCCATAACCGGCTGCCCTTCCGTATGCATTACCTATAGTACCACCGTTGACGGTGATGTTATTGGATGATCTGGACAGATGGCTGTTGAACTGACTGAATCCGTCAGGACGGTTATAGTCATCAAGTGTCTGGAACTCATCAAATCCGAGTCCGTGTGATTCGCCGATGTTAGGAGGACCGACACTGGCCAGGGCACCGCCGCCATATACGCTCTGGTATATGGTACCGCCATTGATGATGATATTCGTCATTCCGGTCACTGAACCTGATGAGTAGTTGTATCCGGTCTCAATGGCGTTTCCTGACTCAGGATGCTGAGGATCGATAAGCTGACGTGTATCATAAGAATACATGCCGATACCCGATCCTGCGCCGTAAACGTTACCGCGCTCGATGAACTGGGTGCTCTCGCTGATACGAGGTTCAATTACCTGATAATCCAGACCGATGACACCCTTGTTGATGATAACCTCACTGTTCCTGCGTACGTGACCATCCTGACCGCCGCCGTAAACCGAACCGAATATTCTGGGGGTCTTATCGGAATTGGCGTTACCGATGGTGACATGTGTCTCGTTCACGTAGCCGTAGAAGAACTCCGGGAAGTACAGGTAACGCGGTGAGATGTCGTTGTAGTTAGGAGCAGCCATACCGCGGCAGCTACCGAATACGTTACCGGTAGGCAGGTCATCCTTGACGAATGCTGCCAGGTTTCCGCCAGGATTGAAGTAACCTATCGTACCGCCGTTTATGGTAACAATGCATATACCGCTGTTCATGAAGTTGTCATTTGTCCAGAGCGGACCGTCGGCATTTCCGTTCTTGGGCGGCAGTTCGCCGTAACCCTCGAGCGAGTAGTCATCGGTACCACCTGCATAGTTACCGATACCTACCGATGCCAGATTACCGCCACCGTAGATGTTACGCAGTACATAACCGTCGTTCATGATGACGTTGGTGTTACCATAAACCTTACCGGCAATTATACTTGCAACATTGGTCTCGTAGGTGGTCTGGGTGGTATTTCTTGTTGCGTAGTCGATAAGTTCACTCTCATAAGTGTCCTTACCCTTACCGCCGCCATAGATACCGTGTCCGATGAGACCGTTGTTGAGTGTCAGTGTGGTATTGCCAAGCACGTGACCGTTCTCACCTCCGCCATAGACCGAACCGTGAATACCTTCGATATCCGGCTTGATGATTATCTTATCATTGTTGACAGTTATATATCCTGCTATGGTAGAATAATCATAAACCAGGTCGCTGGGATAATCAATAGTAACTATGGTGTTGTTTACATTGGCGTTATATGCCTCAACATATCTTTCGGCAGGCTTACCCTTACTACCTCCGTAGATATCTCCGTTATCCACCTTCTCTCCGCCGGTCACCATGACATCCTTACCGGAGATACCGAAACGTCCGCCGGTAATGGTTACGTTGGTGGTTCCGGTTCCGGGTTGATACTGCATCTCGACAGGCCAGCTCAGACCAAAGTCATAGAGTGCTCCGGCACCCATACCTTCATTCTTGATGGTTCTGTGCTCAACGGGAGTACCGGTAATCTTACCTACCGATCCCATGTTACCGCCACCATAGAGGTTCTTCTTGATCCAGCCGCCGCCTACGTTGACGTAGGTGTTACCCTGGACGTCGGCCATGTTACCGCCGCCAAATACGTCGCGGCCAATTGTAGCAGATGACAGGGTAGCTCCGTTAAAGTTTGCAATATTGACCCAAGTGTCATTGTAAACGATACCGGCATCACCGCCTCCGAATACGTTGCCGAGAACATTTGATCCGGCCTTGATGTTTACCTCGTTGTAGAAGCTGGTTGCGTAGAGTCGGTCTTGCTCAAGTCTGGCTCTTTCCAACTCATTGGCACCGCGGCTTGAACCGTAAACATTACCTCCGTATCCGTTATTGAAACTCTCGTCATCACCTACCTTGCTTTGGATATTGACAACTGACATGGTTGAGTTTCCGTCAGTAAGTCTGGCAAGTGATGAATAACCGGCTGCAGGAGCATCGGGATCCTTTTTAACTCCACCATCGGTGTGTCCCATGTAAGGAGGACCTACAGAGGCCATAGAACCTCCACCGAATACGCTGTTGTGTATTGTACCGCCAATGATGTTTACAACTGTACGGTGTGTTACCGAACCGGCAGCTGAGCTGAACAGGTTAGGTTTACCCAACTCATCATTTTCATCATCCAGTCCATCCGGGTCATACATACCGATACCCGAGCCGGCTCCCAGCACGTTACCGCGATGCTGCCATTGCAGGTGAGTAGAATCACTGGTACCTACAAGCTCTATATTTGCGGCATTGAAGATGTTGCCAATCTCACCGCTATATATCGTTACATTAGTCTCACGGCGTACGTGACCATCCTGACCGCCGCCATATACTGAACCGAACAGGCGCGGGCCATTAGGACTGTCTTGGCTACCGATGGTAACGATAGCATCGTTTACGTATCCCATGTAGAACTCAGGACAGTAGATATAGCGGGGGGTAAGGTCAATAGGCACATTGGGAACGGCTACGCCTCGGCAACCACCGAATACGTTACCGGTAGGCAGGTTATCCTTGGTGCCATCGGCTGTACCGACTGTTCCGCCTGTAATGTTAACAGTGCTTATACCTGTGTTCATGAATGCCTTACTGTCATCACTTACTCCATCCCAGAGGTTACCGACGGTTGCTTCGCCGTAGCCCTTACTGGGAGAATATCTGGTGTAATCATCTGCACCTCCGGCAAAGCTACCGATACCTACAGAGCCCAGGTTTCCACCACCATAGATGTTACGGATTACATGACCGCCAGTCATGGTGATGTTGGTATTACCATAAACCTTTCCGGATGTGATACTGCTTATCTGTATATCCTCCTTGTACTGGTCATCAATCTGATCCAGATCCTTAAGGGTATAGACAGTCCTGCCGCCAACGGTAGAGCTGGTATAATATCTGTCATGTCTCTCGTCTTCAGTCAAACCTCTCCACTGGAGGACGGTAGCTTGATAAGTACTCTTACCCTTACCGCCGCCATAGAGTGCATGGCCGATGACACCGTTTATGAGCCTGATGTCAGTATCATCATTGACATGACCATCCTCACCGCCACCATAGACAGAACCTGCAATGACGAACACATCCGGATCGGTCTCAAATCCGCTCTTCTTGTAGTCCTCAGGATCCTTACCATCCTTAGGAGTGATATCGATGGTTATGTGGGTCTCCTTAACGTTTGCAATGTGAGCAACCACATAACGGTCTCCTGCAATACCTTTACCGCCACCGTATATATCACCGTTGTCTTTACGGCTGTCACCCTTGACGGCTTGCCATTCAAGATACCTGCCGTTGTCGGTGAACTGGTCCTTACCGGTGAATCCGAATCTACCGCCGGTGATATTGATGTTGGTTGCACCTGTTCCGGGCTTGTACTCGAACTCATACGGCCAGCTGAGTGCAAATTCTGTATCAACATCAGTATGCTTGTACTGAGCCTGAGTGGTATCATTTACGATGGTGCCGATAGAACCGATCTTACCACCTCCATATACGCTGAAGTAGATATGACCGTTGGCGATGTTGATGTTGGTGTTTCCGGTAACGTCGGCGTTATCACCGCCACCGAATATATTACCGGTAATTTCGGCCTCATTACGGGTCTTGGTGACGTCATCGGTATTCAAGGCTGTCTCATATACCGGAGTGCGGTCATTGTTCCAGCCTGTTATCCATTGACCGGTTCCAATCTCAATATAGGTGTCACCTGACACGTCAGCCAGATAACCGCCACCGTAGATGGAGCCGATGGTACCACGGTCAAGCGTGATATAGTAGTTGGTCTTGGTCTCGCCTTCTACAGTTGTCGTAACCTCTGTTACATCTCCTGCCGGATACTCATTCTCATCAACATCCACATACTTGCTGTTCTTGAAATAAACATCCTGCTTACCCTTCTGCATGTTGACGTTGATGTACGGTGTTCCAACCATCTTGGCTTTGTAACCGCCACCATAGATGTTGTCAATGCGTGTGGCCGATATGATGTTGATGCGCGGGTCATTGGCAGGTGTTGCCGATGCACCGGGTTGGCCAGGCTCAAGAGGCATGAGCTTACCGTTGTTCTTGTTACCGACCTTGAAACCGTTGCCCTGACGCAAGAACTGGTTCTCAGAGTTGACCTCGTAGTAAACATAGTCGTTACCGGACTTCTCATATCCGTAGATGGAGTAGGGAGCCAGATAACCGCCACCGTACAAATCACCGATTACGATAGGTACGCAACCCTTCTCCTCAATATTCACGGTGATGGAACCATATACGGCACCACCGATGTTGTTGCCGCCGAATACCTTGTTATAGGTACCGTTGGTGATACTGAGTGTGATGTCGTTGTTGATGTCAGCGTTCTTGGCACCGCCGAATATCATATCCATCTCTCTTACGCAGTCAAGTGACAACTCAATCTCACCGTCCATAGGAGCCTCCTTACCGCCACCGTATGTCTCATCGATATGGATGGGGCAGTCATCATTGGCATCCTCATATACAGACAATGCGGTAGAACGTATGTTACCCTTCTGGTTACTGCCACCGTAAACTGAGTGGATGGTACCACCACGAATCTCGGTTGTAGCTATACCGGAACCGTAACCGTAGTTGGCGGCTCGGGCCACCTTATCCAATGCATCGTTGTTGTCAATGGGGTTGAACTGATTTGATACGGTCTGGTCAGCCTGGAATGTGGTGTAGTCATGATAACCTACATTGGCACCCGGGTTGATGAATGTATAGTCTGTTCCACCATCATCAAGGATGTAGGGATCCTTACCATTACCGCCTCCGAATGCCTCCTCAATTTCATATGTACCGAATATTACTACACGGGTACCCGATGTGGAGGCTGCGTTACCACCGCCATATACCTGATTGATACTGGTCTTCTCGCAACCGTCTATTATCACCTCCGAACGGGCGGCATCAACGATTGACTTGTAAGAGGTGTGATCAAGCAATGCATCAGTAGGAACATATGCGGCCAGATCACCGCCGCCATATATCACCTGAACGTCATACAGATTGAACAACTCATTACGGGCATTGTCAACAGCAACGGTCAGCTCCTCATCAGTAGGAGTTGCCTTGTCATAGACAGTCTTTGCCGCAGCCATGACGGTACCGTCAACTCCGGTTACATAACCGCCGTTACCATCAGATGCAATTGTGAGCAGACGTCCCAGATAAGTCTTGGAGTCCTCATCATCTCCCTGTCTGGGATGACTGAACTTGTCTGCAGCAGCAATGGAATTCTTATACTTGTTCTGGGTCGCAAATACATGTACCGTGATATGACCTTCGGGAGTACCGTTAAAGTTGTTGGCACCGAATACCTTGTTCACCACAGCACCCTTGCCCGATGTCTCAACACCCTGATTGAGATTGATAACCACATTTCCGGACATAGCCTTGACGGCATTAGCGCCCTCATGATTAGGAATATGATTATTATCAAAGTGGAGACGTCCCAGACCACCGCCATAGACGCGGTCCATAGAGCCTCCGGTCAGGTTAAGGGTGGTGGTGGGGTAGGTGTACTGACCGGTTGCAACCTCCTTACGTGATGTGTTGGTACTTGCCAACGCACCGCCGCCATATACATCATAAGTGATGTTACCGCCGCTTACGTTTATGTTGACATCCTGTCTGGTCAATCCCATCTCACCGCCGCCAAACACACTGCCTGCAATCTGACCGCCGGCAATATTGACATTGGTCCAGATAGAGGTGGCCATACGGGTAAGTTCAAGAGCATTCAGATTGAAGCCCAGTACATTACCGCGGCTTGCACCGAATACATTACCACCGTAATCAACTGCCAATCCGCCGGCATTACCTATGGTACCGCCATTGATGGTCACGGTCTCTGATGATGTAGATCTGTGTGAACGGCTTGGATTGCCATTGGCTGCAGGATAATCAGCTGTAGTGCTGAACTCGTCAAATCCCTGACCTGTGTTGGGAGGTCCTACGCTGGCCATAGAACCTCCGCCATATACATTCTGGTATATGGTGGTGTTGCCGTTTATGGTAACTGATGTGTTGCAAGTTACAGAGCCTGAAGAGTAGTTAAGACCCGTCTCCTCGGCCTGAGTGTCACTCCTTGTAATTGAGTAAAATCCGATACCCGAACCTGCACCATATACGTTACCGCGATTTATGAACTGGGTTGAGGCTATGGCATTGTTTCCAATCAGGTCGTCAAAGTCACTGTAATCAACACCGATCTCCGCATTATAGATGGTAACCGATGCGTCACGGCGCACGTGACCGTCCTGACCACCGCCATAGACAGATCCAAAGATGCGCGGTCTTGCAGTAGGATCATTCTCCTTACCGATTATGACCTCAGTCTCATTTACATAACCAAAGAAATACTCGGGGAAGTACTTGTAACGCGGAGATACATAGTAGTTGGGAGCCGATAGACCACGGCAACCGCCAAATACGTTTCCGGTAGGCAGGTCATCCTTAGAGGTAATATCGCCCATGTTAGCGGCAGTAATACCGTCAAAGTAACCTACGGTGCCACCCTCAATCCTTACGGTGGCCTTACCGCTGTTCATGAACAGGTCATTGGTCCACAACTCACCTTCCTGATTAGTTACGACAGAGTACATGCCCTCAGGCTGGGCGGTTCTCATGGCACCGCCTGTGTAAGGCGGCAGTTCACCGTAACCTACAAGAGAGTAGTCATCGGTTCCACCTGCATAGTTACCTATACCAAGTGAACCCAGATTACCGCCACCGAATATGTTACGTATCACATGTCCGCCCTCCATCGTGATGTTGGTGTTGCCATAAACCTTACCGGCTGTAATGCTGCGGGTCTTATTGTAGGTGTAGGGGTTGCCGTTATCAAAGTAATCGAGCAGGGTGGCGGTATATTTACCTTTACCCTTACCTCCACCATAGATGCAGTGACCTACCAGTCCGTTTGTAAGTGTTATGTAGGTGTCATGATAGACGTGACCGTCCTCTGATCCTCCGTAAATGGATCCTGCAATGAAGTCCTTGGTGTCATCAATACGCAGCTTCCACTTGTCTCTCTTGTCCTCATCGTCATATTCATAAACCTTGGTTATATCACTGAGGGTAGCGGTACGTCCGCCATTGGGATATTCAACGGTTACATGAGTATCATAGACATTGGCAAAGTAGGCTTCATCATAGACTCCTGCGACTTTACCCTTGCTGGCTCCGAATACATCACCGCCAAGAGAGCCCTTGATACCTATACGGCCACCGGTTATATTGATTTCGGCAATACCGTTCTTCTCCTGAGACTGAGGCGTGAACTGTATATCTACAGGCCAGCTCAGACCAAAGTTATAGTGTGCACCTTCAACGCCATCCTCCATTTTGTATTCACGGTGCTCCTCAATTCCGGTAATCATACCCAGTGAGCCCAACTCACCACCGCCATAGACGTTGTGTTTGATTACACCTCCGTGTATGTTAAGGGTGGTGTTCTTGGCCAGACCCAACTTATAGCTACGCTCATTACCCTTGGCACCTGCAAATACATCACCTACAGATATACCCAGTTCATCGGCATCATAGGAAGAACCTATTGTTCCGCCGTATATGTTGACTGTGATGTTTCCGTGATTGGTTCCGGGCTGCAGAGCTCCGTACTGCGGGTTGACGGTTGCGTCACTGGGCAGTGAAGTTACATTACCGTCACCATCCTCTGTTATATTCAACTCGGGATGAACCAGATATGTACCTACCGATGCCAGACGTCCGCCGCCGAATACAGATCCCATCATGTATCCGCCATAGATGTCAACGGTTATGTTACCACATACAACGCCTGCGGTGAGTGCATTACCGCTAAATCCGCGGCCGCCACCGAATATGTTACCATCCACCTTTGATAATCCGGTGGTACCAATCTTTATACCGCTGTTGTCTGCGTTTTCCTGACCGATTGTAGTAGCTACATCACCCCAGACATGGCCATCCTCTGCTCCACCGAATACGGAGCCGTAGATGCGGGCATTGCCTGTAATGTTTACTGTGGCACTGCCTACGTTGGTCCAGTTGTTGAAGTTGATGCGCTGGTCACCCTTACCGCCACCAAATACATAGCTGTTTACGGGACATGCAGCAATCTGCTCAGGTGTACGCGGCACACCCACTGTACCTCCGCTCATGTTGACGGTGCAGCTGCCGTTGACATCGGTATGCTCGTTACCGCCATAAAGACTGGTCAGGATATGGCCACCCAGGACATCCACTACGGTATTGCCTTCCACAACACCTGCTGTGCGCAACCAGAGACCGTCTGCATAATCCGGATTGACGGCACTGATAGATGTGTAATATGGATTCTGTGCGTACGGGAATACACCGCTGCCGCCTCCAAATACGTTGCCATAATATGAATGACCGTCAGTAGCAGGTTTGGGCTTGGTAGTGCCATCCTGATAATCGTAAATATCGAATGATTTGGGATTGGCCTCATCATATGTCCAGCTTGCGCACTGCAGGTCGTTGTTATTTGACGGCTCATAATTATCTTCCCATACATCGGCCGGATGACGTGATGTGGTGTTCTTACCTACACCTATCTGGCAGTTTTCCTTAATGATGACGTGTGTATCGTGCAGTACGTGACCGTTCTCACTACCTCCATAAACAGAACCCTTGATCAATGCGGTACCGCCAATTGTTACGTTTGAGTTGTAGACATAAGCCCTGTACTCAATAGTAGGATCGTTCTTGGGGTCTTTAAGGTATCCCTTGCTGGCACCGAACACATGACCCTTATCATCAGGATAGCCTGATGCAGTAACCATACTCATGTTATCGGGACCTATCTCGGCATCACTCAGGATAGTGACAGTGCTTATACCGGTGCCAGGCACAGTAAGAGCGGTAGGCTTGGCATCGTTCAGGTGGTCAAATGTACCTACCGATCCCTGATTTCCGCCGCCATAGACGCTACCTTTGATCTTAATGCCTGCATAACCGGCGTTGCCTGTCAGATAGACCGGATTACCGGTGGGAACGCCGTTGGTATTCTGGGCGCAAATGTTGACATAGGTGTTGCCTCTGATGTCAGCGTTGTTACCGCCGCCATATACATTACCTGTGATATCGGCACCCAGAACAGGAACCAATCCGTATGATGCGGTTGTTCCGATATTGACAACTGAGTTTCCGGTAACGATACCCTCATCGGCTCCACCAAAGATATTGCCTATTGTTCCGATGGCATTGTTGATGGTTGCGGTTATGGTTGTATCGGTCTGACTGTCAATTGTCATGTTGGGGATATATGCATACTCCTTGGAGAGTGTAAACTGACGTCCTGCCCAGTCACCCTTGACCATATTTACGTTAACCTCAGTGCTACCTATTACAGGGGCTTTAAGGCTACCTCCATAGAGGTTGTCTATTCTGGTGCATGACTTTATGTTTACGGTAATCTTACCCTCGTCATAGTCTGCGTATTCATAATTGCCATTACCCAAATCTGCCGTTATGTACTTGGCGCCCTCACCGGGATATGTAGCTTCGCGGCCACCGCCATAGAGGTTCTGGATTATTATGGGTCGGCATTCATGATTGGGATCCAGTTCTTCTACATTTACGGTAATCGTACCGCCGATGGTTCCGCCATGGTCATTGCCGCCATATACATTCTTGAATACGCCGCTGTTGATGGTCAAAGTTACTTTACCCCTGATATTGGCGTCATAAGAACCGGCAAATACGTTCTCCACTCCATCTTCTGTACCGCAACCGGTTATTGTGAAGTTTACGTCACCGTTGATATCGGCACCTCGGGCAGCACCGTAAGCGTTGGTTATTATCAGAGGACATTCAGTATCATGATGCCAGCCATCATCTCCATTGATAAGCAGTGTGGCCGTTCCATATACTGTACCCTTGGTATCACTACCGCTGAATGCCTGTCCAATCTTTCCACCTATTGCTTCTATATATGCATTTCCATTGATAGGAGCACCGTCATTCTCTTCCCAGCTTCCGTCGCGCTGCGGAATCTTATCAGCACCGTTACCTCCACCAAAGGCATAACCTATGGCATAAGAACCCAGGATAGAAACATGAGTGGCAGGTACTGCGGCAGAGTTACCTCCTCCAAATACCTTCTCTATGCTGGTCTCACCGCATCCGTCAATGATAACTGACAATGTCTTTCCGGCTGCAGGAGCATAATTGGCAAGGTTGCCGCCTCCATATACGCTGTGGATATCATATTTGTTATCCAGATGACCGGGAACGCGCTGATCAAGATCATTAAGCTGAACAGAACTGAGTACCTTTACAGTAACATTACCCTTAGGTGTTCCGTTCAGGTTGTTACAACCGAATACACGTCCGCTGGTAGGTACCGGGTCCTTATCACCGTCGGGCAGTCTGTCTCTCTTCTTGAATGCGGCACCGTCAACGGTAACGGTTACATCACCGTAAACTATAGCCTCGCGTGAAGGCAAAGCCGGCAGATAACCGGGCTGGCCGGGAGTGCCTATGGCATCCTCCTGCTTCTGACCAAGTCCGCCGCCATAAACATCACCCACAATACCGCCTGTCAGTATGACTGCGGTGGTATCAGTGGTCTTGTTCTGGGCTGAGTTCTTGCCGGTAGCCCATGTTTCGCTGTTGAAATCCCAGTTGTCAATATTGGTGTTGGCAAGTGCGCCGCCTCCATAAACACCGTTCGTTACCCAACCGTCTTCAATGGTAACGGTTACACTGCCGGTAACATCGGCTTCACTACCGCCGCCAAACAGGTTGTTGCCAATTCTGACAGAACTGTTCTGTGGCATTGATACTTCAGTGTAACCCCTGACAAGGGCCTCACTACCGCCACCATATACGTTGTTGGTTATTGAACCGCCTGTTAATGTAACGCCGGTGTTACCGGTTACTATAGCCGATGAACCCAGACCACCGCCGAATACGTCGGTTGCCATACCGGCTGACATCGAAACTGCCGGATTGCCGGTATATGCAGCGGCATTGCCACCTCCATATATGCTGCTGGAGATGATACCTCCGCCAATGTTGACAGCTATCGTACTCTTGGGAGTTCCTTTTATGTTGTTACCTCCAAATACGTTGTAAGCATTGGAAACACTGGTCAGGACACCGTTGTTGTTGATGACAGCACCCGCTGTGGTGACAGTGACGGGTCCATATACATCGGCTTCATTGTTGTTGTCTCCAAGACCGCCGCCGTAGAGACTGCCGTTAATGGTACCGCTTATAAGACTTACGTTTGTAACGGCGCCTTCAGTACGGGAACTGCCGTTGGTGGTGTTGACCTTACCCTTAGCCGATCCTCCATATACATCACCTGTTATGGTGGAGTTGCCGTTTACGTTGACTGTAACTGTACCGCCTACCAATGTGGTGTTACCGTAACCGCCGCCGAATACCGCACCTCTGACTCCGTCAAACATGGAGCCGCTCAGGGTACCGCCGCTTATATTGACTGTGGTGTTTGCAGATACGTTAGCCAGGTTACCGCCGCCATATACGGTCACGGCCTGACCTCCAGATACAGTCACTGTGGCATTACCTGTCAGGTTAGCCTCGCTGCCACCACCGTAAATATTGTTGGTTACCGTACCGCCTGCAAGTGTGACACTGGTATTACCGGTAACTACAGCTGATGCACCCAAACCGCCGCCAAACAGGTTGACAGCCTGACCGCCGGTCATATTGACTGTAGCAGTGCCGGGAGCAAGTGCTGTGCCGTAGGCTGCCAGGTTACCGCCGCCATATACGTTACCGCTCAGGTTACCGCCGTCAATCTGCACATTGACAGCCTGCTGCGGAGCGCCATATTTGTTGTTGCTGCCGAATACGTTATGAGCAGTACCGCCCTTGGTGGTTACAGTGACCGTACCATATACATTAGCTGCAACCTCGGCGCTCGGTGTATTGTCACCTAGACCGCCACCATAGAGATCACCGTTTACGGTTCCCTGATAGAGGTTGACATTGGTGGTATGTGTATTTGATGTAGCCGATGTTCCGTTTACGCTACCCAAAGCAGAACCTCCATAAACATGTCCCCAGATTACGGCAGAGCCGGAAGGCGTTGTTCCCTCAAGAGCTCCTATGTTAACCTCAACATCTCCGTTAACGATTGTGGGCTGACCCTTACCGCCACCGAACACGACATCAAGGATACTGCCTCCATTGGGATCGGCACCTACAGTTCCGCCTATAAGGTTTACTGTTGTATTGGCCGTCATGACACCGTTCACGTTGCTGCCGCCATAGACTGCGGTGTTTACTGTACCGCCTATGATGTTAACGGTTGCATCACCCGTATTCCGAGCCGCTATGCTACTGGGTGATGTCTGACCCTTACCTCCGCCAAATACGCTGCCTGTAACTGTACCGCCGAACATATTGACTTGAGTGGAATTGACTGTACCCAGGGCGCTGCCGCCATATAAATCACCACCTATGGTTGCATAACCGGTGGCAGTACCGGACTCATCAGATCCCATGTTGATAGTTACAACGCCTGTTATTTCTGTGGTAGCACCGAATCCGCCGCCATATACATCACCTGCAATGGTGGTACCGCTTTTGTCCGTAAGATCTACGGTGCCGATGGTAATTGTGGAGTTACCCTCAATATTTGCCGCGTTACCGCCGCCATATACATTACCGGTTATGTTGACACCGGATACGGGTACTCTCTCAAAGAGGCGGGTAGTCTCATTATATGTATATGATGCCGGGGTAAGATGAGTAGGCTCAGACTCCATGCTGACAGTTGTTGCTGTACCTATGTTGATTGATGTGTTACCAATCACATTGGCCAGATTACCGCCGCCATAAACATTGCCTATGGCACCTATCTCTCCTGCTGCATGTGCAGGATAGGGCAGGGCAACAAGACCACCGGTATTTCCGGCTGCAAGAGCATTTGCGGCATGACTGCCACTTACTGTATTGATATCAATAATGGGATCGGCCAGGACCTTAGCCTGCAGACCGCCGCCGTAAATAGCACCTATGCTGGTGAATGCGCGGACATTCAGTATCGGGTCTTCATACCTTTCATCATTGAATATCAAATCAATCTCACTTTCCGGACGGTCTTGGTTTTCGGGTCGGTTTCTGATTACTTCCTTTAACTCATCGGCAGTCTGTATGGTGCCGTCCTGCTTATATCCGAATACCGAGTAGTCAGCCTGATATCCTCCGCCATAGAGTTCGCCTATTATGATAGGAACGTCACAATCGCCGGTCTCCTCAATGTTGACTGTTATGGAGCCCTGCAGTTTACCGCTATCCTTGTTACCTCCGAATACACGACCAAACTTACCGCTCCTGATGGTAAGGCTTACAGCACCACCCACATCGGCAGCCTGAGCACCGGCATAGATCTCATCGATCCACTCATCAGGCATACAGCCCAATTCTATGTTTGCACCGCTTCTCATGGGGGCGTTCTTACCTCCACCATAGATGTTTGATGCATTCAGAGTACAGTTGGTATCATCAATGACAGCACTTCCGGGATACGACAGAGGCATCTTGATGTTTGTACCGCCTCTAATATCACCGTTACTGTTACTGCCGCCATATACATTGGTTATGGTACCGCCCATCAGGTTGACAAATGTCTTGCCGGAGCCATCCTCATAAGGATACATCTCACTGGCCGATTGACGATGGAAACCAACATGTGCTGCATGGTCGGCACCCAGCACACCGTTACCGCCACCAAATACATTCTCAATTATGTCCGATCCGAATATCCATACATCCGATGCCGGTACGGCTGCGGCATTACCGCCTCCATAGACATCCTGTATCTTAGTGGTGGAGCATCCCTCAATCAATACCTCGGTTGACTGCAATTGGTCATCACTTGTCGGAGTGTAGTCAGCCTGGTTGCCGCCGCCATAGACTGCAGTCAGATAATAGGTGTTGGCGCTCTGGCCCGCAGCTGCGACTGTACGTTTTACATGTACTTTGACGTGACCGGTAGGAGTACCAACCAGGTCATTGGCACCGAATATCTGTGCCATGCCGGGATAAGTCATGTCAAATGCGGTACCGTCCAACATTATATCAACGGTTGTGGCTGCTGTCAGGTTCTGAGCAGTCTGGTAGCCACCGCCAAATACGTTACCGCTTATGGTGTTGCCATAGAGGTTAACATCCACAGCATGAACCTCACCGTTCTCAGATCCGCCATATACGTTACCGTAAATGTTGGCCGATCCTGAATATACGGCACCCACCTTGGTACCTATGTTAAGGGTAACCATACCGGTAACGCTTGTTCCGGCACCCTTACCTCCGCCAAACAGTACGCCGGGTATAGATGCAGGTGCCTGTGCGAATGCAGTACCTATGGTACCGCCGGTTACGGTTACGGCCGATGTGCCGCCCACCGTTCCTGTGGTGTTACAACCGCCATAGAGAGCAGTAGTTACAGTTCCAAGAGACATGTTTACAGCAGTGTTACCGCTAATACCTGCGGCGTTGCCGCCACCAAACAGCCTGCCTACACTGCTGTTGGCCTTTTGGAGCGTTACGCTGGTGTTTCCTGATACGGCTGCAGCATCACCACCGCCATATACATCACCCAGTACAACAGCCGCATATGCGGAATGACCGTCTGCCAGGTCTCCCACTGTAACGACAGGATTGCCTGTAACCAGAGCCGTTTCACCCTTACCGCCGCCATATACGTTACCGCTTACAGTGCCGTTCTTGATGTTGACTGCAGGACTGCCGGTATAATCTGCCAGGTTACCGCCGCCATAGACGTTACCTACATACCAGCCGCAAGACTGGTTGTTCTTTTCTATATTAACCTGTATGGTGCCGTAAATGGTACCGCTGGTGTTGTTTCCGCCAAATACGTTGGCAACCATACCGCTGTTTATGTTCAGTATGATGTCTGAGTGCGCGTCGGCAGTACCGATGTTTGCCTGATTGGCACCGCCATATACGAAACCGATACCCTCAAGGGTATAACCTATGTTCTCGGGATGTGCTGCATGACCGTTCTCACCGGCAACCAGTGTGCCAGTGCAGCCAATGTTGATGGTACCTGCATTGCCTGCGGCCCGGTTTCCACCTCCATATACCTCACCGATTATCATATCGCAGGCGTCATCGTCCTTGTAGATATCCAATGATACCGTGCCGCCTATATTACCGTTCAGGTTACTTCCGGCAAATACCTTGTCAATGGTACCGCCATTAACAGCCACGCTTACATTACCGGTTACATTGGCAGCCTTCTCGTCGCCTTCAGTAAGGGTACCATGACCACCACCATAAACCTCAGTGATGTCACCACCGCTGATGGTAACATCTGTAGCGGGTACATCGGCTGCGTTACCGCCGCCATATACAGAACCCACCTGGGTGTTGCACTTTTGTACAATAACCGTCGGTGCATCTGTTCCGTTCACCTTGGCCGCATTACCGCCTCCATAGACATCACCCAGCACGACAGCCTGATAAGAATTATTAGTCGGGTCTCCCACGGTTACTGAAGGAGCACCAGTCGAACCTTTTACCTGAGGAGTATCGGTGTCATCAGGATCACCGTTACCGCCTCCGTAAACGTTACCGCTTACTGTACCGTTCTTGATAAAGACAGTGGGATTACCTGCATAAACAGCCAGGTTGCCGCCGCCATATACATTACCTACATACCATTTGGCGTCGGCCGATGTCTTCTCTATGTTGACATCAACCGTTCCGGATATGGCGCCGCTCTGGTTGTTGCCGCCAAACACATTGGCCATGAGACCGCCGTTTATGGTAAGTGATATGTTTCCTGTCACGTTAGCAGCATTAGCTCCGCCATATACTGTACCTATACCCTCAAGGGTCTTACCTATGTTCTCGGGATGTGCGGCATGACCGTTCTCGCCGGCAACGACATCACCCGTGCTGACAATCGTGATTGAACTTGCCGCTCCGTTTGCACGGTTACCGCCTCCATAGACCTCGCCTATAAGCATGTCGCAGACTTCGGGATCAGTACTCTTGTTAATATTGAGCGATCCGCTTGAACGTACGGTACCCAGACTGTTACCACCGCCAAACAGCTGATTGATGGTTCCGCCTGTAATAGTGGCATTGGCTGTACCTGAACCATAACTGCCGCTTGACGGAGCACTGTCATTGTTCCTGTAACCTACGTTGGCTGCTGTTCCGCTCTCACCGTTACCACCCACAAACACGCGGTCTATATCACCGCCGTTGATTATAACATGGGTGTAAGGTACTGCTGCGGCATTACCGCCTCCGAATACATCCTTGATGCTGGTATTGCAACCGTTTACGGTTACGGTAGGATAGTTACCGGGAGTGGTGGGGTCATAGTGGGCCAGGTTACCGCCGCCATATACTGCCTGCAGGGCGTATGTCTTGATACCGGCTTGTGTCTGTGTAGCGGCTGTTCCGTTGATAAGTACCTCTATGGAGCTCTTGGGCGATCCGTTCAGGTTGTTGCCGCCATATACATATCTGGCGCTACCACCTGATACGGTCACGGTTACAGGACCGTTCACATCGGCTGCAACGGCCTCTGCGTCCTGCTGGGCCAGTTGTCCCAGACCGCCTCCATATATGTCACGTACTGATCCGCCGGTAAGGCTTACTGTAGTGGCGTTGGCAGGGCTGCCTGTATTGGTGTTTGCCAATGCGCCGCCTCCATATACATCCTGGGTGACAGTGGCATTATCGGTTATGCTTACGGATACAATTCCCGTTACAGCACCCTGGCTGCCACCGCCATATACATCATAGTTTACAGTACCGCCCGATATGGCAACAGTGGTGTTACCGGTTACGGTAGCCGACGCACCCAGACCGCCGCCATAGATATAACCTGCGGTTCCGTCTGTCATGGTTACGGTGGGGTTACCGGTAGTCTCGGCCAGATTACCGCCGCCATAGACCGAACCTGTAACAGCGGTTGCCAGATTAGTATCAGTTCTGGTGATTGTTACCTGCGGATTTCCGGTCACTTCGCCCTGGTCGCCACCGCCAAACACATTACCGGCTATGGTACCGTTGTCTATGTTGACCTCTATGGCTCCATGGGTTGCCGATTCGGCACCGCCTCCAAATACGCTGCCGCCTACTGTGGTGCTGCCTTGGATATTCAGTTCCACCTCCGATGCCTGTCCCAATGTTGTCAGGTCCTGGGTGGTATATATGTAGTTCTGATCTCCGTCAGTTCCTATTGCAGTACCTTCATTTGTCAGGTCATCATCAACCTGTTTCCATGTGTATGTGGTGGAATCGGTCATTTGACCTTCCTCAAACAGACCGGTATTCATGTTTATCTTAGGGGCCTTGTCAAAACCGCCATTCCTTATGTCAACGGTAGCATTTGAAGCCGAGTAACCGGCACCGAACACATTGCCGTCCACAACGCAATCCAGCAGGGTGGAAGTGGCCTTTCCGTTTACCTTACCGCGGTTACCGCCACCATAGAAGTTCTCTGTGATCTTACAGTTTGTAAGCGTTGAGTTTACATCATTGGTCTGGGCCAGTGAGAATGATGCATAGGTTACGTAAAAACGTCCGGCAGGCTCACCTGTTGACCATACGAATGCCTCATATTCAAAGCCGGTGGCAATACCGTTATTGGCAGAATAGTATTTACCTCTCTTGCCGGTGTAGTCAGTTGCCCAGCTACCGAAATTGGCCGGCTTTCCGCTAGCACCGTCCCTGGTGTTAACCTTGTTGAAAGATGTTCCTCCATATCCGGCTCCGAAATAGTTGGTGAAAGTACAATTATCTGCAACCGTTGTTACTGTCCTGTCCTTTGAAATTTCTTTGTCTCTTGACTCCGGATTATCAGCATTCCCGTTATGTGGAAGATAAGTAAGTGTGATATTGCCTTTTTTCTGCATGTCACCAAACTTGGGACCACCACAGAAAGTGGTAACATGACTGTTGTATATGTTGGTGGTTATATTACCTGTAATAGGTCTTGCTGCGTTCATGCCGCCACCATAGAACTCAGTGATATCGGCATCGTAAATCTGCCAATAGACATCACCGTCTATCTGCTGCTGGGCTGCGCCGGCCACCTCGCCGAATCGTCCGCCGCTTATATAGCACTCGGCATTATCTTCAATCACAGCTGCGTTAGGCCTGTATATGCCGGACAGATAGAAACCGTCATAATCTCCACCGTTTACTGAAATGGGGATATGCGGGGTATATCTCCATACCTCACTGTGGCAACCGTTACTGAAGTTCTTGAAATATACGTTACTTCCCAAGCGGATGAACTGGGTTGAACCTGAGAATCTTCCTTGGGTATTATGACCATGAGTTGAATTGAACTGGTCAAATACACCGCCTTCAATAATCAGAGGTGCCGCAGCCTTATTGCCGTTGTCATACTCAAACTGAACAAAATGTATGAGACAGGTGTTGGTAATCTCAAACCAGCCTTTCAGATCGAATATTCCTACATTATACAGTTTATCTGCACCGTTGGGCTTTTGCGCCATGGCGGTACCTAACACATTAACAAAATCAAAACGAATGGGTGAAACTGCCTTTCGGCTGTCGTGATGGTAGATAAGGCTATAGTCCGGCTCATTGTCCTTGTCCAAGTCTATGGACGTCATTGTGAAAGGTTTGTTACCATCAGATGGAACACTGCTCAGATGCATATTGCCTACAAGCACAAGGGCGTTGTCATAGACAGATGAACCGTTGAGTGTTGTCAGCGCACTGGAGACAGAGGTATATACTGTCTGATCATTACCGTTTATAGTCAGATTGTTTGGGACTTGTGTTCCCAGAGCACTTACCCCTTGTCCGTTATAATCTGAACTGTACACATAATCGTATGTGGCATCGGCTATATATGCTGCATTACCCCAGTATGGCTCTATGGTGATGGAGGTAACTCCGTAGGGCACATCAAAGTATGCTCCCTGGGCGAACACGCGGCCGCTTACGGAATAGAGGTCCTTTTGTGAGCTCCTGCGGTCGGCAAAGTTCCAGTTGGAGGTGTCGTCAAAATATGATTTGTCAGCAGAGGCAGACGGGTTCTTTTCATAGTTGTAGTTGTTTGCTGTATAGGGGTCACCGTCAATGGTAGTGATGGCGGTTATCTTCCAGCCGGTTACAACCTTGTTATGGGTATAGTTGCCGGTTCCTACATCATTATAGTAAGGTAGCTGGACCTTGTCATAGTTGTAGTTGAAATGGGTATAGTCCTTGTCTGTGCGGTCACGCGTGAGAGAACTGGTGTTGATTGCGGCACCGGTGGGGGCGTTGGAGCCTACGCTGCTGATGGTTACGGAGAGTGAACCTAACTTTAGACCCTGATTCCTGCCGGACTCGGAATAATCATCTCTATTGCGGGGATCATAGTTGATAACTGACGGGTAGTATCCCTGAACTTTGAGTATAGGATAGGGCTTGGGATTCTGGATTGTCCTGTCGGCTGTCTCCAGAACCCACTTGAGCATCTTGATGCCTGCATCCTGGGCAGACCCTGTGGCATATATAGCAGCCAGTTTCTTGTTGCTGTTGAGCAACTCACGGTAACGTTCAAAACGAATCAGATTCTCTTTCTTGACAGAGATGGCGCTGTTATAATTGTCGTCGGTAATAAGTCCGTTTGAACTGAACGGCGATTCAAACAGATAGTAGTTGAATGTGTTGAGTCCGTCCGTTACGTTGCTTATGTTCTCACCGCCATATATGGGTGAGATGTTTCCGCCTGATGTGATGTCGCCGTAGAACATGCAGTTCATCACCATTGTTCCGGCCTGAACGGTAGCTGCAGTGGTGGCAACGTTGTTATATCCTACAATACCGCCCTTATGGGTTCCGGCGGTTATGTTTGCATAGCTGAAACAGTTGATGACACGGGCGTTACCGTCTATGTCTCCCACCAATCCGCCAGTGTGGCCGCTACCGCCTACCTGTCCGTCAAGGATACCCACATTGTATATGCGCGATGCTCCTGTGGCATTGGCGGCAATGGCACCGGTGTTACCTGAATTACCACTTATGTTGACCCCGGTCAGTATCAGGTTCTTGACGGTACCTCCGTCAAGTGTATTGAACAACGGGTTGCTAAGACCGCTGATGGTGTAAGGCATGTTGGTCTCCGGGTTGATGGCTGCCTCAAGTGAACCGCCGAAAACGGTCTGGATTGTCACGTTGCCGGGCAGTGAGAGGTTTTGTTTGATCCTGTAACTGGCCAGGGCATATTCCGGACTCTCTCTGAGTTTCTCAGTAAAGAGTTCATAATCATCGGGTGTATTTATGATATAGGCATCGTCATCATCCTGAATAAGGTCTGTGCCTAACTTACGTCTGGCAACTGTTGACTGGGTATAACCCGGTGCGGTAGCGATTGCTTTGATTATGATGGGGAGTGTGAGTCCCGATATGTCTATTGTGCTACCTGAAGGAGATGAAATGTTGGGGTTATCCGGTTCGGCCGGATCTTCACCGCTTACACTCGAACTTATAGTATAGTGGTATGTCACACCGTCCGTGGGGCTGGTAGATAACAGAATGACAGTATTGTTATCAACCTTACGGAATGTAGGCGTGGCGCAGGTAAGCTGCACGGGGTTGATGGTATAAATGTCAGAGTTGAGCATATTGGCCTTGACTGCCAGTACCTTGACTGTTACATTGGAGATACCGGCAGAGATCGGGCCTGTATATTGGGTGCTGCTTGTATTAGGCGTATTGCCGTTTAGGGTATAATAGAGTGTCGCACCCTCGGTAGAGCAGGAGAGTGTGAGGATATTGTCAGTGAGTGTCGATGTGGGTGTGGCCACTTTCTGTATCTCAAGAGTGGCAACCGGTGATGTAAGGAAACCTGTGTGTGCGGCAACGGCATTGATGGTGACAGCTGCGCTGATGGGAATCTCTATGTTGTTTGTAGAACTGCCTGATACAATAGGATCAGTGCCATCGGTGGTATAGTAGATGGCTGCACCTTCAGCGGCCGTTATGGTTGCCTGGTTGATACCGTTAAAAGTAATGACAGGTGATGTGTATTGACCGAACGGGAACTCCACTACATTTGACTGTATATCGTGGTCAGTCGTTATGGCGGCGATAGCCTTGACTGTGGCCGAGCCGATAGCCGGTGTAAATGTGCCGTTGTATTTTTGTGTCGGGCTCACTGGATTCTGACCTGTGGCAGGTACTTGAGGCTCTGAACCGTCCAGAGTGTAATAGATGTCAACACCATTGGTGGGGCAGGTAATAGTAATGTCTCCGTTTGCAGCCTGATCTATGGCAGGGTCATGACAGAATTCAACCTGGACAAAACTCCAGGCACTTGATCCTGTGGCTCTTACTTTCTGTACTCTCAATGTACTTTTGTCACGGTTCATTGTGCTGACCGTACCATAAGCTTCGTCCCGCAGCATCTTGGGGACTATGAAATAGTAGTCAAGAGTGGTTGACCTGACCCAAGTAAACTGGTAGCGCCCGGCATCACCACTGGTAGCGCTTGTCTTGAATGCTGCGTTATTGTTGCTGGGATTATCATTTGAATAGTAGAGATAATCTCCGGTAAGGGCATTGCGTATATAGAAGTAATCCATCCAGTCTGCATCTGTTGCAGCGGCTGCCTGCTCCAGATACCAGTATGTATCCTGGCCTGCTGAGGCTGCTGCTACCATTGTGGCATTGGCATTGGCAGCAGCAGGAGCCTTGATATAATACTCATCACCACTGCTGCGCAGCCTGTAGTAGGTTGTGGAGTTATCATCTGACAGGATATATGGAGCTGTGCGCTCAAGTGTGGTCTTGCTTACAAATCTCCAACGGGAGTTGGCATCAGTCCTGCTCTGATTCAGATATATGACTTTAGGATCAGCGTTGTTTGTATTTTTGTTTAAGACATTGTTGCTTGAGTAGGGCTTTATGTTGTAAGTTCCGGCTGTGGGCGATTCAATGATGCTGAACTTGAAATCGTTAGCGCTATTTTCATCAAAGGCCTTCATCTGAACGGCATTTCCGACTGTACTCAGGTATTCACCGCTTGATTTGTTTATGACATGGTAGTACTGGACACCGCTCTCAAATCCGGCGGACTTGAAATACCACTCCATTTTGGGGCGGAACATACTGGTGGTGTTGACATTTTTGACATCGTTAGACACGTCACCCGGAATCATGTAGAAATGGAGGTGTGTGTTGTCCCATGCATTGTTCTGGCTCTGGATGAGACGTGAGTTGTCTGTACCGCAAAGGACGGGAGAAGTAAAGGTTACTTTATTTGAGGCATCTCCTTCCATTACGACTATGGCATTGATGGTTATTCCGCCATTTGCATCAGGTACAGGTGCAAAAGGTGCGGTATAGTGTGTGCTTTGGGCTGTAGGTACTGTACCGTCAGTCGTATAGTATATATCACCTTCATCTCCGGGAACGTTAATCTCAATCTGGTCTTGTGCATTGAAAGAGATGACCGGCAGCGGGATGGCACTTTCAAGATAGAACTTGGCATTGCCGTCATCTTTTGTGTAAATACCAATTATACCACCTGTATTTTTATTTCCAGTGGGTCCATCTTTTTTACTATCTCCTGCAACCAGACTGTTATTGTTGCCGCCATTTACGGTAAACCACTTATAATTATCACCGTTCCAGCCGGCAGATGATTTGGCCGAAATGACAAGATAGTTACTGTAAGGTTCTATTTTAAACAGAGCTTTGTCATCTAAATCGTTTTCTGCAATGGCTTCAAGGTGAACACGCATTCGGTTGGCATTAGTGGTGTTACTAATCTGGCCGTTAGCTACAATGTATTTGCCGTCACTCTTGTGCCTGATATAATAGTAGTCCTCTGACGGGTGTTTGGTGATAATCCACACAGCCTCTGATGCATCTCCGCCATGATAATCGTTGGTTTTGCATTTGTAAGTGGTGAGGAACGGGTTGGGATAGCTTGCTCCATCTGCTGACCAGCTATTTGTCGCTTTGTAATATAACCATCCTTCCGTAGGACAAAGATAATAGTTGTTGGCAGGGTTGGCTGGATTATATCCGGCAGTTCCGATATAATACAATCCCGAGTAATCGGTAGTCTGGGCAAACAGCGAACCGGCTCCGGATGTGAGCATCAGGAGCACAAGGGATAGGGTATAGAGCAGCCGGCTTCTCTTATTATTCTCCTTAATAATAGCGTGTACCATATTAAAATGTATCATATCGTTGTCTTTTCTCATAATCATCTCTGCTAATCAACTACGTAAATGGTTCTCATCACTTGGCCACTGCCACTTTCTTTTGGTTTACTATGTAGATGCCGCGGTTACCCACCGGAATCTGGATACGGGTGCCGGGCTGGATGGTGAACTTGCCCAGATTGCTGCCTGCAACGGTGGTTACCGTAACTGTGGCAGGTGTCTCCAGTGTGCTCTCAATCCATATGCTCATATCCTGACCGTAGATGTTGAGGCCACGGTCAGCCACCATATCATCCAGAGGCATCATTTCCTCTACATATCCAATATACAGGGCGGTGGCTCCGGCATCGGCACGTGTGGCGGCACGTCTCTGAACTCCGTTACCGCTATTTGCAGCGACAAAGTACGGACGGAACGCAACTGTTGTGACATTGCCGTTATCAACGTTCTGGAACTTGGTTCCATCTGCATTGATTCTCCATGTGGTAGGACCGTCCAGCTCACGAGCCTGGTATGTGGGCTTGAACTTGTAGTTGCCGTTCTGAACGGTTGCTGCATTCTCATAGTCTGTATCAGATACACCTATGTTAATGCCCTGGGCCGATACAAACGTGATAATCTGCTTGTCAAGTCTGGCAGGTGTGTTGTCAGCTGCCGTACGTGGTATAAACTCACCGCTCATATCGAACTCATAATACCTTACACCCGGGAATCCAATCAGGTAGGGCTGTGCAGCCTGTGCGTACGGATAGTTGTCATGCTCTATCTCAGAACTGTAATAATCCTGATATGTGTCATCGTTCTTGTCCTTACGGCGCTTGCTGTCATTACCGTTATTCCTGTTGTTATAGTAGTAATCCCACAGGAATGTGTTGGTGTATGTCAGGTTGACACCCTTGATACCCTCTGCAGCCTCGGAGTCAGAAACCTTGGCAATAGACTTGAACAGAACTTTGCTGTTGTCTGTCTCATCCATCTTGTCAGGTGTACGCAGCCAGTATTCATGACCAACATTACTACCCTGATAGAAGTGGGTTATCCATCCCTTCTGGCTTGTGGTGACGGTCTTGACTGTGAACGGCAGGCTTATGCTCTCCCATCCGGTGCCGGCATCCTGTACATATACGCCGGGTGTACGCTGGTACCACATTATATTATCGGCGCCCATGTTGTACTCAATAGGAGCGTTGAAGTCCTGCAGATCTACCAGGAAGTGGTCACCTGCGGCCTGATATACAGAGTTGTTACCATCGGTGGTCAATAATACATGGTGACCATGTATGTTGACCATATCCTCGTCCAATATCTCCAGTATGCTGTTGTACTCGTTAGGAGTATTGGTCTGGACAGGATCGTTGGCATACTTGAAGTAGTCAGGCTCCCTGAAGTATTCGCTGATTACTGCCGTGGTTGCAGCATCGGCTGCATCGGAGTAGGCCAGCAGGTTCTGGGTCTGTCCGTTGGTACGCAGACCGGTCAGTCCGTTAAAGTCAAGTACAGGATAGAAGTAGCTGTCCTGACTTGAACCATTAGTAAGGCTGTTGTCTCCATAACCTGTAAAGTCAATAGCTGTCAGGCCCGGATATGCCAATCTGGTAGTGTCATTGCGGGCAGCTGTGGGCAGGACGGCATCGGCGTTGAAGTGTGCCTTATCCATCTGGCTGTTACCAAAGTAAGCCGGAGCACGATATACGCGGTTGGAAGATCCGTTAAAGTGTGACGGATTGTCCTGATGTACATTGGTCTGGTCATATCCGTATGTGAGCCTCTGGCCAAAGTACTGATAGTCTGTAGGCCATATAGGAGCATATACGGTTGATGTATTGCTCTGCTCTGTTACGGTGCGCTCACGTGAATCGGTCCATGTGGGAACTATTCCGGCAGCGTAGCGGTAATCGCCATCTGCGTAACGGTCCTCAACATATCCATACTGATGAGTGCCGGAGATGGGGTAGATTGCATAGCTGTCAGGATAGTAGGCCTGGCTCAACTCATCGGATACGGTACCGTCGGCGTTACGTGTCAGGTAGTAGTATTGCTTGCCTGTGCTCTGATGATTGCCGTCATAGTAACGCTTGTTAAGGTAGAATCCGTTAAGGTTGTATGCTACCTCACCATTGTAGAATGCCTGTGCGTTCTTACGTATGGCAACGTTGCCGGTTCCGGTATGCTCAGGATACTTGTTGACTGCATCATCCTCCTCCATGTAGTAGCTGTTGACTATCTGGATTCCGTTTCCGGTAGGAATGCCGATGATAGGCTTGGCTGACTTGAGTGCGGTTGATGATGTGCTTATCCAGCTGTTCTCAACATAACCGTCACCGGTATCGGCAATACCTGCGCCGTTGAATGTACCGGTTACACCCAGATTATAGACATTACCGCACAGGTTTGCGAACAATGAACTTGTAAGGCCCTTGATGGTGTAACCGTCTCCATGCAGGTTACCGCCGAAACAGTTGTTTGCGTCACCGATAGATGTCCAGGTCTTGCCGGTGTTGTCAATGTCTGTACGCAGTATGAACTCCAGGTCATTACCGCCACGTACGTGACTGTCAAGAGGTGCATGACCGTCAAATCCGGTAGTGCTCAGAGTAAGGTTAAAGAACTCCTTGAATATATCAAGACCGTTCTTGTTGCCGGTGTAGTTGTTTATATAGATCTTGCTGTCACGCTGGTCGGGTCGGACATTATCCACATAGAGGTGATGCTCCATATCATCCATCACCTTCTTGAGGTCATGGTAGTTGGCCACGCTTACAGGTACATGGTTGGAGTAGGTCTTACCAAGATATGTCTTGGCATAATATGCCAGATAGTAACCGTCCTGATACCAGTAGAGCTCATCGCTCATGGGCGTGTACTCTATACCGTTGGTATGGTTCTCGGCATATGACTCCTTCTCAAACAGCTCCCAACCGCTACTGAGTATCTCATATGCACCAGGAGTTGAGATAGGAGTAGCCAGTGTGAGGCTTGAACCCGGCAGGATAGTGGCGGGCTTGGTTATGTCTTCGACAGTAGGAATACCGCTCTTGAACTGTATGTGGATGTTGACCACATGACGCTCACTCATGGCTGTGATGTTGGAGCCTGATTCGTTGCTCTCCTCATAGTCATACTGATATACCACTGTTATGATTCGCTCCCTTGAGAGGTCGCGGATATCGGAGTTGCGGCTTACGTAGAGGGTGCTGTACTCCTTGGGCGCAATGCCATGGATGGAGAATCCAAGCTGCATGTTGGTCAGGAGATCATAATCATCCTTGGTTATTACGAATCCCTTGGGCACCTCATTACCTATTTCTATGGCATCATTCTGATTGATGGTAACAGTCTCCTTCTGTGAATTCACTCCGGTGGATGCAATAGCGGCTACAACCCTGTGTCCAATCTCTCCATCATAAGTCTTGTCACCGTTCATGCCGATGGTATATGGCTCACGGCAGTAATAGAATGTGTTGTTGGCAGGAATACTTTCAAACTCGAATACTGTGATGTTGGACTGGTATTCGGAGGGCAGTTTATTGTAATCATCTACCGATATGGTCTGTCCTGCAGCAAATGGTGAGTTGCGGTCAACGAATGATGTGTTGACTACATATACCCTGTATTTGTTGTCCGATGACTCCTTATTACCCTCTGTTATGCTGAAACGCGTAAAGTGACGTTTCTCATTGGGGATTGCCTCAAATTCGGCAGGAGTCAGCTCATCATTAAGGTTGATGGTTACTGTGGATTCGCCTGAATACTTATACTGCACGTTCTCCAAAGCTACCTCTGCTCCCAGCTCGTTGGTGTAACTGCCGGTAAATACGGCGGTGTAATCAAGAGAGATGGGCAGTGAGTAACCGGCAGGATTGGTCTTGGCCTGATCCTCGGTGGTAAATCCATATCCGTCATACTGGAACTTCTCGCCGGCTTTACGTGAGTAAGCAGGATCGATAAGCAGATCCAGTGCATCATAGTTGTACCGGAACTGGTTGCGGTCATCGGCCGACATTGAACTCCATGCGTTCAGGGCACGGTAGTTGTTGTCAGTGCTGTAGTAATCACCTCCGTAAAGACCCGGAGTCGTGCAATAGTATGCCGGTACTACGTAGCTGTTGATATCCTGTTTCAATGACACAAATGACTTGAGCAGGTTAGTGTTGTCTTCGCCCAGTTCCATCTCTTCGGCAGGAGTCAGCTCCTGACCGTCCTTTATCTGCTCTTTCCTGACGGTAGTAAAGGTCGTGGCATCCAGAATCTGGTCAATATCCGCGTTGACACCACTTAAATAAGTGTTCTTCTCTGCATCAGTGATGAGAGAGTATGCAACTATGTACTCTGAATCTGATATCTTGATGGTGTTGGTGCAGATGTTTGCCATTGCTGCATTTCCTTCAAGCTTGTTGGTCCACTCTTCATTGCTGTACTCTGACCTGGCCAGTTTGGCTCCCTTCTGCAGGTGCATCTCACGTGTCTGAGTGGGATCATCCGGATCAATCATGTTGGCATCAACGTAAGCAGTGGTAATGTATGCACGCTCAAAAGATGCCTGCCCGGTAAGATTCTCCCTTGCTGCAGCAGGTGTAGCATTATATGTGGTTACCACACTCTCATCTATAATGTCAGAGAGCTTGTATGATTGCTGTCCGAATATTCCGTTCTGAGTGGGGCGGTATGTGGGACCATCGTAATAGTCCTGCTTGTTGATTACATTCTCAAACTCCTGGGTGCTCTTCTTGTCTCCGCCATTGACTGAAATCGGGGTGTACCACTGATCCCACATGCCGGGGTTGTTGACCTGATATGTAAGTATGTAACCTCCGTCGTGGTCCATGTTGTTTGACAGACGGAATATGTAATCCTTACCGGCGGTCTGCTTGTCAGCATCCAGTATCACCTCTCCGTCGGCATCGGTATATACGTTGCCCGAAGGCAGATTGTTATACTCATCCTGAGTCATCACATAGGTTCCGGCCTTATAGAGGTCTCCGCCGTTTATGCGTACAGCGACAGAGTTGGTGTAGGTCTCAGGCTCAAACAGCTCTTTCTCTGATGCACTGAGCAGGCTCCAGTCCCAATAGTTGATAGGATCATTCAGATAATAGGTTACATCATTTATTACCAGTTTCTGATCCGGCAGAAGCTTGGTCTTGGCCGAACCGGTGTTGGCATAAAGTGCATAGTAGTTTTTCTGGACATCCAGCAGTTTCATCTCACCGTGTGATGCGGCGGTAAGTGTAAGCGGCAGGTCAACCTTCTCGCTGTAAGCGTTGCTTGAACCTGTGAATGCCGATATGTACTGGTCATATACATAGACCTGACCCTTGATGAACCAGTAGTGAGCCGGAACGAAGTTGGTGCTCAGGTAACGTCCGCCTATGTTGTAGCAGTCATCGATGATGGTCTGTGTGCTGTGTACAAAGTTACCTGAGGACTGCCATCCGTGTCTGTATTGGTCATCGGTAGAGTAGGTGAACATCTTGTTTGAGATGGCGTTGGCGTTGAGTGATGACAGGGTTATCTGTCTGTTGCTTTCATCCTTGCGACGCTCACCGTGCTCGTTACGTGCATATACGAATCCACCACCTATACCGGTAGCCACGTTGATAAGGTCAAGTTCAACGACACCTGTAATCAGACCCCAATCCTTCTGGTCAAATTCGGCTCCGGTGCTCTTCTCAGTAACAAGTTCCAGATATACGCCCGATGCAAGAGCCACCTGGTTGTGAGAGTTACCGTTGTTACGGGTGTTGTCCCTGGAGTGTGCCTGTTTCCAGTTATAGTATGTGGCACCCTCATCTCCGTAATTATAGGTTACGGTCTGTTCTCCTACCATGATGTTTATGGGAGAATGGTAGGTAAGTTCATCCTCGTTGTCACTTACCCTGACAGCCTCGTTGAAGTCAACATCACTGGTAAGAGCACCAAGGTAGTTAACCACGCTATAGATACCAAAGTAGTTGCCGTGCATGGCTGCGTTCTCATCAATATACTCTCCTATGTGGTCTCCGGATGTATATGTGGCGTAGTCATCATCAATGATTGACACGTTCTTGTTGAGTGATACCTCACGTACACGGTTGATGGTGTAGTTGGTGTAGTCAACAGTCTCGGGTACACGGTCCTGAGCACCCTGCATCACCATACGGCTTCCAAATACACCGCAGAAATCTGCTCTCTGTATGGTGTTCATGATACGTCCGGCATAGCGTGAGCATACACCGTTCTCAACCCAGTAGGTGGAACCGGCAGCAGTGTTGGGTACCCATTTGCCATCCTGAGTCTGTACCATGATGGGATTACCTCCGTCCATCACTGAGACAAAATTGTCACCCTCCTGCTTTACAAACAGAGTGGTCAGTTGGTCTGCAGTAATTGTTGAAGCCTTGCGGTCACCTTCCTCAATACGGTATTGTGTGCCCTCCTTGTCTATGCAGTTCTTTACGCACTTGTAACGGAGCTCATAATATGCACGCTCACGGGGTGAGAGCTTGGTGTTATATACATCGATGGTAATTTCTGAATCGATGTTGTAGTAGTCTGTACCGTAGTTGGTTATGTTAAGCTCACGGTATCCGTCCACGAACGTAAGGTTACCGTCACCGTAAAGACCTCCGGTGTGACCTGTACCGATGGTGATAAGGTCTCGGTGATATACGTCATTGATAGATGCTGTTGCATTACCATATACCGTGGTGGCATTAACATTCATGTGGTTACTGCCTGATGCTATATTACCTCCTGCAAATACGGCGTTATGGATAATGACACCGCGCTCGGAGAGTACGTTGCCCTGTCCGTCAACGGCACCTGCATCCACTTTATTCCAATCACCGGTCCATTGCCACTGTCCTGCTACCTTCTGTTTCTTGGGCAGGGTATTAAGATAATCGGTGGGGATATAATCGCCCTTGGCGTAGGTGACGTTCTGATAATCTATGCCATTCTGGTCCTTGACCTGCAGCCAAGGCTCTACAAGTACGCGGCAATCCTCTGTCATGGTGACTCCATCGGTCTTGTAATAGTAGCCCTCATTGCCGTCATCAAAGCGGCTGCCATTCTTGGTGCCTGCTTTTGTATTGCCGTCATTGTCTAAATAGGCACTGTAAACATAGCCCTCGTCACATCCGCCGAATACGTTTCCGTAACCCTGAGCCATGTTCTTGTCTGTACCTATCTCACCTCCGTAAATGTAAACCTCGGTCTGACCGAATACGTTACCCTTGGATGAGAGGTCTGTCTCCAATTCCGGTTGCCAGCCATCGCCGCCCCAACTGTCCTTACCACGGCCGCCGCCAAACACGTTATGCAGTACATGACCGTTAAACATGCTTATGTGGGTATGGCCGGCACGGTAAATGGTGGCATCTCCGTTCCTAACTGCAAATGCCGGTGTGGGAACGTTAAGTTTGGTGCCGCGTCCTATAGGACCTACCTCACCGCCTCCGTAGAGGCTGCCGCGAAGGTAACCGCCCAGCATCAGTATCTCTGAATTGTCAACGTAGCTACTTGCCACATATCCGCCGCCGAACGCGTTGCCGTGTCCCTTGAGGTTCTCGTCATCGGGGCCGTACTCGTGAGTGTTCTCCACGTAACGTTCATCAATTTCGGTCTCGGGGTTATCGGTCAATGTTCCGTCATACAGGTAGCCTATATAACCGTTGTTTATGGTCAGGTGGGAAGTTCCGTAAACAGATCCGCCCTCACCGCCGGCATAAAGGTTACGTGTTATTGCAGGTATGCCGTTGGTGTTGCTCAACTGTTCTGTGCCATCGTCAAGCTTACCTATGATGACATTGGTGATACCGGGGATATCGGAGGCATAATCCTGGGCAATGGTTCCCTCGTGCAGGCCTACATTACCCTGATAACCACCTCCATAAACGTTACGGACCTGACCTCCCTCAATATAGACATTGGATGATGCAGTGAAGAGATAGCCTTTACTGTGGTCATTTTCATCTTTGTACAGTCCATACTTGTTGATAACGGGACCTCCCTGACCGCCGGCATAGATATCCTTCTCTACATATCCGCCCTTAAGTTCTATGTAGGTTGAGCCGCTTACCTGGGCATTGCCACCCAGACCTCCGCCATAAGCATAACCGTTGCTGGTTCCGCCGCCCTCCCTGGGGTTACCGACTACCTTTGCTCCGGCCAGGATATGTACGTTGGTGTTGTGGTATGCATCAGGATTAGCCAAATTACGTCCGTCATCTATGTATTTGGCCAATCCCAGACCATCAAGTACATCCTGTGGCAGATTTATCACATGCTCTGGAGAAATATAATCATGTGTGATAGGATCCTCGATACCCTCTATGTAAGAGTGGAATCCGTTAAGGTATGATGCATACTTCATGAGAGCCTCCATATCACCTCCAAACTGTAAGGTGAGCCATGTGGTAAGTGAAGGATAGTTCATTACATATCCGTCACGTCCGCCGCCATAAACCTGATTGACCTGGGCGCCATTCTGCAGGAATACGTCTGTACGGCCACTGACGGTCTCATCACCGTAACCGGCTCCGAATACCGTAATCAGATTACCTTTACTATCCCTGACAGGGACCGTTATGTTGAGGTAAGTGTCAAATGCCATACGGCGGTTGTTGTTACCTGCGTAGATGCCTTCCTCGACTGTGGCATTGGCACCACGGTAATCAACCAAGGTGATATAATGGTCACAGTAGATTTGCTTGAGTGTCGCAATGAGTGCCTCCCTTTCGGCTTGATTTGCAAAAGAGGTATTGTCTATTATGGCATCTATGTCTTCCTGTGAGTAACCGCGACCGCCACCGAATATATTATTAACGCTGATGGTTGATTCCTCCGGTACATACACACGTGAGAAGCCTACCAGACCCTCATGGTTACAACCGGCATATACGTTGTTGAAACGGCCTGCAAACAGGTCCACCGTAGTACGTCCGGCTCCGGGATATAATGTGCGGTGCTCATTGCCCTCGTTATCCACCTGGAAATCTATATATCCCATTCCGGCAAATGATCCGCCTCCGAATATGTCAGTGTTGAGGAATACGTCCTTGTTGGCCGCGGATGTATTGATGTCATCTATCAGCACATAGGATTTCTCCTGCATGGTGTTGTTGAAATCTGCATATCCGGGATAGCCCTCACTGCCACCCATCAGGTAGTTGACATTGTTGCGGGCATTGTCAATAGGCTGGAAATAGAGGAAAGAGCTGCCAAACATGTACGGGTATGAGAATCCGTCTTTGGGATCACCCAACACTACTCCATCGGGGAGTACATCACTGCTCGTATATACGTAATCATTGTATTGGTCATCACGGTAGTCATAGTTACCGTAACCGCCGGCATAAATGCTGTCAACACGGCCCTGCAGGTAAGAAACAAAAGTACTTACATTCTGTAACAGGTCCGGATTGGATACCGTACGGTTGGTCACGCTGCTCATATCTGCAGTCTGTTCAACACTGATTCGGCCGCCAAAGTCGTTTCCGCCGAATACCATGTCCGATACCCATGGGAATCCGTGCTCAAAGCTGCCGTCGGTCTTTTTCTGCTTACCTACATATACCTCGGTGTGGCCAAGTATGTTGGCGTTACTGGCACCGCCGAACGCATCATAGATACGTCCGTTGCCAAGATAAACGTAAGAGTCTCCGCAAACGTCACCCTCGTTTCCGGCTCCGTAGATGTACTGCGTCTCGGCAAGTACCGGTCCGGACTCATCCTCAGAGTAACCGGCATTGGATCCTCTCAGGTTGACGGTGGTGCTGTATTTGGCATCATATGCATAACTCTTGATAGGATAGCCTTCTACGTCAAATTCAGGTGTGACACCGGTCTCACCCTTACCGACAATACCTTCCTCTCCGCCTCCGAATAGCTGGAATGCGTAGCAGTCCTTGAGGTTGACCTCTGTGCTACCCCAAATTTCAGTCTTATCACCCATGCCTGCGCCGAAAACGGTCATTGCAACAACCATCACATCCTCACCCTGGTTTTGCAGAATTACATGTGAGTTGCTGTTTCCGCCTTCACCAGAGTAGTCAAACACTTCACTCCTTACAATCAGGTCCTTGTCTATGTTGATTTTGACGTTACCGTTAATGTGACCTGATGAGTAGCATCCGCCGTAGATGTTACCTCCCAGCAGACGGCGTTCTTCATCATCGTTGGGATCATCGGTACCGATAGGAACAAAATCATTCTGTTCATTACTCCATTTGGCTGTGTTCCATATCAGGGCGTCACCGGCATCGTTCCAGCGTTTGGGCTCAAACTTGGGACCGTGGAAATCCAGTATAAGACGGTCTCCTGTGAAATCGGTCTCATTGGGAGCACCCAGGATTCCGCCCTCATAATAGGCGTTAAGCGGGGTCATGGGAACGTTTGAGTTGTTGCAACCGCCTACAAACTTGTCGTAAATTACAAACTCGGCTTCCAAATCCATGTGATTGGTGCCGCTGTATGTCATGCTACCTACGTTACCGCCGCAGTAGAATGAACCAAAATACGTGGTGTAAGGCTCGTATTGGTAGGAGTATCCGTCGTCTTCCTTATCGAACGTTACAGAGGGTATGTGTTTGAGAGCCGCACCCTCCATGTATGTGGCAAACTCTTGGGGGTCTCTAAGGTTAACTGAGCTGAAATCAACCGCATCCTGTGCTGATGACACCAGTCCTGTAGTTCTGTCAACACTTCCGTTATAGCGTGTCAGGATTTCATTGGTAATCATGTTCTCACCATTGTTGCCCATGAATACCTTGTCGGCATATACGTATGAACCAACCTTGAGCTCAATCAACGGTGCGCCGCCGGATGTCTTACCCGTCGGTCTGTCAAGTGTTGCGCTGTTACCGCCGCAGTAGATGGCACCGCCTATGATTGTGGGCTTGGCCTGGGTTCCTAAGACGTGAATGGACACCTGTTCTGCATCCGGACGGTAGTCTCTCATGGCCTCAACAGAAGTCTTGCCCTGAGGTATCTGGTAGAACAGGTCTCCGTAAATGTCGTTGCCTACAAGCTCTATATTGTCTGTGTAGGGATAAGATCCGTTACCACCACCGTAAACACTGCCTGTAATGCTTGAATGGATACCTACAGCGTTACCGCCGTAAACCTGACCGGTTACATCATTTCCGCCATAGACGTTGTGGATCAATCCGCCTTTGACCAGAACTCTTGCCGAAAGACCGGCAGGGAATTCATAACCTTCTCCAACCAGCTTGATGACATCAACATCAACCACATTTCCTTTCTGGATGACATGGGTGCCGTCACTGTTGAACTGGAGCGGACGTACATCGGCCATACGGCAACCGCCATAGACGTTTTCTATTGTCAGATCATCATTGTTCTCCGGGTCGATGAGCAGCAACAGGCCTTCAGGGCTGGACATCATACCCTGGTTGCCGCCGCTGTACAGGTTGCGTACCAATCCTTTCTCCAAATGCCAGGTGGGGCGTATGGCCATCTCGGCCTTGTTGTTTCCGCCAAACATACGTCCAATCTGGTAGCTGCTACTGCTGGGATCCTCACCCGTGATGGATACGAATCCGGTGTTGACTCCCATTTTGATTCTGAAACGGTCCGGGGTAAGCAATTCGCCGTTCTGACCGATTGTGCTGTTGATGGGGTCGCCAATCAGTCTTGAGTCAATGATGCTGTTTACTACAGAACTTGAGTTTTTCAGGCAGATGACTGTATTTTTGCGTACAGTGGCGTTGTTGCCGCCGCCGTAAGCATAGACTATGGAGCCTCCGTGAAGATCGACGAATGTCTTGTCAATCTCAGGCCTGGTCATACCGTAGTAGGGGCTGGTGCTGGTGGCGTAGTCATAATCACCGTTACCGCCGCCGTACATCTGACCTATGTAGATGGGCTTGTTGCTGTTGCCATTGGTGGAACCTCCGTCAGAGATGTGGATAAATGCATTCCATGTTGCGTCAACGCCGTCATCCTCGGGGTGAAGCAGGACTCCGTTGGGGTTCTGTGCCGAAATGGTTATGTCGTTGAACCTTTCAGGGTCAGTGCCTATGGTACCTGAGATGTCATTGCCGCCATAGACGCGGTCAATCAGTATGTAGTTCTGAACAAACTCCTTGCCGTCCGATGCGGTAGCCGCACCGTCGATATTCACCAGGGCATTGCCGCCCACGTTTGCCATACGTGCGCCGCCGAACAGGCTTCCTTCTACATCACCGGATATTACAGTGACCTCTGTACTGCCGCCTACGGGGGCCATATCGCCGCCGCCATATATATTACCGCCTATGACCAACTGCGCCTGCGCGTACACGAAAGAGCCCAGAGTTAAAATAAGCAGCAAACCCCACGACTTGAGGCCGTAGGGTATTTGTTTGTGTATGTGGTTGAATATCATCATTTTAGCCCTTATTCTATGCTTAATTCGATTTGCCCGTCATCATCGTGTAACTGGTAGAGATATGTGGGCTTGACTTTCACTTTTATCTTGAAATGATCTCCCGGTTTCGGGGTCATCGGGTCTCCGGCGCCTATCTTGAAACTGGCCAGCGAGAATTTGTTCTCTGCCGTTTGTCCCACTCTAACCGGAACATCAGTTCCTTTCGTGTAAACATCATATGTTACCTTTAGTGTGACATCCGGGTATTCAGCCTGAGGCGTATTCGGGTCGTCGTCATCAGGTATGTAGCTTCCTGGCAGGAAACAGAACGACGGGTATTCCTGATAACTTGTGGTCAGGGTCGAGTAGTCCTTGCCTTCATCAAAGAGCTCTCGTGGAGAGTCTGCACCAAGAAGGAATATCTCAAGGTCTTCATCATTATCCTGACTGATATTGCCGAATGATGCGTCGGGGTCAGGCAGGAAACCGTGTTTGAAAGAGTAGGAGTGGTTACCTCTGAATGAACGCTCGGATTTGTCAATCACTATTTTAGCTTCCTTAAGGCGGATATCCCGTATATCGGCATAATCCCTATCGACGCAGAATGACACGGTAGCTTTTGACAACAGATGGTCCAATGCCATCCAGACCCTGAACTGCAGATTGCTGCTGCTGCCTGTGACCTCTGTCCTGGCAATCTGGAAAGAGCCTTTGGTAAGAGTGGGGGCTATAGCCGGAACCGATGCCTGCGGGTTGCCGGAGTCATATTTCTGGAACGATGATGCTATGCATACCAGCGGGTCAGCCGTGGTAAGTACGTCCAGATTTGTAAAATTGACGGCTACAGTGTCCATGTTGAAATCCTGGGCACTGTAACTGTTTCCGGTAAGACCCCAGTTGAAAGTCTGGTTTGAAGCGCCCGGCAGTACCCATCCTGCAACCGGATTGTCTTCATCACGATATGCTGATGCTGCAAAGCCAAACAGACGATAGTCATGCTCAGCTATTACGGCAACAGATGAATACCATTCGTTGTTGTTGCGCCTGAAAGTGCCGCCTATCTTGAGGTTGTCAAAAACCTGTGCTGTGGTGTTGTTGTCAGGAACGGGGACGGCATAGACTCTGATTTCGGCTCCGTTGCCTAGATTGGAATCACTGTATGTGCCCGTGGCATTGTTTACTGTCACAGTGCCGCGTGTCTCTATTGCAGGCTGGATGCCGGTGCTTATTACAGGATAAAGAAGGACCTTGTTACCGTCCGTGGGCTCCTCGTTTTCAGAGGTGCAGGAAGCAAAAAGCGCCAGCACGACAGCTGCCACCAACATGTTGGTGATCAAGAACTTTCTCGTGATTATTTGATAGACGTCCTTCATATATCACTGCAAAAATAGTGAATAAATCTTAAATCTCCAAATTTAAATACTACGTATTTACCAATTGTAGATTTCTTTTTCGAATTCGTATTCGTTCCAGTCCTTTATTGCTACCGACTCTACGGTAAATCCACCACCTGTGGTGTCAAATATCAGGGTCAGTACATATAGCTTGCCGGGCTGGGTTGCATATCCCGGAGCAACGGTTCCCAATGATACGGGTATTGCCGATGAGGTCTTGACCGTGCTGCCCACACTGAACTCGATGGTCATATTCTGCTTGTACCATGTGTGCGGAACCATAAGCCAGCGTGCTACCTCAACGGGAGCAAAGTTGTTTATGTAATCCGGATCCTCACTCAACTCGTTCTTGAATATGATGGGCTCATTTGATACATCCTGCATTACGTAGCTGTCTGCCAGCGTTACGGTTGATGTAGGATCGGCGTCATATCTCTGCGTAAATGTTGCGGTGCCGCTTCCAAGAACCTGATATGCGGCAGCGCCGCCTGCGGGTGCAGGATCACCGCTTACGGGTGTGTATGCCGACATGGTGATGGAGTTTATCCTTACTCCGCCTGTGACAACGCCGTTTTCCTCTTGAGTCGGTTCCTCCCTGCCTACGTAGTACGCCTTAATTACCAACTGAGACAGCAAGTGGCTGAAATTAAGATAAACTATGCCTGAACTGTATTCTTCGGCGTAGCGTCCTACGCTTGTGGCGGTCATGAAATCCATTGCGCCGTCATTTGCGGTCTGCCAGTTGGGAACGTTGTGAAGGGTGAGTTCTTTGTTTGCCCCGTCCAGAATATCCTGTTTGGACGGTGATGATGCATACAGTGTTGTGGCGCGGTCTCCGGCAGCAACATCGCTTTCACCGGGCAGATATGGCCAGTATGCTATGAACTGATAGCTGGCCAGCGGATTGCTGTCCCAGTATCTGAGTGGTGTATAGACCCAATCAATGCCATCGGCAAGGGCTTGAACGGCGGTCTCCACGTCCTCAATGTCAGGTTTGCCGCTGAGATTCTGCATGATAAGGTCGGGATAGACGCGCATGTTGTCAAAGAGTTTGGTCGGATCGGAGTTGACCATCTTGTATCCGTGAACTCCAAAACCGCCTGTGACAATCCATTCGGATCCGCTTTGCGCAAAGCAGTCCCTGATCATCTGGTATATCCCGACGTCTTGACTCGAACTCTCGATGACGGCTTTGGTGCCGGTTTGCCGAACGCCCATGGTGATAACTCTGTCAGCCTCCTTGACTTTATGCTTGTCGCGTCGGTTGCAGGATTGCAGCGACAGCAGGGCAAGCAGCAGGATTGCCAGTGTAAAACCTTTGGATATGTATTTTTTGTCTCTTAGCATCATTGTAATCGGTTAGGTTTCTTTCTGTAAGAAAAATTCCCTATTGGTTGATGTTATACTCCACTGTGTAGGTCTGCTCCCATTCCTGGACCGTTGCGGTAAACTCGATGGCAGCGTCATCCTCTTCACGTATGGGCTGTATCACGCCTGATTCCGGATCCTTCTGGAGCTGTCTCCATTCGTCGTCATCATCTATGTCGCCGTCGCCGTCAGTATCAACGTGAACCAGTATCACATCCTTGCCTTCGGGGTTGTCGGGGTCGTTGTCACTCGGATCTTTATCCGGGTCACTATCCTGCTTACGGGTTTCGGTGTCACCGTCAACATTGTCTATGTGACCGTCTCCGTCGCGGTCCAAACCTCCCTCAAGGAGACCGTCTCCGTCAATATCCTCCCATACAATCGGGTAGGGAACCCATGCGTTGGGTATGAGGTCATCATCGTCATCGGTATCCTCGTAGATGTAAATGATGTCGGGCTCGTCGGGATTGTACTTCATGATGCCGGGGAGCGGTGTATCATCGGTCTTGGTAATGGTATCGCCGGTTACGGGATCTATCTGTATGCTGCCGTCACCATCGGCGTCCCATGTGCGGGTTGCGCGCTGCGGGTTGAATACCAGCGTGTAGTTGTATTTGTAGTTAGGTTCCCAGCTGGTAAGAACGTGGCTTGTGCTGCCGTTATGTCCTGTTATTCCGGCAAGCCTCATGCCATCCTTGACATAGGTTGACGATGTGCCGTCTTTGTAAACAATTCTGAATGCGGCGTCGACGGTTATGTCCTTGGGACGGGAGTCGGTGCTGAACAGCTTCTGCGGAATCATCAGATAGTCGTTGTACAGAGCCTTTGCCGTCTGCGTGATGGTTATATCGGTCAATTCCGGTATGTCCATGTAATTGCGCACGTTGTCCCATGAACCTACAGCGCGGTCATTGTTCCATCCTGTCTGCCTGTAGCGGCCGGTTGACATTATGTTGTGAAGCTTTATGCGCTTGAGTACGATACTGTCTATGCTATTGATTTCAAGCGCATTACTTACCTTGACATATACGTTAACATCGCTCAGGATGTGATGGAAGAACATATCCACAACATTGAACGGGTCAACCTCGCGGCGCTCGGATATCATCAGGTCAATCTGCTGTGCCGGGTCGTTGGGTGTGGTGTATTCGTCAATCGATATATAGCGCTTGGCGTCGTTACTCATCTTGTAGAGCGTCTTGGAGTAGGGGAAGAATCCGTAGAACTTGTACGTAGAGCCTACGTTCCACAGTTTCTTGTTGTCATACGTCCATGAGCCGTCATCGGTATAACGTACATCCTGGTTGTTGAATATCACGTCAACGATATCGTCGGTGGTCTGCTCGCCCCAGACGGCCATAGTGTCGCCCACGGTGAAACTGCCTTTACCTACATGCATTGATGCACGTGACATTGTGTTTACATAGTTTCCAAACTCAATATACGGCATAGCCTTACCTGCGGCATGCATGTCAATCTCATGCCTCATGCCGGTCTGCGCGCATGACACTACCACGAGCATCATGCCTGCTATCAGGCTAATCTTGAGTCTGTCTCTAACGTTCTTCATCATCCTCTTCAAAGTTTTCATCTTCAGTTTTTCTCTTTTGGTTGTATAGGACTACTGGTTAATTCTCGCTTCCTGTACTACGTGATTGTTCCAATCCTGCACACCGCCATCAAACGTAATGGGATCGGGGCCGATTGTTATGGTAATCACGTAACTCTTTCCTGTCTCAAATCCGCTGAACAGACGGTTCAGGTTAATCCGTTCGTTAAAGCGGTTGCGGTAACCACCCTTATGGCCGATGCTATACCAGACGTGTATATACTGAGTATCGTCCAAACGCTGCGGAATGAACAGAGACTCAAGCACGTACGCCATGCTGTCCGGTATTGCGGCATACTTGGCGCTCGTTACGGTGTAACGCGGAAGAGTGTCTATACGTGTCCACTCACGTGCCAGCTCTTCGGGGTCATCGGTCATACACTGGGTAAAATCACCCTGGCAGATAAAACTGCCTATCTTTATGCTGTCTATAGTTAACGAGATTATAGAGTCAGGCTTTACATTGCGGTTGCGGCGTACTCTGACGCACAACTTTGATAAAATATGCTGCATGTTGAATATCACCTCACTGCGGTACATACCCAACATGCTCTGGCCCGTGCGGTCCAGCATCCAGTCAGTGTCCTCAACCTTGCCAAAGTTGGCGGGAGGTGTGGGAACGCCGCTGTCTATTGTGTTGTTTCCCCTTAACGTCACGCCCTTCATGCTTATGGCGTGTGTCTCAGGATCTATGGTAACCGTCACTTCAGGCACACTGTCTGAGTGCGGAGCGTAAGCACAGAATCGGTAAGAACTGTTTTTCTCCCAGTACTTTACCGGATTGTATGTCCACTTTGCCAGGGGTGCGTTGAACGTCACTGCCTGATTGAGGAAGAGACGCTCAACGATACCCTCGGGTGTGGTTTGCCATCCCCAGACTCCCATACTTGCAGTATGTTCGCTGAGCAGGGTTACGGCTCGGGTGCGTAGAATAGGGTTCTCAATAATGCCGTTGCTGAATGCAATTTCCAGACCATTGCTGCCCGCGGGTTGCTCACGCATGTCGCGGACGCCATCTTCATACGCACATCCCGCCATTGTCAGGATAATTCCTAACATCACCGTCTGTGCAATATGTCTGAACAGTCTGTTCATTTTCAATCTCCTACTGGCATTTTTATACCTTCCACACCTTAATTATAATATACCTTATTATTTCTCTGTAAGGTATATCTTCAAGCCGTTGTCCTTTTTTGTTTCATTTTTTCCTTCTTAAATCAAAATTGAAACCCTGGGCAACAATCTTTTTATAAATATCATTGGTCCTCTGCGCTCACGCTTTCTTTGTGACCGGTAGGGGTATCACCCCCTGCCGGCCTATATAAAGAAAAGAGTTAGCTGATGATCAATTAATGTACTTCCTGCTCGATTTCATCATCGGCTTTGTCGTTGCCGTTAATGTTAGTATCAAAGCCAACAACGCTGTTTACGTCAAACAGGATAGCTTCGGGTGAAATCTTAACATCCAGGAAGTACCAGTTGTTCTGGACAAAACGATTCAGATTTGCAACTGTTGTTACTGGTGATACGCAATTATCAACAACACCGTCTGAATAGAATACTGTGTACCAAGCCTGAACTGTAACATCTGCGGTTCCAGAATAACTACCGCCTGTAGTTCCAGTAGTGGTGGGAGCTACAAAGTAAGATGCAAGTTCCTGGGCTGTTGCAGATAACAATAATGAATCTACACCAAAATTAGTTTGACTGTTATCATCTGCATAGAAGCAGGTTTCTGTTACAGCGGATGATATGGCGCTGCTCCATACGTCCTTGTCAATAGAGTCTGCTTGAGTATAACCCTCTGCTAACTGGGCATAACTCTGTGACATACCATTCAAACTGATTTCTAATTTTGTCAGTTTAATATCAGGCTTGCCTGACGGAGCAAAATCAGAGGTTGTAAGAGCCCTTACGGTCAACTTTGAGAGGATGTGACTGAATATGAACTCAACGTCTTTGTCATCATCTTTACGATTATCGCCGAGGTTGTTGCTCTGATTGTCGGCGCCGGTTCCACATTCAACTTTTGCAGCGACTAGATAATCAATAGCTGTACTGTTTGTTCCGTGGCCATTCTCGGTGTAAGCCAAATCAATCAGATTTGCTTGGCTGCTTGCGTTCTTGTTCTGAATAGTTTGTACGCTCGGAACGCTTGTGGCAGAGAACTTACGTGTTGTTCCATCGAATGTAAAATAATTGTATGGAGCGGCAGCATAGAATTTGTAAGATGCACCTCTATCCCAATATTTTAATGGAGTATATGCCCAACCGGTTGAAGGTGTGGTGTTTAAATGAGCGGCCAGATATTCGACTAACTGGTTATCGAATACTTTGGTGGTTTCGGTAGCATTGGTTTTCCAACCCCATACAGCAAATGTGTTGTGGTCTTTCTCGAACGTGTTGGGTGAGATTGACATTTCACCAGCGTTAGCTTTGGTGACTTTCTCCATAAAGGCGGGGACGAACCCTATTGCCACATCTTCCTGAACAATGTCATTCTTGACATCGTTGCTTGCGCAACTTACTACTAATGCAGTTGCTGCAATGATAAATAATGACTTTTTCATATTGATTCTTTTTTTGTTTGTTCTTTAAATTGTTGGCCTCAAATAAAGGTTGTATTTATTTGATTTCTAAGTCGGGATTAGCTTTATCGGTCCACTCATATACCTCAGCGTCAAATAAGATTGTTTCGGCGTCAAGTTTGATGTTGAGAGTGTTCTGCCAACCTTCGCAGAAAGCCAGTGTTCCATCAGCAGCAACACCAAATGCATTTGCCAGGTTGTAGTAAGCAGTGTAAGGCTGATTGTCAATAGTGTAGCTGATTACGAAATAAGGATGAGCGGCAGCGGCACCAAAGCTTTTGACATCTGTTGTTGATTTTGCTCCTGTCAGTGTTGCGTTGTATTCTTTAGCCTCATCTGCGGACAAAACGTCACCAGCTGCTTTATCTGTGCTCGGGTTTATGGCTGTATTATAGGCAGTTGCTTGATCTGCATCCAATACATCTGAACTATTTAATGCGCCAGCAAGTGCGGCATTATATGCGTCAACCTCTGCTTGAGTATAATACACGATGTTTGTGGGAGTTGCCCTGTCGAGTATCTCGCTGGTTATCGACTGCGGAATGACGAGGTACTGTGCAATATAGAGCGCGGTAGTTGTAAGCTCTGTATTGCTTATGTCATATCCATCAAAGTTGTAGGTTCCTACTGTTGACAGTGTATGCCAACGTTTTGTTGTTCCTTCTGCAAGTACGTCTCCCTCTAAATCAGCATTCTCGTTGAATGAGCCATTGTTCTTGAGGTTGACGCCGGTGATGGCGAAATTGGTTACTTTGACTTCAACATCATTTGTAACGTCATCATCTCCATTTAATGTGGCAATTGTTCCACCTGCCTTAAGTGCTACAGTTACGTTAAGACGTGAAAGAATGTGGTCAAATTGTTCATTCACAACGTCTGCGGGTGTCTTGTTGTAGTGTACGCGATCTACTTGATTGTTTTCGGCAATCATCAGATCTATATCACTGGTTCTAACTGCGTTGAAACTCGGTGAATAATCTGTTGAATTAATATTAGCATCGCCTTTCAATGAAAATTCTGCATATGTGAGGTAGTCATCGTCAAAAACGCTTGCGGTGCCGTTGTTGTTGAGGACCCATTTGTCACTTGAAGGTGCAGCAGCGTAGAAATAATATTTTTCTGCAGACTTATCCCAGAATTTGAGCTCTGTTGCTGTCCATGTGGAGTTGGCATAGTTTACAGTTCCTTTGTTGTAAACTGCAGTTCCTTCCCATGCTCCATCGTAGTACTTCCATGCCCATACATCGAATGAAGTATGGTGATTCTCAAGATCCCACAGATGTGTTGCGTCTTCGTTGTTCTCAGCTTTGGTCTGCAAGGTGGCATAAGTGCTGAATCCAATTGCAGATTCACTAAAGTCTTTAACGTCGTTTCTGATCTCGTTGTCCATGCAGGCTGTCAGCAGTGTGGCAGCGGCTGCAATCATCAAATAACTCTTTTTCATAATCTCTTTTCTTTTAAGTTGTTTGTTAGTAATCTATTTTGTTTTTGTTTATTCCTTATATAATATATAAAGATGTTTGTTTGCGGTTTTGGTCCTTAATTTATGGGTTTAAGGGATCGGGCAGAACGCTAACGGTTTGCTCCTCTTTCTCAGCCCAGGTAGCGGCATCGGCATCAAATGTGATGGCTTCGGACTCGAGCCTGAATTTGATGGTGTAGTAGCTGCGGCCAAGGATGTTTGCGAATATCTTATTGAAATCTATATCATACTTGAATATCTCAGAGTAGGTACCGTTGTTCTTGGTGATGTGGTATCTGAGTGAGAGTTTTGCGTTGTTTGATATGTTCTGAGGCAGGAGCAGTGACTCTATGAAATAGAGAGGCGTGGGATCCTGGTTCACAAGCTGGTCAGGCAGCTCCTGAGAGTTGCTGCTGTCATCATAACGTCTGTATGCAAGCTCAAAGTTGGGGTTATTGTTTGTGGCTAACGTCCAACCGTTGTTGTATGCCTGCGGATCATCATTGTATGTGCTCTCTACGTATGTTCCTTTGTCGCGCAGGCCGGTAATGATAAGGCTGTCTATAATGACCATACCTTCATTCATTGCGCCGGTCTTGGCGATTGAGATGTTCAGCTTTGAGAAAATGTGGTGGAAATCAAACTGAACGGTGCTGTTGAATGTACCCCTGAGGTCTGTTATGGGCTCTGATATCATCAGATCGATATCAACGCCGGCTGCTATGTTATCAAATTTCTCGTAGAGATAAGTCTGCGGCATTGCCTGATGCAGGTTGGTACCATTCATTATGTAATCAGGTACTACAACGTCACGTCCGTTTACGCCAAGATCGCCAACCTCGTCGTTCTGTCCGTATCTGAATACGAGCAGGCTTGTGTCGGGCAGTGCGGGTGCGTAGGCAATGAAATTGTAGTATGCGTACTTATCCCAGAAACGCTCCTCATCATAACGCCAGTTGGTGCCGTAGAATGTAGGGGTATTGTTACCGGTGTAGTAGCAAGTGGTACCCAGCATTGTAGCGGTATCACCGAATACATACTGGATCTCATTCTCGATATCCTTCTTGGTGGCATGAACTGCAAAAGTGCTGTGGTAGTACTCCAGATTGGTGTTTTTTGCAGTATTGCCGTTGTCAGTGCCCTTGGTGGCTTTCTCTGAGTAGGATGAGAAAGTGATGACCTGAGGAAGGGTGTTGTCCTTCTTCATCTCCTTGAGCAATCCGTCACTGGTGCAGGCTGTCAGTGCAATGATTGATGCGATCGTTAAAACAAGTCTTCTCAATCTGTTGTTTTTTATTCGTTAGTTAGGCAGTTTTTTCTCGTTAGTTAGGCGGTCAGTTTATGAAACGCATCGTTGTTTCGTTGTACTGAGGGTAACGTCCGGTCGAAACCTGTCCGTTTTGGTGCGATTGGCGTCCAGTTTCCTGGTTCGCTCCTCGTGTGCATGCCAGAGTAGTCAGCGCAGCAACCGCCAGCGTTGCTATCGCCATAAGGAACATAAAGTTCCATTTCCTTTTCATAAATTTCGTAAACATACTTATTTTATTTTAAACATTATTTAATTTTTATTCTGATTTTGTATGTATTTAATCGTTTTTACATCAAATTGTCACTTCAGCGTTCACTTCGTTGGCCCAATCCTCAACATTTGCATTGAAACCGCCGCCTGTGCTCTGAGGACGCTGGTCAATTACCTCCTGCGGGATCTCGCTGGCGTCGATGTAGATTGTGATGACACCACCGGCGGGTTTCTCGTGCATCTGATCGGTGATGTTCTTGGTGATGGTGTAGGTGTAACCGTTACGCAGATTCAGACCTATGCCGATGAAGTTCTTATCCAGCTCAACAGCCTTTGTTCCGGCCTTGGTGGTCTCGATAGGAACGATACCGGGAAGACCCCATGTCAGTACGCGAGCGGCCAGGATATCAGCGTTGTCAACTGTAGTGCCGTAGGCCAGGCGAACATCGTCGTGGTTCTGGAGAGGCTTAACCTCATCAGTTGAAACTGCGATGGTGTTGTTGAAAGTCTTGCGGGTGAACAGGTCAACGCCCTGTGAGAGGCCTGTGATTGTGAATCCCTTTGAACCCTTAACGTAGTCACCGTTGCCATCCAGATTGTTGTTCAGGATTACTACCTGGAACAGATAGATGAATGAGTAGGGGCGGAGAGCTGCATTTACCTTATATATGTATCTGATGTTGCCGTACTCATCATATTCCTTATCATAAGATGAGGGGTCCTCACTGATTTCAAGATTTGCTGCAAGTGAACCGAACAGCTCGTCGGGCTGGTTGTAATTTACGTAGTTTGTGGTTGAGTCGGGCATTTCGCTGCTCTCGCTCTCAGCACGTGTGCGTACCCATGATGTCATGGTGCTCATACGTGTAGAAGCGGTGTATGTCTCGTAATCGTTGCTCTGATAGAAAGATGTATACTCGGTTCCGAAGTTGTAGAACAGCATGTCGTAAACTGAACCTGCAGTCAGTGATACGCGTCCGCCGTTTGAATCAAAGATCTTGAAGAATGAACTGTAGCGCTTGCCTGTGTAGCGGTCTACATTATATATGGTGCCCTTAATAAGCTCAGGCTTGGTGTAACCTATGGTACCGAAATCAGCGGCGCTCTCGTTCCAAGTGTACTGCCACTCTGTTTCCCAATCGATTCCCCACAGCAGATCCAGACGTACATCGTACATCTCAACTGAAATCTGTGTGCTATCCACGCGGAGGTACAGATCCTTGCGCTCGCATGAATTTCCAAACAAAAGTGCTATTGCAGAGATCAGGATTATCTGTATCTTTGCGATCACGTTCTTGTTCAAATTTCTTCTGTTTGGCATCTAAATTTGTTCTTTTCGTTTATTTTCATTGCAAATGTACTTATTATATAAGTGGTGATTTTCCAACATCCGCAATTGTGATTCCAAAAATCACAAAACGAATTTCAAACAATAGTTCAAATATCAACACTTGGTGTTCAATGCATCAATTTATAGACGGAACAACAATTCTCATATTCCCCAAAAATCAATTTTAGAGCAAAAAACGGCTAAATTTGGTGCTCTGGCGTTGTTTTTATGCTTATTTTTGCTTTGTAAATTTTGTAAGGACTGATTTTATGCTAGGGCTTTTTATAATTCAATTGCCATTTTCAGTATGTGCGGTATGGTGCGTCCTGATTCTTCTGAAAAGGCATAAATCCCTCTCAGACAGGCTTGCAATGTGGGTTATGGGCCTTCTTGCCGTTAGTTTTTACTGCGGTGCGGCACATATGGATCCTTTCCCCAATTACCACGAACTGGCCATTTGCGTAATATTGCAGCAGTTTTCAACCCTGTCAGTATTTCCCTTCATATTCCTTTATATAAAGTCTTGTTATGAGGAAAGTGAGGTAAAATGGTATTCTTATCTCTTTACCGTGCCTTCAATCATCCTCACACTGGCTGCTATCGTGCTTACGTCGCAGATTGGCCTTGACCGTTGCGCAGCCATTTCAGAGTCCATCCACAATCTTGGTTATACGTTGTCAGGTCCTGGAAACCTGTCGCCCATTGAGAATCTCTACGTGTTGTTTGTCTTTAAGATATACTTTGTGCTTTTCTTTATAGGCCTCTGCGTTTCAATAATATGTGTATTTTCAAAACTCATATCCGGAAAGTTTAAATTTAAACATATATTTGGTTTCTTGAGAGGACAGAAGTCATCATTTGTGGCCAATATAATTTGTTTGTTTTTCGTCATTTACTTTATATTGTGGGGTTGTACGGTAATTTTTGGTCAATCATTTCTGGGTGCCAACTCTGTGGCCTCCATATTATGGTCACTTGGTGTTGCTGTCATACTGTTCCTGGTAGGTTACGTATCGGCTGTACCTCCTCTTCCGGGTGGCTATATCAATATTGACAGGCTGCGCCATCCTTTTAGCGCAATGAACTTAACCACACAGGAGTTTCTGCATGGCATTGACTCCGGTCCTATGGCTGGAGCGGCCACAACCGGTTATGACAAGCTTATAGAGTCTTTTAATAATTATATGGTTAAGGAGCGCGGTTTCCTTAATCCGTCACTTACTATTGAGGAGATAGCCGCTGTGCTCAATTCCAACCGCACTTATGTATCAAAGGTGGTTAATCTGTCTTATGGCATGCCTTTCCGCGATTACCTGAGCAAATTGCGTTTGGATTACTCCAAGCAGCTTATGGCCGATGAGCCTGACGCATCGCTTGAGTATATTGCCACCAAGAGCGGTTTTCAGAGTTCCACCCAGTTTATCCGTAAGTTCCGTGAGACTGAAGGCATTACTCCTACCGTTTGGAAACAGACTCAAATGCAAAAGAAAAAGTAACAGATTAAAACCTCCCTCAGCGGAGTTTTTTTTTGTTAATCTTTGAGGCTGTTTGGGGGTTTTGATTAAATTTGCGAATCTATATGCGGAATTATCAATTATAACCTATGAATACCAAAATCCAGGAACTGACCGACATTATATATAATGAAGGTGTAGCAAAAGGTAAGGCCCAGGCTGACCAGATTCTGTCAGAGGCCCAGGAACAAGCCCAAAAGATTATCGCTGATGCCCGGAAGCAGGCTGACGCTTTGCTGTCTGCCGCCAAGAAGGAGAGTGCCGATAACGCCGAGAACGTGCAGAAGGAGTTAAAGCTCTATGCGCTGCAGGCTGTTGAGGCTCTCAAGAGCGAGATTGCGACTGTAGTGACCGATAAGATTGTACAGGATGCAGTGAAGGGCTTTACTGCCGATCAGAAAGCATTTAACGAGTTTATGCTCAGGATTGCCCAGGAGTGGGGTAAGAACCAGCAGATTGAGATCAAGGCACAGGATGCCGATGCCCTGACCAAGTATTTTACCGCCAATGCCAAGGCTCTGCTTGACAAGGGCGTTAAGATTACCCAGGTAAACGGTCAGGCTGCCCAGTTCACCATCCAGCCGGCTGATGGCTCATATAAGGTGAACTTTGGCACTGAGGAGTTTGAGAACTGGTTCAAGTCAATGCTGCGCCCGCAGTTGGCCCAGACCCTATTCTGATGGCTGGTTACTATTACATAATATCCGGACTGCCTGACATCAGTTTTGATGACAGCAAGGCCGCGTATTCCGTTGAGCAGTTCCGCCAGGAGGTTTTTGAGGCTCTGAGCGCATCGGACCGCAAGGTTATGGACATACTTGTACTTGAGGAAGAGTGCCGTAACCTGATTGGGTCGGAGCGTATGGAGGACCTGATAGCCCTGGTCAAGGCCGGCGAGCCTGCGCCCAATGATGTCCCTGCCTTTATGTACACATTTGTACAGGAGTGGGTGGATGACAGCTGGCGCCAGAAGGCCGCTTTTGCCGAGGACCGTCTGTGGAGCCTGTTCTATGAGTATGCAATGGGACAGGGCAACGCGTTTGTGCGCAAATGGTATGAGTTTAACCTGAATCTCAACAATATCATGACAGCCATAACGGCCCGTAAGTACAATCTGGATATCCAGAAGGTGATTGTGGGCTCCGGAGATATAGCCGGTGCGCTGCGTACCAGCGGTGCCCGTGACTGGGGATTGAGCCAGGAACTTGATTACTTTGATGATGTGGCCCGTCTAACTGAGGAGAGTGACCTGTCACAGCGTGAGCGCAAGGCTGATCTGATACGTTGGCGCTGGCTTGAGGAGAACACCTTCTTTAATTACTTCAGTGTGGAGAAACTGTTCTCATACATGGTACGTCTGGGAATGGTGGAGCGTTGGAGCGCTCTGGATAAGGAGGAGGGACAGAAACTGTTCCGTAAATTGATTGGAGACCTCAAAGAACAGACTGAGGTTCCGGCAGAGTTTAAATAAAAACAATATATATGAGTACAAAAGGTACAGTGCAAGGTGTCATTGCCAACATGGTCACACTAAAGGTGGACGGCCCTGTTGCGCAGAATGAGATCTGCTACATTGAGACAGGAGGCGATAAGCTGATGTCGGAGGTCATCAAGGTGGTGGGCGAGAACGTATTTGTCCAGGTATTTGAGAGCACCCGAGGACTGAAGGTAGGCGCTCCCGCCGAATTTACCGGTCACATGCTGGAGGTAACACTTGGTCCCGGCATGCTGTCACACAACTTTGACGGTCTGCAGAATGACCTGGACAAGATGACGGGCGTATTCCTTAAGCGCGGTGAGTATACCTATCCGCTTGATAATGACCGCCTGTGGAAGTTTGAGCCTATCGTAAAGGTGGGTGACAAGGTGCAGGCATCGGACTGGCTGGGTAAGGTTGAGGAAAACTTCCAGCCGCTCAAGATCATGGCTCCTTTCCAGTTGGAGGGTGAGTATACGGTTAAGAAGATTGCCGCTGATGGTGAGTACCGCATCATTGATGAGATTGCAGTGCTTGAGAACGCCAAGGGTGACACCGTAAGCGTGAACATGATACAGAAATGGCCCGTAAAGGTGGCTATGACCAACTACCGCGAGAAACCGCGTCCTTTCAAACTGCTGGAGACAGGTGTGCGTTCCATAGATACCCTGAACCCCATTGTGGAGGGCGGTACAGGATTCATCCCCGGCCCGTTCGGTACAGGTAAGACTGTGCTTCAGCATGCTATCTCAAAGCAGGCCGAGGCCGATATCGTTGTAATCGCTGCCTGCGGTGAGCGTGCTAATGAGGTTGTGGAGATTTTCACCGAGTTCCCGGAGCTGGATGACCCGCATACCGGCCGAAAGCTGATGGAGCGTACCATTATTATCGCAAATACTTCAAACATGCCTGTTGCTGCTCGTGAGGCATCGGTCTACACGGCTATGGCTATATCGGAGTATTACCGTAGCATGGGTCTGCGTGTTCTGCTTATGGCTGACTCTACCAGCCGTTGGGCTCAGGCTCTTCGTGAGATGTCAAACCGTATGGAGGAGTTGCCTGGTCCGGATGCTTTCCCGATGGATATTTCATCAATCATTGCAAACTTCTACGGACGTGCAGGTTACGTATACCTCAAGAACGGCCAGCCGGGTTCAATTACCTTTATAGGTACGGTATCACCTGCCGGCGGTAACCTTAAGGAGCCTGTGACCGAGAACACCAAGAAGGTGGCCCGCTGCTTCTATGCTCTGGAGCAGGAGCGTGCTGACCGCAAGCGTTACCCGGCCATCAACCCCATTGACTCTTACTCCAAGTATCTGGATTATCCGGAATTTGAGAAATATATCACTGACCGTATAAACGGTGAGTGGACCGGTAAGGTGAACGAGCTCAAGACCCGCTTGCTGCGCGGTAAGGAGATTGCCGAGCAGATTAACATTCTGGGCGATGACGGCGTTCCTGTGGATTATCACGTAACGTTCTGGAAATCAGAGCTGATAGACTTTATCGTGCTGCAGCAGGATGCCTTTGATGAGGTTGATGCCGTGACTCCGATGGAGCGTCAGGAGACGATTGTGGACCGCGTGATTGAAATCTGCCACACTGAGTTTAAGTTTGACAATTTCCTGGAGGTCATTGATTATTTCAAGAAGGTAATCAACCTGTGCAAGCAGATGAACTACCAGCCGTTTGAATCGGACAAGTACTTTGAGTACGAGAAGGAGCTTAAGGCTCTTATCGATGAACGTAAAACCGCTTAACCCGCTATAGCTATGACAACAAAGGCATTCCAGAAGATTTACACCAAGATTAGCCAGATTACAAAGGCTACCTGCTCTCTTAAAGCGCAGGGTGTGGGTTACGATGAGCTGGCTGTTATTGACGGCCGATTGGCTCAGGTGGTTAAGATTACAGGCGATGAGGTTACTCTGCAGGTGTTTGAGGGTACCGGCGGTATTCCTACAAACGCCGAGGTGGTGTTTATGGGTAAGGCTCCCAGTTTGAAAGTGAGCGACAGCCTGGCCGGCCGATTCTTTAACGCTTACGGTGATCCTATTGACGGCGGTCCTGCCGTTGAGGGCACTGAGGTTGAGATTGGCGGCCCATCGGTCAACCCCGTGCGCCGTAAACAGCCGTCAGAGCTTATTGCAACAGGTATTGCAGGTATCGACCTTAACAATACTCTTGTATCGGGCCAGAAGATTCCGTTCTTTGCCGACCCTGACCAGCCGTTCAACCAGGTTATGGCTACCGTGGCTATGCGTGCCAAGGCCGACAAGATTATCCTGGGCGGTATGGGTATGACCAATGATGACTACCTGTACTTTAAGAACGTGTTCTCAAACGCAGGTGCCATGGACCGTATCATAGGTTTCATGAACACCACCGAGGACCCTGCCGTAGAGCGTCTGCTGGTTCCTGATATGGCTCTTACCGCTGCCGAGTATTTTGCTGTGCAGAAGGATGAGAAGGTGCTGGTGCTGCTGTCTGATATGACATCGTATGCCGATGCTTTGGCTATCGTAAGTAACCGTATGGACCAGATTCCTTCTAAGGATTCTATGCCTGGTTCACTTTACTCTGACCTTGCCAAGATCTATGAGAAGGCCGTGCAGTTCCCAAGCGGCGGTTCAATTACAATTATCGCTGTGACAACGCTTTCCGGCGGCGATATTACTCACGCCGTGCCTGATAACACAGGTTATATCACTGAGGGTCAGCTGTTCCTGCGCCGCGACAGTGATATAGGTAAGGTTATCGTTGACCCGTTCCGCTCGCTGTCTCGTCTTAAGCAGTTGGTTAACGGTAAGAAGACGCGTGCCGACCATCCGCAGGTTATGAACGCTGCCGTGCGTCTGTATGCCGATGCATCGAACGCAAAGACTAAGGTGGAGAACGGTTTTGATCTGACTGACTATGATCAGCGTGCTCTTGACTTTGCTCACGATTACAGCGAGAAGCTGCTGGCAATTGACGTGAACCTGGATACAACCGAGATGCTGGATGTTACCTGGGGCCTGTTTGCCAAGTACTTCAAGCCCGATGAGGTTAACATCAAGGCGGCTCTTGTAGAACAATACTGGCCTAAGAACTAAATGGCGATTAAGTTCCAATATAACAAGACCTCACTACAGATGCTGGAGAAGCAGCTGAAAGTGCGTAAGCGTACCTTACCTATTATTAAGAGTAAGGAGAGTGCGCTGCGCATGGAGGTCAAGAAATGCAAGGACGATCTGGTCCGGCTGGAACGTGAACTGGAGGAGGGCATCGGCCGATATGACTCCATGTTTGCGCTGTGGAACGAGTTCAACCCCAATCTGGTGAGCGTAAAGGATGTTCACCTGACCGTGCGCAAGATAGCCGGAACCAGGATTCCGGTGCTTGACGAGGTGGAGTTTGAGGTTGCTCCGTTCAGCCTGTTCAGTCAGCCCAAATGGTACTATGACGGCATCAATATACTGCAGGGACTGGCCCATGACGCTATTCTGGTGGAGTTCACTACCGCCAAGCTGGCGTTGCTGGAAAAGGCCCGCAAAAAGACCACCCAGAAGGTGAACCTGTTTGAGAAGGTGCAGATTCCGGGTTATGAGGATGCCATTCGTAAGATAAAACGCTTTATGGAGGATGAGGAGAACCTGTCCAAGTCAAGCCAGAAGATTCTTAAATCTCTGCTTGAGCGCCGTGAAGCAGAAAAAGAGGAGGAGGCAGAGTCATGATTACAAAGATGAAAAAACTCTCCTTCCTTATTCACAGTAAGGAGTACGAGCAGTTCCTGGAGCATCTGCGCTCATTGGGCATAGTTCATGTGATCCAAAAGCAGCAGGGCACCGTTCAGAACGAGGAACTCCAGGAGGACCTGAATCTGCTGGCCCGATGCAGGAACGCTATCCGTGAACTGGAGTCCAGTGCCAAAAACGAGCCAATGGGGTCAGACCCCAATGGCACAACCAAGGGCTTTGCGTTTGATACGCCGGCCAAGGTGCTGGAGAGATTTGATATTTTGGAGGCCGATAAGGTTGTTCAGGAGCAGACCCTGCAGGCTCTGTCGCGTGACCGCGCACAGTTGCTTCCCTGGGGCGATTTTGAGCCTTCCAAGGTGGAGCGCCTGACTGTTGCCGGTTATAATATCCGTTTCTATACATGCCCTCTGCGCGCATTCAACGATGAATGGACCGATAAGTACGGCGTGGTAGAGATAGAGCGTGACAAGCAGAAGGTCAACTTTGTGACAGTCACCCACAATGATGTGGTACCCGATATCGATGCCGAGCAGGTTCATCTGCCGCACATGTCGTTATCGGCCGTAGAGGCGGATATTGCCAAGACCAAGGCTGCTATCGATGCCATACCGGCCAAATTTGCACAGTTGGCACAGGTGGGTATTCCTGTATTGGAGAAGGCTGTCAGGGAACTGGAGAACAATATCGACTTTGGTCGTGTTCGCCTGACGGGTGAGAAACTTGCCGCTGACAGTCTGATGCTGCTTGAGGGTTGGATTCCCGCAGCCGATGTCGATGAGGTGAGCAAGGCTCTTGACATGAAGGGCGTGTTCTTTGACGTGGATGATCCGGAACCGGATGATGACATTCCTATCCAACTGAGTAACAATAAGTTCGCAAAGCTGTTTGAGCCGCTTACCAAGCTCTATATGCTGCCGACCTATCAGGAACTGGACCTGACGCTGTTCTTTGCGCCGTTCTTTATGCTGTTCTTTGGATTGTGCCTGGGAGATACAGGTTACGGATTGCTTATGATTGTGGCTCTGCCCATATTCACAAAGCTGTTCCAGTTGATCAATCCCAATTTCAGCAAGTGGCTTGTTGTGCTGTTCGGCGCAAGTACCATGCTTTGCGGACTGCTGTCGGGTACGTTCTTTGGGTTCAATATGTATGACCTGGACATTCCGTTCGTCCAGAAGATGAAGGGAATACTCTATACCGATAACTCAACCATGTTCACCGTGTCACTTTGCATAGGTGTGGTTCAGATACTGTTCGGTATGGCTATCAAGGCTGTGAACCTGAGCATCCAGTGCGGCGTCAAGTATGCGCTGGGTACGATAGGGTGGCTGGTACTGCTTATTACCGTGGGTGTATCGGTCCTGGCCGGATTTGAATTCAGCAATCCTGTGGTGATGGGTATTCTCATTGCTGCAGCGGTGCTGATATTCCTGTTCAACAGCCCGGGCAAGAACCCGCTGCTGAACATCGGCCTTGGACTTTGGGATACTTATAACATGGCAACCGGCCTGCTGGGCGACGTGCTCTCATACGTGCGTCTGTTTGCGCTGGGCCTGTCGGGCGGTATCCTGGCCAACGTTTTCAACAGCATGGCTGTGGGTATGGCGCCCGATAACAAGGTGGCCGGATTCATAGTTATGGTGCTGATTTTTGTAATCGGTCACGCACTGAACATCTTTATGAATATCCTGGGAGCCATTGTTCACCCCATGCGACTCACGTTCGTTGAGTTCTTCAAGAACTCTGGTTACACCGGTGGCGGCACTGAGTACAAACCGTTTAAAATAACAAATTAAATACAAACAATTATGTCAAGTTTAGTTTTAGCTTTTGTGGGCGTAGCCCTTATGATCGGCCTTGCAGGCATCGGTAGCGCATACGGCGTAACTATAGCCGGTAACGCAGCAGTTGGTGCATTGAAGAAGGTTGATAAGTTCGGTAACTTTATCGTGCTCACCGCTCTGCCCGGTACGCAGGGTCTGTACGGTTTTGCAGGTTACTTCATTTTTGCCAACATGGCAGGTGTTCTTACTCCCGATATCACTCCGCTGCAGGCTGCATCGGTATTCGGCGGCGGTCTGGCTCTGGGTATTGTAGGTCTGTTTTCTGCTATCCGTCAGGGGCAGGTTTGCGCTAACGGTATTGCCGGCATAGCTCAGGGTCATGACGTATTCAGCAAGACTCTGATTCTGGCCGTATTCCCCGAGCTTTACGCTATCGTAGCTCTGGCTGGCGTGTTCCTGATGAGCTCAGCTCTCTAATCTTTACGTTTGGAGACTTTGCCCGGATTGCTGGCTATGAATTCTTTCCAGCTTTTGGGTCCTTTCTTGCCGGTATCGGGGCGGCCCATCTGCAAGTAGTGACAGTAGGCAGCGGCAAGGGCATCGGTCGCATCCAGGAACTTGGGCATATCTTCCTGATCCAGATGAAGCATGCGCTGCAGCATTCCGGCTACCTGTTCCTTGCTGGCGTTTCCGTTGCCGGTTATGGCCATCTTAATCTTCATGGGCGCGTACTCGGTGATGGGCACGCTGTGGTTGATGGCGGCGGCAATGGCTACGCCCTGAGCGCGTCCCAGCTTGAGCATTGACTGCACGTTCTTGCCGAAGAACGGGGCCTCGATGGCCATCTCATCGGGCAGGTAGGAGTCTATGATGCCGTTCACGCGCTGGAAAATGTGGCCCAGCTTGAGGTACATATCGGACTCCTTGCGCATATCGATTACGCCCATGGTTACTATCGAAGCCTTGGTGCCTTCTACCTTGATTACGCCGTAACCCATCACGTTGGTTCCGGGGTCTATGCCAAGGATTATCTTTTCTGCAACTGGCTTTATCATTCCTTTTTGTGGCGATGAAATTTTTATTTTGCCAAAGATAGTGATTATTCAATCCTAATCATTACCTTTGCGTCCGAATTCTGAACGGGATTCGGTTTTTGGGGCATTAGCTCATCTGGCTAGAGCGTTTGACTGGCAGTCAAGAGGTGACGAGTTCGAGTCTCGTATGCTCCACATACAAAAAGAGGTCGCAATGCGGCCTCTTTTTGTATGTGGAGCATGTGGGACCTTTTTGGTGGAGTTACTTGCTTTCCAACACTTGTTTTAGTATTGTGGCTATCTGTCCGGCATAGTAGAAAGGCACATTGATAAGAGTGTAGGGGTGATTATCCGGAGCAGGTGTTTCTGCTTCCTGAATAAAGAAATTGCCACTCCATATCCGTACGGCCGTGACGTGTTGTTTACTTATGTTTACAAATGAATGCAGGGATCGTAAATGAGAGTTGTTTCCTGCTTTTACCTCAATTGGAATCACATGGGTATCGTGTTGCCAAACATAATCCACCTCGGCCTTGGTGCCTTTCTTGTCGCGCACCCAGAAATACTGATTGTCCCTGTACAGGTCATCCAGCACTACACGCAGTTCCTGTGCTACAATCTGTTCCGCAGCACGTCCACGCCAAGTGTCTAATAAATCTTCATTTTGTAGATATTCCAGTTGTATGTGGGCAAAGAAATTCATAAGCCCGGAGTCAACTACAATCAGTTTGGGACTGCGACGCTTGTTAGGCTTGGCTGGAGCTTTTGTAGCAGTAACGGGGTAGTCCAGATCCAGTAGGAACGCCCTTTCCAGAATATTCATGCCGTCATGAATCTGGGTGGAGTTATAACTGCTATCACCAAACTTGGCAAACGTTATGGTCGATGCTGCCTCGCCCCAAACGGTGTTGGCTATGTGACTCAGAATCTTGGCCTGTTCCTGATTCTTTGCGTACTTCTCTATATCCTCATTGTAACCCTTAAGCAGCGAATCATATATAGGCGACAATGCTTCAAGGTCACCTGTATCGGCATAAACTGATACCGCTTCTGGCATTCCGCCTATTAAGGCGTAGCGGTTGAATGCGCGCATCAGCTCGTCATGCATCGTTTCCGGGACAGACAGTGTCTTTATCATTTTCACCCATTGCTGTCCATGAATGGCGTTAACGTATTCGGTAAAAGAGAATGGGCGCAGATTCATGTATTCCACTCGGCCCACGGGAAATGACACACGCTGTTTTACAAGAGACTGCAGTCTGCTTCCGGCAGCTATTACATACACCCATTTAAGTTTCTCATAGAAATAGCGGAGCATACCCACCGCCTTTGCCTCTTCCTGGATCTCATCTATGAAAAGCAGAATCTTGGCGTCCTTATCCTGGCGAATATGATTTTTCAGGCACAGATATTGCCATATATCCAGCACATTTGTGTATTGCCTGAATATCTGGGCGTCATCACTTACCTCCAGATTAAGGCTTATGTAGTAGTCAAACTCTTTTGCAAACTCTTCGACAAGGGTGGTTTTGCCCACCTGACGTGCACCACGCAGAACCAGCGGTTTGCGGTGTTTCTTGTCTCTCCAGTTACGGAGCTTAGTCATCAATTCTCTTTTAAACATGACAATCGACGTTTTAGATGCTCCAAAGATAGATTCTTTCTAAAACATAACCAACTTTTATAGCATTTTCTTCTAAAATATAACCAACTTTAGTGCCAAATTCTTCTATATCATAATCACGCACAATTAGAAATAGTCTTTATTTGTTATTTTGCTCCGAAAAACTGACTACAATGACAACTTTTCGGAATTGCCATCATTTTTTTACAGGATAGCCTTCCGTTGTTTACCATTATTAATAAGGCTACCTTTTACTCCAACTCTGCCACAATAATAAAATAAAATTTGTGGCAAAACAAGCATTCCCCTTCTCAAGATCCTTAATCTATGTTATAATCATCGGGCAGGCATGCGCCAACTTGTCCATCGGCATCGGTAACAGTTCCATTGGTAGTGCCGTTGATATAGACTGTGGCCAATTGTAGCGGCTCTTGTGTCAGGCTGTCAAGGACTGTTCCCGTTATGGTGTTCTGTCCATGTACGGCAACAGGGATGCATAATGATGCAAACGCAATTACAGCCAGTACTGCAAGAGTTCTTTTCATTTTCCAAAACTTAGCTTACCCGCAAAGTTAAGAAAAAAAACATAAAAATATTATTCAACTATTCCGAATAGTTGTATATTTGCCGTGATTTCAGTCGTTTAAGAACTAAGATATAAAAAGGATATATGAAAAGACTAAGTAAAAAGGAAGAAGAGATTATGGAACTGTTCTGGCAGAACGGAGCCATAACAGTAAGTGAAATACGCAAGCAGTTTCCCTATCCGCGTCCTCACATGAACACCATCTCCACTCAGGTCCGTTTGCTTGAATCATACGGTTTCCTTGATCATGAGAAAGAGGGTAAAGGTTATCGGTACCACGCCATCATCGGCCGTGATGAGTACAGGAACTCATCCATCGGCAGTTTCATATCCCACTTTTTTGAGAATTCATACATAGATGCGGTATCTGCGCTTGTCAAAGATGACAAAATCACTGTAGAGGAATTGGAGGAGCTTGTAAAACGTATCAAACAGAAGAAATAATCTATATGGAGGCATTCTTATTATATCAGGTTAAGGTAGCTGTCCTTCTGGCAGTATTCTACTTAGGGTACAGGTTGCTGTTGGGTCGTGAAACATTTCACCGTTTCAACCGTATAGTACTCATAACCATTGCGCTTATATCCTTTGTCTTGCCTTTCTTCCATATTACCAGATATGTTGATAAGCCATTACCGGCCACCCGGATTGAAAGCATAGAATCCCAGTCTATCGGTAATGATAATGCCATGCAGCCGTCAATCCCGTCAGGAGAAACCTGGTCGTCCCAGACTCCGGCAGATGAACTTGTCTCTCAACAGGCCACAAACACTGCTACGCCCGCTGCGGTCTCTAATCCGCAGCCTGCAAGACGCAGCATTGAAGATCTTCTGGTCTTGGCTCTGTTTGTGATTTACTGGGTGGGATTCCTGTGGGTCATAGTAAGGAAAATAATCTCCATCTCTTCCATGGCCCGTATCATCAAGACCGGGCGCTACGCCAACCGCGTTGAAGGGTGTGATGTAATAGAGTCAGACCAGATTCCCCAGCCACTTAACTGGATGCGTTTCATAGTCATGCCTCGTGAATGGCTGGAGCATGAGAACGCCCTGATATGGAAACATGAGAACCTGCACGCCAGCCGCTGGCATTCACTAGACCTGCTTATGGCCGATGTCATGACCGCGCTCCAGTGGTTCAATCCCGTCATCATCCTGCTGCATAAGGAGTTTGAGCTTATTCATGAGTATGAGGCAGACCAAGCCGTTATAGAGAGCGGAGCCGATGACACTGAATATAAACTGATGCTGGTAGATGCAGTAGCATCCAGCCGTGGTATGGTAATGACCAACTGGCTAAAACAGTCAAATCTTAAAAAGAGAATAGATATGATGGACAAATCTCAATCAAACGGATGGAACCGGCTCAGAGCCCTGTTCATCCCCGTAATAATGTGTCTCTTCCTGTTTGCCACCGCAACCAAGCTCTATGGCAAGAAAAATAATCCCACTCCCGGACAGTTTCAGAAACATGTAGTCTGGGTGTTTGATAACGGCAATGCCAAGGTCAAGCTTGACAACGCCCAGCCAGTTGACATGAAACTGGACGCTGTGCCCGCCTACCTTAAGAAACAAAACAAGAAAAACGGGATATCACGCATCACCTTGCGCTACATGTATGATATAACTGGGCTTGCCGATGCCCAGCCCCTTGCCGAGCAGGTCAGTGACCTCGGCATCAAAGTATCTGTGGCCAACAATGATGAGATGCTAGACCAAATCTATATGCCGGAGTACCGTTGCGCCCGCATCTATGATGAAGGTAACGGCCAGTACCGTTTTGAACTCAATACCCATTCGCTGGCCGAGAACCGCAGGATACGTGAATCCGGATCATATCAGTTCACTGATGCAAACGGCAAGGTGATTGGTGGCATCACATTCGGCAACGGTGAAAAATATGAGTCCCCCATCAAAGACCTCTCCATTACCGGTGATATGGAGCTGATGAAGAAGTGGATTGGCATGTTTGACGGTCACGGCGTAGGAATCTATCCCGTGGATATGCCATACACGGATGCCGAGGAGATGGCACAGGCTGCATGGCAACGTGGCATCAACCAGGTATCAATGATATCCGGAAACGCCTATGGCGGTAATGGCGGAGCAGGTGGAATCAATCAGATGCTGCAAGGAACGCGTAGCATAGTTCTCATCCCCCAAGGCAGTGAATGGTCTAAGGATTATCCGGGCGATAAGGCTCGTTCTGTAATATTCAAGAGAGAAACAGCAGTTGGTTGGGGATATGTGAATCAAGGAACAACAATACCCAATCCCAAGACATTCTATAACTCCAACACCCAGGACTTCAATATAAGCTATATAGTAAAGAAACCCGATGAAGTGATTGTGATATATCAGGCACATCAGGGTTCGGACTTGTGGATAACCGGATTCAACTCAATGGAACTGGTTGCTGCAGACAAGCGTTACAAACAAATCGCGTATGAAGGTCTGGTGGGCTTCGAGAAAGCCTGGTTCTGGAGCCCCGATGACGGACTCTACGTGCAGAGCATGCACTTTGAGCCAATTCCAGATGATGTAAAAGTTGTTGATCTCTATAACAAGGACGTGAACGCCACTGTAATCAAGGGCCTGCAGGTATCAGATGACCTTTCTTATTATGACAACATCAGGACAGTACGTGTCATGAGTGGTGATTTGCTTAAAACCACACATATCAATGAGGAGGAGAAAGATATGGTCAGAATAGAGAGAATAGACCTGTCTGACAATGAGACAACAATCTATCTCAATATGATGATACGTGAACCCCGCTCATTTATGGGCTACGTAGGCAGTGATTTTGTGCTCACTTTGCATGACGGTACTCAAGTCAAGCCCATCCGCTATGACGGCGTACCTACCGATAAGGATTTTGACCGTAACGGTGATTATATGGATACACCATTCCAGATAATCTTCCCGCCTCTGTCCAAAGACGCATTCAACTATGACGGTGTCACACTTGCCGGTACCATCTGTCACGAGCCACTCAGGTTCATGAATCTACAGAATCTTGAGATAGCAAACCTTCGTGCCGCACTATCAGACATGTTGGAACGTGACAATGATTTCTTTATTAACTATTTCACTCATTACCGTAATCTCAAGATGCTACTGTCAAACATCAATGACAAGAACCTGTTTGGCGGTGATTCACCTTTGAGTTTCACTATGGATCAAAGGGCGGAGTTTTTGCGGAAGCTTTCTATCAAAGAACAGGATCTTGATAAACTCATCAAGGCCCAGGCATATATCATAATCTACAATAAGAGATTTATATATATTGCAGAACCAGAGACCAGCAGGATTGATATGAGTCTTCCTTTAGGAAGTATGGGTGGCGTTTCAGCGCCCACAGACCCATATGAGTATCTCAAGAACAATCCCAACATCTCAGTTGATGAAGAAGGCAACTGGTACGCATACGGCAAGAAAGCCGTCATCTGGGAGATTAATCAACCGGCAGGTGAGAAAACTTCCTCCCCGTCAGGAATGCTAATAATGGGTGGCTCCACCCATCAATTGAATTATTAAGATTCCGGAAAATGGCTGTAAGCCCAGATCGTTTGAAACGAGCGGTCGGTCAATGTGTTCGTCCTGTTTGCCCCAAAAGAAGCAATAACTATGGACGGCTTTGAAGGGCAAGAAGACTTATTACCCAGAAAGGTGTATATTCTAGAATAAAGGTGTGATTTGAATCATTTGTTAGTTTCTCATTCATTGTCATAGCTCCAAAATAATTTGGAAAATGGTACTGAATCAGTACTGAATAATACAACCTGTCGTACAAAAACTGCATTTTTAAGTGGAGTTCTTTTCCTTCTTTTTTGAAGGATTTTAAGTTGCTTATGACCTTTTTCATAACCATTTTATTGGGGATACATAGTGTATTCGAAATTTATTGTAAATTTGCAGTAGAATTCGAATGCGCAGTATAGGCAATATGAATACATACGTTAAGAGGGATACTTACCTTAATCGGCTGATAGTTAGACGGGATAACGGTCAGGTAAAAGCAATAACCGGTCCACGTCGGGCCGGTAAGTCATTCTTGCTGGATCCTATTTATAAAGACTACCTTTTGGGACAAGGTGTTCCAGAAGATCATATCATCAGCATATCATTTGATATTGAGGATGAAGATACTCCACAAGAATTACTGGATCGTGAGAAACTCAAGGAGTACCTATATTCTCGAATCAAATCCGATACAGATTCTTATTATGTGTTTCTTGATGAAATACAGGAAGTGGATGGTTTTGAGAAAATTGTAAATGGTCTGAACAAACGTGCAAATGTAGATGTCTATATTACGGGAAGCAACTCCAGGTTCCTTTCAAATGACATCATCACGATATTTCGTGGACGTAGTGACGAGGTTAATGTAATGCCATTTAATTTCCTTGAGTTCTGCCAGGATAGAAAGGAATCCATTAGCGAACTTTGGAAGGAGTATTATACTTACGGGGGGCTTCCCGCTTTGCGTAAGATGCCTACAGCAGAACAGAAGACAACCTACCTTCAAAAGCTTTGGAATAAGACTTATCTTGATGATATAATAGAAAGGCATCACGTTGAAAACCGTGAGGCGCTTGAGGCTATTACAGATGCTCTTTGCTCTGCTGTAGGTTCACTCACAAATACTACACGTATTACCAACATCCTTGAGAGTGTACGCAAGATTAAGATATCAGATGATACTGTTGCCAAATACATAGGTTATCTTGAGGAGGCATTCTTGTTTAGTGAGGCCAAACGTTATAACATCAAGGGAAACAAATACTACGAGAATATCAAAAAGTATTATTCTGTTGATGTTGGCCTTAGAAATGCTAGATTGAACTACAGACAACTGGAGCAGACGCACCTCATGGAGAATGTTATATTCAACGAACTGCTTTATCGCGGGTATTCAGTTGATGTGGGTGTTGTAGAACATCGTGTAATGAAAGACCGCAAATCTGAGTACAAACAATACGAGGTTGATTTTATAGCAACAGACGGTAATGAAAAGTATTATATCCAATCAGCCTTTGAAATAGAAAGTGAAGGTAAGCGTGAGCAGGAATTGAACTCACTGAAAAGGATTGATGATTCATTCCAGAAAATCGTAATTGTTAAGGATGATATAATGCCCTATCGTGACAACTATGGCATCTATTTTATTGGTCTGTTCCAGTTCCTTGGTAGTGATAAGATGATATAATCAAAGAAATAGATACGATATGAGACATTTAATCGTTGCTCTGATACTGTTGTTATTGTGTTCTCCCTGCTTCTCCAAGATGAGACATCTGGAGAGAAAGGAAGAGTCTAAACGCAACGAATATCTTGTTGATAAAGCTAAAGAGGTAATTATGGCCTTTGGTCCCGATTATTATAGGGATTACAAGGAGCCGATAATTTCCGATATAAATTCTTTTAAGGAAACATTTAAAGATGACCCAGTGCTAAAGAACAAGAAGTTATATGGCAGGAAATATTATACTGTCACATTTTTGTATGACCCCTCACTAGAGAATCTGAGATATAATTATTCAGCAAAAGTGGATATCTGGGCTGATAATGGCCAACCAAAGGAGGTCTGTTTTGGCAGTAGCTATGGGCATAATTTCTATGTGGTTTCTTATAAAGACTGGTTAAAGAAAGGAATAAAAGAGAATGATATAATACCCTACATTGCAACTGAAAAGTAAGCTTCTTTATAAACGGAAAAGAATTTGGAAAACGGTACTGAATCGGTACTGAATAATACAAAAAACATAGGAAACTATTGGAAATTACTTTTCCGAAAAACCTATTATAGCATATCTGTAGGGCCGAAATTCTTCCAATGGCTTATGGAAAGATGGACTCGTATGCTCCACGAAAAACGGCCCTACAGGTATTTGTAGGGCATTTTACGTTTTTTAACAATACTGAAACCTTACTGAATTTTTCAGCTTTATCCACAAATTATTGGAATAATACCTTCTGTTTAAGATACTGAATTGATCAATATAGTAAGTTCCGCCAAAGTTGGCAAAAATTAGCAAGTTTGGCTTAATACTCCTCTGTGTTCTCTACAAATAAATCTTTAAGAGTCAGTACTTTGGCAAAGTCGTCACTATGCTCTCCTTGCGTCAACCCCTTGGTCGTAACCAATACAGTTCGGATTGATTCGTGATCCTTGTATTCGCTTTGAAAGGCCTGTATCCTGCGTTCCAGCTTTTTACTCTCATCGGCATCCTGTGTGTATTCGTACCGTGAATACTTCATCTCGCAGATGTCAGTTATTCCGTCAGCTCTTTCTATAATCATGTCAATCTGACCTGCTGGCTTACCGGGCTTGTTGCGCCATGAATAGTATTTGGTAAGCATAGTGTCCAGCCTAAGCGACTGAATGATTTCCCATATATGAAACATGCAGATTCTCTCAAATGCCAGTCCGTACCAAGTGTTCTGTGTTGGAGTGTTCAATGTGTGACGCCAATAGGCACGGTCAGTTACGGTTGTGTTGCAGAATGTCAGATAGAATATTGTAAAGAAATCCACCAGGCGGTATATACCGGAATTCTTTTTACCACAAACACTGTTATAACTAATAAGGTCACAATATACAAGATCCTTCAGCATATTGGTAAGGTCTTCTCCCGAACTCATTTTTAGAGCGCTTGCGATCTCTTTCCGTGTCATCCCCTCGCGGCTTACTGCAAGCAGTTTGATTATATCCGTATATTTTTCAGGATTCCGGAACAGTGATTTATACAAACGTCTGAACTCGTTCTTGAATTCGGCATCGGTCGAGAAGAAAAGCATGTCAATATTCTCGGCCGCGCTCCTCGTGGGGTCAAGTAGTGAGAAGTAGTAGGGAACGCCTCCCATTGCAGCATACAACTGCAGAATAGTCATGCGGTCCCACTTAAAGTGCCTTGCCTTGAAATACATCTCTGACTGGTACAGACTGAATGGGCGCAGGTGCATCTCATGGGTCGCCCGGCGGTGCAGGCCTCCGCGGTTGTCAATCACATTGCGTATCATCCATGATGTTGCCGAACCGCATATCACAAGGAAAATATTGTCATACCATACGGCTATGTCATTCCAGAATATACCTAACTCCTTTACAAAGTTGGAGTACTCATAGTCAAAACATGATATTTCATCAATGAACACAACACAACGTTTCTTGCGCCTGCATTTTTTTATGATGCTACCCAGCGCATTGAAAGCCTCGTTCCAGTTCTTTGGCTGTGGCCCGTCATAACCATATTTGATTAGGGCAGAAAGGAAGGCGTTCTTCTGGTCTTCTTTGTCTCCTTCCAGCACACCGCTGGCAAAGAAGTCAAACTTGTCCTTGAAGTAGTAGCGTATAAGTGATGTTTTGCCTACACGACGACGGCCATAAAGAGCAATGAATTCTGCTTTTCCGCTTTGGTCGTATCTAGCCAGTTTTGCCAGTTCAGCATCCCTTCCAATGATTCTATCCATGCTTTTTCCTTTTTTGCAAAGATAAATTGTTTCTTTGAATGTTCCGCCAAACTTTGCTTTTTTTTCAAACTTTGGCGGAACATTAATGTGATACTTTACCATATACCATAGTTACCAATACTTCATAACAGTTTGCAACAGTTTTGCAACGCCTAATTGTTGTTTTGACAATCTATCTATACTTACATTTGTCACAAAAATAAAAGTATATGAAAACGTCAAAACTCATTTTCCTCACGGTATTGCTGTTCTTTCAGGCAACCGCAACCACCGCGTTTGCTCAGGATAAGTTTAAGGTGGGTGATACGATATCAGGTATCATTCGTGAAGAAGGTGGTCCCATGATGATGGTAAACGTAACGGAGCGTGATTCATTGGACCGTATTGTAGCTCATTCTGTTACTGATTTTGGGGGTTATTTCTCTTTTCGTCTGGTTAACCCTGGTGATAGGATACAGATAACCTACGTTGGTTATGAGACTGTGGATATTCCTATTGACACGACCTTCTTTGAGATTAAGATGAAGGAACAGGATGATCTGCCTCAAGTAGAGATTCTTACAGATCCCGGTTATGAGAAAACAGGTACATCCGCACCAATACCCATTCCGCTTCGTGATAATACGGAATATTCTACCGGACAGGATTGGCTGAGTTTGTCAGAGTTTAACGAGTTAAAAGAGAAAGTCCTGATATTTATGGATGATATCACTTGGGACATTGATTTTTATGACAGTGATTATTTTGATTGTGAAAACATATCGGAACTCAAAAACAAGGCATCAGATTTCCTGAATCTTAATTCGGAAGATATAGTTTCGGTTAGGTATCTGAAAGATGACGATGCAATCAAGGCGTGGGGAAGCCGTGGAAAATATGGAGTCCTTGAAGTGCGTACAAATCAAAACAACTTTGTTTCCCAATTGAAAGTTTCCGGAAAAGAACCTAAGGAAGGTGATGTCATTCTTGTTGAAGTGAAGGATGAAAACGGTCCGTTGATGGCAACGGTTGACCTTCCCGGGAATGAAAAGCAGGCGTTGCGCGGTTTGGGCAGTACCGACAAAGACGGACGTCTGGCTTTCCGCCTTGCTTATACCGGTGACCATATCAAAGTACAATGCCCCGGATACCATGGCGTTTACCAGGCAATCAAAGGTACCAGGATTGAAATAACAATGAAAAAGAATCCTTATTTGAATGAAACCGATGTTGATTTTGGCAGATGGAATCTGGAAAGGATTCAAAACAATTACGGTTACAGGAAGACAGAAATCGCAGTAACTGGAGACATGCCAAAGGCAGATGAAACAATTTCAGGGGCACTTTTGGTTGAAGGCGCTGCTGTAAACAATTGTATGATAGCGGAAATTGATTCAAACGGCACAGTCATTTCAAAAACGCAGACAGATAAGGATGGTAATTTCTCAATTGCCATAAAGAATCCTGATGATTTTCTGTTTATCGGATATAATATTGCCAGTTACGATGTTCCTCTCATCAAAATCACAGGAAACAAATACAGGATTAACATGGCACCAAGAATACGCCTTCGCGGATAGTAGCATTATGAGAAAAAATATGGGATATCCGCTGCTCACACTCTAATCTTTAAGACAGCCTACCGGTACAACCAGCACGCCGTCTTCGGGCATCTGGTCTGCAATACGTTTAAATATTCTGACATATTTTTAAAGGTAAAATTTGCAACAAAAATAATACATTCCTCCCTGAAAATCAATTATTTCAACAAAAATCCGATGCGACAGTTGGCCGCTTTTTGATATGGCAGTTGGCTGTCAACATCATCCACAAAACTAAACCCAAGAAAAAGCAACATCAAATCTTTGCAAGGTCTTCAAATCAAATTTATTTTTTTCATTGTTTCAAAGACGCATTTTGAGTAATTTGCCGTCCTATTACAGGAAAGGCAGAATAGAGTGATGAGTAAACCCTTTCTTTCTGAGAAAGAACTTGTGCAGGGGTGCATCCGCAGGGACCGTGATGCGCAACAGGAGCTGTATGCCCGTTATGCAGCCCGGCTCTATGCGCTCTGTCTTAGATACGTTGGTGATACTGAAGAGTCCCGTGACCTTATGCATGACTCCATGATAAAGGCTATGGACAGCATCAAGTCTTTCCGCAATGAAGCCGATGGTTCACTCTATCCATGGCTCCGTAGAATTACCGTCAACGTGGTATTTGACCGCTTCAGGCAAAACAGCAGGTTCATGGAGGTTCCTCTTGATACGGTGAGTGATAAGGAAATCCTGGATGTATCGGATTCCGATGCCGGACCTGAGCGGGAGATACCCGATGACGTACTGAAACAGATAATGGCCACACTTTCGCCCGTTAGGCGTGCGGTGTTCAACATGTACTACATAGACGGATTCAGCCACAAGGAGATAGCCCGGGCTTTGAACATAACTGAGAGCGGTTCTACATCCATTCTTGCCAAAGCCCGCGCCAGCGTGAGGAAAGCCATTACAGATTACCTTAAAGCAACAGGACAATGAAGGACTGGAGAGACAAAAGAATGATAGACTATCTGGAGGGCCTCAATGCAGAGCTGCCGCAGTCAGACTGGAATGACTTCCTTTCCAGAAAGGCCGCGCATGATGTTGCCGCAAGGCGCCGCCGCGGGTTCCTGACCGCAGCCATATCAATCCCAGCCGCAGCTGCAGTCCTGCTGTTGCTGTTCCTGCTGCCAATAGACAGAACTCCCGCCGGCCAGACAGCACAGAACAATCCTCATTCTCCACAAGAGGAACAGATGGCTACTACAGACAGCATAACTAACCCCGCTGACAGCGTCATACTTGGCGGAATTCTTGCAGAACCTGTACTTGTCAAGAAGAAAACAAATGAAGACAGTATCAGAATAGCTGCTATTATTGATGAAAAACTGAAAGGAAAAGTGTCTGGTGCTACAGGCGATGTGCCACTTTCTGAATCCAATCTTAACTTTGGCGGTTTTGGTGGTTTTGGTGGATCAAGTTCATTGAGAGGGATTACGCCACCTGAAATGCCGGTAATTATATCAGGTGACCCAATCAGAGGATATGTTTACTCAAGTGATGAGGCCAAATATGTAAGTGGAATCTTAGTAGATGAGATTAATTTATCCGGAGAAAGATTGAATGGAGCTGTAACTGATGAGAAAGGATACTTCTCATTCAATTGCATAGACCCTCATGACAGTATATATGTGCACGCTGCAGGTTATGAACCTGTTACACTGCCCATGTTCGGAATTATATACACAGTAAATATATTCTCGTTGAATGCAGCAGATTCCGTATTTGTGGTTGTATCAAACATGCCGGAGTTCCCGGGAGGAATGGGGAAAGCATTGACAGATTATCTTAATACAAAAGAATATCCAGCCGATGCTTTGAAAGACAGCATAGAAGGCAGTGTTATTGTGGAATTCATTATTGAAAAGGACGGTTCTATCACCAATGCCAATGTCATTAAGGGAGTATGTCCTTCCATTGATGCCGAGGCTGTCCGTATAATATCAGATATGCCCAAGTGGAAACCCGGCAGTGATATGCGTAGGCCAAGACGAGTGAGATATCGTTTAGCGGTAGATTTCTATCTTGATGTTGGAAGCACCCAACAGGATGACATCTTCGGCCTCCGTATAGGAGTGCCAGTAAGTAAGCAGGAGGTAGTCAACCTGTTCAGCGAGAGATATAACGCTCAGGTTGACATTCCTTCCCGTGAAGCATCAATAGTTTACCACGTCAGGAATATCCCGTATTTGGGCTTTGACTGGAATCATGTTTTCCTGTATGTTGATAAAGATGACAACACGCTGAAATCAGTAGAACTTAACCTGATCGTACCTCACAATTTTGATTTTGCTCCCACAAAAGAGGACAGCATCAACATAGTAACCGCTAAGGTAGGTGAGGCCTTAGACTGTCAGTACGGAGAGCCTACCCGCAATTTTGGAGGCACAGTATGGCACAGCCCCAATGACGTTGACATAGTGTTGGGCGTTGACCGCTCCGCCCGCACCGCTGTTTCAGCCCCCAGGCGTGAAGGCCTCACAACCGAGGCTATGATAATCCAAGTACTATACCTCAATAAGGATAAATAATAACTTGAACTATGACAATAAGAAGGGTCAGAATCTGGCTTTCCCGTGGTTGGTACCGCACACTCTGCAGCATATCCCTGCTGTTGCTGCCTCTTTTTTTTCCAGCAGCAGAATTACCTAAGGTTGATTTGAGCAGTGACGTAAAACAGACTACAATGGATGCCCAGCAGCCACAGACTCCTGTTCAGGGTGTCGTAGTCCATATAGATGACAGTACACAATTAAAGAATGAAACTCGCGCAATTAGTCCTAAAGACCGTGGGCTTGTCACGAATGAGAATTATTTGGCACAGCTGCTTGAATATGCACCCCAAGGTCTTGTTTGCGGCTATATCATGCGTAATGCATGGAGAAAGAACCTATGGGGGATATTCCTTATAAAGGAGAAAAAACAATACTGTCTGGTTTATAAGGAAGCCGATAAGGTAGAGAAGAGGAAGATTAAGTCAGATCAGGCAACCATCCTAGAAGCATCGGTCAATACACAAATATCAAAGATTGAATTTGACATAAACAATCCCGTTTTTACAGAGGTTTTTGGCGGATCACTAGAAATCGGTATGGTTAATGACGGTGATATAGTCTTTGCTGTCACTTCCTCTAAGGCAGCTCATTTCCGGGCTTTGAATGGCCATCAATACAATGGTATAAATGATGAATTCTGGCAGGCAGAGGTTGACCAGTTTAAGCAGGAAACCAAATAGGTAACTTCGTACCATCAATACTGAAAGCAATATCGGTCGTAACAATACTCTTCTTAATTGCCCTGTTTTGCAAACCATCCCAACCGTAATAAATAATTGTTAATGCAATTACTTAATGACTTAACAAACAGTGTTATCCAATATTTTATAATAAAAGGTTCCGATATGAGAAAGAAATTATTGTTGTTCGTAATGACACTCATTGCCATAGTGGCAAATGCTCAGGATCGTCCAGATATTCTTCAAACCTGCAAGTATTTCAAGGATGGCTATTCATGTTTGGTTGAGCGTATGCTTCTGCCTCAGGAAACTGAGAAAGAGTTTGATGAACTTGTTTATGGCCGGATCTGGGGTGTCATCTCCAGGCCTAGTTTCTCTGCGGAGGAAAGCGTTTACTGTGTAAGGACAGCTTCGGGTTACAAACTGGTAATGCGTCGGGCCGAAAGAAACATCTGGTATGCGGCTCGCGATATAGTGTATGATAGGATAGAAGATGAGAACAGTATCCGCTTTGAGCGCAACAATGTCAGATGGGAAGATGTTGATTTAAAGATGAAGGTCAGTGAAACAGAGCTGTTTATTACCGATAATCAAGCATCAGCCCTTAAGCAGCTGATTAGTTTGGCCGTCAATACATCATCACCCATGGCTTCAGTTATTGGATTGGACGGTGAGACTACTGTTTTCTTCCATAACGGTTATGCTGCCGAATGTTGGAGCCCCCAGGACGGCAAACTTAAACAACTTATCGATATAACAAAAGCCATGAAAGAGGCTGTACAGAAGAATGATAACACCATTATTCAGGAGATACTTCCCCAAGTCCAGTCGCTTACCAAAGAATTCCAGAAACTGGTCCTGGATTGGGCCGCATCTAAATCGCTTGATATAGCTATTTGAAAAGAACATAATAATTACCTTTCATATAAACGCTAGTTCGTAATCGCGGTTTAAAGGATAATAATTCAGTGCAACAGGACTACACATACGTGTATGTTTCCCACGGAAACTGGATAAAACGTACCAATATAAAATACTTGGGACCAACTTCGATACCCTAAGTAATGATTCGAGATATTGAGTATTACTAAATGGTTTTTTCCTTGACGAATATAAAACTGATAATTAATTTTGTAGAAACATATACAATAACAAAAATGGGTGCAGTAATTCTTCTCTTAGGAATTCTTTTAATGGATATTCTGGCAATAACTGATGTGATCCATTCCAGAATACTCGGCAGATGGCTCTATGTCATGCTCATAATTCTATTGCCTATTATCGGATTCTCGGTTTGGTATTTTAGAAAAGCATTATGGCATTATCCCCGTACACAGAATGCGTAATATGTAAAAAAGCTTGTTGGATATCTAAATAGGTGTTTTCGCCCCATCTATAGATACAATAGATATTGGAACGTGGTACTAATATGGTACTAATTATTCCCGTGACGCAAAACGAAACGACCCCTTTGCGTCAACCCCTTTGCGTTACTTTCAGTCGCGGTCGGGGTGGAGGCGGATGTCCAGCTTGACGCTCAGGCGCATGGATTTGATGCCGGACTTGGTGAGGTCAGCATATGTGGTGCGATTCGCGCCGCTGTTAAAGTAGAAGCAGAGACGCTTGCTCTGAAGGAAACGCTTGGTTACTATGCACGTGGTCTTGGCTTTCTCTCCCAGGCGCTGTCCCCAGGTGGCCAGCCGGCAGTCATATTCAATGGTGGTGCCGTTTGCTTTGCCCAGCTGCTCCAGCATTTTGTCCAGTGAGGCTACAACTTCATCCCTGGTGCTGCCCATGTAGAGGCAGACCTCATCATACTGGCCGAAAGTTGATGCCAGGTCATCGCGGATTAATCCCAGGAGTTCCGTGTATCGGCCCACGCTCATGTAATAGCCCACGGTTCCATCATCGTCCTTGTACTGGAAGATTGAATACTGGTTCTGCTCGTTTTCATCGGCCTCTATTATCTCCATGCGGATACCGGCGGGAATGTCCCTGGCCTGTACGTTCAGCAATGCCATCATGATGGTGGCGGCAATCAGAAAAATCTTTTTCATATTAGAATAGTCCTGTTTGATTGTTTAGTCCTCAAAAATAGTCAAAGTTGTTTATTGTAGAGCATTTTTGACGCATTATTAAACGACCCCTTTGCGTCATAATGTGCCAATTTATTGGTATGTTTGCAGTTGGTTTAGTAAAACTTATAAATGGGACTTATGAGAAATTCCGGTTTTATATCATTATTTGCGGCAGCATTGGTGCTGAGCCTGGCTTGTGTGTCGTGTGATAAGGAGGAGAAGGAGGTGGAGAAGGCCGATGTCATTCAACCTGAAGACAACAGCGCTGATACTCTTGTATGGGAGGTGGAGGCTTTCCTGCCTGCTTATTGTGCCGATAAGACCGTGGTCGCATGGTACTCAGTCTATTCGGAGACCGATTACAAGAAAAAGATTGAGGCGGTTTTCCTTTTTTCTGACAGCACTGTTATCGTGACCAAGAGCAAGACTTACAGCCGGGAGGACGGTCGCGATCCGTCACGCGAGGTGATGCATGAGGGCACATATCAGGTCCTGGAAGGTGATTTTGACAATGGTGCCTTGCAGATCCTGTTGCCGGGAGGCGTCTCTTTAAGGGCCAGGATACAGGACGGTGAGTTGACATTGATGGCTGTGACATACTTAAGGCAGGATATTTCCGGGATTCCGGCTCCGACCCCGATAACTGACGTTTTCAACGGCAAGATTCAGGCTTATCTGCCGGCATTAAATATTGAGATCAACTACGTTGCGTGGTACCAGTATGTTGTTCAGGATGAACAGAAAACAAAGATAGAGGCCATATTCATGGATGCTGACAGCCTGATGCTTTACACCAGGAGCGTGTTCTACGCAAGTGGCCGTGAGCCGGCATACGATCTGCTGACTATCGGCCGGTATAAACTTGTTGAGGGCGATTTCAGTACCGGTAAGCTGGACCTTGAATTCAGTGTGATTGAATCTTATGAGGTCACTGTCAATGACGGGCAGATGCCTATCTCGGACAAGACGTTCATCAAGCAGGATATAGCAGACCTTCCTGATGAGATCAGACCAAATTGACGCAAAGAGAAACGACCCCTTTGCGTCCATTATCAAATAAATTGCTATGTTTACAGCCAAATATTGTCTTATTAATTAATGATTATGAAGAAATCTGGACTATTATGGATGCTGGCATCGGTTCTGATGCTTTGCTTTACCTACACTTCATGTGATGAACTTGAGGATCTTCTGGAAGATAAGGAAGAGGAGACTTTATCGGGAGAAGAGGCGTTTTTCCCTAAGGCATTCGCCGGTAAGGAAGTCGCAGCCTGGTATAAATGGACCGATAAGGACAAGGACAAGACCAAGACTGAGGCAGTTTACCTCTTTAAGGACAACACTTTTGTGGTTACCAAGAACAAGGTTCATACCGATGGCCGATACGAACGTGATATAGAGGCTCAGGGTACTTATGAGTTGACCGAGGGCGACTATAAGAATGGTAAGGCCAGGGCTATTGTCATGGCAGATAACGGTGAAGCACAAGGTGTGATGAATGTTGTGATTGAAGACGGTCATCTGACTACAGATCAGGGAGAGGAGGTCTTTATCATGCAGGATAACGCCAAGGTTCCCAAGGCATCCGATCCCGCAAGTGGCAATATTAACCAAGGTGGCAATAATAACCAAGGCGGCAATAATAACCAGGGTGGCAACGGCGATGTTAACGGCGACAATGCTTTCTTCCCCAAGGCATACGCCGGCAAGAGCATAGAGGCATGGTTTGCATATTCCGGATCTGAATCAGGTGATGGTTTTGAGATGAAATATGTTGCTGCAATCTATTTCTTTGTTGACGGTTCTTTTGTTGGTACCAGCAACGTGGCGGTATCAGGTCCTACAGGTCAGAGTTTTGAACGTACAGTAGGAGCAGAAGGTTCTTATCGTATAGTAGAGGGTAACTTTAATACAGGTAAGGTAGCCATTACGTATGATAAGGACAAAACCGTCATCCTGGAAATTGAGAACGGTCAGTTGAAGGCCATAGATACTGAAGATGGTAGTGTGACCATTTACATCAAGCAGGATAATACAAAGGTACCTGAGCCAAGCGATCCTACCAATAACGGCAACCAGGGTGGCCAAGGTGGCGACCAGGGTGATAGTGACGTGCCTGCATTCTTCCCGACGGGATATAATAAAAAGAATGTTGTGGCCTGGTACTCATTTACTGATTCTAACCCAATGGAAACAAGGGTTGAGGCTATATTCCTGTTTAATGACAACATGTTTATACGCACTGAACGCAAAGTACACTCAGATAAAGACATGCAGGAAGAGCGTTATATTTGGTACAGGGGTTCATACGCTTTTGTAAGTGCTGTTAACTACAGTAACGGTGCGGCAAATATTTTCCTTGATGGTGGAGTATTATACAATATAACTATCACTGACGGGTGTCTTGTGTGGGAATATAACCAGGACAAGGTGTTTAAGAAACGTGATCTTAATGATATTCCTGATGCCCTTGATCCCACTGATGGAAACAACCCGGGTGGTGACAATGGCGGTGTCATTGGCGGTGATGATGATGGTGATGATGACGGTGATGATGACGGCGACGATGACGGCGATGACAATGGCGGTCAGGGCGGATTTATTGCTGATTTCCAGCCTTATCTTCCGGCCCAGTATGCAGATAAGACCATTGACGCATGGTACTACAATGGTTACGCAAGCGAACAGGGCGATACTCTGGTATTGGAGTCTGTATTCCTGTTTGCAGACCACTCTTTGATAGTAACCAAGAGCATGTACGATCCTATGGGCGGCCGCGATCCTGAGTATAAGATTATTTCCATTGGCAGATTTGAACTGAAAGAGGGAGATTACATTGCAGGAAAGGCTTCGGTTACACTTAGCGATGGCACAACCTTCATAGTAGAGATTGAAGCAGGTAATATGTATGCTATGGACCAAGTGTACTATTACCAAAATAAAGAAGATGCTCCGACTCCTATAAAAATATAATCGTACCTTTGCGCCATGAAAGTGTGCGTAGGGTTATCGGGAGGCGTTGACTCCAGCGTAGTAGCCCTGTTGCTCAAGCAGCAGGGCTACGATGTTTTTGCCATGTTCATGCAGAACTGGCATGACACCGAGGGCACGCTGCACGGTGACTGCGAGTGGGAGGAGGACCGCATGGTGGCCGAGATGGTGGCCAAGAAGATTGGCATTCCGTTCCATTTCGTGGACCTGAGCGATGAGTACCGCCGCCGCGTGGTGGACTATATGTTCTCTGAATACGAGCAGGGCAGGACCCCAAATCCAGATGTGCTGTGCAACCGCGAGATTAAGTTCGATGCGTTCCTGGACGCTGCACTTAAGCTTGGGGCCGATATGGTTGCCACCGGGCACTACTGCCGCAAGGAGGAGATAAAAGCCTCTGACGGCGGCACCATGTACCGCATTTTTGAGGGGACGGACCCCGGCAAGGACCAGAGCTATTTCCTGTGTCAGCTTAATCAGGAGCAGCTTTCACGTGCACTGTTCCCCATAGGTCATCTGCTTAAATCACAGGTGCGTCAGATTGCGGCCGATGCTGCGTTGCCATCGGCCAACAAGAAGGACTCGCAGGGTATCTGTTTTGTGGGCAAGGTGGATCTGCCGGAATTTCTAAAGCAGAAACTCAAGAGCGTGGAGGGTAATATCGTTGAGGTTTACCCGGAGTTCTATACTAACAATCAGCACTATAAGTTCCAGAAGGAGACACTGGACAGCCTTACCGCCGATGGTCGCGAGGCAAATCTCGTTACGGGATATATCAGCGAGGATAAGTGTACAAACGCCTTAAACTCAAATAATTACGACCCGGATAAAATTGCTGCGCTTACGGATGATGTCCTGGAGCGTCTGGCAACCCCGTACCGTTATGACGGCATTAAATTCATAACCGAGACTTACCGCTCGGGGCGCAAGCATGTCAAAAAGACGCGCTACAAGGCTAATCCCTGGGGTAAGATAATAGGCACGCATGACGGTGCGCAGTTCTTTACCATCGGCCAGCGTCACGGTCTGAATGTGGGCGGGCACGATGATTCGCTGTTTGTGATTGCCACTGATATTGAGAGCAATACTGTCTATGCGGGTTGCGGGCATACTCATCCGGGGCTTTCACGCAGCTGTCTGTGCATCGGCCGTGACGATATACATTGGATACGTCCGGACCTTGAGATGCAGGAGGGCGAGGTGCGTCGTTACCGCGTGCGCATACGTTACCGCCAGCCATTGCAGAACGCGTGGCTCATAAAGCGTGAATCGGCCCTTTATATCCTATTTGATGAGCCTCAGCGCGGTATTACCCCCGGACAGTTTGCGGTGTGGTATGCTCCCGATGACGAGATGCTTGGATCAGGCGTGATAAAGTGACGCAAAGGGGTCGTTTCGTTTTGCGTCAAAAAAAGTGACGCAAAATCAAACGACCCCTTTGCGTCAAGTAGATTAATTTGTAACTTTGCGGCCTGAAATTCAGATAAAAAGGATTATTTGTTTGATTATTAAGATATGAGTAGTACCAAAAGGAAGCCAAATTATATTTTCTCCGTTAGCTGGGAGGTATGCAATAAGATTGGAGGCATATACACTGTGCTTTCAACCCAGGCTAAGACACTCAAGGAGGAGAGCGGCGCAACACTCATTTATGTGGGCCCCGATGTATGGGAGGGCAAACACAATCCCCTGTTTGTTGAAGATAAATCCCTGTATTCCATCTGGAAGGATTATGCACGCGACACCGACGGCCTGAAGGTCAGGGTAGGTTATTGGGATATTCCAGGACGTCCCATAGTGTTCCTGGTGGATTTCATGACTATGTTCCCTCTTAAGAATTCCATCTACAGCCGTGCCTGGGAACTCTTCAAGGTGGATTCAATGCACGCTTACGGCGATTATGACGAGGCATCGATGTTCTCATATGCCGCTGCAATGGCCGTAAAGAGTTTCTATAACTTCAATATCAGCGCCAATGACACTGTGGTTTACCACGCACACGAGTGGATGACCGGTCTGGGTGCGCTGTTCCTCAAGTACTTTATCCCGCAGATATCGACGGTATTTACAACTCACGCCACTTCAATTGGCCGATCCATATGCGGCAACGGCAAGGCGCTGTACGAGTTCTTTGAGGGTTACAACGGTGATCAGATGGCGCAGGAACTCAACATGGAGTCCAAGCACTCCATAGAGAAGCAGACCGCGCACCAGGTGGACTGCTTTACTACGGTGAGTGACATTACCGCCCGTGAGTGCACACAGCTGCTTGACAAGACCCCTGACGTTGTTACTGTGAACGGTTTTGAGGACGGTTTCCTGCCTTCTGCCAATAAGTTTGAAAGCACCCGTAGCGAGGCCCGCAAATGCATCCTCAACGTGGCCAACAGACTGTTCGGAACGGAGTGGGGCGATGATACCGTGATTGTGGCGACCGGCGGACGGTACGAGTTCCGCAACAAGGGCATTGATATGTTCCTGGAGTCGATGCGCCGTCTGCGTTACAACATAAAGGTGGCCGATGCCCATATCCTGGCGCTGGTAAACGTACCGGCATGGGTGATGGAGCCTCGCCGCGACCTGCAGGACCGTATCAACGGTACTGATACAGCCAAGACATCGCTGCAGATGCCGCTTACCACACATTGGCTGCACAATATGGGCGAGGACCGTGTTATCACCACGCTGCAGAATATGGGATTCCGCAACGCCCCCGAGGATAATGTGAAGGTGCTGTTCGTTCCGTGTTATCTGGACGGAAACGACGGTATTTTCAACAAGTCATACTACGACCTGCTTATCGGCCAGGATCTGGCTGTGTTCCCGTCATATTATGAGCCGTGGGGTTACACTCCGCTTGAGAGTGCCGCATTCAAGGTGCCTACGGTGACATCGGACCTGGCCGGATTCGGCATGTGGGTCAACACTCTGCTGGGACATGAGGCGCAACTGGAGGATGGAGTCAAGGTTGTGCATCGGACTGACGGCAACTGGGATGAGGCATCGGACGATATAAGCCGTCAGGTTGAGAAATGGGTGAGCAAGAGTGCCGCCGAGCGTGAGGAGATACGCAAGAAAGCGGGTAAGATTGCGCAGAAAGCACTCTGGAAGCACTTTATCAAGTACTACCTGCAGGCTTACAACTTTGCCGTAGAGAAAACGTGGAATAAGATTTACGATAATAACTGACGCAAAAATGACGCAAAACGAAACGACCCCTTTGCGTCACCCCTTTGCGTCATTTTGGAAAAAAAACACAATATGAAGATTAAAGCAAGCAATTCAAACCAGCCCTTATGGCGCGATTTCTATGTAAAGTCAAGCGTGCCGGAGGCTTTGCAGAAACTTGACGAGTTGGCTCACAACATCTGGTGGGTATGGAACGAGGACGCCAAGGCCCTGTTCAAGGAGATTGACCCCGAGATGTGGACACGTGTGCGCCATAATCCTATCATGATGCTCCAGAGCTTGGGCTATGACAAGCTGGAGGAACTGTCCAAGGACCAGCTTTTCCTGGACAAGATGAATGCCATCTATGACAAATTCCGCAAATATATAGACGTAAAGCCCGATGCCAAGCGTCCGTCAGTTGCATACTTCTGCATGGAGTACGGTCTGACACATGTGCTCAAGATCTATTCAGGCGGTCTGGGCGTGCTGGCAGGTGACTACATGAAGGAGGCCAGCGACAGCAACGTGGATATGTGCGGCGTGGGCTTCCTGTACCGTCACGGTTACTTTACACAGTCTCTGTCCATGGACGGTCAGCAGATTGCCAACTATGAGGCACAGGATTTCAACACCCTGCCTCTGGAGCGCGTCTTTGACAAGAACGGACAGCCTCTGACTGTGGCTGTACCTTATATCAACTATACCGTTTATGCCGCTATCTGGAGGGTGAACGTGGGCCGTGTGCCTCTGTACCTGATGGATACCGATATAGACATGAACAGCGATTATGACCGCCCCATCACGTCACAGCTTTACGGTGGTGACTGGGAGAACCGTCTCAAGCAGGAGATCCTGCTGGGTATTGGCGGTATGCTTACCCTTGAGGCTCTGGGCATAAAGAAGGATATCTACCACTGCAACGAGGGCCACGCCGCACTTTGCAACCTGTACCGTCTGACCCAGTACGTAAAGCAGGGTCTTACATTCAACCAGGCCATGGAGGTGGTTCGCGCATCGTCACTGTATACCGTTCATACTCCGGTTCCCGCAGGTCACGACTACTTTGACGAGGGTCTGTTCGGCAAGTACATGGGCGGATATGCACAGCAGCTGGGTATCAGCTGGGGTGAACTCATGGATATGGGCCGAACCAATCCCGGTGATGCAAGCGAGCGTTTCTGCATGTCTACATTCGCATGCAACACCTGCCAGGAGGTGAACGGCGTAAGCTGGCTTCACGGCGAGGTTTCAAAGAAGATGTTTGCCGGAATCTGGAAGGGTTATTTCCCCGAGGAGAGTCACGTGGGTTATGTTACCAACGGCGTCCACATGCCTACATGGGCATCAAAGGAGTGGCAGGCTCTTTATGCGAAATATTTTGACAAGAAGTTCCTGAGCGACCAGTCAAACGAGAAGATGTGGGAGGATATCTATAAGGTGCCCGATAAGGTTGTATGGGATCTGCACAACGACCTTAAGAAGCAGCTCATTGAGTATATCCGTCAGCAGTTCAAGGACAGCTGGCTCAAGAACCAGGGCGATCCTTCACGTATCATGTCATTGATGCAGAAGATCAATCCCAACGCACTTACCATCGGCTTTGGCCGCCGGTTTGCAACATACAAGCGCGCACATCTGCTCTTTACTGATCTGGACCGTCTGGCCAAGATCGTGAACAACCCCGACTATCCGGTACAGTTCTTCTTTACCGGTAAGGCTCACCCGCACGATGGTGCAGGTCAGGGACTTATCAAGCAGATCATAGACATAAGCCGTCGTCCGGAGTTCCTGGGCAAGATCATATTCCTGGAGAACTACGACATGCATCTGGCACGCCGTCTGGTATCGGGCGTTGATATCTGGCTCAACACTCCCACACGTCCTCTGGAGGCATCGGGCACATCGGGCGAAAAGGCTCTTATGAACGGTGTGGTTAACTTCTCAGTGCTGGACGGCTGGTGGTATGAGGGTTACCGCGAGGGTGCCGGCTGGGCTCTGACCGACAAGCGCACATACAGCAACCAGGCCTATCAGGACCAGCTTGATGCCGCTACCATATACAGCATACTGGAGAATGAGATCCTGCCGCTGTACTACAACAAGAACGCCGAGGGCATATCCGAGGGTTGGGTATCGACAATGAAGAACTCAATCGCCCAGATTGCTCCCCATTATACAATGAAACGTCAGCTGGACGACTATTTCAGCAGGTTCTACTGCAAGATGGCCGAGCGCTCACATGTGCTGCAGGCCAATGACTTTGCCAAGGCCAAGGAGATTGCAGCCTGGAAGGAGACTGTGGCACAGCGCTGGGACGCTATCAGCGTGGTAAGCGCCAACAAGACCGAGACTGTCAATCAGGGCCAGTTCGAGACCGGTAAGAGTTATGACGTGGAGTATGTCATAGACGAGAAGGGTCTGGACGATGCAATAGGCGTTGAGATGGTAGTTGTAGGGTCCGATGCCGACGGCAATGACAAACTGACTAAGGTTATTCCGCTGGAATTGGTTAAGCGTGACGGTAACCTCTATACGTTCCGCGGCAGCGTAAAGAATGACTTTGCCGGCTCGTTCAAGGTTGCATACCGTATGTATCCCAAGAACGCAGACCTGCCTCACCGTCAGGATTTCTGCTACGTAAAGTGGTTCTATTGAGCTGTTAATAAATTATTTTAAAATAGGGCGCACTGACTCCCGGTGCGTCCTATTTTTGTGTAACTTTGCATCACAAAAAAATTACTTAAACAACAGTCAAATTCCTTATGGATTCAAGCAATTCCTTTCTGGTCTTTTGCGGTACCAACACTATGTACCTGGCCAAAGAGATATGCGATTACCTTAACTGCCCCCTGGGCAACATGAATGTGGCTCATTTTGCAGACGGCGAGTTTGCAGTGTCTTATGAGGAATCCATCCGCGGTAGGGATGTATTCCTGGTTCAGTCCACATTCCCGTCATCGGACAATCTTATGGAACTCCTGCTCATGATTGATGCCGCCAAGAGAGCATCGGCCAAGTCAGTGAATGCCGTTGTTCCTTATTTTGGATGGGCACGTCAGGACCGTAAGGACAAGCCGCGTGTATCAATAGGCGCCAAGTTGGTGGCCGATATGCTCAGCACCGCCGGTATTGACCGTCTGATCACAATGGACCTGCATGCAGACCAGATTCAGGGTTTCTTTGATGTTCCGGTGGACCACCTGTATGCATCTATGGTGTTCCTGCCTTATATACAGAGTCTTAAGTTGGATGAACTGGTTATGGCTGCTCCCGATGTAGGCGGCAGTAAGCGTGCCAGCGCATACGCCAAGTTCCTGGATGTGCCTCTGGTACTCTGCCAGAAGACCCGTACCCGCGCCAACGTGGTGGATGATATCCGCATTATCGGTGATGTTCAGGGTAAGAACGTGGTTATTGTGGATGATATCGTTGATACGGCAGGTACTATCTGCAAGGCCGGTGACGTTATGATGGAGGCCGGTGCCAAGTCTGTACGCGCTCTGGCATCACACTGCGTAATGTCGGGCGATGCCCCTGTACGCGTGGACAACTCACAGCTTGAGGAGATTGTATTCACCAACAGCATACCTTACCGTAACTCAATCCCCTGCAAGAAACTCAAGCAACTGTCTGTTGCACAGATGTTTGCCGAGACTATCCGCAGGGTCATCAGTAACGAGTCTATAAGCTCACAATATTTAATCAAGTAATTTATGAAAAGGATACTGTTTGTTGCCCTGGCAACTGTTCTTCTGGTTTCTTGCGGAGGCAATTCTTATAAAATAAACGGTGAGATCATGGGCGTTGAGGACGGTACTGTGATCACACTCAGCGTACTTGACTTTGACGGTCTGGATTCACTTAACTCAAGTGCAGTAAAGAACGGAAAGTTCTCATTCAAGGGTCAGACCGATACCGCACAGGTGGCAGTTCTCACATTTGATTTTGGAGACGCCGTCAGAGGCTGCCAGTTCTATCTGGAGCGCGGCGATATAAAGGTTATGATAGACACTGAGAGCGGTAACCAGTTCCTTGCCGGAACTCCCAACAACGACGCTTTCCAGAAGTTCTATGATGACACCGAGGTGTTCAATGAAGAGGCCAATGAACTTGAGGACAAGATCCGTATGACACTGGCAACAGACGGTGACGCAAGTGACCTTTACAGCCAGATGGGCGATTTACAGGAGCGTTTCACCGCTCTTCTGGCCCAGAGCATTGAGGATAATGCCGATAAGATTTACGGTTATCAGCAACTGGTTGAGAACTACAGCCTGTTTGAGCCCGAGCAACTGATGGAACTGATTGAGAAACTTGCTCCTTCTTTCGGACAGGATATCGTTCTGCAGCAGCTTACAGTCATAACTCAGGCTCAGTTGGCTACCAGCCTGGGACATCAGTACATTGATTTTGAGGCACAGTTGCTGGATAAGAAATACGGCTTTGACGATAAGGCAAGCCTGTCACAGTATGTAAAGGGTCAGAAGGTGGTTCTGCTTGACTTCTGGGCAAGCTGGTGCACTCCCTGTATCAATGAGATTCCCAACATAAAGGCCGCTTACAAGAAGTTCAAGTCAAAAGGCTTTGAGGTCGTAAGTGTATCTGTTGATGATGATACGGATGCCTGGATCAAGGCTGTAAAGGATAACGGCATGAACTGGATCCAACTCTGGAACGGTGAGGAGATGCAGAACTCCGCCGCAGCCAAGTATTCGATATCGGCTATACCTTCAACATTCCTGATAGATGCCGATGGTACGATAATCGGACGTAACCTCAGAGACAAGGAACTGGAGGAAGCGTTGGAAGATTATTTCAGCAGGAACTAAAAAAATATCACGGTTAACGCCGTGATATTTTTTTCATCAGATTATTGCGGTCAGAACTGTATTTGAGAGTTTCAATTGCAAATATGTAATTCTGTGGATCGGCGCAGAACTGATATGAGTATTCAAGGAATCTCAGTCTGTTGCTCTCATAGGTAAATGTCTTGGCCATGTCTGCAATCTGACGTGAGGTGAGCAGGCTGCCGCATGCAATCATCTTGGCCAGTTTTTCACGTGTTGAGTCATAAGTCTCGTTCTTGAGAGCCTTGAGAATGGCTGCCATGTCAGAGTTGCTTACCTTGCGGACCATATCGGTCTCACGCAGCATATCCTCTTTCTCATCAAGCACGAACTTGATTACTTTCTCACGGCTGCTGCTGTAGTCGAGAGTACGCAGAACCTGATAGTAGTTGTATCGGTCAACACAGTTGCGGTACGCGTTAATCAGGAACTTTACGCGGTTGCTGTCATAGTCAAAGATATCTGCCACGCGGATTATCTGTGCCGTGGTCATGAATCCACCGGTGCTGAATACCATATCGGCCATCTTGAGGCGGTTGGAATCATATCTCTCGCGCTCAAACGAGCGTATTATTTCATTTTCAACTACCTTGATGCGACGGGGCTCCGGTGCGGTTGTTATCTCGCGGGTACGGCTGCGACGCGGATCGGGCTGATCAATGTGACGGTCGTCCCTACGCTCTGTGCGTTCTCTGCGAACCTCTCTGGGCTGAGCCTGAACACTCTCTGTGGCGAGCAGAAGCGCTGCAACTGCAATGCCAATCATCATCATTCTTGTTTTCATCGTCGTAGTCTTTTAAGTGTTTCTACTATTAAGACGTAACAATCCGCAAAATGTTAAATCGATACCATTGGGGACGGGTCCGTTTGGTACTGTTTTTAATCTTTATCAAAGATCAACTCATTTTTTTGGAGAAAACAGTACCAAACGGAACCGTCCCCAATGGTATCATTTTGAAACGACTTCACGCTCAAAGAAGTCCAGGAAGAAGGGCCAGTTGGGTCCAGCCTCGTGACCGCCGTGGTGCTGGCGGTAGGTGAGGCGGCCATCCATAAGACCGTTGTCCATGCCGGGGAACAGGTCAGTACCTACGCCCTTGTAACCCAACAGCTCATATACGGGCGATGCCTTTGAGGCCGATATGAACGAACCCACCACATCCTGCCACTTGTCACCGTTCCAGCTGCCGGTCGATATGAAGCAGGCGCGCGGGGCGCACAGTGCAATAAGCTCATGCTGATCTACGGGCAGGTCATTCTCGGTATAGGGGTCAGTGCCGTATTTGATAAGGTTGCCGCATACCCAGTGGTACTCCTCGTTGGATACTATGTTGCCGATGCTCTCACCGCAGTCTCTGCGCCATCCGGCTGCTCCAGCCTTGCCAGACGAGGCTATGAATCCGGCTGCGATGCGCTCCTCGAATGCCATGGCCACGAGTGATGCCTTGCCGTAGCGTGATACGCCCTCGATGGCGCACTTGGTGGCATCGAATGTCTTATCGGTCTCAAAGTAATCTATCAGACGTGAAAGGCCCCAGCCCCATGCGCGGAGTGAGCCCCAGTCGGTGGGCTGGCGGAACTCTCCCTTGTTGCAGAGTCCGATGATGCCGTTGGTAAGGCCCGATCCGGCATCGGCCTGGATAGAAGAGGGGTTGATGCTGGCTGCAGCCCAACCGCGCTCTATCACCATCTGCTGCCAGGACTTGCTGTTGCCGCGTACGCGGGTGGGGTCACCGCCTCCGAATCCGAACTCTATGATTACGGGCAGGTTCTGTTTGCCGTCGGGGTAGACCACGTTGGCCGATATCTCTACCGTTATTGCCGGGTAACTGGAGTTGTCGACCACGCCTTTAAGGGTACGTACCACTACGGGGGTGCCGGCAAAATCTTTCTTCTCCTCATTGGTTACCTCCCATTTGACCGATGGGGTGTTCTCGGGGATGCGGCCGTAGACGTTGTCTTCAAAAAGTTTTACCAACTCGGGACGGCGGGTCTTGTACCACATCTTGGCATTCTTGACCTTCTTACCGCTCTCGGTGATGAGCGGATCGGGATAGAAGGGGTAGGGGTTGGCTATGAGCTCATCGTAGTTGGGGTGTTTGCTCTCATCGGGACTGTTGGGCTGGCGTCCCTCACGGGGCTGACCTACACCTACCTTGGCCAGCATATCGGCATAATCGGCCGCGGCAATCTTGCGCAGGCTGTCCTGTGCTGCGCGGTTACCGCCGCCTCCGAACATGAACTGTGCACTTACTGTAAAAGGTATGCAAGCCAGGATGGCTGCTGAAAGGAGATACTTCAGGTTTCTCATAAGCTTTTGTTTTTTTTGTAAAGATAAATAAAAAAGGTCATCCTTGCTCGGGATGACCTTTTTTTGCTTTGGCTATTTTTATTATTGGTCTGCGCGGTTGTATGCGGCGTTAAGACCATCCAGAATCTCTGCTGTGATGTTGAGGGCCTCATCGGCATAAAGCAGACTGGCCTTTGAGATGATAAGGTTGAAACCGTGAGTCTTGTTGTACTCCTTTATGAAATTGTCCACGGTCTCGCTGATTTTCTGTGAGTTGGCATTGCTCTCAGCCAGGAGTTCCTGACTGTACTTGTCACTCTTCTCCAACAGTGCCTGATTCCTTTTCTGGTATCTGTTCTCCTCAGACTGAGCACGTTCCACAGATGAGTAAACACCGTTCTGGATCTTTTTCTGATGCTCGGCATACTCTTTCTGGAGTTTGTTGTTCTCCTCTGTGAGAGCCAGACGGTAGTTCTCCTCCTTACGGGTCATCTCCTCTGCCAGGTCCTGATAGAAGGCGTAGTTGGCCAGGAGTGAATCAACATCGATATATGCTATTTTCAGACCTGATACGGCAACGGGTGCCTGAGCCTGCTGGGGTGCGGCTGCCTGCTGTGAGCACTGGGTGAAACCGAGAACCATCACTGATGACAGTACGATTGATGAAACTGACTTAAAGTTCATATAGCTAAATTCAATTATTTACTATTTCATTAACGGCCATAGGATTAACCTTCTGTGCCTCTCTGTCCTGCTCCTCAACGCATCCTATGTGTCTTTTTCTCATTGCAGGATTCCGCCCGACATGTATGTTGGGGAATTTGCCGTTCTTCTTAAGCAGAATGCTTACAGACATTAAAAGTACTGCGGCAAGAAGGAAAAGTACAACTGTAAGAAACGTTTTCCACATATGCGGCGCGAAGATATGGATTTTAGTTGAATTAATGCCAAGAATAATGTACTTTTGGGAAGCATTTTTGAGTTGTTAAGACATTATTATAATTTATTAAAATATATATGGAAAAGATAGATTGGTCCAAGAGAGTGATGGATATATTTCTGGAAATCTGCAGGATTCCGCGTCCGTCGGGCAGGGAGGAGAAAATAGGTGAGTACCTTATGGATTTTGCCGCTGCCCGTGGGCTTGCCGCCAAGAAGGATGAGGTTGGCAACGTGCTCATTTCCAAGCCTGCAACTCCCGGTTTTGAGGGCCGTCAGACAGTGATTCTGCAGGCCCATCAGGATATGTTGTGCGAGAAGGATGCCACCCTGGAGCACGATTTCATGACCCAGCCCATTGAGACGTACGTTGAGGACGGCTGGCTCAAGGCACGTGGCACTACTCTTGGGGCCGATGACGGTATGGGTATTGCCATGGCTCTGGCTGTTCTGGACAGCAAGGAGATTGAGCACGGACCGGTGGAGTGCCTCTTTACGGTATCCGAGGAGACCGGCCTGACAGGTGCCGAGAACCTCAAGCCCGGCATGATGAACGGCAAGATGCTCATCAATCTGGACTCGGAGGATGAGGGCGAGATATTCATCGGTTGTGCGGGTGGTATCAATACCAGCGTTGAGTTTGAATATAAGACCGAGGCTGTTCCTGCAGGGTATTTCTTCCTGCGCGTGGGAGTGGATAAGCTGCACGGCGGACACTCGGGCGATGATATCGACAAGGGTTATGCCAATGCCAACAAGATTCTGGCACGGTTCCTTTACGGCGCTCTTGACAAATATGACCTGAGGCTGATTTCGTTGAGCGGCGGTAACCTGCACAACGCCATTCCGCGTGACGCTGTGGCCGTGATTGCCGTTCCGTTTGCCGACCGCGAGAAGATACGCGTTGACTTTAACGTGTTTGCATCGGAAGTTCAGGATGAATATCATGTTACCGAGCGTGAGGCCAAGTTCTTTATGGAATCGACCGATGCTGTTGGTGAGTGCATAGAGCAGGGCGTGGCTCGCAATATAATAAGGTCAGTGTTTGCCGTGTTCAACGGCGTTTATGCCATGAGCATGGATGTGCCGGGGCTGGTTGAGACATCGTCAAATCTGGCGCGCATACGCACCGAGAACGGTAAGGTCACTATGCTGGCGAGCCAGAGAAGCAGCGTTGAGTCGGGCAAATATGCGGTGCAGGCTACTCTGGCGGCTTGTTTCCGTCTGGCCGGCGCCAAGGTTACGAGCAATGACGGCTATCCCGGCTGGGCTCCCAATCCCAAATCGGAGCTGCTGGATATATCGGTCCGCACGTATAAGGAGCTGTTCGGGAAGGACCCCAAGGTCAAGGCTATCCATGCCGGCCTGGAGTGCGGTCTGTTCCTGACATCGTACCCCGATCTGGATATGATCTCCATCGGCCCGACACTGCGCGGCGTACACTCACCGTCCGAGCGCCTTGAACTGGCCACCGTTCCCATGGTGTTTGACCATTTGCTGGCTATTTTGCGCAATATCCCATAAGCTCAGGCTCGCTTTTCCACAAAAACGCCGCATTGGGGTCGTTTCCCTTTGCGTCATTTTTGCCAAAGTGTCCCACATCACCCCCGCTCACAGCGCTTGTGGCGGGGTTCGTTGTGTTACATACCCTCATCTGGAGCCTGTGTCCCACGCTAACCCGCGAGAGAGCGTATTCTCAGTGGGGTGAGTGTGGGACACTTTGGCGGAAAACCATTAAATTTGCAGTAAACATACAGGACTATGGAGAGAAGCGTAGAATATCTGCAGTTGCTGGCCAAGAGTTTCCCAAGCATCGCGGCGGCATCGACCGAGATAATAAACCTGGAGGCAATACTCAACCTGCCTAAGGGAACCGAGCATTTTGTGACCGATATCCACGGCGAGTACGACGCGTTTGACTACGTGCTGCGCTCTGCATCGGGCGTAATCCAGCAGAAGATCGACGCGGTATTCGGCGATGAACTCAGTGCCGACGATAAGCGCACCCTGAGCGCCCTGATAAGCTACCCCGAGGCCAAACTGCGTACTATCAAGGCCGATAACAATAACCTGAACGAATGGTACAAGGTTACACTGATACGCATGATTGCCGTACTTACCCGCGTGGCTTCGCGCTACACCCGCTCCAAGGTACGCAAGGCCCTGCCCAAGGACTACGCCTACATCATAGAAGAGCTGATGCACGAGACCCGGGGCACATTCACATCCAAGCATAACTATCTGAAGGCCATAGTAGATACGATTGTAAGCACGGGCCGCGCCGGCCATTTCATAACCGCCATAGCCGATGTCACCCGCAGCCTGGTAATAGACCAGCTACATATAATAGGCGATATCTACGACCGCGGCCCCGGCGCACACCGCATAATGGACATGCTCTGTAACTACCGCGATTTTGACATCCAGTGGGGCAACCACGACGTAGTGTGGATGGGAGCCGCCACAGGCAGCGCCGCCTGCGTGGCTAACGTGGTACGCAACAGCCTTAAATACGCAGCCATGACCACGCTTGAGGACGGTTACGGCATAAACCTGCTGCCGCTGGCCACATTCGCCATGCAGACATACGCCGATGACCCCTGCACGCTGTTCATTCCGGTCAAGACCGATGACACCCCGGTGGAGGACCTGCCGCAGATGGACCTGCTCTCACAGATGCACAAGGCCATCGCCATAATACAGTTCAAGATAGAGGCTGCGGTGATTGCCCGCCATCCGGAGTTCAATATGGAGCACCGCAACCTGCTGGATAAGATAGATTTCAAGCGCGGAGTAATAAACATAGACGGTAAAAAGTATAAGTTGCTCGATACCAACTTCCCCACCGTTGACCCCAAAGATCCTTATAAACTGACTCCGGCCGAGCAGAACGTGATAGACCGCCTCACACACAGTTTCTGCAACAGTAAGGCGCTGGCCCGTCACGTGGACTGCCTCTTTGAGCACGGATCGCTCTATCTGGTGCACAACAACAACCTGCTATATCACGGAAGCGTGCCTCTGAACGAGGACGGAACGCTGGCGTCCATGAATATCCAAGGTGTTGATTATAAGGGTCGTGAGCTGTTTGATACGATTGATAAATACGTCCGTACCGCGTATTATGCATCGGACGATGACCCACTTAAACAATACGGTCAGGACCTGTTCTGGTACCTTTGGTGCGGACCCGTATCGCCCCCCTTCGACAAGAAACGAATGGCCACCTTTGAGCGCTATTTCCTGGCAGAGAAAGAGACACATTTTGAGGAAAAGGGCAACTATTACCGCCTCAAGAACTGCCGCGACATCTGCGAGATGATACTGCGCGAGTTTGGTATCACCAACCTGGAGCACGCCCACATAATAAACGGGCACATCCCCGTAAAGGAATCCAGCGGCGAGAGTCCCATCAAGGCCGATGGACGTCTGCTGGTAATTGACGGCGGATTCTCAAAGGTTTACCACCAGCAGACCGGAATAGCCGGTTACACGCTGATTTTCAACTCCCACGGAATGCGCCTGGTACGCCACCATCCGTTCGAGTCCATCCAGCAGTCCATCGCCCAGGGCATGGATGTGATCGCCGCCACGCAGGTGGTAGAGTATTCGGACCAGCAGATTCTGGTGCGCGACACCGATAAGGGCCGCCGCCTGATGTCCCGCGTGGAGGACCTGCGCGCCCTGCTCCAAGCCTACCGCACCGGCCTTATCCGCAACTGAGGAATCGGGCATCGGCCCCTCCCATTTCCGCCAAAGTGTCCCACACTCACCCCACTGAGAATACGTTCTCTCGCGGGTTAGCGTGGGACATAGGCTCCAGATGAGGGTATGTAACACAACGAGCCCCGCTACAAGCGCTGTGAGCGGGGTTGTTGTGGGACACTTTGGCAAAAATGACGCAAAACGAAACGACCCCTTTGCGTCGTTTTTGTTACATTTGCAGCGTCAAAACATCTTACGGAAGCGTTTTTGTGATAAGGAACAGAGGTAAAAGGTTATCAGCCATTGTGTTGCTGGCGGTATTCATGCAGGCGTTGCTGTTTGCATCGTTTCACCGTCACCAGCCTGCTGATCAAAATGCCGTCTGTGAGATAAGCGAGGGACAGAGTTCCCATCACATCTTTATAAATCATGGCGGACTTGATGACTGCCGGATATGCCGATTCATTCAGACTGTCCAATTGGACATCACTCCTGCGGCGCAGCCTGTCATTTCTGTTGTTCGGGGCGTTGACTGCCCTGCCGTTCCCATCAGCCTGCAGGCAGGTTGGCAGGAACGATCCAAATCCCGTGCTCCTCCTACAGTATCTTGTTGATAATCAAAGAGAATGGACTGTCCGTACGAATAGTCCTCATATACCATTATTAATCAAGATACTATAATCCACAATGAAAAGAAATATTATCATTGCGGCTGTGCTGTGCATAGCAGCGCATACTGCCGCATATTCACAAGACAGTACCGATATATTCTATAAACACCTCAAACTCGATGAAATCACGGTCACGGGACTTACCGGAACCAGCCGTCTGAGCCAGACCCCGTCGGCCATAAGCGTGGCCGATGCACAGACGCTCAAGAGCAGGGCATCGACCAATATCATAGATGTCATAGCAACCATACCCGGAGTGAGTCAGGTAACCACCGGCAGCGGCGTTTCCAAGCCCGTAATTCGCGGCATGGGATACAACCGGGTCATCCTTTTGGCCGACGGAATCCGCCAGGAGGGCCAGCAGTGGGGTGATGAGCATGGAATCGAGGTGGATGCCGAGACCGTGGGCAGCGCCGAAATCCTGAAAGGTCCGGCCAGTCTGATGTACGGGTCCGATGCGCTGGCAGGTGTAATCATTCTCAACCCCAATCCGTTTCCGGAACCCGGTGCAATTGAGGGCGGAGTAACTAGCGAGTATCAGACCAACAGCGGCCTGGCAGCCTATTCTGTACATCAGAGCGGCAACCGTGGCGGAACGGTCTGGGATGTTCGTTTTACCGATAAGTACGCACATGCGTTCCGCAACGCAGCCGACGGACTTGTGCCGGGTACACAGTTCCGCGAGCGCGCGGCCAGCGGCAAGGTGGGCTTGAACCGTGACTGGGGATTCTCACGCCTTACGTTGGGCTATTACCATCTTACTCCGGGTATGACCGAAGGTTATGAGGACGGCGAGTCAGAACTTGAAGGTCCCACCGGTTATGCCGTTGAACTGCCGTTCCAGCAGGTACATCACTACAAGGCGGTGCTGGATAACTCTTTCGTGTTGGGTCCCGGCAGCATGAAGATGCTTATCGGCCTTCAACAGAACCGCCGTCAGGAGTTTGAGGAAGAGGCCGATGAGGCAGAACTTGATTTCCGGCTTTCAACCATGAATTATGATGTGCGCTATACCACCGATGAGTTTGCCGACGGCTGGCGTTTGGCGGCAGGAGTGGGCGGTATGTACCAAGAGAGTGACAATCTTGGTGAGGAGGTGCTCATCCCTGCATACCGACTGTTTGATGCCGGTCTGTTTGTTACAACTACAAAGAACTGGGACCGTTTTACCCTGGCAGGAGGTGTCAGAGCCGATATGCGCCATCTGAACAGCCTTTATCTGGAGGATAAGTTCGATGCGTTTGAGCGTGACTTTACAGGAGTGACCGGTAGCATCGGTCTGGTTTATTCGCCGTTTGAGATTCTGAATCTAAGGGCGAATGTGGCACGCGGATTCCGTGCTCCCAACCTGAGCGAGCTGGCATCGAACGGTGTCCATGAGGGGACTGTACGTTATGAGAAGGGTAACAACAGGCTTGATCCCGAATTCAGCCTGCAGGGTGATCTGGGGGCGGATTTGCAGCTGCAGCACGTGTCTCTGACTGCCGCCTTGTTCTGCAACCGCATTGACAACTATATCTACGCCTTGCGGACAGGCAATGTTATTGAGAGCTATGACGAGTACCGTTATGATGCCACCGATGCGCTGCTGTATGGTGCGGAATTTGCTGCCGATTGCCATCCGTTCCACGCCCTGCATCTGGGGGCTGATTTCTCATACGTGCGTGGCAGGTTCCAGTCAAGTGACATGCCGCTTATCCCTGCGCCCAAAGTGGGTGCCGAGGTGAAATGGGAGATTACCCATTCGGGCAAGATATTGAACAACAGCTATCTGTCCGTGCGTGCCGACCGTCATTTCAGGCAGGATCATTATCTGCAGGGGACCGAGACTGCAACCGATGCATATTTGCTCGTTGGGGCATCGGCCCATACGGACATAATGTGTAAGGGCAAATGTGTGGCACAACTCAGCCTTATCGCTGATAATCTGACAGATAAGGTGTATGTTGACCATCTGAGCCGCCTCAAGTACGTGGGTATCCGCAATCCCGGACGAAACGTCACCCTCAAGCTCAGTATTCCGTTTTTTTATATATTTGCAAAAACCAACTAACCTGAATATGAAAGCTTTGTTTATTGGCGGAACGGGGACTATCAGTTCAGCAATCACGCGGCAGCTGGCCGCTCAGGGCTGTGAACTTTATCTTTTGAACCGAGGCAACCGCAGCGACCGCGTGCCTGAGAATGTAAAGGTGTTGAAGGCCGATATCAACAACGATGAGGCGGGCGTGGCCAAGCTCATCAAGGATATGACCTTTGACGTGGTTTGTGATTTCATAGGGTTTGTTCCCGAGCAGGTGGAGCGTGACTACCGTCTGTTCTGCGGCAAGACCAAACAGTTCATGTATATCAGTTCGGCATCGGCCTACAACAAGATGCCGGCCAATTATGTGATTACCGAGGGCACTGCGCTGGCCAATCCCTATTGGGACTACTCGCGCAACAAGATTGCGTGCGAGGATTTCCTGATGCGGATGTACCGCGAGAACGGTTTCCCGGTAACCATTATCCGCCCCAGCCATACCTACGATGAGCGTGCGGTTCCGCTGGCAGTTCACGGCCCTAAAGGCAGTTGGCAGGTTGTAAAGCGCATTATGGAGGGCAAGCCGGTCATCATTCAGGGTGACGGCACTTCGCTCTGGACCATTACCTGCAATGAGGATTTTGCGCGCGGGTTCATCGGCCTTATGGGTAATGAGCGTGCCATTGGTGAGGCGTTTCAGATAACGACCGATGTCTCAATCACATGGAACCAGATATATCAGATTGTTGCCAAGCATCTGGGCGTGGAGTTGCATCCGTATTATGTATCGTCACAGTATCTTATTGATGTGGCTCCGTACAATTATACAGGTGAACTTTGGGGCGACAAGGCGCACACCGTGCTGTTTGACAACAGCAAACTCAAGCGCGCCGTGCCCGGATTCTGCGCCACCATCACACCGGAGCAGGGTATCGGCCGGACTCTGGATTACATCCTTGGACACAAGGAGTGCCAGACTGAGGATCCGGAGTTCGATGCCTGGTGCGACAAGGTAATTGCTGCCCTTGAGCAATCCAAACAAATACTTTTAAGTTGATTATTTCAAGAATCGGTCCAGTTTACCCGCTTCCAAGTCTTCGAGCATCTTTCTTGCTGTTGAATTGAGAGCGGGTATATCTTGTTTTATGGTATTGAAAATGTCTTTCTCATCAACATCACCATAAGCATGTGAGATAAAGTTCCTTAAACCAAAGATCTCCGGCCAAGGAACATCGTCATAATGGTCAAACAGTTCTTTTCTCACAAGATTTCTGATTTTTACAGATGTTTCGGTTACATACTGCAAACTCATCCCGCAAGCCCTGAAGATGGTCATACCGCTTATGTCAGTAAGAAAATCATTGGGATCTTTGATGGTTTTAGACATTTCTGGAATTAGTTCTGTTTCCTGGATAATTGTTTCAAGGTAAGACTTGATTCGTTTTTTGTTTTCAAACATAGATTACGTCTTTATTTAGTTCTTTGATGAAATCAGGTTTCAGTGTTCCGGTAAGAGATACTAAGTCTATTTCTTTGTTGAACAATTCTTTAAGGTCGGAGTGTATTCCTCCTAGCTTGAACAAGGATGGTGGTTCGATGGATACGCAGATATCGATGTCGCTACTGGGCGTTTGTTCTCCACGTGCATAACTTCCAAAAAGCCCCAGTTTTGTAATACCGTATTTCTGTGAATTTAGCTCCTTGTATTGTTTGAGAGCATCAAGAATAGCATCTCTTTTTAATGACAGATTGTTGCGACGGTCAACAATTACAAGTTTAACTTCATAATCCAAAGCATTTAAAACCCTGGATATAGTTTCTGGACTTCCCAAAGTTCCATTCTCCATTCGGGAGATTTGGGATTTGCTCATACCGCATAACCGTCCCAATTGCGATTGGGTCATTCGTCTTGTCTTGCGGAGTTCTTTTATGTCAACCAATGCAGGCATATATATCGCTTTTTCGATGACAAAGAAACAAAAAGTTTAATATATATGCAACCTTGCCCACTTTCTTTCCGTTCTTGTTATTATGTAAAGTGATAATGCCTACATTTGGGGACTTATTATTACAATTATGCATTTGAGACATTGTTTGCTTTTTACATTAGCCTTTTCCTTGTTTTGGCCGCTTGCTCTAAAGGCGCAAGAGAAAAAAGGAGATTTTGAGTTTAATATCGGTATATCCACGCCAGGTTTATACTATATTGCAGATACTGAAAACCATAGAAATTATATTGGTAATCATCTTGATTTCTATTCTCTCCGTCCTATGGAACTGAGTGATTTGAATAAAGAATCCTACAATTCTACATTGTATCCCAGTATATCTGCGGAATTGGCATACAAACTGGCAGACTCGGGATTCTTTAAACGCCTTTCTTTAGTGGGATATACAGGACTCCATGTAGCTGATTACCAGGATGTCAATGTTATATACGGCACAAAAGACGACAGAGAATATGCCTTTAAGATGGATTTTCTGTTGGGTTTAAGATATCACATTTTTGACCGTCCACAACTCAGTATGTATACTCAGGCTTTTCTGGGTGGAGAGATAAGGAATGATTGCGATTATTGGGATTTGACCGGTGATGTGGTGAATAGAGGCACTTTAGGTGAAAAAGACATACGTTGGCATCTGACATTACTTGGATTCAGGTTCAGACCCATGAATAGTAATATCGGATTTTTAACTGAACTGGGTTATGGTTCAGAGTATTGTTTCCTTTCTATTCCGATTATTCCGGGAGTAAGAGTTGGAGCCAGTTTCAAATTCTGATGATATGAAAAAGATTATATTATATTTTGCGCTTATAGTTGTTGCATCCTGGACCTTGACAGGATGTGAGGGTAGAAATTGGGATACGAACGACGAACTGGCGTGTATTACCGCCTATTGGTCTGATGTATATGTATCAAGAGTGATGGATTGTTTGCATGATGATACAATAATTGAAGACAGATACGGGCATCCAAGTGTGATTGTCTCTAAGGAGGATACTCTGAAACTGGATATGAGATGGCTGTCAGGAAAAGAGGAAGGAGATTCAGCCGATGTCCATTCCTCATTGGTTGTAGTAAATGATTCGGTTGCAGTCGTCGTTGACGGATACAGGTATTCCGATGATTTTTGGACACATTTGTACACCACAGATCCCGGAATCATCAATTATGAGGGCAAGTTCCGTATTGACTTTTACGAGACCGGCAAGACGACCCCATGGGCTTGGGGCGAAGTCGCATATCTACGGAATGATGATGGAAACTGGAGTGAATACCAGGCCAGTAAGCCCAAAGTAGGCCGATACTGACTACAGCACGCCCTTTGATGAAGGGAGTGTGTAGTTCCAGATATCGCGGCGCACGGCCTGTTTGAGGGCGCGGGCAAAGGCCTTGAAGATGGCCTCTATCTTGTGGTGCTCGTTGTCACCCTGCGCCTGGATGTTCAGGTTCATTGCGGCGGCGTCGCTCAGGGACTTGAAGAAGTGCAGGAACATCTCGGTGGGCATCTCGCCAATCTTTTCACGCTTGAACTCTGCATCCCAGACAAGCCAGCTGCGGCCTCCAAAATCAAGCACTACCTGAGCCATACAGTCGTCCATGGGCAGGGCGTAGCCGTAGCGCTCTATACCGCGCTTGTCGCCCAATGCCTTGCGGATGCACTCGCCAAGCACGATTCCGGTATCCTCGATGGTGTGGTGCTCATCGACGTAGAGGTCACCCTTAACCTTGACGGTCAGGTCCATACCTCCGTGACGGCCAATCTGCTCCAGCATGTGGTCAAAGAATCCCAAACCGGTGCTGATATCGCACTTGCCGGTGCCGTCCACGTTCAACTCAACCAGTATGTCAGTCTCTTTTGTTGCTCGGTGGGCCGATGCACGGCGCTCGCCTGCAAACACGAATTCTGTAACCTTCCACCAGTCGCGGCTTGCAAAGGCGCAGACTGACTTCAAATCGTCAGACAGACTGTCTGCACTGTCCTGCAGCAGGATGGCGCGGCAGCCCAGGTTGCGGGCCAGTTCCACATCGGTGGCGCGGTCGCCAATTACGTAACTGGCAGCCAGGTCGTACTCATCGGTCATGTACTTTCCGAACATGCCGGTGCCGGGCTTGCGGGTGGGGGCGTTGTCCTGTGGGAAGTGGCGGTCTATGAGGATGTCGTTGAACTCCACGCCTTCGCCCTTCAGGGTGTTGAGGATGAAGTTGTGGGTGGGCCAGAAATCGGCCTCGGGGTACGATGAGGTGCCCAGCCCGTCCTGGTTGCTTGCCATAACGAACTCAAAGTCAGTGTGCTGGCGCAGGAACGTGAGGCCGCGGAATACTCCGGGTACAAACTGCAGTTTTTCAAAACTGTCAAGCTGCTCGTCGGACGGCTCTACTATGATGGTTCCGTCGCGGTCTATGAATAACACCCTCTTTTTCATATCATTTGTATTTTGATAATGCTTCCAATAATGCGTTGTTCTCGGGTACTGTACCGATGGTTATGCGCAGGCTGTTACCGCAAAGGGCAACCTTGCTGCGGTTGCGGACAATGATGCCTTGCTCAACCAGATAGTTGTAGGTGGCGGCGGCATCCTTTACGCGGGCCAGGAAGAAGTTGGCATCGGACGGATAGACCTTTATGCAGCAGTCAAGTGCTGCAAACTCCTTCATCAGGCGTGTGCGCTCTTTAAGGATAGACTCAACCCATCCCTTTACGCGGGCGTGCTGCATTACCTCCTCCATGGCGCGCTGCTGTGTGAGCAGGTTGATGTTGTAGGGGTACTTGACCTTGTTCATGATGCCGATGATCTCGGGCTGCGCAAAAGCCATTCCCAGACGGATTCCAGCCATTCCCCATGCCTTTGAGAAGGTCTGGAGTACTACCAGGTTGGGGCGGGACTGCAGTTGCTGCAGATATGAAGGTACGCCTGCAAAGTCTATGTAGGCCTCGTCCACAATCACTATTCCGTCAAATGAGTCCAGCACCTTGTCAATTACCTTGCGGTCAATGTTGTTGCCGCTGGGGTTGTTGGGCGAGCAGAAGAATATCAGTTTGGTATTGGCATCGACTGCAGCCAGGAGTTTGTCTGCACTGGGCTGGAAGTTGTCGTCCAGCAGCACACGGCGGTACTCAACGTCGTTTATATCGGCGCAGACTCCGTACATTCCGTAGGTGGGCTCTATGGCCACGGCGTTGTCCACTCCGGGACGACAGAATATGCGGAACATAAGGTCTATGGCCTCGTCGCTGCCGTTGCCAAAGAAAATTGTGTCATCTTGTACGCCCTTGATGGCGCAGATGCGTGCCTTGAGGTCGCGTTGCAACGGGTCGGGGTAGCGGTTTACCGGGTCGTTGTAGGGGTTCTCATTGGCGTCCAGGAACACCTTGGCCTCATGGCCTTTGTACTCATCGCGGGCCGATGTGTAGGGGCTCAGGCTCCAGATATTGGGTCTTACAAGTTCTTGTAACGGTTTCATAGTTCTTTCAGTCTTACAGTAACTGCGTTCTTGTGCGCATCCAGATACTCGCCGGCGGCCATGGTCTCGATGACCGGACCAAGGGCTTTTAGACCCTCGCGTGAGAGCTGCTGGAAGGTTATCTTGCGCATAAAACTGTCTATATTCACGCCCGAGTATGCCTTGGCGTATCCGCTGGTGGGCAGGGTATGGTTGGTGCCCGATGCATAATCGCCCGCACTCTCGGGTGACCAGGGGCCGATGAACACTGAACCTGCGTTGATTACGCGCTCTGCAAGTTCAGATGCGTTCTGAGTCTGGATGATCAGGTGCTCGGGGGCGTACTCGTTGGTCATCTCGATTATCTCATCGTCATCGCGGAGCAGTATCATGCGGCTGTTCTGAAGTGATGCCTCTGCAATCTCGTTGCGGGGCAGCAGGGCTACCTGGCGGTCAACCTCGGCCTGAACCTTATCAATGAGTTCTGCCGATGTGGTGAGCAGTATCACCTGGCTGTCACGTCCGTGCTCGGCCTGTGACAGCAGGTCGGCGGCTACGAATGCGGGGTTTGCATCGGCATCGGCTATTACCTCAACCTCCGACGGGCCGGCGGGCATATCAATTGCCACATCCTTGAGTGATACTATCTGCTTGGCGGCGGTAACGTAGGGATTGCCGGGGCCGAATATTTTGGATACCTTGGGTACGCTCTCGGTGCCGTACGCCATTGCGGCGATGGCCTGTGATCCGCCCAGTTTGAAGAACCGGTTCACTCCTGCCACCTGTGCGGCGTAGAGTATTGCGGGGTTGACCTTTCCGTCACGTCCAGGAGGGGTGCAGAGAACAATCTCCGTGCAGCCTGCGGTGCGGGCGGGGATGGCCAGCATCAGTACTGTGGAGAACAGGGGTGCTGTGCCGCCGGGGATGTAGAGGCCTACCTTGGTGATAGGCACTGCCTTCTGCCAGCAGGTTACGCCGGGGGTGGTCTCCACCTTGCTCAACTGGGGCAGTTGGGACTCGTGGAACTTGCGGATGTTCTGGGCGGCGCGGTCTATTGCGCTGCGCAAATCGGCCGGTACCAGAGCGGCAGCCTCGTCAAGTTCAGCCTGGCTTACTGCAAGTGAGTCCAGCTGGACCTTGTCAAACTGGAGCTCATAGTCCTTTAGCGCCTGGTCACCGCCTTTTCGTACAGTGTCAAGCACAGCCTGGACACGCTCGTAGAGACCCTCCACACTCAGTGCGGGGCGTGAGAGCAATTCTTTCCACAAGCCTTTAGCAGGATATTTTACAATGTTCATTTTCTTTCGATTTGGAGAAAATAGTACAAAAGGGGTCTGTCCCCTTTTGTATCATTTTGCTTAGAGGATCATTTTTTCAATGGGGAGAACAAGGATGCCTTCGGCACCGGCGGCTTTGAGGCGGCCGATGATCTCCCAGAAACGCTTCTCGTCAAGTACGGTGTGAACCGAACTCCAGCCCTTGGTGGCCAGAGGCATTACCGTGGGGCTCTTGATGCCGGGAAGTTCAGCCAGAACCTCGCTCATGCGGTCATCGGGCACGTTCATCATGATGTATTTCTTGCCCTGAGCGGCCTTTACTGCGTCAAAGCGGAACAGGAGTTCCTCAAGGATGGCTTTCTTCTCAGCATCCATGTTGGGGTTGCCGATCAGAAGGGCCTCGGACTGCATTACAACCTCAACCTCGCGCAGGTTGTTGCTGACCAGTGTGGAGCCAGAACTTACTATGTCGAATATGGCATCGGCCAGGCCTATTCCGGGAGCAATCTCAACGGAGCCGGTTATTACGTGTGTCTCGGCCTGGATTCCGTTCTTCTGGAGGAATGAATTGAGGATTCCGGGGTAGGAGGTGGCGATTTTCTTGCCGTTGAACCACTCCAGGCCTTTGTAATCAATGGCTTTGGGGATGGCAAGTGACAGGCGGCAGCGGCTGAATCCAAGGCGCTTGATGATATCGGCCTTCTCCTGACGCTCCACAAACTCGTTCTCGCCCACGATACCTACATCGGCCACACCGCCGGCAACTGACTGCGGTATATCATCGTCGCGCAGGAACAGGACCTCGACCGGGAAGTTTCCGGCCTGGACCAGAAGGGTGCGCTTGGATACTCCCAGGCTGATGCCTGACTCCTGAAGCAACTCCATTGTCTCGTCGTATAAACGACCTTTTGACTGTACAGCTATTCGTAACATATTATAAAGTGTTTTAAATCTTGTAATTAAAAAGAGGCTCACCGTCAACCGGCAAGCCTCTTGTATATTTATACACCAATTATAGCCTACCGATCAGGATCTGCAGGTATGATGATGGTGATATGATGCTGTATAACTTTTCATTTCGACTGCAAAGGTATGCGCCTTTTTTGTATTATGCAAGCCAAACGCCGTTTTTTGTGATTTTGCTCTCTTATAAAAAAGGTGTAACTTTGCGCCGATATTTAATTGAGTCGCTTTAAGGTGCGACGTTTGCAATGCAGGAGACTAGATACAACGGGCCCGAGATGAATGCCAAGAAGGTTATAATACTTCTGGTAACCGCAGCCCTGATACTTATCCTTTTCCTCACCAGAACCTGTAAGCAGGATCGGGTGGCCGATGCCCCTGCAGAGGAAGAGGTACAGCCCAAGCCTCAGGATTACATCTACATTTCACCCTTTGATTCTCTGTTCCGTCTCTATGCCGACAGCGTGTGTGACTGGAAGATGCTTGCTGCGATTGCTTACGTGGAGTCCAAGTTCGATACGACCGCACGCTCACATCGCGGTGCACAGGGCCTGATGCAGATCATGCCCTCTACATACCGGCATCTGCTTGCCAAGATGGGTGTGGCCGATACAATGGCGCAGAGCGTGGAACTGGATATCAGGGTGGCCGTTAAGTACATAGATGATCTGGGCAGCCTGTTCAGTTTCATCAATGAAAGAGAGAGAATGAACTATATACTGGGCAGTTACAACGGCGGTTCAAACCATATCTTTGATGCTATGCGTATAGCGCGCAAGAATGGTGTAAACCGCTACAACTGGAACAGCCTGAGTCCGGTGCTGGCGTCCTTATCGGACCCTGAGGTCTATAACGACAGCGTATGCCAATACGGCGCGTTCGATGCAACCGAGACTCTTAACTATGTAAAGCGCGTTAACCGTAAATATAACGAGTACAAAGACCGGGAGCAACTGTTCCGGGCGATTGAAAAACTAGCTGACAACAACAAGTAATGAGATACATAATCACAATTGACCAGCGCACATCATCATCAAAGGCGCTGCTGTTCGATGAGAAACTCAATCTTATAGACCATAAGATAATCCCTCACAAAATCAACCATCCACGCCAGGACTGGGTTGAGGCCGATGCCGAGGAGATTTACGCAAATACAGTGGCTGCCATAAAGCAGTTGGACCTGCCCCCGTTTGAGGGCAACGAGTTCTCGGTTTCTATGGTAAACCAGCGCGAGACAGTCGTGCTGTGGGATAAGAATACCGGCAAGCCTGTATATCCCGCAGTAATGTGGCAGTGCCGCCGTGGCGCATCATTCTGCCAGGAACTGATTGACAAAGGCTACGAGGCTACCATAAAGGAACGTACAGGACTTATTCCCGATACATATTTCAGCGGAAGCGGTGTAAAATGGATTCTGGACAACATACAGAGCGTAAGAGAGCGTGCCGAGAAGGGTGACATACTGATGGGTACCATCGATACATGGCTCATCTGGAAACTTACCGGCGGCAAAAATCACTTGACCGATTACTCAAACGCATCACGCACCCTGCTATTCAACATCAATTCCATGGAGTGGGATCCCGATATCCTCAGGGTATTCACCATTCCCGCCCAGATGCTGCCCGAGACCAAACCGTCGGATAGTGTATTCGGTGAGACCGATATAGATGGCCTGCTGCCCAAACCTGTACAGATAGCAGGAGTGCTGGGTAATTCACACGGAGCACTTGTGGGCCAGTTGTGCTTTGAGCCGGGTGAGGGCAAGACCACTTACGGTACGGGCTCATCGGTCATGTTCAACGTTGGCGAGAAGCCGGTTCCGGCTCCCAACGGCATGGTGTGCTCCATAGGCTACTCCATATTTGACCACAACTATTACGTGGTTGAGGGTCACGTGCATTCATCGGGCGCCGTGCTGGACTGGATTACCGATAACCTGCGTCTGGTAGATTCGACCGATGATACTCAGACATTGGCTCAGAGCGTCCCGGACAACGGCGGCGTCTATTTTGTACCGGCATTCAACGGTCTGGGTTCACCCTGGTGGGTTCCCGAAGCCAAGGCTATGATAACCGGACTCACAATGCAGGCTACACGCGCACACGTGGTTCGCGCCGCACTTGAATCAATCGCTTATCAGGTGGCCGATGTGGTGGAACTGGCCATGCGTGACCTGACCACTCCGCTGCGTGAGCTCTCAATTGACGGCGAATCGGCTAAGAACGATTTCCTGATGCAGTTCCAGGCCGATATTCTGGGATTCCCCGTAAAGCGTCTGGGACTGGAGGAGGCATCGGGACTGGGATCGGCCATACTTAACTGCTGCGCCTGCGGAGTCTTTACCTCAGTTAATCAGATCAAGGAGGTCCGCAAGATCAGTGAGATCTGTCTGCCGGAAATGAAACCCGAAGAGCGTATCCGCAACCTTCAGGGTTGGCTGCAGAGCGTACACGCCGTGATGCTCAACGCGAAACGCTGAACGCGCGGGCAATCTCTCGCTTATCTTCGTTGTCTTTGATTGACTGACGTTTGTCATACTCGTGCTTACCCTTGGCAAGGGCGATGACGAGTTTGGCCAGGCCTTTGTCGCCTATGAAGAGGCGGGTGGGGACGATGGTGAAGCCGGGGTTCTTGCTGTCGGCGGCAAGTTTGCGGAGTTCTTTCTTGGTGAGCAGGAGCTTGCGGTCGCGCTTGGCTTCATGATTGTTGTAGGAGCCGAATGCGTACTGGGCTATGTGCATGCCTTTTACCCAGAGCTCTCCGTTTATGAACGTGCAGTAGCTGTCGGCCAGGCTGGCTTTTGAGTCACGGATGGATTTTATCTCGGTTCCGGTGAGCACAATGCCGGCTGTCCAGGTGTCAAGCAGCTCGTAGTCAAACGATGCCCGCTTGTTCTTTATGTTTACGCTCTTGGAGGCTGTACGCTTGGCCATCTATGGGAATCAGAAATCAAAAGGAATCTTGATTGATACGGAAACTTTCGGATAGCGCTCATAGTAAATGGTATCCAGCATGCCGCGAAGGGTATCGGGCTGGAATATGTGAACCATGATTGAATCCTTGTTGAGTTTCTCTATGTCACTTAGTATCTGCTTGCGGTGATTGAGTTCGGCGTCATCGGCCACGGAATCCCTTAAGGAGGCTATGTCGTAGCAGAGCCATGACTGTGACGCGCTGCCGTAACCGCGAATGGCCAGGTCATTGTCGGGGATGTATGAGTACATGCGGAGTTCCAGGGTATCCTTGTTCATCTGCATGGGGTAGAGGTAGAAGTCACGGGGGCTTGTCTCTTTGGGCACATAGTAGATGGGCGCCAGGTTTACCAGATGGCCGGTAGCCCAGATGGCGGGGTATTTGACATCCCAGAGAGTCAGTACGTTGAACAGGAAGTCATAGTTCAGAGTGTCCGATGGGCGTGACTCCTCAAGTTTGATGACGGGATAGGCGGTGGCGCTCTGGATTGTGACCTTACCCATACCGTTTACTGCGTAGTACTGCAGGCCGGCAATTATGCGGTCACCGTGATTCAGTTCAAACCTGTCCAGGTCTTTCTGCGTCTTGAAATTGTCTATGCTGTAGTTCTCGCCGGTGTAATCAAACTTGAGCGATGCCCTGCCGTTAACACAGTTTACTGTGGCGATACGATAGAAATTCTCTGTATAAGAGGCAGGTTCGATAGGGTCACAGGACATAACAAGCGCCGACACTGTGAGGGCGGCAAGTATTGAGTTGAAGATGTTTCTTTTCATAGTTGTCTCTGATTTAAATTATTCAGTTGCAAATTTATTAAAGATAACACAAGTTCTGCTTATTAAAAACCGAAAAAAGAGTATTTTTGCATCCTGTTAAGAAATCATCATAAAAAACCATATTCCATTTATGATTTACTCAAAAGAAGTTGAAAACATGTGCGTGGTCCAGAAAGGTCCTCAGCACGGTCCCGCTCCCATCCCGGAAGAGGGTAAGTGGATCAAGGCCAAGGATATCAAGGATATCTCGGGCTATACCCACGGTATTGGTTGGTGCGCTCCCCAGCAGGGTGCATGCAAACTGTCTCTGAACATCAAGAACGGTATCATCGAGGAGGCTCTCGTTGAGACTATCGGTTGCTCAGGTATGACTCACTCAGCCGCTATGGCTGCCGAGATCCTGCAGGGCAAGACTCTGCTTGAGGCTCTGAACACTGACCTGGTATGCGACGCTATCAACACCGCCATGCGCGAGCTGTTCCTGCAGATCGTTTACGGCCGTTCACAGAGCGCTTTCTCAGAGGGCGGTCTGATTGTAGGTGCCGGTCTGGAAGACCTTGGTAAGGGTCTGCGCAGCCAGGTAGGTACCATGTACGGCACCAAGGCCAAGGGTGTTCGCTACCTTGAGATGGCCGAGGGTTATGTAAACCGCATCGCTCTGGATAAGGACGATCAGGTTTGCGGTTATGAGTTCATCAACTTTGGTAAACTCATGGATGAGATCAAGAAGGGTACCGATGCCAACGAGGCACTGAAGAAGGTTACTTCAACCTACGGACGCTTCACCAAGGAGGCCGGTGCAGTTAAGTTTATTGACCCCCGTAAAGAATAAGGAGATACTACTATGATTAGAGAAGTAAAGTTCGAATCACAGGATCGCCGCATGAAGCAGATCCTCGCTGCTCTTAACGAGCATGGAATCTCCTCAATTGAAGAGGCTAACAAGATTTGTGACAGCTACGGCATCGATCCTTACAAGGCTTGTGAGGAGACTCAGCCTATCTGCTTTGAGAACGCCAAGTGGGCTTACGTTGTAGGTTGCGCCATCGCTCTCAAGGAGGGTGAGAAGACCGGTGACAAGAGCGCTGTCAAGGCTGCCGAGAACATCGGTATCGGCCTTCAGAGTTTCTGCATTCCCGGTTCTGTAGCCGATGACCGTAAGGTAGGTCTTGGTCACGGTAACCTGGCTGCCCGTCTGCTCTCTGAGAAGACACAGTGCTTTGCATTCCTGGCCGGTCACGAGAGTTTCGCTGCTGCCGAGGGTGCCATCAAGATTGCCGCTAAGGCCGATAAGGTACGCAAGCAGCCCCTGCGCGTTATCCTGAACGGTCTGGGCAAGGATGCCGCTCAGATCATCAGCCGTATCAACGGTTTCACATACGTTCAGACCAAGTTTGACTACTATACCGGTAAGCTCAAGGTGGTTAAGACCATTCCTTACAGCGACGGTCCCCGTGCCAAGGTTAAGTGCTACGGTGCCGACGACGTACGTGAGGGTGTAGCCATCATGTGGAAGGAGGGTGTTGACGTATCAATCACCGGTAACTCAACCAACCCCACACGTTTCCAGCACCCCGTTGCAGGTACTTACAAGAAGGAGCGTGTTCTGGCCGGCAAGCCTTATTTCTCAGTAGCATCAGGTGGTGGTACAGGCCGTACCCTGCATCCCGATAACATGGCCGCTGGTCCCGCTTCATACGGTATGACCGACACCATGGGTCGTATGCACTCTGACGCTCAGTTTGCAGGTTCTTCATCAGTTCCCGCACACGTTGAGATGATGGGTTTCCTGGGCATCGGTAACAACCCGATGGTAGGTTGCTCGGTAGCTTGCGCCGTTGACGTAGCTCAGGCTCTTGCTTCAAAGAAGTAAAATAGTACAAAAGGGGACAGTCCCCTTTTGTATCATTTTTCAAAAAAAGACCGGCTCGATTGAGTCGGTCTTTTTTGTTTAGTCAACCAAGCAGGCATCAAGCTCTTTCTTGATGTAGGCTTTATCCAGGTTTTGGCCGATGAATACAAGTTTCTGCATCCTGTCACCGTAGGTCTCGTCCCAGTCGGCGGCCAGGGTGGGATCGGATCGGAGCATGTTGGCCAGTTGGTTCTCGGGCATGGTGGCGTACCACTGTCCGGCGTTCTTGAGTGACATCTGTTTGCCGGCCTGCTCAAAGAGGTAGCATATGTCAAACTCATCGGTAAAGTAGCACATTCCCTTGGTGCGGATAACGCCCTTGGGCCACTTCTTGGATACGAACCAGTCAAAACGGTTCAGGTCCATCGGCTTGCGCGCGTAATATACATAGGTGCCGATGCCGTATTCCTCGACCTCACCGCCCTCGTGGTCGTGGTGGTGATGGTGCTCGTGGTCATGGTGGTGATGATGCTCATGCTCATCGTGATCGTCATCATCGTCGTCATCGTCATCATGGTGGTGATGATGCTCTTCCTCTTCCTGATGCTCCAATTCATCGCCGCGTTTCTCAATCTCATGGATCCAGGTGGCGCTGGTGGCAACCTTCTCAAAGTCAAACATATTTGTATTGAGAATATTCTCCAGCTCTATGTCACCGTAATCGCACTCCAGTATGCGGGCGCGGGGCTGCAAGGCACGGACCACCTTGCGTATGCGCAGCAACTCCTGGGCACTTACCTCGGATGCCTTGTTGAGCAGAACTATATTGCAGAACTCAATCTGCTGGATGACCAGGTTCTCCAGGTCCTCCTCGCCGATATTCTTCTTAACCAGGTCATCGCCGCAACCGAACTCGTCACGGATACGCAGGGCATCGACCACTGTTACAATGCAGTCCAACTGCGGTACGCCGTCCTTGGTGTACTTGGCTTCCATACGGGGAATTGACTCGATGGTCTGGGCTATCGGACCGGGCTCACATATTCCACTGGCCTCAATCACGATATAGTCAAAGCGATGCAGGGCGATTATCTGGTGCAACTGCTCCACAAGGTCCATCTTGAGGGTGCAGCATATGCAACCGTTCTGCAGGGCTACCAGGCTGTCATCGTTCATACCTACCACACCTCCCTGCTGGATGAGGCTGGCGTCTATGTTCACCTCACCTATATCATTTACTATTACCGCAAACTTAATGCCTTTGCTGTTGCTCAGGATACGGTTGAGCAACGTCGTCTTACCGCTGCCCAGGTAACCGGTGAGCAGCAGGACCGGAGTTTTATCGTTCATAATTCTAAAAGATGTAATCTAATACCATGTAAAGACCGTAATCACCGTCTCTTTTATCAAAAGGTATGCCAAACGTTACGGACGGGATGAAATTATAGTCTATTACCAGTTGACCGCCGATACCCCATGCCATATGCAGTTCACGGGCCTTGTCCAGGAGTGATGAACGGTACTGGTCATACGGGACGGCTGTCACATTGTCAGCAGCGTAGAATGCCTGCGCCTGACGTTCAAAACGGAAGGGACGGATTACTGCACCTGCGTCAAAGAAAGGGCTGATGACACCGAATACCCTGCGGCGGAGTATGTTGACATCAAACACGCGGGTGCGCAGTTCAAAATTACCCCATGCATAATCATCGCCCACTATGCGGTTGTACAGTATTCCGCGCAGGGTGGTGGCGCCGCCCAATCCGTCGGAGGGCTTGAAATGGATCATGTATGACTGGGTGTAGAAGGGCTGGTTGCCGGCTATGGTGCCCTGATAAGCCAGGCTGTAGGCCAGAACCAGACGCTCTGTGGCCAGACTCAGGTATTGACGGAATCTTGCCGCCACTTTAAGATAGTCATATCCGGTCTTGAATATATCGGGTGCCCAGGCCAGGTTTATATCGGCATAAATACCGCGCGACGGGGTGGCTTCTATGTTACGGGTGTCATATTTGAGACCTGCCTGGAACTCAAATACATCGCCGCCGTCGGATTCGGCATCCTCAATAAGACCCATGCTGCGGTACTTGCGGAACAGGGTGTTGGTATGGTCATATCCCTGCCAGTTGAGTTCCTTTATCCAGTAATGCCAGTATGAGAATTTTGATGTCCAGTCCAGATAAGTCCCCAGAGGACCGCTGAATTCCAGACGGGTGTTGAGGAATATGCGGTCAAGGCTATAATATGCTATGCCCTTTTCACGGTTGCAGTTAAGGTCACGGTCATAATCATTGACGGCGCCGTTGAATCCGTAAAACCAGTAAAGGGGATTGTCATCAAGATAGGCCTTGAAAGAAGTACGTATGCCGGGTATGAGATACCTGGAGTCATACTGTATCATATAGTAACTGGCATGCTTGGTGTAGGCCAATGCTTCCAGACAAAGCCTGTGCTTGTAGTTGGGGTAGAGTCCGCCGTAATAATTCAGGTCTATTATTCCGCCTACCATCAGACCGAAGTCGGAGTCATAGGCTAAGGATGGTATGGGGTTTACGGACCAGCCTTGTTTTACTGTGGGGTCATCGTCGCCATCGGCCCATACACTCATGGATATGAGTATGGTACACAGGACTGTTGCGGAAAGGCGGCGAAGCATGGAATCAGAACAGGTAGTTGAAGCCTATATTTGTCCAAAGTCCTGTTCCGTCATTCTTGTCAAACGGCTTGCCTCCCTCAAATGAAATGACCATGTTATGGTTCATTACCAGTTTGATACCCAATCCGGCAGTGAAATGGGGCTTGGATTCGTCGCCCTGATACATGCCGATGGCGGCTTTCTGCTCGTCAAGACGGTAGGGCTGGATGATCTTGCCCAAGTCAAAGAACGGGTTGGTGGCTATCTGCCAGTTCTGGTTTATGAACTTGAAGTCATAGATGCGCCATCTGAGTTCGGTGTTGAGCATCAGGAATCCGTCGCCGAGCACACCGTTGCGGTTGAGTCCTCTTACAGATGCGTTACCGCCTAAACCTTCGGTGTACATCTTGCGGAAGAACATGCTGTTTATGTTATTGGTAAAATAGTAGGGTATCTCTCCCCAGAGTTTGGCCTGGACCAGAGCGCGGTATGCAAATGTAAGCCTGTCTGAGAATATGGGCAGGTACTGGCACAGGCTCAGGTGAACGCCCAGGTTGCTGTATCCGTTGCCGTCAATCAGATCAGGGGCATAAACCAATGAGAGTTCTATGTTCTCACCTCTGGTGGGGTCACTGTCATGGTTGCGTGAATCATAAACAAGGCCGGCGCGGAGTTGTGTCACGTTACCGCCGTTCTTCTCATCGTCGCGGATAAGACCTTGGGCCATATAGGCGTCAAAAAGAGTCATCTGACTCTCATATTCCTTAAGGCTCAGACGGTCCGTCTTTATGTGATAGAAGGCTAAACCTGCTGCCCAACTCAGATTGCCGGTTATGGTCTTGCGTACGCTGGCCAGGGCACGGAACTGATTGCGGGACATGAAGTTGTAACCTGACTTGGTGCCCTCGGGAAGTCCTGTCGGGAATATGATGTCGGGGTCGAACTTAGTGGCATAGCCGTTGTAACCGTAGAATCCGAACTTGGGTGCGTTAAAGTAGGTTATGTCAAAGAAAAGCTTGCCGTCAGGAATGAGAGTCTTGAAATCTCCGTATGTGCGCAGTATGCTGGAGCCTTTTGTGTAGGTCGATGCCTCAACGTTGATCTTATAGTCATACTGGGGGTAGTTGGTGCCGTTGCCGTAGTTGAAAATGTCACAGCACAGTCCGTACTGAAAACCCAGGTCCGAGTCAAAACCTACTACCGGAAGCGGTCCGAAATTCCATCCTGTCTTGATGATTTCTTCTTTCTGAGCCATAACAGACAGGGACAAAGACAATGCGGCCAGAAGCAAACAGTTCTTTTTCATATAAGTGGGAGGGTTAATGAAATATGGAATGATTTACTTGTTCTTGACTTTCTTTCGGATCAGATCATAACTGAGCGTGATACCTGCACCGGTAGGACCTAACCAGCGGAAAATCATGTTACGTCTGATGAACAGATTGGGGGCATCATACCATTCGTAGTAGTATTTACCCTGGAACGGGTTACCTGCATCATACGGATCATACAATGTTACGTATACACCGCCCTTGATAAAGAATTCCAGTTTCCATCTGGTGTCCGGCTTCTTGCCGAGCGGCAGTACATAACCGTAACCCAGACCGCCCCCAAAGCCTTCGCCCTGGAATCCGTGACCGGAATATCCGTCAAAACAGATATCAAACAGGTTTACACCTGCGTATGCTGAAAGGTAGTGTCCGGAGTGGTTGGATGCTTTCTTGAAATATCTGCGGGCTTCCAACTGAAGATTGAGTATCTCAAAGCACTCGTGATTATCCTTGGCCATATGCCATGGGAATTCATACTCTCCCAGCAGTGTCCATCGGCCGTTCTCGGTGGGATACCATTCGGCTTCGACGTTGTAGATAGGCGCCCATCCCAAGTCTTTCCTGAAGAATCCGTAGTAGGGCAGATTGGTCTTTACTGCAAGTACCGGACGTTTGCGCTCAGGCGGAGTTGAATCGGGCTCCTCAAACACATGAGGCTCAGACTGTGCCGGTGCGGGGCCGATGGTGTCGGGCAATACAGGGCTGGTCTCCTCCACATAAGGAACCAACGGCGGCATGTTGAAGGCCGTAACGGGCTCAACGGTATGGAGGACATATATACCTGTATTTCTGATGACGGGATAGTAGTACTTGAGCAGGTATGAGTAGATGTTACCCAGTTTTGACTGACTGCCCAGATTGTTCTTGAGTCTGGACTTCTTGGTGGCCACACTCATGGTGGGGGAGTCAATGATATCCAGAATCTTGGTTCTGTTCTTCTCTGTCAGGTTGGGGTCCTGTGCAACATACATGGAGAGGTTCTCCCAAGACTCGGTCACTGTGTTGAGCGATATCCTGTCGCTGAGTTCGGGAAAGTGCAGGTTCATGTATTCCAGGATAACCTGCGAACGGTGTTCGGTCAACCACTCGTTACGTGCCAGGCCACCGTCAGGTGATGACTGGGCGATAATCTCAACGGCTGCAACGTTCTCTATGCCCAACGAGTCGAATACCCTGTGCAGATGTTGCAGGGATTTGCCGTTGTCCATGTAATCAAGATCCAGGTCTGCTTTGTTCTGTCTGAAGTGAACCTCGGTGTAATCGGCATCGGCATATGTGCTGTCTGATTCAGGTACCGGCATGATGCGCTTTACGGTGGAGTCACCCACCTTAAGCAGGTTTGAACCCATGGAACGGCTCTGTGCATATGCAGGGCGTGTCATGGTGCTCAGGATTGCCACAACCAGCGATAGGATTTCAAGTAGAGTTTTTGTCCTTTTGCCTCTCATTATATGCGTGCGTACGCGAATTTGACTTGCAAATTTATAACAAATCTGTTATTAAATGCTAACTTAGCGGCCAAATAATGGCTTATAGATGCGTAAAAGTGACATTTTGAAAGGATTTGGACTGAAAATCCGGCTGGTTGTGCTGGTTTTTATGCAGTATGCGGTGTGGGGTGCCTATCTTATTTCGATAGGCCGATACCTGGCTCAGGCGGGTCTTGGCAGTCAGATCAAGTGGTTTTTTGCCGCCAACGGCATAGTGTCACTGTTTATGCCTGCGCTTGTGGGTATAGTTGCAGACCGTTTCATTCAGGCTCAGAAAACTCTTTCTGTCTGCCATCTGCTGGCAGGCGGATTCATGCTGTCGGCCGGCTTTTACTGTTCCGCTGCAGGACAGCCTGAATTTGCGCCGCTGTTTGGTCTGTATGCCATGAGCATAGTTTTCTTTATGCCTACCGTAGCACTTACGAATTCGGTCTGTTACAGCATTATCGGTCAGGCCGGAGGAGATCCGGTAAAGGATTATCCTCCAATCCGTCTGTTTGGAACGGTGGGCTTTATCTGTAGTATGCTGGCTGTAAACTTTATTTCCATAGATGGCATAAGTATGCAGAATTCCTATACACAACTTATACTGTCGGGATTCCTGTCACTGGCACTGAGTCTGTATGCACTAACTCTGCCGTCTTGTCCTACCGCGGGTGCAGGTGCCGGCCGGAGCCTGAGGGAGGCGCTGGGATTGAATGCCTTCAGTCTGTTCAAAGTCAGATATATGGCGGTGTTCTTTTGCTTCTGCATACTGATGGGTACGGCACTTCAGATTACAAACGGCTATGCCAACACGTTCCTGGGTTCATTCTCGTCCAACCCGGTTTATGCCGATACGTTCGCGGTAAAGAATTCCAACGCCCTGTTGTCACTGTCGCAGATATCCGAGACGCTCTGTTTTCTGCTGGTTCCGTTCTTTATGAAAAGGTTTGGAATAAAGAAGGTTATGCTTATGTCCATGACGGCCTGGGTGCTCAGGTTCGGACTGTTTGGGGTGGGCACTCCGGATATGCCCGGAGTGCTGCTTTTTGTGCTGAGCTGTATCCTGTACGGAATAGCGTTTGATTTCTACAATATAGCCGGATCGCTCTATGTGGAGCAGAATGTGGACATGAGCATAAGGGCAAGTGCCCAGGGACTGTTCATGATGATGTCAAACGGTGTGGGTGCCACTATAGGTCTGATGGGTGCCGGTGCGGTTATGGACCGTTATGTGTTCAGGGCGGCAGTCGCTGACTGGAGCCGGGCGTGGTTTATATTCGCCGGATATATGGTGGTGGTCACACTGCTGTTCGCAGTGTTCTTCAAAGATTCAAAAAGTAAGAAAAATTCTTAAGAAAGCCGTGTAAGTAAGGCGCGGTAATAAGCAGGGGTAACCGTGATGGTCTTGCCCGACGGATGGTCAAGCGTGACGGTAAGGTGACCGTGCTCCTTTCCGTATCGGGCTATCTTGGCGGTGTTGACCAGAAATGATCGGCGGCAACGCACTATACCCGTGCCTTCAAGGTCCTCCTCAATCTTCTGGGTGCTGCAGCGCAGCAGATAACTTGAAAGTTTGCCTTCCAGATCGTAAAATATCTGTACGTAGTTGTCCTGTGACTCTATGTAGAATATGGAGTCCTCGCTGAGTGACATCTTGTGCTTGCCCTGGCTGTCGCGGAACTGGATGAGCCGGTGTGCGGATTCCATTGTCTCACGCTTATGAGTGACCTTGAAGAGTTCCAACTCCTCTTTCTTGGCCTTGTATTGCGCGTAGAACCATACGATGGTGTAAGGGATGGCCAGAATCAGTGCTACGCATGAAGGTATGCGTATTAGCAGCTGGGGCAACTCGCGCGACAGCCCTAACTTAAAGCAGACCGTAAACAGGTAATACTCTATGGCAATTACCAGAAACTCCAGAATGTGCCACAAAAGGAAGCGCTTTACAGTGATGCTGTGAACTGTACTCAGACCTGACAGCAGTAACTTGCTCATGATTAGGGTGGGGACTGCAACCAGGTAGAACAGCACGGTGACTCCGGCCTGTTTCCATGAACCGAACCCGAACCAGGTGGTATTTGAGAACGGCTGGTACAGTGTCATGAAAAGCATGGAAAAGAGAGCTACAAATGCGACGGTCTGAATGAGGAACCGCTTCTGTAGCATCAGTTTTGGAACCGTGTTGTCAGTGTTTTTTGTCATCGGGACGCAAAGATACATAAACAAAGCAGGCTGTCCAAATTTGGGACAGCCTGCTTTTATCAGGATTCCGGTTGTTATCAGAAGTAGAACATCATGAACAGTTTGCCGCCCAGATTCTCGGTTCCGATGTGGAACTGGCTTGAAGCGGGGCGCATGAGTTCAGTATGAGTCTCAACCTGAGCGGTTGTGGGGTTGTAACCCTCTGACTTGGTGTATGAACCCTTCTCAAATCTCTCTGCTATCAGAAGTGAAACCTCACCGCCGAATGAGAGCTGAGGTACTACAAAATACTCAACACCAAGCCTGCCGGCAACACCAGCCAGTACGGTGCATGCGTATGATTCAGTAGCATATGTTCTTGTCCAGTATCCAACGTTAGCGATAGCAGGAGCGCTGGGAAAACCGGCGGGGACGTTGTTGTATGGTGTACGAGTAGGAATCTGGTTGGCATCAGTCAACGCGTTTCCGTAACTGAACTGGTAACGCTCCTTCTCAACGCCGAATACTACATCACCACCAAAGTAACCCTGGATACGATTCTTACCTTTGCGGAACTCGATACCTGCTGCCAGAGAGTAACCTGCTCTGTTGAACTTATTGAGGTCCTGAACCTTGGCTTCGGAAAGAGGGTTTGATTGGGATAGTATTGGCGCATCATCCCTACTGTATGAGTAAGTCTTGGTAACATCCTTGTTGATACCTACATTAACACGCAGTGCGGTGGTCTTGTCAAGCATATATTTACCCATGATGGATATGCCTGTGATACCGAAAGGATCCTCACCGCCGAACTGACCCAGACCGTTACCGACGTCACCATTGGCAAGATTGCCAAAGAAACTGTAAACGGGCTGCATGTCAATTCCTATTGCCAGATCACCGGCCTTGGGCAGGTAATCTTTGTCTTCCTGAGCTGTCAGGACTCCCAGAGGGAGCACTGACAGAATCAGAAGAGATGTTATTTTCTTAATTGTCATAACTAATCGTTTTTAATGTTTGAGTTAGAATGACAGATTAATCCTCATCGTCATACTTACCACTCCAGTCGTATGAACCCCAACCTGTGAGTGAGCCATCATCCGGCTTGAAGTACATCTTTGCAGAAGGCTTGAAGATGTACTTGGCTCCTGAAGTCTCCTTGGCTATTACCTTTGTGTTAACGCTTGCGGGAGATGTAACTGCCTTGTATGTTCCGGGAACCACCTTCTTGGTGTTGTTGTCACTGGGATCAGTCCAATGCTGGAATGCACTCTCCTTAATATCATCGGGTGCAATAGTGATAGTCAGGTCATCGGGTATTTCTTTTGCCTTAATCTGGATAGTGAACTTACCGCTACCGTTGGTAACAACCTTATATGTGTTGAGGTTGATGGTAACATCGGCAGTAGCATTCTGGGCAGCTACCCAAGTCTCAGTTGCAGTACCGGCCTTCATAATCTCTGCGGCTTTCTTGATGGTACCCTCAATTGAGAGAGTTGTCTTCTCGTCGGCAGCCCAAACAGTCCATCCGCACAGGTCGGTCTCCCAGTTCTTGGGTGAGCCGTCCGGATTGAAGATGTAGTAACGGGTTCCCTTCTCATACCAGTTGCTTGAAGGATTGACATCGCCATTGTAGTCATATTCACCCTCAAGGTCCATTGTGGCCTCTGATCCGGGGTTACGATAGTGTGTGAATGTCAGACCCAGGTCTTCAATATCGAAACTTGCGGTATTCCATGTTACGACATACTCGTCATCAGCAAACTGCTGCAGAACGTCAATACTCCAGTTGCCCTCGTTGTCAGTGGGGGCTACATAGGTGATGCCACCGGCCGTAATCTTGACAGGAAGGTTCTTGGCAGCCTCATAATGGCCTACACGGAAACCGTCCTCAACTGCCAGCAAGGCAGAACCGGTAACAGTCTTTGTTACGTTGTATCCCTTCTTGTATGCCCAACCTGCGATATACTGAGCATAATTGGTCCACATGGCGAAGCCGGTGCTGGGAGTGAACTTGTAATAAACGGTGCCAAGATCGTTCCAGGCAGCGCCTGTCTCAACTACGCTTGTACCGGTATATGTTCCTTCAAGGATCTGAGTCTTGCCGGATGCATCCTTATAATGCTTGAAGTCCTCAACATCAATAGCGGTAGCCGATACGTCAACGGTAGCCTCATCGCCTACGTTCTTGATAGGAACATTGAATGAGAATACACCTGAGTTGTTGGTCAGTACGGAAACTTCATCAGCAAAGTTGATGGTAAGTTTTACGAGCTGGCCCTTGGCAGCCTTGTATTCACCTGTCAGGAAGCCGGTCTCCTCGGCCTTGAGAGCCTTACCGCTAGCCTTGGCAGTGTTCTTGTAAACTACATCGTTGCCATCGGCCAGAACGTACCAGCCTGCAAGGTCATCATTGTAGGTTGAAACTGCGTGGTCAAGGTCAGCGTCATCAATGTACATGTATTGTGTACCAAGGTTGTTCCATGCCTCCTTGTTATCCTTGCTGTCATAAACAGTCTTGTAGATGGAGTATGTACCCGAGATGAGTTTGGTTGCATCTTCGTTGTACTTGGGGTAGTGAACGAACTCATTGGTTGCATAGGTAGCGGATGTGATTGAAATGTTAGGCTGATCATTCTCATCCTTAAGAGGAATCATGAAGTCATATGCGCCGTTTGCCTTGGTCTTGATGGCGAATGTGCGGTCATTGGTGGCATCATAAACCTCAACGATGCGTGTCTGTGCTACGTACTCACCTGTACCGTATGAGGTCTCTACTGCAAACAGTATGTTACCCTTTACCTGTACGGGTACGTTAAACTCTGCGCTCTTGTACCAACCAATCAGGTCGTTGTTCCATTCTGTGGGCTGCTCAACGCCATCGGGAGTGTAGTGGAAGTAGAAATCACCAAGTTCGTACCACTGGGCGCCGTCGGCCTTGATCTGGGTGTTGTTGTCATAAGCACCCTCGCGGAGAACTATCTTCTTTGACTTGGAGTCAATGAACTCGAAGGGCTGAACATCCTCGGCAAGTTCAACGTTGAAAGCTATGGCATTGTCATCCTGAACGGGGATATCAACGCTGAAGTTACCCTGAGCATCGGTGATGACTGTGAGGCCGTTGTCATAAGGAGCGGCTGCGGTCAGAACGATGGTCTGAGGCTCGTTGCGGTATGCGCCCTCGCCGAATGATACCAGATAAGGCATGTAAACCTTACCGGTCAGAGTGGCGGTCTTGGAGTATGACTCGTCGAAACCGGGCATACCTGCTGCCCAACCGATCAGATTGTCATCCCAGTTGTCGGGTTTGGCGTTTGCGGCATCGGTTACACCTGCATTGTAGTAAGGTGTGAACAGAAGGTTCTGTGAGCCCAGATTGTAGGTTACACCCTCAATGATGTTGGCAAAGTTGAGTCCGCCTGCACCAGCGGTGTTGCCAAAGTTCATCAGCTGGTATGCACCGTAAACCTTAACTGTGGTAGAGTCTGAGTCATAGTGTGTGAACTGGCTGTCACCTATACCCAGAACCTTGAGGTCTGTGATATGGAAACCGTCGGCCAGAGACTTGACGGGCAGAGTGATTGAGTAGTTACCCTGAGCGTCGGTTGTGGTACCGAACTTGAGCTCGAGAGCTGAGGTTGTGCCGTAGTCGTAAACAACGGTAAACTCGACGGTAGCCTTGCTGGCGGCCTTGAAGTCACCCTTGCGGAAACCTGTTTCATAAGCCAGGTTAACCTTACCGGTCATTGTTACGTCGTTTGAGAACTGGTCAACATCGATCTTTGTGCTGTTGTAAACGATCTCATTGGGGAATCTGAATGCTCCGGGCTTGAGGCCGTTGGTTGCAACAGAGAAATCATAGTTGCGAAGTTCGGTCTTGAATACGGGCTTGCCGTCGGCACCCATTTTTTCATAGGTGCGGTATACATCGGTGAACTCCTCCATACGGATGGTTGCGTTGATACCGGTGCTCTTGGTGGGAATGGTGATGCTGAACTTACCGTTCTCATCAGTCACGGTCTCAAAAATCTTGTTGCCTGCAGCAGCGACTGCTGAATACTGAGCGTAGGGAACCTCGATGAATACCCTACGGCCTGCGGCCGGCTTTGAGTTTACGATAGAATAGCTTGTGGCGTTTACATCAACACCTGTGCTATAAGTTACAGTTGCGGAGATTGTAACCTCCTGCTTTACAGAGTCCAGATTGAACTCTGACTGCTCCTGGTTAGAGCATGATGCTCCAAACAGAATGAACGCAACCAATGAGGCTGCTCCAAACAGTTCCTGTTTCATAAATAAAATGATTTGTGAAAAATTAGGTTTATTGAAATTGAGATATGTCGAATTGTAGTACATTTATTGGCCCTTTTTAAGGGCTATTGCGGCACAAAGTTAACAATTAATAATTATAACGTAATATTTATTTAGATTAATATTACGAATTGTTGAATATTTGTGCCTATTTGGCTTAAATAAGGCTCAGGACGAGTTGGGTAGCGGTCTGTTCAGTAACGCGGTAGCGGTTGTCGGTGCGGTACCCCAATACCCAGATGATATCTTTGTTAAAAGATACTACAAGGCGGTTTTTGCGCTCTGCGGGGCTTGTTTTGATGTCGGTAAGAAAATCACTTACAAGTTTGCGTCCTTTCATGCCGAAGGGAATGAATGAGTCACCGGCGGCCCAAGGGCGTATGGTAAGACAGCCTCCCATGAGCAGGGATGCGTCAAATGTGGCAATGTCAGGATTTTTGGATATGGGCGTTCCGGCAGGAACTGTGCTGATGCTTAAGGTGCGGCCATCGGGCAGAATAACCGAGTTGCCGGGCTGAATTTCCATTACAATAGGCTCAAACCTGTCTGATGAAAGCTTACGGACACAGAACTCATTGCGTCCTTTGATGATTTCATGAGTGGCTGAGCGGAATAACAGTCCGGGCTGAGCATGGGCCGATACTGCCACGTCATTAATCTGGGTGCTATTGAACCCCAAGGGTGAGAGGATCTCAAACAGGAATGCGCTGACAGAGGGCTGTCTGAGCAGTTGCGGGATGTCAATTGTGAATCCGTCATCGGCCTTTGTGACTATGGTGTCAAGAGCGTTGTCAACTGCGTTACTATATATGGCGTATGACTCCTGCAGGTGTGCGGCTGTAGTGGCGATGGCGTTGTCGGCATCGGGGTTGATGCTACGCATCAGGGGCAACAGTTGCAGACGGATCTTGTTGCGTGTGTAGTCGGTCTCAAGGTTGGTGCTGTCGGTGATGTAGGGCTGGCCTTCTTTATGGAGCCAATCCTCAATCTCCTGACGTGATACACATAGCAGCGGGCGGATGATGTGGCCGTTGCGGGGTTTGATGCCGGTCAGTCCTTTGATTCCGGTGCCGCGGATGAGGTTAAGCAGGACGGTCTCAACTGAGTCGTCACGGTGGTGGGCTATGCATACGGCATCGGCCCCGGTATCGTTCATGATCCGCTCAAAGTCGGCGTAACGGAGCTGGCGGGCGGCCATCTCGATTGAGATTCCATTCTCTTTGGCGTAGGACAGGGTATCGTAACTGCACACTTTCAGTTCTACTCCCAATTCCTGGCACAGCTCTTTTACGAACTGCTGGTCACGGTCGCTCTCGGCTCCGCGCAGGTGGAAGTTGCAGTGGACAGCCGTGCAGCGGTAACCAAGGCGGAGCAATACCATTAGCTGAGCGGTACTGTCGGCACCTCCGCTTAAGCCTACGATTACGTGTGCACCTTCCTTCAGTAGCGCATTGCTGCTGATGAACTCACTGATTCTGTTTATGAAAAGCTGTCCCACACCGCAAAGATAGAAAAAATGGTACAAAAGGGGTCTGTCCCCTTTTGTACTATTTTTGGGCTTTGTAGAGTTGGCGGGTGTTGTGGATGTTGTGCCAGATGGTGTAGAAGCCGCCTGCTACCGATACCAGCGGATTCCAGAAGGTGTAGCCCATCCAGATTCCGAATACGGTGTTTTTCTGTCCGAATGCCTGGCTGGCCTCTATGCGGCTGCCCTCCCTGCGTCCTGTGCGCCGCCCTATGGCGAACTGGAATATGCAGCAAAGCAGGGAGACAAGAGCTATGCCGATAAGGGTGAGCATGTTGCAGCGGCTGTGTATGATGGCGCGTGTGCTCATAAGTATGGCCAATGTCAGGGCTACGCTCCACAGATAGAAACTCAGGTTTATCATGGATGCCAGCCAATTATGGAACCGGGGCATGATCCAGCGTACCGTCCATGCTGCCAGGCAGGGCAGGATGAGCAGCGGAAATACCTTGGCCAATATGCGGCTGAATGCGGCTATGAACGTTATTCCGGCCTGCGGATAGAGCAGCGGTACGGTGAGCGGTACCACAACCGATACTGCCAGATTGATGATTATGGTGTACATGACCACCTGTGCCATATCACCACCCAGTTTGCCGGTAACCACTGCGCATGCCGTGGCGGTGGGGCATATCATGCAGAGCATGCCTGTCTCAAAGAGAACTCGGTGACGGAGTATCCATACGGCAGCAGCGGTATTGCTGTGCATGGCCCATATTACCGTGAAGCAGAGAATCAGGAAGACGGAGACCTGTAATGCCAGGTTGCGTATATGCCAGCGTTTGAATTTGAGCTGACGGGGCTCTATGCGGCTGAAACTGATGAACAGCATAAGGAAAAGCAGTATGGGCTGAGTGCGGCGGCATATGGCCTCCAGAACAGGTCCGGCGGTATGTATTGAGGGAATCTGCGTGTATATGAGATAGGCGCTCGCACCGGAGATCATTCCTATCACCAGCATCCAGTCCTTGAGGAATTTGATGAATCTGCTTTTCATTTCGGGCGGCAAAGATACTTTTTATTTGCGATTTACGTTTTATCTTAGCGCACCAAAACGATGATGAACGCTATATGAAACGATTCCGGTTGATGAATCTGCTGCTCCCGATGCTGGCTGTGTGGTCATGCACGGATGACTGGAAATTCAGTGCCGATAAGGATTACGTGCTGGAATTCAGTGCAGATACGGTGTGCTTTGACACCGTTTTTGCAGGTGTGGCGTCGGCATCGGCCCAATTCATGATTTACAATCAGAATGATATGGGTATCAGGTTTGACGCACTGATGGGTGCAGGTACATCCAGCCCGTTCCGTATGAATCTGGACGGCGAGGGCGGGGCGGTCATTACCGGTTTGGAGATTCCGGCTCATGACAGCCTGTTCTGTTTCGTATCGGTAAATATGGAGCAGACCGGACAGCCGGACATAATGCAGGCACTTGATTCAATAATGTTTGTGCTGGAGAGCGGGGCTGTACAGAACGTGCATCTGAAGACCTATGGCATGAATGCAGTAAGGCTGCGGGGTAAACGGATAGAGGCCGATACGCTTTTGGATTCTGCGCTGCCTTACCTGATCTTTGACAGTCTCTATGTGGCAGAAGGCGCAACCCTGACGCTTGCTCCCGGAACCAGACTCTATTTCCATAAAGATGCGGTGCTTGACGTGGCTGGCCGGTTGGTGGCCAAGGGAACCGTGGACAGTGTCATTATGATGCGCGGCGACCGTCTGGACTATATGCTGCAGGATCTGATGTACGATGACCTGGCCGGACAGTGGGGCGGAATAAGACTGCGCGGCGGCAGTTACGGCAATCGTCTGGAGTGGTGTGACATTCACGGCGGGCAGTGGGGCGTAATAGCCGACAGCGCCGGTTCTGACCTGTTGAAACTGAGTGTGATTTCCAGCATAATCCATAATGTAGACGGTAACGGCATACAGGCTACAGACTGCCGCATAGAGGTGGCTAACTCTCAGATTACCAATGCGGGCGTAACTTGTGTGGACATTACGGGCGGATGGTCACGGTTTACTTTCTGCACTATTGCCGGATTCTCCATGTGGAGTATAGGGGCTCAGGCAGTGCTTATTACGGACAGGAGTGGTGATGGTTATGTGCCGCTCCGGGAGGCATCGTTCAGCAATTGCATAATTACCGGCCGTCATGAGCAGGAGTTTGTCACCCTGCTGGCTGATTCGGTCAAGGACAAGGCTCCTTACAGCATAAGCCATTCGCTGCTGATGGTAAGGGATACCACCGATACCCGATACACCGGCGTGGTTTTTGAGGACCGCGAGGGGGATATATTCGGACCATACAATTTCCGTGACCGCACCATGCGCGGATACCGCTCAGTGTTTGCGCTTGATTCGCTGTCGCCTGCACGTGGCATTGCCAACCATCTCGGGGAGGACTGGCCGGTTGACCTGGCGGGAGTTCCGAGACCTGCCACAGGGGCAGATGCGGGCTGTTTCCAATATCAATAAAACCATAAATGAAACGTTTTTTCCTTTTCCTGATTGTTTGCATCCTAATTCCTTTTGAGTTGTGCTCACAGCAGAGCATGACGGTAATGTTCCTTAATGCGGAGAATCTGTTTGACCCTGAGGATGACCCCCTCAAGGATGATGACGCATATACGCCTCAGGGGGATTATCATTGGAACCGTTCCCGCTATTGGGATAAACTGGATGCGGTATCCAAGGTGATAGTAGCGGCCGATGAAGACCAGGCTCCTGCATTGGTGGGACTGGCGGAGGTTGAGAACGGAACAGTGCTGAATGACCTTACGGCACGCGCCGCACTGCGTGAGGCTGGATACCGTTTTGTGATAACCGATTCGCCCGACCGCCGCGGCATAGACGTGGCGCTCCTGTATCGTCGCAGTTATTTCAGGCTTATAGGGCAGGAGTCACTTAGAGTGGACCTTAGACGCTACGGAGGGGGTGCAACCCGTGATATCCTGCATGTTACGGGTGTGTTGGAAAACCATGATACCATAGATGTGTATGTGTGCCACTGGCCCAGCCGCCTTAACGGAACGGAGCAGACCGAGCCGCTGCGCATGAGTGCGGCACGCAGGTTGCGGGCATCGGCCGACAGCGTTTTTAACGTTCGCCGCAAACCTTATATAATTATAATGGGTGATCTCAATGAGGGGCCCGATGACCCGGCGGTGCGTGAAAATCTCCGTGCCCGTCCGTTCAGGACCGGAGCCGATGCACGGGACGGCGAGTTGGTTACCGTTACGGATTACCTTGAAGATGGCAGTTACAAATATGAAGGAGAGTGGGATAAGTATGACCAGTTCATTCTGTCAGGATCATTTACAAACGGGTTGGGATGTACTGAATTGCTGGGAGTGGAGTATATGAATCCTGATTTCCTTCTGACGGATGATGACAACTACGGCGGGGTAAAGCCGCTGCGCACATATAACGGGCGGCGCTATCAGGGAGGTTATTCGGACCATCTTCCGGTTAAAATCCGCCTGGGTTTCTGAATTAAGAATAAAAAATGACTATATTTGGAGACTTTTTCCAATTGGTGATTATTTAACCTAAATACTTTTAATATGAAGAGAATTAAGTCAATTATGTTTGCCGCAGCCGTTCTGGCTGTTATTCCGGCAATGGCACAGAAATCAATTCCTCTGGTGTATGACCAGGAGTGGGCAGGTTCCAAGTATCCCGCACCCGCATTCCCGTCAGTTGAAGAGGCTACTGTTTCAGAGACACTTACCAATCCGTTTGAGTTCTCAAACAGCAAGAAGCAGGTCAAGAAATTCAAGGACTGGGAGAAGCGTCGTGCTGAGATTATCCGCGAGCTCTATCACTATGAGGTAGGTGAGAAGCCTATGGTTGACAAGAAGGATATTGAGGCAAAGCTTGAGGACAATACCCTTACCGTTATTGTTCACCGCAATGGTGAGACCCTGACCATCACTTCAAAGATTACATATCCCGAGGGTGACGGTCCGTTCCCATTGATGATAGGTATGTCAGGTATCAGCCTGCCGCGTAATTTCTTCTCGGACCGTAACATAGCCACAATGAACTTCAACATGGGTCAGGTAATGGCTCACCAGCAGAAGCGTGGCAGCGAGCCCATCAACAAGATCTATCCCGAGTTGGTAGAGAACGGTGCCTATTCAATGTGGCCCTGGGGTGTAAGCCGTATCATTGACGGTCTGGAGATTGTAGGTGCTGCAAGCAAGATTGATATGAAGCACATCGGCGTAACCGGTTGCTCATATGCAGGTAAGATGGCTCTCTGGTCAGGTGCATTCGATGAGCGTATTGCTCTGACAATCGCTCAGGAGCCCGGTGGCGGCGGTGCTGCTGCATGGCGCGTATCCGAGACTCTGGGTCATGTAGAGACTCTGGGCAACACTGATCCCCACTGGTTCAAGGAGTCAATGTGGGATTGGAAGGATGCCAACGTATCAAAGCTTCCGTATGACCATCATGAGCTCTGCGCTTTGGTTTGCCCGCGCGCCCTCCTGGTACTGGGTAACACCGATTATGAGTGGTTGGCCGATGAGGCCGGTTACGTATCATGCGTAGCTGCACGCGAGGTATGGAAGAAGTTCGGTATTGAGGACCGTATGGGATTCTCAGTTCAGGGCAAGCACGGTCACTGCCAGCTCCCCAAGAGCCAGTATCCCGAGGTTGAGGCTTTCATTGACAAGTTCCTGCTTGGCAAGGAGGATGCCAACACCATCATACAGTTTGTTGACGAAACCCTGGCTGACAAAGAGGTTCAGAAGTGGATTCCTTGGGCTCAGGTAGACTTTAAATAATCGTATAGATATTTTAGAAGAGAGGATGACTCGGTTGAGTCATCCTCTTTTTTTACGATTAACATATATTAACTGCAGTGTATAATAAATGTCAATTAATAATGATATGTTTGCTATTCTTACTAAACTATTTACAACCATATAATTATGAGAAAGTTCCTTTTTGCCTTAATGGCGTTGCTCATGACAACGTCAGTGGCATTGCGTTCCAAGAACGTAATGGTAGTTCATCTTAAATCCGGTATGGTGGCCGAACTGGCCTTCAAGCTTAAACCGGTAATAACATTTACAGATACAGATGTGGTCCTCACAACCCAGGTAAACGGCAAGACTGTATCTGTAAACTATCCGCTGGAAAAACTGACCAAGTTTACCTTTGTGACAAAGGATTTGACTGCAGTTGACCAAGTGGAGGAGGACCGTAATGTGCAGTTCCTGATAGAGGACTACACAGTAACCATAACCGGAGCCAAACCTGAGATTGTGGTCCGCCTGATAGCATCGGACGGTAAGCAACTCGGTGCTTACAAGACCGATAAGGACGGCTCCGTATCATTCAGCATTGCCGAACTTGCAGACGGCACCTACATTATTGCATCAGAAGATATTACCTTTAAGATCCTTAAGAAATGAAACCTATAAGATCAATTTTCCGTTTTGCAGCATTATTGCTGATGATTATATGGGGTGCCCAGACAGTTAAGGCACAGATGTATATCATGGTCCATAAAACAGACGGTGATGTCCTGAAGATTGCCGTATCCGAGGTGGACAGTGTTACGTTCCGTGAGTGGACAGGACCGATATTCTCATATGAGTATGTTGATCTGGGTCTGAGTGTTAAGTGGGCAACCTGCAACGTGGGTGCACAGAGCCCTGAGCAGGCCGGTGGTTATTTCGCCTGGGGTGAGACCGAGGAAAAAGACGAGTATTACAGCGATAATAACAAGTTTATAGACTCTGACGGTAAATTGACCAAGTACAACCTTTGGCAGAGTCTGGGAAAGGTCGATATGAAATATCGTCTTGATCCTGAGGATGATGCAGCTGCAGTTCTGTTGGGTGACGGCTGGCGTACTCCTACACGTGAAGAATTCCAGGAACTGAGAGTTTTATGCGACTGGGCTCCTGCCGTTCTGAACGGAGTACAGGGCTATCGCGTTACCAGTCGGAGAAATGACAACAGCATATTCCTTCCCTTGACAGGTGAAAGGTGGGAAAATGATACAATAGGTTATAACAGATACGCATACTATTATTCGAACACCATGGCAATTGATTATGCCAACAGTTCATATGATGTGTATTCTTTCTATATGTACTACGTGGATGAAGATTACTATGGCTGGTATGAGAATACCTATTATAGGACAGGAGGATTGGCTATACGTCCCGTATATTCATCATCATGGGAATCTGGTATTGCCGAATCCGCAGAGGTCTCAATTGAAGAGTCTGAAGTCAACATAGAGGTAGGCCAGTCTGTTACACTGAATGGTTCCTTCGTTTTGGCGGATGGTTCAGAAATACGTCCGGAGTGGAAGTCTTCAAACGCTATGATTGCCAGGGTTGATTACTCTGGCAGATTATACGGAGTATCTGAAGGCCAATGCATGATTTATGCTTCATATGGCAATAATTCTGATTCATGCTTAGTGACTGTTACAGGTTTTGAGCAGGAAATGGAATATGTAGACTTGGGCTTGAGCGTTAACTGGGCTACCTGTAATATCGGAGCTTCAAGACCCGAATATGTAGGTCTGTATTTTGCTTGGGGTGAAACCGAGGCTAAGGCAGAGTACGACAATTGGAGTACATATAAGTATAGTAACAGTGAAGGTTATTTGACCAAATACAATCAGTATCCTTCATTAGGTGTGAATGGATTTGTTGACAATCTTACTGTTCTTGAGCCTGATGATGATGCCGCTCATGTTATATGGGGCGATGAATGGCGTATGCCTACCTATGAAGAGATCACTGAACTCGTTGAGAACTGTGATTTCCATGAAATTAAAGATGAAGACGGTATTTTGGGTTATTATGTAACCAGCAGGGTTGAAGGACATGAAAAGAGTTCCATATTCATTCCTTATACTAATGAATTGGGCGCAGCTTGTTTCTGGACAAGCTCAATTGCAGGAAGACGTAGCGATTATGCTGCGTTATTGGTGAACGGCACTAACTCGTATATCATTGCCCGCTGCGCCGGAATGCCCATACGTCCTGTATGCCCGAATTACAATTATGTTGCACCCACATTGGAACTCTCATCGAATGAGTTGGCAGTTGTTGTGGGTAAGACATCAGAGATTTCTGCATTTATGAACGATAGTTGGATAGATCCTACCAATGTAACATGGATATCAAGTGATACCACTGTCGCAACTATTGACATATATGGTATTATAACTGCAAAGGCAGAGGGAACAACTACAATTACTGCTACATATAAGGATCAGAGCGATAATTGCATTGTTACGGTAATTGAGGATAGTTCGCCCACATATGTAGATCTTGGTCTTAGCGTCAAGTGGGCTACTTTCAACGTTGGTGCAACAACCCCGTTTGAGATTGGTGACTACTATGCTTGGGGTGCTATAGATACAACGTCAAATTACTCATGGGAGTCTTACAGGTTCTTTACCGGCTATAATGATGATGAGGAAGCGCAAGTTTCAAAGTATGTGACCAACAGCTATTATGGTGAGAACGTGGATAATCTGACCGTTCTTGAGTCTGCCGATGACGTGGCATCGGTCAAGTGGGGTGGCAACTGGCGTATTCCTACAAGAGCTGAGATAGAGGAGCTTATTAACTTGTGTGAATGGGAATGGACAGAATATGACGGTGTATACGGTTATAAGGTAACTAGTCGTGTGACTGGTTTTATGGACCGTTCTATTTTCCTGCCTGAATACTTCTGGTCAAGTTCGTTATTAGAATCTAATGCTCTTGGCGCATATGCTTTGGCTGGCCAAAAGATTGGTGCTTATTACCGTAAGGCAGGCTTGACAATACGTCCTGTTTATACATTTGACGTTTCTGAAATAGAAGGATTGTTACTTGACAAGTCTGTTGTTTCCCTGGCATTGGGTTCGGAAGTTGTTGTCAATGCAAGTCCCGTCAGTGTTGATGGACGTGCTATAGCTGTCAACGGTGCTCTGAACATTACCTGGACATCAGGTGATGCAGACGTGGCCACAGTTACAGACGGTAAGATTAAGGCAGTCGGAGTAGGTAAATGTGTCATTACCGCAACATATGACGGTGAAACCTACGAGGTTTCTGTTACAGTTGAGGATCCATACGATGTTGAACCGGAATCTGTCGATCTGGGTCTTAGCGTAAAATGGGCTACATTCAATGTAGGTGCTTTCTCACCAGAGATGACAGGTGATTTCTTTGCCTGGGGTGAGGTTGAACCTTACTACGAGTCAGGCTATGCCGAATCAATGAATCCTGTATGGAAGGACGGAAAATCCACCGGTTATACATGGGCGTCATATAAATGGGCTGAGTATAATGATGAGTCTGGCATCTATTCTGTAACCAAGTATGGAGAGGATGGCAAGACTGTCCTTGAAGCAGATGATGATGCTGCTGTTCATGCCTGGGGTGGTGATTGGCGTATGCCCGATCAAATTGAGTTTGAAGAACTGCTGGCTAAGTGTACCTGGGAATTAGTAGTTGAGGAAGGTTATAAAGGCTATAAGGTAACAAGTAACATAGAAGGTTATACAGACAAGTCAATATTCCTTCCCATTACCGAGTCCCGTTCGGGCCAGATGTTGTATTCTGATGGAGAAGGATACTATTGGTCTCGCAACGTGAATGAAAAAGACCTGATATCGGCCTGGTATCTTTACATAGATGAGGAATATGAGTCTGTCTGGAATTATTACCGTTATCAGGGTAGGGCAGTCCGTCCTGTTTGTCCGTCGGAAACCTGGCAGGGAATAACCTCGATAGAACTGGATTCAACCACTATTGATGTGGCATTAGGTTATCCGTCAAGCCTTTCTTGCAGAATACTCAGCGGCACTGAGGATTACACATTCATGGGTGTAACAAGCTGGACGTCAAGTGATGAGGATGTAGTTACCGTCAATGAGTTTGGTGAACTGAAAGGTATTAAAGAGGGTGTAGCAACCATAACAGCCTATTATAACGAACTATATGCCGAGTGTCAGGTCACAGTCAAAAAACTGTCGGAAACTAATCCTGAATTGGTATCCAAGGCTTATAATGACATGTATGTCAAACTTGGCGCTCCCGGAAGTTGCGGTTATTATCAGCCGGATGATTTTGGCTTTATTATGATAGCATTCAGTGGAGATGTTGAGGGTTCTGATCTGTTCTTGCCAAGTTCCTCGTATAACTGGTTTAGTACATGCAGTGAACTGACATCAAGAAACAACAACTACAGGAATGGCATGATAAGGTATAATGCCTGCTACAATGTCATAAATGAAGCAAACAGGTTTATGTGTTCATTTGATGAAGATAGTGATGATCCTCAGGTTCAGGCAATGATTGGTGAGGCTCATGCATTACGTGCTTTCGCATATCTGAACCTTGCACCGTATTATCAGGTAAGTTATACTTCATCGGCCGATGCAAAGAATCTGCCATGCGTTCCTCTGGTAACTCTTGACTCAGATCCAAGTAATAATCCCAGAGCAACGTTACAGGAGGTATATGACCAGATTATTTCTGACCTGAACACGGCTATTGATAAACTGGATGGCTGGCAGCGTATTGACAAGTCCAGAATAGACCAACAGGTTGCTTATGGACTGCGTGCACGTGCATATCTTAATATGGGAATGTGGAGTGAGGCTGCTGCCGATGCTGCAATTGCTTTGAGAGGATATGAGCCTGCTTCAATAACAGATGTGTCTGCTCCGTTCCTGTATGATTTAAGTGAATCCAACTGGATGTGGGGCTATGATATGAATGACAGCTTAGCCAACGAAATGCTTTATGCAACTTCATCATCATGGATACGTTCATTCTCCGGCGATAGTTATTCCGCTGGAGTTGGAGTTTATTCAATGATCAACTCTGATCTGTATGATCTTATTCCTTCGAGCGATGTACGTAAGGGCTGGTGGGTGAATGAGAATCTCTATTCTCCGTTGCTCAACCGTTTGTCTTGGGGTGATTTGATCGGTCAGGAAATAGCAGCAGGTTCCATTGGTGGTGAAAAGGTTCCTTTCCTGCCTTACACTAACGTAAAATTCGGTGTTAAGAGTCTTGGTACTACCAAGAATGATGAGGACTGGTGCTGGATGAGAGCCGAGGAGATGATCCTTATCAGAGCTGAAGGACTTGCCAAGAGCGGTAATACTGATGCAGCAAGCCGTTTGCTGACAGGTTTTGTCTCCTCATATCGTGATCCTGATTATGATATTGAAGGTCGTGGACTGAGCCTTGAGGATGAGATTTGGTTCCAGCGCAGGGTTGAGTTGTGGGGTGAAGGATTCTCCAATAATGATCTTCGCCGTCTTAACAAGCCTCTGGTACGATTCCATGATAACAAGGAAAACAACTGTCCCGATTATTACCGTCTGAATATGAGTGCCGATAACGGATGGTGGCTGATGCGATTCCCGTCAAGGGAACTTGAGAGAAATGCTGCATTAGAGGATAACACAGGAGGATCAATTCCTTATGCCGGAGAGAACGGCAATCTCCTGGACGGCGTTACCGATTACTGCGCCAATGGTGGCGGTTACGATGAATATTACCTGTCCATCTATCCCAGAAAACTTGACTTGCAGATAGGTGATGAATATTCTCTGTCATATGAAACAAATTCGGATGAGACGGTGTTATGGAGCTCATCTGATGAGGATGTCGCTACAGTTGATAAGTATGGTTTAGTGGCAGCCATTGCCGAAGGTTACTGCACTATCACTGCAACAGCCGGAAAACTGAGTGCAGAATGCGGTGTGGTAGTAATGGCAGAGTATAATGATACTATTCCTCAAGGAAATGAAGGGGAGGAAGAAGAGATAGAATATATAGGTGATGTGCAAGCTTACCTGCCGGCTGCGTTTGCTGACAGTAATGATGTTGCTGCATGGTACATGAATGTATATGAGCAGGAAAGCGGTATTAAGTTTGAATCAGTATTCCTCTTTGAAGATGGAACTCTGGTGGTTACCAAGAGCAAGTTCTACTCATATAAGGACGGCCGTAATCCGGAATATGAGATTCTGGCAAGTGGTCAATATGAGTTGACCCAAGGTGATTTCAATAACGGTGTTGCATCGGTCGTTTTAAGCGATGGCTCAAAATTTGAGGTAGAGATCGAGGACGGAGTAATGCTTGCTATGGGTGATTACTTCAGCATTCAGGATAATGAAGACCTACCGATACCGATGGGAAAATAATAGCTCCAAAAAAATGACCGCCCGATTGAGCGGTCATTTTTTTTATTGTTGTGGCAGGCTGTCCACGTAGTCTTTTATGGCCAGTGCCGCCGATCGGGCATCGTTGATGGAGTCCGATATGCTCATAGGGCGCTTGCAGGTGCCTGCTACAAACAGGCCGGGCTTGCCGGTCTCGTTGTCATAGAGGTGGGGATTGACGGACTTGATGAATCCGTAATCGCCGCTAATGCCGCATGACTTGCCCAGGACTTTGGTGCCGCATGAGGCCTCCATGCCAACCATGAGTACCAGAAGATCAGTGGTCATCTTGAGGGGCAGGCCCATCAGGGTGTCCTCGCTCTTAAGCTGGACACGGCCATCGAATGTGGCGGCAGCCTCAGATATTCGGCCGCGTACAAAACTTACACCGTACTTTTCCTGGGCGGTGCGGTACATCTCCTCAAATCCCTGACCCCACATGCGCAGGTCCATGTAGAATACCGATGCCTCACACTTGGGCAGTTGCTTGCGTACCTCGATGGCCTGTTTTACGGCTGTTACGCAGCATATCTTGGAGCAGTAGTGGTTGCCGCTCTTCTCGTCACGGGAGCCTACGCACTGCAGGAATGTTATACGCTTGGGCTCATCGCCGTTGGCGTTGAGTATCTTGCCGTGCTTGATCATCTGCTCCATATCGAGCGATGTGATTACGCCCTTGTATATGCCGTAGCCAAGTTCCTCCTTGCGGTGGGCATCGAATACCTGATAACCGGTGGCTATGAGTACGGCATCGGTCACGTATGTCTGGTCCTTGCTGTCAATGAGTTTCCACTCGGTTCCCTGCCATTTGAGGTCTGTTATCTCTACGCCGAACACAGTAGTGATGCCGTCGGCCAGGAGTTTGCCGCTCAGATCATCGGCTATCTCCTGTGCTGCCTGGAAGTTGGGGAACAGGAATGCCTTGTCCTGGATATTCTTGAGCGGAGTCTCGGACTTTTCAAAAAGGGTTACCTCAATACCATTTTTGGCCAGTACTGATGCGGCCTCTATACCGGCGGGGCCGGCTCCTATTATAGCGACTTTTTTCATAATCAAACTTAGACTAAAAGGTTCTCGGGTTTCTCCGGGGCACGCAGTATCTTGCCGTCGGCTGCTCTGTACTTGGCCTTGGGGTCATACGGTATGCCTATCTTGTCAAGCAGGCGCTCGGACTGTACCTGATGTATCTGCAGGCCCAGTTCCCACGGGTCATAACCCAGCAGAAGTCCGGCCATCTCCTCATAGGTGAGTACTGGTATGCCGTAACCTTCACGGTCATAGGTCTTGTGCTCCATCTCGGCGATGGTGTACTGCCAGCGGTCCAGGAACATGGAGCATCCGGGACAGTTGGATACAATGAAATCAGGCTCGTAGGGCTCCATGGACTCAAGTTTCTTCTTGGTGTTGGATACTGAGTAGCCGCGGTTCTCCTGAACCAGGTACTGGCGGAATCCGAATCCGCAGCAGTGACGGCGCTCAGGATAATCTACAACCTCACCGCCCCAGGCCTCAATCATACCGGCCAGAACGTAGGGGAACTCAGCCTTACCCACACCCTTGTCGGGGAATATCTTGGCGTAGTGGCAGCCTATGTGCTCAACTACCTTGAGAGGACGGCCGGTAAAGCGGTTTACCAGACGGTATTTCATCTTCTCTGCCAACTCGTTGCGGAAATGATAGATCACGTCCGACGGGTGGGCTATGTTCTTGGGTATGTTGAACTCGCGCTTGCAGGCTTTGTAGAGGTTCTCACGGGTCTTTTCCAAGAGCTCGGGATGCTCCTGCCACATATGTACCATCTCTGTGAATACGCCGAACGATGTTACGCAAGAGGGTACGTAGTTCTCATAGCCGTGCTCGGTCATGAGTGAAAACAGGCGGGCCACCACGGTCATCGTGGTCTCCAGAGGTACCACATCGGTATGGTATCCTATGCCGGTGCAGGTGTGCTGACGGAAATCATCAAAGATGTCCTTGTTCAACTCTTCACGGAGCATACGCAGGAATGCTGTCTCAGAACCTGGGAAAAAGGTCTGACGGATGCAGCTGCGCTCGTAGAAGTAGTGGTCATCAGCTATGGCTTTCTGATATTCGTTCCAAAAACGGTTCATAATCTTGTCAGTTTATAAGGTTCTCTGCCACAATCTCGGCTATATCCCTTACAGGATAGTCGTTGGTGGCATGCTGGAACGCTTTCTTACACATTGGGCAGGCGGTTGCTATGGCATCGACCGGCTTGCTGGTAAGATTCTCAAGCGATGCGTTCCTTATTTTGGTCTGCTGTTCAATGCTGAGTTTGGTATCGCCCAGATTGAATCCGCAGCATACGCTCTTTTCACGCTGATAGCGGGTTTTCTGCAGGTTGGTCACGGCGCTGAGCACATTGCGCGGCTCATCATAGATTCCGCAGCCGCGGCCCAGCTCACACGGGTCATGGTACGATACCTTGCGGTCATCATGACGTACCTTGAGGCGTCCCTGTTTGATGAGCATGTCTATGTACTCGGTGTGGTGTACAACGGGTATGTTAAGGTTATACTCCTTCTTGAATGACTGGTAGCAGATAGGGCAGGAGGTTACCAGCATGGTCGCCCCTGATTTCTCTATCAGGTCTGTGTTCTTGCGGCGCAATTCGGCAGCCTGGGCGGTGAATCCCTGCTGCTGCAACGGGCGTCCGCAACAGATGGTGGCCAGCTTGTCCATGTACCAGTATTTCTGGTCGGCGGCGGTGAATATGCGCTCCATGGACTCGGTTATGCCGGGAGTAAGATGTGACATACATCCTCCAAAGTAAGCCACACGGCCTATGGCGTTGAACGATGTCTGTTTCTTGTCCAGATACTGGTAATTGCCGGTGGTATCGATGGCTCCCTTGGCGCGAGTCTGACGGCGCAGGGCGCTCAGGTCTATGCCTACCGGGCAATCGACCGTGCATCGGTCACACATAAGACAGTTGTCGGCTATCATCTTAAGACGGCTGCCGCGCTCCTGATTGCGCAGGCTGCGGATAAGATAGACTGACTGGATCTCGTGGTTTTCCAGTACCTTGTCTATGGGACAGCCCGATATGCACACTCCGCAACGTGAGCAGGCGTTGAGTTCAAACAGCGTGTAACCTGTCTTGCCTGTCTCCTCACGGACGCCTATCTTACGGAAATAGATAAGGAGTAATTCCGTGAAGATATGCATGTAACGGGTGAACGGCATGGTTACAAAGAATACGCCCAGCATGAGCGAGTAGAGCATCCAGACCGATGTCTCCATGCCGCGTACAATCATGGGGTCGAACAGGTCGCCCACAGCCTGTGTAAAGAATCCTCCGTTGCCGTACAGACATGCCGTAATGGACTCGGCAAGCAGTCGCATGGGGAATATCATCCACAGCGAGAACTTTGAGAACCGGTCTATGATGGTATGCTTGGTGGTGCGGCGCATTCCCAGAATCTTGGACCAGAATATCTTGATGAAAGCCATCGTCAGACCCAGGAATACATACAGCAGCAGCGCATCCATAAGGTCGGAGTAGGCCTTGTGCTGACGGAACGATGCCGGTGCCTTATGCACGAAGTAGCGGTAGAATATGCCTACATAGAAGGGGCGGTGATAATGGATTCGGGCTATGCCGTCCTCGGTCTCAACACGGTAGCGGCGCTGGTTCAGGTACTCGGGATTCTTGTCCTGGCCTGTGTTGTAGATGTGCCAGCCGTTCTGCTGCCGTAGTTCATTGACAGCCTCGATTGACTGCTCGTGCTGCATGGTGTAGAAGGCGTCACGGCTCTCTACGGCACCCACCACTATAAGCAGGAACCAGCCCAGTGCAAATGCCTGGTGCATGATACCCAGCAGTAGGTTTTTCTTAAGGATGCGTGCGTGTAGAAGACCCTCGCGGAACATCTCCCAGATGGCTGGGAATATCTTCCAGGAGTACCAGTTGCTGCGTATCACCTTACGCTGCTCCGGACTGAACTTGCGGATCCAGCGTATGTACTTGTAGATGATGATGGCAAACAGCAGTACCGTACCTATAAGGAACGGTATCACAAAGTCATTATACGGATATGCGTGTATCTTCATGGCGGTTTACTGTTTTGTCTCGTCAAGGATCTGACGCATATTGATAATGAGTGACCTTAGGTTTACCCCGCGCGGGCATACCAGGGTGCATTTGCCGCAAAGCATGCACTTTCTTAATTCCTCATCCAGACCTGCGTACTCTCCGCGACGGAATGATGTGTGTACGCGGCGTATGCTGAATTCGGTAAACTGGCGTGCAGAGCATGTGGCGCTGCAGCATCCGCACTGGAAACAGCGTTTGAATGAGGGCTCACGGTCCAGCAACTTATGGTAACGCTCCAGCGATACCTTGTCCATGTTCTCCGAACGCGGAGTCTTTATGGCGAATCCGAACTTATTCATTGTGCGGGCCGTTTTTTATGGAATCATGGAAATCCATTCCTCCGGTTACGCGGAATATGTTGCGGAGTTCCTCCATGGTCTCAGGGTTGATGGTGCGCAGTGCACCGGCTCCCTCACCGTGGTAGTTGGCTCCGAATTTGGGCGATACAGCCTTGATATTCTTTACATACCATTCCCATACAGGTCCCTGCTCGGGGTGTTTCTCGGGGAATACCACATCGGGATGTACGCAGTAACCTATGTTAAGGATGTTGTCACCTATGCCGGCCATCAGGTCTACCTGCTGCCGGCCCATGTGGCTGTCCTTGTAGTAACCCATATCCTGCGATACCTTGCGCAGTATGTTGATTACCGCTCCGGGTATGTTGCCGCGCGGGCAGCGGGGCTTGCATGACATACACTGACCGCAGTACCAGATGGTATCGGAGCGCAGCAGTTTTTCTACCTGCTCCTCATCACCGCGCTGTATGGTGTCGCATATGCGGCGGGGGTCATAGTCGTAGAACTCGGCGGCAGGGCAGATGGCCGTGCATATGCCGCAGTTCATGCAAGCCTTGAGCGAGTCCTCGTACCGGACATCAGACTTGATGATATCAATAAGATTTCCCATTGTTTACTTTTCAAAACTTCTTGCGGTTCATCTTCATGGCGCGGAACAGCAGCTTGGAGAGGGGCTTCTCGCGATTGCGGTAGAGCAGGTTGATGTACCAGCCCAGTTTCTTGGCAACCGATATGCGGTAGGTCTCCACGAACTCAATCAGAGTGCCGTCCTGATCCTCGATGTATGTGAATCGGCCCGATGCGTCACCCATGCTGAACTGCTTGCCGTCGGGGCAGCTGTCAACGGTGAAGGGGTGTCCGTGGTCGGCGCACCACTTGCCCAGGGCATCCATGTTTGTTACGTCAAAGCATATCTGGATGAATCCGGGGTCTCCCCAGTAACGTCCCTCGAATATCTTGCGGGGCTCGCGGTCACGGCACTGTACCAACTCTATGTAGCCGGTGGGGAATATGGGAGCGAATGCGCCCTTGTTGGGCTGTGACCACTTGAGCAGCGTGCGGCGGAACTCTCCGTCACCGCCGGCCAGAGGCTTGAGATCGTCAAAATGGCCGTATTCGTTATAGATTACCTTGTTGTATCCCAGGATATCGGAATAGACGGTGCGGGCCTTGTCCATATCAGTCACTCCAATCATGCAGCCTATCATTCCGCCGAACTCCTTACCCTCATCAATCAGTAGATAATCATCCTGCACGGCCTGGAACCAGTTGCCCTCGGGATCGGTTATATAGAATGTCTTGGAGCCATCGGGGGCGGTGACTATGGGGCTTACCTTGTCCCAGCGCTCTGATGCAAACTTGTGGGCGCTCTCCACGTTGCGGCACTTGACCTTGGCGCAGAATATGCCCAGGTCACCCACCTGAATCTGGAAATCCACGGGTTTGGGCTTGCGCTCAGAGTACTGCCATATCTCGAATCCGCCGCCGCCCTGAAGGCTAACGGCGATGGCTGCATGACGCTTGCGCGGATGTCCGCCCGTATACGGGAGCATGCGCTCTGCCACAGTGTCATCCTCAAGTACCCGGATATCGACACCGAACATTTTGATGAACCACTTCCATGAGTCATATACTGATGTGGTACCTACGCCCACCTGCTGTATTCCAGTGATAAAGAAATCTCTCTCTTCCATAATTGATATTTTAAAGTGCAATATTAATCATTTTATGCGGCTATTCCAACCCGTTTCAAAACAAATAATTACTTTTGTCAAAACTAAATTAAAGGTATTTGGCTATGAAACTTACTCCTCTGCTTCTGGGTCTTGGAACCGGTGAAATAATCCTTATAGTTTTGGCTATTTTGCTCCTCTTTGGGGCCAAGCGTATTCCCGAGCTCATGAAGAGTATGGGCAAGGGCGTAAAGAACTTCAAGGAGGGTATGAAGGAGGTGGAAAAGGAGATTAACACTCCTGCCGATGAAACCGCTGCAAAAGAGCCGTCCAAGGACGCTGAACCCGAATCCAAGTAAAATTCTGTTACGTCATGGCTGCCCTTGATGATAAGCCTATGACTTTCTGGGACCATCTGGATGCTCTCCGTGATGTGATCCTGCGTGTCCTTGCCGTTGCCGTGGTTGGGTTTATCGTGGCGTTCTGTTTCAAGGAACCTCTGTTCAAGCTTATACTGGCCCCGAGCACTCCTGATTTTATTCTATACCGCTGGATATCGGCCATAGCCGGTTATATGGGCGTAGATGCATCGGCCCTGCGGGATTTCAGTGTGGATCTGTTCAGCACCACGCTTACCGCGCAGTTCATGATCCACATGAAAATGGCGTTCTATGTGAGCCTGGTGGTGATTCTTCCTTACACGCTGTATGCCCTGTTCGGGTTTGTGAGCCCGGCGCTGCACCAGAACGAGCGCAGCAGCTCAACCAAGGTCATTGTATGGTCATACATTCTCTTTATGGTGGGCATCGTGCTGGACTACCTTATTATATTCCCGCTGGCATTCCGCTTTCTGGGTACCTATCAGGTGAGTGAGAGCATTCCCAATGTGATTACGCTTGAGTCATATACCGATTTACTGGTGACTCTGACTCTGCTGATGGGAATCCTATTTGAACTGCCCATCCTGGCCTGGTTCCTGAGCAAACTGGGCATAATAGACGCCGACTTCATGAAGAAGTACCGCCGTCACGCCATTGTGATGATCCTCATCATCGCTGCAATAATCACCCCCACCACCGATGTTTTCACGCTGACAATCGTCACGCTCCCCATCTACCTCCTCTACGAGGTGAGCATCGGCATAGTGAAACAAAAAAGGTGACAAAACGGAACCGTCCCCTTTGTCACCTATGTATTGCTTTAAAAGAGTTGCTTACTTAGGGCAGACGGGGCGCACGGTAAACCCATAGTAACGGTCAAAGTGATCGTAGAGAGTTGGATTTGAGCTAAATCTAAGAACCCACGCTCTTTTAGGATTATTGCCAATCATACTGGTCCAGTATGATCCTATATAACTATCCACGGAATCATAGCTCCCCGCATAAGGCAGGAAGATGGAAGCACCCTCATAACCCGGAACCTTGCTCTTAATCAAAAAACCTTGAACAAGGCTAAGCGAAGTCCGGATCCAAGTGCAGTTGCAGGTATCCATCAACTCTTCAAACTCTTCTTTAGTAGGTGTACGCCAACTGCCGCCCAATTTTGCGTGGGCAGCATCATCCTCAGAATCAAGTACGGTCTTATTGTCAACTGTGCCTAAGTCGCTATTGCTATTATACTTGGTCAATGTTCTGGAAGTACCATTATAGTACTTATAGGTAGACCAACTGTATTCAGTCTTGGGTTCTGTCTCGCCCCAAGCAAAGTAATCACCATACTCCCATGGATATGAAGCACCGACATTAAATGCCGACCATTTTACGCTGAGGCCCAAATCAACTACATCCGGACCGTCCCAATCAAATTTGAATGATTTAACCTCACCCAGGTAGGATGGCCATTTTACTTCATACCATGCATTATAATAATAGGTCCTACCATATTCAAACTCTGGCATTATGCAAATGACCGAATCACTTTCCATATTCTCCGTTTCCCTATCGGGATGAAGACTATATTCCCAATTATTAAAGGTCTCATCTGATGTAACCGCAATGCCATAATAACTGTAAGGATCTCTATTATCCTTAAAGACTTCGCCCTTGTTTTTGATCAGTCCTTTGAGCACCACCTGACCGTCGGCATTGAGTTCGGCACCAAGAGTAATAACTGTAGGTTCCGATATTACAACAACCTCACAACTGGCCGACAAATCCCTGTATGTTGCAGTGATGGTTGCCTTTCCCGGTGCCTTGGCCTTTACAACACACTTATAATGATAATCGTCCGTGGAAACTGTTGCCACAGACTCATCACTCGAACTCCAGGACAGTTCTCTATAATCGGCACTAGTAATAAACCCACATTCAGGATTATAATAATTAATATTGCCGTTCATAAAAGATACTGCCAAGGGATCGCATACTGAATCAAGAAACAGATTGATAGTGACGGAATCTCTATCAAGAGCAAGTTTTATACCCTCCCATGTATCGGATTCGCATACCGGACGAACCGATAAGCCTGTACTGCGAAAGGATTCATATGTATTAACTGTATTAACGCTGATTGAATCAAAGAACAGTCCCCAAGCGATATGCGGATCCTCGGTACTGTATCTGAAAAACGAACTGGACCATAAAAAGCCACATCGGCCCACATTATTCAGATCAGTTAAATAACGACATCCGGCAGCAGGCAGGAAGATATATCGGTCCTCATAACCGGTCTTGTTGCTAGAGACCTTGTATCCGGAAACTCCGCCGATGGTAGTCCAGGTCCATGTGCAGAAACAGCGCAACTCCTGAAACTCCTTCTCTGTCGGCATACGCCAGCCATTGCCCCATACTGTCTGAGCAACATCGTCATTCGTCTCAAGAGTAACCAGATCATCCGTGTATCCCGAATAACCCATACTGGGGGAACTGCAATATTTGGTAAACAAAAAACTTGAATCGGAAGGAACGCAGTATTTGTACGACGGCCAGTCATAACCTGCTGATTTACCTTCTTTCCAGTGCTCCTGCGGTACCTCCTGGGCATAACCCGGCTCATAATATGGCTCAGTTTCACCCCAAGCATAGTAATCACCGAAATCCTGAGGCGAAGTTGCTCCCAGATTAAACGAAGCCCATTTTACGCTCAGGCCCAGATCTACGGCCTCCAAACCAGCCGGAAGACGATCATCTCCGGGCGTATTCTCCTGTTTGTTTTCATCATTCAGAACATCATCGGGTTCACAGGCTACGCCAACCATAGCCGTAACCGCAAGAATCAATGTCAGCTTAAATACAGATAGTCTCATAAATAGTAATGTAATGGTTGCTACAAAATTAACAAGTTTTTTAAAATGGCATAGTAACAACAGCCTCCTTTGTGTGCAAAAAGAACAGCGACTTACAATTAAGCCGCTGTTTCTTATTTAGCAAAACGGTACCAAACGGAAGGTTTAGCTCGACGAAGTCAACCGTCCCCAATGGTATCATTTCTCGATCCAGCCGATGACCTCACCCTTGGTGACGAGTGAGCCGTGCTCTTTCTCTACGGCAGCCAGGTGGCAGTCGTAGGGTGCGGTGGCGTTGTCGATGAATGAGTTGCCGTTAGCCTGAATGCCGACCATCCAGTCACCCTTCTTGTACTGCTTGCCGAAGGGAGGATTGGTTGACTGATCCATGTAATCCAGATCCCAGATTACGCGGCCGCTGACGGCTGCCTCAATGGGCTCGGCATCGGGATGCAGGATGGCACGCTTGTCGGCTGCGGTGAAGTGCTTGACGGGTGCACCTGCGGTGCCGGCCTGAGCCTTCTCCATGCGCTCCATAAGATCCTTGTTGAACTGGTCCTTGGCCTGGCCGCTCTTGTACTCGCGGTACTGTTTCTCATGCATGGCGAACTCAAAGAGCTCCTCATCATCCTGACCGCGGTCCCAGCCGTTCTCCTTCATCTCCTTCTCAAAGCGCGGGAGCTCGTTGGGGTAGAGTACCTGAGGATCATCGGTATAGAACTCAAAGCCTTTCTCCTTAGCGATCTCGACAATCTCGGGAGCCAGCTCGCCGGGCAGCTTACCAGACTTGCCCAGAACCATACCCCACATGGCGGGATCCATACGTGTAAACGGCTTCTCGTCCATTGACTTGCTGTAGAGGTTCATCAGGGCGGCGTTCTTTACGTACTGGCTGAACGGTGTAACCAGACAGGGAGTGCCCAGCATGGGCCATATGCGCTGTACCTCGTCAAAGAGCTCAACCAGAAGCTCATCCTCACTGAGTTCCTTCTCACCCTTCTTCTTGAGGTTGGCGTTGATGGCGGCGTGCATGCCCTTGAGGTCTGCCATGAGTGATCCCATCATACCGCCGGGCAGACCGCAACCTACCAGCAGTGAACTCATGAGTGAGTTCTTGGGGTCTATCCAGTAGCCCAGAAAATCATCCATGAAGCTCTGAGTGAGGCTGCGGGCCTCCATGTAAGCCTTCATATTGATGTCCTTAACCAGGAATCCGGCATCCTTGAGCATAGCCTGAATGGTTATTACATCAGGGTGAACCTTACCCCATGACAGGGGCTCCATAGCTACGTCCAGAACGTCACCGCCGGCCTTGGCAACCTCAAGCATTGAGGCTACTGCAAATCCTGGGCCGTTGTGGCCGTGGTACTGTATGATGATATCGGGATGTTTCTCCTTGATGGCGCGTACGATTGTACCCAGCATTGCGGGACGGCCTATGCCAGCCATATCCTTAAGGCAGATTTCCTGTGCGCCGCCCTCTATGAGTTGCTCTGCCAGGTTGATGTAATACTCGGCGGTATGTACCTTAGAATAGGTGATACACATTGTAGCCTGAGCGGTCATACCTGCCTCCTTAGCCCATTTGATTGAGGGTATGATGTTGCGCGGATCGTTAAGACCGCAGAAAATACGTGTGATGTCAACACCCTGGGCATGCTTTACCTTATACATTAGCTGACGTACATCGGCCGGAACGGGGTTCATGCGCAGTGCGTTCAGACCACGGTCAAGCATGTGGGTCTTGATGCCAACCTCGTTGAAAGGCTTGGTGAATGTACGGACGGCCTGGTTGGGGTTCTCACCGTACAGAAGATTGACCTGCTCCATGGCACCGCCGTTGGTCTCAACGCGGTCAAAGCAGCCCATATCGATAATAACCGGAGCAATCTTGGCCAGCTGGTCCTTACGTGGTACATACTTGCCTGATGACTGCCACATGTCACGGTAAACAAGACTGAATTGGATCTCTTTTTTCATAGTTCTATGTGTTTTTGTTATTTACATCGGATTAATGGAACGGGCTATCTTGGCGCAGAGTCCGGGGAAGAACCTCTTGATGTAGACCATCAGGAGTTCTTTTCGGCCCACAAGGACCTCACGCTTTTTACGGTACACTGCCTTGACGATCTTACGGGCGGCCTGATCGGGGGTGCATCCTCCGGCCTGACCTGCATCCATCTTGGCGTGCTGCTTTCCGTCTTTCTCAAGTGCGTAGAACGATATACGTGTCTGTACTCGGCCGGGGCATACTATGGTTACGCGGATGTTATCCTTGTAATACTCGGCCTGGACGGTCTCAAAGAATCCGTACAGGGCGTGCTTGGATGAACTGTAGGCGCAACGCAGCGGGAATCCGAACCTTCCGTTGATGCTGGTGGTCACCATCAGCTGGCCGCCGCCGTTCTCTATCATCTTGGGCAGTATCACCTTGGTCATGATTACCGGTGCGAACCAGTTTATGTCCATGACCTTGTTGATTACACGCATCTCGGTTTCACAGGTGGTTCCGCGCTGGCTTATGCCGGCGTTGTTGTAGAACACGTCTATGTGTCCGAATACCTGCCATGCCTGCTCGGCCAGACCGGCAACCTCATCTTTCTTGGACAGATCGAAGGGCAGGGGCTTGGCATCGGGTGCACCCAACTCAATGCAGCGGGCGGCTACCTTCTCCAGAAGGTCGGCCTCAAGTGCTGTAAGGATGAGCTTTGCGCCTTCACGTGCAAACTCATATGCGGTTGCCTCACCTATGCCCGATGACGAACCGGTAATCCAGACTACCTTATCCTTGAACTTGTTCATTTGCAGTTGTCTATAGCTTCTTTAAACCAGAGAGCACGATTACAGCCCTCGCCGGTGTTGAGCAGAACCAGATCACCGCTCTTGAGTTTGTTCTCCTCAAGTGCCTTGAAGAATCCTGCTATGCAAACCATCGATGCAGGTCCCATGTAGATACCCAGGTTGTCCTTGACCATACGGCCATAGCGTTCCAGACCCTCTTCCTTGACGCGCAGGAAACAACCTCCGCTGTTCTTTACGATGGGGCCTACCAGCGGGTACATTCCGGGGGTGCCGGCGGTAAGGATGGATATACGGGTCTGCGGAACCACAGTGGGGAAGTGCTTGTTCCAGCCCTGCGGGAATCCGTTCTCTATTGCCCATTCCCAGGCCTGGACCATGGGGTCACAGGTGTCCTGCTGAACCAGCAGCATGCGCGGCATCTTATATTCGGGATAAGCATCGGCTATCTCACGCATTCCTTTCTCGAATGCAATGGGACTGGTGCCTCCGGCTACTGCCTGCATATAGACATCGGGAATACGGCCCAGTTGGCGCATGCACTCAAAGACAAGTGTCTTCTTGGCCTCTACGCGGATGGGGTCGATGTTTCCGGCCGATATCATAACGTTCCGGTTCTTATGGAAATCGGCAGCCTCGGCCTTGGCCTGACCGTAACCGCCCTCAGATACCTGGAGGTTCTGACCGGTGGCGCGGATGGCCTGCTGGGTCTCGGGGTACATATCGTGAGGAGCGAATATGTCAAACTTGACGCCTGCCTTGGCCAGATAGGTGGCGTAGGCGGTGGCGGCATTACCTGTCGATGCCAGGCAATACTCCTTTACTCCGTGCTTCTTGAACAGTGTGGCTGCCAATGATGCAGCTATATCCTTGAATGTGCCGCTGCCTCCGTTAAGGTCATTGCGGGCTACTACAACCTTGCAGTCTATTCCGTAACGGTCCTTGGCGTATCGGCTCAGGAACTCCCACTCCTCGATGGGTACTGCGCCCTCACCGCAACTGACCTGCTCATCGGCCCCTTCTATTGGGAGGAAGGGCAGGTAGTGGTAGAGGTTGCTTACCTCCTGATGGGGCTTGCAGAGTTCATCGAGCAGGCGGTAATCGGCATCATAGACCACCTCTGCGTGGTTGCTTCCGCACTCACACAGCTGGTCCTGACTGAACCAGGTGGCAAAATCTCCAATTACCTTGCCACACTTCTTGCAGACAAGCTTGTATCCCATTATTATCTCTTTATCTGAGCACGCTTGAATACGTTCATATCCTGGATTGCGCCCTCGTAGAAGCCGGCGTCAAGTTTCTTCTTGACTTCCTTGAATACGTCAATTGTGCGCTTTACATGATCCAGTGTGTGTGATGCGGTGGGGATGATACGCAGCATGAGCTGGCCCTTAGGTATAACGGGATATGTAACGATTGAGCAGAAGATTCCGTAGTTCTCACGCAGGTCAACAACAACGTTGGTGCCCTCGTTCACGCCACCCTCAAAGAATACGGGTGTTACAGGTGACTCGGTTACGCCGATGTTGAAGCCCTCAGCCTTGAGGCCGCCCTGCAGAGCGTTAACAACTTCCCACAGATGCTCGCGGTACTCGGGGTGAGCCTTGATCAGGTCAAGACGCTTCTGGTTACCGATAACCAGCGGCAGCGGCAGTGACTTGGCGTAGATCTGTGAACGCATGTTGCACTTGAGGTGGTCAATGATCTCGGGCTCTGAACTTACTACACCACCGATTGATGCCATACTCTTGGCAAAAGCGTCGAATATTACATCGATCTCATCGATTACGCCGTAATGCTCGGCAGTACCGCGACCGTGTGCACCCATTGTACCAAAACCGTGTGCATCGTCAATAAGTATGCGGAACGGATATTTCTTCTTGAACTCTACGATATCGGCAAGATGACCCAGGTCACCGGCCATGCCGAATACGCCCTCGGTGATTACCAGAACGCCGCCGCCCTGCTCATCGGCCAGCTTGCAGGCGTGGTTAAGCTGCTTCTCAAGGCTCTCCATGTTGTTGTGCTGGAAAGCAAAGCGCTTGGCAAGGCTCAGACGCATACCGTCCAGGATGCAGGCGTGTGACTCAGAATCATAAACGATAACGTCCTTACGGCTGGTCAGTACGTCGATGATTGAAATCATGCCCTGGTAGCCGAAGTTGAGGCAGAGACCTGCCTTCTTGCCTACGAACTCTGAGAAGTCATTCTCAAACTTGATATGATAGTCAGTATTACCGGACATCATGCGGGCGCCCATGGGTGCTCCCAGACCGAACTTGGCGGCTGCCTCGGCATCGGCCTTCCTTACCTCGGGATGGTTGGCCAGACCCAGGTAGTTGTTAAGGCTCCAGTTGAGCACGGGCTTGCCGTTGAACTCCATTTCGGGGCCGATTTCACCTACCAGGCGGGGGAACATAAAGTAACCGTCACCAATTCCCTGATACTGTCCGAGCGGGCCCGGAGTCTCCTTGATTCTCTCAAAAATGTCTTTAATCATACTGAAAATCTTTATTTTGATGTTTGTAATTTACTTGTTTGACGCTACCTGCAGATACTGGTACGCTCCTGTTCGGCGCGTCCATAAAATACTGGTACGCTTAAACTCCGCGAATTTACTAAAAACTCCGGACTCCCTATTATAAAATAAGTTATAATTCTGCTATTTTAAATATTGGTGCGCTGCATCCGCGGGCGTACTCCCTCTGCACCTTAGGGAGTCAGCACGCAGGTGGGGCCATTTCTCTCCCTAAGGTGTGCCGGAAATACGCTCGTACCTGCGTTACCCCTTGACCTTAGGGAGTCAGCATGCAGGTGGGGCCATTTTTCTCCCTAAGGTGAGTTGCATCCGCGGGACTAAGGGTAGACGGGAGACGACGTTCCGCGGCTATTCCGGACCCCTACGGACCCTAAACGTCGAACGCCTCCTTTTTAGTCCCCCTGCGGGGGCCTAACAGTCGTTAAACGAAGCGCCGTTCTTAACGGGATCCTCCGTGGGTCCTCCATTTACGCCGCTGCACTGACGCTCCCGGCTACCCTTAGTCCCGCTCCTGCAAACGGGAACATTTGCTCGAATGGCTACAGCGATGCACGTTTTGGGCCATACTTGCAGGTAATGTGCGTTTTAGCGGGCTTTTTTGCAAGTATGGCAAGCAAAACCGCGTTTTGGGCATTTTCGTGGCCATACTTGCAGAAAAATGGCCCTACAGAGCGTGTAACGCACGGTTTGGCCATTTTTTGGGGGTAGGCCGGAAGGACGAGGAGAGGATTCCAGGTGCGCAGTCTGAACCTGCTCTTGGATTACTGCAGAGAACCAATAAGAAGGAAGAAGAGGCCCAGCAGGACAAGGAGCAGGTCGATGACTTTGCTGCGCAGGTTTTTCTCGTGGAAGAGGAGGGCGCCGCAGAGGAAGCTTACGATTACGCTTGAGCGGCGGATCATGGAGACTATGGAGACCATGGAGGCGCTTTGGGCCAGGGAGACAAAGTAGGCGTAATCGGCCAGCGTGAGGAAGACGGCTATGAAGATGATGGGCCACTTCCATTGGAAGGGGGTGGTCTTGTGGCGGGTGGGCCACCAGAGGGTGAAGAGGATTACCGTCATCAGAGCCAGCTGGTAGAAGTTGCTCCAGGCCTGCACGAACATGTTGTTGAAGCGGCCCAGCAGGTACTTGTCAAACAGGGCGCTGACGGCTCCCAGCAGGGTTGCCATGATTACGCAGAACACCCATTTGTTGTGAGTGAAACTGATTCCCTCTTTCTTGCCGCTCACGCTGAGCATGTAGAAAGAGATTACGGCAATTATCACACCTATCCACTGGTACAGGTTGAGGCGCTCGCCAAACAGCAGCAGGCCGCCCAGCAGCACTATGATGGGCCGCGTCGCGTTTATCGGCCCAAACAGGGTGATGGGAAGGTGTTTCATGCCGAAGTAGCCGAATATCCAGGAGCCCAGCACGATGAACGCCTTGAGCATAAGCAGGCGGTGCAGCTCCCAGCCGGCTGTGGGGACATAAAAGATGCTGCCGTCCAGCAGTCCCGTCGTGGCCGACAGGAGCGTGAACGGCAGCATTAAAAGTGAGCAGAACAGGGTGTTGAACCAGAGGACCGGAATGACCGCGTTCTCCTTGAGTGATTGCTTCTTGGCTACGTCATACAGTCCCAGAAAGAGGGCCGATACAAGCGCGAATGCCAACCACATGACTGTCTGCCTACGGGTTTATCAGAACTTGTAACTGAGACCTACACCAAGAATCTCCTTGAACTGAACGCGTGCACCGTGGGTAACGCCATCGGCATCGATGAACTTGATGTCATCGTCATACTTCAGGGTTGACTGGAAGGTGACGGTAAGCAGGCTGGTTACGTTCAGGCCTACAAGTACGTCCCAGTTGACATCGATATTGCCGAATGACTCGTTATATGCGGTGAATAGGTCAAGTGTTGACTTGAGTGTGAGCTTGTCTTCCAGGAGGCTGTAGTTAACAGTACCCTTGAAGCTGGAACCAAGCTCAAAGCGGGTCTTCTTGCCTGCATCCACGCCGTAACGTGTTGAGAACAGGGTGTCGTTGGTGAGAGTCATCTTGCCGGCTACGGGTGAGTAGTAGCAGCTGATATGGTCGTTGGGCTTGTAGTCAATACCGACTGAGAGGTTCAGGTAACCCGGGGTGAGGAACTTGGAGATAACCTCACGGGTGGAGTCGTTGTACTGATAGCCGTTACCCATCTGGGTTTTGAAATCAAACAGGGCAGCATAGTACAGTTTCTCAGTGATCTGACGTCCGAACTTGGATGAGAGATTGAGATTATCGATATTCTTACGCCAATCGGTAGCATCGGTATAGTTGAGACCGTAGTTGGCACTCAGGTCGTTATCCCATGCGTTCTTGCCCTCCTTGTAGTTGAGCGAACCGTTGAAATAGACATTTCCTGCCATAGAGTTCTCACCACCGGCACTCCAGTTGGTGAATGATGTCTGTGAGAAATTGATACCTGTAAGACCGCTGTGTGTCCAGGCTGACTCATCTTGAGCGGCGAGGCTCAGAGGCAGCAAAGCTGCGAGTAAGAAGAATACTTTTTTCATTTTCAGTCCTTGTTTTATTAGAATATGGTGCAAAGATAGAAAAATAGTACAAAAGGGGACAGTCCCCTTTTGTATCATTTTTTGATGGCGTGGCCGATGAGATAGCAGATGACTGCTACGACCATGCCGTTGATTGAGGCGATACCCCAGTGCAGCAGGTTGGCTACGACAGCACCCAGTACAACGCCGATGACCGATGCCCAGTTGACGGTATCGATCTTTACGTTATCGGACTTGTAATCATTGCGGTTCATGAAGTAGCTGATAATAAGGATAGCGCCGATGGGAGGCAGGGTGCAGTTGAGCACGTTCAGCCAGCCGCAGAAATTCCAGTAGAGCCATACGGCCGATACTGTTCCGATGATACCGGCTACGAGCACCATGGTCTTCTTGGAGAATCCGAAAATATTTGACAGACCCAGACCGGATGAGTAGAGGGCGTTGTCATTGGTTGTCCAGATGTTGAAACCAAGTACAATCACTGCGAACCAGAACAGGTTGAGGTTGAGCATCACCTCAAAGATATCGTTACCGCCAACATAGATGCTTGATACGGCTCCGAAGAAGAACATCAGGGAGTTGCCCAGGAAGAAAGCCACTACAGTTACCCAGAAACCAATCTTTCCGTTCTTGCTGAAACGGGCAAAATTGGGTGTTGCGGTACCGCCGGATACAAAGCTTCCTATAACCAGACCGGCACCGGCTATGATGGTGAGCGATCCGTCATTGGTGCGTGCAAACTGCTCGATGAGTGTGGCGTCACCGCGATGAATAGCCATGATCATGGCAACCGTACCCAGGATACCGACCAGAGGAACGGCGATGTAGCTGATTATGGTAAGGCTCTTGATTCCGAAGTAGGCACTGGCGGTCATAAGAATACCGGCAATCACGACCAGGATATAACCCAGCGGGGGCATGTGGTCTGGTGTAACCTCAAGTCCGAACAGTTCCTGTGCAACGGGGATGGCGAACATGGCCAGACCTACGCCGAACCAGCCCATCTGGGTGAAACTGATCATGGCGCTGGGCAGCCAGCTTCCCTTACGGCCGAAACTGCGGTGTGCCAGCATATCAAGAGTGAGACCTGTCTCGGCACCGATGTAGCCAAGAGTTCCGGTATAAGCGCCCAGAATGATGCCACCCAGGATGATTGCGCCTATGAATCCTGCAAAGTCAAGGCCTGCCGCCAGATTCTGGCCGGCCCACATGCTTGCTGAGAAGAATGTGAATCCCAGCATTACCATAAACATACTCAGGTTGCTCTTGCGACCCTCCTTTGTTACTCTTCCGGATGTAAAATCCGCGTCGTTGTTGATGTTAGCCATATGTTTTATTTTGAGTAAGATTTCAATGCTGATTTGAACTCGCTCAGACGGCGGTCGGCAATCTGGCGGATGGAGAGGTCCTCGGAGCGGCTGGCAAACTCCCTTTCAAAGATGTAGAGTTCATTCATTGCCTTGCCGTCCAGTTTCTGATAGTGGTTGAGCCTGAGCCAGTCATCAAAGCTTACGGGAGTGGGGTAACCCAGTTTCTCGTCAAGGAAATCCTTGAAACGGAAGTTATCGGCCACCTCCTTTATGCTTTCCCAGTATTCGGTCACCTCGTGGAAATGATCAGGGATTTCATAGCGGCGGGCACCTCCGTCGTAGATGATGCACTTTTCAAACAGGGCGTCGTCATCGGACAAAACATATTTGCGGAACTCGGGTGATATTACGCCGTCTTTCCAGAAAAAGTCGATTGCGGGCCAGCTTATGCCGGTAACGCCCTTGTCCTTGTAGGCCGAGAAGATACCCTCGTAGAATATGCAGGTGATGCCCTCGAACTCGGGCCAGTGGAAACGGAACTCGGGGGTGAGTTCCTCAAAGAGTTCTATGGCGCGGGTGCCTCCGATGGTAAAGAATACCATGCGGCGGATGCTGCCGCCCAGGCGCTTGAACTCGGCTATGATGTATCGGATGCAACGGGCCAGGGTCTCGCCCGATGCAATGATGTCGCCTATCATCAGGGTGATGTCCTTGGGAGCGCGCAGCTTGGTGTATCGGATGTCAAGGCCTGTAATCTGGTTGTTGCGAATAACGCGCTCGCAGGAAACAAAGTCCATGTTGTTGATGCGTATGCCGTTGCGGTAGCAGCACTCCTCCAGGGGGTAGTTCAGACCGCCGCGCAGGATGGTCATGATATCTGCCTCATCGCCGATGGATTTCTGCCCTTTGAGCCAGCCCAGCATATCACCGGTGGCGCCGCACATGGCCAGGTAGGAGTCATAGCCTATGACCTCAGGGGCAGCCAGCAGATGGCGGGTGCCTTCATTGCTGATAATAAAGTATTTATTGCTGAAATTACCACCATCCAGACTGTAGATATCGGTCCCTTTGTGGTGTCCTGCGGGCTGCAGGAAAGTATTTTCCAGATAAGGCTGCATAGTGATGCTTGCTTAAATTCTGGAAACCAAAGGTACTCAGATAGAGCGGGTTGAATGCTACCGGCCGTCAGAAAGTTTTCAACAATTTACCTTTTACGCGCCACTTGATGTAACCGTAGACCGATGCGCCCAGATAGAAGCTGTAGAGCAGGATGGTGGTAAGGTGCAGTCCGCGCTTGCTGTAGATGTAGATTGATACCAGGTTGACCAGGAACCAGATGCCCCAGACCTCGATGATCTTCTGTGCAAGCACCCATGTTCCCACTATGTTGAGCATGGTGGTGAAAGCGTCCAGTGCGGGTACGGGCGAATCGGTCAGGAACTTGAGGATGCTGAAAATGACTCCCCAGATAAGGGCCGATGCCCCTAAAACCGCCAGGAACTCCCTGCCGCGGAAATGGCGGTAGACAATATCCTGCGATGCGCGTTTACGGTCACCATGGAGCCATTTTATAAAACCGTAAACGCACATGCAGATATTGAAGCAGCTGAATCCCATATCGGCATATATCTTGCTGTGGAAGTATACGCTGGCGTAGATCATGGAGCACATGGCGCTGATAATCCACATCAGGGGTTTCTGATGGAATTCAAGCCACAGGTAAAGGAAGCTCAGGATGAGTCCCACTGTCTGGATGGTGCTCCAGAAATCCATGCCGATAAACTGCCCGGCGATATATGACCAGATATCGGATAACATTGTCTTTTAGAATTTTAGGGTTAAGTGTGCCAATGCCGAGAAGGGTGCGGTGGGGATGAAACCGATCTGATAGTAACGGTTGTCAGGGGTGAAGCCGTCTTTCTCGTCAACTGCCGAGTATACCCAGCCGCTTGTTGCAACGCGGGCGTTAAGTACATTGTTAAGGTCTGCACCTATCACGATGCTCTTGAATACTTTTTTCATTGGTACTGTGTATGAGAACGAGAGATCAGAGAGAGAGTAGGCGGGCAGTGAACGGTCTGTGTTCTGGCTGTTGTCAAGGTACTGGCGACTTACGTAACCGGTGTGCCAGGTGGCCTTGAAGTTGCCCAGGTTGAAGTTTACGAATCCGTTCAGTATGACTGACGGAGAGAATGCCAGTGCGGTTTTGCCCTTGTGAGGTATGGTGCGCAACTTGTCGCCGTTGCCGTCAATGTGGTAATCCTGCTTGTACTGGTCCATGCCGGGGTCATCGGGCGCATACTTGTCACGCCAGTCCTCTATTACCTCGTCAAAGTCATTGAGGCAGTTCTCGCTCAGGGCGGCGTTACCTTCCAGTGACAGCCATTTGAGTGGCTGCACGGCAGCGGTCAGCTCTATGCCTGTGCGGTATGAAGACTTGATGTTGGTGGTAAGTGCCTCGCCTATGTCGCTCACGGCACCGGTCTGTACGAACTGGTCCTTGTAGTCCATGTAGTAGAGGTTGAATCCGGCGTTCCAGATGCTGCCCGAATAGCTGTAACCGGCCTCGTAGTCAATCATGAACTCGGGATTGGGAGCGGGGTAGGTGCCGTTGTCGGTAAAGTTGTTGCGCTCGGGCTCACGGCCTGCGGTGGCTGCAAGTGCGTGGAGTTTGTGGCCGCCTTTGATCCAGGTCAGACCTGCCTTGGCGTTGATGAAGTTGTATTTTTTATCAATGTCAAGGTTGTGCTTGGTGGTGGTGCCGTCGGCATTTACATAATAACGGTCGTTGTAACCGTCAGTTGTGTATCCCACGTGGCGGTACTGGGCATCGGCAAAGGCGTGCAGGCTCTCTGTGATGTCGAATCCGGCCTTGATGTAGGCACTCAGGTCATTCTTGACGGCATCGGAATCATAGTATTTGTTCAGGCCGTTGGCTGTGACGTACTCACTAAGTGCATCGTCCCTGACATAGGGAAGGTAACCGAAATGGTTGCCCTTGAACTGCTGGAGAGATACGCCGCTGCGCAGGTCAAGACGGTCCATAGTGTAAACATTATTCCAGATAACGCCGTAGGTGTGCTGCTCAAGTCCTTTCTTGCGGACAAAATCGGTCTTCTTTACGCTGTTGGTGCCATCGGACCATACGGGATCGCCTTCGGAATTCAGCCCGTTGGACAGGCCGTACTTGCTTACCTTGTTCTTGTATCGGAACTCCTCATAATAGCCGTAACCGTAGGTGTAGTGGGCTGTGAGTGAGGTAGAGAATGCGTCGCTTACGTTCCAGGCCAGAGAGAGTATGTTGTGGTCCTGCCAGAAGTTGTCGGTGGTGCGGTCCCAGTATGAGCCGTCTTTCATCTGGTAACGGTGGGTTACGTATTTGCCATCGGCATCCTGTACAAAGCACCAGTTGGCGTCATCGTAGTCAAGATACTCGTACAGGCTGTTGTACTGGCCAAGTCCGGCATCGTACATATCCTTGTACTCCTTTATTCCGGTATCACCCAGATACATGCCGTCCATAAGGCTGGAGTCGTCGTTTCCGGCTGTGGCACCGTTCCAGGCCTGGCCGGTGTTCTCAAAGTTGCCTATGTTGCGGTAGCGGATCATGATGTTGTCCGATGGTGTCCAGAGCAGGCCGCCGTAGTAACTGCCGGCCTGACCTTTGGTTCCGTGCATGAATCCGTCGGTCTGCGTCATGTTGAATGCGCCGTCTATGATAAGGCTGCTGAGGATTGTACCTGTTGAGAATGCACCTCCCAGACGCAGGGTGTTGAATGAACCGTATGATGCGGTCAGTTCGGCGCTCTTTTCGGGGTTGGGAAGCTTGCTGGTAAGGGCTACTGAGCCTCCGAATGCGCCGTCACCTACGGTCGATGTGCCCAGGCCGCGCTGTATCTGTGCGCTTCCCAGCAGGGATGCGTAACTGTTCATGTTGGCCCAGAATACGCACTGGTCTTCGGGTGAGTTCAGGGCTACGCCGTCCAGGGTTACGTTGATGCGTGAATCGGCCGCACCGCGTATACGCATGTATGTTGTGCCGATGCCTGTTCCGTTCTCGCTCCATGCTATCACGCCGGGAGTACGGGAGAAAAGGAATGGCAGTTCACGACCGCTCTTGGAATAGTCGTCAAGTTCCTGACGGCCAATCTCGGTGGTGGCAAACGGTTCGTTTTCATGGGCGCGGACGCCGTCAATTACTACTTCATTAAGCTGCATGAGACGCACAGAATCAGCGTCAAACGTTTCATTACCCGCCTTGACTGCAAGGCTTGTGATTAGGGTTAAGGACAAAAAAAATACCTTCTTCATATAGATTTAATTAATAATCCAAATGAAAAGGGTATACCAATAACTAGAAATCCAATCCCTCCGCCGGCACTGTCCGGATCAGGTTCTAAGGGTATAATCTCAGCCCCTCATCATAGGGCACCCCCTTTCATTCTGGGCGCGAAATTAGTTGTTTTTTGCAAACGGTGTCATCGGGTATTCTTTTTTTACAATGCTTACAAATCATTTTCTTCCTCCTTCAATTCCTCAAATCTATCCCCCTGAAACATATCATACTTGAGCATACGTTTATCTATTTCATTAAGCACAACAAATTTTTTCAAGCTCCACAAA
>JAZSLV010000025.1:0-276454 GCA_045535555.1 Bacteroidaceae bacterium | reverse complement strand
TGTGTTTCAATGATATAAAGATAAAGAATAATCCGCAAACCACCAAGAAACAATTGAAATAGTTTGCGGATTATTAGATTTAATCTTCTATGCTATCCTAGGGACTTTTTCAGTGGCCTCCTTGTGAACGGGAGGGGCCCGCCGCGAAGCGGTGGGAGGGATAGGACCTGAAAGGTCCGTAGTTTCAGAGGCCTATACCCAAAAGTTCCCCTTCAAGATTTATTCAAAGCTCTTTGTAATAGTAAGTACGCCGGCTGAGAGGGCGGGAATGCTCAGGATTACGTCGTTTCCATCGGTGGATGCGGTGGATTTCTGCAGAGCCACTGCGTTCTTGTTCTCCATGCTGTTGGCTACGGTCAGCGAGCCGGGAGCGTAGTACTCGAACCCGGTGCTGCTTACGCCTTCCCAATCTCCTTTGATGCGCAGGGTGGCGGGCTCATCGGTGGGGTTGACTACCTTTACTATCACATCGGCACCGTTCTCCGACATTGTAGTGCTTACGCTCACGTTGCCGGTCTCACCGCTGTATGCCAGACGATACTTGCTGAAGTGATTGTACCAGAGCTCGGTTACCTGGCAGTTGGGGGCCTTGAACAGGTCCTTGTAGTCAAAGTTTATGAACGCGTTGTTCCAGTCGGGGGCATCGGTACGACGTATGAACAGGGCTGCAGCACCCATGGCAACCACGTCACGAGCCTCGCACATGTTAAGGAATCCGCCTGCAAAGAGGCCGGTACGCCAGTCAATGCTGTTAAGGTTCCACTCGGAGATAAAGAGTTTGATGTTGGGGTTGGGACCCTGGGCAATCATCTGGGCGTAACGGTCATACTGCTGGCCCAGACGCACGGGACCGGTAGCGTAACCGCCCTGTTGCTCATAGTGGTGCAGGCTCAGGTAGTCAAAATACTGACCGCTGCGCTTTATGAACTGCTCGTCCTCGCCGAATCCACCGCAGGCAATAATCTTGATTGACGGGTCAACCTCTCGCATGGCGGTGCTGAAATCACGCACGCATTTCTCATATCGGTCAATACCCATCTCCCACATCTCATTGTCAATCTCCCAGTACTTCACGTTGTATGGCTCGGGATGTCCGTTGGCGGCACGCTTGGCACCCCACTCATCGGTAGCAGGGGCGTTGCAGTAACGTACCCAGTTTACCGCGTTCTGCAGAATCTGGTCGTATTCATCGGCCGGACGCTCAAACCTGACGCTTACCACTATGACCGGCTCGGTGTTGACCTCACGGCAAAAACGTATGAATTCATCGGTGCCGAAGCAGTTCTGGTCATAGTCCATCCACATCCAGTGGGCCCAGCGCTCACGGTTCTCCTGCGGGCCTATACCCCATTGCCAGTCATACTGGGCCACGTAACCGCCGCCCGGCCAGCGCAGGCAAGTGGGATGCAGCTCCTTTACGGCCTGCAGTATGTCGGGACGGAAGCCGCCCAAGTCCTTACCGGTCTGGGTTGACATGGTGGCCATATCGACCTGGATATTACCCTTCTCCACAACGACAGCAAAATCAGCATCGCCGCTGTAACCGCCGGCCTCCAGTTCAAACTCATATTTCTTCCACTCCTTACCTACCTTGCCAAGACTCTTGATGGCGGCAAAACTGCCATCCTCACGGCGCAATCCGACAGACAGATTACCCTTACCCTTGGCATATATGGAGCCTATGTACTTCTCGCCTGCAACAATGTTCTGCGGGCCCTGAGTCATACCGGCACTGCCTTTCTTTACAACTATGCGCTGTGAGTAACGCATATTGACTGCATCGTCCTTGACCAGGCTGAACTGAGCATCGCCGAACGAACCCCACTCGGGAGCCACCTCCGGAATCTGCACATCCTTGGGAGTACCGGTAAATACGGTCTGATCACCGCTCTTTACGGTGATGTTGCGGTAAGTTGCCTCGGTGTAATTGACCCAGAATACCAGGTCGTTCTTACCGGTCTGCTCCAGTCCGCTGTACTTTACAACCTCCTTGTCGTCAAAGTACATGGTGACATCGGCTCCCTTTCGGCTTATACGCAGCTTGTGCCAGTCCTGGTTCTCATTCACCTGATCCTTTGTGGCGGGGGCCGATGCCAAGGCGGCAAGGGTATTCATGCGCCTGCCGGGACGACCTCCGAATCCCTGTGACTCACGCACCTCCATGGCGCAGATTGAGAAATCGGCAGTGGAACTTTGCTGCTGCAGTGCGGCGCGGGCATTGGCCTCATTGGCTGCGTCTATCTGTGACTGGGTCTGTGCGGGTGTGAATGTGCGGCCTTCATAATAGGGATCGTGTATGCGTGCAAAATATGCCGATCCATCGGCCTTTTGACCGAATGCAAAGCGTATGTCCATAAGGCCACCGCTCCATGAACGGCGTGCCAGCTTGTAGGAGCGCCAGTTAAGGTCCATGGTGATTTCGTAGTCATCGGACTCAATGGTGGCTATGCTCAACGGCTGCTCGTAACGGGTGGGTGAATGCAAGATCATGTCATCGTCCATGTACCAGCCATCAAAATAACCGTCACGCGGCGGGATGCCGGGATACTGCTCCGGCTCGAATGAACGGCCGTATATCAACTCCTGCCAGACGCCGTTGTTGGCGCTGAAATAGATGTGCTCAAACAGCTGTCCGTACAGCATCTCATCAATGATGCCGCTGGGTTGTTTGCTCTCAACTGTAATCTCATACTCGTTCTGTGCCTGAACCCCTAAACTCAGGGCAAGCACACACATTGCGGTTAGTTTTTTCATATTGGTAGACACTTCGTTGTTTATAATACGTTAGTACCTGCGTTTCCTGTCCAAGCGTCCGTCTATCACGCAGGTTCTTTAGTATTGTTGGACGCTTGGTTCAGAAAATACGCTCTAAAGCTTGTTATTTGTCGAAACGTCCGGAGAAGACGCCCCTTTCTGCACTACTTTGAACAGTTTGTCACCGCGGCGGACACGCTCCGGGGTCTTGAACGATACACGTACTCCCTGCGGAACGGTCTCAACGGTCTTAAGGTCCACACGCGGATCATCCAGGTTGAAGGTGATGCAGCCGGTAGTGGCACCCGTTACCATCAGCTTGTCGCCGGCGCTTATGGGTGCCGCCTCGATTGAGAACTCGGCCACCTCAATCTTGGAGAACCAATCGGTGCACTTGCCCACATAGACCTTGGTCTCGGTGGCCTGCGATCCATATACATCGTTCCACTCACCCAGGCGCTGTCCCAGATAGTAGCCGTCCCAGAATCCGCGGTTGAACACCGTTGCCAGCCGTTTATCCCAATTATCCTTCTTTTCATCGGTAAAATCTCCGTCCAGAACAGCCTGGATTGCCTCGCCGTAACACTCGGCCACAGTGCGGACGTATTCGGGTCCGCGGGCCCGGCCCTCAATCTTGAATACCTGCACTCCGGCCTCAATCATGCGGTCCATGAACCGGATGGTCTTGAGGTCCTTGGGTGACATTATGTACTGGTTCTCAATGGCCAGTTCTATATCGGTCTCACGGTCCTTGACTATGTAGCCGCGGCGGCAGATCTGCATGCAGGCTCCACGGTTGGCGCTGGCGTTCATCTCGTTCAGACTCAGGTAGCACTTGCCGCTAATGGCCATGCAGAGTGCCCCGTGGCAGAACATCTCAATGCGGATCCGCTCACCTTTCGGCCCGCGGATATCCTGCTCTATTATCTGCCTGTGGATCTCGGTCACCTGATCCAGATTAAGCTCACGGGCCAGCACCACCACATCGGCAAACTGAGCGTAGAACTTGAGTGCCTCTATGTTGCTGATGTTGAGCTGGGTTGAAAGATGCACCTCCATACCCACCTTGTTGCAATAGGTCATCACGGCTATATCGCACGCAATTATGGCCGATATCCCCGCAGCCAGAGCTGCATCCACAATCTCATGCACCAGAGGGATGTCCTCACCGTACATCACGGTGTTAAGGGTCAGATAGCTCTGGACCCCGTGGGCATTGCACTGCGATGCAATCTCACGCAGGTCATCCAGGGTGAAATGGCTGGCACTGCGTGAACGCATGTTCAGTTTCTCCACGCCAAAGTAGATTGAGCCCGCTCCGGCCTGGAACGCAGCGGCCAGACTCTCCCACGAGCCCACCGGCGCCATTATCTCAAAATCTTTTCTCTCCATCTTCATTTTCGCCAAAGTGTCCCACACTCCCCCCTCTCAGAGTACGTTCTCTCGCTGGTTACTGTGGGACATGTATTCATTCTAAGGGTGTGTAACACATTGAATCGCTTTCCGGGACTTCTGAGAGTGGTTGTTGTGGGACACTTTGGCAAGCACCCCAACGAGCTGTAATGCGATCCATAATCGCGAACAGTTCATCAACAGTCTCGGCGCGGAGCATCTCGATGCGGGTGTGGCGGAAATCCTCCAACCCTTTGAACAGCGGGCTGGCTGCCAGGTGACGGCGAATATGCACAATGCCGCGGCGCTCATCCAGACGCGCAATGCTGTCCAGAGTCTCCTGTTTGAGCACATCCATCTTCCACTGGAAACCGGGATCATCCCAAAGATGACCAGTCTCCAGATAGTGTTTTACCTCGCGGAAAATCCACGGCCGACCAAAACTGCCGCGACCAATCATTATGGCATCCACCCCGTACCGGTCAAAACACTCCTTGGCGCGCTCCGGAGTAGTGATATCTCCGTTGCCGATGATAGGGATCTTCATGCGCGGGTTCTCCTTTACCTTGCCGATGAGAGTCCAGTCGGCCTGCCCGGTGTACATCTGGGCGCGGGTGCGGCCGTGAATGGTCAGAGCCTGAATGCCGCAGTCCTGCAGTTGCTCAGCAAGTTCCACAATTATCTTGCTCTCGTCATTCCAGCCCAGGCGGGTCTTTACTGTTACGGGAATCTTTACCGCATCCACCACCGCACGGGTAATCTCCAGCATCTTGGGGATGTTCTGAAGCATGCCTGCACCGCCGCCCTTGCCTGCCACCTTCTTGACCGGGCAGCCAAAGTTCAGGTCCAGTACATCGGGCCCGGCAGCCTCCACCATCTTAGCGGCACCCACCATGGCATCGGTATCCTTGCCGTAAATCTGGATGGCCACGGGGCGCTCCTCATCACAGATGGTAAGTTTCTGCATGGAGCGGTTCACCTCACGTATCAGCGCATCGCTCGATACGAACTCGGTATAGACCATATCGGCCCCGAACCGCTTGCAAAGCAGACGGAACGCCGGGTCCGTAACATCCTCCATAGGAGCCAGAAACACCGGCCTCTCCCCAAAATCAATCTCTCCTATCTTCATTTAAGGTGCTAAGGTACAGCTTTCTCCCCGTATTCCCCGCCCCACACCCCAAAAAATGCGCCCGCACCTGCGCACACCCGCGGACGCTCCGACTGCAAAATCACCCCCAAACCCATCACACCAGCCCAAGCGTCCCCAAAAATGCCCGCACCTGCGTAAACAGCGGACGCTCCGACCGCAAACCCGCGTGCAAACGTATTTTCATGTCAAAGCGTCCGGATTCACAGCACCAGACATCGGCTTATCTGGTGCTGGGGCACGTGCAGATCGTTCCTGAGCACCTGTGCGACCTTGAGTTTCTGGGCATCGGACAAGGTATATACAGAACTCTTTCCGAATCGCTTAATCAGTTGCCTGTCAATGATATTGCAAACCGCCACATCATTGAGCGCAGACGGGTTGTATCGGAAGCCCTTCTCACACTCCAGCATAGAGGATATGCTTTGCTTATCAAAGGGGTGTTCTATCGTTCCCAGCGTAATGGGCGGTTCGTTGGAATTGTCCTCCATCTGTTCCTTTTGCCAGATTTCATCGGATATCCGGTTCATCTGGTACAGGAACCCACGGGGCGTTACAAACAGCAGTTCCAACTGCGGAATCTCCATGAAAGATTCACGCAGGAACATGCCGTCTTCATTCATCACAAAGTGATCAGGGAATTCCGAATGGCGCGGCAGGTACGAGGCTATCTCGGACCTTGATGTGATGGTGTGCCTTATCGGCGGACGTCCCATCTCCTTGTTGAATACACTATTGACGGTACAGTGCCGATACCCGAACGGAGTGGCACTCTGGGCGTGGTGCAAACCATTCCTCAGAATGTAACTCAAGGCCGCGTTCCGGTGTTTGGTGCCGATGATACCGGTCTGGAAGAATCCTTTAGGTCCCAAGCGTCCCTCCCGTTTATACTTGTAGTTGAAATATCGGCCGTAACTGTGCCTAAGCCTGGCAATGAAAGGCGCCGGATCGTGTGACATTACCGCCAGGTGGTAATGGGTTGACATAAGTGCATCGGCCAACAGTTCCTCATTGGTTTTATACACGGCCAGTGCCATAAGATTGGTAAAAGCCACAAAATCAGACTCATCCCTGAAAAGGACTTCATTGTGTGATGCTACACACAAATGGTAAAGATTTCTCATAAGCAGTATTAGAAACAGTGTTGCCGCAAATATAAGCGAAACACGACAGACTACCAAACTTGCGGACGCTCGGACGCGTTTTCCGCGTGCAAACGTATTCTCTCAGCCCAAGCGTCCCCAAAAATGCCCGCACCTGCGTAAACAGCGGACGCTCCGACCGCAAACCCGCGTGCAAACGTATTATCCTGGTCAAAGTGTCTGATGCATTGTGCGTTTTTGCGCAAGAATTGCCCGCAGTTCCGTCAAAAAAGAGTACTTTTGGAACCTATAACGTAGCTAACCCTATATGATTATGAAAAAATCATTGCTTTTTGCAGTCGTGGCCATGGTGTCACTTACATGCTGCTCACAAAAACAGGAGTTGAAACTGTGGTACGATGCACCGGCCAGACAGTGGACCGATGCACTGCCGTTGGGTAACGGACGCCTGGGTGCCATGGTATTCGGAACACCCGCCCAGGAACGTATCCAGATAAATGAAGAGACCATCTGGGGCGGAGGCCCACACAACAACGTCAATTACGCCGCCAAGGACGGACTGGACCAGATACGCCAGGCCCTTTGGGAGGGACGCCGTTCCGATGCACAGGCCCTTTGCGATCAGTACATATCATCCAAGAGCGCACACGGAATGCCCTACCAGACAGCCGGTTCGCTGATGCTGGATTTTGACGGAATCACCGATTTCACCGACTATTACAGGGAGTTGGACATAGACCGCGCCGTGGCTTTGACCCGCTTCAAGGCAAACGGGACAGAGTACACCCGCGAGTGCTTTGTATCATTCCCCGACCAGGTGATAGCAGTACGCCTGACAGCATCGGCCAAGGGTGCCCTCACATTCAAGGCCAGTTACAACCTGCCGTACCGCGAGGACCGCATCATAAGCCGCTCGGCCCAGATTACCGGCAAGCAGGCAGTGATGACCGTATCCTGCAAGGGCGATGACCACGAAGGCATTGAGGGAAAGATCCGTTTCACCGACAAGACCCTGATCATACCCGAGGGCGGACAGATGACAGCCGATGACAACGCCATCGCAGTAAGCGGAGCCGATGCCGTTACCATTTATATATCAATAGGTACAAACTTTGTGAACTACCAGAGCGTAAGCGGCGACGAAAATCAGGTTGCCGACCGCTGGATAGAGCCGCTGAGCAAAGGCAAGAAAAAATATGACAAAATGCTGGCTGACCATATAGCCGCTTATCAGAAGCAGTTCCATACCGTAACAATGGACCTTGGCACCAACGACCAGGCCAAGCTGCCTACTGATCAGCGCGTGGCACAGTTTGCAAGCAACTTTGACCCGCAGTTGGTAACACTCTATTTCCAGTTCGGCCGATACCTGCTCATATGCTGCTCGCAGCCGGGCGGACAGGCCGCCAACCTGCAGGGTATCTGGAACGAGAGCCGTCAGGCTCCCTGGGACGGCAAGTACACCACCAACATCAACGTTGAGATGAACTACTGGCCGGCATTCGTATGCGGCATTCCCCAGACATTCGACCCCTTCCTGCAGCTGGTCAAGGATTGCGCCGAGCACGGCAAGGAGACAGCCGCAATGTACGGCTGCCGCGGATGGACACTGCACCACAACACCGATATCTGGCGCTCCACAGGTGCCGTAGATGGTGCCTACAACGGCATGTGGCCCACCGGTGCCGCATGGTTCTGCCAGCAGATCTGGGACGGTTACCTGTTCAATCAGGACAAGAAATATCTTGAGGAGATATATCCTATCATGAAGAGTGCCTGCGAGTTCTTTATAGACTTTCTGGTTGAGGAACCCGTATCGGGCAACAAGTATCTTGTAATAGCTCCTTCATACTCTCCCGAGAACGCCCCGCATGTACAGGATGTGCTGGGCAAGGGCAATATCACCACCGTATACGGTGCCACCATGGATAACCAGATGATGGCCGACCTCTTTGGCAATATGATTGAAGCAGCCGCTCTGATGGGTGAGAAGGATGCTGAGTTCGTGAATACACTCAAGACCGTAAAGAGCCGTCTGGCTCCCATGAAGATAGGCAGCTGGGGACAGCTCCAGGAGTGGTTCGAGGATTGGGACGATCCCAAGGACAACCACCGTCACGTATCACATCTGTGGGGTATGTACCCCGGACGTCAGATTACTGCCGACGGGACACCTGACCTGTTCAAGGCCGTACGCACCAGCCTTGAGGCACGCGGTGATGAATCGACCGGCTGGTCAATGGGCTGGAAGGTATGCCTGTGGGCCCGCCTGCTGGACGGCAACCACGCCTATAAACTCATCCAGGATCAGATCAAGCCTGCCGGCGGACGCGGATTCGGCGGTCGCGGCGGCACATACAACAACCTGTTCGATGCACACCCGCCATTCCAGATTGACGGAAACTTCGGCTGTACCGCCGGTATAGCCGAGATGCTGGTTCAGAGCCACACCGGTAAGGTTGTGCTTCTGCCCGCTCTGCCCGATGTATGGAAGGACGGAACAGTAAAGGGTCTGCAGTGCCGCGGCGGATTCGTTCTGGACGAGCTTACCTGGAAGGACGGCAAACCCGCCTCCGTAAAGGTTCGCTCCACCGTGGGCGGCAAGCTCAACATCAGCTGGAACGGTCAGAACCAAAGCATCGACACAAAATCAGGAAAAACTTATACAATAACATTCTAACTAAACGATGAAAATCAAGTCTTTAATGATGCAGGCTCTCATAGTCGGCCTGCTTCCCGTGAGCGTGAACGCACAGCAGAAAGCAACAATTGACTGGTATGGTTTTGTGGCCGCACAGTCCTGGATAAACACACATGAGAGTGTAGCCGGTGCCGAAGGTTTCCTCTATCTCTATCCCAGGGATGAAGCCGCCGATCCGGTGGATTTTCATGACCAGAGAGCCATACCGCAGGGCTCATGGTTCGGAACAATGGCCCGTCTGGGATTTGTACTCCATGGTCCCGAAATATTCGGTGCCGCCAGCCGCGCAAAGGCAGAACTGGAGTTCTCAGGCCACACCGCTCCCGGCAGTGTTCTGTACCGCCACGCTTTCATCGCGTTGGATTGGGAAAACAGCACTCTGACCCTTGGTCAGACCTGGCACCCCATGAATGATCTGTTCCCCAGCACCGTGGGTATTGCCATCGGTTCACCTTTCAACGCCCTTAACCGCAGCCCGCAATTGCGTTATGAGTATTTCCTGGGCAGTGAAAAGAACATCAAGCTGACGGGAGCCGCCATCTTCCAGGCTGCCAACGCATCTATAGGCCCCTCTGGAAAGACTTATGATTATAGCCGCAACTCTATAGTCCCCATGCTCTACGCCGGCATCGATTTCACTTTCGGTGACCTGAAAATAGGCGGCGGACTGGAGTTCCAGCACATTACTCCTGCAATCGATTTGGCCGATAACAACAAAAAATACTACCTGAACGCACTGAGCGGAATGATTCAGGCTCAGTACAACAAGGATAAACTGTCCGTCAAGGCCAAGACCCTGATAGGTCAGAACATGTCACATCTGGGCATCTGCACCGGTTTCGGCGTAGTTGACCACCTCAATCCGGGCGATCTCCGTTTTGCTCCCCTGGCAGCCTCATCATCATGGGCTCAGGTTCAGTGGGGCGGTGCTCTCAAATTCGGAGTTATGGGAGGCTACATGAGTAACTGGGGTGCCGGCAAGGACCTCATTCCCGGACAGATATTTGCAGTCGAGAACGGAAGGATTGACAATATGTGGCGTGTTGCTCCCAATGTCCAGTACAACGTTGGCAACATGAATCTGGGTATTGAATACGAACTCACCACCGTGGCTTACGGCACACCGCAGGCCAACGGAACCGTGGCCGATACCCACAACGTCAGCAACAACCGCCTCCTGCTCTCTGTAATGTACGCCTTCTGATATTTTGAGTATTTAACAAAAATCAGTACCTTTGTTACCCCTATTGCAAAGCAAGGAAAATTACTATCAATTATAAGGAAAAAGTATGTATCTGTTAGGTTATGACATAGGCAGCTCTTCAGTGAAGTGCAGTCTTGTAGATGCCCAGAACGGCAATTGCGTAGCAACTGCGTTCGCCCCCAAGAGTGAAGCACCAATAAAAGCAGTAAACCCCGGTTGGGCCGAGCAGAACCCTGAAGACTGGTGGTCTTACCTTAAGGAAGCCACAGCCAATGTTCTCTCGCAGAGCAATGCCGATGTCAACGACATCCAAGCTATAGGTATCTCCTACCAGATGCACGGACTGGTTTGCGTAGACAAGAACCAGAAGGTGCTGCGCCCCGCAATCATCTGGTGTGACTCCCGCGCCGTAGGCATTGGCGAGACCGCATTCCAGGATCTGGGCCGCTCACAGTGCCTGACCCACCTGCTCAACACCCCCGGAAACTTCACGGCATCCAAACTGGCATGGGTAAAGCAGAACGAGCCCAAGATATTTGACAAGATCGATAAGATCATGCTCCCCGGCGATTACATCGCAATGCGCCTGACCGGTGAGATTGCCACCACTATATCAGGCCTGAGTGAAGGTATGTTCTGGGATTTCCAGACCGGCGATGTAGCCGGATTCCTGCTTGACTACTACGGCATACCCCGCACATTCATACCCAAGATAGTACCTACATTCGCCGAGCAGGGCCGCCTCACAGCCGCCGCTGCCAAGGAGTTGTGCCTGGCACAGGGAACACCCGTTACCTACCGCGCAGGTGACCAGCCCAACAACGCCCTCTCACTGAACGTATTCGAGCCCGGTGAGATTGCATCCACCGCAGGTACATCGGGCGTAGTTTACGGTGTAAACGGTGAGATAAGCTATGATCCCAAGTCAAGGGTAAACACCTTTGCCCACGTAAACCATAAGACCGGATTCAACCGTCTGGGAATACTGCTCTGCATAAACGGTACAGGTATCCTTAACGCCTGGATGAAACGTAACATCGTACCCGAGGGCTTGGGTTATGCCGAAATGAACGACCTGGCAGCCCAGGCACCCATAGGTTCAGCCGGCGTATCGGTTCTGCCTTTTGGAAACGGCGCTGAGCGTGTACTTGAGAACAAGGAGCGCGGTTGCAGCTTTAACGGCGTTAACTTTAACATCCATAACCGCTCACACCTGATCCGTGCCGCCCAGGAGGGTATAGTATTCTCCTTCAAGTACGGTATCGAGATAATGGAGGATATGGGAATGCCCGTCAACAAAATCCACGCCGGTAACGCCAATATGTTCCTGAGCCCCCTGTTCCGCGAAACCCTGGCCGGCGTAACCGGTGCAACCATCGAGCTTTATAACACTGACGGCTCAATAGGTGCCGCCAAGGGTGCAGGTATGGGAGCCCATATCTACAATGACCACAACGAGGCCTTCGCATCACTGCAGAAGATCCGCGTCATAGAACCCAAGGCATCCGATATGCCCGCCTATGATGAGGCTTATCAGCGCTGGAAATCATATATTCAACAATAAAAGCCAAATTACTGACAAGATGAGAAAAAACAAGACAATCACAATTCTTGTGGCTGCCCTCTGCCTGATTCTGAGCGTGGCCGCATGTTCTTCATCCAAGGGTGCTTCAAAACTGGCTCCGGCCAAGAAGGGATATGCCCAGACCGGCAAGTACCGCAACTACCTGAAGGAACTCGGATTCAGCCAGGAGGAGATTGACGGAAAGATTCAGGAAATCTACTCAATCATTTTTGAGGGCGAGGGAGCCGCTTATCATGACGTTGACGTTGAGGTTGACGGCAAGATGGTGCCCATGGGTTACATATCGGACGTAAAGAACAACGACGTTCGTACCGAGGGTCAGTCATACGCAATGATGATAGCAGTCCAGTTGGACAAACCCGAATTATTCAACAGAGTATGGCGCTGGTCAAAGCACTATATGCGTCACAATGAGGAGGGCCCCTCACACGGTCTGTTTGCATGGTCTTGCCGCACCAACGGCCGCCGCACATCAAACGGATCTGCCAGTGACGGTGAACTCTACTACGTAACCGACCTTCTGCTGGCATCACGCCGCTGGGGCAGTTATGAGGAGTTCGACTACCTGGCCGAGGCACAGGAGCTGCTCAATGACCTCTTCTCAAAGGACGGTACAGGCGGTGTAACCAACATCATCAACATGGAGAAGAAGCTTATCAACTTCTGCCCCGATGTACGTTCAAACGAGTGGACCGATCCCTCATACCATCTGCCCGCATTCTATGAGATCTGGGCCGAGACAGCCAAGGACGGCCGTGAGGCAATCTACCGTGAACTGGCCGACAGCGCACGTGCATACCTGCATCGCGCCTGCGACCCCGTTACCGGTATCAACCCCGACCAGAGCCAGTTTGACGGAACACCCAACCGCGGAAGCGAGTTCCACTATGACTCATGGCGCGTTCCTATGAATATTGCAATGGACTTCACATGGTACCACAAGGATGCCCAGTGGCAGACAGAGTATGCCACCAAGTTCCAGAACACCATTCTGGGCCGCTACGGCATCACTGAGTTCCCCGATCAGTTTGCACTGAACGGCGATGTATCGGCACGTCCCATGGGCGGCGGCCGCTGGCGCCCCAACCTGCGTCACTCAATCGGCTTTGTAGGCACAATGGCCACCACAGCCCTGATGTGTGATAGCGAGTACAACCAGGAATTGGTAAAGCACATGTTCTCACTCAAGCATGAGCCCTATGAGGACGGTTATTACGATGTTTACTACGATGGTCTGATTTACCTCTTCGCACTGTTGCACCTGAGCGGCAACTACCGCATGAACTGGTAACAATATACACTCGTTATACACAGCGTCCCGACCCTGACACAAGGCCGGGACGCTCTTTTTTTGTAAAAATTCTATATACCATAGTTGCGCTTTCTAAAAATCTTGTTATCTTTACGCGCAATATTAGTACAGGTGTATGTGCGCACGCGAGTGCAGATACTCTATTGAGCAACCCTAAAAGACTAAATAATTAATTAACCAATAATATGAAAATCAACAGAAGATTATTCAAAAAGTCAGCACTGACCATTGCTGCTGTTGCTGTTATCGGATTCGGAGTTTCATCCTGCGCCGATCTTTGGGGCGAGGTCCATCCGGGTACCTATTACACTAACAATGGTGAGACCATAGCCGATTATCTTACCGGCAGGGTTGAATACCATGGCAGTTACAAGCACTTCATCACGATTCTTGAGAAGGCACAGCTTTGGGGACAGATGAGAACCTATGGTACTTATACCTGTTTTGCTCCCAATGACGCTTCCATAGAGGCCTATCTGGCAGAAAGAAGAGCCGAGGCTCAGGGCATTACAGACGCTCACAAAAGAGACTCCGTAATTGCCGCATTCCAGGATGTTGAGTCATTGCCCAAGGCTGTTTGTGATACAATAGCCAGGACTCATCTTTTCAACAACCTGATGTTTGCTTCAGACCTGAACGGTAACGGAGTGCTCCAGCACCCCAACCTTCTGGACCGCTACGTAACCTATAACTCATTTGCCGATTCAACCCAAAAGGTATTGGATGAAAACGGTAATGTCGTGAAGGCTCATGACGGTACTGATTCAATCATGATTCAGCTTAAGTACATCATCAACATGCAGGCCGAGCTTGACCATGCCGATGATACCGTACAGAATGGTGTAGTACATAAGATCAATAGGGTTCTGCGTTCATCCAACCAGTTCCTTCCCGGTCTTATCAGGGAGAATCCCAACCTGACCATATTCTATTCGGCACTTACCGAGACCCGTCTCAGTTACGTTCTGGATCAGTATCTTGATGAGACTTATCCCGAGATCGGATATGAGTGGACAGAGCAGGCTTTGCGTGACGGTTATCCCGGTATCCATTACAATGAGACCGCATATGAGACAGGTGATAACGCCGACCGAGTGGCTTACCCTGAGAAGAGAGAGTTCAAGTATACCATCTTCGTTATGCCTGATACCGCTCTTGCAACATACAGCGATGAGTACTGCCAGAAAGCAGGTCTGACCAACGGTATCAGAAGCCTTGCCGATCTGCGTGCATATGCCAATGAGGTTTATCCCGAGGGCGCCACTCTTCCTGATTCAGTAGCAGGCAGTTCATTGTATAAACTCATAGCATATCATATCCTCCCCTGCTGGCTCTCATATGACCAGTTCAACACCCGTCAGATAGAGTTGAGACAGCGTCACCTGTTCCTTACCGAGTTTGATATGGAGGACTTCTTTGAGACTATGCTGCCGCACTCAATAATGCGTATAAGCACCGCTTATGAGACAAATGAGAAGCCGTTGGGCATATTCATTAACCGTAAGGGTTCCAAGAAGACTTCTCTCATCTCTGAGGGTGTCCGCATAGCAGAGACCAGTGAGGAGTATAACCTTCCCGGCAAACTCACCAGCATCTGTGTGAACGGCGGCTACCACTACATCAACAAACTTCTGGTTTATGATGATTTCACCCGCAACACTGCCCTGCAGTGCCGTATGAGAATCATGAGCTGCACATTGTCACCTGATTTTATCAACAGCCGCGGACGTGGCCGTCTTAACGGAGATAAGACCAATGCCGGAATCAAGAACATAGACAAGATGTCTATGGCATATATGCCCGGTTATTGCACCAATTTCCTCTGGGTTGAGGATCAGACCAAGTTCTTTGTAAGATATCGTGACAAGACATTCGGCACCATAAACGGTGATGAGATTACCGTACGCGGTAGTTATGACCTGGCATTCAAACTGCCTCCTGTTCCGGCAGACGGCACCTATGAGATCCGTGTGTGGAACAACTCACTTGCAAGCAGTACAAACAATGACCGTGGTATGGTACAGTTCTACATCCATCAGTACAATCCTACTGTAGACGCCAGCATCTACTGGCGTAACTGGGATTGGAAACCGCAGGGTATTCCCGTAGATCTGCGTATCGGTGGTGAGGACGGACGTATCGGTATGGTAAATGATAATGACGACAGATACAGTTCAATGACTGCCGCACAGAAGAAGGAAGCCATTTACCTGAATGACCGTGCTATGCGTATCCGCGGTTATCTTAAGGCTCCTGATTCATACACAGCCGGACAGTCAACGGACTATAGTGGTGATCCTATCCGTACTGATGCCAACTGCTACCGTAAGATCATTTGCACAGAATACCTTAAGAGTGACAATGACTACTACGTACGTATGCGCCAGACTCTTGAGGATGACGGTGTGTTCCCGTTCAGTTTCATAGAGATTGTTCCCAAGAGCGTCTATGAAGGAAATGAGGATCAGCATTGATTCCTCAACATCGATATGAAGAATAAATCCCGGCCAAACAGCCGGGATTTATTCTTTATATGGGTATATAATAAAACGGACGGTATTTAGAATTACCGTCCGTTTGTTATATCAATTGTTATTCCTGTTTCTGGATGGATTATTGTTTCCGGGAACATATTGAGGACCTCCGCCAAATCCGGGACCGAACTGTTGTCCTCCAAACCCCGGACCGAAACCGGGACCAAATTGTCCCTGAGGACCTCCGCCAAATCCGGGACCGAACTGTCCCTGAGGACCGAACTGCTGACGGCGCTGCTGCCAGATACTGTCACGGTTCTCAAAACGCCTGCGGTTCTCTTCCATACGGCGAATCAGAGCGGTATCGGGTTCCCCCCAATTGCGCCAGTAGTTCTCCCACCATTGCTGCTGCTGTTCATCGGCCTGCTGTATTTCATGCTGGCGGTGACGCTGGAAATCAAAAATGTGGGGTTGCATCATGAACTGCGGGTTCATCATATTCCACTGGCCCATCATCTGGAACTGACGTTCCGAATGAATACGGGTCTGCTCGGATCTCTCACCCCAGACTTTCTGACCAAGTTCCCATTGAGCCACGCCCACTTTCTGGCGGGTAGAATCAGGTAAAGCCTTATCAAGTTTCTGCATATAGTCAGAATTGATCTCCTGCCAACGTTTCATGTATTCACGAGACTCCGGCTTGAGTTCACGGTTTAACTTGACCAGCTGCTCATTGTATTCAATGTAGATCTTGGCAAACTTCTCGTACTCCTTCTTGGTGAGATTTGCATTCTCCTTTATGAAACGCAGGGACGCATTAATCATCTGCTCGTCCCTGTCCTGCGCCATAACAATAGGCGAAGTCAGGAGCAAGCCTGCCAGAATCAACAATGCCGTCCAACGCTTTTTCATAATCAGTTGCCGTAATAGTTGCTCATCATTGAATAGACACCCAGTTCATCGGCTGTCATATTCTGCAACACCTCATCCACGCTTGCGCACTGTGAGATGCTGTCGTAGTCAGGGATATCAATCCCGCCGCCAAAGGGGTGCAGGAACAGCAGAGCAACTGCAGCTACACTGGCTGCGCTGGCAAACAGAGCCACGATACGACGCTCCGTGCGATGCTTGCGCTGCTTTCCAATCTGGGCAACGACACGTTCTGTCATGTCATCGAGGAAATGCTCGGGCATCTTGTACGGCATTTCTCTGCTAAGTCCTTCCAGATCAAAATCTTTCATAACTGATGTTCTAATATATAATCCTTTATCTTCTGTACTGCATAATGATAGTTGGTCTTGAGTGTATTAACACTGTCTCCCACTATCTGGTGAATCTCCTCATAACTCTTGTCATCATAGTATCTGAGGTTAAACACCATCTTCTGTTTGGCCGGCAGGAGTGCTATCGCCTCCTGGAGGAGAATCAGAGTCTCATCAGCATCCGGACTGGCTTCCTCTCTGACGCTGTCCTTAAGTGAATCACCCAGGTCATCAACAGACATTGTAAAACCTGAGCGGTTCTTGAGCAGTTTGAGGCTCTCATTTGTTGCTATCTTGTAGAGCCATGATGAAAGCGGATACTCGTTGGAGTACGTGCTCCTGTACTTATATACGTTTATCATAGTCTCCTGGAGGCAATCCTCAGCATCATCATGGGCCACCACCATTCGGCGAATGTGCCAATATAACGGCTCTCCGTATTTTTTCATGATGAGGCGTACGGCCTCCTCTACGTGATTGTCATCACATAGCAGACGGGCAATGGATTCGTCGCTAACTGAAAGAGATCCTTGGCTGTTCACTATGCTATTTTCCTCACGTTTCATCCTTAATATAAATATACTGTACCGAAGTTAAATTCTTATACTTTTTTAACTGTCAATACACAGCCTGGCGGAAGTAGTCAAAATCTGCATAACCGCCGGCCTGACCGGTACAGAAACTATACAGACCCGTACGGTAGCCGGTAAAGTAATCCAGACTGAAAGACATCTGCAATGTTGCGTCCACGTCTGTCCAGTTCTTGCCGTCAAGAGAGTAACTCATGAACGCCTGATCGGCGCGCTCACCCTCTGCCTGAGGAGTGAACACATACTTTATCTTGAGCCATACCTTATCCTGGTTGAGCGGAATGCGCAGAGCCTCAGTATCGGGACTGGGAGCATTCTCGGCCTGAGGGCCACGACGTCTGCCCATATTGCGGTGAGTCATGGCTACAAGGCTCTTTGTTCCGTCATCGGCCACTTCAACGCCTATGGTGCAATAATTGCTCTGGAAGGCAATTATACCGGCTCTGTCGCCCGGTTTCATGCCGCTGGCGTCCATCAGCACCTCACTGTAGCAACGCGGTCCTACGGTACGCTGTGTAAGGGTGTTGCGGGCGTTCATTACGTTTGTAGCCTGCTGACCGGTCTTAAGGCGGAGCCAACCCTTACGCTCGGTAACTGACCATGCTGAGTTGTCAGGCTTATGGTTCCACTGCCATACAAGGTCAAGCTGGTTCTTCTTATAGTTAAACTCATCATTGTCCCATGTACGGTTCTTGCCGCTCTGGGGCAGGTTTACTGTAAACTGCTTGACAGGTTTGGTGTCATCACCCAGGATAGGCCATCCGTCAACCCACTTTACAGGCTGCAGGGTAGGAATACGTCCCACTGCGCCGTGATCCTGGAACATCATGGCGTACCAGTCACCGTTCTGGGTCTCTATTATACCGCCCTGTGCAACACCGTCACCACGGCCGTCAAATGCACCGCTCAGGATAACCTTGCTCTCATAGGGACCGAACAGATCCTTGGAGCGCCATGCGGTCTCGGTGCGTACGCCACCGCTGGGCCAGTCTATTTCAAGTATGTAATAATAATCACCTATGTGGTAGATATGGGCACCTTCGGCACGCAGATTGAATCCCTGACGCGGAGAGTCAATAATAACCTTCTCCTGGGCTCCGGCCTTGATAGCCGAACCATCGGGCTCCAACTCAATGATGCGAATCTCACCGTTACCCCATACCACATAGAGATGGCCATCCTCAAAGAGCATTGAAGCATCATGGAACGGACGGTCAATGACCGAACGCTCCCAACCGCTCTTGGTGATATCCTTGGTGCGGTAGATATAAGTCTTACCCTGGTCATTGGCAATGAAAAGAGCATAATAGACGCCATTCTCATAACGCAATGATGTAGCCCACTGACCCTTGCCGTATGCATTGCGGCCGTTACGAAGGTTATATACATCATCATCCTCTATATAGTCACAAACGTAACTTACTATCTCCCAATGAACCAGGTCCTTGGAGTGCATGATAGGTACACCGGGGCAGAAATACATGGTGGTGCTCACCATATAGTAGTCATCACCCACGCGGATCCAGTCATTATCCGGAATGTCAGTATAAGTGAGCGGGTTTATACACTCAGTCTGCTTATTCTTAGCAGTACATCCTGACCATGCAAACAATAGCATGGTCAGGATGACTGTCAGTATGTTTTTAGTTTTCATATCACACTGTCGTAAAATTATTTGAATGTAAGCCAGTCTACCTGGATCTTACCCTCTGTTGCCATGCGGACCTTAAGGTGATGTACGCCCTTGGCTGCACCCTTTACAGGAGCGTCAACCATAACCATCTGACGGTCTGCAGGAACATCAACGGTGGCAATAACCTTCTCATCCTGAAGGATTTCAAGCTTGCCTGCAGAAGGAGCTACAACCTTAACGGTAACCTTCTTGGGAGCCTTGGCAAAGTTTACAGTATTATACTGTGCCCATGCACCCTTCTCATAGAATACGGTCTTCCAACCTGCAAAATAGTTGCTGGGCTCCAGATAAGCGATAGAGTCACCGCTTGCGCTAAGTGCAGTATAACGGTCCAACTGAATCTGAGTGTTAGACTGGGTTACGCCGATACCGCGCAGGGTAGGCTTAACCATCTTGATTTCTCCCTTCTCATCATCAAAGAATATGCTGTCAGCGCAAACTGAGCGGTTCTTGTCAAACTCAGGTGAGAACTCATTGTGATGATAGAAAAGATAGGTCTGACCCTTAAACTCTATGATAGAGTGGTGGTTGGTCCAGCACTTGTTTGCATGCTCCTCAAAGAAAACGCCCTTGAACTCATAGGGGCCAAAGATATTGTCGGCAACGCAGTAAGCCAGAACCTCCTCTACGTCACGAGCCCAGGGGAATGTCATATAGTACTTACCTCCGTGCTTATAAAGATACGGACCCTCAACAAGACCCTTGGTGGGAACGCCCTCTACACGATGGCGGTCAGCAGGATCAGTTGAAACAGACTTCCAGTCCGGAGCCAGCTTGGTAATGGTAATACCAGGCATTACAAGATAACCGGTACCGTCATCATCAACAAAGATACAGGGGTCGATACCGCCTACGCCCTCAATAGGAGTAGCCTCAGGAGTATACGGGCCCTCGGGATAATCGGCGGTGCATATACCAACGCGGTTTCCACCCATCCCACGGCGTCCGTTTGCGCTGGGCTGCGGTTTGGCTCCTGCCGGGAAGAAGAAATAATACTTGCCGTTTGTGGGATTCTGCTTGCAGTCAGGAGCCCACATTGAATAACCTTTCTCATTTACCCAGGGAGCACTCCACTGGTCAACAATCATACCATGGTCTGTCCAATCGGTAAGGTTATCACTTGAGAATACATGATAATCAGCCATGCAGAACCAGTCCTTACGGGCATACTCTGCCGGAGCCTTGATATCATGTGAAGGGAAAACATAGACGCGATCGCCTACAACCAGAGCCGACGGATCGGCCGAGAACTGATCACGGATGATTGGGTTCTGTGCCTGAACGGCAATGCCGGCCAGCATCAGAGCGGCCAGGAGTGAAAATCTTGCTTTCATCTGTTGATTATAATGAGGTTAATAATATACATATTTGGTAAGCGAGTATAAAGATACCCTCTTTTGTGCAAACCACACAACAGAGACGGCAAAAAAGTGATAAAAAGAGAATCGGCGGGGAGCCGTATGCTCTCCGCCGATTCATTATAGATCAGTTATTACTTAATCACTTAAGCAGAACCTTGTCAACAACAACCTTACCGTTGACATTTGTCTTGCGGATAAGGATCTGACCAGCCTTAGGAGCTGCAACCTGTACACCACCCAGAGTGTAGTACTCAACGTTGGCGGCAACAGCCTTAGCAGGATTAACGATGGTCAGCAGACCTGCTATCTCATCCTGCAGACCCTCGACAGCCTCGTCATAAGCGAAGTCAGGATCCTGACGGAAGTGCAGGAAGAAGTTGTCGGCACGTGACCAGCCGTTACCAGAACCTAACTGGAACAATACTCCAACAGTATCATTTTCTACGACAGCAATGCTGTCAACTGATAATGCAGCAACTTCAGTAGCAACGGCAGATTTATAAGTAGAATCAGCTGTTGTGATAGTGAACTGAATAGGTCTATCGTTAGTAGCAGCAACCTGAGTAATATTAATACCAAGTGAATAATAACCAACAGGCAGATCAGTCAAATCAGTCTGCATTGTAGCCTTACTGTTCCAGTCCATACCTAAGTCACCATCAAATACAGGAAGTCCTTTATTATATGCTTCATAATTTGGACCATCTGCAGTTACCATACGGTTACCGTCAGTATATGCCTTGACTGTCCAACCGGGATATAAATCGGAGTACTCGTGGTCAACAATCATAACCCAGATAGGCAGTTTACCACTGGGCAGTGAACCACTGTTGTATTGGTGACCTATGTACATTATATTGGCACCATCAGGATCAACTGTTGTAGTAACATCCTGAGCTCCCCATGGAGCCGGGCACTGATATGCTGAACGGTCTACAACCTTAGGAGTAGTGTACATATGATAGTTCTTGATGAACGGAGTCAGGTCAAGGCTATCCTTTGTATAGATATTTGCATCATCGGCCAGTTTCTCATAGAGAGCCAACTTGATAGCTGCCTTGTAGACATTGGCCAGCATATCGTCATCATCCTCCAGAGTCTGGAGAGCATTCTTGATAATAGCGGAATCACCGATGGTTGAACCGAGCTTACGTGACAGGGCATCGAGAGCCTTTACACGCTTAGGCATAACCTCTGCCTTGATAGTTCTGAACTCATAAGCATCAGCGGCACCGTTAACGATTGCATAAGTAGCGTTGATGTCATCATCAGTTGCTGCGATTACATCATAGTTCTTATAAGAATCGTATGCTCTCTTAAGAGCGGTATACTCCTCAAAGTCAGTCTTTGCGCTGTCCTCAAGCAACTGGAATGCTCTGGTGAGTTCCTGGGCATACTTGGAGTTCAGGGCGATACGGTCATCCAGAGTCTGGACAGCCTTCTTCATGGTCTCGTTGAACTCGTTGATTTCTGTACCAATCTTGGTGGTAACAGGATAAGCGTTAGCCTCGGTCTCAACGTCCTTAAGAGCAGCCCATGTTGAAAGACCACCGTACTGAGTCTCAGTAGCAGCCAGTTTATCGGATACAGCCTTTCTCTGGTTAGCAAATCCGTCAACTGTATCCATACGGAGTTTCAGTTTAGAGGTAGCTTCATCAAGAGCCTTAGAGGCAGCAGCCCACTCAGTAGGCTTGGTAGGCTTGGTAGACTCAAATCCACCGTCTACATCGTAGTAAGCAACAGATGTCTTAAGGTTGTTGAGTAACACACCTGAATAGAGTTCAGTCTTGGCCTCAGCTAAAGCGATACGCTCCTTGGCAGCAATTACAGAATTGTTAAGATTCTTTACCGGAGTGTAATAAGAAGGTACAAAGAATCCAGGTGTAGTGACGCTCAAATCACTTACAAGAACTCCGTGCCAGTTTCCACCACCAGAAGTGGTGATTTCGAACTCAAATACATAGTTACCGGCAGTTGCGATTTCAAGAGGTATGGTAATCTTGTCTGCTGTACTGATACGCAAATCCTGGTTCTTACCATCAGTGCTTGAAATAAAGTTGGTCGGAGTGATTGTATCAAGAGGTATCCTGTCAGGATCCTTAACCAGATCAGCATTGCCTTCGGGTTTTGCAAACATGAATACCTTGGTCTCAGCATTGCCGTCCCAACCCAAAATGTAGAAGTTGAGTTCATACTGACCTGCATTCAAATGGATGTTCTGATTACCAACACCTACCCACAGATGACCACCATTGGCCGATCCACGAGGACTGATATAGAATCCGCGTGCGAACTGAGCTTCAGGATTGTTGTATACATACAAACGCATACCATTGCTGGCGAGCTTGCCTCCGGTTCCAAGTGTATATTCCTTATGAGTATCCTCCTTGATTGCAGTACCTACAGGAACTTCATCCTGACCGTTAGTGCCCCAGGTGGTCTCAAATGCCTTCTCAGGAAGGTTTCTGCTGTATTCGCCGAAGTGGTAGTTCAACGTTACATTATTACCGTATTCTGTACCCAGACCCTTGAGCTGAACGAGCTCAATTTCAACGTCACCGTTAAGAGCCGGTGCTGCGTTGGGCTTTGTAATAACAACGATAGAGTCATTGCCCTCCTTATAAGACAAGTTCCATCTGGTACCGTTTACATAAGCGATAGCACCTTCAGTGTTCTCCAGGTTGTCAAATATAATCTTACGTGAGAACTTGAACTCAATGCTGGTTACAGGGGTAAGACCGAATGAATTCTCCTCGTAGGGCAGTCCCTGCAGAACAGGAGGCAGATCCTTCATTGAGTGAACACCTTTGAAGATGTTGGGGTTAGGAGTAGCAAGCTCGTTGTAGAAGTCAGGAACTATCTTACCTGCCTTTATCCATGTGGTATCAAGAGCCTTGGGGAACAACTCTGCTGCGCTCGTGCCATTACCTGTGTACTTAAGGGTAAGTTTAGGATTGTCAACGGGGTTGATGAATGTTACAAGCACCTGATCATAGTCATCGAACTCGAACGGGGTATCACCAAAATACTCAGTAAACAAGTACATGTAACCGTCGCTGTGATACTCGGCTGAACGGATAGGCATATCCTCCCAATCGTTAGGATCGTCAGGATCACCGTCCTTTACAAGGCACCATACCTCAAATGCGTCACCGGGAAGTTCGATGGCGTCGATACGGGTCTCCTTATATGCATCCTCAACCAATTTGCCAAGGTTGGTCTTGTAACCAAAGTCTACACGCATCTTATCCTTATCATACTCGCAACCTGCAATCCATGACTTGGTAAGAGAGATGTTATCAACCATGAAGTCTGTTGAGTCAGAACGGAATGACATGCGGAAGAAGAACTTATCCGGCTGATGGATGAACTTGAGGTCATCCTCAGTGCCGTTGTCAGCAGCCTTCCAGATCCAGTCGTTTGACCACCAGTAACCACTTGAAAGCATGTAGTAATCAGCGATTGAGTCATTCAGATAGTAATCCATAAAGGTTACCTTCTCCCATTCACCTGAAAAATCAGTCTTCTCATAAGTGATCTCCGTGTTGTACTTTAAATTGTTGTTATCATTCTGAAGACCCATTGTGAAAGGCTTCTCTGAGTGGAAATAACCACGGTACAGACCGGCATGCAGACGAGGTGAGTAGCCTTCTGAAGCTGTGGTTGACTTAGCCTTTACATAGAATGTAACACGGTAAGAGGTCTCGGGCTCGATAACGTTCTTAAGACGTACAAACAGGTTACGGCGATAGTCATCAGTGTACTTGTTATCGCTGCTACCTACTGCAGATGTACCATCACCGTTGTAACGGCCGGCTGAGATGAAACGGAAGGCCTTTTCACCACCGTCCTCTCCCCACTTCTCAAATGCCTCGGCACGAGCCTGTGAGGTCTCGTCAACGATTGAATAATTATCGTTGCGATACTTTCTGTTGTCAATATCAGCCTTGTCGTCGGTAAGCATTACACCGTTGTAGATAATGATACCGCCCTCCTTTCCGGGGGTTACGGAGTCTGTTCTGACAAGAATATTGTCAGCTTTGAATCTGGCATCATCCCAAGCATTGGAGAACTGCTGATCTCCACCTGTTACGCCCTTGTAATACTCCAGGTTGTAGATGGTATCTACAGGAGTAGTCTGCCATTCATCCCAGTCGTCCTCAAAGGTCTGCGTAAAGATGACTTTAGCATCCTGCGGAGTTCTGGTAGGCTGTGCAATTGCGGAGACTCCCATAAGGAGCAGTCCTGCAAATAATAAGTCTCGTTTTTTCATAATTTAATTGTTAATTAATAAATAGGTTAAATTACTCTTTTTTTCTCTCCAAATTGTTTGTTAATAGATTAATTAAAAACTTTAAACTATCACCAAAACCTGTTCCTGTGCAGGCATTTCTGCACAGGATTCAGGTTGTTAAATCATTCTGTTGCCTGTTTTTCGTCAGGAAGAACCAGGAACCATGCCTTGTTGAGGCTCTTGCCGTCACCAAGCAGTTTGGTGTAGAGTTCCGTATCCATATCCCTGTAGAAATCCACATTGTCGTCCATAACTGCCTTGTCACGTGCTGCAACGCGTCTTGCCAGGAAATCATTCTCTGCAAAACCGCCGTAACCGGGAGAACTGGGATCTGCTGCACGGTGCATTGCAATACGCATCAGATCACCAAAGCGGTATCCTTCAAAGCAGGTCTCAAGGGCCATCTCGTCAATAAGTCTCAACTCTACCGCACGGATTGAATCCTCAAGAGTAGGAACGCGTCCGCCCAAGGTATCAACCGGAATGGTGTAGTTGGGATCAAACTCTGCATCACCGCAACCACGTGAATGGATACCGATGGTGTTTCCGAATGATGTATTCCACTCAGCACAGTAGACCTCCTGTGTTGATCCGCCAGTACTCAGAGTCTGATAATTCCATGTGATGGAAGACTTCTGGAATGACCGTCTGGGGAAGTCATAAACAGCACTGATATCCACACCGTCCACATTGGTGGCTCTGGTCTTTTCTACCTGACTCAAACTGTCAATGGTCTCCTCGCAAAGACCGCTCTTAAGCACTGCAAATGCCGTCTGGGGCAGTCCACAGCGGTTGAGTGCCTCTGCAAGCCTCAAATATACGACGTCCTTACGATATAACCAAATTTTCTCTGAATTAATTTTATTTAACGTTTGATAATCGGTTCCGTAGTTGGAAGAGTTGTTGTCATCTTCATCATAGTAGACCTCAGAGTTCTCCATTACAGAGCCCAGTCTCAAGTCACCGCGATACAGGATCTCTTCCTCAGCGTTCTTATCAGGTATATACTCGGGCCACTCAAAACGGTTTGAAGGATTACGTTTTGCATGATAGCAATAATTCTGTCTTACACTGATGGCAGTGGCGGCCTTTGAGCGTGTGAGCTGATACCAGTAGTAATTGTCCTCCGTTGAGCAGAAGATATTCTCAAGGTCACTTACCTCACCACTGTACTTATCGGCTTCCATAGGAATATATGTTATATGACCGTTGTTTCCGAATATGGTTCCTACATAACGGTCGGAACCCATGTTGAGAAAGTCATATGTCAGCCACATCACGGCATTGTTTCCGGTAGTAACGGCACGGTTGTCGCCTGCCAGGAAATCATGATAGTACAATGCTGCATGTGCATAATCCTCGGCCCAGAGGCAAAGGTCACCCAGGATAAGGCGGATGGGGATGAACAGGTCTTTTGACTCGTGCTGTGTGGTCTTGGAACCGTCACCCAGAGTCTCGCCACCCAGTTTACCGTAGTTGGGCTGATAGCGGTCATAATATGAAATGTACTCATCCTTGAAGTCAAGCAACAGAGTCTTGGCAAGGTCCTTGATGTTCATCTTGACACCGCTGGCGGCATTGTCGCCGGTAATGGGTTTGTCAAAATAGGGAACCTGGCCGTAAATCTGAGCCAACTGCAGGTAAGCCCAGGCCCTGTAGCAGAGCATGGTGATATACTCACCCTTCATTACCTGCTTCTGATTACGGGTAAATGCGGTATCCACCTTATTTATAAAGAAGTTGCAGTTGTTGATTATTGCATAGTAATCAACAGCCTGGTCATACTTGTTTGTGGATTTGACCGAACCGAAATCATAGGAGTAGAGTTCACGGAGATCCTCAGATGCATGATCGGATATGGTAACCAGGTCACCGCGAATCTCACCCAGTATCACTGTACGGTCCGCAATTTTCTGCAGGTTCTTGATTACTCCCAGTACTGAATATACAGTATCTACGGGTGAATCCAAGGTGTTCTGATAATCGAACATGTAGGTCTTGGAATCAACCTTGAGAATATCCTCGCATGATGTTACTCCGGCTACAAGAGTTGTAGCCAGAGCAATGGAAAATATGGTTTTCAGTTTCATAATACCCTATATTAGAGGTTAATCTTCAATCCTAATGAGAAATTGGCTGACTGCGGAGCAAGGCCACGGTCTATACCGCGCAGAAGCACGTTGTTACCGGCTGCAAATTCCGGATCAGAACCCAGATAGTTTGTCAGCGTAAAGAGGTTGTTTGCAGAACCCCAGATGGTAAGACCCTGCAGGTATGTGCTGTGAACAGGAATCTTATAGCTCAAAGTCACGTTCTTGAGACGCATGTATGAACCGTCCTCGATCCAACGGTCTGAGAAACGTGCATTCTGATGGGGATCCTCAAATACTATGCGGGGAACATCGGTCTCCTGACCCTCAACCATCCAGTGGTTGGTCATGGCCAGAGACTGGTTCATAAAGCGTGAACCACTCTCCAGAAGCATACGCTCGTAGTTGTATATGTCACCGCCTACGGAGTAGGTCATTGTAGCACTGAGAGAGAAGTTGCCGAATCCCAACTTGGTAGATATACGGCCATAGAAATCAGGATTGGGGTCACCTATCTGGACCATATCGTCAGCATTGATGACCTTGTCACCGTTCTGGTCTACAAAGGCTACATCACCTGCTTCAAAGTATGTATGGAAGCCCTTGTCTGAGAGCATATACAAACCTGAGTCAGTTGCCTGCTTGGTGGTTGTGAATACGCCGTTTGTCTCATAACCGTAGAATACGCCTACAGGCTTGCCCACCTCTGTCCTTACGGTTGCACCGTACATCTCAGTGTCATAACCCTTGGTAGGCAGCTTGACAACCTCATTCTTATAATGACCTATGCCTGCACCAAGCTCCCACTTGAATGCGCCTACATTGACGAGTTTGAGGTTGAAAGATGCGTCAAATCCGTTGTTGGTAAGAGTTCCACCGTTACCCCAGGTATTGGGAAGACCTGTGGCATATGAAAGGGAACCTATAGACAGCAGATTGTCGGTTGTTGAATTGAATATGTGAGCAGAAACGTTCAGACGGTTGCCCAACAGATTCATATCGATTCCGGCAGTGAACTTTCTGGTGGTTTCCCAACTCAGTGAGCCGTTACCGATATTGGCCATGGTCACACCTGACTTACCCAACAGTTTTACGGGATAGAAGTAAGTCTTGGATGAAGATGCGTCATATCCGTCGTTACCGGTTACATCAAATCCGGCACTGAACTTGAGGAAATCAATGAAATCAACATTGAACCAGGATTCGGATGATGCAACCCATGCTGCGGATACTGACGGGAATATACCCCATGGCACACCGAACATTGAGAGTCCTGCATCAACATCTGTACCGAAACGTGAGGAGGCCATAAGACCTACACTTGCTGACAGATAATATTTCTCCTTGTAGTTATAGTCAGCCTGACCCCACCATGTCAGAGAGATATCCTCTGATTCAACACCGTCAGTTTCACGGTACTTGAGGTTCTGGTCCATATTAGGCTTCTTATCGTTACCTGAGTTGTAACCTACCATTGATGTCTGGAACATGGAGTTGTTGATGAAACGGAAACCGCCCTGAATGTTCAGGTCACTGGCACCGAATCTCTTCATGTATTCCAGATATGTGTTGCTCATGAAACCGTCCTGCTTGGCCGACATGGCGGCAGCCTTGTTGTCTACCATTCCGATACCCTCGATGCGGAAACTGGGAGTTCCGTTCAGAGGTATGTAGTAGTTCTCATCAGAGTTGGCCAGGGTATAGGTAAACTGCTCATACATATTGAGGCGGTTACGCTTGATCTCCCACTTGGGAGTAACGGCCAATGTGATGAAACGGCTTCCGAAATAGTTCTTGTTTATACCGTCACCATTTTCGAGAATGGCAAGCGGGTTGGCAAGTGAAACCTCTGATCCTAGAACCTCCTCAAGGTAATCATCCTCGGTAGCAAGGAAGTTGGTGATGCCACCGCCGTACATGTGTGCATACGGTGAGAGGAAAGGAGACTTGACAAGTGACAGGAAACCGGGGGCATTGATCATTGTATTGTCAATATCGGCGGGAGCACCGTCATCGCGAAGGTCACGTGTAACATCGCTGTAAGAAGCGTCAAAGCGCATTGTAAAGCGGTCACCCAACACGATGTCTGAATTCAGACGCAGGTTGAAACGTGAGAACTCGCTCTCCTTAAGTGTAGCGTCGCCTGTAACATAACCTACGGACAAACTGTAGTTTGCTACATCATCACCACCCTGAACACTTACGTTGTAGTTCTGAACGAATGCATCCTGATATGAAATCTTGCTCCAGTCGGTCTCATTCTCGTGATACCAGTAATAATACGGGTAATTGTTGTCAGACTGCAGGAACTTGAAGGATGAGAGTGTAGTACCGGTGGTACCCAGAAGTTCTGATGCATATGCACGGTACTGGTTCTCGTCCATAACCATGGGAAGTTTAGGCATGGTCTGATAATTGCCGGAGATGTTCACGTCAATTCTTGTGGCCATGGTCTTGATACGCTTGGTCTTGATAACTATGACACCGTTTGCACCCTTGGCTCCGTAAATACCGTAGCCGTTCTTAAGAACCTCAACAGACTCAATATCCTCTACAGGAATGTTGGCCAGGAGATTGTTATAGAAACCGTCGTGCATGGCAACATGGTCATAACCCATATCAAGGATTATACCGTCCAGTACAATCAGAGGCAGGGTATTGATGTTGAGTGAATTGATACCGTCTATCTGCATGAGAGAACCGATACCTACCTGTCCCGAACGGGTGATTGACAGAATGTTACCCAGGAGTGACTGCTGGATCAGGCCATCTACGATTACATCATTGCTCAAGCCCGAAATCTCGGCCTCTGATATTGATTTGGAATCTGTCTTGGTCTGATAGATTTCTGAAAAGTTCTCATCAAACATCTTGACGTCTATTCCCTCTGTACGGCCTCTCAACGCGCATACAACCGTGTTGCAACCGTCCAGTGAGAAAGTGAGTGATGTAACATAATCAGGAATCCTGATTGTAAAAGATCCGTCCTCCTTGGACATGGCCGAATGACGTGAGATGTTGTATGCCTGAACCCTAACACCCGCCATAGGAGTGTTCTGTGCAGCATCATACACATGACCGGTCACTGCGATCAAGCCGTCAGAATTGTTCTGTGACGATACCGGAGCCATGAACATCAGCATTATGCCTGCCAGCCCCAAAGGCAGAAGCCTTTTCTTGTCAAATAACTTCATATCTTATATATTTTTTTTATTCAACGATAGGATCCAGAATTATGCAGTCAAGCCACAACTCACTTGAGTACTTCTCGCTGTTCATCTCATTCACACCGCTGGAGAGTGTTACTGAAAGACGGGCCTGATTCATATCATAATTGCAGTAGGGAACATCTATTTCACCAATCTCGATGGTATCAAACTGGGTCAGACTGTTAATAGCATAGTATTTGACAGTAAGATTCCTGAATTTACCGGGACGGTATTCAACTCTTTCAATAGTAACTGAATCCACAAGGTCAACTTCCTTACGGTCAGGCATGAAGTAGGAAACTTTGGGATGGATGTAGTTAGGCATCATATTAACCACATCGGGAGCCATAACCATCTTGACTGAGTAACGTCCCTTGAGGTTGTTATGGATATATATCTTGGCATCCCAGTCCTTACGTCCTTCCTGTGATATTCTCATTACCTGAACGGGATCGCTATCGTTAATCTGAATTGATGTCTGCTTAAGACTCATTTCAGAAAGGTTGGTATAAGACTCAGCCTCAAGTCTGATTCTGCGGAGATAGGTAAGAGTATCGACAAAGGGCCATGAATCGACGATATAAACTATACCGTTACTGCACTCAATGGAATCGACGCTGGAACTGAAAAGTCCGGTATTTGAATCATAGGGCTTTGAGAATATATGATACGGCTTATTGTCCCTGCGGTTCTCAGTTGCATTATAATTGGTTGAGAATACCGAGTCAGGCAGATAACGGTTGACTTTTTTGTTCAGGTTATAGAACATATCCGTCATCATCGTTGTATTGGTGTAGAACTTCTGGAGAGAATCGTTGTTCAATCCGGCCTCTGCATACTCAAATGACTCCTTGATATGATTGTATACCGAATCCCATAGACGGGGAGTAGGCAACACCATTGCAAAGGTACTGTCCTCGGCGTTGATACGGGCGTAACGGTTAAGCAGGATATTGTACTCGGTCATGACAGAGTCAACATATACCATCTCACCGTCATCATTGAATCCCTGAGCCACACTGCGTGAAGGATCCAGTTCCTTTATGGTATAACTCTTGAACCAGTCTCCAAAGATATCCTTGTAATCGGCCGAAGTGGTTATGAACTCATAGAGGTTGGGAAGGTATTCCAGATGTCCGTCTATGCAGTGCAGTACACCGTTGCTGCAACGGATGTTCCTGTCATCAGCTGAATGGTAGGCTCTTCCGTCCAGACCGTCATTGGTTGACTTGTAGGCCTTTCCGTTGAGCATGTAAATCATCTCATCGGTACCTTCACCTACAGAGTGCTTGAAACGGGCAATGTGGTTCATGATGAACTTCTCACCTACTTCCTTATGCTCGGCTGCACTCTTGTTTTTCTTTGTGTACAGGCTCCAGTCCTGAACAGAACTGTTTGAGGGTGCCCAAACTGTAAGGAACTGATCCTCTGAAAGCAGGTCCAGATAAGTGATATTAAGAGGAACTCCATGCTTGTCACACATCTTGGTAGTGCGCAAGGCCTCATAGAACTGGTCAAAACCGCTGATTCCGTCAAGTGTCTCAGCAATTTTTGATACCGGATACTTACTGCTGGTCTCCTTGAAACTGTAATGCTCGTTCCATGTATCGTTACATGAACCCAAGATCATCACGGCTGCCAACAGCAGAACGGATTTCTTTGAAAAATTGAAATAACTGTTCATATCATTAATTAATTAATATTTCATTAGTTAGGGTTATATCAATGTTTATCTTCATTCATACTGAAAATGCTTTTGGGGCACCATTCCATATAGTCAAAATTCATCTCTGCATTGGGATTCTCAAGAACAAGCCTCATCCTGAGATAGTAGTCTTTGTTTGCCTTGAAATAATCTGTGGTTATGACACGGCGTGCAATAAGACTGTAATCACGGAACTTCTCGGCCTTATCGGATGTCCAATGGGAATCCGGCCCTTTCATATAACCACGGTTATGCATAGCCTTGTCATACGCATCTATAGCTATCGTGTCTCCGTCAAAGTCCGAATCGCTTTTCCAACGGATGTTGGGATTCTCGGAGGCTGAATAACGAAGGTCGGTGGGGATACCGCAAGGCATAAGGCGCAACGGATCATCTCCTACAAAGTTCTGGACCACGCCGCAACCGGCCGATCCGCGGTATGACAGGCGCAACTCCCATGTTCCGTCATGCGGAACGGGCGGCAACTTGAGCATTATGTCATAGTTACCCTGCAGGTCAACGCCGTCACCCTGATAACTTATGTTGGCTACGAAAGCGCTGCGAACCCACATGCAGTAGTCGGAGTTATATGAGTAGAAATTGGTGGGCTGTTTGAAACCTACTCCCTCATAGTTGTCGTCAGTCTTTTTCTGACGGGCACCCGAGGTGAGGAAATCGGGAGACAATGTGCAGCAGTCAATTCTGAGACGACGGTCCAGGATATTGTTCCTGATAAAGTCAGAATACTCCAGGATGTCATCTACATAGAACATATAACCGTTGCAACCTTCATTGGCTACACCCTCTTCAACTTCCACTATCTTTACTCCGCGATAGAAACTGCGGCCCAACTCTCCCTTGCCGTCGGGTCCGATGCCGCGACGGTTAATGAAGACACCGTTATAGGTACCGGGGTTCTTTACCCTGGATATTCTCATGATGGAATGCGGCAGATAAGCCTCAAAGTAATCCTCAGCGTCAATAAGGGTTGTCTCGACTTTTGCATCGATGATATCCTCACGACAGTTGAAGTTTACTATTGACGGTATACTGAAAGGCAGGATATGGTATTCCACGAATCGTCTGAGCGGACAACGGCGGTCATGCCATATGGTATCATATTTGCTGCCCAAAGTATCATACTCTGCCTGATAAGCAAGATGATAAACCTTATTGGCGTATTCGGCAAGTTCCTGTATGGAGTTGATATTATGGCTTGCATAGACCTCATTGGGCTCGGCAAATACGGTGAATCCGTAATTACGTTCGGGTACATACTTAATGGTATATGTAGAATTACCGCCCTGTTTCTTAAGACCTGTATAAGCCGAATCAAATCCGATGGTGTAACTCTTGTCATGCCACTTCTGGAGAGAATCCTCCAGACCTACCAGATGCATGGCCTCAAAGAAGAGACTAACCCTGGGATTTGCCTTGACTATATCATAGATATATTCACCTGATACATTTATCACATCGCTGACCACCTGAACTACACCGTTCTGGACAGTATCATCATCCTCTATAACCCTAGAATCCCTGTTGATCGTAGGACGTGCCTTGATTATTCCGTTTTCAAGGGTATCGGCAACATAGCCCAATACCAGGAAACGGTTCAACTGGTTTACTGAAGGAAGTCCGCCCTCGGACTGATCCGTCAGGAAGAGTACAGAGTTTATAAGATGAGTTCTGCAGATGGTGTCACACTGGTCATAGGTGAGAGAATCCAGAGAACTGATGTTTCTTGACTTAAGGTATTTGTCAAATGCCTCATCAGTAGGAGCAAAACATGTAAAGGTGCCGTAGGTTTCAAGTTCTCCCCATACTCCGGCTCTCTTTAGAACCTTTATGAATGAACTGAAGCCATAAACCGTATCCTGCTCAAGATATGAGGCTACGGTCTGACCGGTGAACGTATAGTACGTACCGGGGTGAACCTCGTCCCAGCAGGATATGGTCATCAGCATCGCAACGGCAGTTGCGAACACCTTAAGCGCCAGTTTATATTTCACTCCTGATTTAAACATGATCAATGTGCCTGTTCTATCTTTTCATCATCCTTGTAAGCGGGATTCTGCTTGAGAACACCCTGACTGTTGCGGACCTCGTCCTTTGCCATGGGGAAATACATTGCATAGGGGTTCTTGAGTTTGATCTTGACAGCACTCAGTGTGGCTGAATCATACTTCTTCTCAACGAATGAGAGAAGACGCTCCTGATTACCGTCACGACGGGCCATACGAACCAGGTCATACCAGCGCTTGCCTTCAAACATAAGTTCGCGGCGACGCTCCTTGAACAGCACGCTCTCCAGTTCATTTACGGTAGTACTGTTACTGTAACTGATTGCCTGGGTAAGAGTGTTAGGCGTGATGTTGAAATTATCTGAATTGATGGAGCGTGCATTTACTGCATCAATCAGATTGAATGCCTTATCCTTATACTCTTTCAAAGATGCTACCTGAGTAAGGCTGTCCTCACCTGCCGGAGCAATCTGCTTGGCCTTCATGATATAAGCCTCGGCTTCAAAAAGAAGCACCTCGGTGTAACGGTAAATAATCCAGTTGGCCTGAACCTGATTGCGGAATGTAGCACCTGAATATTCAAGTGAGCCGGAACTGAAAGAGAGTGTCAGTTCATCATATGCATACTTGGTTATTGCATATGACTGTGAACCTCTGTCATAAACATTCTGATAGTAACGGACATCCTGAGCCTGCTCAAAGACTGTGTTACCCTTTACTGATGAGAATTCTGAACCGATCTTCTCAAAGGCCTTGATTCTACCTACATTGGTAGACTGGTTATTCTGGTAATAGTCACTTACAAACGGGTTCTTGACGTCATTGTTATACGGGAACTCAAACAGTGACTCGAATGAGTTACCGGTTCCGAAGATCTCGTTGTATGAGTTGCCGGGGATATCATCCGGGGCATCGCAGATAAGAGGATAACCGTTGTACAGTTTTAATGTACAGTTCTTACCTTCCTTGCTTCTGATCTTCTCATAATCGGCAAGTTTAAGGGTGTTCACCTCTTCACATACTGCAATACACTTGTCCCAGTCACCGGGGGCTCCACGCCACAGATACATATCTGCAAGCATGGCGCAGATGGTTGACTTGGTTATACGGCAGGTGGTTGCCTCGTCTGATGAGAACTTGTTGACGGCATATTTCTTGATGCCCTCCAGGTCACTGATAAGAGAATCCAGAATGGTCTCAAAAGAACTCTGGGGAACATAGAACTTCATATGACCGCCCTCATCATCAATAGAAGGCTCTGTCACATAAGGAACATCGTGGAAACTGCGGATAAGATACCAGTAACTCAGGCAGCGGAGGGCAATGGCCTCGGCCTGATTGGCAAGCAACTCGTCAATGATATAGTTAGGATCCTTCTGGGCAACCTGGGGTGCAAAATAGAGCACGGTGTTGGCGCGGTTGATTACATCATAGAATGCCTTATAGTTGCAATAGGCATTTGTATGCAGAAGGTTCTCACGGCATATCTGACGGATATCGTCAGATGTACCGTTACCCTCTACAACATTATCTGAACGCATCTCGCCCCAAACAGACATACGGAGCAGACAGTCTGACTTCTCCATGGCGCTGTAAGCACCCAGGAGTACACTCTCTACATCGGATTTATCGGTCCAGAAGTTCTCCAGAACGATATCGTTAAGGGGCTCCAGATTAAGGAAATCATTACATGATGTAAATGAACTCCCTAACAGGGCTATTATCAGTAAAGACTTAATACTTTTCATATTATCCTTAATCTTAAGAGTTAGAAATTAACATTAACACCGAATGTTACTCTGCGTGAGCGCGGGGTACGGCTGTTATCGGCAGCAACCTGGCCACGACCGGAACTAACCTCGGGATCCAGACCTGTATACTTGGTCCAGGTTGCAAGGTTACTCAAACTGCAGTTGAAACTTACACCACTCAGATGAACCTTCTTGGTGATCTTGGGATCAAGAGAGTAACTCAGGGTACTGGAGCCCCAACGTACAAATGAACCGTCTTCTACGAAACGATCTGAACCCAGGTCGTTGTAACCCCACTGGTAAATAGTACGCGGAACTTCGGTTACATCACCCTCAACGCGCCAGCGCCAGTTGATGGCTGCCATCACGTTACGGATCTCACGTGTGCTCTCGGCACCCAGACGTGACATGTTCACGATCTTGTTACCTCCGCGGAAGTTGAAACTGTTACTCCATGAGAGACGTCCCCAAGACATACGCAGGCTGCAACCACCGTTGATCTTAGGAAGTGAACTACCCAGGTAAACGATATCAAGTTCGTTGATATTACCGTCATTGTTGATATCCTCATATGCTACATCACCGCCTACAAACTCGTAAGGAGTTGTCAGAGTTCCGTAACCGAACATCATAGGTTTGGTCTTACCCTTTGAGTTGAGGATTACATTGCCATCGGCATCCTTTACTACAGGAGCGTTAGGACCGCTTACGCCGGGAACCTCAACTTCACTGTAGTCACTGTACTGATAAACGCCTTTATACTTGAAACCGTAGATAGAACCGTAGGAGTTCTTAAGTGCCACGTATGAAAGGTATGAACGGTGGGCATTGTCATAGTCAAAGTCTTTCTGCCAGCTCTTAAGAATGATTTCATTCATCTCAAGCACCTGGTTGGTGTTGTCACCGAAGTTGATGCTACCGCCAACGCTGAAATCCTTGCCTGCCAGTCTTGTTGAATAGATACGGTTAGCAGAGATACTCATATCCCAACCTTCGTTCATCATCTTACCGTCGTTAACAGCACCGAGTGATGTGAAACCGGATGATGAAGGAATAGGATAGTTACTGTTGATCAGCTTGTCATTGGTGGTATGATAGAAGTTGATGCTTGCATTCAACTTATCATTGAACAGACCTAACTGAAGACCGAAGTTCCACTGAGTTGACTCCTCCCACTGGAAATCGCTAAGACGGATGTTGGCGGGATAGATAGTGGAGATACCCATGTAAGAATCACCGGATGAGTAGCGGCTGCGGAACATATCGTCACCGCCCGGAGCATTACCTGTGAAACCCCAACTCATTGTGAAACCGGCCATTGTAAGCAGACCGCTCTCACGGATAGCGTCAAACCACTTCTCATCAGTGATGTTCCAACGTGCTGAAGCGGCAGGGAATGTACCCCACTTCTTGGCGTTACCTGTTCTGGTGGTACCATCTGAACGGGTAGTGAATGTTAATGAGTACTTACTCTTATATGAGTAGTGCAACTGAGTGGTAATACCTACACTGCGGTTACGGCTTGCACCTGTGCTCATGCCGGTGATACGGCCGGGCAGACCGGGTGATTTGAAAGGACCTGAAGGAAGGCCGCCTACACCGGTACTCATGCTCTTACCGTTACTGTTGTTCACTGTCATTCTGGCCATAGCCTGGAAACTGTGGTTACGGTTCTTGATATGCGGCTGGAACGTGAGTGAGTGCTGGGTATTGATCTGTGAGTTCTTGTTTGAACTGGTAGAGGTAGAGTTGGCGTTCTGGTCAGACCAACCGTCACGTGACAGGGTCTGAGGAGTGTAGTTCTCACTACTGCTGTTAGACACGCCGAATGTTACCTGGCCCTCATATCTGAGTCGGGTCTGATCGTTTTCAAGTCCCAACAGATTATAGGTGATACGGAAATCGGGGTTTACATTCAGACTGATGCTGTTGCTCTCCTTCTCGGCAGCCTCCAGAACGGGGTTGTTCTGTTTGGGCAGATCTGACGATGAAGTTGAAGGCATCAGGTAATACTCACCGGTGGGTTCACCTGTAAGAGGATCCTCATAGTAGATAGCCAGGTTAGGCATCATCTCCTGAGCACTGCTTACAGCGGCGCTACCGCTACGACGGTTGTTTGAGTATGACATTGAGAAGTTTGTAGAAACCCTGATACGCTCTGAAACGAAGTAGTCAAAGTTGACACGTGTTGTGAAACGGTTCATCTTCTGACCGATTACGGTACCTGTCTCATCATCGAAACCGGCCGAAATACGGAACTGAGCCTTATCACCACCACCTGATACTGACAGGTTATGTGACTGTGAGATACCTACTTTCTTTACAGCTGATACCCAATCGGTATTGTCATTCCACATCTCATACTCAGGTCTGGTCTGAACGTAGTTGATCTCCCAGATTGAGTTGGTACGTGAATCGTCCAGATGCGGGTTGAAGAGTGACTCCTTAACGAACATTGTGTACTGGTCACCGTTAAGATACTTATAACCCTCAGGCTGGAAGTTGGCGTTGAGACGATATGAGTAGTTTACACGGGTGGCACCGCGCTGTCCGCGCTTGGTCTTGATTTCCATAACACCGTTGGCACCGCGCATACCCCAGATGGCTGTAGCAGCGGCATCCTTAAGGAATGATATTGACTGGATATCGGCGGGGTTGATACTCAACAACTCGGCCAGACGATCCTGCTCAGGACTGTTACCGTTAAGAATACTACCGCCCAGATCCTGGTTGATCATCTCAGTGGTCATGTTCATGGTGTTCTCATCGATTGACAGGATATTACCGTCAATAACGATAAGCGGGTTACCGTCACCGGTCAGAGTTGACTGACCACGCAGACGCATTGTTGAACGTGAACCAAGGTCACCTGAGTCGAACACGATGTCAAGTCCTGCAACCTGACCCTGAAGAGCCTCATCGACTGTGGTTATACCGAGATCGGCGAAATCATCCATATTAATGGTCTGAACCACGGATGATGCCTCACGCAGAGGAATCTGAAGACCGGTGGTCTCCTGATAGCGCTCGGCTGTAATCTCAACCTCAGGAATCTCACCTGCTTCCTTCATCGTAATCTCAAAGTAGGTCTTGTTGATAGGAATATCAACAGTCTCATAACCTACGTATGTAACCTGAAGGTGGTCATTGGGATTGACCAGACGGAAAGAGAAGTTACCTTCCATATCGGTGATGTCGTGAGCCACGATACGGTCAGCGGCATCTCTTTCAGTTACATTCACCATCATCATAGGGCCTTCTGCGTCTTCAATGACACCACTGATGACATCGCCGGCCTTCTGTGCCTGAAGCAAACCGGGCATTACGGCCAGAACAGCGGCCATCGCCCATCTAAAAAATCTGTTAGTATATTTCATTTCCTCTATGTTTGCTTATTAGAAAATCATGTCACCGTTACACAACGGTTCATCAATCAGATGAACAACCGCATAAGATGAAGTCTCGATAGAGAAAGTAGTATATGTACCTTCTGAGAGAGTTGAGCCGGACAACGGCTTGACTTCATACTCACGGCACATAATGTTGTAATACGGTTTGCCCGAAGCAGTAGTAGTTTTCTGAACCTGACGGGTATGTCCGTTCTTGTCCGAAACGGTAATGTCGGCACCACCCTTTACAGAGAGTTTTACGAACTGCTGGTTAGCATTCATGAAAGCTGTCTCATACTCAGCAATGGTGGCGGGATTACCATGCTCGTCAACACCGGCATTGAAATCGGCACCGATATACACTGAGTTATCCTGGATGTGGTACTTGACAAAGTTCTGGAGCTGAGCGAGTTTCTTTCTTGTAAAGTACTTGGCATTTGTCTTGTTGGCAACTGCTGCCTTGGCTCCGACCGTATCAGCAACGCCGAACAGCTGCTGTGACAGTACAATAAGTGAATCTGTAAACATTGCATTCACTGCGCTGTCCTTGCTCTGTGCGGGACCGGTATATTCATCCTCAATATCAAGCTTGAGCAACTCATACTCATTCTCTATAGCCTGGAGTTTCTCGGGCCACATGAGTTTTCCGCTTGCGAACAGAGCGTCAACACCTGCGTTCTTGGGGATGTAAACGGTATAGTGATATGTATTGAAAGTTGAGATACACTTGGCAGAACCTATGTCGTTGGTGTTTGACTTGTCTGCGAATATATCGGCCGCTTTCATAACCTTGAAGAAGGATGTGAACTCGGGATATGTAACTGTATCTGAAACTATGTCATATACTGATTTTCTTGAAGGCATGAGCGGACGGTCAATGATATAGGTACGTCCGTTACCGGGAGTAAGTGATGTCTTCTTGGACAAGTCAACACGCTGAAGAATCTTGACCGGTCTCTCAATCTCATCACCCATACCCTGGTGCTCGATCTGCCAGCCGCCCTGTACACTCATGGTTGTTACATCGCCGAATGCACCGGTATTCTTGAACCTTATGGTTCCGCGGCCCTTGGTCCTGAAGTATGAGTAACCGAATTCATCCTGTACTGAAGCGTCCTCCACATCACCTATTATAATATGGTAATCCATGATGTCGAGCAGACGGTTGCGGACGAACTTGGCATCGTCATTATCTCTGGTCTCATTATTCACAGTGACAACATCAGGAATGAGCTGGTCACCAGTGGCGACGAATGTTCCGAGAGTGTCATCATAATCATATACATCGGCCAGGACCTTATCCTCATTCTTGGTGTTCTTGCCGTAACTGAAAGCAAGAGCCTTGAGTGAGTAACCTTCCTTCTGCAGATAGAATGAAGCGGGATCGATCCAAACCAGCTTGTTCTTGAACTCAGGAAGCGGAGTACCAACAGTATCGATCAGAGGTACGAAGAAGCTGTACTCTGATACCATTGAGTTCAGGTAAGCCCTGTATGCCAATACCTCATCAGTACGGATGGCCCAGTCAATAATCTTGAGTTTCTCATTTACAAGAACAGGATATGCAACTGACTTGTAAGCTGTAGGAACATATACGTTTGTAGTGAAATAAACGGCACCGTTGCAGCACATTACAACATCTGAAATTGTTGACTCGGCCTCCTCACGGCTCTTGTTCTCAAAGAAAGGATCCTGTGCATCGTTGAGCACGCTTGAGAACTTGCTGGGAACTGAACCGATCAGAGAAGACTGCATGTTCACGTTGACAAGTTCAAGGATAACGCTCATAGGAATCTGACCCATATCCTTTATAACCTCATCAACGGTAAGGTCATTGCGGCCCTTGAACTCTTCAAGTCCGTAACGGGCTCTCAGACGGGCACCGACCTGGCTCTCATCAAGCCACCACTGCTTGAGGGCGTCATCCAGAGGAACGAACATAAGGCCCATATCTTTCTGGAGGGCTACATCAGTGTTGCTGCCTATAGTAGATGAGATAAAGCTGTTCCATCCCGGATCAAACTTGAGAAGGTTGTCTGTGGGAGCCATCTGATCCAAATTGGTCTTCTGGGTCTCAGGCTCGGTACGTGATCCGATTCTGGCACGCTTGGACAGATACTTCTTTACAAATACAGAGTCTGTATTGGCATCCATAGCCTCCTTGAGGGCAGGATTGGTAACAAGACCTGAATTGATAAGCATTCTGACGTTAACATCCCTCTCCTGCTTGGCGGCACCTGAATAATAAGGTACTGCGAAACGCTCCAGAATAGAACTGTAAATTCTGGCGTTGGGGTTTGAAGCGATATAATCGGCCATGTTAGGCAGCAGATATACTACATCTGACATAACATGGAGGAATCCGTTGAAGCACTTCTTGTTGGGCCATGCGATGGTTACACCGTTCACGCTGGCATCACCCGGCTTGTGGGCTGGTCTGATGTTGTTGGGACGGCTGTACTTACCCAGACGGAACAGGAAGTCGTAATCATCCCTGTCTATCTTGTTTGACTCCAGGAACTTGTTTACGAAGAATATGATAGGCTTGTTGGTTCCATCCTGCAGAAGTACGATACCCTTGTCGCTCTTGTTGCGGAGACGATCCCAGTAAGCGTTGTTCTTGGGCATGTCCTGAGGCTTTACAACCGGGATGGTATCCAGTACCTGTGCGGCCGATACCCTACGCATACAGTTACCCAGAATAGGAGGTGACTGTTCGCCGCCGGGGCTACTGGAAAGCATGGCTACCTGATACACGTTATTGAGCATCGAACCGTTCAGAATCATAGATTTCTGAGCCTTGCTGAGTTGCTCATAACTTGTAATCTTGTTTCCGTTGGCATCTACAAACGGGCAATCCTTGAAGAAACGCTCGAATGCCTTGTCATCGGCCACGAACAGGGTCTTACTACCGGTCTTGGCCAGGATGTTGACCTGATCCATATCCTCAATAAGCCTGATGAATGTTTTGAATGAGTACTCCTCGCCGGTGCTGTCATTCCTGAAGCCTTCGCTAAGAGTCTCATAGATACTGGTACCAAGCCATTCCGGCATTCTCTTGTCAAGGTCAAAGTCCGGACGGCATGACTGCATACCGAACACTGTGGCCAAGACGGTCAGAATTGCACCGAACAACCTGGAACGGTTAGTTAGGGATTTGAGTCTTTTCATTATATGAGTCATTTAAATATTAGACATAGGAGATTATTCCTTATCAATACCCTCGATGGTCTTGATGTGACCCTGGGCATCGTATTCTATCTCGCAGACTTTAAGGCTGCGGAGCCATGACTTGCCGCCCGAAGGCACACTGTCATGATGGAACAGATACCATTTGCCTTTGTACTCAATGATTGAGTGGTGGGTTGTCCAACCTACTACGGGGGTCAGGATGACACCCTGGTAAGTGAAGGGACCATAGGGATTGTCACCGGTTGCATAGCACAGCAGATGGCTGTCACCGGTAGAATATGAGAAATAATATTTGCCTTTGTATTTGTGCATCCAGGATGCCTCGAAGAAGCGATGGGGATCATCGGCCTTAAGGGGATTACCCTTCTCATCCACTACCAGGATGGGACGCGGAGCCTCTGCAAAATTCAGACCGTCCTTGGTCAGGCGTACGCAGCGGCTGGGCAGTGCATCCTCTTTACCCTCGGGAAGATACGGAGTCTCCAGATGGATATTGTCCTTGTAACGCTGCAACTGACCGCCCCACAGACCGCCGAAGTATACGTAAACCTCACCGTCTGCATCGTCGCGGAAAGCGCACATATCGATGCTGTAACTGCCGGGTACGGGTGCGGGATTGGGGATGAACGGACCCTCAGGACGCTGGGCGATGGCTGTTCCCCAATGGAAAACGTCATTGCGGTCCTTCATCGGGAAGTACATGATGTAACGCTTGATTTTTTTGCTGAATCCCATTCCCTGAGACTGTTCCTCTGCGTTGGTGGGAACCTCGATTTCATACTCCTGAACGTCGCAGTCCCAAAGCTGGCGGCCGGCCCATGGAATGTCTTCAAGGCCTATTACCTTACCGTGGTCAACCACCTGACCGTTCATGATGTCATCAGTGGAAAGGACGTGATAATCTTTCATGACGTACTGGTCGCCGTTGTCATTCTCGACATTCTCGCACTCCCAGTCATGTGAAGGATAGATGTAAACTCGTCCGTTGAATACGTGTACAGAGGGGTCTGCCATGTAATCAGCGGGAAAAAGATAACGCTTCTTCATAAGTTTGTTGGTTAATATATTATTTCTAAAAAATCAAGTTAGCGGCCAAAGTTAACTCTTTTTTGGCTTAGAAAACAGTTTTATTCGGTTTTTTTTCAAAAAAAATGAAGAAATAAAAAGAACGAAAAAAAGAGACCGCTTTGATGCGATCCCTTTTTAAGGTCCTTGTCCTCATCTTCTCAGACCGGAGTCCGGACATCACGAAAGTCAATTACTAACCAAATATGTGCATGAAAACTTACGCCACAAAGATATGGCACGTTTCCGGCATTGGGCGCCAGAAACGTGCCATTGACGTTAAGAATTGTTCCGACCAGCGGATTTTTTTGCTAAAAAAGCTGTCGTACCCGGATTCGAACCAGGACAAACAGAACCAAAACCTGTTGTGCTACCATTACACCATACGACAATCGCCTTATGCCCCCAGGGGCTTGCAAATATAGGGTTTTTCCCTTATTCGGCTATCAGGAGATAGTAGTTTTTCTTGCCTCTCTGCAACACTATGTAGCGGCCGTCTACCAGATCCGCCTCAGTGAAGACACGTGAGTGGTCATATGTTTTTTCCTTGTTGACCGAAACTCCGCCTCCCTGCATCATCTTGCGGGCCTCGCTCTTGCTGAAGAATACCGGGCAGATATCAGTCAGGAAATCCGATGCCTTTACATCCTGTTTGAGCACCTCGCGGTTGAAACGGAACTGGGGAACACCGTCAAACACCGAGAGAAGCATTGACTCGTCGATGTTCTTGAGGTCGTCGGCACTGGCAGAGTTGCCGAACAGTATGTCCGATGCCTCTGCGGCTGCCTTGTAATCCTCTTCACTGTGAACCATGCAGGTGACATCCTTGGCCAGACGCTTCTGGACCAGGCGCAGATGCGGAGCGGCATCGTGCTCGGCAATCAGGGCCTCACACTCCTCCTTTTCGATGTTTGTGAATATCTTGATGTAACGCTTGGCGTCCTCATCGCTGACATTGAGCCAGAACTGATAGAACTTGTAAGGCGATGTATACTCGGGGTTGAGCCATACGTTACCGCCCTCGGTCTTGCCGAACTTGGTGCCGTCAGACTTGGTTATGAGCGGGCAGGTCAGGGCAAAGCACTCGGTTCCGTTGATACGGCGTATGAGTTCAGCGCCGGTGGTGATGTTTCCCCACTGGTCTGCACCTCCCATCTGGAGTTTGCAGTTCTTGTGCTCGTTCAGGTAGAGGAAATCATAACCCTGAAGGAGCTGGTATGTGAACTCGGTAAATGAAAGACCGTCACGAGCCTCTCCGTTCAGACGCTTCTTTACGGAGTCCTTGGCCATCATGTAATTGACGGTTATATGCTTACCGATATCGCGTGAAAAATCAAGGAAAGTTACGTCCTTGAGCCAGTCATAATTATTTACAAGTTCTGCCTTATTGGAGGCGTCGCTGTCAAAGTCCAGGAACTTGGCCAATTGCTTGCGGATACACTCCACATTATGCTTGAGAGTTTCCTCATTGAGAAGGTTGCGCTCCTGTGATTTTCCGCTGGGGTCACCAATCATTCCGGTGGCTCCTCCTATCAGAGCCAGGGGTTTGTGTCCGCAGCGCTGGAAATGGCGGAGTATCATGATACTGCACAGATGTCCGATATGAAGGGAATCTGCGGTGGGATCAAAGCCCACGTAAGCTGTTACCTGTTCCTTGCTCAGGAGTTCGTCGGTACCAGGCATCATCTGGTGGATCATGCCTCTCCAGGTTAGTTCTTCAACAAAATTTGTCATATATATGTTCTTAGATTTTGTACAAAAGCGCGCAAATATACAACTCTTTAATCAAAGTCGCAAACGCACGCTTCCTTTTAACTCCCGAGGGATAGCAGGTGGGTGGTGTTTAGGGTGATTTGTTTTTGTATTGTTTGGGGCGGGGTTTCGCGGAGGGCCGATGCCAATAAAATGGTTTGATCGATTGTGGTTTTGCCATCGGTTTCCAGGAAGAGACGGTCTACGGGGACTGTTTTTAGGGATTCGGGGTTGTGCTTGAGGCCGAATGAGACAAGTATTCCGTGTGAGTACAGTTGGTTCATCTGCTCGGGACCGCCGCGGAATCCGTGAATGAGCCAGGGCTGAGAAGGCTTGAGCGTACGGCGTAAGCGGATCACACTGTCAAAATCGCGCACCACATGGAGTATCATGGGTTTGGCATAACGCTCGGACAGTTCTATCTGGCGTATGAATGCCTGCTCCTGCAAATCGTGCGATGGGCCCTTCAGCGCATCGAAGCCACACTCACCTACCGCGGAGACCCGGGGATTCGCAAGCATCTTCTCCAACTTAGCCAACTGATTATCAAAATCTTCAGTAACATCCCAGGGATGAAGCCCGGCGCTGAACCAGTGTCCCTGCTCCAGAGGTATCGGCCCGAAGCCTATGCACACCAGCGCCGACCCCGGCACCTCGGGCAAAACGTGAGTATGGATGTCCAGAATATTCATGGAACCGGATCATAACCCGAGCCGCCCCACGGATGACATCGCAGGATACGCTTAATGGCAAGCCAGGTTCCCTTGAAGGGACCATGTTTGGTAATTGCCTGAATTGCGTACTCCGAGCAGGTTGGAGTGAACCTGCATGAAGGTGGCGTGAGGGGTGAGATGAATTTGCGGTAAAACCGTATGGGAAGCATCAGCAACCACCCCAGTGACTTGGTAAAATATCCTAACAAATTCCTCATTTTTCAGACACCGCTTCAACCAGTTTTTCCATAGCTGACAGAAGACGCACCCATAGCTTTGAAGAATCCCAAAGACGGGTGTCGTTGAAGAGGAAGGCAAGAGCCATGCCCTGCCCTTTTGAAGCGACGGCCTCCTTAAGAGGTGCTGATGATGTGCGGTAAAACTCCCTGATCTGACGTTTGATACGGTTCCGATCCACCGCATGATGAAAATTCCGCTTAGGAGCACTGATAAGAATCTGAACTCCCTCGAAATCATCGGTCAGAAGCCAGACCAAACGCACGGGGAAAACCGAAATCTGGCGGTTCCCCTCTCTGAAGAGACGGTCTATCTGTGTACTGCTGCACAGACGTTCCTGCTTACTGAATGTGTTTGAACCTGACATCATCAAATAAAAAACGGGTTCCTCTTAAGGCACAGCCTTAGTGATGGGAACCCGTCAGTATAAGATACGTATTACTTCTTCTGATTGGCTGCGAACCATGCATCAATGGCTGCAGACATGGAGGTGATTCCGGGAACCGGAGCCTCGATATCAAGGCGCAGACCAGCATCACGGATGGCCTTTGCGGTAGTTCCGCCAAAGCAGCCTATGATCTTCTCACCCTGTACAAAGTCAGGAGCGTTCTGCTTGAGAGACTCGATACCGGCGGGGCTGAAGAACACCAGCATATCGTAATCATCAAGCTCACCTGCTGCAAACTCATTGCTTACGGTGCGGTACATTACTGCCTCGGTATGAGCAATCTTGTTGGCATCAAGAAGTTCCTTGAGTTCACCGGTATGAACATTTGACATCGGAATGAAATACTTCTCTGTCTTATGCTTAAGTATAGGAGCCAAAAGGCTGTCTACCTTACCGGTGTTGCCGAAGAAAACCTTACGCTTGCGGTACTGGACATACTTCTGGATGTAGAGAGATACTGTCTCGGTGATGCAGAAATACTTCATATCCTCCGGGATATTTACTCTCATCTCGGCGCAAAGCTGGAAGAAATGGTCAACAGCGTGACGTGAAGTGAATACTACAGCTGTGTGGTCAAGTATGTTGACATGCTGCTGTCTGAACTCTTTGGCACTGAGCGGATCAACACGGATGAAAGGTTTGAACACAAACTCTACGCCATATTTCTCAGCCAGATCAAAATAGGGAGACTTGCCTGTTGTAGGCTGCGGCTGGGATATGAGAACCTTCTTAACTTTCAAGGCTGTACGGTTTAAATTAGACCAAATATATTTCTCAATAGCACGAACTCAAGCAGAACAGGTGCTATTTCGAACGCACAAAGGTACAAAATAAATCCCGAATTGGAACGCTTATTCTTAAATAAGGTAGTTTTTATCTTGAAAATTCTGCCCGATATGACCAAAATGCGCATCATATATACAAAAACCAGCAGTAAAACATGAGGCAGATTCAGGAATAAAACAAGGATGGAAAAGACGAGAATCAGGAAACCGGCCACCGATAAAGACATCACGAAAAAACAGTTCCAACGGCCCGGTTTAAGGGTGATTATCTGTCTTTTATAGAGAATCTTGTTGGCCGCGGTATAAAGCAGCAGTTTCAGGACAAATGCAGATGTTGCAAATAAAGAATACCATAACAGGAATAGTACCGGGCGGGAACCATCCTCCATCAGGTCTTGCGAATAGACGGCAACCGCTATTCCCAAAATGACGCAAGAAAGGATAAAAACAATGATATTCTCAACGGTGGAAAGCAAAGGGTAGCTTACGTCACCGTCAGGATTCCTGAACCTCAACATTGATGAGAATGAATCAATGTATTCATATCTGTAGGGACCCATGATAATTATCATGAGCAGCAGGATCAGGATAACCACTGACAGGAACCAGTCATTGACTAGGAAAGGATTAGTAAGGCTGATAACAGGAACGGACATCATCTGTCAGTGTTGATTTTGCTTGTTGTGTCATTCCAGTCAGGAAGCGAATCAATAAGATTCATAGCCTGCGTGGGAGTATCGGCCACAGTCCACAGTTTCGTGAATACGGGATTCATGAAATGACGCTCAGCCGTGCGGTCAAGCATCTCCAGCAGCGGGTCATAGTAATGGTCCGTATTGAGAATGATGACGGGTTTTACAAAAAGGCCCAGCATCTTCCAGGTTATGATTTCAAACAGTTCCTCAAAGGTTCCGGTTCCGCCGGGCAACGCAATTACGGCATCTGCCATTTGGGACATACGTTTCTTACGATCGTGCATGGTGGGGGTGATTATGGTTTCAGTGAGCCCCTCATGCAGCCAGCCGTTATCGACCATGAACTGGGGTATTATGCCTATGGATACACCACCGGCATCAAGTGCGCCGTCCTCGACCGCAGCCATCAGTCCGGTGCTTCCCGCACCAGACACAAGCCTCTTGCCGGCTTTGGCAATAAGCCCGCCCAACTCATATGCAGCATCCACGAACACCTTCTCGGCCTCCGCGCTCGATGCTCCATATACCACAATAGTCTTTCTTTCCATCAATAGCGATAATGTTCTGCCTTATACGGACCCTCCACAGAAACGCCGATATAGTCAGCCTGAGCCTGAGAAAGTTTTGAAAGATGTACACCGATGCGCTCCAGGTGCAGGCGTGCCACCTCCTCATCCAAGTGCTTGGGCAGACGGTATACGTCAACGGGATACTGCTTGTTGAAGAGTTCTATCTGAGCCAGGGTCTGGTTGGTGAAACTGTTACTCATCACAAAACTGGGGTGTCCTGTTGCGCAACCCAGGTTAACCAGTCGGCCATCGGCCAGAAGGATGATGCTGTGACCGTCGGGGAAGAAGTAACGGTCCACCTGAGGCTTTACGTTCTGGCACTTTATGCCGGGTATCTTCTTGAGTTTGTCCACCTGGATCTCGCTGTCAAAGTGGCCGATGTTGCAGACGATGGCCTGATCGGGCATGACCTTGAGGTGATCGGTGGTGATGACGTCTATGTTACCCGTTGTGGTTACAAATATGTTGCCAAGCGGTGCGGCCTCTTCCATGGTAACTACCTCATAGCCTTCCATGGCGGCCTGCAGAGCACAGATGGGGTCAATCTCGGTTACCAGTACGCGGGCTCCGTATGAGCGCATGCTCTGGGCGCAGCCCTTACCTACCTCACCGTAACCGGCTACCACGCAGACCTTACCTGCTATCATGACATCGGTGGCACGCTTGATACCGTCGGCCAGTGACTCGCGGCAGCCGTACAGGTTGTCAAACTTGCTCTTGGTTACCGAGTCATTCACATTGAATGCGGGGAACAGGAGTTCGCCGTTCTGCTGCATACGGTACAGACGGTGTACACCGGTGGTGGTCTCCTCGCTCACACCCTTTATGTTCCTGGCCATATTCTGCCAGTAGGTGTTGCCCTTTACCTTGGCAACCTCCTTGAGTGCGGCCAGGAGTTCGCGTTCATCGGCCGATCCGGCCTCATAATCCAGAGCCTTTGGGTCTTTCTCACCCTTTACGCCCAGATGTATCATCAGTGTGGCGTCACCGCCGTCATCGACTATCATATTGGGACCTCCCTCCGGGAAATTCATGGCCTGCAGAGTGCACCACCAGTATTCCTGTGCTGTCTCACCCTTCCAGGCAAAGACTGCTGCGCTGCCGGCGGCTGCAATGGCTGCGGCGGCATGATCCTGAGTGGAATATATGTTGCATGAGCACCAGCGGATATCGGCACCCAGTTCATGCAGAGTTTCTATGAGGACTGCTGTCTGGATGGTCATGTGCAGGGAACCCATTATGCGGGCGCCCTTGAGAGGTTTTGAATCACGGTACTTGTCACGGAGAGCCATCAGACCCGGCATCTCCTTCTCGGCCATCTCAATCTCCTTACGGCCAAAATCAGCCAGCGAGATATCAGCTACCTTGTATGGCAGCGTAGTGTACAATTCTTCCATCTGTAAATCAACTATTTTCTGTATGCAAAGGTAAACTTTTACCACCATCTATGCAATGATAATGCCAAACTTGCACAATAATGGCTCCCCAAGCCGCCTGGCTACAAGTATGGCCAAGAAAATGGCCAAAAACGCTGTTTTTAATGCCATACTTGCGGAATATCGGCTCTACAGGCCATCTGGTAACAAGTATGGCCAGAAAAGTGGCACGGCCGGGGATAAAAAAAGAGGGGTCGCATTTTGGCGATCCCTCTCTTTTTCATGTTCTAGCCTTACTTACGCAGACCGAGAGCCTTAACGATGGCGCGGTAGCGCTCGATGTCTCTCTCCTTGAGGTAGTTGAGCAGTCTGCGACGCTTACCTACCAGCTGGGTCAGTGCCCTTTCAGTGCTATAATCCTTACGGTTCTCCTTAAGATGTTCCGTCAAATGGGAAATACGGTATGAGAACAAGGCTATCTGAGCTTCGGGTGAGCCAGTATCCGTGTTGGACTTTCCGTATTGTCCAAAGATCTCTTGTTTTTTCTCTTTGTCTAAATACATTTTCTTAAAAATAATGTGAAAACTCGTTTAGCGGGCGCAAAGATAGAGCTTCTTTTTCAATACACAATGAAAAATCTGACATTTTTGCCGTAACTTTGCAGCCGATAAACAAAAGGAAAGATATGAATATAAGGAACATCGCTATTATTGCGCATGTAGATCATGGTAAGACAACACTGGTTGACAAGATGATGCTGGCCGGACACCTGTTCCGCGACAATCAGGCCAAAGGAGAACTTATGCTCGACAACAACGACCTGGAGCGCGAACGCGGCATAACCATCCTGTCCAAGAACGTATCTATTACTTATAAGGATACCAAGATTAACATCATTGACACTCCGGGACACTCCGATTTTGGCGGTGAGGTGGAGCGCGTGCTCAACATGGCCGACGGTTGCATACTGCTGGTGGATGCATTTGAGGGCCCGATGCCTCAGACCCGATTTGTACTGCAGAAGGCTCTGCAGATAGGTCTTAAGCCTATAGTAGTAGTAAATAAGGTCGATAAGCCCAACTGCCGCCCCGAAGAGGTTTACGAGATGGTGTTTGACCTGATGTTCGCTCTGGATGCCACCGAGGACCAGCTGGATTTCCCCGTCCTGTACGGATCAGCCAAGCAGAACTGGATGAGCACCGACTGGAAACAGCCCACCGACAACATACTGCCTCTGCTGGATGCCATCATAGAGCATATCCCCGCTCCCAAGCAGGAGGAAGGCACCCTGCAGATGCTTATCACTTCACTTGACTACTCATCATACACCGGACGTATCGCAGTGGGCCGAGTTAACCGCGGCACCCTGAACGAGGGTATGACATGCACACTGGCTCACCGTGACGGCAGCAAGGAGAAGGTAAAGATAAAGGAACTCCATACATTTGAGGGAATGGGCCGCAAGCGTGTTCCCACCGTTGAGGCCGGCGACATATGCGCCATTGTAGGTCTTGACAAGTTTGAGATAGGTGATACCATCTGCGACGCAGAGAACCCCGATCCCCTGCCTCCTATTGCAATTGATGAGCCTACCATGAGTATGCTCTTTTCTATAAACGACTCACCTTTCTTTGGCAAGGAGGGTAAGTACGTTACATCACGTCACATTCAGGACCGTCTGAACCTGGAACTTGACAAGAACCTGGCTCTGCGCGTACGCCGCACAGAGGAGGATGGCAAGTGGATTGTATCGGGCCGTGGTGTGCTACACCTTTCTATACTTATCGAAACCATGCGCCGTGAGGGCTATGAACTCCAGGTGGGTCAGCCCCAGGTAATCATGAAGGAGATTGACGGCCGCACCTGCGAGCCTATCGAGGAACTCACCATAAGCGTACCCGAGGAGTTTGCCAGCAAGATGATTGACCTGGCCACCAAGCGCAAGGGTGAGATGACATCGATGGACACCCAGGGTGACCGCGTGGTCATTGTGTTCGATATCCCCTCACGCGGTATCATCGGCCTCCGTACCAATGTTCTTACCGCATCTCAGGGTGAGGCCGTGATGGCACACCGATTCAAGGAGTATCAGCCCTACAAGGGTGACATTGAGCGCCGCACCAACGGATCGATGGTTGCCATGGAGACCGGTACCGTATTTGCCTATGCACTTGACAAACTGCAGGACCGTGGCAAGTTCTTTGTCAACCCGCAGGATCAGGTTTACGCCGGCCAGGTGGTAGGTGAGCACGTTCACGAGAAGGATCTGGTCATCAACGTGACCAAGAGCAAGCAGCTTACCAACATGCGTGCCAGCGGTGCCGATGAAAAGGCCCACATAGCACCTCCCGTTGTATTCTCACTCGAGGAGGCTCTGGAGTACATCAAGAACGATGAGTACGTTGAGGTTACTCCCAAGAGCATGCGTATGCGTAAGGTTATACTGAACGAATTGGAGCGCAAGCGCGCCGCCAAATAACAGATAAAGCCCGATGAAATCGAGGTTTCCTGCACTGATTGCACTCTTTGTGTTGCTCTTGTCCGCCGCTTGCGGCAACAAGAGTAAGTTCGTGCTGCAGGGAACCGTTCCCCAAGGTACCGACACCATAGTTGTGGTCGGTATCGATTCCCGTTTTGAGAATGTGGACACCATATTCTGCCACAACGGCCGTTTTACTTGGAAATATCTGCCCGACACCGTAACCACTCTGATTCTGGTATTGCCCGACGGGCGCTATCATCCCGTATTTGCCGAGAAAGGTGTGGAATCATTCATAACGATACCCGCCGATTCGGGACTGTTCGATGTTTCCGGCGGATACTGCAATGATTCATACCAGTCTTTCTACATGGCTTCGCTGCGGGACACATCGATGGAGCAGACCATAGCCAGGATAGATTCCTTTATCACAAGAGACCCTTTCTCGGAGGTTACTCCTTTCCTTATATATGACAGGATGGTCCGTCAGTACCATGCCCGCGAAATATACATCGAACCGCTGATAAAGCGCATGAGCGGCAATATGCAGGATGCACCATATCTGGTTTCACTCAAATCGGAATTCAGCAAAGCCATTCCGGGCAATCTCTATCTGGACAACTATTCGGTTTGGGATTCGGCCGGTTACAAACACAGTTTCCAGGAGATGGGCGGCTCAACCAATTACACCCTGGTGTGCGTATGGGCTTCATGGATGGGACAGGCCGGACTGGACGCCAGGGATACGTTGCAATATTTCCTGGACAAATACAGGGGACGTTATTTCAATGTTACCGACATATCCATCGATGTAAACGTGGACAGGTGGAAAAGAACCATACAACCCGATACCGTTACCTGGTTCTCATACAATGATCCGGCAGGATGGGAAAGCCGTATAGTAAGAAGCACCAACCTGCAGAGCGCTCCGGCTTTCGTGCTGTTTACCGGTGTTAAGCGAATGATTTACAAGACTGATGCAATAGATGCACTTGACAAAGAACTGGACAAGACCCTGCCCAAGGCTCCGGACAAGGAGTCAAGACAGAGCAGGACAGCAGACAGACAACTAAGAGCACCAAAATAAAATCTCAATCCTTTGATCCCTGTTATGCAATATCTAATATTAACCATCAATTATTACCATGTTAATCAAAGTATCAGGTGCGGCTGTCCAAGGGATAGACGCATACATCGTGACCATCGAGGCGAGCACATCGCGCGGTATCAGATTCTTTCTTGTAGGACTGCCTGACAGCGCAGTCAAGGAGAGCCACGAACGAATCATATCGGCTTTCCATGTAAACGGCTACAAGTTTCCCTCAAGTCAGATCATAATCAACATGGCTCCTGCCGATATCCGCAAGGAGGGATCCGCCTATGACTTGCCTCTGGCTATTGTTATACTGGCTGCCGGAGGAGAACTTGACATCTCCAATCTTGACGACTATGTCATCATGGGCGAGATGGGACTGGACGGCTCGCTGCAGCCGGTCAAGGGAGCACTATCCATGGCTATCAAGGCACGGGCAGAAGGATTCAAAGGCATCATCCTTCCGTACCAGAACGCACCCGAAGCAACCGTCATAGACGGTCTGGAAGTCTATGCGGCACACAACCTGCGTGAAGTGGTAGACCTGCTGAATCAAAGCAACGGCCATATACTTCCTCTGGAAAGGAACGACTGTCTGGGTGACATGGGCCAGGAATGCAAGGTCTTTGACTTTCAGGATGTAAAAGGGCAGAGCAGCGTAAAGAGAGCGCTTGAGGTCGCGGCCTGTGGAGGCCACAATCTTATAATGATAGGCCCGCCCGGAAGCGGAAAGTCAATGATGGCACGGGCACTGCCTTCAATCCTGCCGCCTCTAACCAAAGAGGAGAGTATCGAGACAACCAGGATACACTCGGTGGCGGGATTTACCGGTAACGGAGCGTCTCTCATTACACAACGTCCGTTCCGCCATCCGCATCATACGATATCCAACGTGGCGCTCACCGGCGGAGGAGCAAATGCGCAGCCGGGTGAGATATCTCTGGCCCATAACGGGGTTCTTTTTCTGGATGAACTGCCCGAATTCACCCGCTCGGCGCTGGAGGTATTGCGACAACCGCTTGAGGACAGGACCATAGTCATATCACGTGCCAAGTACAGGGTTGAATACCCTGCATCATTCATGCTTTTGGCATCCATGAATCCGTGTCCGTGCGGCTATTACAACCATCCCACCAAGGAGTGCCACTGTACTCCCACTACCATTGAGCGTTATCTGGGCAAGGTGTCCGGACCGCTGATGGACCGTTTTGACCTGCAATGTGAGATCCTTCCGGTAGGTTTTGACGATATGTCATCGGACCGGAAGGGTGAAACAAGTGATTCCATAAGGGAACGGGTTATCAGGGCCAGGGCTGTACAGGCTTCCAGATTCAGCGATGAAAAGGGCGTTTATTGCAATGCCCAGATGGATTCGCGTCTGCTGCACCGGTACGCTAATGCAGAGCCGGCTGCCATACGCATGCTGGGCGAGGCTATGAACCGTCTCAACCTGTCGGCCCGAGCCTATGACCGCATCCTGAAAGTGGCCCGTACCATAGCCGATATGGATGATTCGGCCACCATACAACCTCATCATATAGCCGAAGCAATAGGATATCGCAGTCTTGACCGCGCCTCTTGGGGTAAATGATACAATTGGGGACAGTCCCCTTTTGTATCATTTTTATTATCTTTGCACGCTGAAAACAACTTAGATACAATATGAAAGAATACAAGAGGATTCTGGTTACATCGGCCCTGCCCTACGCCAACGGCCCGCTCCATATCGGACACCTGGCCGGCGCATACGTTCCGGCCGATATTTATGTCCGTTACCAACGTCTCAAGAAGGTGGACGTGATGTTCATAGGAGGCAGCGATGAGCACGGCGTGCCCATCACCATCCGCGCCAAGAAAGAGGGCGTGACCCCCAAGGAGATCATAGACCGCTACCACTATCAGATGAAGGAGACTTTCAAGGGTATGGGTATATCGTACGATATCTACGGACGTACCAGTTCCCCCACTCACCATAAGGTTGCATCGGACTTTTTCCGCAAACTTTATGATACCGGTAAGTTCATCCAGAAGACCAGCGAGCAGTACTACGATGAGGAGGCTAAGATGTTCCTGGCCGACCGATACATTACCGGTGAGTGCCCCCACTGCCATTACGATCACGCATACGGTGACCAGTGCGAGAAGTGCGGTACATCACTCTCTCCCACAGAGCTCATCAACCCGGTAAGCACCGTGAGCGGCAGCAAGCCCGTGATGAAGGAGACAACCCACTGGTACCTGCCTCTGGAGCAGTATCAGGAGTGGCTTGAAAAATGGATTCTTGAGGAGCACAAGGAGTGGCGTCCCAACGTATACGGTCAGTGCAAGAGTTGGCTTGACATGGGTCTTCAGCCCCGTGCCGTGAGCCGTGACCTTGACTGGGGTATTCCCGTTCCCGTTGAGGGAGCCGAGGGCAAGGTGCTTTATGTATGGTTCGATGCCCCCATCGGCTATATCAGCAACACCAAGGAGTTCTGCGACGCCCACCCCGAGCGCGGCAGTTGGGAGACCTGGTGGAAGGATCCCGATACACGCCTTATCCACTTTATCGGTAAGGACAACATCGTGTTCCACTGCATAGTATTCCCCTCAATGCTTAAGGCCGAGGGCACATTCATCCTGCCCGACAACGTACCCAGCAACGAGTTCCTTAACCTGGAGGATGACAAGATATCCACATCACGTAACTGGGCCGTATGGGTACACGAGTATCTGGAGGATTTCCCCGGCAAGGCCGATGTAATGCGCTACGTGCTTACCGCCAACGCCCCCGAGACCAAGGACAACAACTTTACATGGAAGGATTTCCAGGCCCGCAACAACAACGAGCTGGTAGCCATCTACGGTAACTTTGTAAACCGTGCTCTGGTTCTGACACAGAAATACTTTGACGGAGTAGTTCCCCAGTGCGGCGAACTGACAGATTATGACCGCGATACCCTTAAGGAGTTTGCCGATGTCAAGCAGCAGTTGGAGTCTCTGCTTGAGAACTTCAAGTTCCGCGAGGCTCAGAAGGAGGCCATGAATCTGGCCCGCATAGGTAACAAGTACCTGGCCGATACCGAGCCCTGGAAACTGGCCAAGACCGATATGAAACGTGTTGAGACCATCCTTAACATATCACTCCAGCTGGTTGCCAACCTGGCCATAGCCTTTGAGCCGTTCCTGCCCTTCTCAAGCGAGAAACTGCGCGGCATGATTGGTCTGGAGGGTGCACAGTGGGACCGTCTGGGTGCCATTGACCTGCTGCCCGCCGGCCACAAGCTGGGTAAGCCGGAGCTCCTGTTTGAGAAGATTGAGGATGATGCAATAGAGGCTCAGATACAGAAGTTGCTCAAGCGCAAGGAGGAGAATGAGAAGGCTGCAGCAGCCGCTCAGCCCGCCAAGCCCATCAAGGAGAACATACAGTTCCCCGAGTTTGAGAAACTGGATATCCGCGTAGGTACGGTACTTGAGTGCATCAAGGTACCCAAGTCAGACAAGTTGCTCCAGTTCAAGATTGATGACGGTCTGGGCGGACGTACCATTCTGTCAGGCATTGCAAACTACTACAACCCTGAGGATCTGGTAGGCAAGCAGGTTTGCTTCATTGCCAACCTTGCTCCCCGCAAGATACTTGGCCGCGAGAGCCAGGGTATGATACTGAGCGCACTTGATGCAGACGGCACACTGGCCGTAACAACCGTTCAGCGTCCCGTAAAACCGGGCAGCGAGGTTTGCTAAAGATACTGTTATGGAGACCGTAGCTGTAATACTGGCAGCAGGCTCCGGTTCAAGAACCGGTCTTTCCACCCCTAAGCAGTTTCTGCCTTTGGGTGGAAAAACTGTTTTAGAGCACTCCGTACAGACTTTCAACGACCACCCTGGAATAGGTCAGGTGGTCATTGTCACTTCAACTGAATTCATCCCCAAGGTTCAGGATATGGTAAAAACCAATTACTGGACCAAGGTCACAGCCGTATTACCCGGTGGAAAGGAGCGTTTTGACTCCAGCCTGGCAGCAGTGCACCATTTCAGCAACAATCCTGACCTGGTCATGCTGTTCCATGATGCCGCCCGTCCGTTGGTATCGGCCAGGATAATATCGGACACACTCAAGGCTATGGAGACCTTCAATGCGGTCGATGTGGCCATACCCGCAGTGGACACCATCGTTCAGTGTGATGCGGCAGGCACGGTAATGGAATCCGTCCAGAACCGCAACCTGCTGTGGCGCATGCAGACTCCGCAGGGATTCCGCCAGAAAACCATCGCCAAGGCATATGAAATTGCACTCATGGACTCTGGCTTTACTGCCACCGATGACTGCGGCACGGTATTGCGATATCTGCCCCATGAGAAAGTGGGGATTGTACGCGGCAGCGAACGCAACATCAAACTGACTTATGCCGATGACCTGCCGCTGCTGGAGTTCCTTCTCAATTGATTTTTTTAGTATGTTTGCGTTCATATAAGAAATAACCCTTTATGAAAAAACCTAACCTCAAGAGACTTACCCCTTTCATAGTTGCATTGATAGCGTTCATTGCTTTCGGATTCATTTACTGCTCACCTGTCCTTGACGGCAAAGTGCTGCAGGCTGGTGATACCACCAACTATCTGGGATCATCAAATGAAATCCGCGAATACACTAAATCCGAAGGGAGACAGATGTGGTGGACCAACTCCATGTTCGGCGGAATGCCGTCATATCAGATAAGCGGCCAGACTCCTGCAAACAAACTGAGAGCAAAACTTGAGCGGGCCTCACATCTATGGCTGAAGGGCAGCAAAGAACCCGTAGGCATACTCGTGGCATATCTGATAGGTTTCTTCATTATGCTGATGTGCTTTGATGTTGATCCGTGGATGAGCATTGCAGGCGCCATTGCGCTCACGCTGTCGTCATATTTCCTGCTAATCATACCTGCAGGACATATAACCAAGGCCAATGCCATATGCTGTCTGGCGCCAATGATAGGCGGATTCTATGCAATTTACCGGAGCAGGTTCTGGCTAGGTGTCCCCATCACGCTTTTCTACGGAACGATTGGACTCACGCTCCACTCTCAGATGACATATTACGCTTTCATGCTCTTGGGAGTGCTCTTTATAGGCGAAATCTTTGTTCACGCCAAGGCCAGGACCTGGAAGGAGTTCGGAAAGGCTACCGGAATATTCATCCTGTCACTGCTCTTGGTGTTCAGTACCAAAATCAGCTGGTTCCAGATGAACCGCAGTTACCTTAAGGAGACCATGCGCGGCGGACACAGCGAACTGGTATCGGACAATGCCGTAGATGACGGCCAGGATAAACTGGTAGGTCTGGATTTTGATTACGCTACGGCGTGGTCATACGGAAAGGCCGAAACCTTTACCCTGCTTGTTCCCGAGTATATGGGAGGAGCCAGCGGTTATGACCTGGGAAAGAATTCCAAACTGGAGAAGGAGCTCAAGAGCATGGGAGTACCTGCAAGCAGTGCCCGCAGTATCTGCTCCAGTTCACCTGTCTACTGGGGAGAAAAGGCATTCACCAGCGGTCCCGTCTATGTGGGAGCAGTTATCTGTTTCCTGTTTGTACTTGGACTGATAGTTGTAAGGGGAGCCTACAAATGGTCTCTGCTTGCCGCAACATGTTTCTCAATACTGCTTGCCTGGGGACACAACTTTGAATGGTTCTCAAGACTGTTCTTTGAGTATTTCCCCATGTACAACAAGTTCCGTACGGTAGAATCCATACTGGTTGTGGCCGAGATAACAATGCCCCTGCTGGGATTCCTGGCAATCAGGCATCTGGTTCAGTCCGATGACAAGGCCGCCAACAGAAAAGCAATACTTACAGCCGGAGCCGTCACGGCCGCGATATGTCTGCTGGTGGCAATTTCGGCCGGTTTCACCGATACCATATCATCCTATGACGTAAGATTCAGGGATCAGATTGACGAACCCATATACAATGCCATCCTACATCAGAGACAGGCGCTGATATCCTCATCGGCCCTGCGCAGTCTTGTGTTCGTACTTCTGGGAACTGCTGTGACCTTTGCCTACTCTATCATGAAGGAAAAGAAGAACAGCACAGTACTGTTTGCGGCTTCATTGACTGCTCTCATTCTGATTGACATGGTTCCTATTGACAAGAAATTCTTTGGCAAACAGAACTTCATCACTACAAAAGAGAACGCGCAGATATTTGCCATGCAGGATTGGGAGAAAGCCATTCTGCAGGATAAGTCACTGGATTATCGTGTGCTCAATCTGTCAACACAGACTTTCAATGATGCCAGAACATCTTACAGACTCAAATCCATTGGCGGCTACTCTGCAGCCAAGATGCGTCGTTATCAGGACCTGATTGAAGCCCATATCTCAAAAAGCAACATGTCTGTCCTCAATATGCTGAACACAAAATACATCATCACTGAAAGAGGTCAGATTATGAGGAATCCAGGCGCACTAGGTAACGCATGGTTCGTTGACACCCTGCTTTATGTGGATACACCAGTAAGCGAGAGTGAGGCTCTGAACCGGATTGATGTAAAGACAACGGCTGTTGCCGACCGCCGTTTTGCCGATGTGCTCAACCTGGAGGTTACCCAAAATGATCCCGAAGCTTTCATCAGACTTGACAAATACGTTCCGGACCGTCTGGAATATACCACAAGTTCCACCAAAGACAAGATTGCAGTTTTCTCCGAAATATACTACCCCAAGGAATGGCATCTGTATATCGACGGAAAAGAGCATGAGTTGGGACGTGTAAACTACGTCCTGCGTGCCGCTGTGATTCCGGCAGGAACACACACGGTTAAGATGGAATTCGTGCCCGATGCACTCAAAACCGACAAGTTGTGCATGGCTTTTGTGATACTTGTCATCTTACTTACATTGGGACTGCCCGTATGGCACTTTGCAAGTAAAAAGGACTCTGAGTCATGAAGATAGTCATTCTGGGAACCGCCTGGCCTTATCGCGGAGGGATAGCCGATTTCAACAACCGGCTGGCGCAGGAATTCATAAAAGAGGGTAATGAAGTGAAGATATACACTTTCACCCTCCAATACCCGTCATTCCTTTTCCCCGGCAAGACCCAGTACTCCCCAGACCCGCAGCCTCAGGGACTGGACATTGTAAGGAGGCTCAACTCGGTCAATCCCTTTAACTGGATTAAGGTGGGCCGTCAGATCAGACGTGAAAAACCGGATCTGCTGATTGTACCCTTCTGGATGCCTTTCATGGGACCTTCAACCGGTTTCGTATCACGCATGGCCCGTAAGTGCGGCGCCCGCAGAGTTGCAATACTTCATAACCTCATACCCCACGAGCACAAGCCCGGTGACAGAATCCTGTCACGCTATTTCATCCGGTCTGTTGACGGATTCGTGGCTCTGTCAGAGTCTGTCAGGGATGATATAAACCTGTTTGACACAAAGAAACCGCGTACTTTCAGCCCACACCCGCTTTATGACCACTTTGGCGAACTTGCCACAAGAGAGGAGTCACTTGAGCATCTGGGGCTGGATCCCGCATACCGTTACATACTGTTCTTTGGTCTGATACGTGACTACAAAGGTCTGGACCTGCTGCTCAGGGCATACGCCGACAGCCGTCTGCGTGACCTTAACGTACGTCTGCTTGTGGCCGGTGAGTTCTACGGCAGTTCGGACAAATACTTTGAGCTGGAGAAAGAGTTGGGACTGGAGGGACTCATTGTCTGGAAGAACGAGTTCGTTCCAAGTGATGAGGTACGATACTGCTTTGGTGCGGCCGATATCATTGCACAACCTTACAAGACCGCTACCCAGAGCGGTGTATCACAGATAGCATACCACTTTGGCAAACCCATGCTGGTAACCAACGTAGGCGGACTGGCAGAGATAGTTCCCGACGGTAAGGCAGGTTATGTGGTTGACCCCGATCCCGCCCGGATAGCCGATGGATTGGTGGATTTCTTCAGCAACAATCGCCAAGAACAGTTTGTCCAGGGCGTTCAGGAAGAGAAAGCCAAATACTCCTGGAGCAAGATGACCCAGGCTATTCTTCAGTGTAAAAACGGATAATACGTTCCAGTGACCGGCGGCATACCGGACAGAACTCCGGGTATTGGTTTGTCTTCATGCGGCAGTCAAAAGCCCCTCTCCATACGCCTTTTGACATATAACCTCCGCCCTCATAAAGACCTGCATCAGGCATATCCTTCCATTTACTGTCAAAGTCAACCTTTGTAGTGATGTTGGGCTCCCATGGCTCAGTCTCTGAGTTGTAGTACTGCTCGTACTGGTCATCGTAGAAGTACTCGTCGGCCAGTCCCCCGAAGCTGTGACCGAATTCGTGTACCACTACCGGTGCGAACTGGGCGTGATGGGCGGTAGTGAGAGTATATGAGTTGAATATACCGCCTCCGCCGTAAACATCGGTGTTGGCCAGGATTATGATATGTTCATAGGGAACACCTGCCAGTTTATCGTGCAGTTGACGCAGACGCAGGGTGGTCAGGTAACGGTCAGTATAGAAAGTGCTGAAATGTGAACTCAAAGCTGTCTCTGTCCAGAGGCCCTGCAACGGGACACTAACCTCGCCGTCTTTTGAAGCCAGTTCTACAGCGATTATGTTGAACCTCTCCTGCATGGTCTTGAACGGCTCATGTGACAGCAGACTGTTTACCGCAATGCCGGCATCCTTGTAAAAAAGGTCCATTTCATCGGCGGTATAGCCCTCGGGGACAATCACCACGTCAATACACTGCTCCGTACTGCCGCCCTGATACAGGTACTTCCACTTGGGCGGATTCTGGCCGATCTTACGGATAAGGATATCCTCGGGATCCACCGTATGACGCAGGCTTGCAACCACCTTGTTGTAGTTATCAGTAAGTTTTACCTCAACCACTGCCTTGCGCTCCGGCATGGGCAAAAGGTAAACGTTCTCAAAACTGCGGTCCACTTTTGTGGCCTCCTCTGTATTCTGCCACTCCTGGAAGAGTGTGGAAAAGGCGTTGCGGTAAAGTGTATCACCCGTGGCCTCATCGGTCATGGTTATCTGGCCGTTTCCCTCCAGATACAAATCTTTCATATTGACGCGGCGGCCCGCCCAACCGTCAATGACGTTCAAGTCGTCCAGATAGATGCGGCTCTCACGGCTGTTGCCTGAAAATGTGTAGTTTACCCTGAGCGTGCGGTCCTGTGCGCTTGCTCCACAGACCAATGCCAGCGCCAACGCCAACGTAATCTTACTCCTCAGTCGAAACCAGTTCATAATCCATCTGCTTCTTTTCAAGGTTGCAGCGAACCACCTTAACCTTGACATGGTCACCAAGGCGGTAACGCTTGCGGGTGCGCTGACCTATAAGGCAGTAGTTCTTCTCGTCAAACTCAAAGTAGTCACCGCCAAGCGAACGAATGGGAATCATGCCCTCACACTTGTTTTCAATGATTTCAGCGTAGATTCCCCACTCTGTAACACCGCTTATCACGGCATCAAATACCTGTCCCATGCGGTCCGACATGTACTCAACCTGCTTGTACTTGATGCTGGAGCGCTCTGCCTGCTCTGCCAACTGCTCCTGTGCCGAGCAATGCTCGCAGTACTCCTCATACTTGCCCTGGTTGACGCTGCGGCCGCCACCTATGTAACGGGTGAGCAGGCGGTGTACCATAAGGTCCGGGTAACGGCGTATGGGTGATGTAAAGTGTGTGTAGAACTTGAATGCCAGACCGTAGTGGCCGATGTTCTCAGTCGTATAGCAGGCCTTCTGCATGGAACGGATGGAGATGGTCTCAATGAGTTCCTGCTCTTTCTTGCCCTTTACCTCAGAGAGCATCTTGTTCATGGACTTGGCCATCTCGGTAGGATCACCGTTGGTCTTGAGTTTGTAACCGAACTTGGCCACAAAGTTCTGCAGGTTCTCCATGCGCTCGGGATCGGGCTCATCGTGTACGCGGTAGACGAATGTCTTGGGGTTACTACCCTTGACTTTACCGATGAATTCGGCAACGGTGCGGTTGGCCAGCAGCATGAACTCCTCCACCAACTGATTGGCATCCTTGGACTCCTTGAAGAATACACTTACCGGATGTCCGGTCTCGTCTATATCAAAACGGACCTCGACGCGGTCAAAACTCAGGGCACCGTCTGCAAAACGTTTTGCGCGCAGGATCTTGGCCAGGCTGTCCAGGGTCATTATCTCGGTCTTGAACTCATCACCCGGAAGTTTCTCCTTGCCGCCCTGCTGCTCACGCTCAATGATGGCCTGCACCTCCTCATAGGCAAAACGGCGGTTGCTGCGGATAACGGTACGTGCTATGCGGGAGCGCTTTACCACGCCGGCATCGGTCATTTCAAGAATGACGGAGTATGTGAGTTTATCCTCATCCTGACGCAGGGAGCACAGGTTGTTGCAGAGTTTCTCAGGGAGCATGGGTATGGTGCGGTCCACCAGATAGACCGATGTGGCACGCTTGTAAGCCTCCTTATCAATTATTCCGCCCTCCTGGACGTAGTAACTTACATCTGCAATATGTACGCCTACCTCCCACAGGCCTTTCTTTATGGGGCGTATTGAAAGTGCGTCATCAAAGTCCTTGGCATCATGGGGGTCAATGGTGAAGGTTGTCACAGAGCGGAAATCCTCACGGCCTGCCAGGGCTGCATCGGTTATATCGGCCGATATATCATCGGCTGCCCTCTCCACATTCTCGGGATAACTGTATGGCAGTCCGTACTCGGCCAGGATGGCGTGCATCTCGGTATTGTTCTCACCGGCGGCACCCAGGATATCTATCACCTTTCCAACGGGATTGCGGTCTGGGGTATCGGGCCATTCCACTACCTTTACAACCGCTTTCTCACCGTCACGGCCCTTCTTGAGGTTGGATATGGGGATGAATATGTCACGGTCCGATTTATCGGGAGTTACCAGGTAGGCGAACTTACCCTTTACCTGAAGCGTACCAACAAATGTATCCTTGGCGCGCTTGAGAATCTCGGTCACCTCACCCTCAAGTCCGGCATGGGGGCGACGGGCAAAGAGCACTATCTTAACACGGTCACCGTTTACGGCACCGGCCGAATTGCGCTCTGCCACGAATATGGGATCGCTGCCATCATCGGGTACAAGGAAGTTCTTGCCGCCCACACGGCGCTGCAGCACACCCTCCACATACTTGCTTTTCTGCATCAGGCTGAACTGATTGTCCTTCTGCTTGAGGAAACCGTCCTCAACAAGATCCAAAACTATATCCAGGCACATGCTGCGCATGGGATGAGTCTTGAGCTTAAGCTCATCGTAAAGACGTTTTACACTTATACTGCTGTCCTGATTGTCACGAAACCAGTCAGTAACAAGGTCTGTCATTGTCCTGCGGTTAAGGCGGACACCTCCTTTATATGATCTTCCCATATTGAGATTGTTTTGTTCTGTTTACGAAGATACAAATTAAAAATCGGAAGCAGTATCTCTGCCTCCGATTTTTGTTTAAAGTCCCAGGTCCGATGCCTTGAGCTCAAGTAGCTCCATCTTGCGTTTTATCAGGGGAACCTCATTTTCTATGAAATCGGTACGCATCTTATCAAGCGCGATGGCTTTTGCGCCCTCCGCCACAAAATAGCCTATGCCACGCTGGTTGTAGATGATGCCGTCCATTGTGAGTTTCTCATAACTGCGCATGGCTGTATTTGGATTCACACCAAGTTCGCCGCCCAGTTCACGCACTGACAGTATCCTGTCACCCTCCTTAAGCTCGCCGCTCAGTATCTTTTCACTGATTCCATCGGCTATCTGAAGGTATATCGGTTTGTTCTGATTGAATTCCATAAGACAGTCCTTTTTTAATGTTTGATCTTTCTGACTCTGAAATAAATGCCTACAGCAAGTCCCAGATTGACAATCGTATCACTGATACAATCCATCAATACAGCATGCTTTATGCTCCATGATATAAATGGGAACATTTCGAACAGTTGCTCGGGAGTAACATTGTTGGCAGCGGCCTCCTTGAATCTCTCCATTGCTCCGTGAGTAATAATGGGAGTTGCAATCATACTCAAAGCAATGCTGATAAGAATCAGGCAACCTACGGTCTTGGCCGGTTTGGATGATTTGAACAACAGGGCACCCAGCAGGAAGATAAGGAATCCTTCGGCCAGATCATCGGCATACAGCCAGGGAGAGGTGAAAGCTGAGTAGTCAGGAATAAAATTGTTGGACTCCAGTGAGGCTTTACTGAAAAGCTCGTTCAAAAGAGTCTGACCATTGTTGATTGCTATTATGAGAGAGTCACCGCAGCGGTTGTCAATCAGGCAGAGTATCTGATCCAATGACAGGTAAACTGCAAAGAATGCAAACGGAACCACCACGCAGCAGACAATTATCATTGACAGTGTCTTCTCAAGTGATGAGGCGGGAACCATAAGGAACGATGATCCCTCTTTCTTATCGGTAATGAAACCGTATATCTTGGCGGGAGCCGATAATGTGAGCACCACCAGGGTAATACCCATAATCACCGATCTGGGTGCAACTTCCAGACTATACCAGCCTGCACCTACGATCATTGTAAAGAATCCTACCAACAGGTATGATGTAAGGCTGACTGTTGCCATTACGAGAAATGAAATACCGTATCTTGCAATTGCATTCTTGATATCGGTCACCAGATAACGACCCATACGGTTCATATTAAAAATATCATTATTCATAGCCGTAATCACTTTTACTTGTTGAACATTTCCTTGATCTCATTCTTGTGCAGCAGCACAGCATTGAACAGAGCCTCAATGTTGACTTTGCTCTCGGCACCGGTGGTGTTGCGTAATACCTGGATGTTGCCTCCCGGAACCATCTCCTGATAGAGGGCAGCGGGATCAGCTTCCGATGTGTAGTCAAAGTAAAGCTTTTGGGCGATTTCATCGAGTGATGCGTTGAGCAGTACATCCCTGCGGTCCAGAATGATGATAGGATCGATGATGGCCTCCAGGTCACGTGCCTGGTGGGTTGAGATGAGCAGTGTGGAGTCATCGGACGTATACTTTGAGACAGCCTTGCGGAACTGACCTTTTGAGGGGATGTCAAGTCCGTTTGTGGGCTCGTCCATGAAAAGGTATTTGGTGTTGCAGGCAAGGGCAAAGCTGATGAATGTCTTCTTTAACTGACCGTATGACATATGATCCATACGCTGGTTCTGGTCATTATCAAACACAGTCATAATCTCAGAGAACTTCTGTGCACTGAAGTTTTTCCAGTACTGTCCGTGATCAATGGCAAAATCTATTGCCTTGCGACGCGGTGCGGGAACCTCATCGGGCAGATAATAGATGTTTGAGAGGAAAGAAGGTTCGCGGTTGAACGGTTTCTGACCGTCAATCTCCAGAGTTCCGTCATCAACCTTCTTAAGACCTGCAAGCAAGGTAAGCAGAGTAGTCTTGCCCACTCCGTTCTCTCCCAGGAGTCCGTAAATGCGGCCCTCCTCAAGATTCATCGAAATGTCTTTCAGTACGACATGGTCGCCGTAACTGAATCCTAATTTCTTGATTGTAATCATTGTTGTATTGTTTGTTGTTGTTTGTTTATCGGTGTATTACTTCACTAAGACACTGCAAATATAAGGCGCAATTTTTTACCGACAACAGAATTAACGTATTTTAACTCTGTTCTGCGTATGTTCTACGCACGTGCGTACCTAATTGATTGCCATACTTGTCACCGCAAGCGTTGTAGCCCCGATTCTCTGCAAGTATGGCTCCAAAAATGGCCAAAACCCGGGTTTTTGCTGCCATACTTGCAGAAAACCGCCTTTTTAAGGCTCTTTTACGCAGGTATGGCCATTTTTAAAAATACGCTGTACCTGCGTAACTGATTTGTCAGCAATTATCCATATATTTGCCAAACAAGAAACCTGATTGCTATACTATGAAAAAAGATCATCTCTTTCAACTGGCCGAGAGTTACATTTCCCAGACGGGAATATCGGTCTTTCTGACCGGCAGGGCCGGAACCGGAAAAACAACATTCCTCAAGTACATTGTTGAGAATACGCCCAAGCGCTGCGTAGTGCTTGCGCCGACAGGTGTAGCCGCCATCAATGCGGGCGGCGTAACGATCCATTCATTTTTCCAACTGCCGCTATGCCCGTATCTGCCCGATGTAAAGGAACTTGTTACAGAGTATCAGCTGCCCGAGGCACGCCGCCAGTTGCGCAAGGAGAAGCTAAAGATCATCAAGACACTGGACCTGCTGATAATAGATGAAATATCCATGGTCCGGGCTGACCTGTTGGATGCGGTTGATGCAGTAATGCGCCGATACAGACACAACAGCAAGCCCTTTGGCGGGGTTCAGTTGCTGATGATAGGCGATGCTCACCAGTTACCGCCGGTGGTTACCGAGCAGGACGAGCCCTGGCTCAAAAAGGTATACAAGTCACCTTTCTTCTTTCATTCCAAGGTGATGCAGCAGCTCAAATACGTAACTATAGAACTGCAGACCGTTTACCGTCAATCAGATACATCATTCCTGGACATACTGAACAGCATCCGTGACGGAGTGATGGACAACGCAACGTACCGCATGCTCAACAGCCGCCTGGATCCGCGTTTCAACCCCGATGACAGCATTGCGGCATCGGGCCAACGATGGATCCGCCTTACTACCCACAACCGCCAGGCAGACTCTATCAACCAGGAGAAAATGGAGGCCCTGAAAACAAGGCTGTACACCTTCTACGCTGAGGTTGAGGGCAATTTCCCGGAAAACACCCTCCCGGCTGAAAAGGTGCTACAACTCAAGGAAGGCGCACAGGTAATGTTCCTGCGCAACGACTCCCGCGAGGGCCGGTACTACAACGGAAAGATTGCCACCGTAACCTCCATAGACTATGATGACGGCATCATAGTGACCGATGAAAACGGCGATGAAATCAATGTTCCTATTGAAAAATGGGAGAACATCCAGTACGAGATAGACAAAGATACCAAGGAGATTGTGCCCAAGGTAGAAGGTACTTTCTCCCAGTACCCGCTGCGGGCCGCCTGGGCAGTCACCATTCATAAGAGCCAGGGCCTTACTTTTGACCGTGTGATCATTGATGCGGCATCGGCCTTCAGTTTCGGTCAAGTCTATGTGGCACTGTCACGATGCCGCACACTTGAAGGCATAGTTCTGAGCAGTCCCATATCACAGTCGTGCCTGTTCAACAACAGCGATGTATCCGGATTCCATGAGCAGTTCCTGCCGGTATCCGAAATGGAAAGGCAACTGGAAGCATCGCGGACGGAGTATTTCATGAGCATTCTCAAAGAGTGTTTTACATTCACTGAACTTGAAAGACTTACCGGTTGGGCCGGCGGAATATTCAACAACCATCTCAAGAATACCTATCCGGAGCAGACCGCCAGGATGGAGGAGAACCGTCGCAGAATCAGAGATATTGAGAAAGTTGCCGAGACTTTCCGCCGTGAGTTGGACCGAATCGGCCTTACCGACAAGGCTCATCTTGATGAGAGGGTTAGTAAAGCTGCCGGGTATTTCCTTCCCATTCTGATTGAGGCGGCATCGGACATTACCCCTGTTTTGTCCGTTTCCATCGACAATAAAGATGTAAAGAAATCTCTTACCGAGGCATCGGGCGAACTCCTGCCTGAACTCTCCATGCATCTGCAAAGTATGAGGGAGATACTTGAGAACGGTTTCACAATCGAGTCTTATCTCCGGATCAGGAACGATGCGCTGTTGGCACCCGTGTCCAAGACATCGCTCAAAAAGGTAAAGGAACCCAAGCCCGTAAAGGAGAAGGTTGTCAAGACCAAGCCCACCATCGAGGAAATCTACTCCGACAACCGCCACCCCGAACTGATCCAACCCCTCATAGACTGGCGAACCGAGCAATACATATCCCAGAATATCCGCGCCTACTGGGTACTCACCCAACGCACCCTTCTGGAAATTGCCGATACCTGCCCATCCACCAAAGAGGAACTCCTGGCCGTAAGCGGATTCGGCCCCGCCAAATGGAAGCAGTACGGTCCCGAAATCCTTGAACTCATTGCAAAACACAGAAAATAGTACAATTGGGGACAGGCCCCTTTTGTATCATTTTTCAAAAAAAAAGGCCGGAATCAGTCCGACCTTCCAAAATGATACAAAAGGGGTCTGTCCCCAATTGTACTAGAACTCAGCCAGGTGCATATCACCCTTCTCGGCCAGGGCCTTGTGCAGAGCAAAGGCTTTGTCAAGAGCGTGGCTGGTCTGACCCTTCTGGGCTATCTTGAGGTAATCCCACATGAGCTGCTTGTAGTCGGGGTGCACGCAGTTCTCGATGATGCACTTGGCGCGCTGGGCGGGCGACTTGCCGCGAAGGTCGGCTATACCCTGCTCGGTGATGAGAACCTTGACGCTGTGCTCGTTGTGATCAACGTGTGTGCACATGGGGACTATAGCGCTTATCTTGCCTCCCTTGGCTACTGACGGGCAGCTGAATATGGAGATGAATGCGTTGCGGGTGAAATCGGCCGATCCGCCCACACCGTTCATCATCTTGACGCCGCTTACGTGGGTTGAGTTGACGTTGCCGTAGATATCGGCTTCAAGCGCAGTGTTCATTGCGATAAGTCCCAGACGGCGGGCAACCTCGGGGCTGTTGGAGATCTCGGTGGGACGGAGCACCAGCTTGTCCTTGAAGAAATCCATATCATCATAGATGCCCTGCAGGGTCTCGTTGCTTACGCTCAGTGACGAACTGGAGCCGAACTTGCAGTGACCCTCACGCATCAGGTTGATCACTGAATCCTGGATAACCTCGGTGTACATCTGGAATGCGGGAACTGACGGATCCTCGCCCAGAGCACCCAGAACGGCGTTTGCAACATTACCTACACCGCTCTGCAGAGGCAGGAAGGTAGAAGGAATGATGCCGCGCTTAAGGTCAGATATAAGGAACTGGGCTACGTTGTGACCAATCTGGAGAGTGGTCTCATCGGGGGCGGTAAAGCCGCGGGCCTCGTCGGGGATATTTACCTCAACGATACCGATTATCTTGGCGGGATCAACCTGGATGTAGTCCTTACCTATATGGTCGCTGGGCTGATAAACGGGAATCTCGCGGCGGTAAGGGGGATCGGCGGGCTCGTAGATATCGTGCAGACCCTTGGCGCAACGGGCGTGGGCTGCATTGACCTCAATAATGAGCTTCTCTGCCAGACGGGCTACTGTGGGGGCGATACCGACACCTGCGGTAACCCAGATCTTACCATCATCAGTTACATCAAAGGCTTCCATTATGCCGATGTTGAGCTTGCCGTAGAATCCGTAACGGAGTTCCTGTGCCATGTGGCTCAGGTTGATATCGTTATAAGCGATTTCACCGTTGTTTACTGCGGTACGGAAATCCTTGTTGGTGGTGTAGGGAGCGCGGTACTTGAGTGCGTGCTCACGTGCCAGGATACCGTCGCATGAATCGCCGGTTGAGGCACCTGTAAAGAGGCTGATCTGAAACTCCTGACCCTGCTCATGGAGCTCATGGGCCATTAAACCGATCTCATGAGTGACAGCCTTGGGGGTACCTGCAGGTGTGAATCCGCTCAGACCTACGTTGTCACCGTTCTTGACAAAACGTGCTGCCTCGGCAGCAGTCATTTTTTTGAAAGCCATTGTGATATGATTGTTTACTTGTTTGACTTCTTTGGCATAAAGTAGCGCAAAAATAACCAATACCTAAAATAAAAACAAGTAAATTTGCGGCCGATTAGGAGAAAGGAATATGGAAGACAGCACAAAGAGACTTTTTATAGAAACCTATGGCTGCCAGATGAATGTGGCCGACAGCGAGGTTATCGCATCCATCATGCGCATGGCGGGTTACGAGCCCACTGAAAACATTGATGAGGCCGATGCCATATTCCTGAATACATGCTCCATCCGTGAGAACGCCGAACAGAAGATCTGGAACCGCCTGGAAGCCCTGAACGCCCTCAAGAAGAAGAAAAAGAATCTTTACATAGGCGTTATGGGATGCATGGCCGAGCGCACTAAGGAGGACCTTACCGAGAATCATCACGTAGATGTAGTCTGCGGTCCCGACGCATACCTCTCTCTGCCTGACCTTATGGCTCAGGTGGAGTCCGGAAACAAGGCGATGGATGTGAAACTCTCCACTACCGAAACCTACCGCGACATTATACCCGAGCGCATTTGCGGCAATCACATAAGCGGATTCGTATCTATCATGCGCGGCTGCAACAATTTCTGCCACTACTGCATAGTGCCTTACACCCGTGGCCGTGAGCGCAGTCGTGATCCGCAGAGCATCTTGAACGAGATGCTTGACCTTCAGAAAAAAGGTTACAAAGAGGTGACTCTTCTGGGTCAGAACGTGAACTCCTACAAATTTGAAAACGGTCAGTCCACCGTGGGATTCCCTGAACTTCTGCGCATGGTTGCCCAGGCTGTTCCCGCAATGAGGGTAAGGTTCACCACATCACATCCCAAGGATATGAGCGATGATACCCTTCATGTAATTGCCGAGGTTCCCAACATATGCCGTCACATCCACCTTCCGGTTCAGAGCGGAAGCAGCCGCATACTCAAACTGATGAACCGCAAGTATACCCGCGAGTGGTATTTGGATCGTGTGGATGCAATCAAGCGTATTATCCCCGACTGCGGTCTTACCACCGATATGTTCACCGGCTACCATTCAGAAACCGAGGAGGATCACCAGGAGAGTCTCTCCCTGATGCGTGAGTGCCGTTTCGACGCCTCATTCATGTTCCGCTACTCGGAGCGTCCCGGCACATACGCCAGCAAGCATCTGCCCGACAATGTCCCCGAGGAAGTAAAGATACGCCGCCTCAACGAGATGATTGAACTCCAGAACCAGCTGTCACTGGAACGCAACCGCGAGTGCATCGGCCATGAATATGAAGTCCTGGCCGAGGGCTATTCCAAACGTTCCCGCCAGCAACTGTACGGCCGCACCGAGCAGAACCGCACCGTTGTCTTTGACAAAGGCACCCACCATCCGGGCGATTTCTTAAAAGTCCGCATCACCGACGCCACCTCCGCTACCCTCTTCGGCACAGAGATTCTTTAAAAAATGGCCGAACCTGCGTGACGTAAATACAATAAAACCAGCAAAAAAACCTTAAAACACTTGACAACCCCTATCCCGGGGTATTATCTTTGCGGTCACCTTTTGCGCGCGACCCGCGCAAGGCGCGTGTACACGAGAGATGATTTATCAGGACTTCAAGCCTTGTCCCATTTGCGGAGCATCAGGACAGATTCCCTATGCAAACTGCACCGACTTTACGGTAAGCAAAGAGTCATACACTCTTATGCGTTGCCCGTCATGCGGTGTTGTCTACACGCTGGATCCCCCATCGGAAGAGGAGATGGGGCGATATGACAAGGTCAACCTGAAACTCAAACTGGGCGACTCCCCTTCCGGACTTATCGGCCGTCTTTACTATCATGTACGTAACCGTATGCTCCGCAAGAAGGTCAGGATTGTCGAGTCTCAGGCATACCGTACAGGAGGTTCGCTGCTCAACTACGGCGCCAAGACTGGATTTTTCTCCCACAGGATGGAAAAACGCGGATGGAAAGTGACATCGGTAGAGAAATACCACGAGGAGAGGCTTTTCTCGCTTGAGATGTTCCATCACCGTATGATAGATGTCCCCGAGATGGATGCGCTGCATGCAGGCACATTTGATGTCATAACCATGTGGCACGTGTTTGAACATTGCCATCATCCCAACCAACTGCTGGACCGGTTCTACGAGTTGCTGAGACCGGGAGGGATTCTGATTATGGCCTGCCCTAACATCTGTTCGACCGATGCCATGTACTACGGACCCTACTGGGCAGCATACGATGTACCCAGGCATCTGTGGCATTTCAGTCCAAATTCGATCAGCACATTAGCCCACAGGCACGGATTTACCCTGATGCATCATGAGAAAATGCCGTTTGACAGTTTCTACATATCAATACTGTCGGAGAAGCAGCTCAGACACAGGATGGCGTTCCTTCGCGGTATGATAAAAGGGTTCCAGTCATGGAAAATCTCACTGACCAAACGGAGCCGAAGCAGTTCGCTGGTATATGTTTTCAGAAAAAGACAAGATACGGAATACAATGACTAAGCAAAAGAAAAAGAGAAAGATAGACCTGCTGTTCATTACGGCTTGCATCAGCACGTCTCTGGTATTGCTGCTCATAGGAATAGTAGCGCTGCTGTTACTTACCGCGAGTGACCTGTCACGCCATCTCAAACAGGAGATGACGGTTGAGGTCATCCTCAAGGAGAGCATAACCGATGCCCAATTCTCGACACTGCGCCGCAGTATCGAGGCATCACCCTATTGCGCTGTCTGCCAGTACATTTCAAAGGACGACGCGCTCAGGGACATGACCAAAGCCATGGGTACCGATCCCTCACAGTTCCTGGAGTACAACCCATTCTACGCATCACTCAACATCCGTCTGGAGGTCGATTATGCCTGCAACGACAGCCTTAAGGTGATAGAAAAGAAGATAGCCTCTTATGAGGGAGTGCGTGAGGTAACATGGCAGAAAGACCTGCTGGATATCATCAACAGCAATATCAGCAAGGTTGCCGGTCTGCTGCTGGTGCTTGCAATGATACTGTCGCTGGTATCATTCACACTGATAAACAACACCATCAAACTCACCATCTACGCCCAGCGTTTTGTGCTTTACTCAATGAAACTGGTGGGAGCCAAATGGTCATTCATTCGCAAACCGTTCATCAGCCGTAACCTGTGGATTGGATTTGCATCGGCCGTACTTACATGCATCATCATCTGGTACGGTCTCAAGATCGGCCTCAAATATGAGCCCTGGCTTATTATGCTGGCCGAACCCAGAATCATAATACCCGTATTTGCCGTGGTAACATTTATCGGACTGCTTATCACAGGTGTTTGTGCCCTGCACTCCGTAAACCGTTTCCTGCGTATGAAATCGGGTGAACTCCATTACGTCTAATTTTAAATGTTCTCAATATGGATAAGAAAAAACTGGCATTTACCAAGACCAATTACATTCTGGTTGCCATAGGAATGGCTATCATCATCATCGGTCTGCTTCTGATGATTGGTCCCAACTGTACCAATGAGTATTTTGAGCCCGATATCTTCAGCGTACGCCGCATCAAAGTGGCTCCCATAGTTACTCTCATAGGTTTCTTGACCATAATCGGGGCTATCGTCTACAAGCCCAAAGCCGATAAGGAGAGCAAAGAATGAGTTGGCTTGAATCATTACTGTTGGGACTGCTTCAGGGACTCACGGAATATCTGCCCATAAGCAGCAGCGGACATCTGGCTATTGCTTCATCGCTGTTCGGGATAGACGGTGAGCAGAACATGGCGTTCACGGTACTGGTACACGTGGCTACCGTCCTGAGTACCCTTGTCATCCTTTGGAAAGAGATTGTCTGGATTTTCCGCGACCTGTTCACCAGACAGTCATGGAAGAGTTACAGCGGTCTGAACGAAGGAACCCGATATGCCGTCAACATTATCATTTCAATGATTCCTGTAGGCATTGTAGGCGTATTCTTCAAGGATAAGATCGAGGCCATATTCGGTTCGGGAACAACCGTTGTAGGTTGGTGTCTGCTTGTGACTGCAGCCCTTCTCACATTCTCTTACTACGCAAAACCGCGCCAGAGAGAAAACATATCCGGCTGGCACGCTTTCATAATCGGCATAGCACAAGCTGTGGCTGTACTTCCCGGTGTATCACGCTCAGGTGCCACCATTGCAACCGGTATCATGCTGGGCAACAAGAAGGAGCGTCTGGCACAGTTCTCATTCCTGATGGTCATACCCCCTATACTGGGTGAGGCACTGCTGGATATGAAAGACCTGATTGAGCAGGCCGGAGCAGGTACCGCCGGGGCCGATGCAAGCGTAGGCGTGCTGGCAATAGGATTTATTGCCGCATTCCTGTCAGGCTGCGCCGCCTGCAAGTGGATGATATCTATAGTACGCAAGGGCAAACTGATCTGGTTCGGAGTCTATTGCGCTATTGCAGGACTTGTAACACTGCTGTTCCTTTAAGAGATGAATTTCCAGGAAGGAGTGATAATGGCGTTTGACAAGCCGTACCGCTGGACATCATTTGATGTGGTTGGTAAGGTCCGATGGCTCATATGCCGCCGCCTTGGAGTAAAGAAACTCAAGGTGGGACATGCCGGCACATTGGATCCGCTGGCTACAGGCGTACTGATAGTATGCACCGGCCGTGCCACCAAACGCATTGAGGAACTGCAGTCCGGCACCAAGGAGTATTATGCAACCATACGCCTGGGTGCCACCACGCCTTCATATGACCTGGAGAAGCCCATCGATGCCACCTACCCCACGGAACATATAACCCGTGAGATGGTGGAGCAGGTTCTGGAGCGTTTCAAAGGAAAGATTGAGCAGGTACCGCCCACATTCTCGGCCTGCAAGGTGGACGGCAAACGCGCCTACGAGATGGCCCGCAAAGGTGATGAGGTGGAACTCAAGCCCAAGACGCTGGTCATTGACGAGATTGAACTTACCGATTGCAACCTGCCGGACATAACCATCCGCGTGGTCTGCAGCAAGGGAACATACATAAGGGCTCTTGCCCGTGACATTGGCGAAGCTTTGCAGAGCGGAGGTCATCTGACTGCTTTGAGGCGTACCCGAGTGGGTGATTACAAAGTTGAGGATTGCCTGAACCCTGAAAAGTTCACCGAGTGGCTGGATGAGCATCCAATTCAAGAACAGTAAAAAGGATTGTAATGAACATAGCGATTATCCTTTCAGGAGGAACAGGAACCCGAATGGGGCTTTCAACTCCCAAGCAATATGTTGAGGTGAACGGTAAACCCGTCATCCAGTATTGTCTGGATACCATCCTGAGTCACAAGACGGTTGACTGCGCTGTCATAGCCGTGGCCCATGAGTGGGTGGATTATGTACGCGGATGCGTTGCAAAGTCAGCATCCGGAAAACCTGTCTTCTACTCCCAGCCGGGAGAGACCAGACAGGGCTCCATCATCAACGCCCTTAAAGTGGCCAAAGAGAACGGCGCCACACAGGATGACACAGTTCTCATTCACGACGCCGCACGCCCGCTGCTTACGGCCCAACTGATAACGGACTGCTTCCAGGCATGCAAGGATGCCGATGCCGTCCTGCCTGTCATCCCTGTCAAGGATACCGTCTATATGAGCCGTGACGGCAAGAACATAGACTCACTGCTGGAACGCAAGACACTGTGGAACGGACAGGCTCCCGAGGCCTTCCGGTTCGGAACATACTACGATGCCAACATGAAACTTTCGGCCGATGAGATAAACCGTATCACCGGAAGTACCGAGGTTTCATACAGGGCAGGATTGAAATGCGTACTGATTCCGGGTGACACGAACAACTTCAAGATCACCACCCAGGAAGATTTGTCCAACTTTGAATCAATCGTGAGGAATGAAAGCATATAATCTGCACTCAGTAGGTGACTTCCGTTACGAGGATGTACCTATGCCTGAATGCGAGGCCGGTTGGGCTATCGTGAAGGTGAAGGCTGCCGGAATATGCAGTTCCGACATATCACGCGTCTTCACCAAGGGCACATACCACTTCCCCACCATACCGGGTCATGAGTTCTCAGGTATAGTGGAATCAGTGGCCGATGCACAGGACTGCAGATGGATGGGCAGACATGTGGGAGTGTTCCCGCTCATTCCGTGCCGCAAATGCCGTCCGTGTGCCGATAAGCACTATGAGATGTGCCAGAACTATGACTACGTAGGCTCCCGTCGCGACGGAGCGTTTGCCGAGTACGTAGCCGTACCTGTATGGAACCTCATTGAGATCCCCCAAGACCTTCCTTTTGAGGTGGCCGCCATGCTCGAACCTTTCTCTGTGGCACTGCATGCCATAAAGTTCGGTCAGGTATCGGCCGGGGACAAGGTCGCTATAATTGGCACCGGAATGATTGGAATAGCAGCCGGTCTGTGGGCCGGTATGCGAGGTGCCGCACAGGTTACCGTCATCGGCCGCAGTGAGGAGAAACGCCCCATGATTGAAAAAGCGGGACTGGAGTATCTGGTTCCGGGCACATCGGACCTGAATGAATATGACTTTGTACTGGAGGCTGTAGGCACACCCGCATCGATAGAGACCGCAATCAATGCCACACGCCGCGGAGGCAGACTGGTGCTGATGGGCAATCCCAGCGGTGATATCATGCTCCGTCAGAGCGTTTACTGGAAAATACTGCGTAAGCAGATTGTCATAACCGGAACATGGAACTCATCATATGACGGCACCAATCCGTCTGACTGGACCGATGTCGTTGAAGCGTTGAAAGACGGAAAGATTGACGGCAGCAGCCTGATAACCCACCGTTTCAGTCAGGACAGACTCATGGAAGGGTTTGAACTGATGAAACAGCATAAGGAGCCATACTGTAAGGTTATGACTTTATGGAACGAATAAAACTGTAAAACAAGACAATATGCAATCACACAAGAAAGAGATTTCGGCATCGATGATGTGCTCGGACCTCATCAACCTCAAAGAGACTCTCAAGATATTTGAGGATGAAGGAGTGGAGCATCTGCACATTGATGTGATGGACGGAACTTTTGTTCCCAACTTTGGACTTGGCGTTGACTACATCCGCAGTCTTCGTGAACTTACTGACATACCCATGGACCTGCACCTTATGGTAAAGGATCCCGAATACAAATTCCAGTGGGTAGGAATAAAAGAGAACGATATCGTTTCCGTTCATTATGAAAGTACTTTCCAGGTTCAGCGTGCACTGGATTTTCTGGAGCCGTTCGGCTGCAAGAGATTCCTGGCCATCAACCCGGCCACGCCCGTCTATTCACTGGAAGAGGTGCTTGATTACATTGACGGAATCCATCTTCTGATGGTAAATCCCGGATTTGCGGGTCAGAACATAGTACCCTCCACTATAAAAAAGGCCGAAAAGGTCATGCAGCTTCTCAAGGAGAAGAACCATGAAGATGTCATCATGGAAGTGGACGGCAACATAACCCTTGAACACGCCGAGATACTCAGCAAGATAGGAGCCAGCATTTTTGTAGCCGGAACATCATGTCTGTTTACCGGAGATATCAAGGACTACGCACAGAATCTGGAGAAACTCCGTAAAGCCATCAACAAGTAAAAACAAGAATTAATAACAACTAAATACTAGGGAATGAAACTATCACAATTCAAATTCAAACTCCCCGAGGACAGGATTGCACAGTATCCTGTAGAACACCGCGACGAATCAAGACTGATGGTCGTGCACAAGAAATCCGATGAAATTGAACACGTACTGTTCAAGGACATCCTTAACTATTTTGATGAAAAGGACGTATTTGTATTCAACGACACACGTGTTTTCCCCGCCCGCATGTACGGCAACAAGGAGAAGACCGGTGCCCAGATTGAAGTTTTCCTGCTGCGTGAACTCCGTGAGGAGAACCTGCTGTGGGACGTACAGGTAGATCCCGCCCGTAAGATCCGTATCGGAAACAAACTCTACTTTGGTGAGGACAACTCCATGGTAGCCGAGGTTATTGACAACACCACATCACGCGGTCGTGTGCTCAGATTCCTCTATGACGGACCTCATGACGAATTCAAGAAAGCTCTCTATGCACTGGGTGAGGCTCCGATACCTACCTACATGAAGCGTAAGGCCTGCGCATGGACATTTGATGAAGAGGGAAAGGTCATACCTAAACCCATGTCACAGAAAGAGGATGGCGACTACTGCGATGAAGACAGTTTCCAGACCATATTCGCAACCAACGAGGGTGCCGTAACAGCACCCACTGCCGGTCTTCACTTTAGCCGTGAGTTGATGAAACGCATGGAGATCAAAGGCATTGACCGCGCATTCATAACCATGCACTGCGGTCTGGGTAATTTCCGCGAGATAGACGTGGAGGACCTGACCAAGCACAAGATGGAATCGGAGGAGATGTATGTTACGGAGGAGTGCACCAGGATTGTGAACAACGCCAAACTGGGCGGTCACAAGATCTGCGCCATAGGCAACACCGTCAACCGCGCTCTTGAGACCGTAGTGGGAACAGACCATCTGATCAAGCCTTTTGACGGCTGGACCAACAAGTTCATATTCCCGCCCTATGATTTCAGTGTGGCAGACAGTATGGTAAGCAACTTCCAGTTGCCGGAGTCAATCCAACTCATGCTTACCTGCGCATACGGTGGCTATGAAAAGATAATGGCAGCATACAACCTTGCAGTCAAGGAGGGTTACCGATTCGGCTGCTACGGTGATGCAATGCTCATTACAGACTGATAAACTGATGGCGACACTGTACCTCTCACTCGGAACCAATCTGGGCGACAGGCAGAAGAATCTCAAGTCTGCCCTGGAACTCATAGGCCGTGAGGTAGGTACTGTCGTGTCGGCATCGGACATTATAGAAACAGAACCGTGGGGATTTGACAGTCCCAATCCGTTCCTGAATATGGTGGTCAAGATGGAGACCCATCTGCAACCCCTGGAGGTGTTGCATACCACCCAAGAGATTGAACGCAAGTTGGGACGCAGTCAAAAGACCGTCAGCGGAGAGTATCATGACCGCCTGATTGACATAGACATACTGCTCTATGACAATCTGGTCATGAAAACCCCCGAACTCACCATTCCCCACCCGCTCATGTATGAGCGTAAGTTCGTAATGGAACCCTTGGCGCAGATTGCGCCCGAACTTGTCAAGAGTTGACTATGGCAGACAACTATCTGGAAAAGCATTATGAGGACTACCTGAGGCGCAAGGCGGCTTGGGAGAAAAACAAAGGCAGGAGCGGTATCTCAAAGAAATCTACCCCTCCTGTCAAACCTGATGATGAAGCTTTATGATTATTTGAAAGCCTGCTCAGTCTTCTCAATGTAGGCTTTCCCGAACTTCAGATCCGGTTCAAGATAGTTGCCTTCACCCCACTCATTCCATGCCTTGATGAACACCAGACGTTCATCGTCATTCTTTGACTCCTCCAATTTCCTTATTTCACGGCAGTATTCATACCATTTCTGGGGAGTGCTGTCAACCAGAATTGTTCCCTTAAGACCTGAACGCGGTGAATGGTCAAAATTGGGGATCATGCAAGGAATGTATTCCTTATGCTCATTGAAGAAGGCAAGCGCCTCTTTCACGTATCTGGAATAATCAATGGTAACCGGACAGTTGATGCGACCTTTGATACGGCTCAACCATGTGCCCCTGACCTCCTTTGCCACGGTAGTCATATGCTCATATACGATAGCATCAAAACCCAGTTCCTGAGTCTTGGGCAGTCTGTGGGCTCCCTGACAGAAACCAAAGAAATAGAAGCCGGGCAGTCCGTTCTGGGCAGCCAGTCTCTCCCATGTCTCTTTCATCACCGGGAAATCCTTGATATTGTCGGCGTCAAATATACCGTATATCAGCTTTCCGTCGGCCTTCATGTAACGCTTGTCCTTGAATGCCGGCAGCATGGCATTGAACTGATCGATATAATCCTGCTCACCGGGATAAGTCTGTTCTATCAGCAGCTTGTCTGGACTTGACGGATCCCAGGTCTTCTGATACCAACTATGGTTGGCCCAACACAGACAGAACGGATAATCCGGATGGTCGGACTCAACCACCTCCGTAAACACTCTGTCAAGCAGCCTGCGGCCGGCGAACCAGTAATGCCAGTAGCAGAAACCCTCTATACCTGCCTCACGGGCCAATTCAGCCTGCTGTTCACGTACTTGGGGCACCCTTAAGTCATAATATCCCAAATCTGAAGGCACTCGGGGCTGGTAATGACCTTTAAATAAAGGTTTGGCATTACCCACATTGGTCCACTCGGTAAAACCCTTACGCCACCATTCGTCATTTTCCGGAGTAGGATAAAACTGCGGCAGATAAAAAGCAATAAGACGTGGTTTCCTGTTACTCATCTTGTTTGGTTCCTTTTGATTTGACATCATGATCGTAAGCGCTCTCTATTTCAGACAGCAGACCTTTGATATCCGTCTTTTTAAGATTATTGATAAGAGCAACCCTATCAAATATACCGTTCCTCTCAAATGCTCCCTTGAACTTGTAACTGTATGCAAGACCGAATACGGGAGTACCGGTAAAGATGGCTGCGTAGTTTGCGTGCATCCGGGTTCCTATAAAGAAATCCATCCGGGATATCAGATATTTGATCTGCGGGGATATCAGGTTCCTGTCAACAAAGATAACCCCGTTCTTGTCTTCCAGAGAGTCATAGAACTGTCGGCACGCCACCATGTCGTCATTATTCTCCTCGGGCGTATCTGTATTGTATGAATGAGGTATTATATAGACATTACAGCCTTTTGTTCTGAAAAGGCTGACTATCTCCTCCATCAGCATGGGATAGGAGTCAAATTCTCCCGCCAGATTACCGAACTTGTTGGAATAAGCCAGACCGCTTACATTCAAGCCCACGCACGGGTGTTTGATATCAATGGGGAACGGCTCCGGCTGCATGTAATAGGAGAGGTCGTTGACCAGTTCATACATAAGGCCCTTACTTTCCAACTCCTGTACGAAATTGGTATCACGGACAAAAATCTTCTGAGCCTTGCCGATTATGGACAGAATCCTGTCCTTATTGTCCTGATTAAGGAATGGCCCTATTGTTTGAGGCATCACAATGAACGGGATCCTGAACTCTATGGCCATTTTCATTTCCGGCAGACGGGAATCCAGCAGTTTGTTGCCGTAGAGGTCCGTAAGTCCGTCGCCTCCGTTGATAGCAGCAACCAGTCTGACACTTCTTATGGTTCTGCCGAACAGAGTATTCAGGAAATGAATCCTGAACCTGTACAGATATTTCTCCAACGCCCAGACTGAAATCTCGTGCAGTTTCCACTTCCTTCCGTTAATGTCAAGTTCGCTGACTTTTTCCTTTGGTATCTTACTCCACGGATAACGGTGGAAACGGAACTTTACGATTTCAAAATCATCATCAATAAAACCTTTGCTCTGCAGAAAAGCCAATGCACCATATCCAAGCGCAGCAGTACCGCGATTGTTGGAGCGGACATTGAAGTCCGATAATATCACGTATTTTGTCTTTCCTGCAGTCATTTTAGTAATTAACATTTCTTATTTGACCTTTTTCCACTCCTTGGTTTCTGAATCATACTGCTTAATTATTCTTGCCGGGTTGCCGGCAACAACAGAGTATGGCGGAACATCTTTTGTTACAACGGCATGCGCTGCCACTACCGAATGCCGGCCGATATGAACACCTGACAATATCTCGCATCCGAACCCAAGCCAACACTGATCCTCGATTTTTACCCCTCCTTTCGATGTAAGAGGCTGTTTTGGCACAGGAACATCAATGTCCTCAAATCCGTGAGAATGGTCAGTAATGTGAACATAGCCTGCAAAAAGGACATCATTGCCAATTTCTATGCTGTCAATACATGCAAAACTGTTTCTGATACCAATCCAACATCTGTCACCTACTGTTATTTTGGGAGTATACTCAATACCTGCAAATCTTTTCAGAGGCAGAAAATAGGAGTTCTTACCTATTGACACTCCTTTTCCGAAGTGAAGAGTATCAGGATTCTGGAAAGTGACACTCTTTCCGATGGATATCTTTCCGTCTACGGATCCAAATTTGCCGGACCAGTACACCCTTCTCCAAAAGCCTAAAAAAGATTCTATCACCGACATATCACAATATTTTTCGTAACATTCTCATAATAAACATATGGCTTTTCAGCATAGTCTCTGAACAGGTAAACACTTTCTTGTAAAAAGATCCTTCCCGTCCCATTCGGGCAATCATTCTATTCAAAGCCTTATGTTTCGAACTTTCAATCTTGGCTTCAATCGTACCCAGTTGGGATACAATAAACTCTTTCTCATCAGAATCCCTAAGCGCCAATAAACCCTTATTCTCCATCTCTTTCAGGACAGTCTCTCCTTCATGATTACTGATAATGAAAGAGTTTCCTGTCTTATCATTCTCCATTAACTCTTTCAGCCAAGGGTCAGCCAGAGTCACATCGCTATGTGTGTTTGTTTTCTCTTTACAATAAAGGCATCTTTTAGGTCTGTACAACTGAGACTTGTGCATAAGTGTCCAGGGATACGTATAATTGTCCCTGTAGACTTCAGTTCCATCTTTCAGTTTGATTCTGATACCCGAAGGCCAGCCGCTTCCCCTGTATTGGATATTACAAACATCCTTTTTGTCAATCCCAAGCAGTTTATAATAAAGCCATGTTCCTTCTACGGTAGTCTGACCCGAACAACAAAGAGAAATAATGAAAGAGGGGATATTATTCCTGTCCAACAGGCTTCTGACGGCAGCCACCTGACAAGGCATGCAAGTCACCACTATTCCATTCCTTATTTCCTTAATAGCACTCTTTATGAATCCTATGTTGTCCGTATCCTGATATATGCTTCCGCAATTATTGTAATCTGAAAAATCATATATCAGTTTGGGCTCATACCTGCATTCTTCGGCATTAAAGACAAAAGTCATAGAGGTTCCAAACCTTCCTGATTCCAACAGATACTTGATAATAGCAGTACCTACCCCTCCGGACGATGCCTGGAAACGTATATCCTTTTCCTTTGAATAGCCGATTTGATAAGTCATCAGTTGGGGATAATTAAGGTTTGAACACTCTGTTGAATACGACTGCTATCTTCCCGTTAACAGCGACCCTCTCTTCTTTTGACATGGCCACAAAGTAACTCGGCAAAATCACACATACTACAGAAACCGCCAGTATGGTCAGCAATTCAATCCATCTGTTTGGAAACGATATCAAATACTTAACGCCGAACACTATTGAAGTGGATATGGCAACAACGGCGAACACTTTCAAAAATGCGTCAAGCAGAAACCTCTTTGCAGAAAATTGAGGAATTATCCTCGATATCAGTTTAAGGCGCACAAACACTGCCAGGAAATAGGCGATGAAGGTGGAGATATAACCATACTCTGGTCCCAATCCCAATTCAAAGAACAGCAGACACAACAAAAAAGAACCAATATACAGGCTGCCCATCGTAATCTGGTATACTTTAATGTCTCCAGTAGCAAGCATGCCTATGTAAAGAGCGTGTGACAAAGCCTGAAAAACTGAACATATTATAGCCCACCGCAAGAATATGGCAACATAAGCAGGTGTCTCAACCAGCCAGATATCCAATATGGTATCAGTCTCAACAAAGACTGTCAAAGCTATAAACCAGTACAACAATACTGAATACTTGGACCCCAATATCATTAATTTGTTCATGTATTCGTAATCCCCTGCCGAATAGCTTTTGGTAATCTGAGGATTCATGGCAGTCATAAAATTGGTAACGAAAGTGTTTATAGCCTGACTAACCTGCTCCGCGAGACCTCTTGCCGCATTAAGGGCAACCCCAAAAAAGATATTGATAATTATGTTAATTCCCTGAGTGATGAAAAGACCTGCAGCACTGCCTATAAAGTTCCAACCGGTGAAACCAAGCATTTCCTTGAACAGTTCTTTGTCCATCACAAAATGATATCGGCATTCTTCAAACCTCCTTATGCAATAGAAACGATACAACAAACGGAGTATCAAAGCGACTGAAAACATCAGAATCGCATACGCTATCAATCTGTCTTGAGAAGTTAGCAGAAGCAGATATACTATTCCAAGTTTTGCGCACACTTCAAATATGCTGAAATACGCAAATGCACTCATCTTTTCGTGCGCTACGATACAAGCATTATATGGGACATTTATTAGGTTAACACAAAACGTAAGGACACTGCACTGATACACCCAATTGGCAGCGTTCATCCTTTCCGGATCTATGTTCAGTTGTGTGTTCAGGAACCACAATCCGAATGATTCGAAAACAACAAATACCCCGAGAGCCAGTAATAAATGAATGGAGAATGTACCGCAGAATATTCTATTCATTTGAGGTTTTTCCTTGCCCATCTCAAATGAAATAAACCGCTGGCTTGCATTTATCAGCGATGCACTCAAAATTGAGAACATGGCAACAAACCCTCCAATGATCTGATAAGTGCCATAATCGTCGACCCCAAGCGTCTTTAGCACTATACGGCTGGTGTAAATCTGAACTGCCAGAACGATTATTGACCTCATATAGAGGGCCACTGTGTTCTTTGCAATCTTTTTGGAGTCTCTTATGTTCTTATCTTGAACCATTTGCTGAATCAAATGCCTTACTCTTTAGCAGGAATAATACTTTTTGATAAACATCGTATCTATGCAAAGGTAGCAAATCTTGTATTAAACCTTAGTAATGGTGAGATTATTATTTATAACTTTGACTTCTTAAAAAATATCCGATGTAAAATGAACGTAGCCGTATCAGTAATCGTAGCCGTCTACAACGCCGAAAAGACTATCAAGCGACTTGCCCACAGTCTCAAGGCACAGACCATGCCCGATTTTGAGGTGCTGCTCATTGATGACGGGAGCACGGATGCGTCGGGTTCCATCTGCGACAGGATTGCGGAGTCCGATGCCAGGTTCAAGGTTTTCCATAAATCCAATGAGGGCATAGGTACCACCCGTCAGTTCGGACTGGAGCATGCATCGGGAGAGTACACCATTCATGCCGACTCGGACGACTGGGTTGAGCCCGATTACCTGGAACTACTCTACAAGGAGGCCGTTTCATCGGGGGCCGATATGGTTATATGCGACCTTTTGCTGGAAAAAGGCAAGAAGGTCATTTACAAGAATGAAAAGCCCAGGGCCTTTGACCGTGAGACCCTGATTGACGACATGTTTTGCCGCCTTCAGAACGGACCGTGCAACAAACTGGTAAGACGGTCTCTCTACACCGATAACAACATATCATATCCCCAGGGTCTGAATTACGGAGAGGACCAGTTGGTCAACCTTAAGCTTCTAATGGCCGGCGCATCGGTATCATACGTGCCCAAGGCCCTTTACCATTACGATTGTATAAGCAACCTTGACTCGGCATCACGCGGAGTATCACCGCACAAGATACTTCAGGGTGAAAGGTTCGTATCGGAACTCCGGGAACTGCTCCCTCAGGGATATGACAACATCATAGACAACCAACTCCTGATAATAGCCTATCTTGCCATCTGCTCCAAGGCCTATTCAAAAAAAGAGTATTACGCAAAGTTCTCCGGCCTGAAAAGTGTCAGGTGGAAAGACTACCGCAAGATAGTATTCTCCATCAAACTCATTATCTGGACATCACTTCATGTATCCTATGGCCTGGCCCTCTTTATGTATGGCATCAAAAGGACCAAAAAACGCTTAGGATTATGACATAACCGCAACAGGAAAATGAAACTACTGGCTTACATAATCTGTTATATTATATATCCGTTCTCCTTTCTGTTCCCACGCAGCAGAAAGAAATACGTATTCGGCAGCTATCGCGGAACATTTGCCGACAATGCCAAATACCTGTTCCTTTATGCCGTTGAGCATGGTGACAAGGATATCAGGTATATATGGCTCTCAACCAAACGCGCTACGGTAAAAACCGTACGCACCTATGGCCTGCGCGCCTATTGGGTGCTTGAACCGCGCGGCGTCTGGCATGCCCTTACTTCAAAGTATTGGATATTCAATTCCTATACATCGGACATAATGTTCTGCCTGTCGGGAAGGGCTACATGTATAAACCTCTGGCACGGTGTGGGCCTTAAGAGAATTGAATTCAACACCGTGGCCGGACCTCTTGCCGACCGTTTCAGCCGCAGGAACAAATATGACGCTTTCTGCCATCCGGAGTCTTTCCGACGTCCCGACTGGCTGTTGTCATCGACCCCGTTCCAGACCTACTCCCTGGCCAGGGCTTTCCGCATCCCCGAGTCCAGGTGCATTGAGATGGGTTATCCCCGTAACCGCATACTTACCGCACCTGAGCAGGAGCGCTCACAGTTCATTGCAAAATATGAGTCCGATGTGACGGTCTCCCTGATAGAAAAGATCAGAGGATACGATAAGGTTCTCATCTACATGCCCACCTGGCGTGACTCCCAGCGTAACATTTTCACCCAGGGCATGGATCTGGAGAAACTCAACGGCATTCTGGCTGCAAAGAATGAGATTCTCATACTCAAGCCCCATTCAAACGTAATTCTTGACGGGAACATACATTCTTTCTCAAATATCCTGCTGGCTTCTCCGCGCATGGACATCTACCCTGTGCTGCCCTACGCCCACGTCCTCATTACCGACTATTCATCGATACTTTACGACTGGTTACTGATGGAAGACAAGGATGTCATACTCTATCTGTACGACTATAAGGATTACATCAACGAGAGGGATTTCTACTATCCCTTTGACGGAAACGTGGCAGGCTGCAGAGTCGGGACTTTCCAGGAGCTGTGCTCATTGATTGAATCGGGCCAGTATAAGCTGGATCCCGCTGAACGTGACGCAATGATTGAGAAATTCTGGGGCAAGACCGCATCATATGACGCATCCCGTAAGATTCTGGACTTTATTAAAGACCAACGCAAATGATATCGGTAATAATCTGCACATATAACCGCGACAAGTACATCTACAATGTCCTTAAGAGTCTGGCTCTGGGAACACTGGAGCACAGTGCCTATGAGATTATACTTGTTGACAACAACTGCACGGATAATACCCGCAGCGAGGTGGATCATTTCTGCAACGTATTCCCTCAGGTAAGCCTGCGCTATTTTGTGGAGACGAATCAGGGACTGTCACACGCACGCAATCGCGGAATCCGTGAGTCAAAAGGTGATATTCTGGTATATGTCGATGATGACGCCACGGTCAATCCGGAGTATCTGAAAACATATGTCGACTGGTTTGCGTCACATCCTGAGACCGATGCCGCAGGAGGTCCCATCATTCCCCATTATGAGACAGGCAGCGAACCCAAATGGATGACCTACTTCATAAAGCGACTGTTAACCGGATATCTCTACTTCGGTGACAAGGCCAAACCGTTCCCTGGTGACAACTACCCCGGAGGAGGCAATGCCGCCTACCGCGCAAGCGTATTTGAGAAAGTGGGCCTTTACAACGTTCAGTTGGGCCGGAACGGAGACAGTCTGACCGGAGGTGAGGAGAAAGATATCTTTGACAAGATGAAGCGCGAGGGTATGCAGTTTGTGTATCTTCCCGGTGCCATCCTGTATCACAGCATTCCGGGTTACAAACTTGAGCCGGACTACTTTAACCGCCTGACCACGGGCATCGGCCAAAGCGAGAGGGCACGCACGCTAAGGATAGGCAAAGGCTTATACCGCAAACGCCTGCTGTCAGAACTCAAGAAATGGTGCGCAACTATCGTACTTTGGTGTTTCTACCTGATAACATTCAGACCTCAGCGCGGAAATATGCTGTTTAAGTTCCGCCGTAATGTAACAAAAGCATTGTTGGGAAAATGAAAGGAGAAGGCAAGTTTATTTTCCACGTGCTGGCATTCATTATAGTTACCATCTGGGGAGTAACGTTCATATCTACAAAGATTCTTATCAATTCAGGGCTTACTCCCGCACAGATATTCACCATCCGATTCACGATTGCCTATATAGGAATATGGATAGTCTGCCTCATCAAAGGCGGCAGGGACAAGGTGTTGTTCACCCGCTCGCTCAAGGAGGAACTCATGATGGTTTTTCTGGGCATAACCGGCGGCTCACTCTATTTCCTTACCGAGAACACGGCACTGGCTCATACACAGGCATCCAACGCCGCTTTCATAGTGTGCGTTGCCCCACTGCTTACACTGCTGCTTACCCTGCTTCTCAAACGGTTGTTCAAAGGCCCCCTGATAGACGGGCTTGAGAATGTAAGATTGGGATTCCCGCTTATAGGCGGCACTGTCCTGGCGCTTACCGGCATGTTTCTGGTGGTATTTAACGGATACACACTGCACATATCGCCCAAGGGAGACCTTCTGGCATTCGGAGCAGCTCTCTGCTGGGCTCTTTACAGCCAGTTCATGAGCCAGATGACCATACGTTACGGCACATTCTTTGCCACAAGGAAAGTGTTCATCTACGGACTGCTTACCATCATACCAGTTATTCTGTTGAGTGACAATTCAAATCTCGGCAGCGTAGACTTTAGCGCCACCCAGGTGTGGGGCAATCTGCTGTTCCTGTCTGTTTTGGCATCACTGCTCTGTTTTATCTCATGGAACAGGGTTATGGCTGCCATAGGTAACGTAACTTCCACAAATTATGTATATTTGAACCCCGTTATTACGCTGATAGCCGCCATAATCATACTGGGAGAGAGCATGACCGTTACCGCCGCAATCGGATCGGCCATGATTCTGGGAGGCGTCATACTGGCGGGAATACAAAAGGATCCAACATTAAAAACCAAATAGAACTGTTATGAAAAAGACTATTTTGACTCTGGTATTGGTTTGTTCAATACTTACCGCCTGCGGAAACAGACAGGCACAAAACTGTGAGAACTGCTGCAAGGACTGTGAGAACTGCTGCAAGAACTGCGAGAGCTGCTGCAGTGATGACAAATGCTGTGATATGGACGATTGTTCCGATAATGCCGTAATCAAGGCCATCATGGACCGCCGTTCAATACGTAAATACAAGGAGACGGCCGTAAGCAAGGAGCAACTCCAGCAGATAGCCGAGTGCGGTATCAATGCTCCCAATGCCGTAAATGCCCAGAACTGGGCAGTCAGGATAACCACTGACCGTAATCTCATAAACAGCATTCAGGGTACATATAATGCACCGGCACTGATCTTTGTGGCCGGGGCTACCGGTGTTGACTGCGGTCTTATGGGTGAGAACATGATGCTGGCAGCCCACTCCATGGGTCTGGGTACAGTATGTCTGGGTGGCCCTGTCAGAGCCATCAAGGCCGGCAACGCCCCGCTGTTGGAGAAACTTGAGATACCCGCCGGAATGGAACTCCAATTCCTGGTGGCAGTGGGTTATCCCGATGAGCAACCAGCAGCCAAACCACGCAAGAAGGAGGTAATCAAATTTTTGGAATAACATAATATGAAAGTACTGACAAGAATCATGTTGATTGGAGGTGTGCTGACCATTACAGCAGGATGCGGACAGAAAAAGAGTGATTTCAAGTATCTGCTTGATGAGTTTGCAGACCTTAAGGTGATGCGCTACACCATCCCAGGATGGGAAGAGCTCAGCCTGCAGCAGAAAGAGTATGCATACCATCTGGCCGAGGCGGCCAAATGGGGACGCGACATCCACTGGGACCAGAACTGCAAATACAACATCCCCATCCGCCATGTGGTGGAGAACATTCTCAACAACTACAAGGGTGACCGTACCACAAAAGAGTTTGACCAGTTTACGGTATACGCCAAGCGCCTGTTCTTTGCCAACGGCATCCATCACCACTATGCCGAGGACAAGTTCTTCCCGGAGTGCTCAAAGGCATACTTCCAGTCTCTCATGGAGGCTGTAGGTGACGGCGGCAAGTGCGCAGAGTTGCTGGATGTAATTTATAACCCCAACACCTTGCAGCAGCGTCGCTCAACATCAACTGACGGTGATATAGTTGTACTGTCCGCCGGTAACTTCTATGAGGGTGTTACCCGCGATGAGGTAGAGAAATACTACGCTTCCATCGAGGATAAGACCGATGAGACTCCCATCGCCTATGGCCTGAACACCAAGGTTACAAAGGATAAGGACGGCAACATAGTTGAGATTCCCTGGAAGATTGACGGCATGTACGGACCTGCCATCAAGAAGATCTGCGAGGAGCTCAAGCTGGCAGCCGCCTGCGCCGAGAACGATATCCAGAAACGTGCCCTGGGTCTGCTCATAAAGTACTATGAGACGGGTGACCTCAAGATCTGGGATGAGTTCAACATCGAATGGGTAAAGGATACCATCGGAACCGTGGATTTCATCAACGGATTCATCGAGGATTACAACGACCCGCTGGGCCGCAAGGGTGCGTGGGAAGGCTACGTGAACATAAAGGACCACAAGGCATCGGAGCGCTCCACCATACTGAGTGCCAACGCACAGTGGTTTGAGGACCATTCACCGGTTGACCCCCGCTTTAAGAAGAAGGAGTGCAAGGGCATATCGGCCAAGGTCATCAACGCAGTCTGCCTGGCAGGTGACTCATATCCCTCAACACCTATAGGCATAAACCTGCCCAACGCCGACTGGATCCGCAAGATGTACGGAAGCAAGAGCGTAACAATAGCCAACATCACTCACGCATATGACTATGCAGCACAGGAATCACCCACCAGCACTCTGGACGAGTTTGCATGGGATGAGGCCGAGAAGGCATTCTACCGCGAGTGGGGTTCATGGGCCGATGAGATTCATACCGACCTTCATGAGTGCCTGGGTCACGGAAGCGGCCAGCTGCTTCCCGGTGTATCAACCACCGCTATGGGTGAGTATGCATCGGCCCTGGAGGAGGCCCGCGCCGACCTCTTTGGTCTCTATTTCACTGCCGATCCCAAGATGGTTGAGCTGGGTATCATGCCCAACAAGGATGCCTACAAGGCTGAGTACGCCAACTATATCCGCAACGGCCTGATGGTGCAGTTCACTCGCGTGGAACTGGGACGTCCCAACACCGAGGCCCACATGCAGAACCGCAAGCTCATTGCCGAGTGGTGCTATGAGAAGGGCCGTAAGGACAACGTCATAGAAAAGAAAGTTCGTGACGGCAAGACTTACTTCGTGGTTAACGATTACGTAAAACTGCGCGCCCTTTTTGCAGAGCTGCTGGCCGAGATCCAGCGCATCAAGTCCGAGGGTGACTACGAGGCCGGCAAATATCTGATTGAGACCTACGCCGTCTACATTGACCCCACCCTGCACAAGGAGGTCAAGCAGCGCTATGAGGCCCTGAACCTGAAGCCTTACGGCGGATTCATCAACCCCGACATCGTTCCGGTTGAGAAGGACGGCAAGATTGTTGACTACCAGGTTGTCTACAATGACGACTACCTGAAGCAGCAGCTTGACTACGGCCGCAAATACAGCGCACTGTAGAAATAAAGGGGCGGTTCTTCCGCCCCTTTTCTTTACCCCCATGACCTTAGGGAGTCAGAATACAGGTAGAGCCATTTCTCTCCCTAAGGTGAGCCTGAAATACACTTTTCCCCGGGCAACCCCCTGACCTTAGGGAGTCAGAACGCAGGTAGAGCCATTTCTCTCCCTAAGGTGAGCCGCGTAAAAAAACGGCTAAAAGTTTTGCGGTTATATCTAATTTTTTTAGATTTGCCTCGAAAATCAATCAAACGTCATAATGATGAGGCAATTGACTAAGAAAGAAAAGGAGATAATGGAGTTCTTCTGGAACAGAGGACCCATGTTCATAAGGGAGCTTCAGGGATGCTATGAAAAGGAGCCTAACTTCAGTACCCTTTCAACTCAGGTCCATACTCTTCAGGTGGACGGTTTCCTGGACCGGGAGGCATTCGGCAGCAACTACCGCTACTTTCCGGTTGTAAGTGCCCGTGAATACGGAAACAGCGGCATACACGGTCTTATTGACCAATATATGGACAGTTCTTACTCTAATGTTGTGATGGGATTCGTCAAGAACGAGAAGCTCTCAGTTGACGACCTTAAACGTATTATTGACAAGATAGAGAAGGGACAATGACTGCATTCCTTATATATATGCTGAAAGTGGCCATTCTATCGGCCGTTTTCATAGTCCTTTACCACCTGTTGCTTCGGCACGAGACTTTCCACAGGCTGAACAGGATTATTCTGGTTTCATCACTGGTTCTCTCCTACATCCTGCCATTCATTATCATAACCGTACACAAAGACGGAGCGCCTGTCAGGAACACAGTAAACGTTATGGATGAACCTGTTCCGGAACCTGTCACAGCACCTTATCAGCCGGTCATAACCAGCGGAAGCGTATATTCATCGACCCCGAAAGATGAGACGGCCCAAGAAAACCGGACACAGAACCTCACTCAGGTGATTGAGGTTTCCGGACAGGACTATAACCCAGAACCGGCGGTAACATCGCGGGAACCCATTCAGATTGAATGGTGGAAAGTCCTGAGTGCAGTATATTTACTTGGGCTACTGGTTGTCCTGGTGTATCGTATCCTGAGTACCACTAAAGTTATAAGAATAATACGGAAGGCCAATGTGGTCCAAAAGAACCCTGATTTCACACTTGTTGAGACCAGACAGTCAGTACACCCTTTCAGTTGGATGAGATTCATAGTCTTGCCGCAGGAGGGAAAAGCCGCCGGACAGGCTCCTATCCTGGACCATGAGAAGGCGCATCTGGCGCATCACCACTCTCTGGAACTGCTCTGGACCGACATTCTGTCCGCTCTCCAGTGGTTCAACCCCGCCCTGATGCTTTTCCGCCAGGACCTCTACTCCATACATGAGTTCCAGGCCGATGCCGACGTGCTCAAAAAAGGGTATGACCGCCGGCAATATCAGTACCTGATGCTGGACTGCGCTACCAACAAGACGGAATTCAGGGCAGCCAATACATTCAGAAAAAGTACCTTAGAAGGAAGAATCGATATGATCAACAAGAAAAAATCGGCAAGAACAAGCCTTTTGAAACTTGCCTACATTCCGGTCCTGTTGCTGTTTGCAATCAACGTGTTTGCAGAAAGAGTTTATGACAATGACCTCAGTGAGGTTCTTGAAGTTGACAACTATGTCCGTATTGACGGCCTTTGGTACAAGTTCAAAGGCAATCAGGTGCGTGTGGTAAGCCGCAAGACTGAGCATGACTATCCCACTGAAATAGTGATTCCCGACACTATCATCTACAAGAATGTAAAGTATCCGGTCACCTCAATCGGAAGCATGGCATTCCAGCATGATGAGAAGATAAAGTCTGTGACCATTCCATCCACGGTCAAGGAGATTGAGGAGGGTTCTTTTTACAGTTGTACAGGACTTGAACGGATTGTAATCCCTTCATCGGTCAGAAGTATCGGAGATAGAGCTTTTGTAGAGTGTCGCAATCTGAAGTCAATATCCATTCCGGCCTCTGTAAAAAAGATAGGATACGCGGCATTTGCGGGTGCGGGACTTGAATCCATAACCGTTCAGGAAGGAAATCCGTACTATGACAACCGTCTTAACTGCAACGCCATTATTGAAACCGCATCCAACACTCTGCTTTACGGATCCTCAAAAACCGTAATACCACCTACAGTTACAGCCATAGGCGAATCTGCTTTTGCCGGAAACACCAGACTGAAAACTATTGAAATTCCGGCCAGTGTCACCAGTATAGGAGACAGGGCTTTTGCGGAATGCAGTTCGCTACAGTCAATCGTTATTCCCGGAACGGTACGGAAGCTTGAATACGGCTGCTTTCAGCACACAGGTATAAAAAGCCTCACTATAAACGGAAGTATTGAATTGCTGTCTTATGCCTTCATGGAATGCGACTCACTGGAAACGGTTATTTACGGTCCGGGAGCAACATCTGTAGATATACCTCACAGATGTCCCAATATCAAACACCTGTTCATCCCGGCAACCGTCACACAAATACAAAATAATCAGAATAACTATCAACTGAATCTGGAATCAATCACAGTTGAGGAGGGCAATCCTGTATATGACAGTCGTGAGGGTTGCAATGCCATTATCGAGACTGCCACAAACAGGCTGATTCTGGGCTGCAGCAATACCGTTATTCCCAACACTGTCAGGTCCATATCGGATTACGCTTTCACCGGCGGTCATCTCAAGGAACTGTATATTCCGGCATCGGTCAGAGAAATAGGCACATACATATTTCAAGGTCCTGGTGATGCCCGATCTGTTAACGCTCCAAATTACATCAGGGACCTGAACAGTATTGTCGTTGACCCCGCCAATCCGGTCTATGACAGCCGTGAGGGTTGTAACGCCATAATATGGAAGGGCACCAACCTGTTACTGATTGCATGCAAGTCAACCACCATTCCTGAATCTGTCCGGTCTATTGCCGAAAACGCATTCATTAAACAGGACGGCCTGACGGAACTGACAATCCCCGATGGCGTGACTACAATAATGACAGGTGCATTCTCATACTGCACAAATCTGGAGAAGATAACAATAGGTGCAGGTCTGAAAGAGTTGTCTCCCAATGCTTTCAGCAACTGCCGCAATATATCGGAAATAAAGGTAAATCCGTCCAACAGGACTTATGACAGCCGCAATGACTGCAATGCCGTTATCGAAACTGCAACCGGAAAACTGGTTATGGGAAGTGCTAACACCGTAATACCAGACGGGGTGACCACAATAGGGCAGAACGCTTTCATATCAAACCAGAAGATCACCTCGATAAAACTGCCTCCATCGGTAAACACGATTGAAGACTATGCTTTTTACAATTGCACCAATCTGGAAGAGATAAACCTGGACAACATAATAAGGAAAGGAGACAGGGCGCTTGACGGGACTGCATCCGGCAGATTCACTTATGCTGACAGCATAAAAGGATACATGAATTTCCAGCTGCGCGGAAAGGAGGCCATTCTTTATCATGTATGGGATAACGCCCCTGCAAAAGTCGCCATACCTCAATCTTTTGATTACAACGGAAAGACATATACCGTCACCGAGATTGCAGACAATGCTTTCAGTTCAAATACCGCTATAGAGTCAGTTTCCGTACCAGGTTCGGTGAGGATAATCGGACAAGATGCTTTCTCCGAGTGTTCGGGACTCAAGAGAGTTATACTTGACAATGGCCTGACTGCCATCCAGGATAACGCTTTTGCATACTGCAGCCGTCTTGAAAGCATCAAACTGCCTTCAACTCTTGAGCATATCGGTAGAACCGCTTTTACACGGAGCGGTCTCAAATCACTTGTGATCCCGGCCTCTGTGACCTCTTTGGGTAGGAACATAACTCTTGACTGCAGGAATCTCAAATCTATTAAAGTAAATTCCGCCAACAAGGTGTTTGACAGCCGCAAGAACTGCAACGCCATAATCAAGACCGATATCAACCTGCTCCTGGAGGGCTGTCGCAGGACAAGGTTACCCAAGGATATTGTTGCGATAGGACCCTACGCGTTTGCAGGTGCTTTGGGACTCAAAAGGATAGTTATTCCGTCATCGGTACAATACATCTTTGACCGGGCATTTGCTTTCTGCCCGTTGGAGAAGATAGAGATTCCGGCATCGGTATCGCTCATACATAACAATCCTTTCTTCGGTTGCGGGAATATCCGCTCCATCACCGTCAAAAGCGGCAACCCCACCTATTCCAGCCCATCCGGCTGCAATGCCATAATCTCAAACGGAAATGACATCAGGGTTATCCGCTATCCCGAAGTCAAGGTTATACTGGATTATCTTAAAGAGGGACAATACATGAGCCGAAATACCGGTACTCTTATACAGGGATGCCGAAATACCGTCATTCCTGCATCATGCACAACCATCGGTTACCAATCATTTGCTTATTGTGAAGGGCTTGACAGGATTGACATACCTCAAGGCGTGGTTACAGTAGAACAAGATGCTTTTGAACATTGTACGAACCTGAAAGAGTTGCATCTCTCAGCTACCGTGACAGATTTCAACAAATCCGATTATTGTCCTGAACTGGCAATAATAACCGTTGACCCAGCAAATCCTGTATATGACAGCCGTGACAACTGCAATGCCATAATTGAAACTGAACATGAAAATCTGATCTGGGGCTGCAGGAATACCGTCATACCTTCAACAGTCAAGTATATTGACAGTTATGCCTTTGCCCACGTACGCGGATTAAAGTCAATTGTCATTCCGGATTCTGTAGAGAAATTAGGTTATCAGTCATTCAGGGATTGCTCAGATCTGGAATCCGTATTCATTTCAAGTTCTGTAAGATACTTGTCTTCATCATACTGGCAGGAAGACAGAGGTGAGGATAATGTTATCCCCCAGCAACCGTTCTATTACTGTCCCAAACTGACACGCATTACCGTTGACAGTGAAAATCCATATTTTGACAGCCGTGATAATTGCAATGCCATAATTGAGACATCAACCAGAAACCTTAGAGTGGGCTGTAGCGGCACCATTGAACCTGAAAGCATGGCATCAGTCAGGCCTGACGCTTATCAGACCATGGAAAATGACATCTACCAAACAGATTACCTCAGCACCTCCTGGATTTTCTCTAACGGAGATCTGAGTCATTCTTATATTCTTGATGATCCTGATGATTGATTTGTATATTTTTTGTACCTTTGCAGCGGACAATGTGGAAAGATTTGCGGGACTGATGGTTCCGGACAGCTTGCAACCACACAAAAAAATGCTAAAAGTCAATCTTTTAACACGCTTTGAATGAGAACCGTTGCGGTCCCATTGTCCAAAAGACAGTGGGACTTTTATTTTTTGATATATGTCATACTTATTCACATCCGAATCGGTGTCCGAGGGACACCCTGACAAGGTAGCGGACCAGATATCCGATGCCGTCGTTGACGAACTTCTGGCCTTTGACCCGGATTCAAAGGTAGCATGTGAGACCCTTGTTACCACCGGACAGGTGGTATTGGCAGGTGAGGTAAAATCCAAGGCATACATTGACCTTCAGGAGACCGCCCGCCGAGTAATCAACCGTATAGGCTATACCCGCTCCGAGTACAAGTTTGACGGAGACTCCTGCGGTGTATTCAGTGCCATACATGAGCAGAGCGCCGATATCAACCGCGGCGTGGAGCGCGAGGACCCCGAGAATCAGGGCGCCGGCGACCAGGGCATGATGTTCGGTTACGCCACAAATGAGACCGATGAGTACATGCCGGTTTCATTGGCCCTTTCACACCGCATACTGCGTGTACTGGCCGATATCCGCCGCGAAGGAAAGCAGATGACCTATCTGCGCCCCGACTCCAAGAGCCAGGTGACTGTTGAGTACAATGATAACGGCAAGCCCGTACGTATTGATACCATCGTAGTATCAACCCAGCACGATGAATTCATCGCCCCTGAGAACGCCACTGTAGAGGCTCAACTGGAGGCAGACCGCAAGATGCTCTCTCAGATTGAATCGGACGTAAAAAACATACTGATACCGCGTGTTATCAGCACCATTGCATCGGACAAGGTCAAGGCTTTGTTTAACGGTGAAATCAAGTATTTTGTCAATCCCACCGGCAAGTTCGTTATTGGCGGACCGCACGGAGACACAGGTCTTACCGGCCGCAAGATCATAGTCGATACCTACGGAGGCAAGGGAGCCCACGGCGGCGGCGCATTCAGCGGCAAGGACCCCAGCAAGGTGGACCGCTCGGCCGCATACGCAACCCGTCACATAGCCAAGAACCTGGTTGCCGCAGGTGTGGCCGATGAAGTTCTGGTGCAGGTATCGTATGCAATCGGCGTGGCCAAGCCCATCAACATCTTTGTAAACACCTTCGGCACCAGTCACGTAAAACTGACCGATGCACAAATTGCCGATAAGGTGAATGAGATTTTCGATATGCGCCCAAAAGCCATTGAGAACCGTCTCAAGCTGCGCAACCCCATCTACAGCGAGACTGCAGCCTACGGACACATGGGCCGTGAGCCCCAGACCGCAACCAAGGTCTTCACGTCACACTACATGCCGGCCAGGACTGTCACGGTGGAACTCTTCACCTGGGAAAAACTTGACTACGTAGACAAGATCAAGCAAGCCTTCAATCTTTAAAATGATACAAAAGGGGACTGTCCCCTTTTGTACTATTTTACCCAGGCGGGGTTGTGGATTTTGGTTTTGGAGGGGTTGTAGTACTGGGCCTTTACATCGGGGATATCGATGTAATAGGTACGGTGGGATTTGTTGTTTAGTTTGGTCTCACGCAGCCACAGGTTGGCCCGCTTAAGGTCGGCGTATGTGATGCCGTGGTCCTCGGCAAACTTTACCAGGTCCTCAACCGGATCAGTTATCTTAATCTGTTCCTTGATGGGAATGTAGGGATATAGGTCCTCACGCTTGAAATGGAATCCGAACAGCGCCGGGTTCTCAAACATCATCTTGGCTGCAATGACGCGGAACATATAACGGGATGTCTCATCGACCAGCCACATATCCATTGCGTCTGTCTGATGCTGCTGCTCTATGCGGCGGTCCATACCCTGCTGGCCACCGTTGTAGCTGGCGGCCACCGTCATCCAGTTCTGGTATTTGCCGTATGCCTTGAGCAGGAATTTACATGCTGCCTCGGTGGCCTTGACCGTATTATAGCGCTCATCAATATTGGCATTTACCTCCAGTCCGTACTCGCGGCCGGTTGCCTGCGTGAACTGCCACAATCCCGCAGCACCCGCTCCCGATACGGCCTGCGGGTCAAGGTTGCTCTCTATCACCATCAGGTACTTGAAATCATCGGGCACACCCATGCGCTTGAGTATGGGCTCAATCTCAGGGAACAGCCGGTTGGCGCGCTTTATCATGAGAGTGGACATATTGTGCGAGTAGGTGAACGCTATCAGTTCGCGGTCCATACGCTCGCGCAAATCGGCCCTGTCAAAAGTGATTTTCTGGCCGGCAAACACCACAGACTCGGGAACCTGAGGCGGTACAGTCTGGGCATGAACTGAAAATATGAAACATGATATGACCGAAGTCAGGAACAGTAGTAATTGCCTTCTCATAAAACTTGACTTAAGTGGCGCAAAATTAGACTCTTTTCCTGAAATAACATTATCTTTGTTGCACTAACCAATAACAAACCCTGACAACTATTATGAAAAAAGTCTGCTATCTGCTTCTTTCGGCAGTTTTGTCCTTATCCGCTTGCCAGAAGGCAACAGTCAAGATTCAAGATTACAAAGTAACAATCGGCATGTCAGACGGAACCCTTTTCATAACACCTATGGCCGATGACGCCATCCGCGTACAGTACATTCCCGACGGAATAGAACTGCCGGAACTTGAAAACCTTATCTACACCCAAAAGCAGGATGAAAAGGCATGCAATTATGCACAATTCGGAAGCAAAGTAACTGTAAGTGGCCATAACGACGGTCTGCGTGCCGTGGTAAATACACGTACAGGCATGATTACTTTCAAGGATGCAAACGGAAAGGTCATTCTCAAAGAGGATGTACGCTCCATAGAGGCCGGCAAGACGGGTGATTTCAATTCACTCGCGGTAAGCCAGTCATTCAAGACCGCGCCCGATGAGTTCCTCTTTGGAACCGGCCAGTTCCAGGACGGCTATCTGAACATACGCGGCCTGACACGCCGTCTGACTCAGGTCAACACACAGATTTCCATACCGATGATCATTTCCAACAAAGGATACGGAATACTGTGGAACAACTACGGTCTGACCGAATTCAACCCGTCAGACTGTGTGGTTGAACTGCAGCAGGGAGGATCGGACGGTACATCGGTAACTGTCAATGCCACCGGCACCGCAGGTAACGTGCGTGAGCGCCGTTTTTTCAATGATTTCAGCGGTGAAATCGAGGTTAAGGAGAGCGGTGACTACTCAATACTGCTTGACGTTGGCCAGTCGATGGCCCGCAAGCATCTGCTCTCAATTGACGGCGACACCATAATCAACGCCAACAACACCTGGCTGCCGCCTACATCATCGGCCATAACCCATCTGGACAAGGGTACACATAAGGTGTTTGTAAGCGGATCACGCGGTGACAAACCGTCGGTTGGCGTACGCAAGGTTACCGATGTCACCACATTCACATCGCCCGTAGCCGTGGCACTTGACTACACCGTATTTGCCGGCACTGCCGATGAGATAATAAGTTCATACCGCAACCTGACAGGTAATGTTCCGCAGATGCCCGACTGGGCTTTCGGTTACATTCACTGCCGTGAGCGTTATGACAGCCAGAAGGAACTCCTGGAGAACGCCCACCGCCTTAAGGACGAGGGCTACCACACCAGCGTGATTGTACAGGACTGGCAGTGGTGGGGCAAGTACGGTTGGAACGCCATGCAGTTTGATGAGGGCAAGTACCCCGATCCCAAGGCCATGACCGATGAACTGCACGGCATGGACATGAAACTGATGCTCTCCGTATGGTCCAAGATTGACAAGAACAGTGAGGTGGGCCGCCAGATGAACGCCGCCGGCTATTACATAAAGGGGACTGACTGGATAGATTTCTTCAATCCCGATGCAGCCGCAGCCTACTGGAAGAACTTCAGCGAGCGTCTGCTTCCCACAGGCATAGACGCCTGGTGGCAGGATGCTACCGAGCCTGAGAACGATGACCTGAAGGGTCGCATGGTGGCCGGCGGCAAGATTCCGGGAGAGTTCTACCGCAACGCCTACCCCAACATGGTCAACCATACCGTTTATAACGGACTTATAAAGGACCAGCCTGACCGTGACCCCATGATACTTACCCGCAGCGGATTTACAGGAATACAGCGTTACGGTGCCATCAACTGGTCAGGTGACGTAGGCAATGACTGGGAGACACTGCGCCGTCAGATAGCAGGCGGTCTGAACCTGATGGCCACAGGCCAGCCCTGGTGGACATACGATGCAGGCGGATTCTTCCGTCCCGGCAACCAATATACCGATGCCGATTATCAGGAGCGTATGATGCGCTGGATTCAGACAGCAGTGTTCCTGCCGTTCATGCGTGTTCACGGTTACATGAGCCGCACCGAGCCCTGGAACTACTCAGAGGAGACACAGGCCAATTTCCACAAGCAGATAGAACTGCGTGACCGCCTGCAGCCCTATATCCTGGATTGCGCCAAAAAGGTTAGTGAGGATAACTACACCATGATGCGTCCGTTGGTATTTGATTTCCCCGGTGACGCCGAGGCTATGAAACAGCAGACAGAATTCATGTTCGGTCCTTCACTGCTGGTTTGCCCCGTAACAGAACAGGGCATCAAGTCCATGCGCGTATACCTGCCCAAGTATGAGGCCGGCTGGAAACTCTTTGACTCCACAGACTCCAAGATCTACAACGGAGGTGGTTACGTGGAGGTTCCCGTTACCATTGACCGCATTCCGGTATTTGTAAAAGCTGATCATAAAATCAATCTGATATGAAAAAGTTCCTGACCTTATTCCTTGCATTTGCAGGATTATCAACCCTTGGCTATGCCCAGGAATCTGATGATTGGACCACTCAGGTCACATTCTACAGCCCGTCAATAGTCCGTATCTACAAAACCGGTCCGGACAACCCTGACACTAAACAGAGCCTCTCCGTTACAATGAACCCGGAGCAGGTAAAAACAACAGTCACTACCGCTAAGGACGGCACCGTTCTCTACAAAAGCTCAGTCCTGACAGTAAAGGTCGATGACAACGACGTGACATTCATGGACAAAAAAGGCAATATCCTGCTGGCTGAGAACGGTTTCGGTCACGGCAACGTGGCCATGACCCGCCCCGAGTACGCCGACATAGTCGTTGACCAGGGCTTTGACCTTGATGCCGATGAGCCTCTTTACGGAATAGGAATACAGCAGGACGGCAAGATGGCCAAGAGCGGAACCTACCGCCGCATGATACAGGGCAACACCGATGACTACTGCAATATCATCCAATCCATCAAGGGATACGGTCTGTTCTGGGACAACTACTCTCCCACCACACTGGGCATTGAGGAGGGCAAGTTCTACTTTACCTCCGAGAACGCCGGCTGCGTGGATTACTACTTCATCTGGGGTGGTGATGCCGACGGCGTTATAGCAGGTATCCGCAAACTTACCGGTACGGTGCCGATGCTTCCGCTTTGGAGCTACGGATTCATGCAGAGCCGCGAGCGTTACAAGTCATCGGCCGAACTGACCGAGGTGCTGGACCGCTACCGCTCAATAGGTGTGCCTATCGACGTGATGATACAGGACTGGCAGTACTGGGGCAGCAACTATCTGTGGAACGCCATGGAGTTCAACGCTCCTGAGTTCAGCAACCCAGAGCGCTGGATCAAGCATATCCATGACCAGAACGCCAAACTGATGATCTCCATCTGGTCATCATTCGGTCCCATGACCAAACCCTACCGCGAACTGGAGCCCAAGAACCTGCTCATTGACATTGAGACCTGGCCGCAGAGCGGACTTACCGACTGGCCTCCACGCAGGGACTATCCGTCGGGGGTACGTCCGTATGACCCCTACAGCAAGGAGGCTCGTGACATATACTGGAACCATCTGACCCGCCTGTATGACCTTAAGATTGACGGATGGTGGATGGACTCTACCGAGCCCGACCATATGGATTTCAAGGAGGAGGATCTGGACCTGCCCACCGCAATGGGTCCCTGGCGCAGGGTTCGTAACGCATTCCCCCTTATGGCAGTGGGCGGCGTGTATGACAACCAGCGTGCAATGGAGACCGGTAATGACAAGCGTGTGCTTATACTTACCCGCTCGGTATTTGCCGGACAGCAGCGCTACGGTTCCAACACCTGGTCCGGCGACGTGCAGTCCAACTGGAACTCACTCAGGAACCAGATTCCCGCAGGCCTTAACTTTGCGCTCACAGGCAACCCCAACTTCAACAGTGACCTGGGAGGATTCTTTGCCAACAGCTACAACGAGCGCTCACAGGACGGCAGCGCCACCCGCAACCCGCTCTATCAGGAACTCTACGTACGCTGGATGCAGTACGGTGTGTTCTGCCCCATGATGCGCAGTCACGGCACCGAGGTTCCGCGTGAACTCTACTACTACGGCCAGGCCGGCGAGCCCGTGTTCGATGCCCTGCTGGGTGCAGTAAAGATGCGCTACAGCCTTCTGCCTTACATCTACTCAGTGGCTCACGATGTCAATGCCAATAACGGCACATATCAGCGCGCCCTGATGATGGATTTCAGGAATGACCGCAAGGTGTGGGACATCAACAATGAGTTCATGTTCGGACGCTCACTGCTGGTAGCCCCCGTGCTTGAAGCCAAATACACACCCGAGAGAGCCCAGAGCAAGAGCCGCGCAGGCATTGGCGATGTGGACTTTATGGAAGCCAAAAGCACTAAGGTCTATCTGCCGGCAGGTACCAAATGGTATGACTTTGAAACCCTTAAGATGTATGAGGGCGGTCAGGAGATAGAGCGTGAGGTAAACATCAAGAGCATCCCGCTCTTTGTAAAGGCCGGCACCATCCTGCCCATCGGTCCCGATGTACAGTACTCTACCGAGAAACCTTGGGATGACCTTGAAATCCGTGTCTATGCGGGAGCCGGCGGCACGTTCTGCCTCTACGAGGATGAGTTTGACAACTACAATTACGAGAACGGAGCCTGCTCTACCATAGAATTCAGTTTTAACGGCAAGAACAGCCTGACCATCGGTGCCCGTAACGGCTCATTCCCCGGAATGATACAGAACCGCAAGTTCCGCATAATCCTTATTAAGGACGGCAAACAGAGCCAGGCCAAAACGGTCAACTACTCCGGCAGGAAAGTCAAGGTAAGTCTATAAAATTTTGTATCTTTGCAGCCGAAAAGCATCTGCGATGACAGAATTTGAAATGATTGCCAAGACCTTCCAGGGGCTGGAAGAGATTCTTGCTAAAGAACTTATTGATCTGGGAGCCAATGGGGTGGCCATTGGTAACCGAATGGTGTCCTTTAAAGGAGACAAGGCCCTGATGTACAAGGCCAATTTCCACCTGCGTACCGCAATCCGTATCCTCAAACCTTTCCTTCACTTCAAGGCCGACAGTGCCGATGAGGTCTATGATATCTGCCGTAAGGTTGATTGGGAAAAGTACATGGACCTGAGTGACAGTTTCGCTGTCGACTCAGTTGTATACAGTGAGGATTTCCGCCACTCCAAGTTTGTGGCTTACCGCGTTAAGGATGCCATTGCCGACTATTTCCGTGACAAATACGGCAAACGCCCTAATGTAAGCGTAGCCAATCCGGACCTTACGTTCCACATCCACATCTCACATGATGACTGCTCACTGTCACTTGACAGCAGCGGTGAGTCCCTGCACAAGCGCGGTTACCGTCAGGAGGCCATGGAGGCTCCCCTGAATGAGGTGCTGGCGGCAGGCATGATCCTGATGTCAGGCTGGGACGGCAAGTGTGATTTCGTTGACCCCATGTGCGGATCGGGCACAATTCCCATCGAGGCCGCACTCATAGCCAGGAACATGGCACCCGGTCTGTTCCGCAGCCACTTTGCATTTGAGAAGTGGAAGGATTTTGACCGAGACCTTTTTGAGGAGATATACAATGATGACTCACAGGAGCGTGAGTTTGAATTCACCATCAAGGGATTTGACAAGGATCCCAAGGCCATACTGACAGCCAAGCGCAACGCAAAGGCTGCCGGCCTGCTGGATACCATACAGTTTGAACAGCGTGACTTCAAGGACTTTGAGCCTGTCAAGGAACGCACCGTCATCATTACCAACCCGCCTTATGGCGAGCGTCTGGTCGAGGACAACCTGCTTGGACTCTACGAGATGATAGGCGAGCGACTCAAGCATGCCCTGATAGGCGGTGAGGCCTGGATAATCAGTTACCACTACGAGTGCTTTGACAAGATAGGTCTCAAGCCATCGGCCAAGATACCCCTGTTTAACGGCGCCCTGCCCTGCGAACTCCGCAAATACGAGATATTTGACGGCCGATACAATGATTTCCGTGGAGGTGACCGCCGCCTCAAGAAAGACGATCTGCCCACCCGCCGCAGCGGAACCCTTCGCCACAAGGCACGTCTGGCCGAGAGAGAGGAGGCACGCAAGGCCGAAAAGCCGTTCCACAAGAGTGAAGCAGGCAAGCCATTCCACAAGAGTGAAGGAAAAAAGCCCTTCCGTAAAAGCGAGGGAAGCAAGCCATTCCACAAGAGTGAGGGAAAGAAACCTTTCCGTAAAACTGAAAACAAACCGTTCAGAAACAATAAGAAATGAAGATCCTGTTACTTGGAAGCGGAGGCCGCGAGCATGCTCTGGCCTGGAAGATAGCCCAAAGCCCACAGCTTGACAAGCTTTACATAGCTCCGGGCAATGCCGGTACCGCAAACGTAGGTGAGAACGTAGCCATCAAGGCCAATGACTTTGACGCAATCAAGGCATTCGTTCTTGACAAGAAGATCGATATGGTGGTTGTAGGCCCCGAGGATCCTCTGGTAAACGGCATTTATGACTATTTTCTGGGTGACGCCGCACTGAAGGACATCCCGGTCATCGGCCCATCAAAGGAAGCCGCACAGATGGAGGGCAGCAAGGATTTTGCCAAGCGTTTCATGCAGCGCCATAACATACCCACCGCAGCATATCAGACATTCACAGGCGAGAATCTGGAAGAGGGACTCAAGTTCCTGGATACACTCAAGGCTCCCTATGTACTCAAAGCCGATGGCTTGTGCGCAGGCAAGGGTGTGCTGATACTCCCCACTCTCGATGAGGCCAAGAAGGAACTCAGGGAGATGCTGAGCGGTATGTTCGGTAACGCATCCTCACGCGTAGTGATTGAGGAGTTCATGAGCGGAATAGAGTGCTCCGTATTCGTTCTGACCGACGGAAAGCACTACAAGATACTGCCCGAGGCAAAGGACTACAAGCGTATAGGTGAGCATGATACCGGTCTGAACACCGGCGGCATGGGATCCGTATCACCCGTTCCGTTTGCCACAAAGGAGTGGATGAAAAAGGTTGAGGACCGCATAATACGTCCTACCGTTGAGGGCCTTGCACAAGAGGGTCTGGTTTACAAAGGATTCATATTCTTTGGTCTTATCAACGTGGACGGTGATCCCAAGGTTATTGAGTACAATTGCCGTATGGGTGACCCCGAGACCGAGAGCGTGATGCTGCGTCTCAAAAGTGACATAGTTGAGCTGTTCAAGGGTGTGGCCGCAGGTAATCTGGACACCAAGACCCTGGAGCAGGATCCCCGCTCTGCCGTATGCGTAATGCTGGTATCAGGCGGTTATCCTGAGCACTATGACAAAGGTTATGTCATAAGCGGAATTGACAAGGTAAAGGACAGCGTAGTATTCCATGCCGGTACAGCCTTTGACGCAAACGGCAACGTAGTTACCGCAGGAGGCCGTGTCATAGCCGTAAGTTCATACGGAAAAGACAAGGACGAGGCTCTGGCACTTTCATTCAAAGGTGCAAGCCTCATAGATTTTGAGAAAAAATACTTCCGCAGGGATATTGGTCAGGACCTCTGACCTATTGCGGGAATAACATTAAATAACTGTCAATTGATAGCCGTTAACCTTTTAAGGGCTATCTTTGGGATTCTCTAATTACTTAGTTCATAGCAAAAATGAATTACAAAAGACTGAACACTATCATCGGATGGCTCGTGTTTGCAGTCGCTGCAGTGACTTACTGCATGACTATTGAGCCCACCGCCAGCTTCTGGGATTGCCCGGAGTTCATTACTACCGGTTACAAGATGGAAGTAGGACACCCGCCCGGGGCACCTATATTCATGCTTACCGCAAACCTGTTCTCACAGTTTACAAGTGACCCGAGCAAGGTAGCCATGATGGTAAATATCATGTCCGCTCTGTTGAGTGCGCTCTGCATACTTTTCCTGTTCTGGAGCATAACCATGCTCGTAAAGAAGCTGGTAGCAGGTACCAAGGATCCCGATTTGTGGCAGATGATAACCATATTCGGTTCGGGAATTGTGGGTGCCTTGGCATATACATGGTCCGATACATTCTGGTTCAGTGCCGTTGAGGGTGAGGTCTATGCATACTCATCGTTCTGCACCGCCGTTACATTCTGGCTCATACTCAAATGGGAGGAGAATGCCGACCAGCCTCACAGCGCGCGCTGGCTGGTACTTATTGCATATCTGATAGGTGTTTCGGTAGGCGTTCACCTGCTGAACCTGCTTTGTATCACAGCCATCGTACTGGTTTACTATTTCAAGAAATCAGAGTCTCCCTCCTGGAAGGGCGGTATTCTGGCTTTCATACTTTCGGGCGTTATCATTGCCGCTGTTCTTTACGGTATCGTTCCCGGTATCGTTAAGGTTGGCGGATGGTTTGAACTCCTGTTCGTAAACGGATTGGGTCTGCCTTTCAACACAGGTCTGATAATCTATATCGTCCTGCTTGTAGGACTGCTTATCTGGGGAGCATATGAGACTCAGCGCGGCGACCGCAAGAATCTCATGAGCCTCTCTTTCCTGCTTACCGTAGCGTTTGCAGGCATACCTTTCTATGGCCATACCGCAGGCGGTATCATTCTGGGTATAATAATACTGGCCGCAGGTGCGGTTTACCTTTTCGGAAACATAATCCCCGAAAACTTTAAGCCCTCTGCCGGAATACTCAACACCATCATGTTGAGCATGATGATGATTACCATAGGTTATTCATCATATGCCGTAATAGTGATACGTTCCACAGCCAATCCTCCCATGGACCAGAACTCACCCGAGGATATTTTCTCTCTCGGCGATTACCTGGCCCGCGAGCAGTACGGCTCCCGGCCTTTGCTTTATGGACAGGCTTACAGTTCCGAAAACGAGTTTGAGTTGGTACAGACCAAAACCTACTCATATTATACTCCGGTAACCAAGTTCAAGGGCAATGCCTATGGCCGTAAGGAGAAGGCCGATGCATCCGAAAAGGACAGTTACTACATAATGGATGAGAAACGGGAATATGTATATGCGCAGAATATGCTGTTCCCGCGTATGTACAGCAAGGACGCCGATCATATTGCAGAATACAAGTCATGGTGTGGCGGTATAAATGGCCGTACCACCACCTATAACCAACGAGGCAAAAACATTAAGGTTACCATGCCCACACAGGCAGAGAACCTTAAGTTCTTCTTCAGGTATCAGGTCAACTTCATGTACTGGAGATATTTCATGTGGAATTTTGCCGGACGTCAGAATGACAACCAGAACCGTTACGGTGAGGTGGAGAACGGCAATTGGATTACAGGATTCAACTTCATAGACAAGTTGCTTGTAGGCGGTGACAACGATCTGCTGCCGGATTCTCTTGCCGGAAAGGGACACAACGTGTTCTATTGTCTGCCGCTCTTACTCGGTCTGCTGGGTCTGTTATGGCAGATAGGCAAGGGACGTGAGGGAACACATCAGTTTATTGTAGTACTGGCCCTCTTCTTTATGACCGGTCTGGCCATTGTGGTCTACCTTAACCAGACTCCCCTGCAGCCTCGCGAGCGTGACTACGCTTATGCAGGCTCGTTCTATGCATACGCAATTTGGATTGGAATGGGTGTTGCTGCCATAGCAGAATGGCTGGGCCGTCTGGCAGGCAAGAAGGTTGCACCTGTAATTGCCGCCGTTCTCTGTCTGCTCGTTCCCGTCCAGATGGTAAGTCAGACCTGGGATGACCATGACCGCAGCGGACGCTATGCCTGCCGTGATTTCGGTCAGAATTATCTGTCCAGCATGCCCGAACAAGGCTGTCCGGTAATATTCACCAACGGAGATAACGATACATTCCCCCTGTGGTACAATTTTGAGACAGAGGGATTCCGTACCGATGCCCGTTGCTGCAATCTGAGTTATCTCAACACGGATTGGTACATAGACCAGATGAAGCGTCCCGCTTATAAATCACCTGCCTTGCCTATATCGTTCAGCAGGATAGATTATCAGACAGGAACAAATGATTTTGTTACCATCAGCCCCGAGGATAAGGATATTCTACTCAAAAACAACAGCAGAGAGGCTGTAGAGAAATCTTTTGAACTCCACAATGTGATGGACTACTGGATCAGGCAGCATCATATGATTCCTACCGATACCATCTGGCTTAAGATTGACAAGGATGCGGTGCTCCGTTCGGGAATGAAGATTCCGGAAAAGTATCTGGGAGCAACCGATGAGGAGACCAAGGCTAAGATGCCGGATCGTATGATTATCTCTTTAAAGGGCAGAAGCGCCCTCACAAAGAGCGAGATAATGATGCTTGACCTGATTGCCCAGTGCAATTGGGAGAGGCCTCTGTATATGGCAACTACTGTTCCTTCCAGCAGTTATCTGGGACTTGGTAATTACTTCCTGCTTGAAGGTCTGGCATACAGAATCACCCCGTTTGACTGGAAAGCCGCAACAGGAAATTCACACGGTAGCGTTGACACTGACAAGATGTACGCTAACATTAAGAATTTCAAGTTCGGCGGTCTGGACAACCCCGATGTCTATCTGGATGAGACCAACCGCAGGATGTGCCAGTCTTTGCGCAGACTCGCTTCACAGTTGTCTATAGAACTGTTCAACGAGGGTAAGAAAGACAAGGCTCTGGAAGTATTGGAAATAGTACATAAAGGTATCTGCGACGAGGTTCTGCCCTTGGATGATGCCATCTACGGCTCAACTGCAGAGATTGCCAATGTATATCTTGGCCTGGGTAAAAAAGACAGGGCAGCCGATATCTTAATCCAAACTACAGAAAACTACCTGCAGTTGATGAGGTGGTATCTGAGCATGAACAACCGCAATCTCAGACATTCGGCCAAGGATTTCTCTGACGCCGCATCAATCCAGTATTCATACGTATTCCCCATTATGGAAAAATGTGTGGATAAGGAACTGTATGACAAACTCTTTGCTGACTGGCAGAGGATGTGCGATGAATTTGAACGTCGTATTGACTGATGATACTCGAACAGCCGACAGCATTATTGAGTAAAATCTACCCGAAAGGCATCTTCCGGAAAAATCCGGAAGACCATTCGGTGTATCTCACCTTTGATGACGGACCTATTCCGGAAGTCACTCCCTGGGTGCTTGACATTCTGGACCGATACGGTATTAAAGCAACCTTCTTTATGGTGGGTGACAATGTGCGTAAACATCCTGACATCTATAAAATGGTACAGGAACGCGGACATCACATAGGCAACCACACTTTCAATCATGTTCGCGGAATGCGCATGCGTAACCACGATTATATTGATAACGTAAAGAAATGTGACAGTTATTTCTCCACCCGCCTGTTCCGTCCTCCACACGGAGTTCTGCGCAGATGGACTTACCGTTACATGAAAGATGATTATGACATTGTATTCTACGATGTGATAACACGTGACTACAATGCCAAACTCAATCCCGACAAGGTGCTGGATATTGTAAAGAGATACACACGCAACGGATCCATAATAGTATTCCACGATTCGCTGCGCAGTGACAAGAATCTTAAGTACGCTCTGCCCAAAGCCATAGAATGGCTGAAAGAGCAGGGATACGGGTTCAAGCAGTTATAATTTATCGGCCGAGTTCACATAGGACAGTGCATATCTTGTCCTGTACCGCTCTTGAGGGTGCCATCTTTATGGCGCCCTCATTCATTATGCAGAATGCAAGGTCGCGTCCGTCGGCAGTATGGATATAGCCGGCAAGCGTACATGAACCGGTTACGGATCCGGTCTTGGCATGTACTTTATTGAGTGTGGTCTTTCCGCTCAAGCGGGTCTTCAGGGTTCCGTCCACCCCGGATATGGGAAGGCTCCTGTACATGATCCTGTACAGGTCCTTGTCCCTGTAGATGAGTGACAGCATATCGACCATAAACTGCGGAGAGCACATGTCATACATGGATAATCCGCTGCCGTCAACTATATTGAACGATGATGTAAACATACCGAACTTGCGCGATACAAAGTTCTGAAGGAACTTGGCGGCATCCTTGAATTTTATCTCACGGGGATACTGGATACGGCCGGTCTGAAGGAACATTGCCTCGGCAAAAAGGTTATTGCTCTCCTTGAGCGCCTCTTTCACAACCGAAGGAAGGTCATGCGATACCACCGACAATTCACGGCCCATGACGGGGCTGCGACCCCAGCCGTACTTGCCGTACCTGATTCCGGCTTCGTCCAGATATTGGCGGAACAGGGCAAAGGTGAAATCGGCCGATCCCACCACACTGAGATCCGTAGACTGACGGCGGCGGCAGTTTCCCTCGATTACGATGGTATTGTCATTATTCATCCAGTCCCGTGTAATGGTAAGGGGGCCAAGCGTATCACACTGTGTCAGGGACCTGTTTACTACCCTGATATGTGTGTTGGCAGGATAAATGTTCACCTGCGGAGCCTTTCCCTTGGATGTAGGCTTTACCTCAACCCCTACAAAACCCTGATGAACCATAAGCGGTGATATATAGGGCTGGAAACTGGCGGGAGCATCATCCCAGCACCAGCCGGTGGCCCAATACATAGTATCCATGATGGAAACATCTGCATATATGGTCCCGTTTATCCTGTTTATTCCCGCTTTCTTAAGGTCGGTCACCATGCTGCGCAGTTCATGCTCATTGAGCGCGGGATCAAGTCCGCCCACCAGATAGAGGTTGCCGTTAAGGACGCTGTCCTTCCCTATGCTTCCCTGCGTCTTAAGGGTGGTCCTGAACTTGTAATCGGCTCCGAGAGATGACAGTGCCGTTACCGATGTTATAACCTTCTGGACCGATGCGGGACGGCACATTATCTTCTCGCGGTATGCGTAAAGAGTGGTATCATTGGTAAGATCATAGACCATAAGGGCTATATCGGTACCCTCCGGCAATTCATCGTATATGATCTGATCTATGGACTCGGTAAGTGAATCCAGACCTATACCTGCAACTGACGGGGTTACCGCAAGTAATATGGAAAAAAGTATAGTCCTTAATCTTTTCATCTCTCAATATGATACTGATGTTTCAAAACCGTTCTCCCTGAGTCGTGCAGCAATAACGTCCATTGTTTCGCGGCTTGCCTTGCGTAAGGTTTGGACGGGAGTTTCACGGTCTATGGTGTAAATCATTACCTGGCTGGGGCCGATTTTCTTAAGGGCTTCCATCCATGGAATCACATATCGGTCAGATGTGTTGTCCATGTCACGGCCGTCGAGAGTGCCTGTCAGGAACATGGTCTGAATTATGACGTGTCCCTTAAAAGCGCACAGGGCATTGATAATGGCATCCAGGTCATAATGCCCCACAGGATTATCAATCAGTTTTATGTATTCAATGTCAACGGTATCCAGTTTCTGTATGTTGTTGTCCAGTTTAAGTAGAGCATTGAATATGGCGGGATCTGTCACGCGGGTTCCGTTGCTCAGGACGCTCACCTTGGCATTTGGGAAGAACTCGTCACGCAGAGCCAGGACATCATCCACAATCAGGGGAAACTCCGGATTGGCGGTAGGCTCGCCGTTACCTGCAAATGTCAGCACGTTAGGTTCGGGCCCGTCGGCCTTCATCCTGGCAAGAGTGGCGCGTAAGGCATCGTATACCTCCTTTCTGGTGGGCCTATGGTGATGCGGGTGATGCTCACAGTTACGGCCGCACTCGCAATATATGCAGTCAAACGTGCAGATCTTACCGTCGGCAGGCATCAGGTTGATTCCCAATGAAACTCCCAGGCGGCGGCTATGAACGGGACCGAATATCGGTGAACTGTACAGAACGGTAGACATGATTTGCTGACTTTCTCTTTCTGCCCGCAAAAGTACGCTTTTTCTGTCAGAACTTTGCTATGAACTGTACTGATATGTCCTCCTTATGACAGGAGTCTATCCGCTGCTGAGCGGAGCCTATCTCATCGCGGTCCGAATAATAAGTCCCGCCCGCATTCAGGTTTAACTGCAGGTTCTTGCCTATCCTGTACCTGACGGTCAGCGCCGCTCTTGCACCCTTGCCGTAAAGGGTAATAAAGTTGAAAGAGTATCTAAGCCCGCTCTCATAGGCCGATATGCTGCTGTCATAACTGTCTGTACGGAACACCGATGCAGTAAGGTTTACATCCAACCTTCCGTTCAGCAGACACCTGCTGTAACTCTGGGTGACAGCCAGTCCGTTGGATATGGGCTCGGCTATGAAATCATAGCGAGAATAGAATAACTGCGTCTTCAATTCCGCACCCGACAAGGTCTGATGGGTCCATCTCAAGCGGTAGCGTCCCGTAATGCAGTACTCCAGCCGTCCGGTATATTTGCAGTCTTTCTGTTTTGATTTGAAACGGGCGGTAGCGAACAGTTCATCCCTGCGGCCTAACCTCCAATCCGCCTCCATGCGCAGGTCTATACCGTTGCTTCTCTCAGATGCTCCGTAACGCGGTTCCGGATGCATGAACAGGTCTGCATATCCGTTTATCCTGAGTTTACGGGTTTTGCAGGCCATACCTACAAGCAGGCCTATCTCATTCTGCACACTGCTCTCGGCTATGGCATTTGAGTGAAAAGCCATGTAGCGGGGACTGTAATACCTGAACACGGTATTCATGGACCAACCGTCCGGCAGACGTAAGGTTTGCGATGCCACAACCGCCGGTGCCCCGTTCAGCACCGAAACCTCCGCCAGGGCCGAGTATCGGGCCCGGTTCAATCCCAAATCGGCCGATACTCCTGTAAATCGGTCATGAGACTTATAGGGCAGGGACAGTTTCTCTGCCAGGAATGTGGTTCCAATCCTTAACCCCCGGTAACTGTAACGTACGTTGGCTGCTATGGTACCCAGTCTGACGTTGTGTCTTTTTGACATCTCCAATCCCGTACGGTGAAAACCGTCCTGTTTGAACGATCCTATCACAGTATCGCCCTTGACCGTAGCGTCCAGCGGTGTCCATGCCGCCAGCAACGTGAATCGGACAGGTCCCTTTCCGACTGTGGTTCCTGCTCCGCAAAGATAACCGTACTCCTGAGTCGACGAATGCGGCTTGAGCCCCTGAGTCTGGCCCGAAACCGTTGAAAGCGCCATGTTCTTGCCCACGCTGAATCCGCTCCCCAACAACAGACCGCATCCCGTCTGGACCTTGAAATTTCCTACTGCCAGTTCACGGACAACACCCATATCCTTAAGAAACAGATACGGAGAGAAAAAGTCATAGCCTTTTTCACCCGCGTCCTTATCGGCCGTTATTCCAAACCTTATACGGTTATGCCAGTTGAAAGCGTAGCGCAGGTTGTTTGACAGACGGTCTCCCAGGTAAGCCCGGTTGGGATAACGCTCCAGTTCCCGGGGCGAGTGGTATCTGAATCCGTCCCTCCGGTAGAGCGGGATGTCCAGACGGGTCACAAGTTCACTGCGTCCGTTTATTATTACATCGGACAACCTGATACTGTCTTTCCGTGGTTCAAGCGGACCGGGATAGACAAACTGACGCAGCAACCGGCGTGTGTCGTAGTCCAGACTGCCTGTGAGTTGAAGTTCGCCCAGCGTGAGCATCGGCCCGTGCATATAGATGTAGGCGTGTATATCCTCTATCTGGGCATCGGTCAGGAAAGGCAGCATGGAGAGTTCATCTCTGGTGGCCGTGTTTATGTTCAGGGGATTTTCGTGTAGTGAGCAGTACAAATCTGACAACTCCTCAAGGGCATCGGGCGTGAGTTCCTCATCGGACAGGAGTGTCTCAAGTACGCTCTCCCAACCTTCTGATTCCGGGAACTGAGGATAAACGGCTGTCACGGAACATGACAGTAGTGCAAACATTAACAATCTTGATTTCATTGTATAATAGTATCAGAAACATTTGTTTTCCAAAGGACTGGCTCAAAAGTAGGTCTTTTTTGCGAGAATTGATAATTTTGCAGACATGAAACGGATTGTAATACTGTTACTGACTCTGGTATTGTGCGTTCCTGCCTTCTGCTCACTGCCTGAGGATGATGATAAGCAGCAGCGTGTGCTTGTGGCACTGGCCACCATCATAGACGGCGATACGGTCCCCACTTTCGAGATGATGGAGGTGACCATTTACGGCCGACGCATCTACCCCACAGCCCGTAAGCAGCGCAAATACGATAAGCTTACCCGCAACGTCCAGAAGATGTACCCCATTGCACTTGAGGTCAAGGCCATACTGGTGGAGACATATCTCTACATGCAGACACTGCAGGATGACGAGGCCCGCAAGGAGCATCTTGAAAAAGTGGAGAAAGGAGTTTGGGATCAGTATTATCCTATCATGCGCCGATGCACGCTGTCACAGGGCAAACTCCTTATAAAACTCATTGACCGCGAGTGCAACCAGACCAGTTATGACCTGATAAAGGCATTTATTGGTGGATTCAAGGCCAAATTCTACCAGACGTTTGCAGCGCTGTTCGGCGCGTCGCTCAAGAAGGAGTATGACCCCGAGCATGACGAAGAGGATGCCATGATTGAGGAGATTATCTGGATGATAGATAACGACATGCTCTAAAGCTTTTTTTGCTACCTTTGCGCTCAGATTAATAAAAGCGTAACAAATGGCATTGCAATGCGGCATAGTGGGCCTGCCCAACGTAGGCAAATCCACACTCTTTAACTGTCTGTCAAGCGCTAAGGCGCAGGCAGCAAACTTTCCTTTCTGTACAATAGAACCCAACGTAGGAACAATTACTGTCCCTGATGAGCGTCTGACCAAGTTGGCCGAGCTGGTTCATCCTGGCCGAATAGTTCCCGCCACCGTTGAGATTGTGGATATAGCAGGACTGGTAAAAGGCGCCAGCAAGGGCGAGGGTCTGGGCAACAAGTTCCTGGGTAATATCCGCGAGTGCGACGCTATAATCCATGTGCTGCGCTGCTTTGACGATGAGAACGTGACACATGTGGACGGCACCGTCAATCCCGTGCGTGACAAGGAGATAATTGACACTGAGCTCCAGATAAAGGACCTTGAGACCATTGACCAGCGTCTGCAGAAGGTGGCCAAGCAGGCTGCCGTAGGCGACAAGCAGGCCAAGATAGTATGCGATGTACTGAACGCATACCGTGACGTACTGCTGCAGGGCAAATCGGCCCGCACCGTATCATTTGACTCCAAGGATGAGGAAAAGATTGCGCATGACCTGTTCCTGCTCACCTCCAAACCCGTGCTTTATGTGTGCAACGTCGATGAGGGTAGCGTCAAGACCGGTAACGCATACGTGGAGCAGGTGCGTCAGGCCATCAAGGATGAGAACGCACAGTTGTTGGTGATTGCCGCCAAGACCGAGAGCGAGATTGCCGAGCTGGAGAGCTATGAGGACCGTCAGATGTTCCTTGAGGAACTGGGTCTGGAGGAATCGGGCGTAAACCGTCTGGTGAAATCGGCCTTCAGTCTTCTGAACCTAGAGACATTCATCACCGCCGGACCCATGGAGGTAAAGGCATGGACCTACCGTAAGGGCTGGAAGGCACCTCAGTGCGCAGGTGTTATACATACCGATTTTGAGAAGGGCTTTATCCGTGCCGAGGTCATCAAGTACAATGACTACGTGGAACTGGGCTCCGAGGCTGCCGTACGCGATGCCGGCAAACTCTATGTGGAAGGTAAGGACTACGTGGTCCAGGACGGTGACATTATGCACTTCCGCTTTAACGTATAAACTATTAAGGCTATGAACAGTTTCCTTGCAGTTGTCTGGAATCCCGACACCGAATTATGCCGTCTGCTGGGATTGCCCATCAGGTACTATTCACTCATGTGGGTGATTGGTCTTGTGGCCGCTTATCTTATAGTCAAAAGACTCTACAAGGACCGCGGTATCAAACAGGAGACTTTTGAGCCTCTGTTCATCTACTGCTTTATTGGAATATTGGCCGGAGCACGCCTGGGACACTGCATCTTCTATGAGCCGGAGTATTACCTTACAAGCGGCAAGCATTTCATTGAGATGCTGCTGCCCATACGTTTCATGCCTCAGGGAGGCGTAAAGCTTGTAGGATACAGCGGACTTGCCAGCCACGGCGGTACCATCGGCATCATAATAGGAATGTGGCTTTACTGCCGCAAGTATAAGGTCAAGGTCCTGGAGTGCATAGATATGGTCTGCGTGGCCACCCCGCTCACCGCCGCCTGCATCCGCTTGGGCAACCTTATGAACTCCGAGATTGTAGGCAAGCCCACCGGCACCGACTGGGGTTTCATCTTTGTCCAGAACGGCGAGGATTTTGCACGCCATCCGGCCCAACTCTACGAGGCCATTGCCTACCTCATCATCTTTGCAATCATCGTTCTCATTTACCGCAAGCACAAGGAAAAGATAGGCTCGGGATTCTACTTTGGATTCTGCATTGCCACCATCTTCACATTCCGCTTCTTCATTGAATTCTGCAAGGAGGTTCAGGTGGACTTTGAGCAGGGCATGACCTTTGACATGGGTCAGCTCCTGAGCATCCCCTTCATCATAGCCGGCCTCTGGCTCATTTTTCGCTCCCGCAAAAAATGATACAATTGGGGACAGTCCCCTTTTGTACTATTTTTCCTATCTTTAAGCTACGCTTCAAGATAAGCTTCGCCTCGGGATAAAAAATAAACTTGTTTATTTTGTTCTCCTCTCGGCTTGCATTATCTTTGAAGAACTATTGGAAAAGCGACTATTATGCTATTGTCATCAAACGGTATCGCAGTGACATCGTTCGCTGCTCCTGAAGTGTGGAGCGCACTCGTTCAGGTTTTCATCATTGCCCTGGCCGTACTGGCCGGAAACATACTCCGTCGTAAAGTAAAGGTTCTGCGCCGCAGCCTGATCCCATCGGCCCTGCTGGGTGGTCTTATCATCCTGCTGCTGAAACTGTGGGCCGATTTCAACGGCATAATTGACAAGCGTTTCATGGAGACGGTCACCTACCACACACTGGCACTAGGATTCATCGCCATGTCACTGCGCCCGTCAAAGGAGACTGACCGCGCCAACACACGCACCGTTATAGACACCGGCACACTGACCATCGGCACATATATCATTCAGGGTATCATCGGCCTTCTGGTTACCATCCCCATGTATCTGTGGTGGCGCAACCCCGAGGCAGGCCGTGACATTTTCTACTCAGGAGGTCTTCTGGTGCCGATGGGCTATGGACAGGGTCCCGGTCAGGCTCTGAACTTTGGTACCATCTACCAGTTGGGTGCCTCCGATCAGGGCATTGATTTCCACGGCATTGATTTTGGCCTTTCCATCGCCGCTATCGGATTCCTGGTAGGCAGCGTGATAGGAGTGATCTACATGAACATACTTAACGGAAAGGGCAAGCTCAAGATCCACGAGCAGGATAGCGTTCAGCGCCACACCCTGAAGGATTATGAGCAGGCCAACGAACTGCCCCACTCCGAGTCTGTGGATAAATTGACCATCGTAGTGAGCATAGTTCTTCTGACATACTTTCTGGTTTATCTGCTCATGACATTCATAGGCAAACTTGAGTTAGGAAACTTTGGCGAGAAGACTCTCAAGCCTCTGGTTTACGGATTCAACTTCTTCTGGGGTATCCTGTTCGGATCACTTGTAAAGATCGTTATCCGCGGCCTTCGCAAGCGTGGTTGGATGACCCGCGAGTACCTGAACGAGTTCCTCCTGAACCGTGTAAGCGGAATCTGCTTTGACATAATGATTGTGGCCGGTACCGCCGCCATCAGTTTTGAGAACCTCAAGGCCATCTGGCTGCCGTTGACACTGGTCTGCATATTCGGCGCCATAGCAACATTCGTGTATGTGAGATGGGTATCGTTCCGCATATATCCCGATTACAAGTATGAGGGTTTCTTCTCAATGTTCGGAATGCTGACCGGAACCGCCAGCAACGGTATGATCCTGCTGCGTGAGATTGACCCGCGCTACCAGACTCCTGCCGCCAACAACCTGGTGCTGCAGAACATCCCGGCCATGATAATGGGATTCCCTGTCCTTCTGCTGCTGGGATTTGCACCCCATAACCTCAAGGCAACATTCATTACTCTTGGAATACTCATTGCGCTTTTCATAGTTGCAACCCTGTTCCTCTTCCGTAAGCGCAAGAAATAACCTTTTTGGCCCGATGTCACAGAGCAAGCCCGATGAAACGCCCATGATGCGGCAGTTCTACAGCCTCAAGGAGAAACATCCCGATGCCGTACTGCTGTTTCGATGCGGAGATTTTTATGAGACATACGCACAGGATGCCGTCCAGGCCAGTGAGATACTGGGCATAACCCTGACCCGCCGCAACAACGGCAAGAACGGAGCCGCCGCTCTTGAGATGGCCGGTTTCCCGCATCACGCTCTCGATGTCTATCTGCCCAAACTTATACGTGCGGGCCGGCGTGTGGCTATCTGTGACCAATTGGAGGATCCCAAACTTACCAAGACTCTTGTAAAACGCGGCATCACCGAACTTGTTACGCCCGGTGTAGCCATGAGTGACAACGTTCTGCAGAACAAGGAGAACAATTTCCTTGCAGCTGTTCACTTTGGCAAGGGAGCGTGGGGCATATCGTTTCTGGACATATCCACCGGTGAATACCTTATTGCCGAAGGTCCGGCCGACCATATAGACAAGCTGCTTTCAAATTTTGCACCCAAGGAGACGCTCATTGAGCGCGGCCGCCGCCAGCAGTTTGAGCAGTCATTTGGCACCCGCTACTGCCTGCGCGAACTTGATGACTGGGTCTTTACACAGGATTTTGCACGCGAGAAACTCAACCGTCATTTCCATGTACGCAACCTCAAGGGGTTCGGCGTAGATCATCTGCAGAACGGCAAGGTGGCCGCCGGAGCCATTCTGGAATATCTGGCAGAGACCCTACACAACAACATCGGCCACATATCATCCATCCGCCTGATTGATGAGGAGCGTTACGTGCGCTTAGACAAGTTCACGGTACGCAACCTGGAGCTGATATCATCAAACAATGAGGACGGCACATCGCTGCTGCAGGTCATTGACCATACGTCATCGCCCATGGGAGCGCGCCTGCTGCGCCGCTGGATGCTCTTCCCGCTCAAGGATACCGCCGCCATCAACAACCGTCTGGATGTAGTGGACCATCTGTTCCGCTATCCCGATACGGCCGATGCCCTTACTGATGCCCTGCAGCGCATGGGTGATCTGGAGCGCCTGGTATCAAAGGCTGCCGTGGGCCGAATCAACCCGCGTGAGGTACTCTCACTTGGTATGGCACTCAAGCAGCTGGAACCCATCAAGCTGATATGCGATGCCTCTGAGAACCCGCAGCTGCGTGAGGTAGGCCAGAAGATAGACCTGTGTGAGACCCTGCGCGACAATATCATCCGTACCATCCGTCCCGATACCCCGCTGCTGATAAGCAAAGGCGGTGTAATAGCCGATGGAATCGATGCCCAGCTGGACGAACTGCGCAGCATTGCCTACAGCGGCAAGGACTACCTGATGCAGATACAGCAGCGCGAGGCCGAGCAGACCGGAATATCCAGCCTTAAGATTGCATACAACAACGTGTTCGGCTATTACCTTGAGGTGCGCAACACATTCAAGGACAAGGTGCCGGCCGATTGGATACGCAAGCAGACGCTGGTAAACGCCGAGCGTTACATCACCCCGGAACTTAAGGAGTATGAGGAGAAGATCCTTGGGGCCGAGGACCGGATTCTTGCGCTGGAATCGCAGATTTTTGCCGGTCTTGCCCAGTCTATTCTGGAGTATGTGCCCGCCATACAGGTCAACGCCGCCCAGGTGAGCCGCATAGACTGCCTGCTGTCATTTGCCCGCGTGGCTCGCGAGCACCGTTACGTACGTCCGGTGGTTGATGAGAGTCAGATAATAGACATCAAAGAGGGCCGTCATCCGGTAATAGAGACTCAGATGGCACCGGGTGAGAGTTACATCTCCAACAATGTCTATATTGACAGCGACAAGGAGCAGATTCTTATCATAACCGGTCCAAATATGGCGGGTAAATCGGCCCTTCTGCGTCAGACCGCACTTATTACCCTGCTTGCCCAGATGGGCTGCTACGTCCCGGCCGACAGTGCACGCATCGGCCTTGTGGACCGCATATTCACCCGCGTGGGAGCCAGCGATAACATATCGGCCGGTGAATCTACCTTTATGGTCGAGATGACCGAGGCCGCCAGCATCCTGAATAACCTGACAGCCCGCAGCCTGGTGCTCTTTGACGAGCTTGGACGCGGAACCTCCACGTACGATGGCATATCCATAGCCTGGGCCATCGTTGAATACATCCACGAGCACCCGTCGGCCCACGCCCGCACGCTCTTTGCCACCCACTATCACGAACTCAATGAGATGGCGCAATCTTTCCCGCGCATCCGCAACTATAACGTATCGGTAAAAGAGACCGATGGAAAGGTGCTTTTCCTGCGCAAACTGGTGCCCGGAGGCTCGGAACACTCGTTCGGTATCCATGTGGCCGAGATGGCCGGAATGCCCCGCAGCATAGTAAAGCGCGCCGGAACCATACTCAAGGAGATGGAGGAGAGCGGAAGTGACAAGAGCATATCCCGTCCCAGCGTAGAGACCGGTCAGCACCGCGAAGGCCTGCAGATGAGTTTCTTCCAGCTGGATGACCCCGTGCTCTGCCAGATCCGCGACCAGTTGCTCTCAATCGATGTCAACAACCTCACCCCCATCGAGGCCCTGAACAAACTCAACGACATCAAGAAGATCCTGAAAGGCAAATGATACAAAACGGTACAAAAGGGGACTGTCCCCTTTTGTACTATTTTATTATAAAACGGACTATGAGTGAGTATAAGGACATTGATTTGAGCGCTTGGACTCAAGTAGGACAAGGGGGTAACGGATTTACGTATGAGAATCCGTCTCATCCGGGTTTGATTCTGAAGGTAGATAGAAAGCAGATTAACACTCTGGAGTTTGTCAAGCATGAGTTTGAAGTTTCCAGGGCTGTGGAGAGGTTGGGGTTACCCACTCCCAAGATGCATGAGATGGTTCGGGTTGGTAATCTGTACGGAACCATATCGGACCGCATAAAGGACAAGAAATCCCTTTCACGTATCTGTCACGATGAGCCGCAGAGCATAGAAGAGATGGCACAGGTCATGTGCAGCAACGGCAAGATACTTTTCAGCACCCAGTGTGACACGGATTTCTTTCCCAGCCGCAAGGAGCAACTCATGAGAGCCCTGGACAAGGTACAGTTCGTAAGCCGCAAGAACCGCCACATACTCAAAGACTTTGCCCAGACCATACAGGACATTAAGACCTGCAGTCACGGTGATTTCAATATGGGAAATCTTGTACTCTCCGGTGACCGGCCCATATGGATAGACCTGGACCGATTCGGCTATGGTGACCCGATGTTTGACATCGGCCATCTATACCAGATCTGCAATGTGTATGCGCCCATGAAACAGGTTCAGGATATTTTCCACATGACAGAGCAGCAGCTACATCTGTTCTGGGATGCCTTTGCAAAAGCATACACCGGCCAGGATGACCATAATGAGTTTGACCGTCAAGCCGGCAGGTTTGCCTGTCTGGACATGATACTGAGATATGAATTCCAGAAATGCAGTCTCCCTGAGAAGATGTTCTTTGGCGTATATATAAGACGCCTTATAAAGTCATTCTATCTATAAGACATTCGTAGAATGGAAAGGGGGAGGACAATTTGTCCCCTCCCTTTGGTACAATTGGGGCCAAACCCCTTTTGTATCATTTTCACTATAAATGTCAAGATATTATTGTAAGTTTGCATTATCTGATACCAAAGGGTATTCCGCAAGGCATAAAGGTGACAGGTTGGAATGCCCTTTGTTGTTTGCAGACTTTTATTATACCATTAATAATTAATACTTATGAAGAAAGAAGATCTAATTATTGGAAATGCAGTAAAATTACGAGCATTTTCTTGTAATCAATTCGTGTTATTACTACATTTGCATCGAAAACTCTTTAACCGTTCTGTTGTATTATGAGCTATAAGAAGGTTAAAGATGTTATTAGTGAGCTTGAGGCTCATAAGTTTTGGTTTGTAAGGCAGGAAGGCAGCCACATGGTTTACACTAATGGCACCAGAGTGGTTGTAGTTCCTAATCATACAAACAAGGGGATAGAAAAAGGTACGTATTACAATATCCTGCGTCAAGCAGGAATAAACAAGTAAGGTATTATGAAGAATCTACAGGTAATAGTGGAATATGCCGGCGATAATCTGAGCGCATTTATAAATGATCTTCCCATTGTTGCGGTAGGCAAGAACCTGAACGATATCAAGCGAGATATCACCGAAGCCATACAGGTCTATAAGGAATCCTGTGCTGAACTGGGAGTTGAAATATCGGACCTTGTAAAAGGTGAATATGAATTGTCTTTTGTGATAGATGCTACAACGTTCATTAATTACTACAGCAATATCTTTACTAAAGCAGCCTTGAGCCGAATTACAGGCATCAACGAACGTCAGTTGTGGCATTACGCCGCAGGTCTGCACAAACCCAGAAAAAGACAGTTGGATAGAATTCAGCGTGGTGTCCAATCTCTAACAGAGGAGCTGAACTCAATCTGTCTGCTTTAAACATAGTCACGTAAACTGATCCTTCTGTGTTGCTATTGGTTGTTTATTTCTATTATGTATCTCTCTCTTAATATGTTATTGAGGAGTGCATTTGCATTCTGTCTGGGATAGTAGCTGATTGTTATTTCTGCACGCCGTTTGGGCAGGTCATCCCTATCGGTCTTGGACAGATATTCCCTGAAATGTTTCCTGTCCATTATTACTACATGGATAGCCCCACTGAGAAGTTTATAATCATCAGGATAATCTAATGATATGTTTTCCGGATATACCTTACCTCCGTTAAATTCTATACTTGTAACTATATTTTTTCTGGATTTTGTGAGTAACCTTCCTTTTTTATCAGTTTGTACGCCGGGTAACTGAGAGAGCAATTCCTTCAATGTTATGCCTTCTGGTACTTGGAATAACTTATTGCCTTGGGAATCAATATTGACATCGGCCGATATCTGTTTAATCTCAATAATATACTCATACTCCTCCAGCTTGCCGGAAGCCTCATAAGCCTTGACCTTTTCAATCATTTCGGCTGTAAGTTGCGAAAGGCTAACTGTGGAATCACTCTGTGGCAGCTGGGCACAGGCTGGAACGCAGAGTGACATCAGCACGGATGTCAATGCAAGCAAGAGGACTTTATTTCTCATAATGCTATTGATTTGCTTGTGTCTAAACTGATTTACTCGCAGACGGGACGTACGGGCCGTGGCCATGTGCGGTAGCAGGAACCGGACCACGCAAGATCTGAGTACAAATGAATCCAAAGACAGGCTGCACGGTCAGGATTGTCGGGATCTGTAGAACCGGACCAGTAACTCAGGTCACCTGAAGTGCCGAAAAAGGCATAAGGAAGGAAAATGGAGCGGTCCGTGTAACCGGGTTTATTACTTGTTATGAGGAAACCTATCTGACCGTTCATTGACGCCCAGCTCCATGTGCAGTTGTAAATGAGTTCATTTATCTCATCTGTAGTGGGCATGCGCCAGCTAGCGCCCCATTTGACGTGAGCTATGTCATCTTCACTCCAGGAATATAATCCACCCATTTCATCAGGTCCGGAAGCATCAACGTTACGTGAGGCCCATTTTACACTCAAGCCCAGGTCAACATACTCTGAGTTGCCACCAACCAGATCTGGGGATACATCCGGATAATATTCTATTATGATATGTGCTTCATCTGTCAACTCTTCATGGTATATCCGTTGCTTTATTTGTACATAAACAGTTCCTGTGCCCAATTTTGCATCATTTGTATAAGTGAGACGACTGTAATTTCTTGATGAATCACTTATTGACTGTATAGGGTCTGTTACCAGTTTAATATCATTGGTATAATATGGATCATAGGAATCATTAAAAAGTACAATTTGATTATTGAAACCTATATGGCTTACACTGCTTTTCCTTTCTTTTGTGATAAACCTGCCCGCTTTATCTATTTCAATGCCAGGCAGGCTGGTGATCAGTTCTTTAAATGTTATCCCCTCTGGTACTTTATATGTCTTTTTGGTGTAGTTTTCTTTGTCTTCACGTCTTGCCCTTGCTTTTTTAGAAATCTTTCCAATCTTAATGACATACTCAGACTCTATTGATTTCCTTTGTAACTCGCGATATTCCTCATGGGTCATATCATAATGATAAGGCCTGACCTTATCAATCATATCGGCTGTAAGCTGTGTCACGGCAACGGTATTGTCATCATTAGTTCTCGAATCAAGAATATGAATGCCGGTATCTAGCTTTGATGGCTCTGAAGGTTGGACTTTAACTAAATAATCCAAGGATATTATGGAAACAGGTTCTCCGTTCATAGTTGCATTACCTTCATCATCTATCACCAGTCCAGGAAATTTGCGCATCACTTCCTCCTTGGTCGATCCTTTAGGTAAAACCTGTTGAGCACACAAAGGAATGCAGAGTGACATCAGCACGGATGTCAATGCAAGCAAGAGGAATTTCTTTCTCATAATGCATTTGATTGGTTTATCTGTTATCTAAACTGATTTATCGTGAAAATGCGTCTTGTGTTAAAGGTGCATTTTCATAATAAACCATAAAAACTATTTTGTAAGTTTGCAATATCTGATACCAAGGGGTGTTCCATTAGGCATAAGGTGTCAGATTGGGATACCCCTTGTTGTTTGCAGACATTTATTAATACCAATTAATTGTTATACTTATGAAAAAAGAAGAGATTGATGCTCTGTTCAAGAGCTTTGAAGATGCGGTCTGCCTGATTGACGAGACCGAATGTTGGAGTGCAAGAGATCTGCAGAAACTATTAGGATATAGTTTGTGGCAGAATTTCTGGAAAGTGATTGACAAGGCCAAAGAATCCTGTAAAAATGCGCGACAGCCTATTCTGGATCATTTTATTGACGTCAATAAAATGGTCAAGTTGGGGAGTGGAGCTGGACGAGAAGTAAAAGACATAATGCTCACCCGTTATGCCTGCTATTTAGTGCCACAAAACCGTCCGTTGGCCGATTTCTTACCTACAATAAGCATAAAAGCCAAGGATTTTGCTGCCGAAATGACCTGCGTAAATGTTCAAACCAAGGACCTTCACGGTGAGGAATCAATAACCCAAGAGCATGTTGACAACAACGCGGCCGTGCGCAAGATGCTGACAGAACGAGGTATCGTTCCCGAAAACCTTCCACCAGCCGAAGACGTCAAAAAAGTGGAACGCCGATTAGCCACCGAAGAGAAGAAAATGCTCCAGAACAAATAGTAAAGAACCGCCGATGTTTATAAGCATTGGCGGTTCTATTTATATGAGTAAGTAATTACTCGCAAACAGGACGGATAGCACGGCCTAAGTTGCGTTGGACGAATGATGCCTGGAAGTTCACATCCGGCTCAAGCCACATACCCCACGCATCACATATACCGTTCATCTTCAGTACAAGTTCGTCATCAACAAGGAAACATGTCCAATAGAGGCCAGCAAACTGACCTTCACCTATAGACTCACCCTCTACAACGCTCGTAGAATCTCTATATACAGTAAAGGGAAGAAAAATGGAGCGGTCTCTATAACCTCGTTTATTACCTCTTATACGGAACCCTTCGGTTCCATCCTTCATCTTTACATAACTCCAGGTACACTTACTCATCAACTCTTTCCATTCGCCTGTTGTGGGCATACGCCAGTTCCCGCCCCATTTTACATGGGCCGCGTCATCTTCAGGTTCCAATCTGTTCTTACGGTCTTTATAGTTATACTTGGTAAAGTCATCATAACTGCCGTTTATGCTGAACTTATAATTGGACATAGTGTATTCAGACTTGGGCTCAGTCTCACCCCAGGCAAAGAGATCGCCTTTATCCTGGGGTCTTTCAGCACCCACATTACAGGTGGCCCACTTTACTGATAAGCCCAGGTCAACGTATTCATGTTCAGGGAGGTTGTTTTTATCTACTCCCTGAGATTCCTCACTATATGCTACCTTGCTGTTTTCAGGTAATTGGTGCGTTTCGTTTCCTTTTATCATCAATACGTCGTTATCTTTAAACTTTACGAAGTCCTGATTACTACGGAAGACTTCTTCAACAGACGCACTGTTATTAATTGTATTGAGATTGAAAGGCTGTGTTGATTCAACAGGATATCGTATCTGTTGAGCACTCACAGTAAGGCCGATTGATACCAGTATGCATGTCAATGCTATATGATGGACAGTCTTTCTCATAATGCATTTTTAATTGATAATGTTACGGGCAGACGGGACGGACAGAAAGACCAGCCATTCGATCCTCCCAACCAATATTAGCTTGATTATTATTAAAACGGATACAGGCTGCAGTACCACATGTTACACTACCATCTCCATAAGGATCTGTCATAAGCGAACGCGACCAATAGTTACCATTTCTTCCATATTCGTAAAATCCGTTTGCTTTGTATCCGGATGCAGGAAGGAATATGGAACGGTTTGTATAACCCTGTTTCTTACTTGTAACCCGATATCCGTTTACACCGTTGAGAGTTGTCCACTCCCAAGTGCAGTTGTCATGCAACTCATCCATCTCCTTCTTAGTCGGCATACGCCAGTTGCCTCCCCAAGTTACATGAGCGACATCATCTTCAAGGTCAAGTGTGGTCTTGTTGTCAACTGTGCCTTGTTCACTGTTTATATTATATTTTTTCAATGAAAAAGGCATAAATCCCCACTTGCTTGTCCTCACATTATATTGTTCTTTGACCTCCGTTTCTCCCCAGGCGTATAAATTACCATTATCCTCGGGCTTATCGGCCCCCACGTTACATGTAGCCCATTTTACAGACAAACCCAGGTCAACATAATCATGAGTCGTTTTCTCATTATTGGATACAGCAGAGTGATTTGTATCACTATCGTCGGCTGAACCACTTTTGGTTACGTATACCAATACACCGTTTTCCGCCTCCGGGCCGTATAAGTCAACAGCAGCTTTATCTCTGACTAACGTATGGGATTTAATATCCGAATAAGAGAGGTTTTCAATTGTTGCCTTGTCAACTCTTTTTCCGTCCAGGTAGTAAAGGTACTCTTTTCCGTCAGTTCTGGTTGGCACCCCTCCAAAAGGTAATTCTCCCATCTTGGTCGTAAAGAAATTTACTCCAATTATGGAATCGGGTTGAACCGCAGTTTCTGATTCAGCAGAAGCTTTGTCATACGCCACATTTGCGGTCAATGTAAGCGATACGCACATTACAAGAGGTATATAGAGGAACCTGAGCATCTGCCTGCGACTGGAGCGTTTGCGGTTCATCATGTCTATGCGGCTCTCTACTCCGTTGCCGTTGAAACTGGCCACGATATTGAATGCCAAGCCTCCCTGAGACTGGCTGAGCAGCATAAACTGGTACGGACGGGCATCGGACACGGATTTCAGGACATCGGAATCGGCCTGCTGCTCATGTACAAGGCACAGGTCACGGCGCAATACCCAGACGGCGGGGTTGAACCACTGGAACAGCGACATGAAATCAAGCAGCATGAGTTCCAGCGGATGACCGTGTGCTATATGGGCCTTCTCATGCTTAAGGACGTTGCTGTCAATGCCGGCATAATCCTTTTCACACAGTACTATGGTTCCAAGCCAGCTGAACGGGCTTAAGCTCTTATCGGTAACTACAATCCGATAGCCATTTCCACGCTCTACAGTCTCTCCGCCTCTAACTATGGCCGAAACCTTGAGGATAGAGCGTACCCTGAGCAGGAGCATAACAATGAGACCTGCCAGATATGCAGCCAGTAGGATCTGGAGCAGTACCGCGGTTTTATCCTTTTGTACTGTAGGTGCCTGAACAGCTGCGCTCTCTGCGGCCGATACCAACGGTGCAGGGGCACTTGTTTGTGCAACAGGAGAGAAAGGTTGGATCTGATTTACAGGAGTAGCAGCGGGCTGAGCGGATGCTGCGTTCTGGGCAATCGGGCTCTTGCTGATATCACGATGTACTGTAATGACAGTTACAGGGAGAACATAGGAGAGTACAAGTGAGAGCATCAGGGCTCCGCGTTTAAGACCGTGGAATGTCTCGCGGCGCAACAAAAGGCGGTACATAAGTACGAAAACAAAGGTCAGTAAGGCCGCCTTTCCAAGGAATAAAAGGACTTGAGTATTCATTTGCGGTTTTCAATTTTGTCAATAATACGTTTAAGATCGTCAACAGACAGGCGCTCCTCTTCAACAAGTCCAAGGACTACGCTTGAGTATGAGCTGTCAAAGTATTCATTTACCAGCCCGTGGAAACCGTCCAGACTGTATGCCTTGCGTGATACGGCAGGCGAGTACTGGTAGTTGCTTCCGTAGGCCTTGCGCTCCAGGAACCCGTCCTCCATAAGTGTGTGCACCTGATTAGAGAGTGTGTTGAAATTGGGACGGGGTTCCTCATAATGCTCCTGCAGTTCACGTACAAACATGGGACCATAGGTCCAGAACTGCTCCATAATGATTTTTTCCTTTTTTGTGAGTTGTCTCATAAGCAAAAACAAATTGATTTTGACGCAAATCAAAATATTTTTGATATGCCTCACAAATCTTTTGTGTTAATAATTGTTATTCCGCCAAAGTGTCCCACAGCAACCACGTTCACAGGCTTTGTGGCGGGTGAGAGCGTGGGACACACCCTCTAGATGGGGGTGTGTAACACAATCACCGGGGCGAGAATACGCTCTGGCGCGGGTGGTTGTGGGACACTTTGGCGGGATTCAGAGTTTGCTGATGAACTCGTCAATCATCTGGTCCGATGTGTTCCAGCTGGTAACAAAGCGCACCACGCTCTGCTGCGGACCGCAGGGAGCCCAGATCTCAAATGATGCGAACTTGCCGATGCGCTCAATCTCGGACTTGGGCAGGCAGAAGAACTGCTGGTTGGTGGGTGAATCCACGTATGGCGAGAAGCCTTTCTTGATCATGGCCTTCTTGAGGCGCAGGGCCTGGTTGACTGCGTTCTGTGATATCTCCAGATACAGGTTATCGGTAAACAGGGTGCTGAACTGAACGCCCAGCAGACGGCCCTTGGCCAGCATTGCACCGTGCTGCTTTACAAAGGTAAAGAAACGGGGCAGAAGTTCCGGATGAGCGGTAACCACAGCCTCTCCGAACATTACGCCAACCTTAGTTCCGCCTATGTAGAACACATCGCACAAACGGGCTATATCCTTAAGCGTAACATCCTTTGATGCTGCCAGACCGTAACCCAGACGGGCTCCGTCCATATAAAGAGGGATATTGTACTTATGGCAGACGCGGCTCAAAGCCTCCAGTTCACCCAGTGAATACAGGGTTCCCCACTCTGTCGGGAAAGAGAGATACAACGCGCCCGGTGATACCATATGCTGATGGTTCTCATTCTCATAGAACTCCGTCAGATATCGCTCTATGTCATATGCTGCAACCTTGCCCTGATGGGATGGTACTATCAGTATCTTGTGGCCCGATGACTCCACGGCTCCGGCCTCGAAGTTGTTGATGTGACCTGTATCGGCCGCCATCACACCCTCATACTGGTGCAGCAGGCCGTCAATGACAGTGGCGTTGGTTTGGGTACCTCCCACCAGGAAACGTACCAGCGCATCGGGACAGCCACACGCCTCACGTATCAGATCGGCCGCACGCTTGGAATACTCATCCTCACCGTAACCTACGGTCTGTTCAAGATTGGTCTCAACAAGACGCTGCATCACTGTGGGATGCGCACCTTCCATATAATCGGAATCAAAGTGGAGCATATCAGAAGTTTTTCGCTTAATTTGTGAATGCAAATGTAATGAATATCCATTTCAAAAAGTAAATTCGCACAAAAACAATAATAAACTTACAAATATGGCATCCGAAGTCTTTTACACTGACCTCAGGACAGATCCTGACCATCATCTGCTGTACAAACTTGAAAAACTGGTACGCAAAGCCGGCGTCGGCAACATTGATTTCAACGGCAAATTCACTGCAATCAAGATACACTTTGGCGAGATAGGAAACATGGCTTATCTCAGGCCCGATTATGCCGCCGTGATTGTAAGGATCATCAAGGAACTGGGAGGCAAACCGTTCCTGACAGACTGCAACACCCTGTACAAAGGATGGCGTTCAAATGCCATAGACCATCAGGACACCGCTATGAAACATGGATACACCCCATTTGCCATAGGCACGCAGGTAGTTATAGCCGACGGACTGAAAGGTCTGGATTATGTGGAGGTTCCCATTGACGGCGAGTATTGCAAGGCGCCCAAGATAGGTGCTGCTATTGCTGAGGCCGATATCATAGTATCAATCAACCACGTAAAGGGTCATGAGATGACCGGACTGGGCGGCGCAATGAAAAACCTTGGAATGGGTTGCGGCAGTGTGGCCGGTAAAAAGGAGATGCACAGCGCCTCAAAGCCCCGCATTGACACCGAATCCTGTCGCGGATGCTCTCTCTGCGTAAAGAACTGCGCCAGCCACGCCATATCGCTTGTGGACCGTAAGGCCGTCATTGACTATAACAAATGTGTAGGATGCGGACAGTGCGTAGCCACTTGCCAGTTTGAAGGTGCCATAGCCGATAATGACGAGCAGCTGGATATTCTGAACTGCAAGATTGCCGAGTATGCCAAAGCCACCCTGCTGGGCAAGCCCAACTTCCATATTAACCTGATTATGGACGTATCGCCCGAATGTGACTGCTGGGGTTATAATGACACTCCGGTTGTACCCAACATCGGAATGCTGGCCTCATTTGACCCCGTAGCCTTAGACTGCGCCAGCGCCGACCTGGTAAACCGCACCCCGACAATACCCAACGATAACGTGCTGGCACACAACATAGAGCATCACAAGCACGATCACGGAGACCACTGGCACATGATCCATCCCGATACCAACTGGCGCTCCTGCGTGGAGCACGCCGAAAAGATTGGTCTGGGATTACGCGAATACACCCTCATTACAGTATAAATATAAAACAGGGATACTTATGAAAAGGATATGTTTGTTTAAGTCTCTGGCCGTTCTGGCCTTCTTTGCGGTTTCATGCGGATCCATTAAATCACAGAACAATATTACACCCCAGGAGTGTGACATTGAAAATGAAGGTACCAGGAAGTATTTGGAGGAGGTAAATTATACCGACACCACCTATACCGTCTCATATGCCCGGGATTACAAGAAAAACTATGGTGCAAATGACAAGCCTCTCCCTGTAACCATATCTTGGGAAGGCGGGCCTGCCCAAGGATTATACCTGTCCACATCAGGTTCATTCAATGAATCATCACTCAACTTGGACGGTGCTGTATTTGTGAACGATTCCGTATCGCCCGCCAGGATTTACAATCTCATTCCCGGCCAGAAATATTACTACATTGTAGTCAACAATAACAACAAAGTTCTCAAATCAGGATGCGTGATACCTGTCGGACCATTACGTTGGATCAATGGTGTAGCCGATAACGTACGTGACCTGGGCGGCTGGAAAGTGCCCGGAGGCCATATCGCCTATGGCCGGCTTTACAGGGGAGCCAAACTGTCATCACGCATAAAAGATAGCGGAAAGGATATCTTCCTTAACCAACTGGGAATATCGGTCGACCTGGACCTGCGTGGAATCAAGGACAGTGAAGCAAATGCAGGACCGGTTATTGAAGGGGCCGATTACCTGAAACTCCCGGTAGAGAAAAACCTGGGAAGAGGCACCGGAAATACCCAGGAACTCTACCAGCAGGCCATCCGCTCAATAATTGGCTGGCTTGGCGAGGGCCGCAACGTCTATTTTCATTGCGCCGGTGGTGCCGACCGTACCGGTTCGCTTGCTTTCCTTATAGAAGCCTTGCTTGGAGTATCGGAAAGCGATATGTCTAAGGATTATGAACTTACCACATTCGGGCCATCCAACACACGACTCAGGAATTACAGAGCCACCGAAGACGAGACCCACATACTGTACGAACTCATCACATATTTGCGCAAGTTCGGCAATCCGCAGGAAATGAGCATCAATGAACTTGCAGTTAAGTGGGCCACAACACGTCATTCAGACAGTGTGGACCCTCTCACAATGGATGAGATTGAACTGCTCAGAAAATACCTGATAGTGAAAGATTGAGCCATCATTTAAGTTTTCCCCTGAGTATCCGGCTGCGGACACAGTTCACAGCCGGTTTATAGTACTCGGTCTCCATAGACTCCAGAGTGACTTTGAACTCATCCATAAGCTCCGGATAGAACTTGCACATACGATATGCCAGTTTCATGCTGACGGACTGGATACCGGGCAGTTCGTCAGCATCGGCCATATGCTCCAGACAGAAATCCAGAAAGTCTGTTCGCAGGTCTTCCTCTTCCATCTTAAGGCGTTCTATGATATTGAGTGACAGCCTGCGCACAGCCGAGTGTCCGGTCTTGAGAGCCAGGTCTATCAGTTCATTAAGCATACCCTGCAACTGAGACAGATCCTGGTCCGATGCCTTGGTAAGCACCCAGAACGCATTACGCGCCACACGCCCGTCATCGCTATGCATGAACCGCCGCGCAAAGCCCGCAAAATCACCCGACCGCTTTACCTCCCGATAAACGGCCTGCGCATCAGGCTCGCCTTTCACGGCCCTCAACATTTCATCAGTCAACGCCGCCATCTTCTAAGCATCGGGAAGAAACCGTACATCATCTGCTTGTACTCATCCTTGGTCATTGGCTTGGGCATGTTTTTACTTACCTCATCAACAAACTGGGCACAGTGTTCTATCATCTGGTCCATTGTCATGTCCTGAAGAAAATACCCATCTTTATAGCAGTACTGGCAGTAGTCAAAGTTGGTGCTGCCGTCAGCATTGGTTCCGCAATCCTCTACACTGGTAAGCGGCATTCCGCAACTCTGGCAGAACTGCGGCAGCTGCCCCTCACGGAAAGCCTTTTCCTTCTTGGGGAACGTTTCATCGTATGCCTCAAATGCATCGGGATCTGCATCGGCCACAAAGTAACCCTGCGGAGGACAGTAGGTAGCCTCTATGCCGCCAAGCCAACCGGGAATAAGCTCCTGAGCCAGGAAATACGGCACCTCTGCATCCTTTGGCTCCGAATGGTAATGAATGCCCAACTTGCTGGCCAGGACAAAACCCGCATGCTTGTAGAAATCAATGTTTCCCTCCATGCAGATAAAGCCCACACCCATATCACGCGCCTTGTCAAGAGCATAATTCAGCAGCTTTAGCCCATATCCCTTACGCTTGTAATCCGGATGAATGCTGATAGGACCGAAAGTCCAGGAAGGCTTGTGTGTGCCATCGGCCAACACAAGCTCCGCCTTGGAGAACATCACGTGACCTATAATCCTTCCGTCCTCCTCCATCACATAGTCCAACTCCGGAATAAAGTCAGGATTGTTCCTATACTGATTAAGTACATAATGCTCCAAACATCCCGGCTTATATACATTCCAAAACGCCTCACGGGTAAGTTCCTCCACCACCCTATAGTCCTCCGGACGCTCAAGTCTTATATTCATGATTGTAAACCTTTATCAACATCACAAAGATACAAAATAGTACAAAAGGGGACAGTCCCCTTTTGTACTATTTTGCCTGTTTCAGGTTGGAAAGGGCCTGTTTGTTATTGGAGGTAATCATAGCCAGCTTGGAGCAGTTTTCCATATCGCTGCAATCACCGCAGGTCTCAAAACCCTTAGCCCGGGCGCACTTGCGTATAGGACAGAGCGAGTCACAGAATGGAGTCTTGGCGCCTTCAATGCGGCATCCGGTGCAATTGATCATATCGGGAGTAATCTCCACCTTATTAAGTTCTGACCATTCCCGAGCCACTTTCCTGCGCAATTCATCGTCATCATTAACTGTTGCCAACCGGGCCTGACAAACCTCACAATCCAATCCGCAAAAAGCAATAAACTGTTTCATAAGCACATTTCTCTGTATGCGAAGATAGTGCTTTTATAAGTCAATAACGTTGGAATGTTACGTTTTTGCTACGGTTTGTTGCTGGTTTGCTACTGGTTTAAGGCGTATCTTTGCGTCAAACAACACTGATTATGGATTCAAGAATTGAGAGACTGCAATCCTGCCTGGCACAATTCCGCCAGATGCCCGAGGCCAGCATGCTGATAGAATACCGCAGCCGCCAGAACCGCCTGACCTTTGATGACAGAATGGCCGTAACGCGCTGTATAGAAAAGACTTTTGCCCCGGTATTTCTGGACATGAGAGCCGAGTCACCATCCCTTTCAGAGTCAGACCTTATATTCTGCGCGCTTGCTGCAGCGGGCTTTAAACCGGAAGTTATCTCTGACTGTATATCCATATCGAAAGAAAGCCTTAGAATGAGGAGAAAACGTATCAAGGAAAAACTAACTCCATTCTGGGCCGATCAGGTATTTCCGGATATAGAAACCGTAACAAAAACCGTAACACAGAAATGTTACGATAATGGTACGCAACATATTTCAGGGGCCGATGAGGGCGACCTACTTTTGCGTCAGAACCAATCAAACGCAAAAGTTATGAAAACAAAAAAGATCACATTCGGTGAAGCCATCAGATCAGGCTTCAGAAACATGTTCAAGTTCACAGGACGCGCATCAAGGACTGAATTCTGGTATTTTATACTGCTTTATACTTTAGTGTTCTATACGCTGGGAATAGTAGTATCCTTCCTGATTCCATTTGTCATGTTAAAGACACAACACCCTATCACTCTAGAATCCTTTCTGATAATTGTCAGCTTTATAGCATTTATACTGATAATACCATTGGTGAGCATCACCGTACGCAGACTTCACGATTCGGAGCGTAAAGGAGCATGGGTGCTGGCATATTTACTACCCATGATTATTGCCGTGAATACAATGATATACTCAATGTTTCACTTTAATGTAGAGACTAAGGAAACTGAAACTGTAACCTCTTTCAACCCAGAAGAATACTATAACAGATATACTGATACAGACGGAGATACCATCAGGATATCTCCCGACTATATGGAGCAGGTGCAAAGCGGAAAGAGATTTTTCTACTATAAGGCCAATGGTGACTCCATTGCAGTTGATCCAAGTGTATTCACTCCTGTAGCAAGGACAGCACATACTCAACAAATTAATCGCGAGCAGAAAGTAATGTACGGAACAGCCGGAATCATGTCCTTCCTTGTGATCCTCTCCATTGTAGGATTCATCATACTGATAATCTTCTGCGCCCTGCCCGGAACCGAAGGCCCCAACAGATACGGCCCCGATCCCAACGTCATCACCCAACCCGCACAAGAAACCATTTGATAATCTTTAAGTTTGCACCAAATTATCCAGTTGCAGGAGCAGGACATAAGGTTGGGGGAGCATCGTGGAGAGGCGTGAGCGGAGGGCCTTGGAGGATCCCGTTAAGAACGCCGCTTGTTCGAGGAACGTTCGGCCCCGTAGGGGACGATGAGGACGAGTTCGGCGTTTAGGGTCCGGAAAGGTCTGGAGTAGCCTCGGAGCGTTGTCTCCCCCAACCTTATGTCCTGCGGAGCATCCAAAATGAGAAACACTATAGTGTTTTTGCCTGAAATTGTGTAATTTTGCGCGTCAAAATAACGTAAGATGGAATACGATTTCAGAGCAATTGAAAAGAAATGGCAGGAAAAGTGGGCCAAGGAGGGAACTTATAAGGTAACTGAGGATACCTCCAGACCCAAGTATTACGTACTCAACATGTTCCCCTACCCGTCAGGCGCCGGCCTCCACGTAGGACACCCCCTGGGCTACATTGCATCCGATATTTACGCCCGCTACAAGCGCCAGTGCGGATTCAACGTGCTGAACCCCATGGGTTACGATGCATACGGCCTGCCCGCCGAGCAGTACGCCATACAGACCGGCCAGCACCCCGCAATTACAACTGAAAAGAACATAAACCGCTACCGTGAGCAGCTGGACAAGATAGGATTCTCATTTGATTGGGACCGCGAGGTACGCACCTGTGAGCCCGGCTACTACCACTGGACCCAGTGGGCATTCCAGAAGATGTTCGGCTCATTCTACTGCAACAAGTGCCAGAGCGCCCAGCCCATTGAGAAACTGATTGAGCACTTTGAAAAAGAGGGCTCTGCAAATCTGGACGTAGCCCAGAGCGAGGAGCTCAACTTTACCGCCGCCGAGTGGAAGGCAATGGACGAGAAGCAGAAATCGGACATCCTGATGAACTACCGCATAGCCTACTTAGGCGAGACAATGGTAAACTGGTGCGCCGGACTGGGCACCGTACTTGCCAACGATGAGGTGGTAGAGGGCGTATCTGTACGCGGCGGATTCCCCGTAGAGCAGAAAAAGATGCGCCAGTGGTGTCTGCGTGTATCGGCCTACGCACAGCGCCTGCTTGACGGCCTGGACAAGATTGACTGGTCCGATTCCATCAAGGAGACCCAGCGCAACTGGATAGGCCGTTCCGAGGGAACCGAGATGCAGTTCCATGTAAAGGACTCTGACATAGAATTCACCATATTCACCACCCGTGCCGATACCATATTCGGCGTAACATTCATGGTACTGGCTCCCGAGAGCGAGTTGGTGGCACAGCTCACCACACCAGCACAGAAGAAGGAGGTCGATGCATACATAGCAGCCGTTAAGAAGCGCACCGAGCGCGAGCGCATAGCCGACCGCCGTGTAACCGGCGTGTTCAGCGGCTCATACGCCATCAACCCCCTGACAGGCGAGGATGTACCCGTATGGATAAGTGACTACGTGCTGGCCGGATACGGAACAGGTGCTATCATGGCCGTTCCCGCACACGACAGCCGTGACTACGCATTCGCCAAGCATTTCGGCCTGGAAATAAGACCTTTGATTGAGGGTTGCGATGTATCCGAGGAGAGTTTTGATGCCAAGGAGGGTGTGATGATGAACTCACCCCGTCCCGACCAGATCCGTGAGGGCGGACTCAACCTGAACGGCCTGACCGTAAAGGAAGCCATCGCCGCAACCAAGAAATACGTACAGGACAACAAGCTGGGTAAGGTAAAGGTTAACTACCGTCTGCGTGACGCCATATTCAGCCGTCAGCGTTACTGGGGTGAGCCGTTCCCCGTTTACTACAAGAACGGAATACCCACAATGGTACCCGAGCAGTGCCTGCCGCTGGAGCTCCCCGAGATAAGCGAGTACAAACCCACCGAAACAGGCGAGCCCCCACTTGGCCACGCCAAGGTTTGGGCATTTGACGAGAAGAACTGCAAGGTTGTTGACAAGTCACTCATAGATAACAAGACCGTATTCCCGCTGGAACTCAACACCATGCCCGGATTTGCAGGCTCATCGGCCTACTATCTGCGTTACATGGATCCGCACAATGGCAAGGCTCTTGTAAGCCGTGAGGCCGATAACTACTGGAAGTGCGTGGATCTCTATCTGGGAGGCTCCGAGCACGCCACCGGTCACCTTATCTACTCCCGTTTCTGGAACAAGTTCCTCAAGGATCTGGGTGTAAGCGAGGTTGAGGAGCCGTTCAGCAAGCTTATCAACCAGGGTATGATCCAGGGCCGCAGTAACTTTGTATATCGCATCAAGGACACCAACAAGTTCGTATCACTGGGCCTCAAGGACCAGTATGACACAACTCCCATACACGTTGATGTAAACATTGTAAGTGCCGATGTACTGGATGTTGAGGCATTCAAGGCATGGCGCCCCGAGTACAACAACGCCGAGTTCATACTGGAGAACGGCAAGTACATCTGCGGCTGGGCTGTTGAGAAGATGAGTAAGTCCATGTTCAACGTGGTCAATCCCGATGACATAATTGAGAAGTACGGAGCCGATACGCTGCGTATGTACGAGATGTTCTTAGGGCCCCTTGAGCAGTCCAAGCCCTGGGATACCAACGGTATTGACGGCTGCCACCGCTTTATCCGCAAGATGTGGGCTCTATACTTTGACCGCGACGGCAAACTGGCTGTAAGCGATGACGCTCCCACCAAGGACGAGCTCAAGTCAATCAATAAGCTCATAAAGAAGGTAACCGAAGATATTGAGAACTTCTCATTCAACACATCGGTTGCCGCATTCATGATATGCGTAAACGAGCTGTCAGGACTCAAGTGCAACAAGCGCGCCGTACTGACAGACCTGGCCAAGGTGATTGCTCCGTTTGCTCCCCACACCGCCGAGGAATTGTGGAGTTCACTGGGTAACACTGGCTCAGTTTGTGACGCCCAGTGGCCTAAGTTCAACGAGGAGTACCTCAAGGAGGACAGCATCACCTACTCCATATCATTCAACGGCAAGACCCGCTTTACAATGGACTTCCCGGCCGATGCAACCCAGCAGCAGATTCAGGATGCCGTTCTGGCCAACGAGAAAGCTCAGGGCTACATCAACGGTCAGACCATCCGCAAGGTGATTGTGGTACCGCGCAAGATTGTGAACATAGTTCTCTAAGCAGCATGAGACTGGTTTTTGCCACAAACAACGCCCACAAGCTGGAGGAGGTGCGCCAGATACTTGGCGACCGCTTTACGGTCCACTCCCTAAAGGAGATTGGCTGCACTGAGGATATCCCCGAAACCGGCGATACCTTCCAGGACAACGCCCTTCAGAAAGCCCGTTACGTAAAGGAGCACTACGGTTACGACTGTTTTGCCGATGACACCGGACTTGAGGTAAAGGCTCTTGGCGGAGCACCCGGAGTTCACTCCGCCCGCTACGCAGGTGACCATGACTCAGAGGCCAATATGACCAAGCTGCTCCGTGAACTTGAAAAAAAAACGGACCGCAGTGCACAATTTAGGACAGTTGTTGCGTTAATACTTAACGGACAGGAAGTTCTGTTTGAGGGAATTGTGAAAGGAAAGATAGCCACGGAGCGCCACTACGGCCAATCTGGGTTCGGATATGACCCCCTGTTCATACCGGACGGCTTTACCGAGACATTCTCCCAAATGAGCCCTGAAAGCAAGAATCAGGTAAGTCACCGTGGACGAGCCGTAAGAAAACTGGCAGATTATCTTAAAACGTTATGATAAGAAAGTTGACAAGAGGAGCCATTATCGCAATCGCTGCGGTAATGCTCCTTTTGCCTTTTAATAAGGCCAATGCCGGAATACCGGTAGGCTCTTGGAGAGCACATCCCGCATACAATGACGCCACCTTCTCACTCAAGACATTCGGAATGATATTTGTTCTCAGTGACGGCGCCTTGTATATGTATGATCCTGCTGATAACGGTCTCTATACCATTGACAAGACCGGAGGACTGGCAGATACGGATATTGCCGCATTAGGTTACTGCCAACCTGAAAAAGCTGTCGTCCTGGTCTATTCAAACGGTAATATTGATCTTTTGTATGAGGATTTTTCCATTTACAATTTTACTGACATTAAGAATAACAGTACCGGAAACGTTACTGTGAACCAACTCAATATTTCGGGAAACAATGCTTATATTTCCACTAACATAGGCCTCATTGTTTTTGATGTAAAACGCAAGGAAATAAGCAATACATACCGTTTTGAGACGCAGGTATATACATCGGTCATACTGAATGATTCTATCATCTGTGCAACCCAGGAAGGCATGTATCTGGGTATCCTGTCAGATAATCTCCTGGATAACAGCAAATGGAAACTATTCCGGAATATCACATTCAGACGGTTATTTGAGTTTGACGGACAGTTGACCGGATATTCGTTTGATAACCGTATATGGACTGTCAACCGGGCTAACGCAGGGCTTTCATTGGTAAAGGACAAGGTAAGCAGCATGTCTTTACTTTCCGACAACAGACTGGCACTGATACAGGATACTGCAGTAACAATTTTCAGCAGTTTGTCTGAACAGACACAATATACTTTTCCTCATCATGTAAATCATATCATGACCGATGGAAATGATTTATGGGTCTGTCATGGCTTGAACGGACTGTATCAGTACTCAACAGATAATGACAGACTTGTTCTGAAGGCTAGAGATATTAAACCAGACAGTCCCAGACGCAATTGGTTCCATTCAGTTTCATGGCCACAGCCCGGCAAACTTATGGTAGTGAGCGGTTGTCATAATTATTTCGGAATAGATTATCCGGGCACGGTAATGATTTATGAAAATGACCGATGGACATATCTTGATGAGGATATCCAGTCAAAGACAAACCTTAAATACATAAATCTTACCGAAGCTGCTCAGGATCCCTCCGATCCCAACCATATATATGTAGGATCTGCAGGACAGGGATTGTATGAATTCAGAAACAACAGGTTTGAGAAACTCTATACATGGAATAACAGCGCACTTAAGAGTATACTAAACAATACTGAATTCAATAAAAACAATTATGTAAGGATAAGTGCGTTGCAATTTGATTCTGACGGTAATCTGTGGATGGTAAATAATGAGGTAGATACCGTTGTAAGGGTTCTTGAACCTGATGGCAAATGGTTTTCACTATACTATAATGAAATATCAGGATTACCTACTTTAAAACAACTCAGATTTGACTCAAACGGCCGATTATGGCTTAACTCATCACGTTCCACACCGGGGTTGATATGTATTGATATTAAAGGAACTCCAAAAAATAACAGTGATGATATCATTAAGTTTTCCGGTCCTCATCTGCTTAATCAGGATGGAACTACCGAAGAAATCTATGATCTGTTGTTTTATGAAACTGATTTAAACGGTGAAATGTGGATTGGAACCAACAGAGGTATTTTTGTATTAAGGAATCCAGATTCATTCATAACTGATTCAAATCCGGTATTTGAAAGGATTAAGATACCCAGAAATGACGGTTCAGGATTGGCAGACTACCTTTTAAATGGAGTATTTACTACTGCTATCTATATAGATCAGGGTAACAGAAAGTGGATAGGTACAGACAATGACGGTGTATTCCTTTTAAGTCCCGACGGAACTCAGACTATTGAGCATTTTACCACCAGTAACAGTCCGCTTCCTTCAAACAATATATTAAGCATAACTGAAAACAGCCTTGACGGCTCAATATTCTTTGGTACAAGCAAGGGAATGATAGAATATGGAGGTCAGGCCAGGGATCCGCAAGAAAATCTGTCAGAATCAAATATTCTGGTTTATCCTAATCCTGTAAAACCATCATTTGACGGTTATGTTACATTTACAGGTTTGACTCAATGGAGTACAATAAGAATATTATCCAATTCCGGACGTCTGGTAAATCAAGGTACTTCAAACGGAGGATCATACAGTTGGAATCTTACTGATATGAATGGAAGACAGGTATCATCAGGCATATACCATGCAATAATAACAGATCAGGAAAACAATAACAGCCAGAGTGTATCTGTTACGGTAATAAGATGACATTACTTATGAGCCGATGATATATTAATATGTATGTTTTATTTTAATTGATTTCTATAGTTGTTTTTTATTGGGTGTTGAAACTGTTGATATCTTTTTTCTCTTTTTCAATCTTTAGATTATTAACTGAAACCTTTATATTATAAACAGTTTAATAAACATTCTAAACCATTATTATTCAATCTGATAGATAATAATAAACAATTATTGTTCATTTAATATCCCATATTTTTACATTATTTATACAAACTATTCCTGTTAATTGACTGTTTAAAAAAAATCATATAAAAATCGGCTGTCAACAGGCTTTTTTCAATTTTTGTTTCATACCTGAATCAGATTTGAAAATGCAATTTTTAAGTTCACTTTTTTTGATATTGTTTTGAACACTTATTTACACTGTTTTCAACAGTAATAGTCACTTAAATGAACTAATTTTACACCGTTAAAACAAATTTAGGTATGAGAAAACTGAATGTATCGGAACTTGGAAGAATTGATGTAGAGCAATTCAAACTGAGCAAAAAACTGCCTCTTACCATTATCCTGGACGATGTAAGGAGTCTGTATAATGTAGGATCTGTTTACCGCACATCCGATGCTTTCAGGGTTGAACGTATAATACTATGCGGTATAACTGCAACTCCTGACAACTGTCTGGTAGAGATACATAAAACTGCACTTGGCGCAGAGGAGAGTGTTGAATGGATATACTCTGATGATTGTGTCAGTGTTGTCAAAGACCTTAATGACAAAGGTTATGTTACCATTGCCGTAGAACAGGTTGAAGGTAGCCAAAAACTTGATGACTTCACTGTGCAGCCCGGTTCCAGTTATGCACTTGTTTTGGGTAATGAAGTGAAAGGAGTAAACCAGGAAGTGGTTGATAACTGCAGACTCTCACTTGAGATACCACAATACGGAACCAAACACTCACTTAATGTATCTGTTACTGCAGGACTTGTTATATGGGAGTTTTTCAAACAGTTGAAAACTCTGCTTTAATGTGCCTGCAGCCAGTTTTCACCCCAACCACAATCAGCAATAAGCGGAACTGACATCGGCCAGGCTTTCTGCATCTCTTCTATAACAATCTTTTCTACCTTTTCTTCCTCACCGGGCACTACATTGAAATTGAGTTCATCATGAACCTGCAGGATCATGGTTGATTTGATGTTCTCCTGCCTGAATCTACGGTAGATGGCAATCATCGCTATCTTGATAATATCCGCTGCACTTCCCTGAATGGGTGCATTTATGGCGTTACGTTCTGCAAAGCCACGTACGGTTGCATTATGTGAGTTTATATCGGGCAGATAGCGTTTACGCTTAAGAATAGTTTCTATATATCCTTTGGCTCTTGCTTGCTCAATAGATTTGTCCATATAGTTTTTTATTCCGCTATATGTCTTGAAATAGTTTTCAATCAGTTCCTTGGCCTCAGTACGGCTTACTCCCATACGTTGTGCCAGACCAAAAGCCGATATGCCGTATATGATACCGAAATTAGCGGTTTTGGCTTTGCTTCGCTCTGCTTTGGTAACCTGATCTATTGGTTTGTGGAATACCTTGGCTGCAGTTGCGGCATGGATGTCATGTCCAAGTTTAAAATCCTCTATCATATTTTCATCCTGACTCAGATGTGCCATGATACGGAGTTCAATCTGTGAATAGTCAGCACTGAAGAACTTGCATCCGGGTTCGGGAATGAAAGCCTTGCGTACCTCCTTACCGTCTTCATCGCGGACCGGTATATTCTGAAGGTTGGGATTACTGGAACTCAGACGGCCGGTAGCGGTAACAGTCTGGTTGAAAGAGGTGTGTATCTTGCCGGTTTTGGGATTGACCAATTGCGGAAGTGCATCCACATATGTACCTAACAGTTTCTTTAAGCCACGGTACTGCAGAATCAGGTCTACTATCTTATGTTCGGCACGCAGCGATTCCAGTACATCCTCCGAAGTAACATACTGTCCGGTCTTGGTTTTCTTGGGTTTATCCACAATCTTCATTCTGTCAAACAGAATATCACCAACCTGCTTGGGTGAGAGTATGTTGAAAGGTGTACCGCCGGCCTCATCATATATCTGTTTCTCAAGAATCTGCATGCGCGCGGTAAAGAGTGCTGATGTTTCGGCCAATGCTTTCGGATCTATCATGGCACCGTTACGTTCCATGTAAGCCAGTACACTTACAAGCGGCATCTCAACATCCCTGAACAGCGGAGTAGTTCCGTCCTTATCCAGTTCTTTTTCCAGGACGGACTTGAGTTGGAGTGTAATATCGGCATCCTCTGCGGCATACTCATAGACATCGGAAGGACTGAGATCGGCCATGTTCTTCTGGTTGCGGCCTTTCTCTCCTATCAACTCTTCTATATGGATGGTTTTGTAACCAAGATAAATCTCGGCAAGATAATCCATGTTATGATGGAGTTCCGGTTGGATAAGGTAATGGGCAATCATGGTATCAAACAGAGGTCCCTCAACCTGAATTCCATAGTTACCCAAAATCAGTATGTCATATTTTATGTTCTGTCCTATTTTAAGGGTTGCGGGATTTTCAAACACGGAGCGGAAAATCTCAAGCATCCGCTGCTTGCCTTCCGTGTCCTGCGGCATTGCAACGTACCAGGCCTCATGTTCACGGAGTGCGATGCTCAATCCCACAATTTGGGCCGATATTGCATCAGTTCCGGTGGTTTCGGTGTCAAAACAGAAAAAAACACTGGTAGCGATTTTGTGGGCTAATGATTCAGCATCTTTTTCTGTTTCAATGAGATAGTAGGTATGTTGCGTGTTTTTTATGTCCTTGAGATTTGAAAATTCCTGAGCAGGCTGGTCAGATGGCTGGAATAAATCAAAGAGATCGCCATGAAAACCGTCATTTTTGGGCTGTTTGGGCTGAGCGGTCTGTTCTGTCTGTATGGTATCAGTTTGCTTGGATTTTACCCGATTCATCAGGGTGCGGAACTCCAGGTCTTCAAAAATGGAGTACAGTTTCTGCTCGTCGGGTCCCTGAAATTTAAGAGACTCCATGTCAAGTTCTATGGGGACATCGGTCCTTATGGTTGCAAGCAGCCGGCTGAATTTTATCTGCTCAACATTGCTTTCAACTTTCTCCTTAAGCGCACCTTTCAGTTTGTCGGTATTGGCCAGAAGTCCGTCAATTCCTCCGAACTCGGTTATTAGTTTGACGGCCGTCTTTTCTCCTATGCCCGGACAGCCGGGTATGTTGTCCGAACTGTCACCCATCAGGCCGAGCATGTCAATCACCTGACAGGTGCTGTCAAGTCCGTACTTCTGTTTTACTTCCTGGGGACCCATTATCTCATAGCCGTTGTTGCCATAACGCGGGCGGAATATCAGAGCCCTGTCAGTTACCAACTGGCAGTAGTCCTTATCGGGGGTCATCATATAGGTGGTAATACCCTTCTCATCGGCCTTTTTTGAGAGTGTGCCGATGACGTCATCGGCCTCGAATCCGGCTACCTCAAGTACCGGGATGCGGTATGCCTCAAGAATCTGCTTGATTACAGGCACCGACTGACGGATAACCTCGGGGGTTTCCTCGCGCTGTGCCTTGTACTCCTTGTAGAGTTCATGGCGGAATGTGCCGCCCTTGGGATCGAATGCTACTCCTATATGGGTAGGTTTCTCATTGTTGAGAATATCCTCAAGCGTATTTACAAATCCCAGTATGGCCGAGGTGTTGAAGCCTTTTGAATTTATTCTGGGCGCCTTGAGGAAGGCATAGTAAGCCCTGTATATAAGTGCGTATGCATCAAGCAGAAACAGTTTATCCATATAGAGAGTATTGATACGTAAAATTACAAATTTTTCCTTAAACGGACATTTATTGCTAATTTTGCACCAGGTATGGATGTCATAAAGCAGATATGTGCTCCCATAGAGCTAGAGTTTGAAGAGTTTCGTAAACGATACTCTTCGCTGTTTTCATCGGCCAATCCCGGTGTTGACGTCCTGCTCAAGTTCCTTCTGGAACGAAAGGGTAAACTGATGCGTCCCATTCTTGTTCTGCTGGTAGCCAAGTGCTACGGAACGGTAAAGGACAGCACATACCATCTGGCATCGGCCGTAGAGTTGCTCCACCAGGGCAGTCTCATTCATGATGACGTGGTCGATGAGAGCGACAAGCGCCGCGGAAAACAATCTGCCAATGCCGTATATGACAATAAGATGGCGGTTCTTCTGGGTGATTACATTGTATCAATGGCACTCAGACAGATAACTGCTACATCCAATGTCAAGAGTGTCGATGCACTTTCAACCCTGATAGGAACGCTTTCAGAGGGTGAGATTACCCAACTTAACGCACTTGACAACACCACACTTTCAGAGGATCTCTACTTTGATATCATATCCAAGAAAACGGCTATACTGTTTTCGTCGTGCACATCACTTTCAGCCCTTTTGAGTGGTGCATCCGATGCAGACATAGAAGCTTTCCGCCAGTTCGGACATGTGGCAGGTATCTGCTTCCAGATAATGGATGACATTCTGGATTATCATGACAGCAGTGAGACAGGCAAGCCTTCGGGTAATGACCTCAAGGAGGGTAAGTTCACCCTTCCGGCCATCTATGCCCTGACTCACAGTGACCGTGACTGGTCCGCTCATATCAAGGCAATCCGTTCTCTTGAGGCTACTACTGAGCAGATCCGTGAGGTTACTGAATATTCCGTTTCCAACGGCGGAATAGAGTATTCGCTCTCCAAGATGGAGGAACTGAAAAAGCAGGCAATCCAGGGACTGCCCGCTTTCATTTCATCTGATCTTCGCCACTCGTTTGAGTGCTATCTTGATTTAATTACAAATCGCGTCAAGTAATTTGTCTGCAAGACGGCTGGCGCCGATACGGAATCTTGTATTGTTAAGCCAGTCTTTTCCAAGAACTATCTTTGCTATAGTCCAATAGAGCAGCGCGTCATCTACAGTGCTTATTCCTCCGGCAGCCTTTACACCTACATAACGTCCGGTTTCATCGGCGTATTCGCGTATGGTCTTGCACATTACGCAGAATGATTCGGGATCTGCTCCGGGAACCTCCTTTCCGGTTGATGTCTTAATGAAATCTGCTCCGGAATACATTGCTATCAGAGATGCTTTCTTTACGTTGTCAAGTGTCTCAAGCGCACCGGTTTCAAGTATAACCTTAAGTGTCTTGTCGGCGCAGAGAGACTTGAGTTCATCTATTTCATCGGCCAGTGTCTCATAGTCCCCATTCAGTATATGACCGGCGTTCTGGACAATGTCTATCTCATCGGCACCGTCATGCAGTGCCAGTGAAGTCTCAGCCACCTTAACCTCAAAGAAGGTCTGTGATGAGGGGAAACCGCCTGAAACACAGCATGTTTTGACGCTCTCAACCTCAAGTGAGCGGCTTACTGTCTGAGCGTATAGGGGCCATGTGCAGATTGATGCTACTGAAGGCAGGTCAGGATAGTCATCCTCCATCTTGTTCACCTTCTCCACAAATGCCAGCACCGTATCCTCATTGTCGGTAGGTTTTAGAGTTGTAAGGTCTATGCAACTGAAAATCTTCTTCAGGGTCTCCTTGTCATGAGTACCGAATGCCTCTTTTTTTGCCTTTTCAACAACGGATTTGACCCATGCAGCATCAACTTTCATGTTGTACTTGCTGAACGCCTCGTTGAACTTGTCTGTAGTGGGTTCATTTACAGACTGTTGCTCCATTTCATCGTAGAATTCCATATTATTCCTTGTTTTTTGAATCCATTATTATCGTAACCGGTCCGTCATTGAGTAGAGATACCTTCATATCGGCACCGAATATTCCTTTTTCAACCTTTTTGCCCGACTCCTTTTCAAGTGCCTGGCAGAACTTTTCATACATAGGCTCGGCAAAATCTCCCTTTGACGCCCTTATGTAAGATGGCCTGTTTCCCTTCTTTGTGCTTGCCATGAGAGTGAACTGACTAACTGCCAGAAGACCTCCTTTCACATCCATCACGGAAAGGTTCATTACGCCGTTTTCATCGTTGAATATCCGGAGTCCCACTATCTTTTTGGTGAGCCAGTCTATATCCTCCTGTGTATCAGCGTCCTCAATGCCTACAAGTATGAGCAGACCTTTGTTTATGGCGCCTGTCACCTTGCCGTCAACCCTGACGCTTGCCTCTGTTACCCTCTGTATTACAACTCTCATTTGTGAAACCAGTTATATATTATCTGTGCCTTTGCCTTTCCTACCTCGGCGGTGAGTTCCTCAAGACTTGCTTGAGATATCCTCTTAACGCTCTTGAACCTCCTGATCAGAGATGTGGCAGTATTCTCTCCAATTCCCTTAATATCAGTTAGTTCCGATTGAGTTTGACGTTTGCTGCGTTTCTTTTTGTGGAACGATATAGCCACGCGGTGAACCTCTTCCTGCATCTGTTCCAGCAGCCGGAACAGCTCGCTGTCAGGCTTCACACCGACCTCCATCTGCGGGAATCCGTAAAGAAGGCCCGACGTTTTATGGTGTGCGTTCTTTACAAGACCTGCAATATTGATTGTAATATTCAGATTATCAATTACCTCCTTTGCAATTGACATCTGTCCCTTACCACCGTCAACTATTACAAGATCCGGCAGGTTTGCGCCTTCTTCCAATGCTCTCATCCAACGCCGCATCATGACCTCATACATCGAACCGTAATCATCACCTCCTGCGCCGCTTTTGATGTTGTAAAGCCGGTAGTCCTTGCGGGACGGTTTACCGTTTTCATATACTACACAGGCGGCTACGGCATCGGTGCCGGATATGTGCGAGTTGTCAAAACACTCTATCCTGAGAGGTGTCTTTTCCATTCCCAGAAGTGTGCCTAACTCTTTCATGAGCCTTACGTGCTTTTGCTCGGGATTGAGTTTGTCGCTGCGCTTAAGACGGTCTGCCCTGTACTGCTTAACGTTCAGGGCTGAAAGGTCTAGTAGTTTTTTCTTCTCCCCCTTTTGCGGTACAGTCCATGTAACTTCCGCAATTTCGGCCTCCGGCATAAACGGTACTATTATTTCGCGTGCCGTACTCTTATACCTCCCCCTCATCTCGACGATTGCAAGCATAAGCATTTCATCGAGCGATTCGTCCATCTTTCGCTTGTACTCAAAGGTGAATGCCTGGTTGATGCATCCGCCCGCCACATGCAGGTAGTTTACAAATACTACATCGTCATCATTGTCTATGCTGTAGACGTCTACGTTGTCCAGTCCGGTGTCAACCACCCTGCTCTTTTCGCGGAACTCCATGATGGTGTCATAGCGCACCTTAACCTCCTGAGCCTCCTCAAATCTCATCTCTGCTGATAGTTTCTTCATCTCCTGCATCATGGATCTGGTAAGGTCCTGGCTGCGTCCTTTCAGTATCTCACGGATTTCTGCTATCTGTGCGTTGTAATCGGCTCTGGACACATGTCCTATGCAAGGCGCAGGGCAGTTCTTTATATGATATTCAAGACACTCTTTGAATTTGCCGGCCTTGATGGCATCTTCAGTAAGAGGCAGACGGCATGTGCGGACTTTATATGCCTGTGCTATTATCTGCAAAAGTCCGTTCAGAGTACCGGTATGGCTGAATGGTCCGTAGTACTCGCTTCCGTTCCGTATTATCTTTCGGGTTTTGAATACCCTTGGATAGTCCTCACGTGTTATGCAGATTGAAGGATATGTCTTGTCATCCTTAAGGAGTATGTTGTAACGCGGCTTATACCGTTTTATCAGATTGTTTTCAAGAAGGAAAGCATCCCATTCCGTCTCAACCACAATATACTTCAGATCCGATATACGGCTCACAAGCATCCGTGTCTTATCAGTCTGATTCTCTTTGAGGAAGTAAGACGATACTCTGCGCTTAAGATTTTTAGCCTTACCTACGTATATGACGGTTCCCTGCTCGTCCAGATACTGGTAACAACCCGGTTTTTCCGGAAGGTTCTGGACAATCAGTTTAAGATGTTTATCGTATGCTTCCCTGCCTTTCAATTACTGTACTCCGTCAAATTCGTCAATTGAAATAAAGCTGTCCACAGGGCAATCCTGCGGGAATTTCTCTTTTGCGTGGAAGTTTGTAAGTTCTATGATGCAGTTCACCAGAACCTTCTTTGGCTTGAATGTCTTTACAAGCTCACATGCAGCAAGTAGTGTTCCGCCGGTAGCCAGAAGATCGTCGTGAATCAGAACAGTGTCATCGGTGGTGATTGAGTCCTTGTGCATCTCAATACGGTCAAAGCCATACTCTTTCTTATACTCCAGACTTACCTTCTCATAAGGCAGTTTGCCGGGTTTGCGTATAAGAATGAAGCCTGCCCCAAGTCTGTATGCCAGAGCTGCTCCTATAATAAAGCCCCTGGATTCTACGCCACAGACCTTTGTGATGCCCTTGTCCTTGTACATTTCATAAAGAGAATCTACAATCTCTTTCAGGTCATCAGGATTCATAAACCAGGATGTTACATCCTTGAACTGAACACCCTCCATGGGATAGTCCGGAATGTTGCGTAGGTGGCTGATAAGCGTCTGTTTACTCATATCGTTTAAATTGTTTCACGTGGAACATTTTTTTATCGGTTCAGAAGCACCAGCAGGACATTTATGTCGCTGGGCGAAACTCCGGGTATGCGGCTTGCCTCTGCAAGAGTCTCGGGGTCGTGCTTTATCAGTTTCTGACGGCACTCGGTTGAGAGAGACTGGAGTGAACTGTAATCAAAGCGACCCTTGATGCGGATGTCTTCAAGGCGTTTCATCTTATCGGCAATAAGACGCTCGCGGCTTATGTATCCGCTGTATTTCATCAGTATCTCGGCGGCCTCAACTATCTCATCCCTGCGCACGGGCTCGGTTTTGTCAATTTCATCCCTGAGGGCCTTGATGTGCGGAGCCAGGTTTTCAAGTGTCAACTGTGGCCTTTCAATAAGGTCGGCCAGTTTGCATCCCTCACGCAGCGGTGTGGTGCCAAGACTTTCAAGTGCATCGTTGATCAATGCCGGTTTTACGGAGAATCCCTTTGCAAAATCAACTATGCGGTTTATCTCGTCACGCTTGGTGCGCATCTTGTCGTAGCGTTCCTTTGTGGCAAGACCTATGTTGTAGGAACGTTCTGTCAGGCGGATATCGGCATCATCCTGACGCAGCAGTATGCGGTACTCGGCCCTTGATGTGAACATACGGTAGGGCTCATCGACTCCCTTTGTTATCAGGTCATCTACCAGAACTCCTATGTATGCTTCGTCACGGGCCAGGGTAAAAGGTGCTCCGCCGTGGCAGGTTATGTGTGCGTTTATGCCGGCAAGAATTCCCTGACCTCCGGCCTCCTCGTATCCAGTGGTGCCGTTAACCTGCCCGGCCATGAAAAGGCCCGATACCACCTTTGACTCAAGTGTATGTTTTAGTTGTGTCGGGTCAAAGTAGTCATATTCTATGGCATAACCGGGACGGTATATCACAAGGTCGCGGAAAGCAGGGATCTCCTTGAGCGCGCGGATCTGAACATCCATGGGCATGGACGATGAGAATCCGTTCAGGTACATCTCATTGGTATCCTCGCCCTCGGGCTCTAGGAACAGTTGATGCTGGTCCTTATCAGGGAATGTTACCAGCTTGGTCTCTATGCTGGGGCAATACCGTGGGCCGATGCTTTTGATCTGTCCGTTAAACAGAGGTGAGTCTGCCAGACCTGATTTTAGCACCTCATGGACTTTTTCATTTGTATATGTGGTCCAGCAGCACATCTGTTTTAGATGACGCTCGAATCCCATGAAAGAGAAACGGTGAAAATCATTCTCGCCGTCCTGGCGCTCCATATCCTCAAAGTGGACGCTGCGCTTGTCTATACGTACGGGGGTTCCGGTTTTCATGCGGCCGGTACGTATTCCGTGACGGGTTATGGATTCGGTCAGCAGGTATGATGCGGGTTCCGATATTCGTCCGCCGGGCATGGTTACTCGGCCTATATGCATGAGTCCGTTCAGGAATGTTCCGGCGGTCAGAACTACGCATCTGCAGGAGAATTCAGCACCCTCAAGTGTCTTTAAACCAATCACTTGACCGTCTTTTACAAGCAGTTCGGTCACTGTGTCCTGCCAGATGTTAAGATTAGGCTGGTTCTCCAGGACGCTGCGCCAGGCCCAGATGAATTTGGCTCGGTCACACTGGGCGCGGGGGCTCCACATGGCGGGGCCTTTGGAGCGGTTAAGTATGCGGAACTGTATGGCAGTACTGTCAGTAACCAGTCCCATGTGGCCGCCAAGTGCATCTATCTCTCTGACAATCTGCCCTTTAGCTATTCCACCAACGGCAGGATTACAGCTCATCTGGGCAATCTTGTTCATGTCCATGGTTATCAGACAGGCCTTGGAACCCATCTGAGCGGCAGCGGCAGCGGCCTCACAACCCGCATGCCCTGCGCCTATTACTATCACATCATACTTAAAGTCCATACAGACTCCAAAGTTACTGCAAATTCTTGGAATGGAAGATAATAGGGATGCGGATGATACCCTATTTTGAGCCTTTAAAGACTTACTTTACCAAGACCTTGACAGCCTTACCTTCTGAGTTGCGTATTATATGGATACCGGGGTTGTTGTCAGGAATCACAATACCGTTCAAATCATATTTGATATCCCGGATATCATCCTGCCTATATACAGGATTTATGCCGTTCAGGGTGTTTACAACCTTATATGGATAGGTTGACGATGTAGCGCTGTCTGTGTTTCTGCTGCATACGCTGCCGTTACCCAGAAATTCATTACTTACAGTCTTTGAATATAATCCGCCGTAACATTTGATAGAAAAACCTTCGGCTGCATAGAGAATCCAATTGTCAGCCTTCAGTTTGCAGTTGTTTATAATAACGTTACCTGCCGAAAGAATTCCTGCCGATCCGTAACTCTCAAATGATCCGCCGTCTATCAAGGCATCACCGTTGACAGTAACAGTCTGGAAATAACTGATGAATACGCCTCCTGTAATGTGCGTGTAGGTTTCTGAATCGGTCCATACGGCCCTGCGGTAATTGCCGTTATTTTTTAATGAATTTCTGAATGTTCCTCCATTGATTGTAAGGGTTCCTGTCTTACAGTAATTGACAATTGTGGTTGCATCGCCGGCACACCTGAACTGACCGTTGTTGATGGTTGCGTCACCGTTCAGACAAATGACAGTCTTATTACTCAGGAACGAGCCTCCGTTTATGATTGTTACAGTCTTGTCTGCTGTCCAGATGTTTCTGCAGTAATTGCCTTCTACTGTGGTCTGGAAAGTTCCTCCATTGACTGTAAGAGTGTCGTTTCGTGAAAAATTGACCAGAATATCGCTGTCGTCCGTGCATTGGAACGAGCCTTTATCAATGGTCAGTTTGCCGTTGTTGCAAACGACCTGTCCGTTGCACGTGAATTTTCCGTCCTTGACGCGGACTGTACCATATGAGTCATTCCATATGCATCTGCGATAATCCGTACTACTGCTCTTTGCCATCAGATTGGTAAAATTACCCCCTTCTACCGTCAGATTCCCGTAGTTGTTGAGAATGGCTGTATTACCTCTTGTTATGTTGATTTTTCCGTTTCCATCGGTGTCTTTTACTGTAAGAGTACCATAGTTGAAAAATCCCCATTTTTCAATATCAAGTGTGTGGCCGTTTAGATCCAGTATAACGTTCTGGCCGTTCTTGACAAATACCTCATCCGTAACGCTGTTCTGTACCAGAGTTATTCTGGCTGGTTGGTTGACAAATGGAACGACACCCATAGCCGCCTCTACTGAAGGGCAGTTGATACTGTCATTGACGACAGCGACCGTAGGCATGCCGGCAGCCGGCTGGAAATCAAAGTAAGCACTCTGAAGTCCGTTGTAATCGGTAAAATCCAGATCCATGGCATTAAGAGCAAATACTCCGTTGTATTGTCCTTCCCAACCCCAGTTTATGCAGAAGTAATCGTCTTGGGCATATCCGTCTATTATAAAACTGTGAGCACCGTTGTTATCTGATGTCTTTGCATTATAAAGCACAGGACGGTTATTGTCCAACTGGCTTTTAATCATTGAATACCATTCCTGAGCAGAGTAATCGCTCTGCTGCCTGTATAAGCCGTTATTATACCCAAAGTGGGCAAATATCGCCTGTTTATCATAGCCGGCCGATGTCTCGTCGGTTCCGTAGTCAGCTTGTATGGCAGCCCCTATATCTGCCATTAACATTGCTATTTCATGGAACTGTTCAGAAGATGTCTGTTGTGTTATTTCCAACGGCATCCTGTCCCACTGATATGAATGGTTAAGGTCTCTGGGAGCGACAGAAACTCCGGTTTTTGAACTGATGTATCCCTGAGTACGGCCATTTCCGCCATAAGGAGAGCCATAATATTTCATGAGGATGGCATATGATGTGGCTACGCAACCGGTTAAGCAGGTCTCCATATCAATGGAAGGACAATATATGTTGAATGGGTAAGACTGTCCCCATTGGGCGGTTTTCAACTGCTTGATTACGTTTACCGAGTTATAAGGAAGGCTCTGTTGACGGATTGTATAGTCCGGCAATCCCTTGCTGCGCGCATAATCTATCTGTCTTTCCATTTCATCCAGCCAATCCTTCATGGCAGGAGGATAATTGCCGTCAGCATCCTGATCGAGACTGAATGAATATCCCAAAATAGGACGGGCCATGTCATCTCCAGCAACTACAATGACTGCCTTATGCTCCCTGTCACTGAAAATATGGTATGCAGGATTCTTGCCATCAATTGATGGAGCATGCATAACCGCAGGATCCGAATCCTGATGAACAGGAATAAGTTCCTTTGCTTCAATACCTTTTAACAACAGAAAACCGTTGGCAACACTTTGAGCAGTATTTTGGTTTACCACCTTGGCGTTGAGTTGAACACCAATAAGCATTATGGCCGATGAAACCGTAAACAGGATGGATTTGTATTTCATATTTTAAAGACTATACAGACTCCAAATTTACTGCAAATTCTTTGAATGGAAGATAATTTGTGCATTTGTAGTACTTTTGCCCAAAACTGTCAGTAAATGGATATTGTTATCAGACGCGCCGACGCAAACCAGCTTCAGACCATTCATGAGATGGCGGAGGTGGTTTTCAGGGAGACTTACAAGATGATTCTGTCACCTGAACAGATGGATTATATGATGGAATGGATGTATTCTCTTGCTAACCTTGAGAAACAGGTGGCCATGGGGCATACTTATTACATTGCCTGGAACGGTGTTGAACCTCAGGGATATGTATCGGTTCGTAAAGACTCAACTGATCCTGATGGGACTGAGGTCTGGCACCTGGAGAAGATTTACGTGATGCCATGGGCTCAGGGTAAAGGCCTGGGGTTTAGGCTCCTGGAAACGGCAAAACAGCATGTCAGAGACAACAAATCTTGCATTATAGCCAGGATAGAACTGAATGTGAACAGGAACAACCCTGCCGTCGGATTTTACCGCAAGCAGGGTTTGGCTATACTGCGTCAGGGAGATTTTCCCATCGGCAACGGTTTCTACATGAATGACTATATCATGGGCATTGACGTCTGACAGTCTTTACCAACTTATCATTTCTTTTTCTTCTTCCCTTTGGCGGGCGGGTTGAGCTCATCCTTGGCGGCCTGCAGGAGTTGCTGGAATTCCGGAACGGTATGCAGGTGTGCCAGTGTGGCCGATGCCCACAGGCGGGCGGTCTGGACATCGCTGGGGTAGTTGTAGCCGGCAATCACGCGGCTGCGGCCGTACTCGAATCCGCGGTTCAGTATATCGTTGGCTGCCTCACGCGGACCTATTTCTACAAGCAGCAAGGCAAGTCCCCATCCAATCTCTGAATGTGTGGAGGGATAACTGGTTGTTGCTTTTAAAGAATCCTCAAACTCACTGATCAGTGTCTTGTTCCTACGGGGATTAAGCTTTACATATGGGCGCTCGCGGAATGTGGTACTGCCCAATTCACCGGCGGTTTTGATAAGGTTATCTCTTGTATAATCCATAAGAGCCGCAATGGCGGGATTGGACTCGCGGCTTATTTCAAACGCAGGAGTGCTGAAAGACTTCATCATGGCCTCCACGCTGTTGTCGGCATCGGCCTTGGCCTGCTCGCCACGCTCTGTTTCCCGCTCGGGCAGAGTCTCGTAGTACTTGATTATATCTCCGTAGAAACGGTGGCTATCCTCTGTAACAGGACCGTCAAAAACCTTGTTTCCATCGGGAAATCCCTCCGTCTGGCTTACGTTCTTGATGCCCTTGATCTTGCAGTATTCCTTACGGGCGGCCTCCAGGTCTTTCCGGAAATACTCACTGGCATGCATTACAGCCACTGCGGTACTTCCGCAAAGGTAACCTGCATCTACATCGCTCTGATAATGGGCGCCTACAATGACGCGGCTCTCACCATACTGGAATCCGGTACGCAACAGAGTATCCTGCAGTTCGGGAACCATCTCGGAGAGCACCAGTGCGGTTGCCCATCCAAGGGCGGTATGTCCCGATGGATACGAGCCGTTGAACCTTAACTCACGCTCATTGTCAAATCTGCCCCAGGTGTGCTCGTTGTACTGTGCAAAAGGGCGGGTACGCATGTATTTGCGTTTGGCGTTGTGTGTACTCAGATTCTCTGTCCAAAGCACATTGTAAAGCAACTTGTATATGGCAGGAGTCTTTTCCTTGCTGATCTCAAATCCAAGGGTCTCCTGATGTATCCTTATCATTCCCTTTATGCCCCACTGGGAATCATCGTTGGCCTGCTGGCCGCGCTGCGTGGGGCGTACGGTCTTACCCCACTGCCACTGTGCAAAGTCATCGGCGTATTGAGGGCTGAGCATGTCAGGTGGTGGTGGCAGGTAGATGCCGGCATCGGGCATGTTCTCAAGAAATACATAAACGGTATCTTTCTCGGTCTGGGCAAATGCTATGCCGGTAAATAAGGCTACGCTTAGCGTAACGCAGATTTTCTTGAAATGCATCATATGTTGATAGGTATTTGTTTATTGCATGTTTCTGAGTCTCACATCAATTCCGGGCAGGAGTGACGGAAGCTCCTTCAGGTCTGTTTGGCTGAAATGATATGGAATCAGCACTTTTGGCTTGATTACATTAGCCGCCTTTACACACTGTTCAACAGTCATTGTGTACGGTTGGTTCACAGGCAGGAACGCCACGTCAATATCCTTGATGTCGGCCATCTCCGGAACATCCTCGGTATCGCCGGCTACATATAACCTAAATCCGCCGGGGAATGTAAGCACATAACCGTTTCCGTTGTTCTTGGGATGGAACTGCTCGCGTCCGGGAGTTGTATTGTAAGCGGGTACCACATCAAGTTTGATTCCCTGTGGAAGGTCAGCCTTCTCATAGTTGGCTATACTCTTGCCCATACCAATCTGTCCCTGTGATTTGGCGTTGAGCAGAAGAATGGTATTGTCCGATGAAAGCGCAGTTATAGCATTCTTGTCCAGATGGTCACCATGCTCATGCGTTACCAGCACCGCATCGGCTTTAGGGAACTCTGCGGCATAGTCAGTGGCTTTGCCGTAACCGGCTACCGGATCAAAGTGGATGTATGCTCCTTTGTAGAGAACAGCCAGCGTGCCGTGTTTTATAAGTGTGATTATTACGGGTTCACCGCCGTCCATAAAACATTCAACCTCATAAGTACTTACAGGTTTGCCGGCGGCTGTCCAGCTCTGATAACCCTCCTTCAGATTGATCACCTTGTATCCGGCGCCGGTTAGTGCAGATGCGGCCTCGGCACTGCGTCTTCCGCTACGGCAATATAAGGCAAGCGTCAGGTTTTTATTGAATTTCTGGCCAATTTCATCGGTGAATCCGTCTTTTTGCCAGTCAATGTTGATGGCATTCAGCAAGTGACCTTCAGCATACTCCTGTGCCGTACGCACATCAATCAGACAGGTGCCCTGAGAGTAGGCGGCTACCTGGAATTCATCGGGGCCGGCATCTGTCCAGCCGTCCTGACTGCACGAAAAAAGTCCCAGAACAGACATAAGCATAAGTGAAAGGTTAGTCATAGTTTTCATTTGGAAAATCATTTGTGGCCGTAAAGATAAGGATTAATACACACTTTTAAGTATATTTGCAGTCTGTTAATTACGCGCACAAACTAAAACATTCATAATCAAAAACTAAACTTTTATGTGGTTAATCGATTCTTCAATCGGACGTAAGGTAGTGATGAGCGTCACCGGTGCCGCTCTGATCCTGTTCCTGACATTCCACATGGCAATGAACTGCGCGGCTCTCTTTTCGGCCGAAGCTTACAATGCCATCTGCGAGTTCCTGGGAGCTAACTGGTATGCACTGGTAGGTACAGTAGGCCTGGCCATTCTTATGGCACTGCACTTTGTGTATGCCTTTATCCTGACCATCCAGAACAGGAAGGCACGCGGCAGTGAGAGATACGCCGTTACCAACAGGCCCAAGTCTGTTGAGTGGGCTTCACAGAACATGCTTGTCCTGGGCCTTATCGTTTGCATAGGTCTGGTTGTACACCTGATGCATTTCTGGTCAAAGATGCAGCTCCAGGAGATTCTGGGAACTACCAATTTCGTTCCTGGTCAGGAATCAGCTGCTGATGGTGCTGCCCTTATCCAGTACACTTTCTCAAAGTGGTACAATGTGCTTATCTACACCGCATGGCTGGCTGCACTGTGGTTCCACCTTTCACACGGATTCTGGAGCATGTTCCAGACTGTAGGTTGGAGCGGCAGCATCTGGCAGAAGCGCCTGCAGGTAATAGGTATCGTATATGCTACACTGTTGGTTCTTGGCTTCCTAAGCGTAGTATATCTCTACTTCTTCAAGAGTCTTTGTTAAACGGTAAATTTATTTGAATATGGCTACTATAGATTCAAAAATTCCCGAAGGCCCGTTGGCCGAAAAATGGTCCAACTACAAGGCTCATCAGAAACTCGTCAACCCCGCCAATAAGCGTAAGCTTGACATCATCGTTGTAGGTTCAGGTCTGGCCGGCGCATCTGCAGCCGCCACACTTGGTGACCTCGGTTTCAAGGTAAAGTGCTTCTGCATCCAGGATTCACCCCGCCGCGCACACTCAATCGCCGCTCAGGGTGGTATCAATGCCGCCAAGAACTACCAGAACGACGGTGACTCAGTATATCGTCTCTTCTACGATACCATCAAGGGCGGTGACTACCGTTCACGTGAGGCCAACGTTTACCGTCTGGCTGAGGTATCAAACAATATCATTGACCAGTGCGTTGCACAGGGCGTTCCCTTTGCCCGTGAGTACGGCGGCACTCTGGCCAACCGTTCATTCGGTGGTGCTCAGGTATCGCGTACATTCTACGCCCGCGGTCAAACCGGTCAGCAGCTGCTTCTGGGTGCCTACTCAGCACTGAGCTATCAGGTACATCAGGGTAACGTTGAGTTGTTTACCCGCTGCGAGATGCTTGACCTGGTTATGATCAAGGACGATGAGGGTAAGGAGCGTGCACGCGGTATCATCTACCGTGACCTTGTTACCGGTGAGATCAAGCGCTGCTCAGCCCACGCCGTTGTTATCGGCACAGGCGGTTACGGAAACACCTATTTCCTGTCAACCAACGCTATGGGCAGTAACGGATCGGCCGCCATGCAGTGCTACCGCAAGGGTGCATGGTTTGCCAACCCCGCATTTGCTCAGATCCACCCCACCTGTATCCCTGTACACGGTGACAAGCAGTCCAAGCTGACTCTGATGTCAGAGTCTCTGCGTAACGACGGCCGTATCTGGGTTCCCAAGAAACTTGAGGATGCCAAGAAACTGCAGGCTGGTGAACTCAATCCCAACGATATACCTGATGAGGACCGCGACTTCTATCTGGAGCGCCGCTATCCCGCATTCGGTAACCTGGTACCGCGTGACGTTGCTTCACGTGCCGCCAAGGAGCGTTGCGACAAGGGCTACGGTGTAAACAACACCGGTCTGGCTGTATTCCTGGACTTCAAGTACGCTATCCAGCGTCTGGGCAAGCAGGCCGTTGCAGATAAGTACGGTAACCTGTTTGATATGTATGAGGAGATTACCGATGTCAATCCGTATGAGAATCCTATGATGATATTCCCCGCCATCCACTACACAATGGGTGGTATCTGGGTTGACTACGAGCTGCAGACCTCTATCCCCGGTCTGTTTGCCATCGGTGAGTGCAACTTCTCAGACCACGGAGCTAACCGTCTGGGTGCATCGGCCCTTATGCAGGGTCTTGCCGACGGTTATTTTGTACTCCCCTACACCATCCAGAACTATCTGGCCGACCAGATCCAGGTTCCGCGCTTCAGCACAGACCTGCCTGAGTTCGATGCTGCCGAGAAGGCTGTAAAGGAGAAGATCGCCAAGATCATGAGCATCAACGGTAAGCGTTCCGTTGATTCCATTCATAAGGAGCTTGGCCACATCATGTGGGAGTATGTCGGTATGGGTCGTACCAAGGAGTCTCTTGAGACCGCTCTCAAGAAACTGGATGAGGTGGAGAAGACCTTCTGGTCAGACCTGCGTGTTCCGGGTGATGCCCAGACACTTAACGTTGAGTTGGAAAAAGCTCTGCGTCTGCTTGACTTCATCGAGATTGGCAAGCTGATGGCTTATGACGGTCTTAACCGTGAGGAGTCATGCGGCGGTCACTTCCGCGAGGAGCACCAGACACCCGAGGGCGAGGCTCTGCGTCATGATGACAAGTTCTCATACGTAGCCTGCTGGAACTATCAGGGTGAGGGCAAGGCACCTGAGCTGCTCAAGGAGCCTCTCAACTATGAGTATATCAAGGTTCAGACACGTAATTACAAGAACTGATAAATAAGCATCACTATGGAAAAGAATATAAGCTTCAAACTGAAAGTATGGCGCCAGAGAGGTCCTAAGGAGAAGGGCCAGTTCAAGGTGTATGAAATGAAGGATATCCCCACCGATACCTCATTCCTTGAGATGCTTGACATTCTGAACGAGCAGCTCATCAATGCCGGTGAGGAGCCTGTGGTATTTGACCACGACTGCCGCGAGGGTATCTGCGGTATGTGCTCACTCTACATTAACGGTCATCCGCACGGACCAGCCACAGGTGCTACCACCTGCCAGCTCTACATGCGCCGTTTCAAGGATGGTGAGACCATAACCGTTGAGCCTTGGCGTTCAGCAGGTTTCCCGGTAATCCGTGACCTTATGGTTGACCGTCGTGCATACGACAAGATCATGCAGGCCGGCGGTTACGTATCAATCAACACCGGCGGTGTGCCCGATGCCAATGCAATTCCTATCTCCAAGGAGAAGGCCGATCTGGCTATGGATGCAGCATCATGCATCGGTTGCGGTGCCTGCGTTGCAGCCTGCAAGAACGGTTCAGCAATGCTGTTTGTAAGTGCTAAGGTTAGCCAGCTGGCTCTGCTCCCGCAGGGTCAGGTAGAGGCTGCCCGTCGCGCCAAGGCTATGCTCTCCAAGATGGATGAGCTGGGATTCGGTAACTGCACCAACACCCGCGCCTGCGAGGCCGAGTGCCCCAAGTGCATCAGCATCAGCAATATTGCTCGCCTCAACCGCGAGTTCATCGCTGCCAAGCTGAGCGACTGATCCTATCAGCCACAAAAAAAGACGGCCGGATTAACTCCGGCCGTTATTTTTTTGTCTCAAATGTCAAAAAACAGATTTAGTATTCGTCCTCGTTAAAAAAGAAGTCCTCCTTGCTGGGATAATCGGGCCAGATGTCCTCTATGCTTTCATAAATATCTCCCTCATCCTCTATCTCCTGGAGGTTCTCGATGACCTCAAGGGGGGCTCCAGAACGGACGGCGTAATCAATAAGTTCATCCTTGGTTGCGGGCCAGGGTGCATCTTCAAGTTTTGATGCCAGTTCCAATGTCCAATACATAGTAAAAACGGTGTTTTAAGGTTTGCTTTTATAGGGGTGCAAAAGTATAAAAAAATATGTAATCCAAAAGTTCTACCATATATTTTCACTGACCCCTGCAAAAAAGTTTATCCTGCGTGCCAGTACAAACAGGTAATCCGACAGCCGGTTTATGTACTGGAGCAGTTCCGAGGGCGCTTTTGCATCATCCGGGAGCGCCAGGACAAGACGCTCTGCGCGGCGGCATACGGTGCGGGCCACATGGGCGTATGATGCGGCCTGGGTTCCGCCCGGTAGTATAAACGAGCGCTGCTCTGGCAGCCCGTCCGTCAGCGCATCTATCATATGCTCCATACGCTCCACATCGGGTGCCAGGATCTTGCAGCTGTCCGGTAGCTGGAACGATGTGGTATCGGTAGCCAGGCAACCGCCAATATTGAACAGTTTCTGCTGAATCCACCGGATGTTTTCGGCACTTTCGGCCTTTCCGTCCATAACGGATAGCATAAGACCGATGAACGAGTTAAGCTCATCAATGGTTCCGTATGCGTCCAGACGCGGGTCTGTCTTGCTTACGCGCTTGCCGCCCACCAGGCTGGTGGTACCTTTATCACCTGTACGGGTATATATCTTGCTCATAACACGTAGTGTTGTTTGGTCATCTTGGGGTCAAAGAACAGCAGGCCCAGTTTCTTGAGCTGGAAAGTAACTCCTATGCGTTCATCCTTGATAACCTCACTCCACCACTCCTTTTTCTGCTTTTTGCCAAGATCCTCAACCACTATAACTGTGTCGGGTTTGGCATAAGGCAGTATCATCTCTACAACCTGTCTCCACAACGCAGTGTGGGCTACATGTATGAACTGCGGAATGTCGCCGTTGTCAAGAATGTCCTGCACGGTCTCCATGACATCGGCTGCAATATACTCAATATTCGGGATTTTCCTTATGTTGCGGCGTACCTCTTTTTCAGCCGGATGGGGAAAGTCTACAGTCACTACCCTGGACTGTTTTGAGACCGATGCCAGATAACCGGTACTCACTCCTGCACCTGTTCCAACCTCGAGTATGAACTTGGGATTGAAACGGTTCACCAGGCGGAACAGAAGTTCGTCCCGGCTTTGCGGATACTGCGGAAGATACTGGGGCGCCTTTTCCCAGTAGGGATAGAGATCCTCATAGGCATAGTACGGATGGCGTTCGTTGATGACATTGTCAATCAGGTCATATGCCCATGGAGAGTGGACTCCGAATCCGCGTCCTGTCAGCCAACGGTTTTCAGTGAGTTTCATATTATTTGAGTACAGCTTTAATTGAAGTACCGGTACCCAGTATGATATCCAACTGGATCGGTGTATGTTTGGAGTCATTGGTAACGTATGCCTTGACGGTCTCACGCTCCTTGCCCTCCTTATAGTCCCTTATTGAAATTACCATACAGTCATATGTGCGGCCGTTATCGGCTTTTACCTTCTTGTTGCCCGTATAGACCAGATATTGCTCCACCACCATGTTACCGTTTACCATGGGCAGTGACTCGGTACGGCCGGGCTCGCTGTCAGAGGTGTCTATCTTCTGGGTGAAGGCAATCATGCTCATAAGGTCAAATATACGGGTGGGACGCCACTCTGTCGAATGGCTTGTACGTTGCCTTGTATTCATGTCCCAAGTGGTCATGTTGACTATGTATTTGTCCCTGTCCATGGAGAAAGATGCGGTTTCAAGATTGTGTTTGCCACCCTCGTTAACCTTCTTGCTGAAGAATATGCTCTCTCCGGCACCGGTATTGTACGACTCGATGGTGTCTCGCAGGCAGAAAACCTTGTCGGCTGTCGGGTTCGTGCTCATTTCCATGGCGGTTCTGATTGCCGGACGTCCGTCAAATATCACGTCGGTATCATACAGCCTGGCGGTTCCGGCTTTCATCTTTATAGGGCCGACACTAAGGTAAAGGTTGAATCTGTAATCCGATGCGCTGACGTGCAGTGTTACCAGCAGAAGGAGAGTAAGTATAGATGATCTTAAAAATCTGACGCCAACCATTTCAACGAAGGTTTTTGCTGTGTCCTTAAAGGAGTGCTCGAAGCGGGACTCGAACCCGCACAGCCGATAAAGGCCAAGGGATTTTAAGTCCCTCGTGTCTACCATTCCACCATTCGAGCTTCTTTTCCTCGATCTTAAGGTCTCTTTTTGGCGTCTGTCTCCTCTCCTCTCGGTCATGATGGAACCCCATCACTCCCTCAACTCGAGAAGCCATCCATCCAAAAACAGCCCATAATCTCGGGTAAAAGATGTGAACGGTTTTGTTCGGGGTACAAAAGTACTTGGTTTTGGGGGATTAGCCAAAAAATAGGGAAAAAAACAGTTTCAGATTTTAACACGTTATAAAATATATTACATTTGTGGGTCTGAATTTTATAAGGGAATTATCTTTAACTCAAACCAATATCAATAAACAATTATGAAGAAACTTTTGTTTTTGGCCGGTTTTCTGACCTTGATGGTAAGTTGCCAGTGTGGCAAAGAGAAGCTCAGCCCCGTTCTGAGTATCGAAGGCGGACAGGTTCAGGGTGTAAGCGCTGACAATGTTAAGGGTGTTTACGTATTCCGTGGCATTCCTTATGCAGCAGCTCCTATCCGTGAGAACCGCTGGAAGGCTCCGCAGCCTGTTACTCCCTGGGAGGGCGTAAAACTCTGCAACCGTTTTGATCATCCCAGTTATCAGCACATCCAGTACAAGGGTGGCTACTACACAGAGTGGGGTTACGGTGATGAGGCTCCCTTCAGCGAGGATTGCCTTTATCTGAACATCTGGACCAAGAAGCCGGGTGATGTAAACGCCAAGCTTCCGGTTGCCCTGTGGATTCATGGTGGCGGTTACCGCGAGGGTTGGGGCTCAGAGCCCGAGTTTGACGCTCAGGAGTGGGCCGGAAAGGATGTTATCCTGGTTTCAATCAACTATCGTCTTGGTATCTACGGTTTCATGACACACCCCGACCTCTCAGCTGAGAGCGAGCACGGAGTATCAGGTAACTATGGTATACTGGATCAGATTGAGTCACTCAAGTGGATAAAGAAGAACATCGCACAGTTCGGTGGTGATCCCGACAACGTTATGATATTCGGCCAGTCAGCAGGTGGCGGTAGTGTACGTACACTCTGCGAGTCTCCTCTGGCACGCGGTCTCTTCCACAAGGCTATCATCATGAGTGCCGGTGGTCTGACTGTTCCCAATCCCAATGCAGCAGGTGGTCGTGGCGGTATGCGCGGCGGCATGGGTATGATGGGCGGCTTTGGCGGTTTTGGCGGTTTTGGCGGCGGTAACGCCAACAACACTCCGCGTCCGGCTGCTTACAAGGCTCCTCAGGCTCCCGAAGGTCTGAACGCTCTGCAGCGCGCTGAGTTCAATACCAAGGTCATCATGGACTGGGCAGGTTACAATACCCTCCAAAAGATGCGTAACGCCGACACTGAGGTTATCTACTCACTGGCTACCATCTACAGCAACGCAACCGGTAACCAGGGCAGCATAACAGGTATGCCTATCGTTGACGGTTATGTATCAAAGAAGAGCTTTGATGAGGCTGCTCTGGACGGTACTCTGGCCGATGTTCCTTACATGTGCGGTTATACTCTGAACGATATGGGTAACATGTCAGCAGGTGTTGCTGCATTCTGCCAGAACCGTGAGGAGATGACCAAGAACGGCAGCAAGGCATATGCTTATGAGTTTGCACGTCCTCTGCCCGATGACGGTTCACATCCCGAGGTAACACAGCGTCTGCGCGGTGCTTTCCACTCATCAGACCTGTGGTTCGTATTCAAGTCACTGCAGCACTGCTGGCGTCCCTGGACAAAGGGTGACTGGGATCTGTCAGAGAAGATGCTTACTGCTTGGACCAACTTTGCAAAGTACAGCGATCCTAACGGTCCTCAGGGCGGCGAGTGGAAACCCTGCACCAAGGAGAACCCCGGATTCATGGTATTCAAGCTGGATGAGAACGACGTTGAGAACTCAGAGTTCGGCGAGTCAATCACCAAGCTTCCATGGGAATAATATCCCATCAACATCAAAAAATGCCGACCCGTCAGGGCCGGCATTTTTTATTATGTCATGTTTTCAGTTTGAAACGGTAAAAATTCCGTTATTGAAAGTAGTGGGATAACGGTACAGTGGGCGGTGCTCTTTTCCGTCCGTATTTACGCAAGATCCGTCGGCATTCAGGTTCCAGGCTCCATTGCACTTGGAACAGGATGCCGTTCCCTTCAGGTCAAACTTGAGTCTTGTGGTGGGAGCGTCACATTCGGGACAGCCAAGGTCATAAGCCCATATGCTCATATTGTCATTGTTGAATGTGGGTGTTCCGATGATAAGCCCCGACAAACCCATCAGGAACGATGAGTTCTTTACTTCCGACAGGGTCTCCTCAAATTTCTGACCGTCGGAATCCATTATGACAAGTTTGCCTTCGGTCTTTCTTACTGAAAGAAAACGGCCCGGTGTATTGAGCTGGTTATACGGAGCAACTGAGGTTTCACAGCTGAAAAAGACCTTGTACTTGCTCGAAAACGTAGCGTAACTGTTCCTCTCACATGAAGTTGCGAGCAACAGCAAAGATAATATGATAAATCCCCTTTTCATCGGGAGATTTACTTTGAAGTCAGTTTCTTGACAGCCTGGTCTATCGCAGCAAACGGAAAACCGGCAATGAGAGACTCCATGCGTGCAGCTATGCGGTCATTACACAGGTTGCCTATGCTTCCCTCATGGGTATGATGGATATTATGGTCAGCCTTGAATGTGCCGTTCTCTATTTCTGCTCCCACTTTGCGGTAAGCCTCACGGAAAGGCATGCCTTCACGCGCAAGACGGTTAACCTCCTCAACGCTGAATATTGCATCATATTTGGGATCTGAAAGGATATCCTCACGAACTTTTATGTGATCCAGCATATAGGCGGTCATGGTTATTATCTCCTCCAGTTCCTGGAATGCGGGCAGGAACACCTCCTTGACAAGTTGCATATCGCGGAAATAACCGCTGGGCAGATTGTTGGTCATCAGGGTTATCTCCTGCGGGATAGCCTGCAGGCGGTTGCATTTGGCTCGGGTAAGTTCAAATACATCGGGATTCTTCTTATGGGGCATGATGCTGGAGCCAGTGGTGCAGTCATCGGGCAGTTTGATGAACCCGAAGTTCTGGCTGTTGTACATGCAGGCGTCAAAAGCCAGACGGCTTATGGTTGCTGCAACCGATGCCAGGGCATATGCTACATTACGCTCCATCTTGCCGCGTGTCATCTGGGCGTAAACCACGTTGTAGTTCATCGACTCAAATCCCAGCAGGTCTGTGGTCATCTGACGCTTGAGCGGAAATGACGATCCGTATCCAGCTGCAGATCCGAGCGGGTTGCGGTTGGCTTGGTCAAAGGCGGCGCGCAGGAGCAGCATATCATCGGTAAGGGCCTCGGCGTAAGCGCCGAACCAGAGTCCGAATGATGACGGCATGGCTATCTGCAGATGGGTATATCCGGGCATCAGAACGTCCTTGTACCTGTCACTCTGTCGGATAAGGATGTCAAACAGACTCTTTACGGCATTTACAATGTCGCGCAGACGGTCACGGGTAAACAGTTTGAGGTCTACCAGCACCTGGTCGTTGCGTGAACGGCCGCTGTGAATCTTCTTGCCCATGTCACCAAGTTGGCGGGTGAGCATGAGTTCAACCTGTGAATGGACATCCTCAACTCCGTCTTCAATCCGGAATTCTCCGCGTTCAATTACGGGGAGCAGATCCTTGAGACCTGCTGACAGAGCCTTGAGTTCATCGGGTTCCAGAAGACCGATGGCTTGAAGCATTGTGATATGAGCCAGAGAGCCCTGCACATCATACTTGGCGAGCAGGAGGTCCATCTCGCGGTCACGTCCTACCGTGTACTTCTGAATCAGTTCGTTTACGGGTTTACCCTTATCCCAGATAGGTTTCATAGTCGGGTTGTTTTTAATACGGTAACACAGACAGCATGTCGGCCAGTTTTTCTACGGCCTCAGTCAGCGGTTTCTCCACCATCTTGGCCATGAACATATTCAGGTCGGCATCTACCGTGAGTTTTATCTTGCAACTGGATTCACCGGTGGATACAATCTGAATCCACATTGTGAGTCTGATGGGTGAGCGCAGGGTCTCCATCTTGACGCATTTGAACGGGTCGCGTGCAACTACGCCAAACTCTATCTGACCGATGGGCGAAACGGTGGTGCTTACCTTGTCGGGGGTGCATTCCAGATTCTCCAGGTTGATACCCTGTCTCTGGTCCTCGGGGATTCGGTCAGTAAGATACTTGAGGTTGCTCAGATCCGAAACCTTGTTATAGACCGATTCCTGAGGATAAGGAATCTGCTTGACTGCGCTTTCTATCCTTTTCATCGTGTTATTTACCCCATTCTGACGGGTTCTGCCGCCATTCGTTAAGAGTCTGAAGATGTTCAACCTTTATGTATCCCGATGTCACTGCCGTCTCCAGCATCGCCGGATAGTCAGTAAGGGTGGAGAGTTTTACTCCGGCTTTCTGGAAGGCCTCCTCGGCTACGGGGAATCCGTAAGTGAAAGAGGCTACCATTCCAACCACCTCACAACCGGCATTGCGTATCGCTTCCACAGCCTTGAGGCTGCTGAGTCCGGTCGACACCAGATCTTCAACCACCATAACGCGACTTCCGGGTTCCAGATAACCTTCAATGAGGTTGGCCAGTCCGTGATCCTTGGGCGCCGAGCGAACATAAACAAAAGGCTTGCCCATGCGGTCTGCCACCAGCGCACCCTGTGCGATGGCGCCCGTAGCCACTCCGGCTATTACGTCAAAATCAGGGAAATCACGGGTTATGACATTGCAGAGAGAGTCACGTACCAGAGTTCTCACTTCGGGGAACGAAAGGGCCTTACGGTTGTCGCAGTAGAAGGGTGAATGCCATCCTGAAGCCCATGTAAAGGGTGCATCGGGCTGAACCTTGACGGCTTCAATGCGTAACAGCTCGCGTGCAACCTGAGTCTTGATGTTGTCCATAATATGCTGTTTGTTTTCTGTTTTCCGTGGCGCGAAGTTACTAAATAATGGCCGATATGCCCAATCTTTAATATAAAACAACATTATTACACACGCCCCTAAGGATTTTGTTGTTAAATTTGCGCGGTAAAAAATATATAAGAACAGACAATGAGAGTCCGTTACATATTATTGCTGGTAGCGTTGTTATCCTGTGTTTCCTGTTTGAAAGATGACAATAAGTATAAAACGCCGCAGGCAGCGATAACCTCATTCACCATAGGTTTTTATAACGTCAGATTCCACGATATGAACATCAAGGGTCACGATACCCTGGTATATTTGCGTGAAGGTGGCGTGATGTATCCCATGACCATAGATCAGGTAAACAACCGTATATTCAATCTGGATTCGATGGCATACGGTTCGGACCTGTCCGGGGTGACTACCAGTGTATACGGAAACGGAACGGTAGGATACAGGTACAAGGATGATCCCATCGTCGAGTACTTGTGGAAATCTCATGATTCAATAGATTTTACACGCGGAGTGCAGTTCCTCATCAGGTCCACGGACAATTCATACACCAGGGTTTATGATGTCCAGGTGAATATCCATAAGGTTTTCCCGGATTCCCTTTTGTGGAGTGCTCCCGATACGACCGGTTTCCCGGTTCTTTCCGGACTTGCTTCGGTTGTCCGGGGCGACTCCCTGTTCTGTTTCGGAACGGATACCACCGGAACGCCGTCAGTATCGGTGCGTAGTGTGAGTTCCGGCAACTGGAACGGCGCCAATGCCCTGTCAGGTATTACGGAATCGGGATGGAGCCACAGGATCACCCTGTGTAACGGCAAGTTCTATACCGTCTGTGGAGGATCGGTATACGGTTCTTCCGATGCCGTGAACTGGAGTAACGTAAAGTCAGGTGTAAGGAGTATTGTCGTGTCAGGTGAGGATTACGGTCAGTTGTGGGCTGTAAGCCAGGACAGCAATATTTTAAGGTCATCCGATATGACAGAGTGGACGACTGTTCAGAGGGTTCCTGACAATTTCCCCGATTCGGCCGCAGTGTTATTCAGTTATCCTCTATCCACCAATTCCGCCATCTCCAGGTCAGTGATTGCGGGATTGAACGCTGATTCCCTGAACGCATCGGTCTGGACCATCCTTACGGGCGACACGTTGTGGACGCAGGTGGATATTCCGGCCAACAGGGATTTGCGCCTGCCTGCCCTTGCAGGTCTTACGGTATTCAGGTATGACGGAGCGCTGTTCAGCCTCGGTCAGGGGCTGGACGGTTTCAGACAGTCCAATGACAATGGAATCACCTGGTACCTGTGTAAAAGTTATGTGGAGGATTACTCCTCATGGAACCGTTATATGCAGTTGCCCGCAGCCCTGAAGGGTTATGCATCGGGCTTTACGGCAACTGTGGACAATAAAGGATACATTTGGATAATGACCGATGACGGGCATGTGTGGCGCGGAGCCGTAACCCGTCTGATAAATAAGTGATATGAATAAGAGACTGACTCTCCTCTCTTTGGTTATCATCCTGTTATGCTCTAAAACAGCAGCTCAGGATGAAGGCTATCTTATGGAGATGGGCCTGGGAGGAGGCGGAAGTTTCTATATGGGAGATGCAAACGGCAGGCTGTACAATAACACCAACGGTGTTTTTTCAGTCCTTGCCAGATATAACGTGAACCCCAGGTTCTCACTCAAGGCCAATCTTTCATCTGCCGGCATTTCGGGCAGCACGGAGAATGCATACGGAACCTTGCCCGGAGATGAACTGATATTCAGCCGTACTCTCTATGATTTCGGAGTACAGATGGAGTGGGGGTTCTGCGGATACGGCATGGAAGGATGGAACGGTAACCACCGTCTGGCACCTTACGGTCTGATGGGAATAGGAGTTACGTTTGCTCCTGAACCTGAACAGAATGATTTTGCCGCGAATTTCCCGATAGGACTGGGCCTGAGGTACAAACTGTCCGAAAGGGTAAACATAGGTCTGGAGTGGACCATGAGGTTTTCCACATCTGACCGTCTTGATGTAACCCGTACGGACGGAACAACACTTAAGGACCCTTTCATGATAAAGGGAAAAGGAATCAAGAACAAGGACAGTTACAGTTTTACTATGCTGTATGTTACATTTGATGTTTTCAAACGTCCTTGTCATTGTAATGAAGAAGAGTAAAGAGATATGACATATCAGGAACAATTGGACAAGAGCCGGATACCGCAGCATGTAGCCATCATCATGGATGGAAACGGCCGTTGGGCCCAGCAGCGCGGCAAGCAGCGTACTGAGGGGCACATCCGTGGAGTGGAGGTGGTGCGTAAGATAATGGAGAATGCCGTTGAATTGGGCATAAAGTATCTCACACTCTACACTTTCTCCACTGAGAACTGGAACCGCCCCGAGCAGGAGGTTACGGCTCTTATGGGACTTTTGTTCAAGAATATTGAGGAGAATGTATTTATCAGGAATCAAGTCCGTTTCCGTGTAATCGGAGATATTGAAAGACTCCCCTCTCAGATTCAGGATAAACTGAACGAGTGCATTGAGCATACCAGGAATTTTGACCGTTCATGCATGGTTCTGGCTCTGAGTTATTCTTCCCGTTGGGAGATTACCCGTGCAGCCCGCATTCTGGCCGACAGGGTAGCCAAGGGAGAACTCAAGCCTTCTGATATAGATGAGAATATGGTATCGGCCAGCATGACGACCGCTTTCATGCCCGATCCTGACCTGCTCATACGTACCGGCGGTGAGATAAGGTTGAGCAATTACCTGTTGTGGCAGTCGGCATACACGGAACTCTATTTCTGTGATACTTACTGGCCCGATTTCAATAAGGAAGAGCTTTGCAAGGCCATTTATGAATATCAGCAGCGCGAACGCCGTTTCGGAAAGACCGGTGAGCAGGTGGCTGAGCAAAAGCAGAACAAGACGCAAGAATGATGAAGTTTGGATTGAAACATATAATTGCACTGTCACTGCTTGTTATCGGATGGCAGCCCGTGTCTGCCCAGACGGATGAAGCGGAGGGACAGGACAATCCCGTTATACTCTATTCCGGCACCTCCAAAAGATATGAGATTGCCGACATCGTGGTATCGGGAATAGAGGAAAACAACCACAAGACCCTAATAAAACTCTCCGGACTGTCGGTCGGTCAGCGCGTGTCGGTTCCGGGCCAGGATATTACACAGGCAATGAAACGCCTGTGGGCTACGGGTCTTTTTGCCAATGTCAAGATAAGGGCTCTCAAGATATCCGGTGACAAGATATGGCTTGAGATGTTCATAGAGCAGAATCCCAAGATTAAGGAGGTGGTATTTCACGGAGTCCGCAAGGGTGAGGCATCGGAACTTGAGGATAAGATAGGTATGTTCCCCGGCAGTCAGATTACCCAGAACGCTCTGAACAGATCGGAGAAACTTATACGTAACTATTTTGATGAGAAGGGCTTCAAGGATGCCGAGGTGCGTGTCCAGCAGCGTTCCGAACCTGATGAGGACGGCCTTGCATACGTGGATGTCTACATTGACAAAAAAGACAAGGTAAAAGTACGTATTATACATCTGGAAGGTAACGATGCCCTCTCTGACAAACGTATCAAGAGGATAATGAAGAAGACCAATGAGAAAGGAAAACTCAGCGAGTTCTTCCGTACCAAGAAATTCGTCAATGACGAGTATGAGTCAGATAAGGACAAACTACTTGAAAAATACGGTGAATTGGGATATCGCGATGCTGTGATCACATATGACAGCATTGCCTCAAACCGTGATGAGAATACGGTTGACGTATGGCTGAACATCGATGAGGGCAACCAGTATTTCATCCGCAACATCGATTGGGTGGGAAATACCGTCTATACCAGCGACCAGTTATCGGCCATGCTCGGAATGAAGCGGGGCGATATCTATAACCAGAAGAAACTTGGAGACAGAATTACGGGTGATGAGGACGCCATAACCAAGATGTACTATAATCAGGGTTATGTGATGTGTGCCGTGATACCTGTGGAGGCCAATATCGTTGAGGATTCGATAGATATGGAGATACGTTTTGCCGAAGGTCCGCAGGCTACCATCAACCGTGTCCTGATTCACGGCAATGACCGCGTCTATGAGAATGTGGTAAGACGTGAACTGTACACCCGCCCAGGTGACATATTCTCTTATGACAATTTTGAGCGTTCATACCGCGCCGTGGCCAACATGGGACATTTTGAGCAGACTTCCATCAATCCTGATGTCCAGCCCGATCCCTCTAACGGAACGGTTGATATAGACTGGCAGCTTGAGAGTAAGGGAAATGACCAGGTTGAACTCTCCATGGGTTGGGGCCAGACCGGACTGATAGGAAGGGTTGCACTCAAATTCACAAATTTCTCCATGTACAACCTGTTCCATAAGAGTGACAACTACCGCCTGTTCCTGCCGCAGGGAGACGGACAGACCCTCTCTTTCAGCGGTCAGACCAACGGTAAGTTCTATCATTCATACAGCGTATCATTCTTGGAACCGTGGTTGGGCGGCAAGCGTCCCAATTCCCTTTCGGTCAGCCTGTTCTACTCAAAGCAGACTGATATAAGCAGCAATTACTATAATTCGGCCTATTACCAGAACATGTATAACTATATGTACGGCTACGGCAATTATTACGGTAATTACGGCAACTACGGCTATTACAACAACTATGAGTCATACTACGATCCCGACAAATTCATAACGATGCTCGGAGCAAGTGTGGGATGGGGAACACGTATGCATTGGCCCGATGATTACTTCACTTTCTTTACGGAACTCTCATACACCCGCTACAAACTTAAACAGTGGGATTACTTCCTGATCAATAACGGTACATGTAACAACATAAACCTTGGCTTCACCATAAGCCGTTCCACTATCAACCATCCGTATTTCCCCAGCACAGGTTCGGAGTTTGCGGTATCGGCCTATTTCACACCTCCCTATTCATTGTGGGACGGAGTGGATTACGAGCATCTGGCAGCCGACAGGACATCGGCTACATATCAGGATGAGTTGCGTAGGAAACACCAGTGGATTGAGTACAACAAATGGAAGTTCCGCAGCCGCACCTACACATCACTTACAAACGGTGTAAAGAGAAGACTGGTGCTCATGACACGCTTTGACATAGGTTTGCTGGGACATTACAACAAATACAAGAAGTCTCCGTTTGAGACATTCATGATGGGCGGTGACGGTATGAGCGGCGGATCGTACACTTATGCAACTGAGATAGTAGGTCTGCGTGGTTATGACAACGGATCGCTTACTCCTTACTCGGACGGTTATGCATATACCCGTATGGCGGCCGAGTTGCGTTACCCGCTGTTGCTTGAGAACTCTACGATCATCTATGCCCTGGCTTTTGTGGAGGGAGGTAACGCATGGAACAGCATAGGCAAGTTCAATCCGTTTGACCTTAAACGTTCGGCCGGTGCAGGTGTGCGCATATTCCTGCCTATGGTAGGTATGATGGGTATTGACTGGGCTTATGGCTTTGACCCGATAATGGGTTCAAGGAAATATGGCGGCAGTCAGGTACATTTCGTCCTGGGTCAGGAATTTTAACTTGTCATGACCTGAGGGTATAATATATGTAGAACGACATTGAAAATTATACGATTATGAAAAAGACATTATCAATCGCAGCAATGTTGCTGTTTGTTTGCATCGGAGCAGGTGCCCAGAAATTCGCCCTGGTAGATATGGAGTATATCCTTAACAGGATTCCCGCATATGAGCGCGCCAATGAGCAGCTCAATCAGTTTTCAAAACGCTGGCAGGCCGAGGTTGAAGCCCTGAACCTGGAAGCCCAGACTCTTTACAAGAACTACCAGAATGAGGCTCTTTTCCTTTCAGAGGAGCAGAAAGCAAAAAAGGAGGAGGAAATAGTAGCAAAAGAGAAGCAGGCAAGTGATCTGAAGCGTCAGTATTTCGGCCCCGAAGGTGAACTGTATAAGAAGCAGGAGAGCCTGATGGCCCCTATCCAGGATGAGATATATGAGGCCATCAAGCAAATCAGTGAGTCAGACGGTTATCAGGTTGTCATTGACCGTTCATCGGCCAGCAGCATGATTTACGCCTCACCCAAGATTGATATCAGCAATGAGGTTCTCAAGAAACTGGGTTATTCAAACTAATTGCATATCTTTGCTGACCCGTAACAATAATCAGAAACAAAAATAGATTACAATATGAAAAAGACTATTATCGTTGCACTTTTGGCCCTTTTGCCTTTTGGTGCATTTGCCCAGAAATTCGGACATGTAAATTCTGCAGAAATCATACCTCTGATGACGGAATATAAGACCGCTCAGACTGAATTGGAGGATCTCAGGAAACAGTATATGGAGGAACTGAACTACATGCAGACCGAGTATCAGAAGAAAGAGGATGATTATCTGGCCAACCGTGAGACTCTTCCGGAGAGCATACGCACCCGCAGGGAGCAGGAACTTGGCGAGAGCCAGCAGAAGATAGCACAGTACTATCAGGATTGCCAGGTAAATCTGGAGCAGAAGCAGATGGACCTTCAGAACGGAATCAACAGCAAACTGCAGAAAGCCATACAGGCTGTCGGTGAGGAAGGCGCATACGTATGCGTATTTGATCTGGCAGGTGGCGGTGTTCCTTTTGTAAGTTCAACCCTGACTACCGATGTTACCGATGCCGTAAAAGCCAAGTTGGGCATAAAGTAATTAACCTGAATCCATAACGTTAAGGGGAACCGGCTCTTTGTCCGATTCCCCTTAACGGCTAAAAAACTAACCCGATATTATGAAAGTCAGAACCCTTTTAGCCCTGTTGATAGCCAATACCTTCATGACGTTATCCGCTCAAGAGGGTAAATTCGGTTTTATAGATTTCAACGCCACATTGAGACGGATGCCGGATTATATTGCAGCCGAAGCCACTCTCCGTAATATCCAGACTGAATATCAGGAGGAACTGGAGCGCTCCAAACGTGAATTTGAACGTCAGTATATAGAGTTTATGCTGGAGCAGGATCATCTGTCACCCTCTATCGTTGCCAAACGTCAGAAAGAGTTACAGTTACTGATGGACAACAATGCCCAGTTCAGGGATGATGTACAGCATCAGCTGGAGAGCAAACGTGAGGAGTTGCTCAACCCGCTCAAAAAGAATCTGCTCCAGGCGGTATCGGAGGTGTGTACGGAGCAGAATCTTGATTATGTGGTTGATACCGGAAAGGGTACTTATCTCTATATCAATCAGGACAGGGGTGTGGATATATCCGAACCGGTTTGTATAAAACTGGGTATAGAGAAGAAGGTAGAGAAGGTTGTCGAATCCGGACAGCCTGTCATTAACGCCAATAACAAAGAAGAATGAGCAAGATAGTTTTGTCCCAGGAGCCCGGCCCGATTGGCATTTTTGACTCCGGTTACGGTGGTTTGACCATTTTGAAGCATATCAGGGACGCTATGCCTGAATATGATTTCATATATCTGGGTGACAATGCCCGTACTCCTTACGGCACACGTTCATTCCAGGTGGTATATGAATTCACCCTTCAGTGTGTGACCAAGCTTTTTGAAATGGGCTGTCATCTGGTAATCCTGGCATGCAATACCGCATCGGCAAAGGCGTTGAGGACAATACAGCAGATAGACCTTCCCCGCCTGGATGCTACCCGCAGGGTGCTAGGAATAATCCGTCCTACGGTCGAATCCATCGGTGAATTGACCAAATCCAGACATGTAGGATTACTTGCCACTCCCGGTACGGTAAAGTCTCTCTCGTACCCGCTCGAAATCAATAAACTTTTCCCGGACATAACCGTTACAGGCGAGTCATGTCCTATCTGGGTTCCCCTTGTGGAATCGGGCGAATCACAATCTGAAGGTGCCGATTTCTTTGTCAGACAGCACGTAGAAAACCTGCTTGCAAAAGACAGTGAGATAGACACCATAATACTGGGATGTACACATTATCCGCTGCTGCTGGACAAGATCCGCAAGTATGTACCTGAAGGAATACAGATAATATCACAGGGAGAATATGTGGCTTCATCCCTTAAGTCGTATATGAAACGCCATTCTGAGATGGATGCACGCTGCACAAAGACAGGAAACTGCCGCTATTATACGACAGAGTCATTGGACACATTCCTTCCCAATGCCTCCATATTCCTGAATTCGGCGGTGGACGCCGATTCAATCACTCTCTGATTTCCTGATAAAACGCCGGGCGATTGGCCCGATAGGACGTACCGACAGGAAACTGACCACAAGAACCGTGATCAACACCAGTATTATGTCCTGTATCTTTATGCTTACGGGATAGGCATCGACAATGAAATTACCGGCCGTTCCCAATGAGATGAATCCGTATTTCTGCTGTAACAGGACTGCAATCACTCCAAGCGCGAGTCCGGTAACGGCTCCGATGAGCGAAATGAGAACTCCGTTGATGATAAAGATCCTTTCCACTGTTTTCTGTCCGGCTCCCATACTTTCCAGCAATCCTGCATCTTTCTGTTTTTCAACCATAAGCATGATAAGTGAGCCGATGATATTGAAACATGCTATCAGCAGGATGAAAGTAAGGAACAGATAGGAGATGAATTTCTCCATCTTGAAGACCTTGAATACATCTTTCTGCTGGTGCAGACGGTCCAGAACCTCAAAATCATCTCCAAGCAGAGATTGCAGTTCACGGATGGCTTTACGTGTGGAAGTTCCGTCAACGGTCGTTATCTCCAATGCTGACGCCTCGTTCGGGCGGTCGGTAAGTTGCTGTGCCAGATCCAGAGATATGAGTACATAATTGTCATCGTATTTCTCCTGTTCAACGCAGAATACCACTCCCGGTGAATATATGCTTGCCTGATTGAACGATGCGGCAGGATTGACGGTGCTTACCCTTCCGTCTTTCTTTGGAACATACAGGTGAAGGGGGTAGGCGGGCTTCATGCCACAGTCCATACGGTTCATCAGTCCCACTCCCATTATGGCGTAGTGACAAACATTGTCTTCGAGCATGAATATGCCGTTACCCCTCAGCAGGTTCTCAATACCTGTAAGTTCATGGAAACTGTCATCCACGCCTTTGATCATTGCTATCTGCTGCTTGCTCTTATAGCTTATCAGAGCCTGCTCCTCGAGTGAGAACGAACTGACATCAATGAAGTCCAGTTGTTGAGCCTTCTTTATACGCTCATCATCCAGGCTGAAGAATTTCCTTTGGGCCGATACCACCTTGATTTCAGGATCAAAGTCCCTGAACAGGGATTCAACCAACTGATGGAAACCGTTGAACACGGAAAGTGTGCATATAAGAGCGAACGATGCCAGCATGATTCCGGCAACCGATATGGCCGATATCACGTTGATTACGTTGTGGCTCTTCTTTGCAAAGAGGTAACGGCGGGCTATGTAGAAAGGAAAATTCACTTTTTGAGCAGTTCGTCTATATGAGCCATGTAATCTATGGTCTTGTCAAGGAAGAAACGTAACTCCGGGATGATACGGAGTTGATGTCTTACTCTCTGACCGAAATCATATCTGATATCCTTGACATTGGCGTTGATGTTCTTTACCGTTTCCTCTCCTTTTTCTGAAGGGAATATGCTCAGGTATACGCTGGCAATGCTCAGGTCACTGCTTATCTTAACCTCACTGACGGTTATCATGAGACCTTTGGTGAGTTTTGTCTGCATCAGAAAGAGTTCGCTCAGTTCCTTCTGTATCAGTCTGGCTATTTTCTGTTGTCTTGTACTGTCCATATGCTATTGTTTTACTTTACAACTTTGATAATTGGCTAAACTCATTTTTTCCTGATAATCGTCAGTCCGTCCCTGATGGGAATCATCGCCACCTCGACGCGGCTGTCGTTCCTGACCATGTCATTAAATTTCCTGACAGAAATAGTCTGGGGGTCGGAGTCATATTCTTTTTCCACTACATGACCGTCCCATAGAGTGTTGTCAGCTATCATGAAACCGCCGGGCTTGAGATACTCCAGCAGTGATGAATAGTATTCCGGGTACTCCCTCTTCTCTCCGTCCAGGAATATCATGTCATACTGCAGGCCCAGTCCGGGAACCACTTTGAGGGCGTCGCCGATATGCAGATGAATACGGTCGGAATAGGGTGATTTCATAAACCCTTTAAGAATAAAATCCTCCAATTCATCGTCAATTTCGACGGTATGGATGCATCCGTTGGCGGGCATTCCCTGGGCCATGCAAAGTGTGGCATAACCGGTAAAAGTTCCTATCTCAAGAATCAGCTCCGGCCTGATCATGGCAACCAGCATCTTTAAAAGACGTCCCTGGATATGACCCGATGCCATGCGCGGATTGAGCAGCCTGAGGTTGGTCTGGCGGTAAATATCCCTGAGAAGCGGGCTTTCCGCTTCTATATGGGCGGAGATGTACTCCTCAAGAATATCCTCACCCGTGTAACCGATACCTTGTCCCGATGTGGCCATAAATTGTTATCTTTGTGCAAAGTTAATCGGTTTTTCTGACAATATGAAACCTGAAAAGGACCAGACCTCAGTGCAGCGGCATGGAGCGATGCTCAAACGTTACCGTCAGTATCTGCTACTGGAGAAATCCCTGTCTCCCAATACGCTTGAGGCCTATATGGACGATGCCGGAAAACTGTTGGATTATATCGATGACTGCGGTATTGCCATAGAGGACGTATCCATCGATGATCTTCACGGTTTTGCCGCTGCTATGGGTGATCTGGGCATCGCCCCCAGGTCACAGGCACGTATCATCTCGGGTATAAAGTCACTGTTCAGGTTCCTCAGTCTGGACGGATACCGTCAGGATGACCCCAGTGAGTTGCTCGAATCCCCCAAGATAGGCCGTCATCTGCCCGATGTCCTGTCTGTACAGGAAATTGACAGCATCATCGGTCAGATAAACATGGCCATTCCTGAAGGCCAGCGCAACAAGGCTATGATAGAGACCATGTACAGTTGCGGTCTCAGAGTATCCGAACTGTGCTCACTCAGGATGGAGGACCTGTTCCTGGATGAGGGTTTCATACGTGTTACCGGAAAAGGCAGCAAACAGCGTCTGGTACCTATCTCGGGAAGGGCGGTCAAGGAGATAGACCTGTATCTGAAAGACCGTTGTCATATTGAAATAAAACCCGGGGCTGAACCGTATCTGTTCCTGAGCATAAGACGAGGCCGCCCGTTGTCAAGGATAATGGTTTTTGATATCGTCAAGAATCTCACGGCAATGGCCGGAATTAACAAAACGGTAAGTCCGCATACATTCCGCCACTCCTTTGCCACCCATCTTTTGGAGGGAGGTGCCAATCTTAGGGCTATCCAGTGTATGTTGGGCCATGAGAAAATATCCACTACCGAGATATATACACATATTGACAGAAGCCGTTTACGGGAGGAAATAGTGTCACATCATCCCAGAAATCTATGATTTTTTCACTTTTGATACTTTTTTTGACAAAAAACACCTCTTTTTATTAAAAATAATAGGCTCAGACCATTGTATGTGTCATTCTTTTTGTAGTTTTGCGCTTGTATGCACTATAGGCAAAAATGTTTAACCAACAATTAATAACAAAACTATGACAAAATCTAGTCGTTTTGCGCTCTTTTGCGCAGGTGTCCTGATGCTTGCAAGTTGCAAGAACTTCCAGGTCAAAGAAGAGTATTTCGTAGTAAATCCTAATCCCCTTGAAGTTCAGGGCGGTGAGGTTAACTACACTGTAACCGGTACATTCCCCGAGAAGACTTTCATCAAGAAGGTTGTTTGCGTCGCTACTCCCGAACTCCGTTGGGAAGGCGGTTCAGTTAAGGGTGAGCCTGTAACTCTCCAGGGTGAGAAGATTACCGGTAACAACCAGGTTATCGAGTGGAAGGAAGGTGGTTCATTCACCTACAACGGCAATTTCAAGTATCAGCCTGAGATGGCCAAGTCAGAGCTCTATGTAACATTTGAGGCTACAAAGAAGGGTAAACCCATCGAGGTTGAGCCCGTTAAGATTGCCGACGGTGTTATCTCAACTGCAGAGCTTTATGCAGAGACTGCAAAGGCTGCCAATACCGCAGGTTCAAAGGATGCTTTCCAGCGTATCATCAAGCAGGCTCAGGATGCCAACATCATGTTCGTAATCCAGCAGGCTAACGTACGTTCATCAGAGACCAACAGCGACGCTGTCAAGGCTATCAAGGAGTCTTTGAAGAACTTTGCCGCCGATACCAAGAACTATGCTATCGACAACCTCGAGATTTCTGCATATGCATCTCCTGATGGTGGTTTCAAACTGAATGACAAGCTGGCTGCACAGCGTGAGAAGAACGCTGCCAACTATGCCAAGAATGAGATCAAGAAGGCTAAGGCAGATGCTGCTATCGAGTCAAAGTACACCGCTCAGGACTGGGACGGTTTCAAGTCACTTGTTGAGCAGTCAAATCTCCAGGACAAGGATCTTATCATCCGCGTTCTTTCAATGTATGATGATCCCGAGAAGCGTGAGGCCGAGATCAAGAACCTCTCAGCTGTTTACAAGGATCTTGCTGCTGACATTCTCCCGCAGCTGCGTCGTGCCCGCCTGACTCTGAACTATCAGATCATCGGCCGCTCAGATGAGGAGATCCAGGAGGCTTACAAGACTGATGCTTCTGTTCTGAGTGTTGAGGAGCTGCTTTACGCTGCTACCCTGACCGAGGACAAGGCTCAGAAGAAGGATATCTACACCACCGCTTCAAAGAACTATCCCAATGACTACCGCGCATTCAACAACCTGGGTGAGATAGCATTCAAGGATGGTGACCTGGCAACTGCAGAGGCTAACTACAAGAAGGCTCTCGCTATCAAGGCCGATGCTCCTGAGGTTAACACCAACATGGGTCTGCTCTGCCTTGCACAGAACAAGCCTGCTGATGCTCAGACCTACTTTGCAAAGGGTGGCCAGAGCTCAGAGAACAACGAGGCTCTCGGTAACATGTACATCGCACAGGGTCAGTACGAGCGTGCTCTGACTGCTCTTAAGGGCAGCAACACCAACGGTGAGGCTCTTGCTATGATTATGACTAAGGATTACGCCGGTGCTCAGAAGGTTCTTGCCAACGTTAAGAACGCTGATGGCAACACCGCTTACCTGGCTGCTGTAGCCGCTGCACGTACAAACGACGCTGCTGCTGTTGCTCAGAACCTCAAGAAGGCCGTTAGCCTTGACTCTTCACTGAAGGAGAAGGCTCAGAAGGATCTTGAGTTCGCTAAGTTCCAGGATGCTGTAAACGCTCTCTGATATATAGAAGAATAAATCAATTCGCGTGAACAAATGCCGGAAGATGAACTGACGGCGCTGCTCACTCTAAACAGAATAGAAGGAATTGGGAGTATAGGTGCAAAATACCTGTATCAGCAATTCGGCAGCGCGCAGGAGATCTTCAGGAATCGCGAACATCTTAAAGAAATCATACCTGGAATCAGCACTCAAGCAGTTGATGCTTTGTGTGATTCCAGGTATGATTCTTTTATCCGTGAAGAACTGGAGTTTATTGAGAAACACGGTATTAGATGCGTAACTCCCGCCGATCCTGATTATCCTGCACGTTTGTTGGACTGCCATGATGCTCCCCTTGTTCTGTTTTCATTGGGTAACGTCAATTACAATACCGCCAGGACGGTTGGTATTGTAGGCACACGTAAGGCTACCGATTACGGACGCCGTATGTGCCATACCTTTATTAAAGAGCTGCATGAACTGTGTCCTGACATCACCATTGTCAGCGGACTGGCATACGGCATAGATATAGAGTCTCACAAAGCTTCAATAGAAGCCGGTTTCCCCACAATAGGCGTATTGGCTCACGGATTGGATATGATATATCCGTCCGCTCACAGGCCCATTGCCAAGCAGATGCTTTCCGATGGCGGACTGGTTACGGAATTCATGTCCAGAACCGTTCCGTTGGGTCCTAATTTTGTGCGTCGCAACCGGATAATTGCCGGGTTGTCCGATGCTGTAGTCGTGGTTGAATCGGCCGCAAAGAGCGGATCGCTCATTACAGCAGAGATAGCCGGAACCTATAACCGTGAGTGTTTTGCTTTTCCGGGTAGCGTGGGCGACCCTTACTCTGTGGGATGTAATGAACTGATACGGGACAACTGTGCGGGTCTGATTACCTCTGCATTTGATTTTGTAAATGCCATGAATTGGGACAGACGTTCCCAAAAAGACCGGCCTGTTCAGAAAGAACTGTTCCCGGAACTGACCCCCGAAGAGGAGAAAGTATATCAGAGAATCAGACTTAAAGCGCAGGGTGTACTTATCAGCACGCTTATGACGGAACTGAATATTCCGTATCCGCATCTGTCATCCGTGTTGTTCAGTCTTGAGATGAAGAACCTTATAAAGCAGTCACCCGGATCACTGTGCAAGCCGTTATGACTTGCGCAGTGAATCCTTGAACTGTGATGGAGTCATACCGGTCTCCTGTTTGAATACGGTGCTGAAGTACTGGCTCTCTGAGAAACCTGTCTCCTCGGCGATAGTGCCTACGGACTTATTGGTCTTGGAGAGCATCTCTTTGGCTATGTCTATTCGGATACGGCGTATATACTTGTTTGTGGATGCACCTACCAGATTGTTCATCTTATTGAAAAGTGTGGTGCGTGATACGTTCATATGATCCACAATCATATCCACGCCAAGCATCGTATTGCTCAGATTTTCGCGGATAAAGCGGTTAAGTTTGAGTACGAACTGTTCATCGGCGGCACTGAATGTCTGATCCTCTGAAATGGCCGTAAAGAAGGATGTGGCATACTGGCGTTTAATCTCATATCTGTTCTTGAGTTGACTCCTGATTATCTTATACAGAAGTTTGGAGTCAAACGGCTTGGGAAGGAATGAGTCGGCACCCATCTTGTAACCCATATCCTGGTTCTTGGGATCGCTTCGGGATGTAAGCAGTATGACAGGAATACTACTTAACTCCAAGTCGGTCTTGATGGTCTTACATAGTTCAAAACCATTCATACGGGGCATCATGATATCACTGACCACTACGTTCGGCATGCGCTGACGTATAAGGTCAAGAGCCTCTTTACCGTCATGGGCGGTGTATATAGTCTTGAACAGCGGCGAGTATTCATCTTTGATAAACTGCAGGATATCATCCTGGTCATCAACAATGAGCAGAGTCATGCTCTTGGTATCAAAATTGACCTCTTCTGTCTGAGCAGGTTCTTCTATGTTACCGAAGTCAGAAGTATTTGCAATTACAGGAACCTGTGGCTTGGCAGGGGCTTTAAGATACTTTTCACCCAGATTATCGGGTATCTCAATGGTGAATGTAGAACCAGGTCCGTCATTTTTCTCGGCTTTGATATTTCCGTCAAGCAAATCTATCATCAGTTTAGCCTGTGATAGTCCCAGACCGTATCCCGGGATATTCTCATTCTCCCTGAAATAGCGTTTGAATAATTCTTCGGGACGGCAGGTGAATCCGCGTCCTTCATCGTGGAACTGTATCCAGACGGTTCCTTTGCTGCGGCCGGTGGTTACGGTTATGGTTCCGGTATCACTGTATTTTATTGCATTTGACATGATGTTGTTGACAGCTGTCTCCATCATCTTGACATCCATATCCACTTTACCCAGATCGGACATAGGATTGAACTGAGTCTTAAGGCCCTTGGCATAACAGTCAATCTTGAAATCCTCAATTATCTTGCCTAACCACTCGTTCATGTCAACCGGTTCTATCGAGATGTCATTCCTGTTTATGTCATTGGTTCCCTTGTCAAGGATCATGTTAACCATTTCGGTCATCTTCTGTACCTGGTTGAAAATGCGTTCTATCCTTTCATAATCCGTCCCCTTTAATGTCTTTTCCTCAATCATATCCTTAACCGGATTGTAAATAAGCGACAGCGGAGTACGTAACTCGTGAGCAAGGTTTGAGAGCAGCGATATCTTGTCATCCTTGTGCTTGCTCTCTTGGGCATTGATTGCCCGGTCCATATCAATCTGTTTGAGACTGATGCCGACTTTTGATATGGTTACGCTTATTGATATGATGATGGCTATTATAAGCAGGTATGCTGGAATAGTCATTATGAAAGGTCTTGCCACATTGTAGGAGAGGATCTCCTGCGGTTCGCTCCATCCCTGAATGGTACGCTGACTTACCGTAAGGGTAAATAATCCGTGAGTGGTTTTGGGTATGGAGAAATTAGTGCTGTTTGTCACTGTTTCCGATACAGGGAAAGGACGGCCTTTCTTGAGCAGCACGTATTTGAGCGATACGGGTCTTGTGGGGTCAAACCTGTTTACGGCAACATGTACATCCATAAGGGAGTATTTGTTGGGTATATTAAGGCTTTTGCCATGTATGTTTCCGTCAGTCTCATGAATTGTTCCATCCAGGACTATCTTGGAGAGCAGGACAGGATAGGGATTGCTGTTGTAACGTATGTTTATGTCCTGGGGGTCAATGACAAGGATTCCCGATGTATTTGGGAAATATACATATCCCTCTCTTGATACAAATGAGAATCCGGGAAGGAAATTCATCCTTGTGCCACAGTCTCTGCCATAATAGGTATAGGGCTCACTGAAATCCTTGTCGCGGGTATCAATCATTATCATGAAGGCATTGTCTGTGGTTACCCACAGATGGTCATGACGGTCTATTGACATGGAAAGGAAAACTCCGTAATCCTTGTTGTCCATAATCCTGGACAGTTTGTTTGCTCTGGGATCATAACTGATTATCTCATCAGGCGAGCAAGCCCAGATAACGCCACGCGAATCTTCCACCACATTGGATATGTCGCTTATGTCGCCATCGGGAGTCTGGAATACGAGTCGTGCCAACAGAGTCCTGTAGTCTATTTCATAAATACATCCGTTGGAGACCACCGTAGCATGTGAAGGACCTTCCTTTACATCCACTACAACACCTCTGTTTTCCTCACCGTTTTTCTGAAGAGTGATTTCACGAACCTCACTTATGTTACGACGGTAGATAAGGTGACGCCCGTTGCAGTTGAACAGCATTATATCTCCATCGGGGGTGGTTATGGTCTTAAGGTTGGTAAGTCTTGATGACGATATGTTGATTCCCGCCTTATTCATAAAATCGGCAGGAGTTATTCTTTGTGTTTTCTTGTTGAAAAGGAACAGTCCCTGAGAACGGTCGGTGATGAGCAGATTGTCGCTGTCATAACTGCATATGGCAGAAACCCTCATACCGAGGGTGGAGGGGAAATGGATGTTCTGCTCGGTTTTTTCATTGAATCTGCTTAATCCGAATCCTGCTGTTCCGAACCACAGTGTGCCGTCAGCCTCCTGATACCCTGAAATAGGAATGCTGTTTGTCTCTGCTCCATGTTCCGATACGTTATTGTCTATGTTATGGAAGAAAGAGCGCTTCAGGGTCACAATACCACGATGCAGAGTACCCAGAATAAGTTCATTCTCCTGGGTATTGACCAGGGCGCACAGGACATGCAGCGGATCCAGTTTACCGTAATATTGCTCATCAATCTTTCCTGTCTTACGGTTCAGGATGGAAATTCCCAGATTGGCATTGCAGATAAGAAGGCTGCTGTCAGACAGTTCGTCAAGATATGTTATGTTGTCATCTGGCAGGCCGGAATTGCCGGAATCATAATGTGCAATCACATCAAATCCCGATTTTACATAGTATCCTGTAATGCCCTTGCCCTTGTAAGCTATCCAGAGAATATGCTTAGAGTCAATGAAAACGGTTCTGCTGAGCAGGTTGTTTCCAAGTTTATCCATATAAGTGAGAGCTCCAGTCGTGGTATTGAGATGGTATATACCACGTTCATCCTCAACAAGCAGAATCTGGCTGGAATCATCGGTTACCTTAAGGATCTTGGTAAAATGAAACTGTCTTTCGGACGGGAACTGAGCCACCATTTGAGTGGTGCAGGTGTTGAGGTCATACATCATGACGGCTCCCAAAGGCAGGTTAAAGAAATAGGCTGTATCGCCTGACATCATTATGTATTCCGTTCTCAGGACCCTGCCTTCATATGTTACAAGTCGGGTAGAGTCATTGTCGGAATCAAAATCTATTATATGGTTGGTTGTGGCCAGTATGGCACGTCGTGAACAGCCTATGGAGATAACATCGCCTGCAACAATGTTGTCACCGCCTACGGTAAAATACTGATACTGTTTAATATTTCCGTTGGATATCAGATTGGCGCCGTTGGTGGTTCCAACCCAGAGTCTTCCGTAGATATCCTTGGCGAAGGATCTTACGGCATTGCAACTTAAACCTTTGTCAATAGTTATCTCTACCTGCTGAGTGTAATGTGCACTGCCAGCAATACAGGTTATAACCGATAACAGCAATGTCAAGAGCCTCTTTTTCATATGACTGAATTATGTGAATGTTGCGCTAATGTAATAAAAATGAAGTTAACGGACAAGCATTATTGCCGGCGCATCTCATGCGGGGTCTTGCCGGTCTCGCGTTTGAATATCCTGATCATGTTGTCCACACTTGTAAAGCCGGTTTCACGGGCAATGGATTCCAGGTCCTCTTCCGTACCGGTCAGTTTATCCTTTATGATGCTTACCCTTATCCTAGCAAGATAATCTGCAAGAGTAGTACCCAGCAGTCCTTTCATTTTGCTGAGCATTACAGCCCGCTTTATTCCGGTCTGTTTGAGAATATAGTCTTCATTGAATGAGGGATCTGATATGAACTGGTCTATCAGCGAGTTGAGAGAACCTATAAACTCTTCATCAGTGACACTGAACGTCTGGTCTGAACTCATCTTGCTGAAGAATCTGAAATTATACTGCCGCTTGATCTCAAACCTGCCGCCAAGCTGACTGCGTATCAGTGTATACATCTGCTGAATGTCATATGGCTTGGGTATGAAGGCATCCGCTCCCATCTTGTATCTCAGAGCCTTGTTCCTCTCATCGCTGCGTGAAGTGAGAAGTATCACGGGAATATGGCTTATCTCAAGCGTACTCTTGATGTGGCGGCATATATCAAATCCGTTCATTCCTTCCATATCTACATCGCTTACAACAAGATCGATATCCGTACTCTTGAGCAGTTTTACAGCCTCGTCTCCGCTCTCTGCAGTGAGAATCTGCCTGAACATACCGTCAAACTCACGACTGAAAGTTTCAATCTCCTGCTTATCGGCACTGACAAAGAGAACGGTCATGTCATTAGTGTCAAAATCCTGTGCCATGCCTTCCTGCTTACCTTCATTGTTACTGCCGATAACTGACTGAGTGGCAGGAGTGGTATTGGCTGCTGTCTGTGACACCTTTGAAACCGGATGATTCTTGTCTGTTACTGACCTGAACTCCATAAAGAAGGTAGAACCTACGCCGTCAGGGTTGTTGTATGCGGACATAACACCTCCGATAAGGCTTAACTGCAATCTGGCATAGGGAAGCCCCAAGCCGTAACCGGGAATGGATGTGTCCGTATTCTCCCTGTAGTATCGTTTGAACAGGTCTTCGGGGTCACATGAGAATCCACGGCCCTGATCCTTTACGGATACACGTATGGTATCGCCGGTTTTCTCGGTACTGACAATGATGGCGGTTCCGGGATTGCTGTATTTGATGGCGTTGTTAACCATGTTGGACAGTCCGGTCTCAATGATTCGCTTGTCTATTGAAACCATGTTAATGGAGTTGTCCATTATGAATTTAAGACTGAATCCTTTGCCGTAGCAGTCAATGCGGTAATCCTCAAGCAGGAAATTGAGCCATTCGTTCAGGTTCACCTCCTCTATGAGTATATCGGCCTTGTTTACATCGGCACGGCTGCTGTCCAGAATCATGTTGACCATTACAGTCATCTTGTTGACCTGATTGAAAATACGCTCCATACGTTCATAGTCTATTCCGTCTACTGATTTTTCCTGCAGGAAATCCTTGACTGGATTGTATATGAGCGATAGAGGTGTACGCAATTCATGTGCAATATTGGACAGGAATGCTATCTTGTCTTCACGGTTCTTGATGTCCTGAGCGGCTATAGCCTTCTCCAGGCGGTTCTTTTCCCTGCTGCTGGAGAATTGGGCAATGGTATAACCGAAAAGAAGCAACAGCATAAGAGCCATCAGAACGCCGGGTATGGTTGTCAGGAAAGGTTTTGGCACCCTGAATCTCAGTATGGTAGTGGGCTCAGTGAGTCCCTTGCGGTAGGCCTGTCTGATCTCTACATCATATATTCCGTTATCAAGTCTGGGTATGGTTACGGTGGTTCCTGTTGTAGTTACTGACCTGACCAGTATGTTATCCTTGAATATATTGTAGATGATAAGATGCGGATAGGTGGGGTTGAACGAATTGGCCGAAAACTCCAGATGTAGTTCTCTGTACTTTGAGGGCATTTTGAGAGGCTCGTCTATTGAGTTGAGAATCTCATCCCGGGTATAACTCCTCTTGTCGGTATTAGCCGCCGTACATACCACATTTACCGGGGGAGTGTCATACAAGAGAGAGCCGTTGGTGTTGATGGTCACCATTCCCGTGGAGTTGGGGAACAGAATTATGCCCGATTCAGTGCAGCAGGAGAAATTGTTAAGAAAACGTTCACTGGGTACTCCGTCCTCAACGGAATAGAGCAGCAGTTCTTTCTTGTCCGGGTCATACATCTGGACATATTCGTTGGTAGTAGTGAACCATATCCTGTCCCTGGTGTCGACTGACAGGTTCATGAACCTGCCGTTACCCCAGGTTTCGGCCAGCATCTGGTCAAAATTGGAACGCGGATCGTAGCGGTGCAGTCCGTCGGGTTCGGTAAAGAAAAGTTCGCCCTGTGAGTTGGCGTCAAGGGAGGTTATGTTATGAATTACCTTGTACTTGTTGTGGTAGATGCACTTGCTGCCAAGGGTGTTGTAGTCTATTTCCAGAATGGAGCCCCTGAAAGTGGCATATACCGCATAAGGTGTACAACAGACGTTCTCCACCTCCTTTATAATCTGACCTTCATCGGACAGATAAAACTCCTCAAGCCTGTTTTGGGAATGCTTGAAAACAAAATGGTGCAATGCAGCGTTGAATATGAATATATCGCCGTTGGGGGCGGTGGTCATCTTTATGTTTGTCGCGCCTGCATTGGCAATTTGTTCTATCTTAGCAAACAGACCTGTATGGGATACACTGTTGGTCTTGCGGTTAAACAGGAGCAGCTTGCCCGATGCATCGGCCATGAGAATATTTGCATCATCAAATCTGCACATTGAGATGATCCTGAGCGTTTCTGTCCCCTTTATTGTATTCTTTTCATGAGTCTGGGGATCTAAGCGGCAGATGCCGTTCCTCATGGTTCCCAATATAACGGTTCCTTCCGGTTCCTCAAAAGCTGATATGTAATTCTCATAGTTGATGATACCTTCTTTCTGCTCGTATACATGCCTTATCTGACTTATGAAAGTCTTTCGCATGAATATAAGACCAAAACCTGCGGTTGCATAAAGAGACTCCTTGTTTTCGTTGTTGACAAGTGTTGAAGTTATGTTCTTGAGATTGCCGATATTGTTAACCTCAATTTTACCGTTATTCAGGCCATTACGTGTTATTACGCAGGTACCTTTCTCTGAGTGGCATGTAAGAAGGTTGCCGTCGGGCAGAGGGGTGATGTATGACACGTCATCGGACAGCATCATGCAGTTGCCGGTATTGTATTCGGCAATCTTCTCATAATTACTGTTGATATAATAGCCTTTGATACCTTTTGAAGGAACCGAAACCCATATGACATTGCTCCTGTCTATTACGGTAGCTTTGGCAATGAGAGGGCTGTCTGTGCCCGGAATATGTGAGATGGTGCCGCTCTGACGGTCAAACCTGTACAGACCGAGTCTGTCATCGGCCAGATAGATCGTGGAACTGTCTGACTCGGAGCGCAGGATCTTTACAAAATCAAAGTCTTCCTTTCCGGTAAAAGAAGCAACCAGCCTGCATTCAGAACTATTCATGTTATAAGAGAACAGGTTGTTCTGATCGGCATCATAGAAAGTTACTATATCTCCTTCAAGCAGAAAACTCCTGGTGTTCAGAATGACATCGTCATATTTAAGGGTTTCGGCGAACCCGTTTTTGGGGTCATAGTGAAGAATCCGGTCCTTGCAGGCCAAAAGGACACTCTCTGTACAGACAATGTTGCTGACATTGCCAAGCATTACGAGTCCTCCTCCCGATACAATCTCCCTTATGTTTGTTACCGTTCCGTTTGAAATGACAGACAAGCCTACATCAGAACCCACCCACAGGCGTCCTTCCCTGTCCTTGGCAAGTACGTTGAGAGTCTGGCTTTCCAGACCGTTGCCTATGGTGCTTTGGGATATGGATATTCCGTTTATAGCCCAAAGCATAGAGGCATATAGTATCGTAAGGGCAAATGCAAATAGTTTTCTCATGACGGATAAGAATTACAATTCCTTATACTTTACAAAACTACTTTATTTTTTGCAAAAAAAAGAGCGTACGGATTATTCCGCACGCTCTCATAAAACCGTATACTGAATCAGAGATTCGGGTTGTATTTCTTCCACTCGCTTACTGCGGGCAGTACGCCGAGTGAGATAACCTCATCACGCATAGCCTGGAGGTGTTTGTAGCTGGCCTCGATGTCAGCCATCTCGGTAGCGGTACCCTTGACGTCAGTGTAGTGAACACCGGTAGCGTCGATGGTTGAAGGCATAGCCATCATAACGTTCTGGAACTGTGAGTTGTTTACGTAGCAACCTGCGGGCCACTCAAACTTATCACCGCCCATGGCAGCACCGATCATCTCGATTGATACGAATGAGGGGCTCTGGAATGATGAACGTCCGCGAAGCTCGATGATCTTGGCACCACCCTTGATTACATCCTGCTTCATCTGTGCCCACTGCTCGTTTGTGAGAGCGGGTGTGCCGATGATATCGGTCAGAGGCTTTCCGTCAATCTTTGCGGTTGATGCGAACACTGCCATCTGCTCTCCGTGACCGCCGTATGTGCGTGCGGTTGTAACCTTATCCTGAGCAATACCGAAGTGCTTGGCCAGTGCGCTCTGCAGACGTGTTGAATCAAGAGCTGCAAGAGTGGTGATCTGTGAAGGTTTCAGACCTGAATAAACCAGAGTTACCAGACCGGTGATATCGGCCGGGTTAAAGATGATAACGCAGTGCTTCAGGTCAGGGCAGTATGTCTTGATGTCCTTACCCAGCTGCTCGGCTATCTTGGCGTTGCCAACCAGCAGATCCTCACGGGTCATGCCTGCCTTACGGGGTGCACCACCTGATGAAACCATGTACTTGGCATCCTTGAAAGCCTCCTCAACCTTGTCGGTGAAGGTGATGTTAACGCCGGGGAATGCGCAGTGACGGAGTTCCTCAACCACACCCTCCAGACCGGGCAGATAAACATCATACAGGCAGATGTTTGATGAAAGTCCCATCATGATGGCTGTCTGAGCCATGTTTGATCCGATCATACCGGCTGCGCCAGAGATGACCAGTTTCTCATTTGTCAAAAACTTCATAGCTGTTTTAAGTATAATAGTCTGTTATTTCTGTCTTGGACCACAAAAGTAATCAATTACTTGTTTGATTGGTATATAAATTCAGAAAAGTTGCACTATTTTCGTACCTGAAAACAAACAAATCCTGATATGGCAATTATCAAATCAGTCAGAGGCTTTACCCCCAAAATCGGAGAGGATTGTTTCCTTGCCGAGAATGCAGCAATCATAGGCGATGTGGTTATTGGTGAGGGCTGCAGCATATGGTTCGGAACCGTGCTGCGCGGCGATGTAAACTCAATACGTATAGGTAACGGAACCAACATACAGGACGGCACGGTAATCCATACTCTTTATCAGCGTTCAACCACCGTGATAGGTGATAACGTATCGGTAGGCCATAACGTAACCATTCATGGAGCCGAGATCCGTGACAACGCCCTGATAGGAATGGGATCAGTAGTGCTGGATCATGCCGTAGTGGGCGAGGGTGCTATCGTAGCCGCCGGATCGGTTGTGACCGGTAAGACGGTGATTCCGCCCCATACGCTTTGGGCTGGGGTTCCGGCCAAGTACATAAAGGATGTGGATCCGGCTCAGGCAGAGGAGATGAATCAGCGCATTGCTCGCGATTACCACATGTACGCTTCCTGGTACAAATAAGCTATCCAGCTGATTCAGGGTCAGACCCTAAAGGCTAGTCGAGCCCTATCTCACCCAGAATCTTATCCGATGTGCCGCTGCTGCTGCGCACGTAGTCGCCTGCGTTCTTTCCGGCTTTCTTGAGGAATCCCGGATCGCTGATGAACTTGTCTATCAGGATGCGCAGGGAGTAGGCATCGGTTATCTCGAAACCGCCTTTGACCTGTTTCAGGTCCTGAGCCTCGCGGAAACGCTGGTTGTTGGGGCCGAAGAGAACCGGTATGTCAAAGACGGCAGCCTCCAGTACATTGTGTATTCCCACTCCGAATCCGCCGCCGATGTAGGCGATGTGGCCGTAACGGTATATTGAGGAGAGCATTCCGAAGCAGTCTATGATAAGGGTGTCGTATCCCTTGATGTTTTCTGGAGTAGCTTTTGACAGGCGTATGCAGTCGCGGCCCTTGAGACGCTGCTCTATCTCCAGAAGATGTTCCTCATGAATCTCGTGGGGAGCTATTATGAGTTTCCAGTCTGGTTTGGTAAGGAAGTAGGGTATGAACAACTCCTCATCGGCCGGCCATGAACTGCCTGCTATGAATGTGGGATCTCCGTTTACGAATTTCTCTATAACCGGGAACTGTCTGGACGCTGCGGCAACTTCAAGCACACGGTCGGCACGGGTATCGCCTACAATTGAGACATCGGTTATGCCGATGCTCTTGAGCAGATCCTTGGAGTGACGGTCCTGGACAAACAGATGTTTGAAGTATGTCAGCGCCTTGGCGTATCCGCGGCCGTACCACTTGAAGAAAAGCTGGTTGTCACGGAATATTGACGATACGCTGAATATCTCTATGTTTCTCTTGTAAAGTCCTCTGAGGAAGTTGGGCCAGAATTCGTACTTGATAAAGAAAGCCTTCTCTATCTTGATGGTATCCAGGAACCTGCGGACATTCATTGGAGTGTCAAACGGGATGTAGCAGACAATATCGGCACCCTTGTAATCCTTGCGTACCTCATAGCCCGAGGGCGAGAAGAAAGTAAGCAGAATCCTGCACTCGGGATGCTTGCTGTGGATTCTCTCAATTAGCGGACGACCCTGCTCGAACTCTCCCAGTGAGGAGGCGTGAAACCACAGGTATTTGGACTGCGGATCCACCTGACTCCTGATGGTGTCCAGGATATGATTGTGTCCCTTGATCAGAAGACGGGCCTTCTTATTGAATAATGACGCTATATTTATACACAGCGCATACAGGTAAATGCCGATTGTGTAGATGATCATCTCTTACTTGAATCAGGAAAGTTCCGAAATGGCCTTGCGGGCACGTCTTAAAGTCTCTTCACGTCCCAGGAAATCGGTGATGCAGAATATCTGCGGACCCATGGCTGCTCCTACCAAAGTTACACGCAGGGCGTTCATCACCTTACCTGTAGCATAACCTTTGGAGGCTATCCACTCCATTACTTTTGGCTCAAGTATCTCGCCGTTCCAATCCGGCTGGGCCTCCAGGAAATCGCAGAGTTCGGCAGTGGTGCGCGGAGCCTCGTCTTTCCACCATTTCTTGAGTGATTTCTCATCAAAGCTGGTGGGTGCCTGGAACAGGTATGAGCAGTTGTCCCACAGTTCACCTATAAAATTGACACGGTTCTTGACAAGTCCTACGGCAGTCTCGACGCGTTCAATGGGAGCCTTGATTCCTTTGCTTTCAAGAATGGGATTGAACAGAAGGGCAACTTCACGGTCGCTCTTGAGCATTATGTATTCGTGGTTGAACCAAACGAGTTTCTGATAGTTGAAACGGGCACCGGCCTTACTGCACTTTTCCAGATTGAACAGGTCAACCATCTCATCCATGGTCATGATCTCACGGTCATCACCCGGGTTCCATCCCAGCAGGGCCAGGAAGTTTATGACAGCTTCGGGAAGATAATCCTTCTCGCGGTAGCCCGATGAAATCTCACCGGTCTTGGGGTCATGCCACTCCAGGGGGAATACGGGGAATCCCAGACGGTCACCGTCACGCTTGCTCAACTTGCCGTTACCCTCAGGCTTGAGCAGCAGGGGCAGGTGTGCAAACTGCGGCATGGTATCCTCCCAACCGAATGCACGGTAAAGAAGAACGTGCAGAGGAGCGGAGGGTAGCCACTCTTCGCCGCGGATTACATGGGTGACCTCCATCAGGTGGTCATCGACAATGTTTGCCAGATGATATGTTGGGAGTTGGTCTGCAGACTTGTACAGGACCTTGTCGTCCAGAACAGATGAGTTTATGGTAACCTTACCGCGGATAAGGTCATCGACCTCTACCTCCTGATTGGGCTCGATAAGGAAACGTACCACGTACTGATTACCGGACTCAATGAGAGACTTGACCTCATCGGCCGGCAATGTAAGTGAATTGCGCATCTGACCGCGGGTGGTGGCGTCATACTGGAAATTGGGAATTTGGGCACGCTTGACTTCCAGTTCAGCGGGGGTGTCAAAAGCTATGTATGCCTTGCCTGCATCAAGCAGCTGGTCAATATACTTCCTGTAAATCTCCCTACGCTCCGACTGGCGGTACGGACCGTAGTTGCCTCCGAATGAGACACCCTCGTCAAACTTGATTCCGAGCCAGCGGAAAGCCTCAAGTATATATTCCTCAGCACCCGGTACAAAGCGGTTGCTGTCAGTATCCTCAATCCTGAAAATAAGGTCGCCCCCGTTTTTGCGGGCGAACAGGTAGTTGTAAAGTGCAGTACGCACGCCTCCGATATGGAGCGGTCCGGTAGGACTGGGCGCAAAACGCACCCTGACGCGGCGGCTGCCTGAATTGTCTGTCATCTCTTTTGTTTTAGCGGTGCAAAATTAATCATTTTATCATGAAAAAGTCCTATTTTTACAAGCCAACAAAGGAGTATAATCTTAATGAATGATAAAAGACGTTTCCTAAGGAGCAACCGCAGCCTTCTGGTCATATTGTCAGTGGTTTCAGCGTTTCTTACCGTATACTTCATGCCCGCCAGCCGGCAGGAGAAATATACCTTCACAGTGGGTAAACCGTGGACCTATGACGTGCTCATTGCGCCTTTTAACTTCTCAATCCAGAAAAGCGATGATGTATGGCAGGCCGAGGCTGACAGCGTCAAGGCTTCTTTTGCCCCTTATTTCAGCCGCAATGCCGGTGTGGGAGATCAGGCCCTGGCCCAATTTGACAGGTTCTTCAATGACAGTCTGAGCAAACTTGTATGGGAGGATTCATACAAGGCCCTGCGCAGCCGTCTGGAAAAAGTGTACCGTGACGGAATAATATCTACTTCCGACGAGGAGGTCCTGTCCGGCAAGTCGGTATTCCGTGTCTATGAGGGTAACACATCTTCTTTTGTACAGACAGCAAGCGTGCGCAGCGTAAGGGATGCATACCGTCTGGTGACTGATGCCGAAATCTATGTATATGACCGATACACGCTGCTCCAGCACAACATAGAACAGTATATTCAGCCCAATCTCACATATGATGAGGCACGATCCGAGGAGGACCTCACATCGCAACTGAACGAGATATCACATTATCGCGGAATGGTGGTTGAAGGACAGAAAATCATAGATCAGGGTGAGATAGTTGATGAACAGAAGAGCAATATCATAAATTCCTATCTGAGCATAGTGAATGAAAAAAACCAGTCCAAAAGATTCGCAATGCTTACCTGGGCAGGACGTTCGGTTTTTGTACTGTTATGTTTCCTGGTGCTGTTCATCTACCTGAGTCTTTATCGTATTGACGATATAGAGAACAGGTCCATACTGTGGTTCCTTTTCGGTTCCGTATCGCTGTTTACGGTAAGTATGGGGCTCTATTGCCAATATTCCAGCTGGAGCATATTCCTGTTTCCCTGCTCAATGCTGGCCATCATGCTCCGCATATTCCTTGATTCCAGAACCGCGTTCACCGGGTATATGGCGTTCATACTGTCCACCTCGCTAATTGTACCCATGCCTTATGAGTATGTGCTGCTTCAGTTTCTTGCGGGACTTACCGGCATCTATTCACTAAAGGAACTCTCGCAGCGTTCACAGATACTCCGTACCTGTCTGCTCATTTTCATCTCTTACAGTATGGTGTGGACTGCTTTCCAAATGACGCAATTGGAGAATATCCGTGACATAGATCCGCTCACATTCCTTTTCTTTGCCATCAACTGTATCATTATCCTGCTGGTTTATCCGCTGCTTTTTGTGATTGAGAAACTGTTCGGATTCACATCGAATGTTACGCTCATAGAACTGTCCAACATCAATAATCCTCTGTTGCGTGAATTGGCGGAGAAAGCCCCCGGTACATTCCAGCACTCCATGCAGGTGTCTACCCTTGCATCCGAGGCTGCCACCCGCATTAAGGCCAATCCCCAGTTGGTCCGTACCGCCGCTCTCTATCATGACATTGGCAAGATGGATGATGCCCCCTTCTTTACCGAGAACCAGAACGGCGTAAATCCTCATGACAAACTTACTCCGCAGGAGAGTGCCCACATAATTACAGGTCACGTAGAGAAAGGTCTTGAACTGGCCGATAAGTTCGGACTGCCCGAGTCCATTCGCGGTTTCATAGCATCCCATCACGGAAAGGGTGTGGCCAGGTATTTCTATATCAAATACAATCAGGCGCATCCTGACCTTGAACCGGATCCGCATGATTTCAGTTACCCCGGTCCAAATCCATATTCCAAGGAGACTGCCATACTGATGATGGCTGATGCGGTGGAGGCTGCATCCCGCAGCTTGAGCGAGTATACCGAGGAGAGTATAGGAGATCTTGTAGATAAGATAATTGACACTCAGGTACAGGAGGGTTATTTCCGTGACTGCCCCATAAGCTGGCAGGAAATTAACCGCGTAAAGGAGACTTTCAAGGAGAAACTCCGTACCATGTATCACACCCGTATCAGTTACCCTGAGCCTACTGCGGGTCCGGATCAAAAGAAACAGTAATTCCGCTTACAGTATTCTGTGACAGTGTGTTGTCCAGGGCATCGGACAGCAACGTACGGCTTTTATCTACCGTGAGTTCAAGCGGCAGTTTGATGATGATGCGCCTTATATACCTGTACTGAATCCTGGAAACGGGAGGTGCATCGGGCCCCAATACTTTATCGTCACCCAGAACCGACACCAGTTCATTTCTCAGTGACAGAGCCGTTCTGTCAACTGCATCCGGCTGTGGTCCTTTCACTGTCACCGTGATGATTCGGGTATAGGGTGGGTAACCGAACGCATAACGTTCCTCCATCTGGCTCTGATAGAAAGCCCCGTAGTCATTATTGCGAACCAGTTTCATGACAGGGGCATCGGGCTGACGGGTCTGTATTATAACTTTGCCGGGCACATCCTTGCGGCCGGCACGCCCGGCTACCTGAGCCATCAGCTGGTATCCGCGTTCGGTTGAACGGAAATCAGGGTAACTCATCATTGAATCTGCCTGCAATATGCCCACTACGCTCACCCTGTCAAAATCAAGTCCCTTTGACACCATCTGTGTACCTATAAGGATATCGGTGCGTCCCTCCTGGAAATCCTCCAGTATGGACTCATACCCGTTCTTGGCCGAATCAAGGTCAAGTCGTGCAATACGTGCTCCGGGAAACAGTGCGGCAACCTCCTCCTCAATCTTCTCGGTTCCGAAACCACGGCTGCGGAGTCTGTTACCTGAGCATTCGGGACAAACTGCAGGAACATGATAACTGCGTCCGCAATAGTGGCAGGTGGCGGAATTAAGGCTTTTGTGGAATGTAAGGCTCACGTCGCAGCAGTCACATTTCTGTACCCATCCGCAGTCCGGACATTCCACGGTTCCTGCATACCCGCGGCGGTTGTGGAACAGTATAACCTGCCGCCTGCTGTCAAGAGCCCGGTTGATGCTGTCAATGAGCAGGGGTGAGAACAGTCCCTGCATATATTTCTTACGTCTGAGTTGGGCAGTATCAACTATTATTATCTCCGGCATCCTGATACCGCTGTAACGCTCGGTCAGGGTAACCAGTCCGTATTTGCCGGATATGGCGTTGCAGTAACTCTCCAAAGCCGGCGTGGCGCTGCCAAGCAGCGTCTTGGCTCCGTACATTGAAGCCAGCATTATGGCGGTGTTACGTCCATGATAACGGGGTGAGGGATCTTCCTGCTTGAAGCTGGGTTCATGTTCCTCATCAACTATGATGAGTCCCGGATTCTGCAGAGGCAGCAATACAGCCGACCGGGCTCCGAGAATCAGTTTATATGGATTGTCACCGGTCAGTCTGTTCCAGACCTCAACCCTGACATTGTCCTGACAGCGCGAATGATATACACACATGTCGTTTCCGAATACTCGCTGAAGCCTGTGTTCAATCTGTGTGGTAAGGGCAATTTCGGGCAGCAGGTAAAGGACCTGACGCCCCTTGCTAATCTGTTCTTTTATGAGATGTATGTAAATCTCGGTCTTTCCGCTGGATGTCACTCCGTGCAGCAGGCATACGTTTTTTGTTTCAAAACAGCGGTGTATCTTGTCCAGTGCCTCCTGCTGAGCCGTACTCAAGGCAGAGGGCTGACGCAGTGTGCCCCTGAATTCCGGAAGCCGGCCGGTTTCCACGTCGTAGGTTTCCAGTATACCGTTGTCCTCAAGCGCATGAAAAGAAGATGATGCCGAACCGTCCAGGAGAGCCCTTTTGGTTAAGGGTCTGGTCTGTGAACCGTATTCTTTTATCCCTGACAGTTCCAAAAAGCGTTCATACAGTTCCTTCTGCCTTCTGGCTGTCTTGCCGAACTCCGGTGCCGTGTTGCCTCCCTGCCGTACGAATACCGTTATCCGGGGCTTGAACACCTGCTCCTTTGCACCCGAATCAGGGCGGAGTCCGGCCGGCAGTGCGGCCTTGAATACGTCACCCGGAGGACAGATATAGTACCTGCTCATCCATTCCATAAGTCTGAGCTGACCGGGCAGGACCGAAGGGCGGGTATCGTCCAGCACACTCAGAATCTCCTTTGTCTCATGTAGGGTGGGCTTTATGTCATGAGTCCTGACAATAAGGCCCGTGGTACGGCGCCCTTTACCTAAAGGAACATAAACCCTTGCTCCTGGCACTGCAAGGTGCCGGATATTTGCCGGAATGCTGTATGTGAACAGTTCATTCAGGGGAACGGGCAGTATTATGTCGGCATATTTGGCCATCGGGATTGTAAAGGTATAAAAAAAGACCGGCTCCCGTTTAAGGGAACCGGTCTCAATATGTGACTCTTTTATCAGAATGTCCAGGTGAGCGAGAACTGGAGTGTGCTTGACTTGAAGTCAACAGGCTCATTGTCTATTACAGCACCCGGGGTGGGGTTGTCAATAACCTTGACGGCACCCTCCTTGGATACTGGGATGTTGTAGTTGATACCGGCCTGGATGTGGTTGATCAGTTTTACGCCTGCACCCACGTTGATACTCCATGAACTCTTCTCAAGTGCAAAATCCTTAACTTCGTTTCCGTCGTTGAAAGATGTGTTAAGGTCACCGATTCTGAAATCCAACTGAGGACCGGCTGCAAAGTAAACGGCTGCAAAGTTGCCGAGACCCAGTGAGTACTTCAGTGACAGGGGGATGGAGAGTGACTGATTCTTCATGGTTGAAGTGTCAGGAAGCTCAACACCCTTCTGTGAGTAGAGAGCTGCGACATCAACGCCGATACCTATGATAGGCACCTGAACCTCGGCCATCGGACCGAAGAAGAAACCGGTATAACTGTCCTTACTTGATGCAGACTCCTTGGAAACTGCGGAAATGTCATTATTCACAAGGTTGAGACCTCCTCTCAGACCCCAACTGAACTGAGCAGATGCGGGGATGAATGAAAGCAGTGCGAGGCTGCAGACGATCAAAGTTCTTTTCATATAAGCGGTTATTTAATAAATTATTGATTATCAGAATCTCCAGCTCAGTACGAACTGTACTGTCTTGTAGTCGCCGATAAGGTCTCCCATCTTCTGGAAGTCATCGGTGTTGTCGGCAATAATCTTCCATGGAACATTGAAATTGAGCATAGCCTCCACTTTGTCAAACAGTCTCACACCGGCACCTATATTGCCTGTGGTGATGAATTTGTCGGACTCAATCTCATCGCCGTTCTCATAGTATGTCTTCACATCACCCAGGTTCACGTTCCACTGAGGTCCGAACTGACCTATAACACAGAGTTTCTGAAAACCTATCTTGACTCTGAGTGAAAGGGGTATCTCAAGAAATTCCTGTCTGTAGGTCTGCTCCTGTCCCAATTCGTCAAGACCTTTCATCTTGGTCTGCTGGTAAAGGAGACCGAAATCAATTCCCAAAAGTCCGCCCTCGGCTGTCAGAGCCGGGCCGATAAAGAAACCGCTGTAGTTCTCCTTATCCTGGACGCTCTCAGTGTTGATGCGGGAAATGTCATTGCTTGTCAGGGAGAGACCGCCGCGAATATTGAATCTTGGCTGGGCTGATACACATACGGATAGTGCTAATACAAAAAGGCAAAGGATAAATCTTGATTTTATCATATCATTAAGGATATAGTCGGATGCAAAGTTAGCACTTTTTAAATACAACAATACATTAATTGCTTATCAGTGAACAGAAAGCCTCTCTTCGCCCGATGAAGACTGACGGGGAGCACGGGGAGCCTTCTCCTTTTTCTCCTTAGGCTGCCTGGGCTCTTTCTGTTTCCTGTCAGATGCATTATCCTTTGCATTATCCTTTGCATTGTCCTGAGACTCTTCCTTTGTTTCGGCTTCACTCCAAAGACCGTTCTGGAAATCCTTCAACTGCTTCTCAATGCGGGCTCTTTCAGCCTGAAGTTCCTCATCAGTCTCACAATAGTCCGACAGAGGAACATTTCTCAGGTTTGATGTCTTGTAGATGTCACCGTCATACTGGCGCATCACAAAGTAATCGTCCAGTGACATGTTACTGGTGTTGTTGTAACTGCTGGTCATAACCTGAGTCTGTCCCAGATAAGGGCTTATCTCGTCATAATTGAGCCAGAACATAGGGTATGCGGTGGGCTTGTCACCGTAACCGCCTTGCATCAGGACAGGGCAGATGGCAGTTACCTTGATCTGATAATTGGACAGTTTGTCCAGATAATGGCTCTCTTTGATGTAATACTTGCCGATGTCACGGCTGGGTATATCTATTATATACTTGCCTTTATCGTCTTTCTTGTAGTCAATATAAAATTTGTCAAGAAGTGTATCCAATTCAATCTCATTGTCCGGAGTGAACAACTCGTTACCGTCCAGACGATACTCATAAGCCTTGATCTTACCGTCCTGTATAAGACTCAGTATCAGTGTAAAGAAGTTTACACGGTCACCCAGAGGCTCTTCGGGATAATAGAGAGCGGCGTTTTTCTCCTTCTGGAGATCCAGTTCACGGTAAATGTCACGTCTCCAGGTAAGATCTGTAGGCATGGCGGTCTGTGCTGTATATTGTGAACGGGCTCGTTCGGACAGGGTTACTGCCGTGGGGCTCTTTTCGGCCTCCTTCTGGGCCTGCTGTTCCTGCAGTCTGCGTGTGGGCTGTGCACCTGCGACGGTAGCCATAGCCAATGTAAGAAACAATAGAACAATCTTTTTCATATCGTTGTCTCCTTTTTTATCAGTTTATAATAACCTCAAGGGCTGTATTGAGCTGACGCTCTATACCGTCGGGGCCGATAGCCTTGACACGCTGGATATAGAAACGCTTGCCGCGTCCCAGCTGGTCAAACACCCTTTTCTGACGGTTTGAGAAACGCGTTCCGTCCGATTTCTCGGGAACCGCGTTACCGCTGTTGTCAAAGAATGTGGTCTCAAAGCTAATAACACGGAATCCTATGTTAAGCAGACCGTCGTCAATTGCGGCCACTATGCCGTCGGCAGCCTGCAGATTCTTCTTGGAGATAGGTGTACCGCCTCCACGGTAACGCTGTGTGTTGCCGTTCTCGTCCTTATACTCTATGAACGGTGTGGGGTCTGGCAACTGACGTACGCGGAATGCGTATTCACCCATACTCTGCTGGCGTCCCTCCTGATTGGCAGTGACGGCTATCACCACATCCTCGCCAACGCTCGTGGGCTTGCAGATGAATCCGTTGCCGCTGCGCGACAGTGTTCCTCCGCCGTTCTTGAGTCGGGCCGATATCATATTGCTGGGTACGCCGGGTACTGAAATGCTTATGGGGTTGTCATAACCGGCATAAAGCACATTCATCATAGTGGCCGATACGGTTGCCAGAGGTGATACTACCGAGTAGTTCTGTGTAAAGTCGCGGCGTATGACACCGTTGCCTGAATTCAGTTCCATGTAACCGGAGAGGGTGTAATCACCCGTTCTGGTGGCGGGAACCTCATACCAGCCGTCCTCTGAGTCAATCTTACGGCCGTCTATGTAGATGGCGGGACGTGCGGTCGAGTCAACTGCGGCCATGATGATACGTGCCTTGAAACTGTTACCCTGAACCACGTTCTGCGAAGTGGGTATCACATATGCGTTGATGGCGTTCACGCGCAGATCGCCCACGTCGATGTTGTTTACCAGAGTGTGCAGAACCTCACCCTCGGCATAACGGACATCGTTCTGCAGTTTGGTAAGCAGTGTGATGGCTGCTGCCACAGGCATGTTCTCATAATTGTATTCCTGCCAGTTCTTTCCCAGAGCACCTGCCTTAAGCGGAACCTCTGTGCTGAAGTTGTTGCTGATGATCTCCCTCTGTGTAGGATCGGTAACCATCTCCAGAATCTTTTCACGATAGTTGTTGATGGCATCATACAACTGACCGCCCTTGCCTCGTGAGGGGTGGAGCATAACCTGAGTCGCAGCCTCCAGGTCCTCGCGGTTGTGTATATCGTTCACATCGGCATCACTACCGTCGGCCTCAATGGCTATGAGAAGTTTGAGTTCATCGGCAAAGTTAAAGAGCGAGTCCGATATCTGCTTTACGTAGAGGGCCTTGCCGTACCATTCACCCACCTTCTCATGGTTGATTGAATCAGCGGCGGCAAACTCGCGGTATGCCTTATCGTTCTGGAGCGTGGCGTTGCTGGTGCTGTTGCTCAGGCTCTCCTCCACTATCTTGAAACCGTTCAGTACGTCCGATGACACATTCATGGCAAGCATCGCCAGAAGGACGATGTACATGAGGTTGATCATCTTCTGACGCGCCGATGGCGGTCTCTGTATTACTTTTCTCTTCATACTTTTTACTTGGCTCCCATCTGGGAATTCACCTTCATTGCCTCTACCATGCGTGCATATACGCGGTTGAGTTCCTCAATCTGGGCAACCATCTGACGGGTCTGCTCGTTAACCTTCTCAATGTTCTCCATCTGCGTGCTGGCCGACTTAAGGTGCATCTGGTAGAATGTGTTGATGCTTATGAGGTTGCGTGAAAGCTGCTCAATCTCCTCGGAACTCTGCTCCATTTTCTCTGAATGACGGCACATCTGCTCCATCTTGAGAGTCAGGTCATGGACACGTGCAATATAGTCCTGAGTGATGTTCTCCACACCGCCAATGTTGAGCGGGCTTGCATTCTCAGTGCTTGCAGGAACCTGGACAGGCTGCTGCTGAACACTCTGCTGAGCGCTCTGAGGAGCGGTGTTGTTTAGGATGATGTTTCCACGCAGGCGCGGAGCCTCATCTTCTTCCTCATCGGCCTCAGATGGAATGTACGGTCTTTCAAAACCAGAAATGAAGAACACCAGAACCTCTGTGCCCATACCAATGAACAGCATCAGGTTGGCGCCCTTGATGTGTGTCAGTTTAAAGAGAGCACCCAGTATAACCACAGCTGCACCCCAGCTGTACAGATAGTTCAGGAGGATTCTGCCCTTGGGTGAATCCAGATAGTCCTGTATACGTGTCAGAAGACCTTTTTTCTCTATATTTTCCATATCAAATGATTTTCAAAGTGATTATTTGCGGCCCTTTGATGATCCGGCGGTGCCTACCTGAGTGCGTACGCAACGGAAACCTATGTATGAACGCTGCTCGTTCTGATACTCGAATGTACGCCATGAAGATTCTATGAACTTCTCGGGGTCCTTCCATGAACCGCCGCGCAGGGCCTTCTTCTTCATGTAGTAGGGATCTTCGACGGCTGCGTTGTAGTAAAGTTCCGGGTTCATGTCGTTCATTTGCAGAATGCCCGCCTCGGTGTATGTGGTCGATGTCCATTCGGCAACATTGCCGGCCATGTCGTACAGTCCGTTTGAATTCGGCTTGTAAGAACCTACCTTAGTGGTTATCAGGCTTCCGTCCTTGGTATAATTACCGCGTTCAGGCTTGAAATTGGCATAATAGCAACCTTCATCATCCTTTGATCCGGAAGTCTTCCAGGGATATCGGTTGTTCTCGCGTCCGCGGGCTGCGAACTCCCATTCAGCCTCTGTCGGAAGGCGGTAACGCTGCACATATTTGGCCTGGGCACCCAGACCGGCCAGCAGGAACTCCGTACGCCATGCGCAGAATGCGTTGGCCTGCTCCCAACTTACACCCACTACCGGGTAGTCGTTATAGTTGGGATGGTTGAAGTAGAGACGCATATAGGTCTCGTTGTTTGCATTGGGGAAATCATTCACCCAGCATGTCGTGTCCGGGAAAATGTTGACTATGTAGGTATTTACAAAATCATAGAGGCTGCTCAACTCACGGTTGATGGTCTTGCGTACAATGTTTCCGTTATCATCAATGTATGCGGTATCCTTGGATATCATAACCTTCTCTACGGATGCCTCCTGATCAGTGTTGCGGAATCTGTCGTTGGGATCAAGCTGATTCTTCCTGAGTGCGGCCTGTGTGTAGTCAAACAGTTCGTAACGATAGTTGAGCTGCTTTACGTCCAGCATCTTCTCTCCCGTGATGGGATGACGGTAGAAGAGGCTTTCAATGGCTCTCTGCTGGTCCTCATTAGGCTTTTTCCATGGAATGGGCTTGCTCCAGTTCAGATGCGGAGTCACGGGCTCGCCGTACTTGTCCTCGGTAATCATGAACGACTCGTCGCCGCCGTAAGCGGGATCGGCCAGACGTGTGCGGATGATGGAATCGCGTACCCACTCTACAAACTGGCGGTACTTGGCGTTGGTAACCTCTTTCTCATCCATCCAGAATGACTCTACCGATATCTCTTTGGTGGGAGCGTTTGAACCCCACAGACTGTCATTTCCTTCTTCACCCATTTTGAGAGAACCTCTCTTGACAAGCACCATGCCGTACGGCACGGGTTCGCGCAGTGCCGTCTGTGAAGAACCGGTCACCTCACCGCCGTTACCGCCGGCATAGCCGCTGCTGGTGCAGGACAGTGTCATTGCAATAACTGCCATGAGGCCACTCAGAACAATGTTTTTCAGTTTCATTGTATATCAATTATAAATACCTTACACTTTTATGTACGTTCTTTCCTTTCTTAAAGAGGTCCAGATCGGTCTGCCAACTTACCGTCAGGTCATGGCTGCCCTTGAGAGCTCCCACCCCGCTGGTGTAGAATTCATAGGCATAACCTATCAGAACATCCCTTACCTTGCCTCCTACCATGGCCGAAACCGATATGCCGGGACTATAGGTGGCTCCCATGTACAACATGGTTGATTCATACCGGTAATAACCTCTTACCGACATATCCACCCTCCAGAAGTCCATATCGCTCTGTACCAGGAAGCACGGCTGTACCCATAATAACGGATTTCTGAGTCCGATATTGCATCCGCCGGTGAAATATAACGTAGGATAGATATCCATTTCTATGTTTTTTCCGTCGGTTTTACCCAATTCCACATGGGGAAAATTGAGATGTTGGGCCGATGCTCCAGCCCAGAATTCTCCTCTCACATAGAGAATGCCGGCTCCCAGGTCGCCCGTAGTGCCCCGTTCGTTTCCGGCAGGGAACGCAGGATCGTTCTGAGTCTCCATCTTGAGTCTTCCTCCGTTGAATTCCTGTGACATCACGCCTCCCTGAACACCTATGTTCATCCATCCCTTACCCATACCTATTTTATATGCGTAGTCAATCAGGAGCCGACGGTTGGTAAACAGACCCAGGGTTTCGTTAAGCAGGGCCATTCCGAGAGAGTTTCTGTACTCGCCGAAAGGAACGGGAGTATTTGCCCCTATGAACATTGTCACGGGAGCATGGGTGTATCCTGCCATCTGCATGGAGAGTGATCCAACCACATTGGTCCTGCCGTTCCGGTTCATGGCGGCAGGGTTATAGTAGTTCTCCACCTCAAGAAAGTTGTTGAAGTGTGCATCACTCTGTGCCCTAATGTTCAGAATTACAGAAGGACAGAGTAACAATACTAAAGAAACGAGACGTTTCATAGTGTTCATCATCTTCATTAACGGCAAAATTTCTCCATTATTTTTGCTCTTGATGAAATTTTATCTAATTTTGCGCCGCTTATTCCCAAAGAAAAAGTCAGAACTAAATAAAAATAAAGAACTTAAAATGATTATTGTTCCCGTTAAGGAGGGTGAGAACATAGAGCGCGCCCTCAAGAAATTCAAGAGAAAGTATGAAAAGACCGGCGTTGTAAAAGAACTCCGTCGCCGTCAGCAGTTTGACAAACCTTCTGAACTCAAGCGTCTCAAGATGGAGCACGCCATCTATGTTCAGAAACTGCAGCAGAACGAAGAGTAAAAAAAACCGGCAGTTCTTGCTTTTTGGTTTTTTCTTTCATATATTCGTCTTTGAATCCGTTCAGAGACGAATTTTGTTATGTATATAGACCAGTTTACGGATTATCTCAGGCTGGAGAGAAACTATTCTCCCAGAACCGTTGCCAGTTACCGCAGGGACCTTGTCCTTTTCCAAGGTTTCCTCAAGGAGACTGACCCTGAACTGGATCTGCTTACTGCCGACAGGGATGTAGTGCGTCTTTGGGTAGTGGAAATGATGGAAAAGGGAGAGAAATCAACCACCGTCAACCGCAAGCTGAGCACACTTCGTTCGTTCTACCGTTTCCTGCGCATCAAAGGCATCACGGATAAATCACCTGTTCAAGGGGTTAAAGGGCCCAAGAACAAGAAACCGCTCCCTCAGTTTGTAAAGGAGTCAGAAATGGATGAGTTGCTTGACGATGAGAACATTAATCTTGGAGAAGGTTTCATAGGAATAAGGAACAGGACTGTGATAGCCGTCTTTTATGAGACCGGCATGCGTATGGCGGAACTGATCGGACTGGACGACAGGGATATTGATTTCGGTACACGTACAATCAAGGTAACCGGTAAGCGCGACAAACAGCGTTTCATCCCGTTTGGGGATGACCTTGACAAGCGTCTGCACGAGTATCTTGATGCCCGGACGCAAGAGTTCGGTCAGAGAAACGGAGCGTTCTTTCTAAGTCCTAAAGGAGAGCGCATCCCGCGTCATCAGGTCTATCTGTTGGTGAAAGACGCCTTGAGCAAGGTTTCGGATGTATCCAAGAAGAGCCCTCACGTGCTCCGTCATACATTCGCCACCTCCATGCTCAACCATGACGCCGAGCTCGGCGCCGTCAAGGAGTTGCTGGGGCACAACAGTCTGCAGACTACCGAGATCTACGTACATACCACATTCCAGGAACTGAAGGAAATATATAAACAGGCTCATCCAAGGGCCTAAAACCAAAAGACTATGGAAACTAAGATTAAGGCGTTGCATTTTACTGCAACAGAACAGCTTCAGGCGTTCATCGAGAAGAAGTGTGCCAAACTGGAAAGAGTACACGAGTTGATTCAAAAGGTTGAGGTTACCCTGAAAGTAGTCAAGCCGGAGACAGCCCTGAACAAGCAGGCAAGCATTGACGTTACAATTCCTAACGGAGAGTTTTTTGCAGAGAAGACCTGTGACTCTTTTGAGGAAGCAGTGGACGGTTGCCTTGACGCACTGACCAGACAACTCAAGAAAAACAAGGAAAAACTGCGTGAGAAGTAAAAAACAAACCGAATTTTTTTGTTCGGAAAGAAAATTGAAATATCTTTGCACCCGCTCTTCGCTTCAGGCCGAGGGGCGGGTTCTTTGAAACTATGTATGCCGCTATGGCTCAATGGTAGAGCAACGCACTTGTAATGCGTAGGTTGTTGGTTCGATTCCGACTAGCGGCTCCAGTAGGGTGAATTCCAGAGTGGCCAAATGGGGCAGACTGTAAATCTGCTGTCTCTCGACTTCGGTGGTTCGAATCCATCTTCACCCACAAGGCAGGCCTTGACGATGCCGGGTAACCGGTGCCTGCGGTTTTTCCTTGAAACCACCTTATTTAATATGGAAGGTCAGGAGATACAATCGTGACAAACCAAAGTTGCGGGAATAGCTCAGTTGATAGAGCATTAGCCTTCCAAGCTGAGGGTCGCGGGTTTGAGTCCCGTTTCCCGCTCCAGATTTGTCGCTGTTATAGCTCAGCTGGTAGAGCGCATCCTTGGTAAGGATGAGGTCCCCGGTTCAAATCCGGGTAACAGCTCAATTTGATAGAGGATAGGAGGAGACCGCCCTGGCGGGAGCCTTTTTGTAGTTGACATCAAGTTCATAATCAATAAAATAGCTTTAAACTATGGCAAAAGAGACATTTGTGCGCACGAAACCGCACGTAAACATTGGTACTATCGGTCACGTTGACCACGGTAAGACTACCCTGACTGCTGCTATCACCAAGGTATTGGCTGAGAGAGTATCAGGTAACGCTGACAAGATCAAGTCATTTGATCAGATTGATAACGCACCTGAGGAGAAGGAGCGTGGTATAACCATCAACACCGCTCACGTTGAGTACGAGACTGAGAATCGTCACTACGCTCACGTTGACTGCCCGGGTCACGCCGACTATGTAAAGAACATGGTTACCGGTGCTGCTCAGATGGATGGTGCTATCGTTGTTGTAGCTGCTACTGATGGTCCGATGCCTCAGACTCGTGAGCACATCCTGCTCGCCCGTCAGGTGAACGTTCCCCGTCTGGTTGTATTCCTGAACAAGTGCGATTCTCCTGATGTTGACTCAGAGATGATCGACCTCGTTGAGATGGAGATGCGTGAGCTTCTCGACGCTTATGAGTTCGACGGTGACAATACTCCTATCATCCGTGGTTCTGCCCTTGGTGCCCTGAACGGCGTTAAGGAGTGGGAGGACAAGGTAATGGAGCTGATGGCTGCTGTTGACGAGTGGATTCCTCTGCCTCCGCGTGCTGTTGATCAGCCGTTCTTGATGCCTGTTGAGGACGTATTCTCAATCACTGGCCGTGGTACAGTTGCTACCGGTCGTATCGAGACTGGTGTTGTTAAGGTAGGTGACAAGGTTGAGATCCTTGGTCTTGGTGAGGAGAAAGAGACAACCGTTACCGGTGTTGAGATGTTCCGTAAGCTCCTTGAGCAGGGCGAGGCTGGTGATAACGTAGGTCTGCTGCTCCGTGGTATTGAGAAGACTGAGATCAAGCGCGGTATGGTTCTTTGCCATCCGGGTCAGATCAAGCCTCACACCACTTTCAAGGCTTCTATCTATGTACTGACTCAGAAGGAGGGTGGTCGTCACACCTCATTCCGTAACAAGTATCGTCCTCAGTTCTACATCCGTACAATGGACTGCACCGGTGAGATCACTCTCCCCGAGGGAACTGAGATGGTAATGCCTGGTGATAACGTAGAGATCACCGTTACCCTGATCTATCCTGTTGCTATCAACGTAGGTCTGCGTTTCGCTATCCGTGAGGGCGGCCGTACCGTTGGTTCAGGTCAGATCACTGCAATCGTTGACTAATTGATTGTAAGATAAATGTCAGTCCCAAGCGTGGGACTGACATTACCTACGGGTGTAGCTCAGTTGGTAGAGCATCGGTCTCCAAAACCGAGTGTCGAGAGTTCGAGCCTTTCCACCCGTGCAAGTAGAAAAAAAGAACTATGTTCAGGAATTTTATCAATAACTGTAAGGAATCTTACAACGAGCTTGTCCATAAGACAACATGGCCCACTGGCAAAGAACTGGCCAGCAGCGCAGTCATCGTTTTAGTTGCTTCCCTGATGATTGCCGTTGTTGTTTACCTCATGGATAAATTCTTCCAGGTGATAATGACCAATATTATCTACCCCTAATCGTTGAGAAATGGCAGAAGTAGAGAAGAAATGGTATGTCCTCAAGGCTATCAGCGGAAAGGAACTCAAGGTAAAGGAATATCTTGAGGCCGATACCCGCAATAACAAGCTTGAGGAATTCATTGGCCAGGTGCTTATCCCTACAGAGAAGGTGGTTAAGGTCCAGAACGGCAAACGTGTCGTTAAGGAGCGTAGTTACCTTCCGGGTTATGTCCTCGTAGAGGCTGCCCTTGTAGGTGAGATCAAGCAGCGCCTCAGAAGCTGCCCCAACGTTTTGGGTTTTCTTGGTGGAATGGATAATCCGACGCCTCTCCGTCCCTCGGAAGTGAGCAGGATATTGGGTTCAGCGAATGAACTCGAAGAGACGCAGGAGGAGGTTCTTGTACCGTTCACTGTAGGCGAAACAGTGAAGGTAACCTTCGGACCGTTTTCAGGCTTCAATGGTGTCATTGAAGAGGTTGACGACGCAAAGAAGAAGCTCAAGGTCATGGTCAAGATCTTTGGTCGCAAGACCCCTATAGATCTTGGTTTTATGCAAGTGGAGAAAATGTAAGCCGCCTGTTACCAGGCTTACGCATCTCCGTATAGTGTTTACATATAATTTTTTGGAAAATGGCAAAAGAAGTTGCTGGATTAATCAAATTACAGATTAAAGGAGGCGCAGCAAACCCATCACCTCCCGTAGGACCGGCTCTCGGTTCAAAGGGCTTGAACATAATGGAGTTTTGCAAGCAGTTCAACGCCAGAACCCAGGACAAATCAGGTAAGACCCTGCCGGTGATCATCACTTATTACAGTGATAAATCATTCGACTTCGTCATCAAGACTCCTCCTGTAGCAATTCAGTTGCTCGAGGCTTCACGTGCAAAGGGCGGTTCACCCGAACCTAACCGTAAGAAGGTGGCTTCAGTAACAAAGGCTCAGGTAGAAGCGATTGCTCAGGACAAGATGCCCGACCTGAACTGTTTCACACTGGAATCAGCTATCTCAATGGTAGCCGGTACCGCAAGAAGCATGGGTATCACAGTCAAGGACTAAACCTGGCATTCACTTAAAAAAAGTTTTAAGAAATGGGTAAACTGACTAAAAACCAAAAGAGTGTCGCTTCTAAGATAGAAGCCGGCAAGGCATATACCCTCAAGGAGGCATCTCAGCTGGTCAAGGATATCACCACAACCAAGTTCGACGCATCAGTAGATATTGATGTCCGTCTTGGTGTTGATCCCCGTAAGGCCAACCAGATGGTCCGTGGCGTGGTGTCTCTTCCTAACGGTACAGGTAAGGTTACCAGAGTTCTTGCACTCTGCACTCCCGATCAGGAGGCAGCTGCAAAGGAGGCTGGTGCTGACTACGTAGGTTTCGAGGAGTACATCGAGAAGATCAAGGGTGGTTGGACTGATATTGATGTTATCATCACCCAGCCCGCCCTGATGGGTAAGCTCGGTCCTCTTGGTCGTGTACTGGGTCCCCGCGGACTCATGCCTAACCCCAAGAGCGGTACAGTAACAATGGATGTTGCCAAAGCTGTCAAGGAAGTCAAGCAAGGTAAGATTGACTTCAAGGTTGACAAGAGCGGTATCGTCCACACTTCAATCGGAAAGGTTTCATTCACCGCCGATGCTATCAGAGAGAATGCAAAAGAGTTCATTGATACAATTATCAAACTGAAACCTTCTGCAGCCAAAGGTACTTACATAAAGAGTCTTTATCTTTCAAGCACCATGAGTAAGGGTATCAAGATTGATACTAAGTCTTTTGATGAATAATACTGAGGAATCATGAAGAAAGAAGATAAAGCACTTGTAATAGAGTCTCTGAAGCAGACCATACAGAACTACTCAGCTTTCTACCTGGTTGACGTTACCGGTCTTGATTCGACCGCTACAAGCGACCTTCGCAGAAAGTGCTTCAAGAGTGAGGTTAAGATGGTTGTTGTCAAGAATACCCTTCTTCAGAAGGCACTGGATCAGCTGGATGCTGACTACTCACCGCTGTATGACTCTCTCAAGGGAACAACAGCCCTGATGCTGGCCAATGTAGCCAATGCTCCTGCCAAACTGCTGAAGGATGTAACTGACAAGAAAACCGGTATCCCGGGCCTCAAGGCTGCTTACGCAGAGGAGAGCTTCTACATCGGAGCAAACCAGCTGGAGGCACTGGTCAATATCAAGAGCAAGAAGGAACTCATCGCCGACGTTATTGCACTCCTGCAGTCACCGGCCAAGAACGTTATTTCTGCTCTGCAGTCTGGTGGCAACACCATCCACGGAGTCCTCAAGACTCTTGGAGAAAGAGAGAACTAATTATTCAAAACAAAGTAACAAACCTATTAAAATTATACAACAATGGCTGATTTGAAAGCATTAGCAGAAGAACTGGTTAACCTTACCGTTAAGGAGGTCAACGAACTCGCAACCATCCTGAAGGATGAATATGGAATTGAACCCGCTGCCGCAGCTGTAGCTGTAGCCGCTGCTGGTCCTGCCGCTGCTGGCGCTGAGGCTGCAGAGGAGAAGTCTTCATTCGACGTAGTACTGAAGGGCTTTGGCGCAAACAAGCTTGCTGTCGTTAAGGCAGTTAAGGAGGCTTGCGGTCTTGGTCTGAAGGAGGCTAAGGATCTGGTTGACGCTGCTCCCAGTGTAGTTAAGGAAGGTCTCGCCAAGAACGAAGCCGAGTCAATGAAGAAGACTCTGGAAGAGGCTGGCGCAGAAGTTGAGCTTAAGTAACTTCTTTTGAGACCTGCCTTTGTTGCAGGTAAAACGGTTAAGTAACCCCGACGACAGCCAATTTGGGCTGTCTAGGGTACTTAACCTTTTTGTGCGTTAAAGAATCAAGTTCCTTAATAACCTCCCCTATATGTCTTCAAACACTGATAATCAGAGAATAAATTTCGCTTCCGTAAGGAACCCGATGCCGTGTCCTGATTTCCTTGAAGTTCAGCTCAAATCTTTCAAGGATTTCCTCCAGTTGGACACACCACCTGAAAAGCGCAAGAACGAAGGACTCTATAAAGTTTTCTCAGAGAACTTCCCCATAGCCGATACCAGGAATAACTTTGTCCTGGAATTTCTGGACTATTATATTGACCCGCCCCGCTACACCATCGAGGAGTGTCTGGAGCATGGTCTTACCTATAGCGTACCTTTGAAGGCCAAGTTGAAACTGTATTGCACCGATCCCGATCACGAGGATTTTGATACAGTCATTCAGGATGTATTCCTTGGCCCGATTCCGTACATGACAGCACAGGGTACTTTCGTTATCAACGGAGCCGAGCGTGTAGTTGTATCACAGTTGCACCGTTCACCCGGCGTGTTCTTCGGACAGAGTCAGCACTCTAACGGAACACAGCTCTATTCGGCCCGTATCATCCCGTTCAAGGGCTCATGCATCGAGTTCGCAACTGACATCAACAACGTGATGTATGCGTACATCGACCGTAAGAAGAAACTTCCTGTTACCACGCTGCTTCGTGCCATCGGTTTTGAGACTGATAAGGACATCGTGGATATCTTTGACCTGGCCGAGGAGGTAAAGGTCAACAAGACCAACCTTAAGAAGTGCATCGGACGCAAACTCGCCGCAAGAGTACTGAGAACCCGTATCGAGGACTTTGTTGACTCAGATACCGGTGAGGTTGTATCTATTGACCGTCACGAGGTTGTCGTTGACCGCGAGGCCGAACTCAACGAGGATAACATCAACGATATACTTGAGTCAGGTCTTGAGACTATCCTGCTCCACAAGGAGACAGAGGGTCAGTCAGACTACTCAATCATATTCAACACACTGCAGAAGGATCCGTGCAACTCGGAGAAGGAGGCTGTCCTCTACATCTACCGTCAGTTGCGTAATGCTGATCCTGCTGATGATTCCAGTGCACGTGAGGTAATCAACAACCTCTTCTTCTCAGAGAAGCGTTATGATCTGGGCGAGGTTGGCCGTTACCGCGTAAACCGCAAGTTGGGTCTTACCACCGACATGAGCATCGGTGTTCTGACCAAGGAGGATATCATAGAGATTATCAAGTACCTTATTGAACTTGTAAACTCACACGCTGTGGTCGATGATATCGATCACCTGTCAAACCGTCGTGTACGTACAGTTGGTGAGCAGCTCTCCAACCAGTTCGCCATTGGTCTGGCCCGTATGGCCCGTACCATCCGCGAGCGTATGAACGTACGTGACAATGAGGTCTTCACCCCGACAGACCTTATCAACGCCAAGACAGTATCGGCCGTGATCAACTCGTTCTTCGGTACCAACGCACTGTCACAGTTCATGGACCAGACCAATCCTCTGGCCGAGATCACTCACAAGCGCCGTATGTCCGCTCTCGGACCTGGCGGTCTGTCACGTGAGCGCGCCGGATTCGAGGTTCGTGACGTACACTATACACACTATGGCCGTCTCTGCCCTATCGAGACTCCTGAAGGACCTAACATCGGTCTTATCTCATCTCTCTGTATCTACGCCAAGATCAATGACCTGGGATTCATCGAGACTCCGTACCGTAAGGTTAAGGACTGCCATGTAAATCTGAACAATGATGAAGTTCAGTACCTCACAGCTGAGGAGGAGGAGGGTGTGATCATCGGTCAGGGTAACGCTCCTTACGACGAGAACGGTAAGTTTATCCGTAACCGCGTAAAGGCACGCCGTGACGCTGATTTCCCAGTCGTTCCGCCCGAAGAGGTTGAACTTATGGACGTATCACCCCAGCAGATTGCTTCAATCGCTGCCGCTCTGATTCCGTTCCTGGAGCACGATGATGCCAACCGTGCTTTGATGGGATCTAACATGATGCGTCAGGCTGTACCTCTTATGCGTACCGAGGCACCTATCGTAGGTACCGGTATCGAGAAGCAACTGGCCGAGGATTCACGTACACAGATTACCGCCGAGGGTGACGGTACCGTTACATATGTGGATGCCGCTTATATCCGTATCCTCTACGATCGCACCGAGGATGAGGAGTTTGTAAGCTTCGAGCCCGCCGAGAAGGAGTACAAGCTGCCCAAGTTCCGTCGTACAAACCAGAACATGACCATTGACCTGCGTCCTATCTGCGAGGTCGGTCAGCGTGTAAAGGCCGGTGACATTCTTACCGAGGGTTACTCAACCCAGAACGGTGAGCTTGCGCTGGGTAAGAACCTGCTGGTTGCCTACATGCCTTGGAAGGGTTACAACTATGAGGATGCCATCGTGCTTAACGAGCGCGTGGTACGTGAGGATATTCTTACTTCTGTACATGTAGAGGAGTTCATCCTTGAGGTTCGCGAGACAAAGCGCGGCATGGAGGAACTCACCAATGATATTCCTAACGTGAGCGATGATGCCACCAAGGATCTGGATGAGAACGGTATCGTACGTATCGGTGCTTACATCCAGCCGGGTGATATCCTGATCGGTAAGATCACTCCTAAGGGTGAGTCCGATCCTTCACCTGAAGAGAAGCTGCTGCGCGCCATATTCGGTGACAAGGCCGGTGACGTAAAGGATGCTTCACTCAAGGCTTCTCCCTCACTTAAGGGTGTGGTAATAGACAAGAAACTGTTTGCCCGCGCCGTAAAGACCCGTACATCACGTCAGGCTGACAAAGCCCGTCTCCCGATGATAGACGAGGAATTTACGGACAAGGTAAACGAACTTAAGGGTATTCTGGTCAAGAAACTCGTCACCCTTACAACCAACAAGATATCACAGGGCGTATTCGACCTGCTCGGTACTGAGGTTATCGCCAAGGGTCAGCGTTTCTCAAGGCAGATACTTGAGGCTATAGATTACTCTTCTGTTCAGTCTGACAACTGGACATCAGACGCTCACACCAACGAGCTTATTTCAAAACTTATCGTGAACTTCCTGCGTAAGTACAAGGAGTACGATGCAGAGAACAAGCGTAAGAAGTTTGCTCTTACCATCGGAGATGAACTGCCCTCAGGCATCATCCAGATGGCCAAGGTTTACGTTGCCAAGAAACGTAAGATAGGTGTAGGTGACAAGATGGCCGGTCGTCACGGTAACAAGGGTATCGTATCCCGCGTGGTTAAGCAGGAGGATATGCCGTTCCTGGCCGATGGTACTCCCGTCGATATCGTACTGAACCCGCTGGGTGTGCCTTCACGTATGAACATCGGTCAGATATTCGAAACCGTTCTTGGTCACGCCGGCCGTGAGCTGGGTGTCAAGTTCGCCACCCCGATATTTGACGGTGCTACCATAGACGATCTTAATGAATGGACTGATAAGGCAGGTCTGCCACGTTACGGTAAGACACAGCTTTATGACGGCGGCACAGGTGAGCCGTTTGACCAGTGCGCAACAGTAGGTGTTACCTATATGCTTAAGTTGGGTCACATGGTCGAGGACAAGATGCATGCCCGTTCAATCGGTCCGTACTCTCTCATTACTCAGCAGCCGCTTGGCGGTAAGGCCCAGTTCGGTGGTCAGCGTTTCGGTGAGATGGAGGTTTGGGCTCTTGAGGCATTCGGTGCATCACACGTGCTACAGGAGATCCTGACCATCAAGTCTGATGACGTTACCGGCCGTTCAAAGGCATATGAGGCTATCGTGAAAGGTGATCCGATGCCCACACCGGGTATCCCCGAATCTCTCAACGTGCTTCTGCATGAGTTGCGTGGTTTGGGTCTTAGCATCAATCTTGAGTAATCATCATTAAAAGTAAGAAGCTATGCCTTTCAAAAAAGATACAAAGATCAAGAATAATTTCTCAAAGATAACCATCAGTCTTGCTTCACCCGAGGAGATACTGACTAACTCCAGCGGTGAGGTGCTGAAACCTGAGACCATCAACTACCGTACATACAAGCCCGAGCGCGACGGTCTGTTCTGCGAGCGTATATTCGGTCCTGTAAAGGATTACGAGTGCCATTGCGGAAAGTATAAGAGAATCCGTTACAAAGGTATCGTGTGCGAGCGTTGCGGTGTGGAGGTAACAGAGAAGAAGGTACGTCGTGAGCGTATGGGTCACATCCAGCTGGTTGTTCCCGTAGCACACATCTGGTATTTCCGTTCACTCCCCAACAAGATTGGTTATCTGCTTGGTATTCCTACCAAGATGCTTGACTCAATCATCTATTACGAGCGTTACATCGTAATAAACAAGGGTGCATGGGATGATCCTATCAAGGATTCCCGCAAGGCCGATGAGCCTATCCTTCTGACTGAGGACGAGTATCTGGATATCATTGACAAACTGCCCAAGGAGAACCAGATGCTGGATGACAGCGATCCTGACAAGTTCGTTGCCAAGATGGGTGCCGAGGCTATCTATGACCTTCTGTGCAAGTTGGATTTGGATAAACTCTCCTATCAGCTCCGTGAGAGAGCCAATGATGAGAAGACCACAATGCAGCGTAAGACCGAGGCTCTGAAGCGCCTTCAGATCGTGGAGTCTTTCCGTTCATCACGTGACATCAACCGCCCCGAGTGGATGATTCTCAAGGTTGTTCCGGTTACTCCTCCCGAACTGCGTCCTCTGGTTCCTCTGGATGGCGGCCGTTTCGCTACATCAGACCTTAACGAACTCTATCGTAGGGTTATCATCCGTAACAACCGTCTTAAGAGACTTATAGAGATAAAGGCTCCTGAGGTTATCCTGCGTAACGAGAAGCGTATGCTGCAGGAGGCTGTAGACAGCCTGTTTGACAACAGCCGCAAGGCCAGCGCCGTAAAGAGCGAGGCCAACCGTCCGCTCAAGTCACTCTCTGACTCACTCAAGGGTAAGCAGGGTCGTTTCCGTCAGAACCTTCTGGGTAAGCGTGTTGACTACTCTGCACGTTCAGTTATCGTTGTAGGTCCTGAGCTTAAGATGGGTGAGTGCGGTATTCCTAAGCTGATGGCTGCCGAACTTTACAAGCCGTTCATCATCCGCAAGCTCATTGAGCGCGGTATCGTGAAGACCGTAAAGTCTGCCAAGAAGATTGTAGACCGCAAGGATCCTATAGTATGGGATATTCTGGAATACGTAATGAAGGGTCACCCCGTTCTGCTGAACCGTGCTCCTACACTGCACCGTCTGGGTATCCAGGCATTCCAGCCCAAGATGATTGAGGGTAAGGCTATCCAGTTGCACCCGCTGGCTTGTACCGCTTTCAACGCCGACTTTGACGGTGACCAGATGGCTGTACACCTCCCGCTCAGCAACGAGGCCGTACTTGAGGCTCAGATGCTCATGCTTCAGTCACACAACATCCTGAACCCTGCCAACGGTGCTCCTATCACAGTGCCCGCACAGGATATGGTTCTGGGTCTGTACTACATTACAAAACTCCGTCGTTCCGTTAAGGATGCCGATGGTAACTATATCGAGAAGGTTAAGGGTGAGGGTCTGACATTCTACGGACCCGAGGAGGCTCTTATCGCTTACAACGAGGGTAAGGTTGATATCCATGCTGTTGTCAAGGTTATGGTAAATGACATTGACGAGCAGGGCAGCCCCATCACTCACCTGGTTGAGACTTCAGTAGGTCGTGTCATCGTTAACGAGTTGGTACCTGATGAGGTTGGTTACATCAACTACATCATATCAAAGAAGACCCTGCGTGACCTTATATCGGATGTTATCAAGAAGGTCGGTGTAGCCCGCGCCTGCGAGTTCCTTGACGGAATCAAGAACCTGGGTTATAAGATGGCCTTCCAGGGCGGTCTGTCATTCAACCTTAACGATATCATCATTCCTAAGGAGAAGCAGGAACTTGTTGCCAAGGGTAATGAGGAGGTTGAAGGTATCATGGCTGAGTATAACATGGGTCTTATCACCGATAACGAGCGTTACAACAAGGTTATCGATGTTTGGACACACGTTAACGAGAACCTGTCAAAGGTTCTGATGAAGACCATCTCAAACGATGACCAGGGCTTCAACTCAGTATATATGATGCTTGACTCAGGTGCCCGTGGATCTAAGGAGCAGATCCGTCAGCTGTCCGGTATGCGTGGTCTGATGGCCAAGCCTCAGAAAGCCGGTGCCGAGGGAGCACAGATCATTGAGAACCCGATTCTTTCTAACTTTAAGGAGGGTCTGTCAGTGCTTGAGTACTTCATCTCAACACACGGTGCCCGTAAGGGTCTGGCCGATACCGCTCTTAAGACAGCCGATGCCGGTTATCTGACACGTCGTCTGGTTGACGTATCACACGATGTGATTATCACCGAGGAGGACTGCGGTACACTGCGTGGTCTGGTCTGCACCGCCCTTAAGGAGAATGAGGAGGTTGTAGCATCTCTCTATGAGCGTATCCTGGGTCGTGTATCAGTACACGATGTCATCCATCCTACCACAGGTGAACTTCTGGTTGCCGACGGTGAGATGATTACCGAGGAGATTGCCAAGAAGATTGACGAGTCACCTATCGAGAGCGTTGAGATCCGTTCAGTACTCACCTGCGAAAGCAAGCGCGGTGTATGCGCCAAGTGCTACGGACGTAACCTGGCAACAGGCCGTCTGGTAGAGAAGGGTGAGGCTGTAGGCGTTATCGCTGCCCAGTCTATCGGTGAGCCTGGTACTCAGTTGACACTGCGTACATTCCACGCCGGTGGTACAGCATCGAACATTGCCGCCAACTCCGGTCTGACAGCCAAGTATGACTGCCGCATCGAGTTTGAGGAGGTTCGTACCGTTGATGCTACAGGTGATGACGGTAAGAAGATCCAGATTGTTGTAGGTCGTCTGGGTGAGGTTAAGTTCATCGATGAGAACACAGGCATCGCCCTTTCCAACCACACTCTGCCTTACGGTTCAAAACTGTTCGTAAAGAGCGGTGCCGTAGTCAAGAAGGGTGATCAGATTGCAACATGGGATCCTTTCAACGCCCTTATCATTACCGAGGTTGCAGGTAAGGTAAAACTTACAGACGTTATAGCAAACGTAACATATAAGATTGAATCCGATGAGGCTACCGGCCTTGAGGAGATCATCATCACAGAAACCAAGGACCGTACCAAGATCCCGTCAGCCGATATCATCGGACCTAAGGGTGAGGTGCTGCGTTCTTACAACCTGCCTGTAGGCGGTCACGTGGTTATAAAGGATGGTCAGGAACTCGCAGCCGGTGACATTCTGGTTAAGATTCCGCGCGTTCAGGGTAAGGCTGGTGATATCACCGGTGGTCTGCCCCGTGTTACCGAGCTCTTTGAGGCACGTAACCCGTCCAACCCCGCAGTGGTATCAGAAATTGACGGTACCGTTCACATGGGTAAGATCAAGCGTGGTAACCGTGAGATTTCAGTCGTATCACGTACAGATGACGAGCGCAAGTATCTGGTTGCCCTGTCCAAGCAGATTCTGGTACAGGAGGGTGACTATGTACGCGCCGGAACACCTCTGTCCGACGGTGCTATCACACCGAGCGATATCCTTGCTATCAAGGGCCCCACAGCCGTACAGGAGTATATCGTAAACGAGGTACAGGATGTATATCGTCTGCAGGGTGTAAAGATCAACGATAAGCACTTTGAGATTATCGTACGTCAGATGATGCGTAAGGTAGAGATTGACGAGCCGGGCGATACCCGCTTCCTGGCACAGCAGGTTGTAGACAAGCTGGAGTTCATGGAGGAGAACGACCGCATCTGGGGTAAGTATGTCGTTACCGATCCGGGTGACTCAGAGAATCTCTTTGCCGGTCAGATGGTAACCGCACGCAAGCTCCGTGACGAGAACTCACAGCTCAAGCGTAAGGACCTCAAGCTGGTTCAGGCTCAGGAGGCACGTCCTGCTACATCAACTCAGATCCTGCAGGGTATCACACGTGCTGCTCTGGCTACTCAGAGCTTCATGTCAGCCGCATCATTCCAGGAGACCACCAAGGTTCTGAATGAGGCTGCCATCAACGGTAAGAGCGACAGCCTGCTGGGTATGAAGGAGAACGTTATCTGCGGTCACCTGATTCCTGCCGGTACCGGTCTGCGTGAGTTCGAGAAGATCATAGTAGGTGACAAGGAGGAGTACGAGCGCCTTCAGGCTTCCCGTAACAACTTCCTTGACATGGATCTTCCCACAAGAGAAAATTGATTAGACTTGATAGAAGAAAGGGGTGATCGGCTGGTCCGGTCACCCCTTTCTGTTTTTATACGGCAGGAAGGCTGTTTCCGTTGATCTTGCGGTAAATATCAAGGGCATAGACATCGGTCATGCCGCTTATGTAGTCCAGAACCGCAAGTATCCGGTTGTATATATCCTTTGCGTTGATATCATATTGGCTTGACACACGGCCGATGAGCAATTTGGAGTATTCGCGCTCAGGATTAAGGACTGCCTCAACCATCAGGTCCAGCAGAGTGCTGATGATACGGAAACCCGCCAGTTCAACTTCCAGTACGTCACGGGAACGGTATATCTTCTGAACGGAGAGTTTGGCACATTGGCTATATGCATCCCTCGGAATGGGGCTTATATGATTGATCAGTGAACCGCTGAATGAACCGTTAAAAATGGAGTCCTCATTCTCCAGGAACACCTGGGTACACTCTTCAATCAGGAGACCTACCAGTTTGGAGCGCAGATAAGATACCTGCTCGTTCACATCGGTCACCATCCCTATTATACCCTCAGCATGTTTCTGCTCGGCGGGGTCCAGGAAATCCATCATCAGTCTTATGGTCTCTGAAGTGGAAAGGAGTTTGAGTTTATGGGCATCCTCAAGGTCCATAAGCAGGTAACAGATGTCATCGGCGGCCTCGACCAGCCAGACTAGGGGATAACGTACATACTTAAGCGGTTGCCCCGGAGCGGAAAGACGGATTATCCCCAATTCATCGGCTATTTGGGCAAAAATATCAGCCTCACTCTCAAAAAAACCGAACTTGTGCTTACCGTTGGCCAATATCGATGCGTACGGATATTTTACGATCGATGCCAGCGTAGAATAGGTCATGGCAAAACCTCCCTTGCGGCGTCCTATGAACTGATGCGCCAGCAGACGGAACGCGTTGGCATTGCCTTCAAAGTTTATGATATCGGTCCACTGGCCGGGACTGGCAGCGAACTGAGCCTCCAGAGACTGTCCCTTTCCTTCGGTGAAAAAGGCCGAAATGGCCTTCTCTCCCGAATGGCCGAAAGGAGGATTGCCCATATCGTGAGCCAGGCATGCAGCCGATACGATATTACCTATCTCGGTAATGTTGGTGTCGGCCAGTTCAGGGTGTTTCCTGATTATACCCCTGGACACGTTGTTGCCCAGCGAGCGGCCTACGCATGAAACCTCAAGGCTATGGGTGAGACGGTTGTGTACAAAAACGCTGCCCGGCAGTGGGAACACCTGTGTCTTGTTCTGCAATCTCCGGAAAGGAGCCGAAAAAATAAGTCGGTCATAATCCCTAAGGAAAGCCGAACGGTCATCCTTATGGGCGGACTCTATGCCTTCCAAACCCAGACGCTTTGCCGAAATAAGTCTTTGCCAATCCATTCTCTGTATCTCTTTGTTTCAAAATTAGTGGTTTTTCAGAATATTTCTGCCTCAGTTGGCGGTATATTTGTTATTTTCGCTGTGCAAAACCAAATCACTCAATTGAGTATGGAGGTAAAGATAATCAACCGTTCACATCATCCGCTTCCCGAGTATGCTACACCGCAATCGGCAGGAGTGGACCTTAGGGCCAATCTTGACGAGCCCGTAGTAATGAAACCTATGGAGCGCCGTCTCATACCCACCGGCCTGTTCATTTCCCTGCCTGCCGGATTTGAGGCACAGGTACGTCCGCGCAGCGGTTTGGCTATCAAGAAAGGTATTACGGTACTTAACACTCCCGGAACAATAGATGCCGATTACCGCGGCGAAATAGGGCTGATTCTGATAAACCTGTCTCAAGAGGAATTCGTAGTAAACGACGGCGAGCGCATCGCCCAGATGATAATAGCACGTCATGAGCAGGCGGAATGGATAAAAGTTGAAACATTGGATGAAACCGAGCGCGGTGCAGGCGGATTCGGCCACAGCGGTGTTTAAAGCGTTATTTGATGAAAAGGGGCATAATCATATCCGTTTTTCTGCTTTTTACCCTGGCTGCTGCAGTATCATGCGGTTCGGCCAGGAACACATTGTCAGATCCGTTGACCGATACACAACTGGAAGGATATGCCAGTGACCATTTCTACAGGGAGGGAATAAAAAAATACAACGAGGGCCGTCTGGATGAAGCCATGGACCTTATGTCGCGCAGCCTGGAATATGATACGGCATCGGCCGCAACATGTTACAGCATGGCCCAATACTATATGTCCCTTCAGGACAGAGCCCTGTTAGAAAAATACAACGGCAAGGCGCAGGAACTGCTGGAAAAGGCAGTACGTGAGGAGCCTGACAACTATTGGTACCGCCGTCTGCTGGCATTGAGTTTCATGCGCGGAGGACGTACGGCCGATGCAATAGAGCAATATGAGGAGATAACCCGCCGTTTTCCGGCAAGGACTGATGTATTGTTGACCCTGGCAGGCCTGTATGACGATGCAGGAGACTATGAAAAGGAACTGCGTGCACTGGAACGTTACGGAAGACTGGAGGATGTGGCTGATGAACTCAAGTTCCAGAGATTTGTCTGTTATCTTCAGATGGGCGAACTTGATTCGGCCTATTACGAGGCTGAACGCCCCGCAGAGATAATAGAACTGCTCATGAACACCACTCGGGACATGATAGAAAAAGCCGAATCCGCGATAGACAAGATCAACTGCCGTTCCCTGTTGGATGTGGTCATGAATTTCTGTGATGTGGTATCGGCGCATGAACCTGAACTGGTGGAGGCATATACCCAAAAGTCATTGGGTTATTTCTGGTTGGGTGAAAATGACAAGTCTCTGGATGTATTGGCCAAAGGACTGAAACATGTCAGGAAAGACCGTGACAGGGCACTCATATACAATCTGAGAGGAGACTATTACCATACCTTAGGTGACAGACAGAAGATGTATGCCGACTATGATTCAACGCTCATATACGATCCCGACAACATCAATGTCCTTAACAACTACGCTTATTATCTTTCGGTCGAGGGCCGTGATCTTGACAAAGCCAGGAAGATGAGTGCCAGGACCTTACAGGAGGAACCACTCAACGCCACTTATCTGGACACATATGCGTGGATACTGTTCAAGATGAAAAACTACCGTGAAGCGTTGGTATATCTGGAGAAAGCGCTCAGGTATCTGGATACGGATAACCCCGAGATATATGAACATTACGGAGATGTGCTTTATATGTGCGGAGAGAAGGAGAAGGCTCTTGAAAACTGGCACAGGGCGGTTCAGTTCAACAGTTCATCACCCACACTTGAACAGAAGATAAGACAGCAGAAATATCTGGAATGAAAACTATCCGATACATATTACCGGTATTGCTGGTTTTGCTGTTCCTGGCAGGTTGCCGATCTCAGTCGGCACTCAGGAAACAGAAGGAGAAGCAGGAGCAGGAGAGCACCCGTCTTATCCATTCCCTTCTGGATGCTCCTCCAGTCAATGAATTGACCGCGAGTCTGTCACTTAACCTTTCGGGTACCAAGGTAAGCGGACAGTTGAGGATGCGCCGTGGTCGCAGTATCCAGATAAGTGCCAGCATGCTGGGACTGGTCGAGGTGGCACGCGTGGAATTCCTGCCTGAGATGGTTGTTATAATGGATAAGTTCCACAATCTCTACTCAGTATGTCATTATGCAGATATTCCCTACCGTAATGAATTGGGATTGGATTTTGAGGTGGTTCAGGCTTTCCTGTGGAACCGTATATTCGCCCCGGGCAGTGCCAACCAGGCCGATGCCGCTACCCGCCTGCGTGTGGATAGGACAGATGAAGAGGGAAAAACCTATATAAAAGACATTGAGTACGGATATGAATTCGTGACCAACTCAAAAGACCGTCTGGACGCCGTCAACAAATCTGGCAGCGGATACAGGTTCCATGTTGATTATTCCGATTTCACCGCTCTTTCCGGTTCATGGAAGTATCCTTTGGACCTATATTTCCAGGTAAGGGTGTCAAATACGGACGTTAACGTATCGGCCAGGATGTCATCGGTATCCACCGATAACAAAAACTGGCCCGACAGGACTCAGGTGACCCGTAGGATGAAACAGGTGTCGCTGGAAGAGTTGTTGGACAATCTTGACTTATGATGAAAAGAAATATCATACTACTGTTCCTGCTCTCCATTCCGCTGTTAATGGAGGGACAGACCAATTCCGTCATTGAGAAGATGCGTAGTGAACGTGCCGAGATGGAGGAACAGATAGCCCGCCAGGAGAAGATTCTTACCAGCACCGAGTCCAATATCACAAGTCAGGTCAGCAACCTGAACATCATCACCGCCAAGCTCAGGGAGCGCACCAAACTGCTTGACAAGACCCGCAGTGAGATACGCTCCCTGGACCGGGAGACCACCCGTCTGGAGAAAGAGATACAGCAACTTGAAAAGGAGCACCAGCAGTGCAAGGACCGCTATGCCGAAGCCTGCCGTTTCTATCAGCACCAGAACTCAAGTTTCAACCCCCTTACATTCATACTGGCCACAGAGTCCTTCCGTGAGATGAGCCGCCGCGCTCGTTACGTGAGCGAGTACTCCAACTCATTGCAGGAAATGGCCGATGAAATCACCCAAAAAGTGGATACTCTGGAGAACCGCAAGGCCCAGATAGAACTGGTAAGACTGGAAAAAGAGGAACTCCGCAAGGTTCAGCAGAAGAATGAGGAGGAGGCCCGTAAGGAGGAGAAACAGCAAAAGACCCTGGTAAACCAACTCAAGAACAAACGCACCAACCTTAAAAAAGAGATAGCCGCCCAGCAGAAAAAGATGGATGCTCTATCCAAGGAGATTGACCGTCAGATACAACTTGCCATCAAGGAGGAACAAGCCAAGAAGCCTGACAAAGTACAGACACCCGAGGAGATAAAACTGTCAGGAACCTTTGAGAGCAACAAAGGCCGCCTGCCCATGCCTATTACCGGAGCTTATCTGGTTGTAGGCGAATACGGCGTGCAGAACGTAGCCGGAATGAAGGATGTCAAGCAGAACAACCTGGGTCTTGACATTCAGGGACAGGACGGGGCTCAGGCCAGAGCGGTATATGACGGCACGGTATCATCAATTTTCCAGCAGGGAAAGGGACAGATTGGAGTGCTTATCCGTCACGGCTCATACATATCGGTATACTGCAACCTTAGTGAGACCAGACTCAAGAAAGGAGACAAAGTCAGGACCGGTGACATAGTGGGTAACATACAGACATCTGAGAACGGCACCCCCATACTCCATTTCCAACTTCACAAAGAGAGCACAAGACTCAATCCTTCAGACTGGTTGCGCCGCTGATAAAAAATTACTAATTTCGCAGTCCAAAACGACAACGTATGATTACAGCAGACCAACTCAAAGACGTACTTGACCGTACAGAGGCCCTGAAGCGCTATCTGAATATAGATTCCAAACTCATTCAGGTTGAGGAGGAGCAGTTACGCACTCAGGCACCCGGATTCTGGGATGACCCCAAGAAAGCCGAGAAGCAGATGAAGAAGGTCAAGGACCTGCAGGCTTGGATTGACGGCTACAAACAGGTAAAGGCTTTGGCCGATGAACTGCAACTGGCCATGGATTTCTATAAGGAGGAGTTGGTTACAGAACAGGAGGTAGATGAAAACTACGCCAAGGCAATAAGTGCTGTAGAATCACTTGAACTCAAGAACATGCTCCGTGAGGAGGCCGATGAGATGGACTGTGTGCTCAAGATCAACTCCGGGGCAGGCGGTACTGAAAGTCAGGACTGGGCACAGATGCTTATGCGTATGTATATGCGTTGGGGCGAGGATAACAATTATAAGGTTACGGTTGCCAACCTGCAGGAGGGTGATGAAGCCGGTATCAAACAGGTGACCATGGAGATAGAGGGACCTTTTGCTTACGGTTATCTCAAGGGAGAGAACGGTGTACACCGTCTTGTCCGTGTATCACCTTACAATGCCCAGGGCAAACGCATGACATCATTTGCCAGCGTGTTTGTAACACCGCTTATAGATGACTCCATAGAGGTGGATATCAATCCCGCACTTATGAGTTGGGATACGTTCCGCAGCGGCGGTGCCGGCGGTCAGAACGTAAACAAGGTGGAATCCGGTGTACGTCTGCGTTACCAGTTCAAGGATCCTTATACCGGAGTAGAGGAGGAGATCCTTATAGAAAACACCGAGACCCGTGACCAGCCCAAGAACAAAGAGCGTGCCCTTCAGCACCTGCGTTCCATTTTGTATGACAAGGAACTGCAGCACCGAATGGCTGAGCAGGAGAAGATTGAGGCCGGTAAGAAAAAGATTGAATGGGGCTCACAGATACGCTCGTACGTGTTTGATGACCGCCGTGTCAAGGATCATCGCACCGGTTTCCAGACATCCGATGTAAACGGCGTCATGGACGGTCATATTGACGGATTCATCAAGTCATATCTGATGTCATTCGCCGAGTCTCAGGAAAAACAGATGTAAATAGTCTTTAAACCGATAATAACTAATACTATGTCGATTGAAATTGAACGTAAGTTCCTGGTAAAGGGAACATCCTACAAGACACAGGCCTACGGCTATTATGACATTCTTCAGGGTTATATCGCCCATGAGAACGGCAGGTCCGTGCGTGTACGCATCACTGACAAGGAGGCAATCCTTACCATCAAAGGCCCGTCCGACAGCAAGGGCATGAGCCGTTACGAGTGGAATCACCTCATTCCTGTTGAGGATGCCCGTGAACTCTTTGAACTGCACCAGAGCGGAGCGATTGAGAAAACACGTTATCTGGTACACAGCGGCCCCCATGTATTTGAGGTCGATGAGTTCCATGGTGACAATGAGGGTCTGGTAATGGCCGAGGTTGAACTCAATTCAGAGAACGAGACATTCATTAAGCCCGATTTCATCGGTAAAGAGGTAACAGGTGACCATCGTTATTATAACGCATATCTGGCCACCAATCCCTACAAGACCTGGAATAAGGATTGATTATCTCTTCTTTCTGAAGACAGTCTGAATTACAAAGTATCCGATGGCGGCACCAATGAGTACGCCAATCGTGTCGGCCCAAAGATCGGCCCATTCACCGCTTCTGCTCTGAGTAAGTTTCATCTGGGCTATCTCCATGAGACCTCCCAACGCTATAGGGGCGATGATTCCAAATATGAGAATCTTTACCCGGTTCAGGTTATCATGGTGACGCAGATACTCAAACCAGATTATCAGTTCCAATCCCAGGTACATGCCCACATGTACAACCTTGTCGATACCAGTGATGGGATCCAACTTGGTTTTGGGAGGGTTGAAAAGTGACAGAAACAGTATGGCTGCTATTACAAGCAGTGATAGCGGATATTTTCTGATGAAATATAACATGCCGCAAAAATAACCAATTATACCATAACACAATGTCTAAAGACCATTTCTATTTTAGCCGCAATGACAGGGTAGTGGCACTTGTCTTATTGTCTGTCATCATAATTCTAAACATAATCAGCAACCCGTGGAATCCGCCCGTTCCGGATGAAAGCGTTTATACAGATTCGTTGGTTCAAGTTCCCGACACTTTCAGGCGTATAGTTTACATAAGGGATACTGTAAGGAGAAAATGGTATGTATGGGATACCGTGACGGTCCAGGTTAAGAGTGTCCGATATGCCGCCAAGAGCAGACCTCTTGAGCCGCTTGACCTCAATACGCTTGACAGCACCGGACTTGTAAAACTGCCGGGAATAGGGCCTGCCACGGCTATAAAGATCATAAGATACAGGGAACGTCTGGGCGGTTACACTCAGATATCGCAACTGACGGAGATAGAAGGATTGCCCGATTCACTGATGAAATGGTTCATTATTACCGATACAGTCCCAATCAGGAAAGTTCCGGTAAACAAGGCTACTCTTACGGAATTGCGCCGTCACCCCTATCTTGACTTCTATCAGGCGCGTGCCATTGTGGAGTTCCGCAATGAGAGGGGAATGATAAAAGGTCCCGGGCAGCTCTCTTTCATGGAAGAGTTTTCTGCTCAGGACCTTGATCGCTTAATACCTTATCTGGACTTCAGGTAATCAATAACCTGCCAGTTTCTTTATCTTCATGGGGATATCCTTGTTGTCAATCTGACCGGTGAACTGCTCTGCACCTGCGCCAATTGCAAATACAGGAACGTAACTGCCCGAATGGCAACCTGCTGCCCAACTTATCTGGGCACACTCGGTCATGACACGTGCGGCCTCATCGGACATCTTGGAAACCTCAAAATACTTACCCTCCTCGAGAGCACCGGGGCCCATTCCAAAAGTCTCGACATATGCACTCTTAAGACTGGCAGTCTGCTTATCGGTAAGTTCAATCTTGTCCCAGAAACCAAAGTTCTCCTTAAGTTCCTTCTCAACTTCCTCCCAGGTAAGGATATCACCTATCTCACGTCCCATCTTTTCCAGGTGAGCGGTGAAAGCATCCTTGCTCATCTTCTGGTACTGCAGCACCTTCAGGTTGGTCTTGTAGTCACCGGCTGTAAGACCCAGACCTCCGGTCTCGTGATCGGCTGTAATGACTATAAGAGTCTCTTTCTTGTGCTTGAGATAGAAATCATAGGCAATCTTGATGGCCTCGTCAAAATCCAGCATCTCGCGGATGTATGCACCGGGATCATTGGCATGGCAGGCATTATCAATACGGCCACCCTCCATCATCATGAAGAAACCCTTCTTGGGCTCTTTCATCATAAAGTCAATTGCAGCCTCGGTAACCTGGGCAAGTTTAAGGTCGCCCTCTTTCTGATCAATTGAGTAAGCCAGTGCATGGTCACTCTTGGAATCCTTGTCAAAAAGTATGATTTTATCGGTCGATGCGGCCTTCTGCTTGTATTCGTCATATCCGCGTACGACGGTGTATCCCGCCTTCTCCGCCTTGACATAGTTGTCCTGGTCATCGTCATTACGTGCTTCCGGCTGACGGAACTCGGCACCTCCAAAGAACTCAAACCCTGAATCACTCAGTTGGTTTCCTATCTGGTGATACATGTTGCGGTGACGGGTGTGGCCGTAGAAACTGCCCGGGGTTGCATGGTCAATAGAGCATGAAGTTCCAATGGCTACGCGGATACCTTTCTTATGGGCCATCTCGGCAATAGTAACGACTGGAGTCTCACGGTCGGGCAGCAGACCAAGAACGTTGTTATCGGTCTTCTGACCCGATGCCAATGCCGTTCCGGCAGCTGAACTGTCTGTGACATCACTGTTTGCTGAATAGGTTATAACAAGTCCGGTGTAAGGGAACTGGGTAAAGCACAGAGGCTTGTATCCGTACTTACCTTCAATATCCTGCAGGTAGTACTGGATACCCATAACCTGGTTGGTTCCCATACCGTCACCAATAAAATAAAACACATACTTGGGGCCTTTCTTTGCGGAAGCTGTCAGTACCAACAGCATCATGGCCAGAATCAAAGTGACTTTCCTTTTCATAAACATCTGTTATTTGATTATTTCCATTGATATTATCCTGATATCCTTGCGCGGACGGTCATTCATATCGGTTCCGGCCTGCTCTATCTTGTATACAGCCTTCATTCCGTCAATGACCTCGCCGAATACGGTATAATCATTATCCAGGAACGGAGTGCCACCCTCGCTCATATATGCGTCAACCTGCTCCTCTGTGAACTTGAACGGTCCCTGCTCCTTTAATATCTGATTAGTCTTTTCATTGAGTTCTTCCTGCAGTTTCATGATACCGTCATTGTCTCCGGCCATCTGCATATTCATTATAGAGTCCATGTTCTGGGCTACCAGTCTGTCAAAGACCCCCTGCCCCTGCCTCTGGCGGAGCTGCTTCTCCAAATCCTGAAGTTCATATTTGTTATAAGTCTTACCGGTCACTATATAGAACTGTGAACCTGAAGACTTACGCTCGGGGTTGACCTGATCAGCCTGACGGGCCGCACTCAATGCGCCACGCTTGTGAAAAAACTTGGGATATACAAACTCGGCAGGTATAGTATAACCGGGACCGCCGGCACCCAACTGGGCTCCCTTCTGGGCATTCTTGGACTCAGGATCACCGGCCTGTACCATAAAGTCCTTGATTACGCGATGGAACAGGATGCTGTCATAATAATGCTCATTGACCAACTTAATGAAATTATCCCTGTGCTGGGGAGTCTCATTATAGAGTTTAATGGTGATATCACCTACTGTCGTCTTGATAAGAACCTTGGTTTCGTCCTGGGCTGTCTGAGCCTTTGCGTTCTGCGAAGATGCGCCGCCGCATGAGTTGATTGTTGCTGCCATCAGAATGAGTGCTAATAATTTGTATTTCATTGTTAGGGTTAATCAGTGTTCAAAGACAAAGGTATCCTTTTTTTCTTACCTTTGCAATAACTAATCAATTCGTAGATTATGAAGATAGCAGTAGCGGGAACAGGATATGTAGGACTTTCACTGGCCACCTTGCTGGCTCAGCACAATAAGGTAACCGCAGTTGATGTGATAAGGGAGAAGGTTGATATGATAAACAACCGTAAATCTCCTATTCAGGATGATTACATTGAGAAGTATCTGGCAGAGAAGGAACTGGACCTTACGGCCACATTAGACGGTGAAAAGGCATATTCCGATGCCGACTTTGTGGTAATTGCCGCTCCCACCAACTATGACAGCAAGAAGAACTTCTTTGACACCAGCCATGTTGAGGAGGTGATAGACCTGGTGCTTAAGGTCAACCCTGATGCCATTATGGTAATCAAGTCAACCATTCCAGTAGGCTATACGGAAAGTGTGCGTGAGAAGTTCTCATACCGCGAGCGCCTGCAGGACGGCACCATGAAGGTGGTTGTACCCAATATCATATTCGCCCCCGAGTTCCTGCGTGAAAGCAAGGCCCTTTATGATAACCTCTATCCGTCCAGAATCATCGTTGGATTCGATAAAAACGTAAAGCGTCTGGAGGAGGCTGCCCACACTTTTGCCCGTCTGCTGCAGGAGGGAGCCATCAAGGAGAATATTGATACCCTTTATATGGGAACCACCGAAGCCGAGGCCGTGAAACTGTTCGCCAACACCTATCTGGCACTGCGCGTAAGTTTCTTCAATGAGCTGGACACATACGCCGAGATGAAGGGGCTTGACACCCGTGCCATCATAGACGGCGTAGGCCTGGATCCACGTATCGGAAGCCACTACAACAACCCGTCGTTCGGTTACGGCGGCTACTGCCTGCCCAAGGATACCAAACAGCTGCTGGCCAATTACAATGATGTGCCCGAGAACCTTATCCAGGCCATCGTGGACAGCAACCGCACCCGTAAGGATTTCATTGCCGACCGCGTGCTCGAAAAGGCCGGCTACTATACCGCCAACAGCGCATGGAACGAATCATCGGAGAAAGATATTACCGTAGGCGTTTATCGGCTTACCATGAAATCCAACTCCGACAACTTCCGTCAGAGTTCCATTCAGGGTGTAATGAAGCGTGTCAAGGCCAAGGGAGCCAAGGTAATAATCTATGAGCCAACGCTCAAGGACGGCGATACATTCTTTGGGAGTGAGGTGGTGAACAATCTGGAAGAATTCAAGAGCCGCTGCAACTCAATCATAGCCAACCGCTACGATTCCTGCTTAGATGATGTCCAGGACAAGGTCTATACCCGTGACCTCTTCCGTCGCGACTAATTGGCTTTAGACAGGATATATATACAGAAGAGTATAACACAGATGATGGCAAGGGCGGCGGGTATTCCCACTGCCAGAGTAAGAAAATTGCGTCTGCGGCGGGCGTAGCGTTCCCGTGTTGCTTTCCGGTTAAGGAAATCATCACGGTCCGATGAGGGCAGTTTCATTTCATACCCATCCAGACGCTGCTTGAATATGTCGTCATAATCTTTCATCTTCCTGTCCCTTTAAGATAATCATTAACTGCACTCCTTAATTGAGTGCGGGCCTTGGCCAGAATGGATGCCGAACCTTTCTCCGTGATTCCTATGGCAGCGGCAATATCCTTATGGCTGAAACCGTCTATGCAGTACATGTTGAATACCGTACGCCTGACCGATGGAAGGGCTGTCACCATATCCATCAATACCTGTGCAGGAATATCATCGGCGGCATCTTCATTGGTATCCGGATTTTCCGTTTCCATCGTCTGATCCAGCGGAACAAGACGCAGTCTGCTCATCTGGCGAAGTCGGTCAATCACAACGTTGACCGTAAGGCGGCGCAGCCATGCGTAGAGTGACCCGTCACCGGAATAACTGAAAGACCGGAAACTGTCCATAGCCTTTATCATGGCGTCATGCATCAGGTCCTGAGCCTCTTCACGGTCTGCCACGTATCGGTAGCAGAGAGCATACAGGCGTGACGCATACTGAGCGTAGAGTTCGCCTTGCGCCTCCCTATCGCCTGCAGTACACAAGCGTGCCAGTTCCTGCTCACTTCTCATCCTACTTTCAGCTTATCCGTTTTTAGAACGCCAAGATACGTGAAATACGTCTTTATGCCAAGTCGTTTTTATTTGCAAATGTCTCCAGTTCCACAATGATGCACGGTGCACATGACTTTTTGGGGTATCAGTATCGGAAACCATGGCCGCCCGTGGGCTTGTGAACGGGAGGGGCCCGTCACTAAGAAGATGCTCTGGAAGGTGGGAGTTTACTCACGCCTTTCAGAGCGTCTTATTAGGGATGGGAGGGATAGCGCGAAGCGCGTAGTTTCAGATACTGATACCCCAAAAAGTCCTATTTCTATCATTATTTGTGGGCCTCGTTGAAGAGACGGAGGCGCTCCTCAAGAGCGGGGAACTGGTCATCACGGAAATTTGATGAGCAGCCGCGCATGCCCTGGCGGTCACTTCCGGTCGATGACAGGACAATTCCGCTAATTCCGTAGTAGAGCAACTCGTGCATAAGCTGTCCGCCCTCCATGGGTGTGCCGTCAGGAAGGTTATAGCCGAATGTAAAGTAGAATCCGTCGCTTACCGGCTCCTCCAGGTCCTTATCGTAAGTGATATGGAATCCGTTGCGCAGCATAGCCTCCTTGATCTTCTCCGACCGGCGTGCGTACTCACGGATATCCTCACGGAATTGGTAAGTACCGTCACATGCGGCCTTGAGCATAGCGGCCATAGCGCACTGTACCGAGTGGGTTACGCCCGATGACATAGCGTAAAGCATATCGTATGCATATACAGCACCGAAGCGGGATATGTTGTAACGTTTCTGCAGAGTCTCAAAATGACGCTCGGCCAGCTTGTCCGATATGCATGCCACGGCGATACGCTCACCGGCATAACTGAATATTTTGCTGCCGCTTATCATCATGATGTAGTTATCGGTGTAGTGTGATACACTAACCTGATAAGGCGGCTGGAAAGGAACACCCAGACCGTCACGACGGAAATCCATAGTCATGTAGGCCAGGTCCTCCAGTATGATGGTATCATATTTTGTAGCCAATCCACCAATGGTTTTTATCTCCTCCTCGGTAAGGCACATCCAACTGGGGTTGTTGGGGTTGGAATAGACAATGCAGCAGATATTGCCTTTTTCCAGATAACTTTCCAGTTTGGGTCCCAGCTTTTCAGCACGGAAACCGGCCACGTCAAACTGGGCGAACTTGACACCCATAACCTGGCACTGCATCTTCTGGACAGGGAATCCCGGGTCTATGAAAAGGATGGTATCCTTCTTGGGATCAACCTGCGAGCATAGCAGGAATGCGGCGAATGTGCCCTGCATGGCTCCGCAGGTGGGAGTGCAGTGAGAGGGCTGGATATCGGTGTTGATGAAAGCCTTTACAAAACGGGCAGCCTGCTCCTTGAGTTCGGTTATTCCCTCAATATTGGGGTACTTGGAGGCAACTCCGCGGTCCAGGGCCTCTTTCTGTGCCTGGATACCTACGGCTGCGGCCGGTATTCCGGGTACACCCATCTCAAAATGTATGAACTCCTTGCCGGTCACCTTCTCGGCATTCATGGCGCAGGCCAGCACCTGACGGATGGAGGCCTTGTTCATATCCGTTACCTCAATGCTCTTGAGGAAATCATCTATTACATTTGCGGGAATAATCGTATTCATCGGTGTTTTTATTCACAGTTACGGCCTATCTCAAGGGCCTTTATGTTCATATCTACAATTGCATCGCCCTTGGCACCGAATATGGTGCGTACGCTCTGGCACAGCTTGTCAAAGCTTATGCTCTTGAGCGCCTTTGATGCGGCACCCAGAAGGATCATGTTGACAGCCTTGGGCATCTTGTGCTCCTTACCCAGCTCATCGGTATCGATCAGGATAACGTTACCCAGCTCCTTGAGCTCGGCTATGATGGCATCCTTATCGGGATAGTTGCCTATGTTTACAAAGGGGTTGGATGATGTGATTACCCAGCCGTCCTTGCTCAGGTAGTGCTTGTAACGCAGGGCCTCCATAGGCTCCATGGCGATGATGATATCGGCCTGACCAAGTGATATAAGGTCACTTGCTATGGGCTGGTCCGATATGCGCAGATTGGACTGCACGTCACCGCCGCGCTGGCTCATTCCGTGAACCTCGGCCTGCTTGATGTAGAGGTCCTCCTCAAGGGCGGCCTGACCTATTACTGTTGCGATAGAGAGGATACCTTGTCCTCCTACGCCTGCAAGAATTATATCTGTCTTCATTTCTGTGCTGCTTTTGCCTTTGCCTTGCGGGCAAGTGTCTGGATACATTCACGGCGCGGTATGATAACCGACAGGCCCTGATACTCAATCTCCTCACGCAGGGTGCGTGTAATCTCCTCCATGTTCTGGGGCAGTGGGACAACCACCTTGAGATGATCCGGATCAACACCGATGCCGCGGCATATAGCCTCAAACTTGTTGGTGCCGGCGCTGTCCTGTCCGCCGGTCATACCTGTGGTCAGGTTATCGGATATGATGATAGTGATGGGAGAGTTCTCATTTACTGCATCCAGCAGACCGGTCATGCCGGAGTGGGTGAATGTGCTGTCACCTATGATGGCCACTGCGGGGAACACGCCTGCATCGGCTGCACCCTTTGCCATGGTGATGCTGGCACCCATATCGACGGTGCTGTCCAGAGCCTGGAACGGAGGCAGGGCACCTAAGGTGTAGCAACCTATGTCACCAAACACCTTGGCTGTCTTGTAATCCTTTAGCACAATGTTGATGGCCTCATAAACTGAGCGGTGACCGCAACCCTGACAGAGGGCGGGTGGACGAGCCACTACATTCTTGGCTACATCCGGATGCGGCAGCGGAGCCAGACCTAAGGCAGCCTTTACGATATCGGGATTGAGTTCACCCTGACGGGGCAATTCTCCGGTCAAACGGCCTATTATCTTGCAGTCAGAGGGCAGAATGCCTGCCACCTGCTCTTCAACAAAGGGCTGGCCGTCCTCGATAACCATGATTGAGTCACACTGCTCGGCCAGAGTACAAACGGTCTCTGCCGGTATGGGGTACTGTGAAATCTTGAGTACGGGGAAAGGTATACCGTCCGGGTAGCACTCCGACAGGTAGTTGAATGCGTTACCGCAGGCAATGGCACCCATCTTAAAGCGCTTGGCCTGAGCCTTGAAGCTGTTGAACGGTGACTCCACCGACAGACGCATAATCTCAGGCTGACGCTCCAGAAGTGAAGCGTAGCGGCGCTTGGCAATAGCAGGCAGCAGCACCCAGTCACGGACACCGCTTACCGGATTGAGGTCATTCTGATTACGCTTTTCCTTGAGAGACACAACGGCGCGTGAGTGGGCCAGACGTGTAACGGTACGCATCAGCACCGGCAGTTTGAGAGACTCCGACAGGTCATAGGCATATGACATCATATCATAAGCCTCCTGCTGTGAAGAGGGCTCCAGGACCGGTATCAGGGCAAACTTGCCGTAATAGCGGGTATCCTGCTCATCCTGTGACGAGTGCATAGATGGGTCATCGGCCACAAGGACTATCAGACCGCCGTTCACTCCGGTGATTGATGAGTTCACGAACGGATCGGCGGCCACGTTCATGCCGACGTGTTTCATGCACACAAGTGCACGCTTGCCGGCAAATGACATACCCAGAGCGGCCTCCATGGCTGTTTTCTCATTGGTACACCAGCGATTGTGTATTTTCTCTGCGGGTTTTTTCTTGCAGTAACCCTGTATGTATTCGGTAATCTCAGTTGAGGGTGTGCCCGGATAAGCGTAAACGCCGCTCAGTCCGGCATCGATTGCACCCTGCGCTATGGCCTCATCGCCAAGTAGGAGTTTTTTCATATATAATGTTTATTCAGCGGTTTTCTCAGCGTCTCTTATTTCACAATAGAATGCAGACTCAGTTGTATAGATATACGGCAGCAACCAGAGGTAACCTATACCTAGGGTAAGGATTCCCAGAAGGATCCAACCAATGAAACTCAGGCCCAAAAGCAGGAATCTCCATTTGTTTCCGTTCATAAGGGTGCGGCTGCGGCGCATTGTATCTATGATATCAAGCTCGGGATTGTCGACTATGATAAAACTGATCATAGAGTACATAAGACCAATCCAGATGCTATATACAAGAGCTAATATTACCAGAATAACGGCAACTACACCACTCTGTAATACTAATCCTACCAATACCAGGATTATGATGGCCGGAACAAGTATTAATGCTATCAGTATACCTGCGCATAAATAAACCAGGACTATATGAAGATAATGCTTGCTGAAGGCCAGTTTGAAGAAATTCCTGAAAATGGCGTTATCGGCACCCTTGCTTTCAAAGAGAACCCTGAAAGAATTGTAAACACCGATACCCAGAGGCATTTAAAGAGTATTCCGCCCAGGACCTGAAGTATGGTGACGTAGATATTGCCTCCCATGGCCTCCATAAGAGCGGCAGTGTCATTGGTAAACAAAGCCTCATAATAATCCAGGATATTGGTGCCTGATAACAGTTGAAAAACCATGCTGAATGCGATGCATACAACCAGTAGGCCCAATGTAGCCAGAACTGCCTTTCCCCAATTTCCACTGAGGGCAGCAATTGCCTCATCCTTAAGTTGAGATATTCTTTTCATATTATAGGTTGTTTTAGTTTGACCGATACAAATATAAGAATTTATTTCTCTTCGGCATCCATAAGCGAGGTCGATGCGTGTACGGTAACCTGACGCTCGTAGCAATCAAACATCCTGTCAACGTTCTCCTTCTCCTTAACTTTGGTGAATGCGCTTACTATGGGAACTATCACCAGACCGGCCACCATTGAGAGCACACCGGCATTGATGGGTGATGAGAAGAACGGGCTTATGAATGTGGTCCCCGTGAATGTTCCGTACATGCAGCCGCACATAATGCCCACACCCACGATGAAACTGGCCCAAACCGATGCCTTGGTGGTCTTTTTCCAGTAGAGTCCATAGAGGAACGGAGCCAGGAAAGCGCCTGCCAGAGCACCCCAGCTGATACCCATAAGCTGAGCAATAAAGGTAACAGAGCTCTTGGCCTGAATGATGGCCAGAACCGATGAAACTGCAATGAAGAACACCACCAGCAGACGGATGGAGAGCAGCTGAGACTTCTCGCTCATGCTCTTGCCGCCCTTGGCAAGTGCCGGCTTGATGATATCCAGAGTCAGGGTTGAGCCCGATGTCAGAACCAGCGATGAAAGGGTTGACATTGATGCTGATAGCACCAGGATGATAACCACGCCGATCATCAGGTCGGGCAGGGTCTGGAGCATTGAAGGTACTATGCTGTCATAGATGGGGCCCTTGGCTCCATACTCTATCTTATCGGCATACAGACGGCCGAATCCGCCCAGGAAGTAGCAACCGCCGGCCACGATGATGGCAAAGAATGTGGAAATGAACGTGCCCTTGCGGATGGCGGCCTCGTCACGGATAGCGTAGAACTTGCCAACCATCTGGGGCAGACCCCATGTGCCAAGTGATGTGAGCAACACCACGCCCAGCAGATAGATGGGCTGCGGGCCGAAGAATGATACGAAAGCACCGTTCAGCGCAGGTGCGCTCTCGCTCTGAAGCTGTGACAGTTTCTCGATTGCTGCGGTGAATCCGCCGTTTCCGTTCAGGACAGAGAGGATAACCGCTACTATACCTATAAGCATGATCATACCCTGGATGAAATCGTTCACGGCTGTTGCCATGTATCCGCCCACCAGCACGTAGATACCGGTAAGGATAGCCATACCAAGCACGCACCAGCTGTAGTCAATGCCGAACGAGAGTCCGAACAGACGTGACAGACCGTTGTAAAGTGATGCGGTATAAGGAATAAGGAATACGAACACTATAACCGATGCAGCCACCTTGAGAGCCTGCGAGTTAAAGCGCTGACCGAAGAAATCGGGCATGGTGGCGCTCTTAAGGTACTGGGTCATAAGGCGAGTGCGGCGGCCCAGGATTCTCCATGCCAGGAGTGAACCTATCAGGGCGTTGCCAAGTCCTATCCAGGTAGCGGACAGACCGTATTTCCAGCCGAACTGACCGGCATATCCCACGAATATAACGGCCGAAAAATAAGATGTTCCGAAAGCGAATGCAGTAAGCCATGAGCCAACCTTGCGGTCACCCAGGACAAACCCCTGCACATTATTGGCTGTCTTGCGGCAATAAATTCCTACGCCAATCATTACGGCGAAGAACAGAATCAGAATGAGAATCTTCAAAAACATGGTTTATACGATGTAATTAGTAATATTAGTCACATAATTATAAAAAGAAGGGAATGAATCATCATTCCCAACCCTGAATCAGCGTAAGACCTTTCTCCGTAGCCACGCGTTCCGCTATTTCCAGACTGGCAGGGCGGATTATGAGCACCAGTTTGCCGTCTTTATGGAATGTGTAGAGGTAACTGATTGAGCAACCGCCCGATGTGAGTGCGTCGACAGCATCGGCAAATGCCGCGGTATCTGGCTCCACCTGAATGGCAAGAACCTCGTTCAGATTTACCAGGTGCCCCTGTGATGAAAGCAGACGGGCAGCCTTTACCTGGTTAGATGTGATGAGACGCAGGATACCGTATTCGGTGGTATCGGCTACCGATGCGGCCTGAATCTCAATGTTCTGGTCCTTGAGTGCTGTAAGTATATCACTCAGCTTACCGCGCTGGTTCTCAAGGAATATTGAAATCTGCTTTATAGTCTTCATAATGTCCTTCTTTTAATGGTTGTTACGCAAATCATTAACTCTCTTGGCTTTGCCGTCAGTCTGCGGGATTACGCCCTTGCCTACAAGCTTGACCTTAGGCGTAAACAGAAGCTCATCCTTAAGGCGGCGTGTAATCTCCTTGGTCAGGTTCTGCAGCATTCCGAAGTCATCGGTAGCCTGAGCCAGCTCAGCCTCGATGGTCATCTCATCATTATCGCCTATGGTCTCAATAGTAATAAGGTAGTCCGATGCCAACTCGGGGAACTGCATGAGTATCTTCTCAATCTGGATAGGATAGAGATTTACACCCTTAACGATAAGCATATCGTCACTGCGGCCCTGGAAACGTGCCAGACGAACGTGTGTGCGTCCGCAGGGGCAGTCACCCGGCAGGATTCGGGTAAGGTCACGTGTACGGTAGCGGAACAGCGGCATGGCCTCACGGTTGAGTGTGGTCAGTACCAGCTCTCCCAGTTCTCCCTCCGGAACGGGTTCCAGAGTCTCGGGATCAAGAATCTCAACGATATAATTATCCTCCCAGATGTGCATGCCGTTCTGCTCCTGGCACTCAATGGCTACGCCGGGGCCGCACATTTCGCTCATTCCGAAGTTGTTGTAAGCCTTGGCTCCCCAGATTTCCTCAATGCGCTTGCGCTGAGCCTCGGAGTGGGGCTCGGCACCTATGATAAGTGTATGTACCGTTGTGTTGCGCGGGTCAATGCCCTCCTCCTGGAAAGCGGCTGCCAGACGTGTGGCGTATGAAGGTATGCAATGCAGTGCGGTGGTTCCGAAGTCAGTGATGAACTTTACGTGACGCTTGCTGTTACCGGCACCGGCAGGAACGGTGAGTGCGCCCAGACGCTCTGCGGCATACTGTATACCCAGACCTCCGGTAAACATGCCGTAACCTGATGTGTTCTGTATGATATCGGTATTACGCAGACCTATGCAGTACATTGAACGTGCCATGGCATCAGCCCACTGGTCAAGGTCTTTCTGTGTGTGCAGAATTACTGTGGGATTACCGGTGGTTCCGCTTGACGAGTGCAGACGGACCACTTTCTCCAAAGGAACAGACTTGATTCCAAACGGATAGGTGGCACGGAGGTCATTCTTTGTGGTAAAGGGGAATCGTTTGATATCCTCCACTGACTTGATACTCTCAGGGGTTATGCCAAGTTCCTTGAATTTGGGAGCATAGAACTCGCTGCCCATTGCAATCTCTATTGTTTTCTTGAGACGCTCTACCTGAAGCTTCTCAAGTTGTTTGCGGGGCATCGTCTCAATCTCCTCATTCCAGTATTTGCCGTTCATATTTGTATAATTATGCGTTAATTCGTTAGTTTGGTTTGCAAATTTATAAAATTCTACTGATTTGTTCAACTTTTTGAATATGCTAATGCATATGTCTTTATCTGTTTTAGCATAGACAGCAGTCCGTTACTGCGAGTAGGAGACAGATGTTGTGTAAGTCCGATGGCATCAATGAAATGTACATCGCTTTCCAGAATCTCAACTGGAGTATGGTCCGACAGTACTCTGATGAGCAGTGCTATCAGGCCCTTGGTAATAATTGCGTCACTGTCTGCCTCAAAATGAATGAGTCCGTCCTTGAATTCGGCATGAAGCCAGACGCGACTCTGACATCCGTCAATGAGATTATCCTGAGTCTTGTAAGCGGGGTCCAACGGGGCTTGTCCGTTGCCCAGGTCAATAATCATCTGATATTTGTCCATCCAGTCGTCAAACGCGCTGAACTCTTCTATAACCTCTTCCTGAAGTTCTTCTATTGTCATGGTTTCTCGTTGTAAATTACCTCGATAAGCGTCTTGCCGACAGCTTCCAGGATTTTTTTGTCTATATTATCGATGTTGTCATGGGTTGTGTGCCATGTAGGACCGAAAGAGCTCTCCCTGCAATTGGGCAGATATGGTACTATGTCTATGGCGGGAATCCTGGCTATAGTGTTGATAAAGTAGTGGTCGTCAGTAACATATCCACCGCTTACAGGCAGGAATACCGATCCGTAACCCAGTCTTCCCGCTGCACTCCAGACCTTATCCACTATGGTTTTACCGAATCTGGTTGAGTATCCCTCACGGCAGAATGCGGCTCCTTTGCCTCCGACCATATCCAATAATATGGCATAACGGGCGTGGTAGCCCTCTTTGTGAGGATTTTTGGCCCAGTATTGTGCTCCCAGACCCCAGTATGTCTCAAGATGCTCTCCCTGATAGTTGTCTCCAGGGCCCCAGTCTTCGGCATCCAGGAATATGCAGTCAACTCCTATATCGGGAGTCTGTTTCTGCATCTGGCGTGCAATCTCCAGAATTACAGCAACACCGCTGGCGCCGTCATTGGCGGCATCAACAGGTTTTATCCAGTTGGCGGGGTCCGGGTCATTGTCGGCCCACGGGCGGCTGTCCCAATGCGAACAAAGTATTATTCGGGTGGGTGATTCAGGGTTATAGCTGCCTATTATGTTGTAACCCCTTATCCTGGTCTTGTCAAAAGTGACGGTTTCAAAGCCTTGCAGGAACGTCTCGGCTCCAAACTCCTTGAGTTTTGTCATGAGCCATGCTGCACAGTTCTGCTGGGCGTCAGTGTTGGGTACGCGTGGTCCGAAATCAGTCTGCGCCTTTATGTAGTTGTAAGCACTGTCGGCGCAGAATTCAGGTGTTACAACATCGGTTGCCGGAGTAGTTGATGATGCCTTGCGCCCTCCACATGAGAGAACTACATACAGAAGCGTCAGTATTATGGCTGAATTCTTCATATTATCTGTTGAGTTTCCATGTTGCACCGTCCTTGGTATCCTTGATCTCGAATCCAAGAGCAGTTAACTCATTGCGTATCTTGTCACTTGTTGCCCAGTCCTTATTGGCCTTGGCAATGGCGCGCTGCTCAAGGAGCATATCCACGACCTTGCCGAATGCCTCTTCCCGGCCGCTGCCACCACCCTCTTCGGCTTTGATTCCAAGGATATCAAAGAGGAATGTGTCAAACAGAGACTTGAGTTCGGCCACATCGGCGGCAGTCAGTTTGGCGTTGCCGTCCACTGCCTGGTTAATTACCTTGGCTGCATCAAAGAGGTGGCTGATCACGATAGGTGTGTTAAGGTCATCATCCATGGCCTCATAACACTTGCACTTGAATTCGCTTATGCTTACTGTACTCTCGGCTGAGGGTTGAATGCGGCCTATGGCGTTGTATGCCTCCATAAGACGGTTCATTGCCTTCTCGGCAGCCTGCAGGGCGTCGTTGCTGAAGTCTACTGTACCGCGGTAGTGGGCCATCAGGATGAAGAAGCGGATGGTCATGGGGCTGTAGGCCTGTTTGAGGTTGGGGTTCTGACCGGTAAAGAACTCGTTCAGGGTGATGAAATTACCCAGTGACTTACCCATCTTCTGTCCGTTGATGGTTATCATGTTGTTGTGCATCCAGTAGTGGACTATGTCATGACCCTGGCTGGCAACGGCCTGTGCAATCTCGCACTCGTGGTGGGGGAATATCAGGTCCATGCCGCCTCCGTGTATGTCAAAGCGCTCACCCAGGTACTTGCGGCCCATGGCGGTGCACTCGCAGTGCCAGCCGGGGAATCCGTTGCTCCAGGGTGAAGGCCAGCGCATTATGTGCTCAGGCTGGGCTTTCTTCCAAAGTGCAAAGTCAGCGGGGTTGTGTTTCTCTTCCTGGCCGTCAAGTTCACGGGTGGTGTTGAGCACATCGTCCAGATTGCGGCCGGAGAGTATGCCGTAGTGGTGGTCTTTGTTGTATTTGTTCACGTCAAAGTAGATACTGCCCTGGCTCTCATAAGCGTAACCGTTGTCCAGAATCTGCTTTACAAGTTCAATCTGTTCAATGATATGGCCCGATGCGTGCGGCTCGATGCTGGGCGGCAGTACGTTAAGCATCTCCATTGCCTTGTGGTAGCGCAGGGTGTAGTACTGAACCACCTCCATGGGCTCCAGTTGCTCCAGACGTGCTTTCTTGGCTATCTTGTCCTCACCCTCATCGGCATCGTGCTCCAGATGGCCTACATCGGTTATGTTGCGTACGTAACGTACCTTATAACCTAAGTGCTGAAGGTAACGGAACAGTATATCAAATGTGATGGCGGGACGTGCATGGCCCAGATGCGGATCACCGTAAACTGTGGGGCCGCACACGTACATACCTACATGTGGCGGGTTCAAGGCTTCAAACAGTTCCTTCTTTCTTGTAAGGGTGTTGTAGATGGTCAATTTGTTTTCCATATTATCTTTTTGTTGTTTCTTCAATCAATTGGAGGAGGCGCTCAACGGCATTCTCCTCGGGGATATTTTTCTCTATGCACTCCTTGCCGCGATAGAGGCTTATCTTTCCGCGGCCGGCGCCCACGTAGCCGAAATCGGCATCGGCCATCTCGCCCGGTCCGTTCACGATACAGCCCATGATGGCTATCTTGACTCCCTTAAGGTGGCCTGTGGCGGCTTTGATGCGTGCTATTGTCTCTTCAAGATTGTACAGTGTCCGTCCGCAGCCCGGACATGAAATGTATTCCGGTTTGCTGAAACGGATGCGTGCGCCCTGCAGGATGGCATCCTCTGTAGAACGTATCTGCTCTGCAGGAATATTGGGGTTGTTCAGTTTAAGGTCTTTAGCCTTGCCGTCTATGAGCAATGCTCCAGCGTCCATGGCGGCGTGCAGTTGGAAATCCTCCAGTAAAGTGTCATTGTATGACAGTTGGAGCACTCCGTTTTCAATCCTGGCCGATGCACGCACACCGGCACTGGTCTCTGCATAATCCACCAGTTTGCGGGCTACAGGAATCTCACGCTCGGGTGCCTCGGACAGCGAAACACGTATGGTATCGCCTATGCCCTCGGCCAGCAGTGCGCCAATGCCTATGGCACTCTTTATGCGGCCGTCCTCGCCCTCTCCGGCCTCGGTTACACCCAGATGTATGGGGAACGCCATGCCCTCGCGGTCCATCTCCCTGACTAGCAGACGTACTGTCTCAATCATGACAACCGTATTGCTGGCCTTGATGGAAATGACCACGTTCATGAAATCCTGCTCCACGCATATGCGCAGGAACTCCATACAACTCTCCACCATACCGGCCGGGGTGTTGCCGTAACGGCTCATGATCCGGTCCGACAGGGAGCCGTGGTTTACGCCTATGCGTATGGCGGTATTATGCTCACGGCATATATTCAGGAACGGGATAAAGCGGTCACGTATGCGCTGAATCTCCTGTGCGTATTCCTGATCGGTGTATTCCAGTTGTTTGAACGTACGTGCGGGATCTACATAGTTTCCCGGGTTGATGCGCACCTTCTCAACATAGCGGGCGGCCACATCGGCCACGGCGGGGTTGAAGTGGACATCGGCCACGAGCGGGGTATCATAGCCCCGGGCAGTGAGACCTTCACGTATTAACCGCATGTTTTCCGCCTCGCGTGTGCCCTGAGTTGTCATACGAACCAGTTCTCCGCCGGCCTGAATGATACGTATGGCCTGCTCAATGCAGCCCTCTGTATCCATGGTGGCGGTGGTGGTCATGGACTGCAGGCGTATGGGATTGCTGCCGCCTATAGTGGTACTGCCCACACGTACGCTTATGGTTTTCCTGCGGTTGTAAACGGCCATTATCAGTTGGTCTTGAAATTGTATTTTACCTGACTGAGTTCTGCATTGGCCTTCTCAATCTTATCCTTGAGTCCCTCCTTGTGGGCGGCCAGGCGTGCTGCCAGTTCAGTGTCGGCTACGGCCAGTATCTGGGCGGCCAGGATGGCGGCATTCTGTGCGCCGTTCACGCCTACGGTTGCCACGGGTATTCCGGGGGGCATCTGTATGATTGAGAGCATGGCGTCCAGACCGTCCAGCATGCCTTTGATGGGTACGCCGATAACGGGAACGTTGGTGTTGGCTGCAATCACGCCGGGCAGGGCGGCTGCCATTCCGGCTGCGGCAATGATAACCTTGATGCCGCGTGCCTGAGCACCCTTGGCAAACTCCTCAACGGCTGCAGGTGTGCGGTGGGCGGACAGGGCGTTCATCTCAAACGGAACCTGGATGCTGTCCAGGAAGGCGGCTGCCTTCTCCATGACGGGCAGATCGGACGTGCTGCCCATGATAATACTTACTGTTGGTTTCATATATTCTATTTTTTACGCATTCTTGCTACCGGTATTCCTATCTGTTCGCGGTACTTTGCCACCGTACGGCGTGCCACCTTGTAGCCGCGCCCGGTAAGCATATCGGACAGTTGCTCATCGGTAAGCGGGTTGTTGTGGTCTTCGGCATCGGTTGCCTCACGCAGTATGCGGTGTATCTCCTTGACCGATACCTCCTCTCCGCTGCTGGTCTTTACACCGTCGGTAAAGAAGGCCTTGAGCGGGAATGTGCCGAACGGTGTCTGCACGTACTTGCCGCTGGTTACGCGGGATATCGTCGATATGTCATATCCCGTCTTCTCGGCCACATCCTTAAGGATCATGGGGCGCAAAAGGGTCTCGTCACCCTCTTGGAAGAACAGGCGCTGCAGGTCAATGATGGCCTGCATGGTACGGGTCATGGTCTGCTCACGCTGGCGGAGTGCCTGGATGAATCCGCGGGCCGAATCCAGTTTGCTCTTGATATATACGGCGGCGGCCTTCTGACTGCTGGTACCCTCTTTAATCTGGTTCTCCAGCATATCAGAGTACTCACGGCTTACATGCAGTTGGGGTATGTTCCCGTTATTGAGCGTGAACCTTATCTCATCATCGTAGTTGTCAAGCAGGAAATCGGGTACTATGTGCTGACGGCTGTGCCCCACAGTTTCGCCAAGTGAACTGCCCGGACGCGGATTGAGTTTTACCAGTTCTGCAATCACGGCATCGGTCTGCTCCTTGCTCAGTTCCAGACGTGCCGATATCTTGTCCCAGCGCTTGTGGGTGAACTCATCAAACATGGAAGAGATAATCTTCTCCTGGAGTTCCTTGCTCTCTGAATCCGGTTTGCGGCGTATCTGGATAAGCAGGCACTCCTGCAGGTTGCGAGCACCTATTCCGGCGGGGTCAAACTCCTGGATGACCTTGAGTACCTGCTCAATCTCATCGACCGATGCATCCGTGTCGTGATAGAACGCCAGGTCATCGGATATGGCCTGAAGGTCCTTGTCCAGAATGCCGTCATTATCTATTGAGCCTATGATGTAGAGCGCAATCTTCATCTGACGCTCGGTCAGGTCCTGCTCACGCAGTTGCTCATAGAGTATATCGTAGAATGAGCGTGTATCGGCCAGGGGGATATCGGCAACCTGTCCGCCGCCTCCCTGCTGGCGGTCATACCAGTCATAATCATCGTCTCCCCAGTCGTCACGGTTGTCATTCCTGGAGTCATAATCCTCATTGCCGTACTCCAAATCCTCATCCCTGGCTGTATCATCATTATCATTGTCTGTGGCGGATGATTCGGCCGGGCCGTCCTCTAGGGCGGGGTTGTCACCCAGTTCGGCACGAACATGTTCCTCCAGTTCCAGAGTTGAGAGTGCAAGCAGACGGGCCTCCAGCACCTGTTGGGGCGATAGGGTCTGAATCTGTGCCTGCGTCTGGACCTGGGTCTGTATGTTGCTTAAACCGGGCATCTTACGGGATTAATAATGGAAACTGCTGCCTCCTATGAACTCGCGTACCAGTGATGTGGGCGGCAGGTTTTGGCTTGGAATGGTCTTGAACAGCTTGAGGAAATCCTTGAGCTGCTGTGCCTTTGCATATTCGGGACTGTTCTCGGGAACCTCATCCAGCAACGGCAGTACCATATCCTTGATGACTGCTATCTCAAATATCATGGCCGAGTTGAACATGGCGTCGGCGTTCTCCTGATAGGGGAATATCCATTTCTCCTCACCGGCACGGACGGACGGCCAGCGGGCTATCGTATCCTGTGCCGAATAACTGCGGTACTTGTGGTCGCGTGTGATACGGCGCAACAGGCGGTTATCGGTAGTGGGAATATAGTTGTGCTGGTCAATGCGTATGCATGTCAGGGCCGATACGTATATCAGGAAACGGCTGTCGGCCGGGATATCGGGCATAAGGTCGGGGTTCAGTGCGTGGATACCCTCAATGAGCAGGATGTCATTGTCGCCCAACGTCATCTCGGGGTCAGTGAACTCACGGATTCCGCCCTTCTTGAAGTTGAATCTGGGCGGCAGGATGCTCTTTCCCGCCAGCAGATCCTTGAGTTGCTGGTTGAAGAAAGGCAGGTCTATGGCGTAGAGTGACTCAAAGTCATGCTCGCCGTTCTCATCCAACGGGGTATGGTCACGGTCCAGGAAATAGTCATCCAGTGACAGAACCTTGGGGGTGAGTCCGTGGGCCATGAGTTGTACCATAAGACGCTTGCTGAAAGTGGTCTTGCCCGATGAGGACGGACCGGAAACCATTATCAGTTTAAGTCCCTTACCCTCATTCCTTCGGGCTACAATCTGGTCGGCAATATGCACTATTTTCTGTGACTGCAGAGCCTCGGCTACGTTTATTATCATGTTGGTCTCGCCCTTGGCAACGGCCTGGTTGAGCCTTCCAAGAGTTGAGAACCCCAGGATGCGCATCCAGTCATGATGCTCCTTGAATATCTCGAACATCTTGTCCTGGCGGATAAGCGGCTCCAGTTGGTCAGGGTTGCTCTTGTCCGGCAGGCGTACCAGAACACCGCCTGACATGGGCTCAAGGCCGAACACCTTAAGGCATCCGGTGTTTGGAGGAAGTATTCCGAAGAACCAGTCGGGAAGGTCCTCCAGAGTATAGTAACTGGTATATATGCTGCCGATGCTGCGCAGCAGGCGTACATTGTCCTTACGGCCTGCACGCTCCATGATATCGGCTACATCCCTGGTGTGGGCCGTATGTTTTACAAACGGAATATTACGGCCGATGATGCTGCCCATGCGCTCGCTGATGCTGGTGACATCATCATCGGTCAGTTCACGACCTATCTCAACGGGGCAGTAGAAACCTTTGGATATGGCGTTTGATACCCTTATCCTGCTTCCGGGATAAAGTTCTGTCACGGCTTTGTAGAGAACAAATACCAATCCGAGCAGATAAGAACGGGCACCAAGGCTTGTGGTGGCATCAAGAAACTCCACGTCACAGTTTTCATAGACCTTGGATTCCATGTCCATTACCTTGCCGTTGGCGCAGACACACATGGGAGCACCTTTCAGGGTAATCTCCATTCTGTTGAACACTTCAGTGAACGGTATACCGGGGTCAAAACTTTCAGTTTTCCTGTTATTGATGCAGTAGATTTCCATAATCGGATCGTTTTGAGTTTTTGGAATCTCAAAATTACTGCATTTTTCGTTATTCTTAAAGCCAAAATATACTATCTTCGCACATTATTTCATAAAAACAGGTTTTTAATTTATATAAGCAATGAAGAAACTGAATGTTTTGATGGCGACAATGGCCATCGCAGTACTTGCCTCATGCGGCGGTACAGGTACCGGCAAGGTTACTATGAATGATGTAAAGGACACAATTTCGTATTCAATCGGTATGGGTCGCGCCGTACGTGTCTATAAGGATCAGCTATCATATGAACTGCTTGATTCATCAACCATGAAGGCTTTCGTCAAAGGTTTCATGGAGGCTGCCCAGAATCCTGATGATAAGGCTAAACTGGCTTATGCTCTTGGCGTTGAGATAGGTTGCCAGGAGATGACACAGGCATACATCGGTCTTGCCGAAAATCTTTTCGGCCAGGGTGGTGAGTTTAACAAGACAAATTACATAAAGGGCTTCTGCGACGGTATGCTCGACAACTGGAAGATCATGACCTTTGATGAGGCCGATGAAACTTCAAACCGTCTTTATGAGTATCTGACAACCGCCCAGTTCAATGAGTACCGCGACAAGAACAACGCTTATCTCGAGGAGAAGGCCAAGGAAAGCAATGTTGTCAAGACTGAGAGCGGACTTCTTTATGAGGTCATCAAACTCGGTGACGGTGGTCCCAAACCTACTGCAACAAGCGATGTTGAGGTACGTTATCGCGGTGAGTTGATTGACGGTACCGTATTTGATGAGTCAACAACACCTGTAACCCTTAACCTGGGTGGCGTAATCAAGGGTTGGACCGAAGGTCTGCAACTCATGAGCGTAGGTGACAAGTACAGATTCTTCATCCCCTACGAGTTGGCTTACGGAGAGCAGGGTGCAGGCAACGACATCAAGCCCTATTCAACTCTCATCTTTGAAGTGGAACTTGTAAGCATAAAGTAATTTTATCTTATAAAATGCAGGAGGGAACATATTCCGTGTTCCCTCCTGTTTTTTGTCATTTTGTAATGACTTCTATTACAACTTATCAAAATAATACCTACTTTTGGGTGTAATTATTACTCGATAACCATTAAATGCTTACAATATGAATTCAAAGAAGCCAGTTTCATCAACAGAGCGTATGGATGCTTTAGACAGAAAAATTCTTGGTATCATCTCTCAGAACGCACGTATTCCTTTCCGTGATGTGGCTCTGCAGTGCGGAGTTTCACGTGCTGCTATCCACCAGCGCGTTCAGAAGATGTTTGATGACGGTGTGATTACGGGTTCCGGTTATCATGTAAATCCCAGAAGTATTGGTTACAACACCTGTACCTATGTGGGTCTTACACTTGAGAAAGGTTCCATGTATCATCAGGTAGTGGCTGAATTGGATCAGATTCCGGAGGTTGTGGAGAGTCATTTCACAACCGGACGCTATACCATGATGATAAAACTCTACGCCCGTGACAATTCCCATCTGATGGAACTTATCAACGGTCGTATTCAGGAGATAAAGGGTGTAACCGCAACAGAGACTCTGATCTCTCTTGATGAGAGTATCAAGAAAGAGATTCCAATAGAATGAGTAAGGCTCAGCAGCTTGAATCCGGGCTCCGTCAGATGGAATCCGGCACTGATGTATTTAACTGGCATGTTCCGGTAATAGGAATCAGCGGTAATTTCAGGGAGGGAGACTGTACCCTTGCCCTGGCATACTATATGTCAGTTCTTGAAGCCGGAGGTTCGCCGGTAGTGATACCGTCATATGATGATGACAAGGCTTTGGTGTCACTGTTGGAGACCCTGGACGGTATTGTACTGTCAGGGGGTGCCGATATAGACCCCGACTATCTTGGCGAAGAGCCTCTGGACTGTGTTTCCGTCAATCCCCGTCGTGACAGACAGGAACTCACGCTGGTCCGTCTTGCTATGGACCGCCAGATACCTGTACTTGGAATATGTCGGGGAATACAGGTGCTATCCGCGGCATTGGGCGGCAAATTGTACCAGGACATAAAGACCCAGCATGACCGGCAGCCCATTGAACACAGCCAGACCATAGCCCGTGGTCTGCCTTCACATAATGTAAGGCTGGAAAAGGATTCCCTGCTGTACGGTTTGCTCAAGACCGAAAACCTTGCCGTGAATTCCTTCCATCACCAGGCTGTCAGGGAGGCCCCTGCAGGTTTCCGTGTCACTGCCGTCGCTCCGGACGGAATAATAGAGGGTATAGAGTCGACCTCTTTCCGACCTGTCCTGGGTGTTCAATGGCATCCCGAGTGCTTCATCCTGGAGAATGACCGTACTATGATGCCTATTTTCAGTTGGCTCGTTGAGCAGGCCACTCTGTATGGTCGTGCCAAAAAACTGCATTCCAAGACAATCATACTGGACAGCCATTGCGACAGCCCGATGCTGTTTGACGAAGGTGCCCGTTTCTTTGAGAAGAACCCTAAGATGCTGGTTGACCTGCATAAGATGACCGCAGGTCGTCAGGATGCCAGTTTCATGGTTGCTTACCTTAAACAGGAAGAACGTGATGAGGCTTCATTGAAAGCTGCCGTCAGCAAGGCAGACCGCCTTCTTGACCTTATAGAGGAGCGCATCGGTGAATGCAACGGAAAGGCTGCAATAGCCACTACCCCCCAAGAACTCTGGCAGAACAAGTTCAAGGGTGTAAAATCAGTGGTCAAGGGTATCGAGAACGGATATGCCATAGGACATGACATTGATAATGTGGACCGTTTCCGCAGCCGCGGCGTAGCATACATGACCCTTTGCCATAACGGAGACAACGATATATGTGATTCTCACAAGGGTAATCAGGAGCATAACGGACTCTCCGATTTCGGTAAACAGGTAGTGAAACGCATGAACAGTGTTGGTATGATGGTTGATCTGTCACATGCATCGGAGAAAAGTTTCTGGGATGCATTGGAGTGCAGTACCAAGCCAATAATATGCTCACACTCATCCAGCCGTGCGCTTTGTGACCATACACGCAACCTGACGGATGATCAGATGCGTGCCTTGTCACGCTCCGGCGGTGTAGCCCAGGTCTGCCTTTACAGCGGTTTCCTTAAAAAAGACGGCAATGCCACTGTGGTTGATGCTGTCCGTCATATCATGCATATGATAGACGTCATGGGCATAAACCATGTAGGTATCGGTTCTGATTTTGACGGAGGTGGCGGGCTGCCGGGTCTGGAGGACGCTTCGTGGTTTGCTTCTCTTACAGAGAGGCTTATGGCCGAAGGTTTGAGTGATGATGACCTGTCACTCGTCTGGGGTCGTAATTTCCTCAGTGTCTGGAGTGCTGTCATCGGCCTGTGACCCTGCTTTGCGGGCTTTGGCGTTAGCTCTTATCTCACGGTATTTTTCCTTGTTCTTCTGGCTTCGGTCTTTACGTTCCTGACGCTTGCGTTCTTTTTTCTTTTTCTCGGATTCTATCCGTTGGGCTTTCTTTTCCAGACGCTCCACGTTCTTCTTGTGGATATTGACCTCTTTCTTCTGAGCCTTATCCTTGGATAGTTCATCGGGTTTCTGTTCGGTCAGCGGCATATCGTTGACATACCACTTATCGGTCTCATGAGTCCAGTCCTGCTTTAGGGTTATGCCTCTTTTTATGTACCAGACACTCTCTGCCTGACGTTTCTCCTCATATTCGCCTGTATCCCACTTGCCGTTGTCATTTACATCGTCAAACATGGATATGTAATAGGTTGCAGGCTGGAGCAGGAAGAAATCAACACTGCCGTTCTCAAGTTTTTCGGTCCTTACCACCTTGCCTCCGCCTGTATGGAGTCTTACGGTATAACCCGGTTTGGGGTTGGCCACATTGACGGTAAGAGTACTGTACTTGTTGAGTGCGTTGAATTTGAGGGTTGTCTCCTCGTGGTCATTATGGAGTCCGTAGATACCCTTGACACTTGCGGAATCAAGAGTCAGTTTAAAGGTCTGCTCGGGTTTCCATTCACCGTAAATATAGTATGTGAGTATATCCACCGGGTCCTGTTCCACCTCAAACGGAACCGCTTTCCATATTGTGTCAAACTGCTGATACAGATGCAGAGCGGTGTCTGACAGGAACGTAACCGGCTCCGGGAATGAGATGGTTACATCCTGATAAAGACTCATGGCACTGCCCGATGTCATCTTGCAGTCAAGGAATCTGATCTTGGGCTGAAGCAGACGTACGATACCGATGGAATCACCCATGCGTTCCATGCGCCTTATCTGTCTGTCTATGTCTTTTTTCTCATTCTCTATCCTGCGGGCCTGCTCCTTAAGTATCTGTTCCCTTTTCTTGGGCGTATAAAGACGCAGGGTATCTGTCCTGGGTGAAAGTACACCCGCCGAATCTGTGGCCAGATATGTGATGCTGAAACTCAATGTATCCTGATAATATACCGCCGAATCCTTCATCCAGAATGTAAGTGTATCATATCGGGCGGTATGCTGCAGTATATATGAGTCCGATTCGTCAAAGTTGAAACCCTTTATAAGCGGCATCGAGTCCAGAGGGAGTGCAAATCTGAGGGTGAATTTCTCATGCTGTTTGCGCTCTGCCGATGTCATATACTGCTGTATCGGTGTAGGGGTGAATGCCAGCAGAGTTATGTCATTGGGAAGATATTGCGTATACGGAACCGTGACGGTTGTATCGGCCTTACCGTTGTCGGCGTAGACGGTATCGACCCTGAATCTCAATTCTGATGATGGGACAATGATGGAGTCAGACCATGCTATCTTCTCATTACGCTGGGAGTAACTGAATGTCTGGTCCATATCCGTTACGGCATATATCCTGTATGAGCCGGGCGCTATGCCGCGTATGGTGAAATGTCCGGAAGCATCGGTACGTGACACTCTCTCAAACGGTTTTGTGATGAATGCCGAATCGGAAAGGTCACTGTGGAGACCTACCGTCATACCTTTGACCGGTTCCAGGTCATCGGCATTGATTACATAGCCCGATACTTCAAGGGTATCGATGGCATCACCCGTGCTGAAACGGAAACAGTAATCTCCCATCGGGTTGCCCTCATTGTTGTCAACTATTCCGTCGGCAAAATCGATGGAGTAGGTAGTGTTGGGCTTGAGCGAGTCAAAGAGTTCGACGTGAATCTTCTTGCCGACCACTTTAATCTCCGGCTGTTCAGTCTGAGGCGGTGAGATTACTACCTTTTCATTGGCATTCTCCAGCCTTATGAACTCATTGAAATCAATGGTTATTTTCTTGGTTTTTACACCTGTGCCTCCGTTATCCGGGTGGGTTCCGGTAATTCTGGGGGGAGTCTCGTCAAAAGGTCCGCCGTCGGGATTGCCTACAGCCGCACAACCGGACAATGCGGCAAAGGCCAATAAAGCCGATGCCGCATTGCAGATAGTACGGTTTATGTCGCTAAAGCGATGATTCAATCCTTGAACTTTTTGAAGATGACGCATGAGTTGTGTCCGCCGAATCCGAAAGTGTTGGACAGGCCGGCACGTACCTCCCTTTTTTGCGCCTTGTTGAATGTGAAGTTCATACGATAGTCAATCTGCTCATCCTCATCGCCCTCCTCATGGTTGATTGTGGGCGGGATAATGTCATTCCTTACGGCAAGCACAGTGGCAATTGCCTCAATGACGCCGGCTCCGCCGAGCAGATGTCCTGTCATGGATTTGGTAGAACTGAGGTTCATATCATAGACGTGGTCTCCGAATACAGACTTGATGGCCTTGCACTCGGCGATGTCGCCCAGAGGAGTTGAAGTGCCGTGCATATTGATGTAGTCAATATCGGCAGGTTTCATGCCTGCATCCTCAAGAGCCTCCTGCATTACGCGGATTGCTCCGTTTCCTTCGGGATCGGGAGCGGTCATGTGGTATGCATCGGCTGTGGCACCCCATCCTGCAACTTCGGCGTAAATCTTTGCGCCGCGTGCAACAGCGTGTCCGTACTCCTCAAGTATCAGTATTCCGCCTCCTTCGCCCAATACGAATCCGTCACGGCTGGCGCTCATGGGGCGTGAAGCCGTCAGGGGAGAGTCGTTACGGGTAGAAAGAGCATGCATTACACCAAAACCTGTTATTCCGCAGTCTCCAAGCGCAGCCTCGGCTCCTCCGGTAACAATGACATTTGCCTTACCCAGGCGGATCATGTTAACGGCATCGATGATGGCGTGTGTGCTTGATGCGCAGGCCGATGAAGTGGCGTAGTTGGGTCCCTTGAGTTTGTACATGATTGAAATCAATCCGGATGCTATGGAACCCAGTATACGGGGTACGAAAAACGGGGTGACCTTCAGTTCCTGACCAAGTTTCTTCTGTTCATGGATGGTATCTACGCCCTCTTCGAAGGAGTCAACACCGCCCATACCGAAACCAAGAATTACGCCTATGCGGTTCAGGTCCTCTTTCTCGAGATCGAGGGCCGAATCCTGTATGGCCTGAACAGCCGAAGCGACAGCAAACTGACTGTATTTGTCAAGTTTGCGTGCTTCCTTGCGGTCCATGTATTGGGATATGTCAAAGTCCTTGACCTGACATCCTATCTTGACCTTGGTCTGTATGGCGTTGGTGTCAAAATTGGTAATGAGACCGGCTCCGCTCACACCTGCTATGGCATTCTCCCAGAATTCAGGGATAGAATTACCTATAGGGTTGACGGTACCGAGTCCGGTTACGACAACTCTTTTAAGATCCATCTTATGTGAAAGAAGATTGACTGATTACTTTGTAGCTGCTGCGCTGATGAGCTCGATAGCCTCACCTACGGTTGTGATCTTCTCAGCCTGATCATCGGGAATTGAGATGCCGAACTCCTTCTCGAACTCCATGATGAGCTCTACGGTATCCAGTGAATCTGCACCCAGATCAGCTGCGAAACTAGCCTCGGGAGTAACCTCTGAAGGCTCAACTCCAAGTTTGTCAACGATGATAGCCTGAACTCTCTCTGCAATCTGTGAATCTGCCATAATTGTAATTTTAATGTATTAAAAAATGAATTTGGCTGCAAAGAAACCCATTTTCGGCAAGCGTCACAAGCGAAGAAAAAACAAAACAAAGGAGTGATGCACAAACGGCATTAATGTGTGTAATGCTAATTGGGCCTCAACCATTGTCTATTCAGAAAATTACCGCTAATTTTGCATCATCTTTAGAACACACTTGAATCATGACATTCAGCCAGGAAAGTTTTGAGGTATTTGAACGCTCAATCGCAGATTATCATAAGAAGGATAACGTGGATACTCCCATTGCCAATCCCTACAAGGAGAAAAGCATAGAGTTCTACCTTTATCTCAAGAACTGGATTGATACGGTTCAGTGGCATCTTGAAGATATCATCCGCGATCCGCAGATAGATCCTGTAGAGGCATTGGCCATTAAACGCCGCATAGACCGTTCCAATCAGGAGCGTACTGATCTGGTTGAACTTATAGACAGTTATTTCCTGGACAAGTTCAGTAAGGTTCAGACACTTCCCGACGCAACTATAAACACCGAGAGCCCCGCATGGGCTGTTGACCGTCTTTCAATTCTGGCACTTAAGATTTTCCATATGAAGATTGAGGCAGAGCGTACAGACACTCCGGCTGCCCAGCAGCAGCGCTGCCGTGAGAAGCTGTCAGTCCTTATGGAACAGAAGAAAGACCTCTCGGGAGCAATCGATATGCTTCTTGACGATATGGCTGCAGGCCGAAAGTACATGAAAGTCTATAAGCAAATGAAGATGTACAACGACCCCTCACTCAACCCTGTTCTTTACGGACAGAATGGCTCCAAGTAATCCCAAATACAACAATATTCTCCTAATCCGCTTCTCCGCAATAGGAGACGTGGCTATGACCGTACCGGTATTGGGATCGGTCGCAAAGGCATATCCCGACAAGCATTTTACGATGCTTTCAAATGCCCGTTTCGCACCCTTCTTTGCCGGAATGCCGGAGAACGTGAGTTTCCTGGGTGTGGACCTCAAGAAGGATTACCACGGCTTCGGTGCAATGCTCAAGCTGTTCCTTAAGTTGCACAAGAGACACTTTGACGCTGTAGCCGATCTTCACGGCGTTCTCCGCACCACTGCACTCTCCTTCTTTTTCCGTTCATGCTTTACCAAAGTGAAGCGCATTGACAAGGACCGCCGTTCACGCAAACGCCTTACCCGCTTTAAGAACAAGGACCTGACTCCGCGTCTTACATCGTTTGAACGTTACCGTCAGGTTCTTGAGAAACTGGGTTTTGGATTTGAACTTAATTTCCGTTCCATATTCGGTGACGGAAAGGCTGATGTGTCTGCTATAAAGAACATAACAGGGGATAAGGACTGCACATGGGTGGGCATTGCTCCCTTTGCGGCACACAAGGGTAAGATTTATCCGCTGTATCTTATGGAGGAGGTAGTTTCACAAATAGATAGCGCCTGCCTGTGCCGTCAGTTCGTGTTTGCCTATGGTAAGGAACGTTCACTTGTTGAGGAGTGGGCTCAGAAATACCGTTCAGTAGAGATTATAGATCCCCGTCTGGGACTTGAGGGTGAACTTAAGCTTATAAGCAATATGGAGGTGATGCTTGCCATGGATTCTTCAAACATGCATCTGGCATCAATCACCGCCACTCCGGTCGTTTCAGTCTGGGGTGCCACCCATCCGTATGCCGGATTTTTGGGATGGGGTCAGAAGCCTGACGATTGCGTCCAACTGAACCTGTCGTGCCGTCCGTGCTCCATCTACGGCAAGAAGGAGTGCATATACGGAGATTACCGATGCATGACCGGCATAGATCCCGATAAGGTTTTCGATAAGGTAAAGGCTTACCTTTAAAGGTAGAGCGGGAACTCAGGTCCCATGTTGAAGAGCAGGTCAACGGCACTCAGGTTGGCCAGAAATCCGTACTTCTGTCTGAATACCTGCCAGTAGGGGCGGCATGCCTGGGGCTCATGCTGGCCCGGGTTGACCAACTGTCTCAGATCCAGAATGCTTTGCTCCTTTTTACCGTATGATTCCGTAAGGTTTACCGTTTTGTCCATACCGGCCAGTTTCAGGATGAGCAGGGTCAGTTCAGTATTGAAATCAACCAGGAACTCATACTTCTTCTCATAGAAGGGGCGGAAATCATCCTGGTAGTACATAAAGAAAGGACTGTTCATGTAGGCCGATTCAAGGGCGTTCCAATGCTGGTGACGCCACTCTCCGTGATCGCTTATGCGGACATCCTTCAATAACTGTTTGGGTGATGTACTTTTGACCACGGGGATGGTCAGTGTCTGGATTCCTGCCGATGTGGCAATACGGCAACGGTTGCGGTAGGTCTGCTTGCAGTAATTGTCATACTGCTCTATAAGAACATCACCGCCACTGTTGATGGCGGTGAAGAAACTTACGGGTGGCAGATATGCCGAACTTAGCAGAACCGTATTCATCAGTTGTATTTCTTGACTGCACGGAACATGCGGTTCCAGCGGATCTTTCCCTTCTGTCCCCAGTTCTTGTCCTTGTCAAGTGAGAGCCAGATGAATACGGGACGTCCTACTATGTGATCCTCGGGCACAAATCCCCAGAATCGGGAATCGGCACTGTTCTGACGGTTATCGCCCATCATCCAATAGTAGTCCATCTTAAATGTGTAACTGCTTGCCTTCTGACCGTTTATCAGGATAGTTCCGTCATGCTTTACCTCAAGGTCATTGCCTTCATATATCTTGATTATACGCTCGTAGAACGGCAGGTTCTCAAGATTGATGTCAAGTGTGGCACCCTTGGCGGGAATCCATATGGGACCATAGTCATCAACGGTCCACTTGGTGTTCTTGTTTTGCGGGAACAGCCACTCGCTCTCTTCGGGAGTACATTTGTATGGTTTGATATCACTCACGATATCGGTTTTTGTGGCCAGCAGTCCGGCAGCCTGGGGTGTAAGCGGTAATACCCTGACTCCGGGACTGTTCTCTTTGGTTATATCCTTATTAATGGGCGGATTATTCCTGTCGTAAAGGTCCTCCTGGCTCAATCTGAGTTCATTGCGCAGATTGGCGGGAATGGAGTGCTTTAGTGTGACTATGTAATTGGTCTGAACGGCATCGGGCTGCTTATTCATGACACCATCCAGATAAATGATGCCGTCTTTGATTTCCAGGGTCTGTCCGGGCAGTCCTACACAGCGTTTCACATAGTTCTCACGGCGGTCTACCGGTCGTGTCATTATCTTGCCGAAAACACCCTCATTCTGGAGTATCTCCTGGCGGCCTACCTTATAGTAGAAATCATAAACACGGCGTTGCTCGAGTGTGGAGAGTGAATCCAGATTTATCTCTTTGCAGCGGCTCTTTCCCAGCGGGTATACAATCATGCCGTAATAATCGGCGCTGGACCATTTGGGATTGGTTACCAACGTGTCACCTGCAGGGTAGTTGAATACAACTATCTCGTTCAGTTTTATCTTGCCGAATCCCTTGACGCGCTCGTAGGGCCACTGAGGTTTTTCAATATAACTCTTGGCGCCGCCGGGAAACTGGTTCTGGGTGAGCGGCATGGTGAGCGGAGTCATGGGCTTGCGGGGTCCGTAAGCCACCTTGCTCACGTAGAGATGGTCACCTACCAGAAGCGACTTTTCAAGTGAAGAAGAGGGGATAGCGTAATTCTGGAAGAGGTAGATGTTTACAAAGTAGACTGCTACCAGTGCAAATACTATGGCGTCAACCCAACCCATTATCTGATACAGTGTCTTGTTCTTGAGCTGTTTCCACCAGTCCCATTTTATGATTCGGGTTGTGCAGGCATCAAAGATTAACGGTATTATCAGTATTCCCATCCAACTCCTGACCCAGATAAGGAACAGTATGTACAGGAAAATGTAGATTCCCGCTTTAATCCACTGCTTTTTTGTTACCTCCTCAAACTTCTTCATTGCTTTATGATAGTGAGTTCATCAGGTCATCCATACACAGGAATCCCTTGTGGTTGACTGTATATTCGGCAGCAAGAACTGCACCCAGTGCCAGACCGCTGCGATCCTTGGCAAAATGGATTATCTTTATGAAATCAGCATTTGAATCATAAGTGATCTCATGGATGCCGGCTATCTCCCCTTCGCGAATAGAGTCTATGCGTATGTCTGACGGGACACATTCGCTTGTTCCCGTCACACTTCCGTCAGGATTAAGGAGAATGCCCTTGCTCCAGCCGCTCTTACGGTCCAACTCACTGATAATGCCTTCGGCCAGGGTTATGGCTGTTCCACTGGGTGCATCCAGCTTGTGGATATGGTGGGTCTCTGACATTGAGACCTCATACATGGGATAGCCGTTCATAAGTTTGGCCAGGTAGGAGTTTACTTTTGAGAACAAGGCCACTCCTATGCTGAAGTTGCTTGACCAGAACAGGGTGTTGGCGCCGTCCTTGCAGAGTTCAGTCATCTCGTCGCGGTGCTGCTCCATCCATCCGGTGCTGCCGCTTACAACCTTCACGCCGGCCTTGAAACATTTCTGGATGTTTCCGTAAGCCTGGGTGGGGGCGGTAAACTCAATTGCCACATCGGCGGTCCTGAACTCAGGACTGTCAAAATCCTGAGGGTTGTCAATATCTATCTTACAAACTACCTGATGACCGCGTGACAGAGCTATCTTCTCTATCTCGTGGCCCATTTTGCCATATCCTATAAGTGCTATCTTCATGTTAAGGGTTTATTAGAACATACTCTGGGTGTTCTCCTGAACGTGCTGGAGTATGCTGCTGAATTTGTTGTCAAGTGTTGTTGCCGTAAGTGTTTTCCAGACCTCGTACTGTTCAGGCTCAAGGGCCTTCTTGTAGCGTTTGTCAAACTTGGCTATAATCTGGTCATAGGTCTTTCTCGCGGCAGCGGTATCAAACTGTACGTTTGTGTTCTGAGCAGCCATAGCGTTACCGCGGAAACCTCCGTTCTGCATCATCTGGAATTCTCTTACTGACATCTGCAGGTTGCGGCATATCTCCTCAAACTCCTGTGCATAGAGCTTGATCATTTTGTCAAACTGCTTCTCGGTAAGGTCCAGACGGCCTGCTACATCCTGTATCTTGGCGTCTGCGATAGAGTCTGACTCCAATTCATAGAAAGGTTTCTGCATACCTCCCATGGGAGCTCCCATAGGACGACCACCCATAGGACGGCCACCACCCATGGGACGACCGCCCATAGGCTGTGCTGATGCCAGTACTGCCACAAGGCATGCTGCAATAGTAAAGAGTATTTTTTTCATTGTTTCGTGTTAAAAATATTTGGTAGTAAAAGCTTTAAAGCAAAGATACTCTTTCCAGTTATGCGCCGGAAAGAGTATCTCTAATAATATGTCTAGTTAAGATTAGAGCTTCGGTCCAGCTGCAACGAGTGCTTTACCTGCTTCATTACCCTCATACTTCTTGAAGTTCTTGATGAAGCGGCCGGCCAGATCCTTAGCCTTCTCCTCCCACTCTGAAGCGTTAGCGTAAGTGTCGCGAGGATCAAGGATTGCAGGATTTACGTTAGGCAGAGCTGTGGGAACCTCAAAGTCAAAGTACGGGATCTTCTTGGTCTGAGCCTTGAGGATGCTGCCATCCAGGATAGCGTCGATGATACCACGTGTATCAGGAATTGAGATACGCTTGCCTGTGCCGTTCCAACCGGTGTTAACCAGATAAGCCTTGGCACCGCTCTTCTCCATCTTCTTAACCAGCTCCTCTGCATACTTGGTAGGATGCAACTCAAGGAATGCCTGGCCAAAGCAAGCTGAGAATGTGGGAGTGGGCTCGGTGATACCGCGCTCAGTACCGGCCAGCTTAGCTGTGAAACCTGACAGGAAGTAGTACTTGGTCTGCTCGGGAGTCAGGATTGATACGGGAGGCAGTACGCCGAATGCATCGGCTGACAGGAAGATAACGTTCTTGGCATCGGGACCGGCGCTCTTGCCGTTTACCTTCTGGGCTATCTTCTCGATGTGGTCGATAGGATATGATACGCGGGTGTTCTCAGTAACTGATTTGTCAGCGAAGTCAATCTTACCGTTCTTGTCAACGGTTACGTTCTCCAGCAGAGCGTTGCGCTTGATGGCACCGTAGATGTCGGGCTCGTTCTCCTTGCTCAGGTTGATAACCTTAGCGTAGCAGCCGCCCTCCAGGTTGAATACGCCCTCATCGTCCCATCCGTGCTCGTCATCACCGATAAGGAGACGCTTGGGATCAGTTGAAAGGGTGGTCTTACCTGTACCTGACAGACCAAAGAATATAGCGGTGTTCTTACCCTGCATATCAGTGTTGGCTGAGCAGTGCATTGAAGCGATACCCTGCAGAGGCAGATAGTAGTTCTGCATTGAGAACATACCCTTCTTCATCTCACCACCGTACCATGTGTTGATGATAACCTGCTCGCGGCTTGTGGTGTTGAAAGCAACGCAAGTCTCTGAGTTCAGACCCAGCTCCTTGTAGTTCTCAACCTTAGCTTTAGATGCGTTATAGATAACGAAGTTGGGCTGGAACTTCTCAAGCTCATCGGCTGTGGGCTGGATGAACATGTTCTTTACGAAGTGTGCCTGCCATGCAACCTCAACGATGAAACGAACAGCCAGGCGGGTAGCCTCATTGGCACCGCAGAAAGCGTCAACTACATAGAGCTCCTTGTTTGAAAGCTCCTTGATGGCAATCTCCTTAACCTTTGCCCAAACGTCCTCAGACATGGGGTGGTTATCGTTCTTGTACTCATCGGTTGTCCACCATACCTTGTTCTCGCTCTGTGCATCCTTTACGATGTACTTGTCCTTAGGTGAACGGCCGGTATAGATACCAGTCATTACGTTAACGGCGTTGAGCTCGGTGTTTACGCCCTTGTCGAAACCCTCGAGACCAGCCTTGGTCTCCTCTTTGAACAGTTCCTCATAAGAAGGATTGTGTGCAATCACGGTTGAACCGTTGATTCCGTACACGCTTAAATCGATTTTTGCCATTGTTTTTATAGTTTGATTGTTACTAAACTTTCAATTTTATAGCCGGTTCCAAAGGGCTTGTTCAAAGCACCCTTGTAAACCGGCTACAAAAGTAACTCCTTTTTGAGGGATGGAGAAATTAGGAAAGCCTTTTTGCTCGCGCCTGCGCAATATTTAATATTTTGTAACAAAACTGCTTTCTTGAGATAGCAATCTACTTCCACTTGTAGTTGTTGCGCCACAGTCCGGGCAGGAAGTGGTAGTAAAGCAGATGACGCCATGTTACCAGATCATGGGCGCCGGGAGCGTCATCGTCATACTCGTGCTTTACACCCAGCTCGTCCAACTGGTTGTGCAGGGTGGTGTGACGGCCCATGAATCCGGTCTCGTATGCACCTCCGCCTACAAACAGATAGTCAATCTTCTTGTTGACATCGGGCTCCTTTATGGCGGGAGTCTCGTCAAGGCCGATGGCTGCGCTCAAAAGACCAGCCGATCCGAACACGTCCAGATTGCGGAATACCACGTACTGCGTCATGCGTCCGCCCATTGAGAGTCCGCTCAGGGCGCGTGCATGCTTGTTCTTAATGCAGCTGTAGTGTGACTCCACAAAGGGGATGATGTTGTCAATAAGGTCCCTCTCAATCATGGGGAATGCCAGCTCGGTGTGCTGCGGATGGCTGCGGGTAACCATCTGGTCATTGGGGAACACCACAATCATCTCACGTGCCTTGCCCTCGGCAATCACGTTGTCCAGTATCCAGTTGGCGCGGCCGTGCATGATCCATGTCTCGGCAAGGTCACCCGATCCGCCCATAAGATAGAGCACGGGATACTTTTTCTTGGGGTTGTAGTTGGCCGGGGTATAGACAATCAGGTCCCTCAGACCATTGGTTACATCTGAATAATAGTAGTGCGTAGTCCATGAGCCGTGCGGCACATCGGGTTTGGGATCATACCATGCAGGCTCGTCGCCGTGCACAAAGAGCATGCTGAACGACGGCATGGCGGCATGTCCGGTAAACTGGTTGTTGGCATCGATGTTCTGGACTCCGTCAATTATGATGTAATAAAGATAAATCTCGGGAGCCAGGGGGCCGATAGTCAGTTCCCAGACACCGTTATCACCCTTGGTAAAGTTGGGGCGCTGACGGTTGTTACCTACAAACATGGAGCCGGTCAGCTGAACGGTCTCGGCCTTGGGAGCCCTTACGCGAAAGGTGACGGTATGATCATCATGTACTTCGGGTGAGAGCACCTGGGCGTTATAGGGAAGTATGCCCTCAGGCTCGGTGCGCTGAGGGTCATACTGTATGTTCACTCTTGACTGCTGTGCCACGATGGGCAGAGCGGCCAGCAACAATGTTGAAAGAAAAAGTGAGCGTTTCATTACTTGAAGAGTTCTTTTACGGTCAGTTCAAGATAGTCACGGCAGTTCATCCAGGTATGGCCACCCTCGGGGTTGTAGAAGGTGTGCTTGAGTCCCTGGTCGGTCAGATACTTGTCGAGTCCCTGTGATGCAGAGATAAGGAAATCCTCCTTGCCCGTACCCAGGAACATGAACTTGAGCTGTTTCTTGAGGTCGCTCATGGGCTTGTATGTACCATTTGTGAAGTTGGTCTCATACTCGTTGCCGAAAATGGCGGGAGCGTAGGCTGCCACGTAGTGGAACTTGTCGGGGTTGCCGAATCCTGCTGCCAGAGTCTGACGGCCTCCAAGTGAGAAACCGGCTATGGCGCGATGGTCGGCATCGGCAATTACATTATAGTTCTTCTCTATGAACGGCATCACCTCCTCTACAAACTCCTTGGTGGTGAGCTGTACATCCATTGAGTTGTAGGCCTGTGCCTTACCCTGGGCAATCATCTCGGGATATGGGTTAGCGTATGGCATGACCACAATCATGCGCTTGGCCTGACCCTTGGCAATCATATTGTCCAGTATATTGTTCATCTGACCTACCTTGAACCAGGTCTCGTAGGTATCGGTCATACCATGGATAAGGTACAGTACGGGGAGTTTCTCCTTGCCGTTGGGATCATAACCGGCGGGAGTGTAAACGCACATGGGGCGCTCTATGCCGCAAGCCTTTGAGAAGTAGTAGCGGTATGCCACCTTGCCGTGGGGAACATCCTGCTGGATATCCTGAACAGTGGGAGCCTCACCGCGTACATCAACAAGGCTGTACTTGAAGTTCTCGTTGGGGAACATGTGCATGTTATTGGGATCGGCCACCTGTGTGCCGTCAATCTGGAATGCGTAGGGGTAGATGTCGGGGACATCGGGCTTAACGGTGATAGACCATACGCCACGGTCGTCCTTCTCCATATCCTTGGTGCCGCTGAACATCTGGCACTCCAGGGCTACCTTCTGGGCATCGGGAGCCTGGCAGCGGAATGTAACTGTACCGTCGGCATTGTACTCCGGTGACTTTACGCCTGCGGGGAAGAGGCTTGACATGAGTGAGCCTGTAAGACGTGAGGGCTCTGCGCCACCCAGTTTCTCCAAGCGTACCTTCTCGGCCTCGTCCAGACTCATGCTCTTGGCTACTGCTGCGTCAATGACCTTCTGGTCCTGGAAAAGCAGTGGGAATGACTGCTCCAGCCAGTAACGGGCGTTCATCCATGTGTGGCCGTACTTATCGTGAGTGAATACCTTGACGTTCTTGATGTTATGGCGGTCAAGCATCTGCATCAGGTCCTTGGAGTTTCCATAGAGGAAATCATCGGTACCTATGCCAAGCCAGAAAAGATGTACTTTCTTGTTGAATGCATCCGAATCCTCAAACTGGCTGTCGCGAACCTGGGTGAATGAGCTGTATGAGCACAGGTATGAGAACTTGTCCAGATTGGCAAGTCCGATGGCCATACCCTGGTTACCGCCGCGTGAGAAACCGCCTATACCGCGATGGTCGGCATCGTTGATGGTGCGGTAGTTGCTCTCAACAAAGGGCATCAGCACGTCGGTGAAATCCTGGTTGAAGTTGTAACCTCCGCCCATGCCGCCAAATCCACCCATACCTCCGAATCCGCCCATGCCGCCTCCCTGGCGCTGGGGCTGACGCTCGGACTTGAGCAGTGTGGCGTTACCGTAGGGAAGTACCAGGATCATCTCCTTGGCCTTGCCCTGGGCAATCAGGTTGTCAAGTATGAGGTTCATCTTACCTACCTTAAAATATACCTCCTCGGTGTCGGTGGTACCGCTTATAAGGTACATAACGGGGTATTTCTTGTCCTTGTTCTTGGGGTCATCGTAGAACGGCGGGGTATATACTATCACCGGGATGTGCATTCCCAGTCCGGGTGACCAGTAGTTCAGGTAATCCACGCTGCCGTGAGGAACGTCCTTAAGGGCGCTCAGCTTATCGGCACGCATATCCAGCAGGCTGTTCTTGAAAGTCTCATTGGGGAACCACTCCGGGCACTGTGGGTCCATGACGCTGATGCCGTCCACCTCAAAATGATAGGGGTAGATATCGGGCTCGGCGGGTCCGATGGTGGCGGTCCAGACTCCGTTGGCACCTTTGGTCATATCAACGCTCTCGCTGAACTGGGTCCATACCTTTACTGACTTGGCATTACGGTTTGAGTAGTTGAAAGTCACTGTGTTATTGGGATTGATAACTGTTGATGGGGCCTGCTGTCCCATTCCGCCCGGTTGGGCATTGATTACTCCGGTAATTGCAGCAGCAATCAGGAGAAGAGTCAGATTTTTGATTCTCATAATGTATATTGGTGTTGTTTATATTTTTCGGGGTTTGAAGATACCCATTTTAATCATAATAATGATTGTTTTTACTTTGAATTATGTACATTTGTTGGATTTTGGCCCATAGAAACAGGACTACAATAAGATAAAAACAATATGGAAGTTATTGATTTTAACAAGCAAAACAGTATTCTCAACCAGTTCATCGCCGAGATTCGTGATGTCAACATCCAGAAGGACCAACTACGTTTCCGCCGCAACCTGGAGCGCATAGGCGAAATCATGGCCCTTGAGGTAAGTAAGAAACTCAATTACGTGACAAAGGATGTCCAGACCCCGCTTGGAGTATCGACCATCAACGTTCCTGAGGAGGATATAGTACTGGGTACCGTATTCCGTGCCGGACTGCCTCTGCACCAGGGTTTCCACAACTACTTTGACCATTGCGAGAACGCGTTTGTATCGGCCTACCGCAAATATCTGGATGAGGTGAACTTTGACGTGCATATTGAGTACATGGCTTCACCCAAACTGGACGGCAAGACCCTGATCCTGGTTGACCCGATGCTGGCTACCGGTAACAGTATGTATCTGGCTTACCGCGCACTGCTGCTCAAGGGCACACCCGCCAAGGTTCACCTGTGCTCTGTAATTGCAGCTCAGGCCGGCGTTGACTATGTGTGCAAGATGTTCCCGCAGGATACCACCACACTCTGGTGCGCCGCAGTTGACCCCGAGCTCAACAGCCACGCCTACATCATTCCCGGTCTGGGTGATGCCGGTGACCTCTGCTTTGGCGAAAAATAGTACAAAAGGGGTCTGTCCCCTTTTGTATCATTTTCAATTAACAGTCTGATTATTAACCTATTCTTATGAAGAAAACCTTATTGACAGCCACTGCCGTGATATGCGGTGCAGTGGCATGGGCACAGCCCAAACTGAGTGCCGACAACATTGATGAAGTGCTTAAGGCAATGACCCTGGAGGAGAAAGCCACCCTGATTGCCGGAGGCGGATGGGGTAGCATGAGCGCCGGATCGATGACTGCATCCGATGTTGCCAATGTTCCCGGAGCAGCAGGTTCTACACAGCCTATTGCCCGTCTGGGAATTCCCAAGACAATCCTGGCCGACGGTCCCGCCGGACTGCGTATCAATCCTACCCGTCAGGGTGACAGCCAGACCTATTACTGCACCGGTTTCCCTGTAGGTACTGTCTTGGCCTGCACCTGGAACACCGAACTTGTGGAGCAACTTACCACCGCTATGGGCCAGGAGGTTCATGAGTACGGAGTGGACGTGCTGCTGGCTCCAGGTATGAACCTGCACCGCAACCCGCTTTGCGGACGTAACTTTGAGTATTTCAGTGAGGATCCCCTCTTGAGCGGTAAGATATCGGCCGCATACGTAAAGGGTATACAGAAGAATGACGTGGGTGTATCGGTCAAGCACTTTGCCGCCAATGACCAGGAGATAAATCGCAGCGAGAACGATGCCCGTATCAACCCGCGTGCCCTGCGTGAGCTCTATCTCAAGAACTTTGAGATTACCATCCGTGAGGCCAAGCCCTGGACCGTTATGTCATCATACAACAAACTTAACGGCAGTTACACACAGCAGAGTCATGACCTGCTTACCGGATTCCTGCGCGATGAGTGGGGATTTGAGGGTATCGTGATGACCGACTGGGGCAACAAGGCAGGTACGGTTGATGCCGTTAAGGCCGGTAACGACCTTATGGAGCCGGGTGACCGTTCCGAGTCACAGCGCGTGATAGAGGCCGTAAACAACGGCACTCTGGATATCGCAGACCTGGACCGCAACGTCCGCCGTATTCTGGAGTATATTGTAAAGACTCCCAACTTTAAGGGTTACAAGTTCTCTAACAAACCTGATCTGGACGGTCATGCCCAGATGGTACGCGAGGCCGCAGCCGAGGGTATGGTGCTGCTCAAGAACAACGGCAACCTGCCTATGGAGGCTAAGGGTAACATTGCCCTGTTCGGACTCAGCGCATACAAGTCAATCGCCGGCGGTACAGGCTCAGGTAACGTGAACAAGCCCTATATCCGCAATATCAGCGAGGGTCTTGAGACTGCCGGATTCACTCTGGATTCACGTCTTACCGATTTCTATGCAAAGCACCGTGATTACGTGGCCAGCCAGAACGCCCTTGGTATGGGTGGCGGCCGCAGCGTTATGCTGGGTGAGGCTGTACTGCCCGAGGTTGCCATCAACCGTGCCGCAGTTCAGGCCTGCGCACAGCGTAATGACGCCGCCGTGATTGTCATCGGCCGAAATGCAGGTGAGGGTGATGACCGCCGTATGGTCGATGACTTTGAACTGACCGATGTGGAGCGCGCCCTGCTGCGTGACGTCTGCAACGAGTTCCACAAGGTGGGCAAGAAGGTCACCGTAGTAATGAATATAGGTGGTGTGATTGAGACCGCTTCATGGAAGGGACAGCCCGATGCAATCCTGTTGGCCTGGACTCCCGGACAGGAGGTAGGTAACTCTGTTGCCGATGTCCTGACAGGTAAGTCAAATCCGTCCGGTAAGCTCTCCATGACATTCCCGCTCTCATATCTTGACATACCCTCATCGGCCAACTTCCCCTACAACGGCCAGGTTCAGCAACAGCAGGGACGTGGCGGTTTTGGCGGCCGTAACGCAGGCAACAAGGATATTGACTATACCAACTATGCCGAGGGCATCTGGGTTGGTTACCGTTATTTCAATACCGCAGGCGTGGAGGTTTCATATCCGTTCGGCTACGGACTGAGCTACACCACATTTGAGTACAGCAAGCCTTCTGTAAAGGCCAAGGACGGCGGCTTTGAGGCAACCATCACCGTAAAGAACACCGGTAAGGTGGCTGGTAAGGAGGCCGTTGAGATTTACGTGAGTGCCCCTGACGGCGGCCTTGTAAAGCCCGAGTCAGAACTCAAGGCATTCGGTAAGACCCGTCTGCTGCAGCCCGGTGAGAGCCAGACCCTGACTTTCAAGGCCGATGCATACACCCTGGCCAGCTTCAACGATGAGGCATCCGAGTGGCAGACTGCAGCCGGCAAGTACACCGTGAAGTTCGGTGCCAGCGCAACCGATATCCGCGCCACCGCAACATTCAGCGGCAAGGCCAAGAGCTGGAAGGTAGAGAAACTGTTGCTCCCGCAACAGCCCGTCCAGGAAATAGCAATCCGCTAGTACCATTAGGGACGGTTCCGTTTGGTACCGTTTTTACAAAGAATAGCAGCGACATTTCAAAAAATGCCGCTGCTTTCTGTTTATTTATCAGCGATTTGTACAAAAACGGTACCAAACGGAACCGTCCCTAATGGTATCATTTGGCCAGTTGGGACAGCCACTGCTTAAGGTCACTCATCCATTGCTGCCGGTAGACGAAGTTTTCATTGGCGCACCAGCCGTGACCGCCTGTGGGATAGACGTGTAGGGCAGAGCGTACACGGTTGGACTGCAGGGCGTTGTAGTACTCTATGCTGTTACGCACGGGCACCAGGTTGTCATCGGAGTTGGCCATGATGAATGCGGGCGGGGTATCGCGGGTAACCTGCTTCTCGTTTGAGTAGAGGTCTATCTGCTCTTGCGATGCGTTACGGCCCAGCAGGTTGTTGTGTGAACCCATGTGGGTAAACGTTTTGTCCATGGTGATGACCGGATAGAACAGAATCTGGAAATCGGGACGCTGTTCCGGACCGTTGTAGTGGGTGGCGGCTGTGGCTGCCAGATGTCCGCCTGCGGAGCATCCCTGTACGCCTATCTTGCGGATTCCGTATTTATCGGCATCGGCCTTGAGTAGACGCATGGCCTCATGCAGGTCATCCAGCGGAACCTCTGTGTGGCCGTTGGGCAGACGGTACTTGAGCACGGCCAGGGTTATGCCCTGATCCATGTACCACTGTGCCATGTTGTTGCCCTCGGATCCGTTCCAGACGTCGGTGTAACCGCCACCGGGGCATGCTATTACTGCCAGTCCGTTTGGATTAGGTGCAGCCCAAATGGTAAGGGTGGGCTGTGTCACGTTGGATACATGCATATCCATAACTCTCTCGGGGCCGGTCAGGCCGTTGCTGGTGGGAGCTCCGTTTGGCCAAAGGTTGATTACGGCTGTGGGCTCGGGTACCTGCGGAGCGGCAGGAGCCTGTGCAGCCTGGGCCGGTGGGTTGTAGCGTGTCATCCACACCTCCATGTTGCCGTTACCGCGGTGTGCCCATGCGTAGTAGGGGATTAGGCGGAGCTTGACCTGATTGGCGCGGGCCACATTGCCTGTATAGTTGTCATAGGCGGTGGTCTCAAGGGCATTCATTGCGTATGCACGTCCCTCAACGTTCATCTTGAACGGAATCACCTTGAAATCGGAGTTGGCAGGAAGTGATGTGTTGAGTATATTATAGTCGTTGTCGGCCCATTCGGCGCAATATACCAGCGGACCGCGCTCAACGGCTATCTTGCCGCGGTCCTCGGTCACCTGACGGTGAGCGGTAACTATGCGGGGCTCCATGTCAAAGTGGATGCTTACCACATCCCCTTTCTTCCATTTGCGGTCTATGCCGAAATATCCGTCCTGGAGCGTTGCGTCCACAGCCTCTCCGTTCACCTGAACGGTGTAACCCGGAGTCTTGCCGTCCGAGTAGCGGTAAAGGTCAGTGGGAACTACCTGGTTTCTGACCCATCCGGGTATGCGGATGTTGAGACAGAACTGTCCCGGGGTCTTATCGACGGTAATCTTTATATCACCGTTCCAGGGATACTCGGTTGACTGGGTTATCTGAACGTTCTTGCCGCCCACCTTGGTGGCAAGTGTGTTGGACATAAAGAGGTTTACAAACAGCTTGTTGTCTTTTACTGCATATACGTAACCGGGTACAGAAGGGATGAATCGGCAGATGTTGCTGGGGCAGCAGGCGCACCCGAACCAGGCCTGACGCTGGTGCTGTCCGTGGCTCTCCAACGGGTTGGGGTAGAAGAACCCGCCTCCGTCCAGACTCACGCCGCTTATAACGCCGTTGTACAGGGCACGCTCCAGCACATCCATGTACTTGGCATCGCCGTGCAGCAGGAACAGACGGTAGTTGGTATAGACATTGGCAATGGCGGCGCAGGTCTCGCAGTAGCCGTTCATGTTGGGCAGGTCATAGTTCTGGGTGAACCCTTCAATACCTCCTGTTGAGCCGATGCCTCCGGTCAGGTACATCTTCTTGCCCACCATATTGTCCCAGATGCGGTCAATGGCATCGATGTATGACTTATCGCCCGTGAGTGCGGCTACATCGGCCATACCGGAGTACATGTAACCGGCGCGTACGGCATGACCTACGGCCTCATCCTGCTCTATGACGGGTTTGTGTGACTGGTCATATGTATCCTTGCGGGCGGTCTTGCCCTTGTTGTCCAGGAACAGTTTGGCCTCATCCAGGTATTTCTTGTCGCCGGTTACCAGATAGAGTTTGGCCAGCGCCATCTCGGCTATTTGATGTCCGGGAACTATAACCTTCTGGCCGGGTCCGTAACCGATCTCACGGCATACGCAATCGGCATACTTTATGGCTATATCCAGAAACTTGCGGCTTCCGGTGGCCTGATAGTGGGCTATGGCACCCTCTACCATGTGGCCCAGGTTGTAGAGTTCATGGCTGCCGCTCTCCTCGGCACTCCAGCGGGTGGGGCCTGACCAATCGTGCGGATGTGCAGGGTTCATGGTGCGGGCGGTGTAGAGATAGCCGTCGGGCTCCTGTGCGGCGGCCACTATATCCAGCACGCTGTCTATGTAGGCTTCCAGTTTCTTGTCAGGATAGGTCTGCAACAGGTAACTGGCACCCTCTATTGTCTTATAGACATCGGTGTCATCAAACGGGAACTGCGTGGGGCGGTAGTTGCTGCTGTTGTCGCCGCGGGCGGTCTCGACCATCTTGGCGGCGGCGTGCTCAAAGTTGGTGTATCGGTCAGTCTCCTCACACTTGCTGAAAGCCAGCGGGATGGTAACCTCGCGGCTCTGGCGGATGCGGTCACCCCAGAATGTCTCGGGTGCCACCTTGACCTGGGTGAACGGTACGTTACCTATGGGATAACTTGGCTTGTCGGCTTTCTTGGCTGCTACAAGGCTTATGCCTATGGCTACTATAGAAACATAAAGGGTTGTTTTGATGATTGATTTCATACTCATAAGCGGTTTAGTCTCTTTTCTTGCAAACTTAAGCAAAAAAGCAGTATCTTCGCGGCCGAATAGGTTGAAAACCTGTTTGCCTCTGTAGTTCAATGGATAGAACGGAAGTTTCCTAAACTTTAAATTTGGGTTCGATTCCCAGCGGAGGTACTGGTAGAATGGGTGATAAGGTTATACTTTATCACTTATTTTCCTTTATGTTATAACCCAAATTTAAAGTTCAGGAAAGTATCTGTTTGAAGTAGGAGGAGCCGGAAAGAATTTTGAACAGATTAAGGATATAGAAAACAGTTTTCTGGCCATTGACGGAGTTGAGTTTGGCCGTGGAAATAAAATCCCTCTTTGGTTGTTTGGGTTCTTATATTGAAAAAGCTATTGCAGTTGTTTTGGAGCATCAATTAATCCGGCCGTGAGGTCAAACCAATAGGGTATAACTATCTCACGGTTGCCCCATGCGTCATATCTGGCAATGTACGCGTAGTCACTCTCGTCTATGAGGGCCGTTATGCTGCCCAGATGGTCAGTCACCACCTTCTCCTCATAGTCATCCCAGTAGAACTTTTCATAGAGTTTCTGGTATGTACGGTGCATCTCGCTGGACACCCTCCTTAGGTCCGGGCCGTAGTCTACGCTGTAGCTGTAGAAATTATTCTCGTCAGTAGCCCAGACAGAACTCATCTTG
>JAZSLV010000014.1:0-28702 GCA_045535555.1 Bacteroidaceae bacterium | reverse complement strand
CAATGGAGCAGCTTAGCTCAGGCAAGTTGAGACATCAAGAAACACTCATACGGTCAAAATCCACAAAGTAAAAATGAGAAACAAATCATATGAACAAAAAAAGAGACCGGCTAAAAAATGCTTTTTAGTCGGCCTCTTTTTTATTGGGTTTCAGATTAGAACTCGTATACGAGACCGAAGCTGAGAGCTGAAAAGTCAGCACCGAGACCGAAGTAGTTCTGCTTCTGTGCACCGGGATAAGCCAACTCTGCCTGGCTTGTGTGTACGTATTTGAGACCCTCAAATTTTGTTACTATTGACCACTGGTCTGAGAGGTCGAAGCGGATACCGGGCTGAACATACAGTCCAAGATTCCAGTAGTTGAAGCCGCTGGGTGATACAATCTCATATTCAAAGCTGCCCTGTACGAACATATGGAAGCTGCCCTCGTTGAGGAATGTATATCTCAGGAAAGGAGCAAAGCCGAATGAGAATTTCTGCTGGCCGCTGAGAGATGTGGGGTTCTTGATGTTAAGGCCTACACCTACTTCAAGAGCGTCCTCAATTGCCATACCGAATTCGGGGCAGAAATATTGGGTCTTTTCCTTGTTGTCAGTACCATAGACAGACTGGCTGTTGAAACCGAGTGAACCGCTGAACCAATACTTGGCGTTAGCAGACATGCAAAGTGCGAGAGTTGCGATAACGAATAATACTTTTTTCATAATTGTGTGATTAAGATTGATTTTTGTATCCTTTTTATTATTTGAATTGTCCTTAAAAAGTCCTTTGCTGGGTCTTTAATTGTGCCAAAAGTAGGGAACATTTGTTAAAGCAGCAAAAAAAACACAAAAAAATGTGCTTATAATGCACTTTTTGCGGCTTTTTGTGAGTTTTATGGGCCGAATCGGCACCAAAAGATGGTAAAATAAAGGTGTAAGATGCTCTAAAATAACTATTTTTGCGGTATTATGACGGAGGAAGAGATTTACAGAATATTCCAAAAGTGTACGGGCGTAACAACTGACAGCCGCAAATGCGGACCTGGACTTATGTTCTTTGCCCTGAAGGGGGAGCGTTTTGACGGAAACGAGTTTGTGCGCGGGGCGTTGGAGCAGGGGTGTCCTTATGCAGTTATGGACAATCCGGACCTGTATGACGTGCAGGACCCAAGAATGATCCTGGTGGATAATGTACTGGACTCTCTCCAGCAGGTGGCCGCGTTACACAGACGTACCCTTGGAACTCCGGTAATAGGAATAACCGGCACAAACGGCAAGACCACCACCAAGGAACTTACCAATGCCGTCATGAGCACTACGTACAACGTGCTTTGCACTCAGGGAAACCTGAACAACTCCATAGGTGTTCCGCTTACCGTGCTTGGACTTAAGCCGGAGCATGAGTATGCCATTATAGAGATGGGCGCAAGCCATCCCGGTGATATAAAGGAACTGGTTCTGGTAAGCCAGCCTGACTACGGGCTGATAACCAATGTGGGTAAGGCGCATCTTTTGGGATTCGGATCGTTTGAAGGGGTAAAGCGCACCAAGGGTGAGCTTTATGACTGGCTCCGTGAGCACGGCGGCATAGCCTTTGTAAACCGTGACAATGAGCATCTGCAGCAGATGTGCCAGGGACTGCCACTTATTGAATACGGCAAGCCCGGTCAGGATGGACTGCTTGTTGAAGGTGAAGTGCTGGAGTGCAATCCGTTTGTAAAGTTCCGCTGGCGCAGCGCAAAGGGAGATTGGCATACTGTCCAGACCAACCTTATAGGTGCGTATAATGTGGATAACGCACTTGCCGCCATCACCATCGGCCTTAAGTTTGGGGTGACTGAGCAGGATGCATCGGATGCGGTTGCCGGATACAAACCCCAAAACAACCGCTCACAACTTACCGAGACAGGCCGCAACCGTCTGGTGGTTGATGCATATAACGCCAACCCTACGAGCATGGCCGCCGCAATTGAGAACTTCAGTATGATGAAGGCGCAGGACAAGATGCTTATCCTGGGCGATATGCGTGAACTTGGAGAGGTATCGGCCGATGAACACAGACGTATTGTGGGCATGCTCCGGGAAAAGGGCTTTGACTGCGTATGGCTGGTGGGCAGCGAGTTCAAGGCGGTTGCAGGGGACAGCGGATTCCGTCTGTTTGCCGATGTGGATGAGGTGAACAAGGCTCTTGAGAGTGAGAAGATAGCCGGAAAAACCATTCTTATTAAGGGCTCCAACAGCATAGGATTAACTAAAACAATAACCAATTTATAATTATGAAGAAATTTGCAGCTCTTTTTGCGTTCGTTCTTTTTTGCGGCATGATTTCCGCACAGTTGAAGGTCTCCGTAATGGGTGATTCATATTCAACATTCACGGGTTCCATGCCCAAGTATTACGATACATTCTATCCCAACCAGTTCTGCGGCGTAACAGAGCAGAGCCAGCAGTGGTGGGCTCAGGTAATAGAGAAGAACGGATGGGTACTTGAAAAGAATGACTCATGGTCGGGCAGTACCGTTTGCTGCCGCGGTTACAACCACGATGACTATTCAGACCGCGCATTCGTGACCCGTCTCAATTGCATCGGCGCTCCCGATATCCTGTTCATATTCGGCGGTACCAATGATGACTGGACACACGAGCCGTTTGGTGACTACAAGTATTCAGGCTGGACCAAGGAGGACCTCTATTTCTACCGTCCGGCATTCGCATACCTGCTTGACAACCTTAAGAAACTCTATCCCAAGATGAAGATCTATTCACTCCTCAATGACGGAATGAGTGAGAATCTGGGTGAGTCAATGAGGGAGATCTGCAAACACTACGGTGTGCCCGTAATTGCAGTAGAGGGCATTGAGAAGCGTATGAATCACCCCACCGCTGCCGGCATGACCAAGATTGCCGAGCAGGTACAGGCTTTCCTGGACGCTGAGAAGAAGTGATATGACCAAAATCATGGGAATCATAAACGTGACACCGGACTCCTTCTGGAGCGGGTCTCGTGTGCAGGACAAGGCAACACTTACGGAGCGTGTCCGGCAGATGATTTCCCAGGGGGCCGACGCCATCGACGTGGGCGGTTGCTCCACCCGTCCCGGTGCCGTGCAGGCATCGGCCGACGAGGAGATGGCACGGCTGGAGTGGGGACTTGATGCGATAAGGGCTGAGTTCCCTGATGTTACGCTCTCGGTTGATACCTACCGTCCGCAGATTGCAGAGCGCTGCGTGCGTGAGTGGAAGGTTGACATCATAAACGATGTCTACGGGGGTGATGATGAAATGTATAAGGTGGTGGCCGACACGGGTGCGCAGTATGTGCTAATGTGGTCCGAGGCCATTAAGAAGGATCCTGTAAAGGAGATGATGGCTTTCTTTGAGGAGAGACTGCGGATTATGGAGAAGGCTGGGGTGGATGTTAAGCGAAAGGTGATACTGGATCCCGGATACGGATTCGGAAAGACTCTTGAGCAGAACTACACCGTACTTGCCAATCAGCGCAGACTGTGTGAATTGGGACTGCCGGTACTGTCGGCCCTTTCACGCAAATCGATGGCGTGGAAACTGCTTGAGATAACTCCGGGGCAGGCGTTGCCGGCTACCATCGTAATGAATTCGGTGGCCATAGAGCAAGGCGCCGACTGGATACGCGTCCATGACGTTGAGGAGGCTGCCCATACCGTCAGGATAATGCAGGCATTAAAAGACAACAAATAAGAATATGGTAGACTATTTTGTTTCATTCGGTATCAAGGATATAATTGACGTGCTGTGCGTCTCGCTGCTCCTTTTCTATCTGTACAAACTGATGAAGAGGACCGGATCTCTCAACATGTTCATTGGTATCCTGGTTTTCATCCTGGTCTGGATCGTGGTATCACAAGTGCTCAAGATGCAGTTGCTGGGCGCCGTGATGAACAAATTGGTCGATGTGGGTGTGATTGCCCTGATAGTGCTGTTTGCCGATGACATACGCCACTTCTTCCGTGATATTGGCACATCAACCCGTACCCGTAAGTTGTTCCATTGGCTGGTAAGACGCCGTAGCGGTCATGGCGATGCCGCCAAGTGGGAGCCTGTGGCCAAGGCCTGCGAGAGCATGAGCGGCCGAAAAGAGGGTGCCCTGATAGTGATAGGAGGCAGTGACGAACTCCATGATGTGATAGCAAGCGGTGAGGAGGTGAATGCCAATATCAACCAGCGCCTTATAGAGAACATATTCTTTAAGAACAGTCCGCTGCATGACGGAGCCATGATAATCGTTAACGACCGAATAGAATCGGCAGCCTGCATATTGCCTCTGTCTCAGAGCGAGGAATTGCCCAAGGAGTTCGGACTGCGTCACCGTTCTGCCATGGGTATTGCCGAGAAGACCAATGCCGTGGCCGTGGTGGTATCGGAGGAGACGGGAATAATATCGGTATTCCATAAGGGCTCGTTCCAGCGGGATATGACAGCCGACGGGCTGACTCATTTCCTCTCGGAGAATGTCAGATAAGCAAACCAATATTGTGCCAAACTGTCATAACCGGTGACACTTTACACCCTTATGGCAGTTTGGCATGTTTTTGGCTCTTACCTCATTGCCCGATGAGGGGCTTTTAAGTCGCAAACAAATAACTAAAACAATAAGAATATGAACATCAAACCGTTAGCAGACAGAGTTCTGATTCTTCCGGCAGCAGCTGAGGAGAAGACCATCGGCGGAATCATTATCCCCGATACAGCCAAGGAGAAACCCCTTAAGGGTGAGGTAATAGCAGTAGGAAACGGCACCAAGGATGAGGCAATGGTTCTCAAGAAGGGTGACCAGGTACTGTATGGCAAATATTCAGGCACCGAACTTGAAGTTGAGGGTGAGAAATACTTGATTATGCGTCAGAGCGACGTTCTGGCAGTGGTTGAAAAATAATAAGGAGATACAATTATGGCAGCAAAAGAGATACTTTTCAATACCGATGCCCGTGACCTTATGCGTCAGGGCGTTGACGAGCTTGCAAATGCAGTCAAGGTTACACTTGGACCTAAGGGCCGCAACGTTATCATAGAGAAGAAGTTCGGTGCTCCCCAGATCACCAAGGACGGTGTTACCGTTGCTAAGGAGATTGAGCTGGCCGATTCATTCAAGAACACAGGCGCTCAGCTTGTCAAGAGCGTTGCCTCCAAGACCGGTGAGGATGCAGGTGACGGTACAACAACCGCAACCGTTCTGGCTCAGAGCATCGTGAACGTAGGTCTTAAGAACGTTACCGCCGGTGCCAACCCCATGGACCTTAAGCGCGGTATCGACAAGGCCGTTGCAGCTGTTGTTGAGAACATCAAGAAACAGTCAAAGGCTGTTGGTGACAACTTTGACAAGATTGAGCAGGTCGCTACAATCTCAGCCAACAACGATGCCGAGATAGGTAAGCACATTGCCGAGGCCATGCAGAAGGTTTCAAAGGACGGTGTAATCACCATCGAGGAGGCCAAGGGCCGTGACACATACATCGACGTTGTTGAGGGTATGCAGTTTGACCGCGGTTACCTGTCATCATACTTTGTAACCGATACCGAGAAGATGAACTGCGTTATGGAGAATCCTCTGATTCTTATCCATGACAAGAAGATATCCAACCTTAAGGACCTGCTTCCTATCCTGGAGCCCGCCGTACAGAGCGGCCGTCCTCTGCTTATCATTGCCGAGGATGTTGACTCAGAGGCTCTGACCACACTGGTAGTAAACCGTCTGCGTTCTGGTCTTAAGATCTGCGCCGTAAAGGCACCGGGATTCGGTGACCGCCGTAAGGAGATGCTTGAGGATATCGCCGTACTGACAGGCGGATTCGTAATCAGCGAGGAGCGTGGCGTTAAGCTGGAGCAGGCTACAATGGATATGCTTGGCACAGCCGAGAAGATTACCATCACCAAGGACAACACCACTATCGTTAACGGTAAGGGTGAGAAGGCCAAGATCGCAGACCGCGTAGCTCAGATCAAGGCTCAGATCAAGACCACCACAAGTGACTATGACAAGGAGAAGCTCCAGGAGCGTCTTGCCAAACTGTCAGGCGGTGTTGCAGTGATCAAGGTAGGTGCACCCTCTGAGACCGAGATGAAGGAGAAGAAGGACCGTGTTGATGATGCTCTGTGCGCTACCCGTGCAGCCATTGAGGAGGGTATCGTAGCCGGTGGCGGTGTGGCTTACATCCGTGCCATCAGCGCCCTTGACAAGCTGAAGGGTGAGAATGCCGATGAGCAGACCGGTATCCAGATCATCCGTCGCGCCATCGAGGAGCCTCTGCGTCAGATTGTGTTCAACGCTGGTAAGGAGGGCTCTGTAGTAGTTCAGAAGGTTTTGGAGGGCAAGGGTGACTTTGGTTACAACGCCCGCTATGACCGCTATGAGGATCTGGTAAAGGCCGGTGTGGTTGATCCTGCCAAGGTTACACGTGTGGCTCTTGAGAACGCCGCCTCTATTGCAGGTATGTTCCTGACAACCGAGTGCGTCATCGTAGAGAAGAAGGATGATAAACCTATGCCTGCCATGAATCCCGGAATGGGCGGCATGGATGGCATGATGTAATGATAAAATTAGCTATATTAGCATCGGCTAACGGAACGAACGCACAGGCTATTATTGAGTCTGTGCGCTCGAACCGTTTAGATGCGGATGTCAGAGTGGTGCTCACCAACAAGGAGGATGCGGGCGTGATAGAGCGTGCGCGTAAGTTGGGAGTACCTGTGGAGATTGTACCTTCTAAGGGACACAGAAACCGTACAGAGTATGATGCTCTGGTGGTTGAGGCCCTAAAGAAATATGATGTTGACACCATAGCTCTGGCGGGTTGGATGAGGATACTGAGTGAGGTATTCGTGAATGCATTTGAAGGACGTATCCTTAATCTGCATCCGGCGCTGCTGCCCAGTTTTAAGGGTGCTACGGCCATTGTCGATGCATACGAGCATGGAGTGAGGATAACCGGTTGTTCGGTCCATCTGGTTACTCCGGAACTTGATGCGGGTCCGGTGATAATTCAGGCAGGTGTGCCGGTAAACGGTACCGTCGATGAACTGGAGGCGCAGATTCACCGCATGGAGCACAGGATTTTCCCGCAGGCACTGCAGTGGTTCTCAGAGGGCCGTATCAGCACTGAGGGACACAAGGTTATAGTGGCTCCCGCTGCCGGTCCGGTAAAAAAGATTGATTACATAGAGGGTTGCCTGGTTTCGCCGGCACTCGAGGAAAAAATATAAGGCTTATGAGTAGAGAAGACACCCCCACGGCTCATATCGCAGCGCAGTATGATGATATAGCCAAGACCGTGATAATGTGCGGAGACCCGCTCCGTGCCAAGTTCATTGCCGAGAAGTATCTGGACAGTCCCAAACTCTTTAATGAGGTTCGTGGAATGCTGGGTTATACCGGACTGTACAAGGGCAAGCGTGTATCGGTTATGGGTCACGGAATGGGTATCCCATCAATAGGTATCTACTCTTACGAGCTGTTCAACTTCTTTGATGTTGAGAACATCATCAGGGTAGGTACGGCAGGTGCATTGACTGCAGACATGAAGATTGGCGATATGCTTTTTGCCCAGGCTGCCTGCACTGACTCCGATTACGGACATCAGTACGGATTCCCCGCCAGGTTTGCGCCTATTGCAGATTTCGGTCTGCTGGAGAGCGCCGCACGTGTGGCCCGTGAGAACGGATTCCCGTTCCAGGTAGGCAACATATACAGTGCCGATGTGTTCTACGATGAGTCTGACAAGCAGATGAAATGGGGCAAGTTCGGAGTGAAGGCAGTCGAGATGGAATCGGCCGGACTCTATATCAATGCCGCGGCATCGGGCAAGAAGGCGCTTACCATCTGCACCATATCGGACCAGTTGGTTCACCGCAAGTATGCATCGACCGAGGAGCGCCGCAGCAGCTTTACCAACATGATGAAGGTGGCACTTGAGATAGCATAAACCATATGAAAGAGATTCTGCAGCGCATAGAAGACGCTTTGGGCGGCCGGTATGCTGCGGCAGAGCTTGAAACCATAAAGAAGGCACTGTGTCTGGAGTATCTGGGCATCAGTGCCGTCTCTTTTTATACCAAAGAAAAACTGTCTGCTGATACGGAAAAGCTGGATAGGGCTTTGGAGCGTTTGGCTAAAGGCGAGCCTTTACAGTATGTGATTGGTTCAACACCTTTCTGCGGGTTGTCTTTCAAAGTCGATGGACGGGTGCTGATACCGCGTCCCGAGACAGCCGAGCTTGTAGATTGGGTGGCAGGGGATGCAACTCAGTCAGGCTCTCTGCTGGACGTGGGTACCGGCAGCGGATGCATAGCCATAAGTCTGGCTCACCGTCTTCCGGGCTGGAAAGTGCAAGGCTGGGATATCAGTGACGGTGCCCTTGAGGTGGCCCGTGAGAACAGTCGCCTTAACGGCACTGAGGTTGAGTTCGGCAAGGTGGATATTCTCAATGCAGAACCGGATTGCAGGTTCGATGTGATTGTGAGCAACCCTCCTTATGTTATGGAGTCCGAGAAGGCTCAGATGGAGGATACGGTGCTGGATTATGAGCCTCACTTGGCTCTGTTCGTGTCTGATAATGATCCGCTTCTGTTTTATCGGGCAATAGCGGAGTTTGGAAAAAAAGCCCTTGTTACGGGCGGCAAACTGTTTTTTGAAATCAACCCGCTGGAGGCATCGGCACTTAAGGATATGCTGGAAAAAGCGGGATACCATAATATTGAATTGCGTAAGGATATTTTTGGAAAACAACGAATGATAAAAGCTTTACTATGACTGAATCTGAAGGAAAGACACTGGCCGAGCGATACTGCTCGGGGGCGGAGCACTGCTGTGTTGAGGTACGGGCAATGCTTGAGAGACACAAGGTGGAGAGTGAGGATATCCCAGGCATTCTTAAGCACCTTATTAAAGACGGATATATTGATGAGTCCCGATATGCCAGGGCATTCGTTCATGACAAGGTGAGGTTTGCCAAATGGGGCAGAAGTAAAATTGCCCAGGCTCTGTGGCAGAAGCATATTCCCGGGGATGTGGCCGACGAGGCTCTGTCCCGTATTGACGAGGATGAGTATATGGCTGCCCTCAAGGATGTCGCCTGCTCACGTTACCGCCAGACTAAAGGTGCAACGGAGTATGAGCGTAAGATGAAAACCATGAAATCCGTCTGCTCACGCGGATATGAGCCGGCACTTGTCAGAAAGGTGCTTGATCTGTCTGATTTACCTGAATAAACCGCATCATATGAAAAAACCTGTTTGCCGGGACGGTCAAATCCGTCGTCCCGGTCTTGTGAGAATTTTGTTTGAATTCCTGTTTCCCCATTATTGCAAAGTGTGCGGCCATAGGCTTGACCCTTCCGAAGAGGAACTTTGCATATCCTGCTTTCTTGGTATGCCACGCTTGGAGTATGATATGAAGTCTATAAATCCTACCGAGCGGATGCTGCTTGGCCAGCACAGTCTGGTTCGTGCCGCCTCTCTTATTCACTACGACAAGGACAGCACCTACAGCAATATCCTGTTTCATCTCAAATACTGGCGGCATCCAAGTGTGGGAACCTGGCTGGCGCGAACAGGTGCAATGGAACTCAAGGAAAAGGGCTTCTTTGAAGGCGTAGACTGTATGGTTCCCATGCCCGTTACCTTTTGGAAAGAGATGAAACGCGGATATAACCAATGCACCTATATAGCCAAGGGTATCAGAGAGGCTACCGGCCTGCCAATAATCAATAATGCCGTCAAGCGTGTAAATGAGCATTCCAAACAGGCCGGATTGGGCAAATACCAGCGTTGGAACAATGCTCAGGATTTGTTTCAAGTTACTGATCCCTCACTGCTGGCGGGGAAACATGTGCTGGTGGTTGATGACGTGATTACCACCGGTGCTACCTTATGCTCTCTTATTGATGTTATGGAGGCTGGGATTCCTGATTTGAAAGTTAGTGTTTTTACGCTGGCTGTTGCAGATTAATTGGGGAGAGCATTCCGGATTACTTTTTTGGGGGTATTGACGTAAAAACTACGCGCCTACGGCGCTATCCCTCCCATCCCTAATAAGACGCTCTGAAAGACGTGAACAAGTTTCCATCTTCCAGAGCATCTTCTTAGTGACGGGCCCCTCCCGTTCACAAGCCCACGGGCGGCCATGGTTTTTACTGCCAATACCCCCAAAAAGTAATCCTCCATTTGTGCGTTATTCTAACCTTGTCAAATTCTTTGTAATTTTGCAATTCGAATATGAATGATGCGGTAAAACATATCAGGATTGCGGAGTTCAATTATGAACTTCCGGATGAGCGGATTGCAAAATTTCCTTTGGCTGAGAGGGACAGTTCAAAGCTGTTGCTGTACAGGCATGGGGAGGTTAGCCATGATGTATTCCGTAATCTGCCACAGTATCTGCCGGCTGGAGCTATGATGGTGTTCAATAACACTAAGGTGATTCAGGCTAGGCTTCATTTCCGCAAGGAGGCTACGGGTGGGCCTAAATCTACCGGGGCTTTGATTGAGATTTTCCTTCTGGAGCCTGCAGACCCTTCAGATTATCAGGTTATGTTCACTCAGACTGAGCGGTGCTCCTGGTACTGCCTGGTGGGCAATCTTAAGAGGTGGAAAGAGGATACTCCTGTTTTGCGCAATACTGTTCAGATAGGCGATAAGACAATATCTCTTGAGGCTCGTCGCGGTCCTCTGCATGGAACCAGTCACAGGATTGACTTCAGTTGGGACGGCGGCGTGAGTTGGGCGGAACTGCTGGAGGCTGTGGGTGAGATTCCTATTCCTCCTTACTTGAACAGGGAGTCACAGGAGAGTGACAAGACCACATATCAGACCGTATATTCCAAGATAAAGGGTAGCGTGGCTGCTCCTACTGCGGGCCTGCATTTTACGGAGCGTGTGCTCAAGGATCTGGATGCTCACGGGATTGACCGTGAGGAACTCACGCTGCATGTGGGTGCGGGTACTTTCCGTCCGGTCAAATCAGAGGAGATAAGCGGGCATGAGATGCATACCGAGTTCATTGCCGTAAAGCGCTCCACCATTGAGAAGCTGATTGCTCACGGCGGTCAGACCATTGCTGTTGGTACCACTTCGGTCCGCACTCTGGAGAGCCTCTATTACATAGGTGTCTATCTGAGCACACATCCCGATGCTACCGAGGAGGAGATGCATGTAAACCAGTGGACTCCTTATGAGACCAATCCTACAATGAGTTCGGTAGATGCTCTGCAGCATATACTGGACTATCTGAGCCGCCACAATATTGATGTGCTCAAGACAAGCACTCAGATAATCATTGCGCCGGGTTACAAGTACCACATCGTCAAGATGATGGTTACCAATTTCCATCAGCCCCAGAGCACCCTGCTGTTGTTGGTGTCGGCATTTGTAAACGGCGACTGGAAAACCATCTACCGCTACGCCCTGAGCCACAATTTCCGTTTCCTTAGTTACGGCGACTCCTCACTGCTGATTCCTTAGCTCCGCCTACATATCACTTTAAGAATGAACTGGTAGCAAAGCTATTGGGTAACGTTACTGCCGATGCAATCAGGAAACGGAAGTTCCGGTTTCGTAAAAGAAATCATGGCAATTATTCTCTATTTTGCTTAATACCACGCGCATAACATACGGCAAACGGCATTTGTCCCGTTTTTGTCCCACATTCCACAGTCTTTTTTATGGCATATTGCACCTATTTTTGTAAAAAAATTAGTTATGCCGATTATAAGAAGGATAATAAAGGACTATTATAATGCCATAATTATTACAACTTTTATTATTGTGTCATGTTCAAAAGGGCATGACGCACTCGAGTATGCATATAAGGTGGCCGGACCTAACAGGGGTGAACTTGAGACGGTTATTGAACACTACAAGGATGACACCCTTAAACTTGCGGCGGCAAGGTTTCTTATTGAGAATATGCCAGGCCACTACTCTTATAAGAAAACTAAAGAGATAGATAAATATTATAGCATTGCGTTGCAACTATTCAAGTCCGGTCTTTCACCCAAGGAACAGAGAGATTCTCTACTTCAGTTAACAGACAACCGTTTCTACGGTCTTGACAATGAGATTATACAGGATGCAAGGATAATAACCTCAGAATACCTGATACAGAACATAGACAAGGCTTTTGAGGTTTGGAAAAATGAACGTTGGGCCAAACACATTACCTTTGATGAGTTCTGTGAGTGGATACTCCCTTACAAATGCGTGGAGTTACAAAGTTTTGATTGTTGGCGCGACACGATGCGTCAGACTTTCTGGTGGAATATTGCCCACATGGATTATGATGATGAAAGCTATGATTCTCCGTTCAGAGCTGTTAACACTATCCGAAGTGAGATATCATGGCGCATAAAGCCAGTGGGCATGTATAACCGATCCGGTTTTCCTATGCGCAGTGCGTCAACACTGGCGCACATGACATTCGGTTCATGTGCAGACTACGTAAACCTTGGCGTGCTCACATTCAGGAGCTATGGTATTCCTGTGATTATAGAGGAAACACCATCATGGGGGCGTTATCGCGCTGGGCATACCTGGTATACTCTACTTAATGACAATGGTGAGGAGATGCGCTCTGAATGGGACATATCATCAACCCCAGGTGGACCTTTCTTTCCGCATCAACGCATTCCAAAGGTCTACAGGCAGCAATATGCTATAAACAGGGAACGAGTGCCCTACCATAACCGCTCTGTGTATCAGTACCCATTCAGTATATTCTCACATGACGTTACTGACCGTTATTTCAATACCACGGATGTTACTATATCTATCCGCAAAAATGTAAAACTGGTTGAGGACTTTGCCTATATTGCTACTTTCAATGGCCATTCAAGCGAATGGACACTTATAGATTTCGGTGAGGTCAAAAAGGGAAAAGTGACATTCCAAAAAATGGGTCGCAACATATTATACATTGCACTGGGCTATGACGGAAAGAATCTTGTCCCTCTATCATGGCCTTTTATTATACACAAAGATGGAAGCATAGAATACATACGTCCAGATTACACGAATACTGAGAGCGTGGACGTGCGCCGAAAATACTATTCATCTGAAAATGTCGTAGCAATGCGAAAGAGAATGCTGGGAGGTTGCATACAGGCTTCTGAATATTCTGATTTCCATGACGCTGTCACCATCTGCACCATTGACTCTCTGAATATACCCGACAAGATACCATTGACAGAAAAGGGCAAATACCGTTATTGGCGTTACCTTTCCCCAAACGGCTCTTATGGCAGTATTTCTGAACTTGCATTCTTTAACCAAGATACGACTGCTCTTCATGGCATACCAGTTTGTCAAGAAGGAACAAACACTGATAACGCCAAGAAAGCCTTTGATGGCAACTGGCTGAGCAATTATGAAACCGGTAGCGCTGACGGGAACTGGGTTGGAATGGACCTGGGCAAACCGGAAACAGTAAGTTTTGTCAGGATAGTACCACGTAGCGATGACAATGATATTCATCCCGGCGATGAGTACGAGCTCAAATACTGGAATGGTTTGTTTTGGGTAACACACCAAATATGCCGTGCTACAGATAATGCTCTGCATTATGAAGGAGTGCCGGCAGGGACGCTTATGTGGCTGCATGATCTTACCCGAGGGTGGGATGAGCGACCATTCCGTATCAAAGATGGTTCAATTGAATGGTGGTAAACAACTAACAAAAACTAATAATATGAATTTAAAAAACTTATCATTAATCGTAACGGGATTACTGTTGGCATCCTGTTCAAATGACAGTGATTTCTTTCCGACAATTGATAACAACTGTAGTTGGGAAACGTCTATAGATGGTCTTATTACCGACAACAAGAGCCTTTTTGATAGTCGGGGTATAAGAATTGTTGGCTTTGAGCGTAAAAAAGACATACAGGTTAACAGAGATTTGTTTTACGGAGGAGAGTATGGTTTCTTTCCTGTTTACTCTCCACAAGATTCTGTCTATAAAATAGTAAAATATGAAGAACTGGTGAAAAATGCCAAGGAATATGGCTTTAATCCCCAAAAGAGCCTTAACAAAATAGATTCTCTACTAAATAATAAAGATAATTATGAGGTTGTTGAACTGACTTGGTGTTGTGGGAATGACTTGTTTAGTTCTCTTGCCTTATTTAATAAGTTAACAGGTGAATTAGAATATGACAATATGCTTTTCAATATGTCTACAATATCCACATATAACAAAAACGGTTTTTCAATGATGCTTTCAATATTTGAAGTAAGTAAGGTTGTTGATGACGCAGATTATGTGGAGCATAAGGTAGGCGATGTACTAATATCTAAAGCAGGTGTAAGATGGGAGGTTTATGGAAGTTGGAAACACGATATTGTTGTTTTACGTGAAAATGAACAATACATATATTTACATGATTATGCATTTTTCTCATTGGACCATGTTGATCTTTCAGAAATAAAATATGGCAATTATGATGGAGGGAATTATTTTATTAGGAAAGGAAATTACAGTTCCCTTTATTCCCAGTATTATAACATCAGATATGCCATATGGGCGGGGCCGAACGGTGGATTTAATGGAACAGGATTCAATTTGATTGAACCTGAAAGTACCTTTAATTCAAGATTCAATGCAAATGAAGGGCAGGGGAAAATCGTAAAAATAAATGAAAGAATTGAGCCCACAGATCAATATTATTATATTTATAAATAGTCTGTTAGGTTTTCAAAATATGTTCATGACTAATATAAATCGACTTGCCGCTATGGATATTGGAAAGTTAGCCTCCAGAATTCTCTTTTTATGTTTTGTATTCTCTTTTTGGAATTGTGATAAATCAAGGGAACTATCTGATTCCACTAATGTAGACGATTTAAATATTACAGGAATTAATACAACTTCATTCACGGCAACCATAAAAGGCGAATTAAAGAATATCTCTAAAATTGATATTGCCCTAGGAAAGCATGGTGTTTTGTATTGCCCCAAAACAGATAAGGCAGAATCTATTTTCAAATCATGGCTTGAAGGCAATGATTCGCCAGAGTGCTCAATTTATATAAATAAAGACGGTCTAAATGGTGAATCATTTAATGCAACGATAGAATCTCTTTACCCCGGAACAGATTATTGTTGTTGTTTATTTTCACAAGGGCAAAGTTCCGATAAACGCCAAATCAGTTCTGTGATAACTTTTACTACCAGCATTTTTAACCCAGAGTTCAAAGAATTAATTATTGAAAACATTCATTATATTGATGCTTCGGTTCGAGGTAGTATTATGATGAATGAAGCAGACTTGTCAAATTGTACCATTGGAATCTTGATGAATGAAGATGCCGAAGAAGAGATTAATGGAATGTCTGTTATTACAGAAATAGATAATAAGTATGGTAACAATTTCAGCATTGTTGTCCGGGGCACCAAGCCAGACAAGACTTATTATTGCCGTTCATTTGTAAAATACATTGAGGCAGATGGTATTGAGACTTATTTATACGGGCCTGAGAAGTATTTTTCGACACTACTATCCGAAAATTTGTATGTAGATCTAGGTCTACCCAGTGGAATAAAATGGGCTAAATGCGACCTTGGAGAATGGGAATACAACAACGATTACCAAACGGATGATTTATTTTTCAGATGGGGCTCAATTGAACCATCAAAAAGATATGATGACAATATAAGTAATTATGAATATTGGAATAAAACATCAAACAATTATGTTGAAATCGGACAAGAAATCAGTAATACAAAGTATGATGTTGTAAAAGTAATGATGGGCGGAAAATGGCGTATGCCAAAGAAAGAAGATGTGGAAGAGTTGGCTGAAATATGCAATGTGAAATCTTTTGCAGAAGTTGAATATAATTTGTATGACCATACTAAAGATCAGTTGATAAAAGATTGGTGTTATGAGGGTATTATCATAGGCCCCAATAATAACAGGATAAAGATGAGCTCCAATTATATGTATTGGACAGGAACAGCCGATGAAGAACAACCTCCATTCGATTATTGCTTTTATCCTATAAGAGATGATAACTCACACAGTGAAGTGGGGAATATCACGTTGGGGACAATATTCAGGAAGAGAGAAGAACCACATCGTATCCGTCCTGTCTGGGATCCCAACTTGTAATATTATCAGTATCTGTATATTTTAAATGAATAAACCGGATGGGGTTAAGGATAAAGATAATTATTATTTCAATACTATTTCCTCTTTCAATAAGCCCACAGTCTTATGTAGATATAGAGAATGGGCATGAATGTGTTGATTTGGGACTCAGTGTTAAATGGGCTACTTGTAATGTCGGCGCTAAAAAACCTCACCAGCGTGGCATTTACTATGCTTGGGGTGAGACCAATGAAAAATATTATTATTTTACATGGAAGAGTTATAAATTTTGGCAAGATGGTAATAATTCTGATGACGTGAAGTTTACAAAATACAATACAGACAGCTTAAGAGGTCGGGTAGATAATCACAAATATTTAAAACCAGAAGATGATGTTGCACATGTAGATTGGGGTGGCGCATGGCGTATTCCTTCATTTACAGAAATACAAGAACTGATAGAAAATTGTACTTGGGAATGGACAACGCTGAAGCGCGTAAAAGGATTCAAGGTTTCCAGTAAAAAATCTGGATACACGGATCGTTTCATTTTCTTGCCAGCAGGTGGATTCCGTACTGGCAATAAGATATATGGAGAAGGTTATTGCGGATGTTACTGGACTTGCAATCTTGATTTAAGAGGTTGTTACGGAGCATATAGTCTGATTTTCCCTTTAAGTGTAGCAAGTTCCTATCAAGGAGACCGCTCCTATGGTCAATCTGTCCGTCCTGTATGGGACCCTAAAATGTGAATAATAGATAGATGACGTGAGTTCTGATGATATCGTTTTTCTCAAAAAAAACAATAAGCTCTCTTTTGATTAGTGCTGTATTCCTGACAGCGTCATTTTCTCTGATTCATAATGTTCCCGATTGGCAAATTATTGGTAAATGGATTGGTACAATCGCAGCTGTAGCTATAAATGGAATCGTATTATCAATATTATGTCTGTTCAAGCGTAAACCTCAGTATTCCGCAATGATCTGGGTTTGCCCTTTCTGTTTGGTTGCGGTTAATCTGGCTGTGATTGTGTATTGCTTGTTGCAGTTCTCGGGACTAGTTAACAACTATACCCCTTTCCAAGCTGTGGCAGACTTTGACAACCCTGCCGGTGTTGCGGCACTGATTTGCGTCACTTTCCCTTTTGTTCTAATTATTTCTGGGAAGAATAAGGTTAGACCTCTAATTTTGGTCGCTCTATTTGCCATTGACACTTCACTGCTTTTTGCCATACAGTCTCGTGTTGGTATGATGACAATTACAGCCTCTGCTATTATATTGCTGGGATTGCAGTGCAAAGAAAAAAGGATAAAACCCGTAGTTTTGGTTCTTTTTTCATTGCTGATAGTCACAGCCATGGGGGGAGTCTTATTCCTATTTCATCACAAGATTGCATCCACAAACGGGCGTATGGTGATATACAACACATGTATGCGTATGGTGGCAGAGCACCCACTGTTTGGATTCGGATTCGGCGGTTTCAGAAGGGAATACATGAATTGGCAGGCAGAATATCTCAAGACAATAGACAATATAGACATATTGATGCTCTCAGACAATGTGACGCATCCGCTATCTGAATATTTACTTGTTGTAGTAAACTACGGTCTGACGGGACTGTCTGTCATAATAGGTATGATTAGTTTTGCCATTGTGCATGCGTGCAGGCAGAAAGGACGCCATAGGGCGTTTCTTCTGATGGAGATTTGCTCTTTATGTACGCTATCATTGTTTTCATATCCTTTTCGTTATCCAATGACCACAGTGGTAATGGCCTATCTAATCATCCCCTGTTTGTTTCATCTTCTTAAGAAAAGTATACCATTATTCTTTAGAAAGATTGTACCGCTCATTGTGATGTTTTTTTCTTTAGGTGCGATTTTGTTTTTATTGCCATTGTATAAGGCCAATGTACAATGGAAATCCTTTACAGATAAGTTGAATGAAGATGCAAGATCTGCGATTGTGTTGATGTATGAAGCCCTTCCTTCTACAGACAAAATGCTTATTAATAACCCACGATACCTATATACAAAAGCTGTTTTGAACTATTATGCAGATGATTGTTGCCAGGCATTAATTGATGCGAGAAAAAGCTCAAACAAGTTGTCTAGCTACGATACTGAATTGTTGCTGGGCAGCATATATCAGAAAATGGGGCTGGACGCTGCTGCAGAAAGCCATTACAAGGAGGCCTCTTACATGTGCCCGTCAAGAATAACCCCTCTGTATAAACTGTTCAGACTGTATGAGGCATTGGGTGATACGACTGATATGGCTCAAACAGGTCATAAACTTTTGAATAAACCGATTAAAAAAGCTTCACACGACACAAGGGCAATGCGCCTTGATGTAAGGCGCAAATTGTTTATTTCTGGTTATAAATAAATTAACAGTTATATATTATATATATTTGCATAAAGAAGCGTCATAGTTATGAGGGTTAGCGGAGGAGTCTTTGTCATTTTGAACATATTATGGGTTTTGTTCCTTTTTTCATGCAGTAATTACCAAAGTGACCTGATAGTGGTTGAAAAGTTGCTGGTAACAGATCCACAAACTGCTGATTCAGTCCTTATGTCCCTTCCGATGCCAAAATCCCAGCGTGACAATGCACTGTATGCCATACTTAAGACTCAGATTGATTATGAATTGGGAAGGCCATTCTCGTCAGACAGCCTTATAATAACCGCCACAGACTATTATGGTTCCAGACGCAAGGGTTATCACGCAGCCTTGGCATGGTACTCACAAGGGTGCGTGTATTCCAGAATGAAAAACAATCATGCTGCCATCTACGCATACCTCAAGGCTAAAGACCTCTTCCCGGATACGCTTGTCAGATACTATGCGCTGACTGAGAAGAACCTTGGTAGCCGCTATTACGAAAAAAAGATGTATGACTGTGCCTATGATGAATTCTACAAATGCAGGATCAATGCTGACAGAATTCAGGATTCATCGTTGTCACATTATGCAAGTGTTTTCTCTGTATTGTCCAGAATTCAGGATCCGAATATACAGAAAACGGACAATCAGATGTCACAGTTCTCATTAATCCTTAATGAAGTATCTGAAGCTGAAAATGCCAGAACAGACACTCTATTTAAAATCCCCAAAGATAATTCTTCATCATTTGAGAATTCAAGCGATACTACGTTCAGGGTAGTTACCATAAAAAGTATGTTACTACATGGAGAAAGGCAGAGTAATCAAATACCTCCAATATCACCTGATGCTTATTACAATATGAAAGCCACCTCGTTTTATTATTCAGAAGATTTTGATTCCGCTTATATATACTTCAAAAAATCAATCCCCGACATATCAGATGCCAACGCCAGAATTATAATATATGATAGATTGGCAGAGATTTCGGCTAAAAAAGGCAATGCCGCCGAAGTTCTTATGTGGCATCAGCAATACTCCGAACTTCGAGATTCAATCGAGATGGTTAAGCAGTCTGATTCCAGGGAGATAATGGATTTGCAGTACCTGCACAGAGAAGAACTGAAGGAGGAGAAAATGCAGGGCAGGCATAAGCGCTTTGTCCTGATTTGCATATTCTCTTTCATTGCCATAACCATTATTACGGTTCTTATATACGTCCTGTTCAAGAACAGGGAGAAGAAACGCATTATAGAAAAACAGGAGGAGTTTATCAGGTTGGAACAGGAAATACGCCGAAGCAGCATTTTCATTCTTGAATCCAGGGTAAGGGAACAGTCACAAACTGACCCCGAGGCGCGTGCCGTACTGATGAATCTGTATCGGCACAGGATAGAAATAAACAAGAAGTACTTTTATAATAGTGAAGCGTTCAGAACACTTACATCCGATTCCTTAGGTCAAGAGCTGGACTCCAGCAAGAAGGCTATGGTCATTGAAACCATCAGGCACTCATTCAGCGATACTATTGCAGATATGCAGATAGAGTATCCCGGAATAGATACAGAAGAGTCCCTGACGTTGTTGTTGTCAGCTATGCACTTTAAGAATGAACTGGTTGCAAAGCTATTGGGTAACGTAACTGCCGATGCAATCAGGAAACGTAAGTACAGGTTCAGTAAAAGAAATCCAGACTATTATTCTCTTTTTTGCTGATAGTCTCACGCTGATAGTATGGCAACCGGATTCCCCCTCATTTTGTCCCATACGCAACAGTTTTGGAAGTGCTCAAGACCAGCACCCAGATCATAATTGCGCCGGGTTACAGGTACCACATCGTAAAGATGATGGTTACCAATTTCCACCAGCCCCAGAGTACTCTGTTGCTACTTGTATCGGCCTTTGTGAACGGCGATTGGAAAAAGATATATGATTACGCCCTAACTAACGGATTCAGATTCCTTAGTTACGGAGATTCTTCGCTTCTTATTCCTTAAGGAGTTTGTCGTAGTAGTGTACGGCTTCAAGCTTGTGGTTCTTCTGACCATCCAGGCCGAACACCTCTTCGCGGTTGCTGACCTTTGCCCAACCGTGGATATCGGAAATAGTATCACTTACGCGAATCTGGCCGTTCTCAAAGAAGAAGGCGGATGTGATAGAGGTCCGATAACCGGTTTCCTCTTCCTCTTCTTCACCGAAAGAGAGGTTTATCTGATCGTCGTTTATAGTGTAGGTAAAGCTGATGAAGGTGGTGTCATTACCGCTGTATTTACCGGTACCGTCCTCATTGAAATACCATGTTACTTCATAGGGGTACATCAGGACCGGCTTTATAGCCGCACTGTCGCAGATTCCTATTACAGATGCGTCGTAATCCAACTTATTTCCATCAAAATAATACTCAGAACGGGAAAGGTTCCAGATACCGTTAATTGTAATCTCATTGCTCTTGTTCCTGCAGGAAACAAAACAGATTGCCAATACTGCCAGCAATCCGCTAAAAATCAAACTTCTCTTCATTGGAATAAACTATTTGCCCGCAAAATTAGATAAATTTGTAAACCTAAAAAACAAAAAAATGGATAAACCCACGGTTGCGCTGATGTATGATTTTGACGGGACGCTGTCTCCGTCATATATGCAGGAGTATGATTTTATGGATGCCATAGGACTGACCGATAAGGAGTCATTCTGGAAGGCATCGCACGGACTGGCAGAGAAACAGCAGTCCAGTACCATTCTGGCTTACATGAAACTGATGGTGGATAAGGCCCAGGAGAACGGCATAAGCATCCGCCGCCAGCAGTTCGTGGAGTTCGGGCGCGGAATAGGGTTCTTTCCCGGAGTGGAGCAGTGGTTCGATCTGATCAACCGCAAGGGTGCCGAGATGGGAGTCAATGTGGAGCACTACATAATCTCATCGGGCCTTAAGGAACTCATTGAGGGTACATCGATTGCAAAATACTTCAAGCAGATTTACGCCTGCTCGTTCATGTATGAGAATGACAAGGCCGTCTGGCCCGCCGTGGCGGTGGATTTTACATCCAAGACCCAGTTCATATTCATGATAAACAAGGGCATACTTGACATCTGGCGTAATGCCCAGATCAACGATTCAATGCCCGATGAGGGCCGACCGGTTCCGTTCCAGAACATGATTTACCTGGGTGACGGAGAGACCGATATCCCCAGCATGCGCATAGTAAAGAGCGAGGGAGGTCACTCCATAGCCATTTACAAGCCCGGCAACGATTCCAGCCGCGCCCAGGCCCGCAATCTTGTACACCGCGGCCGCGTAAACTTTGCCTGCCCGGGCGATTACCGTGAAGGCAGCGAGCTCTACAACGCCGTAATTGCCACCATCGCCAAGGTAAAGACCGGCTCCGATTTCCACAAACTGGAGCGCCAGAACCAGAAATCCATGCTCGAGGACTGAGCCCCTCATCCGTTTCTCTTTGCCGGAGTTTACAAAATAGGAATGACTGTGCAAAACGCCCCGTTTTGCCAGATTCCCAAAAGGCTGTGGGGTAGCTTTATCCTTATCTTTGCTACCCCTATGGAAAAATTCAATATAATAGTTTTGGCAAAGCAGGTGCCCGATACCCGTCAGGTGGGTAAGGACGCCATGAATGCCGACGGCACCATTAACCGTGCCGCACTTCCGGCAGTGTTCAACCCGGAGGACCTCAATGCCCTGGAGCAGGCCCTTGCCATCAAGGACCGTTTTCCCGGCAGCACAGTGACCATGCTCACTATGGGTCCTGAGAGAGCAAAAGAGATAGTGATGGAGGGTGTATATCGCGGAGCCGACGGCGGTTATCTGCTTACAGACCGCCTGTTTGCAGGAGCCGATACCCTGGCCACATCATACGCCCTGTCAACAGCAATACGCAAGATAGGCAAGTTTGATATCATAATAGGCGGCCGTCAGGCAATTGACGGTGATACCGCCCAGGTAGGCCCCCAGGTGGCCGAGAAACTGGGCCTGAACCAGATAACATACGTTGAGGAGATCCTTGACATGGACAGCAAGAGCGTAACCGTAAAGCGCGTGATTACCGGTGGTGTGGAGACCGTAAAGGCTCCGCTGCCCTGCCTTCTGACCGTGAACGGAAGCGCCGCCCCCTGCCGCCCGCGTAACGCACGCCTGCTCATGGGCCGCAAGAACTATGACGTTCCCGCATGGACCGTGGCCGATGTCAACGCCGATCCCGCCAAATGCGGACTGTCAGGTTCACCCACCAAGGTAAAGAAGATTGAGAACATAGTATTCCAGGCCAAGGAGAGCAAGCGCTATGGTGCCGATGAAAAGGAGATAGCCGCTCTGATTGAGGAACTGGCCACAAACCATATAATAGGATAAGCCATGAACAGCATATTCGTATATTGCGAACTGGAAGGAGTCCAGGTGGCTCCCGTCAGTCAGGAACTGCTCACCAAGGGCCGTTCACTTGCAAACCAGTTAGGCGTCAAGCTTGAGGCCATTGCCATAGGCAGCGGTCTGGACGGCATAGAGAAGCAGATACTCCCTTACGGAGTGGATGTACTGCATGTGTTTGATGACAAGGCTCTTGCACCCTACACCACAGCACCACATTCAGCAATCCTGGTCAAGCTGTTCCAGGAGGAGCAGCCGCAGATTGCACTCATGGGTGCAACCGTGATAGGCCGTGACCTGGGCCCGCGTGTATCATCGGCCCTGGGCAGCGGACTTACTGCTGACTGCACTAACCTTGAGATTGGTGAGTATGAGGACAAGAAGACAGGCAAGGTCTATGAGAACCTGCTCTACCAGATCCGTCCCGCATTCGGCGGCAATATCATAGCCACCATCGTCAACCCCGACCACCGTCCCCAGATGGCAACCGTACGTCAGGGTGTGATGAAGAATGAGATACTCAAGGCAGACTATAAGGGTGAGATTGTTAAGCATAAGGTGGCCGATTACGTTAGCCAGGCCGACCTGGCAGTGACCGTGATAGAGCGCCACATGCAGAAACCATCACACCATTTAGACAGCGCCAGCATAGTAGTGGCCGGCGGTTATGGAATGGGCAGCCGCGAGGGATTTGACATGTTGTTCAAGTTGGCCGATGTGCTTCACGCCGAGGTAGGTGCCAGCCGCGCCGCCGTTGATGCCGGTTTTGTGGATCATGACCGTCAGATTGGTCAGACAGGTCTTACCGTACGCCCCAAGCTCTATATAGCCTGCGGTATATCGGGCCAGATCCAGCACATTGCAGGTATGCGTGAGAGCAGCCTCATCATGTCAATCAACCAGGATCCCGATGCTCCCATCAACGCCATTGCCGATTACGTTGTGACCGGCCGCGTTGAGGATGTGATTCCCAAACTGATCCGTAACTTAAAGGAGATTTCAAAATGAACAATTATAAGGATACCCCTGAACTCAGTGCCCGCATGCACTCTCCGCTCATGGAGCGCATAGTGGAGCTTAAGGAGAATTTCTACGCTGAGGCCGATAAGTACGACTATGCACCGGCCGATTTTGCCGATGCAATGGACAATTTTGAGCGTGTGCTGGAACTGACCGGCAGCGTGTGCGATGAGGTGATTGCCCCCAACGCCGAGTCAGTTGACCGCGAGGGCTCACACTGCAGCGGTGGCCGCGTACAGTACTCTCAGGGTACTGCCCAGAACCTCAAGGTGATGCACCAGGCCGGCCTGTCCGGATTCGGACTGCCCCGTCAGTACGGCGGTCTGAACATGCCTGTAACCGTATTCAGCGCAGTAGGTGAGATGATTTCACGTGCCGATGCATCGTTCCAGAACGTATGGGGCCTGCAGTCATGCGCCGATACCATAAATGAGTTCGGCAGCCCTGAGCAGAAGGAGAAATACCTGACCATGGCCAGCAATGGTGCCACCATGTCAATGGACCTTACCGAGCCCGATGCAGGAAGTGACCTGCAGAGCGTGATGCTTAAGGCAACCGAGGACGTGGAGAACGGCTGCTGGCGCCTGAACGGTGTGAAGCGTTTCATCACCAACGGTGACAGCGACATCCACCTGGTACTGGCCCGCAGTGAGGAGGGTACCACCGATGGCCGCGGACTGTCACTCTTTATCTACGATAAGCGTAACGGTGGCGTGAACGTTCGCCGTATCGAGGATAAGATGGGTATCCACGGATCACCCACCTGCGAGCTGGTGTTCAACAACGCCAAGGCTGAGCTTTGCGGTGACCGCCGTCTGGGACTTATCAAATATGTTATGTCACTTATGAACGGTGCCCGCTTAGGTATTGCCACCCAGAGCGTGGGCATTCAGGATGCCGCATGGCGTGAGGCTGTAGCATACGCTGCAGAGCGCCGTCAGTTTGGCCGTAACATCGATACATTCCCTGCAGTTTATCAGATGCTGGCAGTGATGAAGGCCAAGGTTGAGGCATCACGTTCACTCATGTATGAGACATCACGCTACGTTGATATATACAAGTCACTTGACCAGATTGCCAAGACCCGCACTCTGACCCCCGAGGAGCGTCAGGAGAGCAAGCGTTACAGCCGTCTGGCCGATGCCCTGACACCTATCACCAAGGGTATGACCAGTGAGTTTGCAAACCAGAACGCATATGACAGCATTCAGATACACGGAGGTTCAGGATTTATGCGTGACTACACCTGCGAGCGCCTGTACCGCGATGCACGTATCACCTCAATCTATGAGGGTACCACACAGCTTCAGGTTGTAGCAGCCCTGCGTTACGTTACCAGCGGAGTTTATTCACAGTACGTGAAGGATATGCTGGCTACACTGCCTGACTCAGAGAGCAAGGCAGCCATAAGCGTCATGGTAGAGAAACTGGATGCCATGACCGCTCACGTGACTGACCAGAAGGAGACCGAGATGAATGATTTCTGCGGCCGCCGTCTGATGGAGAGCGCAGCCTACTGCGTAATGAGCACCCTGCTGCTTCGCGACTCCATAGAGACTCCGGACCTGTTTGACAAACCGCTCAAGGTATTCATAGACTACTCCCGTTCACAAGTTGAAGGTCATTACAGTGTGGTAATGACTTGGACTCCAGAAAGCATGGAGTATTATAAATAAGATATCATATCACTATTTAAAGTGCCTTGGAGGAAACTCTGAGGCATTTTTATTTATCCCTCACGCATAGGTTAAATAATGTTAATTCAAGGGGGGAGTAATTTGAAAAAACATATATTTGCCCAAAATCAGTTAAAACAGACCCGTTACCTCCTGTTTGTTGATTGATATTTGGTAGTAGTTGAAACTTGTTTGTAACGGCGTTATGATAGGCTGATTGTAATAATAGTCCTAACAAAACCAATTAATGAGAACAAAGCTGTCAGCCCTATGTATGGCTGCACTCTCCCTTGTATGTTCGTGTACGCAGGTCACACCTTCCCTGGAGGAGGCGTTACGTTCAGCCGGTGCCAACCGCCCAGAGTTGGAGCGTGTTCTAGATTATTACCGAACAGTTGATCCCAATCCAGAGAAACTACGTGCCGCCGAGTTCCTTATAGAGAATATGCCGGCCCACTACTCATACGCCGGAACAGATATATATGAGTACTATGATTATGCGGCAAGAATCCTTGCAGACAAGACACTCACTCCTGAGCAGCATCGTGACAGCCTGCTTGCCATAACAGACCTCAAGTACCGTGACCTACCCAGTCACACTGTGCCGGATGCTCAGGTAATCAAGGCCGATTACCTTATATACAACATAGACAAATCCTATACCCAGTGGACCACCTGCCCGTGGGCCAGCCAACTGACATTCGATGAGTATCTAGAGTGGCTCTTGCCTTACAAGGCAATTGAGCTACAGGAGTTGGATGCATGGCGTGACACGCTGCTTGCTCGTTTTGGGAAAGGATTGGATCACCCAATAAAGAACGATGTTGAGTATAACACCACAATGGCAACCGCCGATATGTTGCGTGGTGATGCCTACAACGGACTACATCGTTACGGCCTCTACACCCGTGCCGGTCTGCCTCTGCTGAGTGCCCACCTGCAGGCCGCCCAAACCTATGGCGATATACCCGATTATGCACTGACCGCAGTATTGGTTTTCCGCAGCGCAGGAGTGCCTGCCGTATGGGATGAGACTCCCGTAGGAAGCCGCGGAACAGCAGCAACCCGTTGGTACACCATCATATCCGACAGGGGAGAACAGCTGAACTCAGAGTGGGATTTTGCAACCATGATAGGAGGCAGTTTCTTCCCATACGAGCGCGGCCCCAAGGTTTACCGCAGCACCTATGCCATCAATCCCGAACGCTGGGAATACCGTCAGAAAGCCAAGTGCCAGTATCCCTTTGAACTGGGCCGAAAAGATGTTACTTCACAATATTTCCTTGTCAGCGATATCGCCATTCCCATAGATAAGGAAGTAAAGAAGCAGATAAAGGACAAATACGTCTATATTGCATCGGCCGTACGTAGTGACGAGAAGCCCTGGCAGATAGTAGACTTTGGCGTAATTAAGCACGGTAAGGCCATATTCCACGACATGGGTCGTGAGGTCCTTTATCAGATCCAGGGATACAACGGAAATACCCTTATTCCAATAAGTGAACCTTTCATCCTGCACAAGGATGGCAGCATAGAATACGTAGGCGCCGATGCGCTGAACTCAACCAATCTTGATAAATGGAAAAACAACGCAATATGAATATCCTATTAAGAAAATCCATTTATGCCTTGTTTGCAACCCTTACCCTAGTGGCTTTCAGTGGCTGTAGTAAAGATGATATCTATCTGTATTACGCCCTGAAAGCTGCAGGTGAGAACAAGTCCGAACTTAAAGCAGTTCTCAAACATTACCGCACAGTTGACAAAGACCCCCAGAAACTAAAGGCCGCCAAATATCTCATAGCCAACATGCCCGCGCATTACTCCTATCGAGATACCACCGCAATCAACAGATATTACAAGCAGGCACTTGAAATTCTTGGAACCGGTCCCAGCCCCGACTGGCAGCGTGACACTCTGCGCCAGATTAGCGATACCGAGTTTGCTGGTTTAGGAAGAGATATTATATCAGATGTCGAGATAATGACTGCGTACTATCTTATTTACAGCATTGATCATGCCTTCAAGCAGTGGAAGACCCAGCCTTGGGCAAAGCATTTGTCTTATGAGGAGTTCAGGGACTGGATACTCCCGTACAAAGTTACGGAATGCCAGAGTTTGGATAATTGGCGCGATGTGCTTTCTGAGTTTTATAGCGATAGCATCAGTACCGTTACTGATCCGGATGACCAACGCAATACTATATATGGCGCGATTGAGATAGTCCGTAATGAGATACATAGCAAGCAATCGGCTATTGGACACCGTGTTATATGGGAGGATCGTGGTAGTATTCCTATGCGTAGTGCCGCTACTTGGGTTCGTATGACTTACGGCAGTTGCTTGGATTATGTTACTATGGGTACTGCTGTATTTCGTAGTTTGGGACTCCCTGCTATAGTAGATCAGGTTCCTAGTTGGGGACGCAATAGTGATGGCCATAGCTGGTATGTGTTCCCTGATGATCGAGGCCGCGAACAGGTTACTATCAATTCCCTGATTATGCCTGTCGGCATGCAATTCTATCCTTACGAACGTATACCAAAAGTGTGGCGCAATGCTTATGCCATGGATCGCGAAATGGTAGAGTATCGCAATACTGCCAAATACACCTATCCATTCGATTTGTGTCGTCAGGATGTTACAGACAAATATAATGTTACATCAGACCTTGAGATTACTGTTGAAAAGAACTGTTTCAGGGAATTAAAAGATCGTAAGTATGTCTATATAGCAATGGCTGTGAACAGTGGAGGTCCGCAGTGGAGAGTTCTTGATTATGGTAGGCTTAAGAAGGGTAAGGCATGCTTTAAGAAAATGGGCCGCAATATGCTTTATATAGTTTTGGGCTTTGACGGAAAGAGTCTGATACCGATAAGCGCCCCGTTCATTTTACGTAAAAGCGGAGAGGTTGAATACATAGAATACTCAGATGCAACCCCCAGAATCAGTAAGGAAATCAAGCGCAAGTACTACGAATCATATAATGTAGTAGATATGCGTCGTCGCATTCTTGGCGGAAAGTTCCAGTGTTCTGATTATCCGGATTTCAGAGATGCTATTACTCTCTATACAATTGAGAATACTGATATACCTGATAAGATTGAGATGAATGCCGGTCGTCCTTACAGATATTGGCGTTACAT